>CAVXMG010000021.1:0-308105 GCA_963762735.1 uncultured Actinomycetes bacterium | reverse complement strand
TCTTTCCTCGTGGAAGAACGCATTCTGGGCCGTACCGGCCGCGCCGTCTCCGTGGTCGGCCTTGGCACCTGGCAGCTCGGGGCGGACTGGGGCGAGGTCGCCGACGCCGATGCGCTGGCCGTGCTGGACGCGACCGTGCAGGCAGGCGTCACGTTCCTGGACACCGCCGACGTCTACGGCGACGGCCGCAGCGAGCGCCTGATCGGTCAGTTCCTCGCCGCCCACCCGGGGCTGCCGATCACGGTGGCCACCAAGATGGGCCGCCGCGTGCCGCAGGACCCGGCGGAGTACACCCTCGCCAACTTCCGCGCGTGGACCGACCGGTCACGGGCCAACCTGGGCACCGACACGCTTGACCTGGTCCAGTTGCACTGCCCGCCGACGCCGGTCTTCTCTTCCGGCGCGGTCTACGACGCCCTGGACACGCTGGTGGCCGAGAAGCGCATCGCCGCGTACGGGGTGAGCGTGGAGACCTGCGCCGAGGCGCTGGCCGCTATCGGGCGGCCAGGCACCGCGAGCGTCCAGATCATTTTCAACGCATTCCGGCGCAAGCCGCTGGAGGAGGTGCTGCCCGCCGCGCAGGCCGCCGGGGTGGGGATAATCGCGCGGGTTCCGCTGGCCTCGGGCCTGCTGTCGGGCCGGTACACCCACGACACCACGTTCGACGCCAGCGACCATCGCACCTACAACAGGCATGGCGAGGCGTTCGACGTGGGGGAGACCTTCTCTGGCGTGGACTTCGACACCGGCGTCGACGCGGCACGGGAGTTCGCCGCCCTGCTGCCGGCGGGCACCGCCCCGGCACAGGCCGCGCTTCGCTGGGTCATACAGCAGCCGGGCGTCACCACCGTCATCCCTGGTGCGCGGAACCCGGAGCAGGCACGGCAGAACGCCGCCGCGGCGGGCCTGCCGCCGCTCACCGGCGAGCAACTGCGCGGCATCGAGGACATCTACGACCGCCGCATCCGCGCCCAGGTACACCACCGATGGTAACGGGAAGCCGGGCCGGCCGTGCCCGCGCACGGGCCAGCCGTGCCGCCGGCCGGCCGCTGCCCGGGCCACCTGTCCCGCCGTCAGCGGCGGCGGATGACCGCCAGCCAGGCCTGGGCCGTGTTGGCGCCCTCGATGGGGTTGATCGAGAACTGGTCCGGGGTGAGGCTCACGATCTCCCAGCCGTCGGCGAACGCGGCGCGGATCTCCTCCTCGCGCACCCGGCGGGGCCCCCAGACCCCCGGCTGGCTGTCGCTGAAGCACATCATGTAGTAGCTGCCGCCCGGCTCGACGACGGCCGCCAGGCTGGTCACGTACCTGGGCCGGTCGGCGTCGTCGAAGACGTGGAAAAGACCGCTGTCGATGACGGTGCCGAATCGCTCCGCCAGCCGTTCCAGGTGCAGCGCGTCGGCGACCTCGAACCGGGCGGTCAGGCCGCGCTCGGCCGCCTTGGCCCGGGCCTTCTCGATGGCGAGCCCGGACAGGTCCACGCCCATCGCGTCCGCGCCGTGCGCCGCGGCCAGCAGCACGTGCTCCCCGGTGCCGCAGCCGGCGTCGAGCAGCCTGCCGGACAGCAGCCCGCTGTCGGCCAGGCGCACGAAGGCAGGCTGCGGCCGGCCGATGTCCCAGGGCGGCGCGCTGCCCTCGTACGAGGAATCCCATCCCGCTGACGGCGTCGTCATCACGATCCCCTCATCCGGACGGCCGTACCTGTTGGTGACACTATCCTCCGGTGCGCACCGCGGCCCGGTCGGCCAGGGCCCGGACTTCACCGGCCACCCGCGGCCACACCGCGGCGGGCAGGTCGTGCCCGACGCCGGGCAGCAGCACCAGCCGGGCGCCGTCGATCGCGGCCGCGGTGCGCCTGGCGGCGGCCGGGCGCAGCAGCGGGTCACGCTCGCCGTGCAGCACGAGCGTCGGCACCCGCAGCTCCGACAGCCGCCCGCCGTGCCACTTGGCTCCCACCTGACGGCTCTGCGCCGCCGTGTCGCGGACGCCGCTGACCAGGTCGCGCTCGATCCGGGCCCGCGCCTCGGCTTCGTCGAACGGGTAGCCGGGGGAGGCCACCATGCGCGCCAGCGCAAGGCCGAGGGCGATGTCGCCGTCCCGGCCCTCGGGAAACCGCATCCTGGCCATCCTGGCCACCAGGCCCAGGTGCACGTAGCGGGCGGCGCCCAGCCCGCCGGTATCGCTCGGCAGCGAGGCCGACGAGGTGATGCTGCGCACCCGCTGGCGATGCCGCAGTGCGGTGCGCTGCGCGAGCTGGCCGCCCATCGAGTGCCCGAACAGGTGCGCGGAATCCCAGCCGAGGGCGTCGAGCACCGCCACCGCGTCGTCGGTCATGTCCTCGGCCGAGTAGGCGACCGAGCGGCGGCGCAGCGCGGCGGCCAGCGGGCTGCGCGATGGGGTCTGCCGCTTGCCCAGACGCCATCGGCGCCCCGGGGGGTTCCGGGCCGTGGGGTCCGGGGGCTTGCCCCCGGGGAGGCGGAGTGCTCCCCCGGGCTAGCACCGCCCGCCCGGCGGCGGGGAAGTGGGTGGACTCGCCGGCGTCGCGCTGGTCGTAGGCGGCCACGTGGAAGCCCTGGCCGGCCAGTTCGGCGACGAACCCAGGTGGCCACCAGAACCGGGACACCCCCAGGCCCATCACCAGCAGCAGGGGCTCACCCCCGGCACCGCCGAGTTCTTCGAAGGCGATTTCGGCCGCGCCGTTGCATGCGTAGCGGGTGGGGCCGGGCCTGGGGTCTGTCACGGTGCCTCCCGGGAACCTAGTTCGCAAACGATGTTTGCGAACTAAGCCTATCCGTTCGGAAACGCTGTTCGCAAAGCCCCGGCGCCGGCCCGTCCACGACCGGCCGGTGACCGGGCCGGTGCGCACCCGCAGCACCTCACGCAGCACTGGTCATCCAGCACCTGTCATCGGCATGCCAGGCAACGGCCACATCGCCCGGGCGCTGCCCGGAAATGATGTCCCCGGCCGACAGGGCCGCAGGATGGGGCAGGCTTTCGGCGATGTATGGGAGCGGTAAGGTGATCACGTCAGGACGCGACACCCGCCAATGTTCCCCGGAACACCCGGGCAGTTAGGTAGTGGTTTCGTCAATGTATATTATCGACACTGTCATCTTTGTCTGCTGGGTTGCCTTCTGGATCTATTGGCTCGTGGCATCCGCCGGCGTGAAGGCTGGACGGACCCGATGGAGCCGGTTTGCGGGTTCCCGGGTCGCGATCGTTCTTATTATTCTTCTCTTGGCCAGGCTCAGAGTTTTCAAAGGGCATCACGTCGTCACGAGCGATCCATGGCTGCAGGCCATCGGCCTCGTTATCTTCCTGCTTGGATTGGCGCTGGCCATCTGGGCCAGGGTCTATCTCGGCCGTAACTGGGGGATGCCAATGACCGAGAAAGCCGATCCGGAACTGGTGACGACCGGCCCATACCGCACTATTCGTCACCCTATTTACTCCGGCCTCATTCTAGCGATGGTCGGTACCGCGGTAGCGGTCAGCTTGTATTGGCTGATAGCGGTTGTCCTGCTGGGGGCGTATTTCATCTATAGCGCCGTAATGGAAGAACGCTACATGGCCGGGCTCTTCCCCGACACGTACCCTCGCTACAAGCAGGCAACCAAAATGCTGATCCCCTACATCTTCTGAGCGCGTCAACCGGCGGCTGGCCGGTCTCACGCAGGCCAGGCCAGGCCGGCACGCCTGCCGCGCGGGCATGCCGGGCCAGCCAGGACCACGGCGATCCACCCGCCCAACCCATAGATGAACCATCGGGAGCCGAGTACCGTGATCCAGTTATGGAGAGTGCACATGCGGTGGTGCGCAGTAGCTGGGTCCAGCCGGTGCTCCGGGTCACCGGGGCGGGCTGCTGGCGGCGACTGCGGCGATCCACCTCGACTTGTACCTGACCGGATTCCGGAACATCCCGACCATCGGCCCGCTGTTCCTGCTCCAGGTGATCGCCGGGTTCGTCCTGGCCGCCGCGGTGCTGGCCACCGGCAACCCGGTCGTGGCCGCGCTGGGCGCCGGGTTCGCCGTGGCCACCCTGGCCGGATACCTGCTGTCGGTCTGGGTCGGCCTGTTCGGCTACACCGAGGTCCGCACCACCGCGGGGATAGTCGCCGGGCTCCTCGAGGTGGCCGCGTTCGCCGTGCTTGGCCTGTTCGCCGTCTCCCCGGAAGCCGCGGCCGGGAGCCGCGGCCCCGGCCAGGGGCTGGCCCGGCTGCTGGCCGGGATACCGATGGCGCGGACCTTGGTCGCCGTGGTCTCGGTCGTGGCCCTGGTGCTGCTGCTCATCGCCGAGGCCGGGGCGGGCGCCCCGGCAGCCACGGCCGGCAGTGGCGCTGCGGCGCTGAAGACCGGCAAGGTCGGCAGCGTCACCGTGCTCACCACCGCCAAGGGGCTCACGGTGTACACGTTCGCCGCGGACACCACCCCGGGCAAGTCGAGCTGCTACGGAAGCTGCGCCGCGTACTGGCCGCCGGTGATCGGTGCCGCGTCCGCCGCGGCGGGCATCCCCGGCACCTTCGCCACGATCACCAGGACCGACGGCACCAAGCAGGTCACCTGGAACGGGCACCCGCTGTACACCTACGTGGGGGACCACGGCCCCGGCACGGCCACCGGGAACAACCTCAACATCAATGGCGGGCTCTGGAAGGAAATCACGGTCTCCGGCTGAGCCGCCCTGCGGTCAGAACGTGATCGGCGTGTTCACCCACAGCATCGCCAGCCGTCCGGTGCCCGGGTTCTGCCACCGGTGGGCGAGGCTGCTCGGGAACGTCAGGCAGTCTCCGGCCCGGACGGTGTGCCGCTCCACCTCGTTGAGCCAGAACTCCACCTCGCCCTCCAGTACGTAGACGGTCTCCTCGCCGTCGTGGTGGTAGGAGCCCTGGGAGCCGCCGCCCGGCTCGACCAGGTAGATGTGCGGCTCCAGGAGCTGGGCGCCCACGGACAGCGACTCGATGCGGACCCGGCGGTCGCCGGTGTCAAGCACCGGGCGCTGGCCGGCCCGCACCAGGCGCCGCTGCGGCCGCTGCTCGTCACCGAACAGGTCGGACACGCCGATGCCGAGCGCCACGGCGAGCCGCTGCAGGCCTGCCAGGGACGCGTTCCTGGTGCCGCACTCGATAGCGGACAGGTGCGACACAGAAAGCCCGGCCAGCCGGGACGCGTCCCGCAGGCTCAGCCCGCGGCGGTGCCGCGCCGCGCGCAGTTTTTCGCCGAGTGGCTGCTCGGGCGGCTTCGCGCCCGGCGGCTGCCCGCCCGGCCCGGAACGCCGCCCATCGCCGCCACGGAGCATGCTGCGGATCGCGGCGACGTTGAAGCCCCGGGCCCGTAGCGACGCGATCTCCTGCAGGTCCTTGACGTCCCGCTGGCTGAACCAGCGGTACCGGCCGGTGCGCGCCGGAGTGATCAGCCCGGAGGACTCCCACGCCCGGAGCGTGGAGGGGCTGACGCCGGCCAGCTGGGCAGCCTCGGACACCCGCAGCCTGGGCGTCATAGGCCTCACGCTCCCGCGGAGAGCGCCGTCGTTACAGGCTCTCCTTCGTGATCTCCATCTCCTCGGCGGCCTCGCCCGCCGGCAGTGCCGCGAGCGGCGGGCCCGCCTCCCCCGACCGTATCCGGCGCCGCAGGTACAAGAAGTACCAGAGGACGCCGAGGATCTCGAAGTAGACCGTGTACTCACCGGCCACGTGGTTGACCGCGGGGACGGTCATGTACAGCATCACGATCGCGGACCAGCCGATGCCGATCCAGGCGAGCGGCACCAGCCACCTGCCGAGGTTGAAGTACTGCGGGCCCGCCTGCGGAATCGTGCCCCGCTTCGCGCCGATCAGCGTGGCCACCATGGTGAACACGTAGGTGCCGTAGTAGGTGACCGCCACGATCGCGACCACCCGGGTGACGATGCCCGCCGAGAGCAGGTTCACCACCAGCGCCACCAGCCCGACCAGCAGGATCGAGTAGATCGGCGTCCTGGTCCTGTCGTTGACCCGCGACAGCCACTGCCAGCCGGGCAGCATCTTGTCCCTGGACAGGGAGAAGCACATCCGGGTGGCCACGGTCACGTTGGCGAGCAGCGCGGAGAAGATCGCGACGAACGCGATGATCTTCAGCAGCAGTCCCAGCCCGGAGCCGAAGTGCGCCTCGAATACCGCGATCATCGCGTTCTGCGTGCCGTTCGCGGTCGCGGCGATCGAGCCGGGGATCGCCATCGCGAAGATCGCGTACACGAAGAACGCGGCGATGCCGGAGATGATCACGGACCGGAACATGGCGGTGGGCGCGACGCGGCGCGGGTCCCTGGTCTCCTCGGCCAGGTCGGCCGAGCCTTCCCAGCCGAGCAGCGTATAGACCGGCAACAGCAGCGCAAGCCCGATCGTGGTGATGTTCACCGGGCCGCCGAGGCTGGAGCCGGTCTGCACCAGGACGCTGGGCCCCTGCTTGTGCGCGAAGAAGAACAGGCCGATCCCCAGGACCACGGTGAGCCCGAGGGTCCCGATCAGCTCCGCGGACGCGCCGACGTTGTTGAACATGGTCGCGGCCCTGATGCTGACGATGTTCACCGCGACCGCGGCGACGATGGCGATGGCCGCGAACAGGGCGATGTCGCCGTGCGTCGGCGTGCTCCAGATCTCCGGGGCGAACACGGCGGCCATGGCCACGGCGATGGACGCGGTGCCCACGAAGAACGACAGCAGCGCGGTCCAGCCGCTGAACCAGCCGTAGTCCCGGTTCACGATCCGGCTGGACCACTGGTAGGCGTAGCCGGTGACCGGCAGCCGGGCGGCCAGGTGCCCGTAGACGGCGGTGATCGTCAGCATGCCGAGGGTCACCGGGATCCACAGCCAGATCGCCACGCCGCCGATCGTCTGGAACGGCTGGGCGAACAGCGTGAAGATCGTCGTGGTGATCGTGATCATCGAGAAGCCGAGTGCGAACGAGGTGTAGGCACCGATCGTCCGCCGCAGCTTCTGCGGGTAGCCGAACTGGTGGAGATCGACAATGTCCTCGGTGATGTGGTGATCTGCCTGGCCGGCCGCCCCCGGAGCGCTGGCGCTGGACCCGGATTCGCTCATGCCGCTGCTCCCTCGTCTACGGTAAGACAGTAGGTTTAGGGGACTCTAACCAGCCGCGAGAGGATGGGTCAATGGGGCTGAAGCCGTGGGATTCGAGCAGGCCGGATGGCGCGGGCATACCGGCCGAGCCGGTGCTGTGGAACGCGTTCGCGAACATGGCGAGCCTGGCCGGCCACGCCGTGACGATCGTCCGCGGCGAGGGCTCCACGGTCTATGACGACCACGGCCGTGCCTACCTCGACGCCCTGGCCAGCCTCTGGTACTGCAACGTCGGGCACGGCCGGGCGGAACTCGCGGACGCGGCCGCCGCGCAGATGCGCCAGCTAGCCGCCTACCAGACGTTCGAGCCGTTCTCCAACCAGCCCGCCGAGGCGCTCGCCCGCCGGGTCGCGGGCCTGGCCCCGATGCCCGGCGCCAAGGTGTTCTTCACGCCGGGCGGCGGGTCTGACGCCGTGGACACCGCGGCCAAGCTGGCCCGCAGCTACTGGCGCGCGCTGGGCCAGCACGACAAGCAGGTCACGATCGCCCGGTCGCACGCCTATCACGGCATGAACGCGTACGGCACATCGCTGGGGGGGATCCCGGCCAACACCGAGCCCTTCGTTCCGCTGGTAAGTCTCGTCGAGCATGTGGCCTGGGACGATGCGCCGGCACTCGAGAAGGCGATCGAGACAGCAGGCGCCCGGCGGGTAGCCGCGTTCTTCTGCGAGCCGGTGGTCGGGGCCGGCGGGGTGTACCCGCCGCCAGAGGGCTACCTGGCCAGCGTCAGGGAGATCTGCCGGCGGCACGATGTGCTGTTCATCGCCGACGAGGTGATCACCGGGTTCGGCCGGACCGGTGCCTGGCTGGCCAGCGAGCGGTTCGGCCTGGATCCGGACATGATCATCACGGCCAAGGGGCTGAGCTCCGGGTACGCGCCGATCGGCGCGGTGATCGCCAGCGCCCGGGTGGCCGAGCCGTTCTGGCGCCCCGGTTCCGCGGAGGTGTTCCGGCACGGCTACACCTATTCCGCGCACCCCACCGCGTGCGCGGTCGCAGCGGCGAACCTGGACCTGATCGAGCGGGAGCAGCTTGTCGCGCGGGTGGCCCGGCTGGAGCCGGAGCTGGCCCGGGCCCTCGCCCCGCTGGCCGGGCATGAACTGGTCGGGGAGGTGCGCGCCGGCACCGGGCTGCTCGCCGCCGTGGAGATCGCCGAGGAGGCCCGCGCCGCCGACCCGGGGATCGGCCCGCGGCTGGTGGCCGAGATCCGCGAGCGCGGCGTGATCACCCGGCTGCTGCGCGGCGTGGCCCTGCAGATCTCCCCGCCGTTCGTGATCACCGAGGCGGAGATCGGCCGGATCGCCGAGGTCTTCGCCAGCGCGCTCGACGCGGTCGCCGCGGGCCGGGGGAGCGGCGCCGCCCGCCGGCGCCCCGGGCGCCCGGCCCCCGCCGGACTGGGACAGCCGGGCCAGCGTGTGCTGCTGGTCGAGCAGTGCCGGATACAGCGAGCGGTACACCCCGTACAGCTCCGCGTAGCGGCCGGCCGTAGCCGGTTCTGGCTCGGTGCGGCCGGCCGTAGCGGTGAGCCCGGCGATGGCGTCCCAGGACCCGAACGCGCCCGTGCCCATGCCCGCCGCGAACGCCGCGCCCAGGGCCGCGCCGTGGTCGTGGTCGCGGTGCGTCACCGGCAGCCCGAGCACGTCGGCGAGGATCTGCCGCCACAGCACCGACCGGCTCCCGCCGCCGGTCAGGTTCACCCGGTCCAGCCGGGCCCCCAGGTCGCGCAGCACGTCGGCGTGGTGCGCGAAGCCGAACGCGGTCCCTTCGAGCACCGCGCGGAACAGGTGCCCGCGGCCGTGCCCGAGGTGCAGGCCGACCAGCGCACCGCGCGCCAGCGGGTCGTTGACCGGCGTCTTCTCTCCGAGGAAGTACGGCGTCAGGACGAGCCCGCCCGCGCCGGCCCCGGCCAGCGCCGCCTCGGCGTCAAGCCCGGCGAGGCTGGCGCCACCGCCGATCTCCCGCTGGAACCAGCGCACCAGGCTGCCGGTGGCGGCCATGCAGCCGTTCGGCACCCAGGCCCCGGGGACCAGGTGATAGTCGAGGAACAGCCGGTCGTCCACGATCGGCTCGGCGGACCGGACCAGGATGTTCCCGGCCCCGCCCAGTTCGACCACCACGTCCCCGTCGGCCACCAGGCCGGCGGTGAGCGCCCCGGCCACGTGGTCCGCCCCGCCCGCCACCACCGGCACGCCGCGCAGGCGCGGCAGCTCGGCGCAGGCCACGGTGCCGAGGACCGTGGCCGGCGGCGCCACCGGGCCCAGCCAGCCGGGGTCCACCTGGGCGGCCTGGCAGATGTCGGCCGCCCACTCGCCCGCGCGGAAGTCGTACAGGCCGCTCTCCAGCGCCCAGTTCGCCTCGACCGGTGCCGCGCCGGCGGTCAGCCACCGCACCACGAAGTCGTAGGACCCGCAGATGGCCGCGGTCTGCCACAGCACCTGCGGCTCGTGCTCGCGCAGCCAGGCCACCTTGGGGCCGATCGACTGCTGGGTGATCGCAGAACCGGTGCGGTGCAGCACGTCCGCGCCGGCCAGCGCGTGCCGCTGCGCGGCCACCTCGGCGGCGGCCCTGGCGTCGTTCTGCTGTATCGACGGGCGCAGCGGCCGGCCCGCCTCGTCGAGGCAGATGAGGGCGGGCACCATGCCGGCCACGCCGATGCCGCGCACGTCCCCGCCGCCCGCGCCCGCGGCCGTCAGCACGGCAGGAATCAATTCACGTGCATTACGCCACCACGTGGCCGGGTCTTCCTCCGCCCAGCCGGCCTGCGGCGTGGACAACGTCACCGGGCGGGATTCCCCGGCGATGACTCCCCGGCCAGGATCGACGAGCACGCATTTGGTCGCCGTCGTGCCGATGTCCAGCCCCAGCAGCAGCTCGCTCATTGCCTTCTGGCCGTGGCTACGCGCGGCCGGCCGCCTCCAGGAATCGCTTGACCCGCTCGGGGTCCACCGGGTTCCAGGTGCCGCCGCCTTCCTTGAGGTCCGAGCCCACGATGATGCCGTCCGCCACCTCGAGGAACGACGCCACGTTGCCGGCCTTGGCCCCGGTGTTCGCCAGCACGGGGGCCAGGTCGCCGGCGGCCTGCTTGGCTTCGCGGACCGCTGCCGGGTCCGGTGCCGCGCCGGCCATCGGGCCGGACACCAAGATCGCGTCCGCCAGGCTGGACACGGCCGCCGACCGGGCAAGCTGGCCCACCGAGCGGGTGCCGAGGGTGGACGCGAACTCGGGCGTGACGTTCATGAACACGGCGATCTGCTGTGCGCCGAGGGTGCGCCGGTAACGCAGCAGTTCGCCCGCGTCCGGGGCCCAGACGCCCATGTCGGACTCGTAGGCGCCGGTGACGACCTCGCGGATGAACGCGGCGCCGGTGGCCGCGGCGACCGCGAGCGCGGCGCGGCCGTCCCAGAGGAAGTCCACGCCGAACGGCCGGTCCCTGGGGGCCAGATCCGCGGCCACCCGGGCCATGACGGCGACTCCCTCGAACCCGGCGCGCAGCGAGTAGGGCCGGTCGCCCTCGTTGCAGAACATGACGGCATCGAAGGGGAACTGCAGCAGCACGTCGAGGTCGCGGGCGACGCCGTCGACGATGCCCTGGACGCCGCTCGCCTCGTCATGCAGCGGGGTCCCCGGCAGCGGCCCGAGGTGCGCCATGGCGATGAGCGGCTTGGTGCCCGCGCCGAATATCTGCTCGAACCGCCCCGCCACCGCTACCTCCGTTGCCCGGTTTCCTGCCGCCGCGCTCCCTAGCGCCACCAGGGCAGTTGCCGCGCCTCAGCCACTTTCGCGGCCGGTACTGCGATCGCCTGCCCTTGCTCAGCCAGATGGTAGAGGTGCTCGCCCACCCAGAGCATGTCGGGGCGGTAGTACGGGGGCGTGTTGCCCGCGCAGGCCACGCCGTTCGGGTAGTCGGGCCCTTCCGGGGCAGGCAGTACCTCAGGCGGCGGCGCGTGGCCGGGCGGCCCGACCTGGCCCGCGACGCGGTCGTAGAAGCCTGCCAGGTCCGCGGTCTGCTTGCGGAACGCGACCAGGTCCGGGTCGGCGTCGGCGCGGGCCCGCCCGTTGTCCGGTGCCCCGGTCCCGTTCCCGTTGGCGGGCAGGCTGGCCACGGCGTACGCGGTGAGCCGCAGCCGGGTCGAGCCCATGACCAGGGTCCACAGGTCACCGTTGGCCAGCCGTTTGGTGCCCTGCTCGGCCAGGTAAGCGCGCAGCGCCTCGTCCAGCCGCGCACTGGCGTTGACGGCCGCGACCGCGTTCTCCGGCGGCCGCTGCCGCAGGCCGAGCGCCCAGTCCACGGCCTGGGTGAGGTACCGCTCGCCGTGCCGGAACGCATCGGCGAGATCGTCGCCGACGATGGCGGCGGCGCCGCGGGGCCAGAAGGCGGCCCCGACCACCAGGCTCACCGCGCAGCCGATGGCCACGTCCTCGATCCGCAGCAGGCCGACCTGCCAGCCTGCCGGGGCGAGCAGGTTGAAGATCACCACGACGGTGACGGTGAAGGCCGCCTGGCCTACCGCGAAGGGCGCGGTACCCGGTGCATAGGCCGCGACGAACACGGCGAGGGGCAGCACTGTCCACAGGGCGGCGGGCCCGGTACCGATGGCGAGCAGCAGCAGCGCACCGGCGACGAAGCCCACGGCGGTACCGGCCAGCGCCCGCATCGCGGTGGTCCCGGTGGACGCCGCGGTGGTGCGCAGCACCGACAGCGTGCCGAGCGCCACCCAGAATCCGTGCTGCACGCCGCTGAGCGAGGCGATGGCGACCGCCGCGGCGATGGCGACCGAGCCGCGCGCGCTGTTACGGAACCAGACGGACCGCAGGCTGGCGTGCCTGGCCAGGAACCCGGCGGCGTCGGCCAGCCCGGCCGCGTGCCGGGGCCCGGCGCCGTCCGCCAGCCCGTACCAGCGGCGGCGCTCGGCCTCGACCAGTTCGGGGCTGGCCTTGCCCGCGGCGATCAGCGCGTCCGCCAGCGCGGCCTGGGCCGCCAGGGCGATGGACTGGGCGTGCGCGGCGAGCGCCGCGGCGGCGCGGACGTCCGCCGGGTCGCCGGCCAGCGTCTGCTGGTGGGCCGTGCTCGCGGCGCTGGCCTGCCGCAGCCTGTCGATGTCCAGGCTCGGGTCCTGGCCGCCGAGCAGGGCCGCGGTCGCCGTCAGTTGCCCGGCAGCGGCGGCGAGCAGTTCACGGTCCTGCGCTGCCGCGTGGGTCAGGTCCAGGTGGCCGTCCAGCGCGTCGCTGACCAGGGTGCAGGACCATTCGAGCAGTTCGACCACATTGGCCAGCCCCTGGTCGGTGGTGGCAAGGCCGGTCGGCCGGATCGGGCCGGCGGCGAACGCGGTCTTCAGTTCGTGCCGGGCGGCCAGGGCCGTGTCCCTGTGCCCGGTCGTCGCGGTGCCGCGGATGGCCGCGTTCAGGTACGCCGCCAGCGCGGCGGCGGTCTGCGCCGCACGGGCCCGCAGCCGGTTCCCTGGCGGCCGGGGTGACAGCAGCAGCACGGCCACCGTGCCGGCCGCGGAAGCGAGCCACCAGCCCGCGAGCCGGGAACCGATCGTGCTCGCCGCGGCGGGCGAGCACGCAGGCAGAATGTAGGCAAGCAGCGCGCCGAGCACGCCGGCCTGGGCGTTCGGGCTGGCCACGCCCGCGAAGATGATGGCGAAGGTCACCGGGATGGTGACCAGGGCCGCCATCCAGGCCGTATTGCTGACCAGGGTCCCGATGACGAGAACGGCGCTGCCGGTCACCGCCAGGCCGAGGTGCGCGACCGCCTTGTCCCGCCTGGTCCCGCCGAACGTGACAAGCACCAGGGTGGCGAAGCTGCCGAACACCGCGAACAGGGTCATCTGCGGGTCGCCGATGACCTTGGCGGTCAGCGCGAACAGGCTGGGCATCACCAGGGTGGCGCGGACAGCCCGCGTCGCCGCGGGCACCGACCAGACCGGCACCCATCCGGGCCGCGCGCCGGGACGGGTGAGCCGCCACCGGGCGTGCCACGGAATGTGCTGCCGCTCGCGAAGCGGCCCGGCGGGGGAGGGGTCCTTCACGGATTCGGCCATCCTGGGGAGTTTACGAAGCTGGCCGGGCTCTGGCCAGGCCGGGATTACCGGAGCGGTTCACCGCCGGGCGGCAGGGCGGTGGGCTGTGCCCGGCGGCGCCGGCGGACGCTGGCCTTCCGGCGGGGCGCCTGTGCCTGCGGCGCCGGCCAGGCCGGCTCGTCGATAGCTGGCGGCTCCCAGCCCGGCCGCACGCCGCGGGACTCTGCCTCACGGCGCAGGTCGGCACGGATCTCCTGACCGAGCCTGCGGGTCTCCCTGCTGTTGAGCACCGCACCCGCCATCGCGCCGGTGAACAGCGGGCCCAGCGAGAACGCGCTCCGGCCGACGCGCCCGTACAGCCGCCGCCGCAGCCGCCGGGCCAGCGGCGACCCGGCGACCATGAGCAGCCCGCCGGGAGCCACCGCCAGAACCCCGCGGCGGTGCGCCCACGAGCCGATGTAGGCCGTTGCCCGGTCCACGGCGTTGCCGGGAGCGGGCATGCCGTAAAGCTCGTGCAGTTCCGCGATGAGCTTGATCTCGATGCCGATCAGGGCCAGCGTCTCGGTCACTATCTCCACGGGGAAGGCGGGCAGCAACGGCAGCGCCGCCCAGGCACCGACCGCCCCGCCGACCGCCGCCGACGCCCGGGCCGCCCCGGTGATCAGCGCGTCGGCGGTGTCCTCGGCGGACAGCCCGGGGAACTGCGCGCGCAACATTGCCTGGTTCCGCACCCGCACCCGCGGCGCCATCACCACGACCTGCCCGGTCAGCCAGCCCGTGCCGGCGAACGCGCCACGCCGCACCGCGCGTGCCCCGCGGCCGGTGACCCGCGCGCCCGATCGCGCCGTCGCCGCGAACGCGGCCGTCAGCCTGCGCCGTTCCTCCGGTTGCCGCGCCTCGGTGACCTCGGTAGCGAGCTCGGCCGCCCGTTCCGCGATGGTGTCCCCGGCCTCCGGCGGCGACCCTGCGGGTTCGCCTGGCATATCGGTCATGACAGGCACCTACCCAGCAGCGCGCGGTCAATGACGATTCCGCGCCGCCGGGGGAGCGGCGGGCTCAGGCGAACCGGCGGGACTCGGTGGCCAGCCGCAGGCCGAACCCGATGAGCAGATGCCGGTGACCCGCTCCAGCCAGCGCTCGACCGTGGGCCGCGCAGCCACCGTACGCCGCGGTCGGCCAGCCACGCGACCGCGGCGCCCGGTCATCGCGTTTTCCCTGGTGCGCCGTTGCCGCTGTGTTCTTATCAGGTATTCGTTGGTTCACCCGGATACGGGGTAGTTTGCCCGGCATGACGAGGAGAGTTGGCTGATGCTCGCGGCATTTCTGCTGGCCGGCATCATCGCGGCCCCGCTCGGCTCGATCGCGCTCCTGACGCCGGGCCGGACCCGCACCGGCCCGCCGGGAAACTGGTCCGCCACCCGCCGGTTCATGCTGGCCGTGGCCGGCACCGTGGTGCTTGCCGCGCTGGTGGCGGTGGTGCTGAAGCTGCTCGGGGTGTCCCAGCACAGGCTGATCCTCGGCGTCGCCGGCGTGGTGGTGGCGAGCCTGGTCTGGCTCCCGGCGACCCGGCGGTGGACCGCCCGCGCCCACCTGTGCTGGGCGACCAGCGTGTTCCTGTTCGTGGCCTACCTCGCCTACGCGCTGGACTGGACCATCAACAGCCATCTCGGCCCGGCCAGCACGGCCGGCGGCCTGGTGCTGTGGCTGTTCGAGCTGTTCGCCGCGATCATGTCCTGCGCCTACCTGTGGGAGATCTGCGACGCGCTCGGCACCGAGCACTGGCGCAGGCGGATCACCGCGCAGACCCGGCTTCCCGCCGCCGACAAAGACCTGCCGATGGTCAGCCTGCACGTGCCAGCGCACAACGAGCCGCCGGAGATGGTCAAGGAGACGCTCCGCTCGCTGCTGCGCCTGGACTACCCGCGCTACGAGATCGTCGTGATCGACGACAACACCGACGATGAGCGGCTGTGGCGCCCGGTCGAGGAGTGGTGCGCGCGGCACCGGGTCAAGTTCGCCCACCTGGAGAACTGGCCAGGCTACAAGTCCGGGGCGCTGAACTACGCGCTGCGGCGGCTGACCGACGAGCGGGCCGAACTCATCGGCGTGGTGGACTCCGACTATCAGCTCGAACCTGGGTTCCTGCGCCGCTGCGCCCCGCCGTTCGCCGACGCCTGGATCGGCTTCGTCCAGTCCCCGCAGGACTACCGCGACTGGGAGACCGCCCGCTACTACCGGCGGCTGTACTACTCCTACAAGTACTTCTTCGCCGTGTCCCAGCCCTCGCGCAACGAGCACGACGGGGCGATCTTCGCCGGCACGATGGGGCTCATCCGCCGGGTCGCACTGGACGAGCTGGGCGGCTGGGACGAGTGGTGCATCACCGAGGATGCCGAGGTCTCGCTGCGGCTGCTGCGGGCCGGCTGGCACGGGCTGCACGTCGATCAGACCTGGGGGCGCGGCATCATGCCGCTGACCTTCGAGGCGCTCAAAGGCCAGCGGTACCGGTGGTGCTTCGGCGGCATCCAGATCATCCGGATGCACTGGCGGTCGCTGATTCCCGGTCGCAAGAACAAGGAGAACCATCTCACCACCGGGCAGCGCTGGGCCTACCTGGCCGGTGGCGTCCAGTGGTACGGCGACCTGCTCGGCCTGGTGTTCTTCGTCTTCCTGCTCGCCGGTGCGGTGAACCTGGCGAGCGGCGGGGGCGAGCTGTTCCGCAAGCTCACCCCGTTCCTGCTGGCGACCGTGCCGGTGCTGGTGGGTCTTGGGCTGGTCCGGGCGGTGGCACTGTTGCGCCGCGGCACCGGCGCCCATTGGCGGGACGCGCTCGGCGCGTTCTTCATCTGGCAGTCCACCTCCCTGGTCGTGGCGCGCGCGTCGGTGCTTGGCCTGTTCGCCCGCAAGGCGGCGTTCCTGCGCACGCCGAAGACCAGTGAGCGGGCCAAGTGGTGGGAGGCGCTGCGGGCGAACTGGGCGGAGTCGACGCTGGCCGTCCTCGGCCTCGTCGGCATCGGCCTGGCGGTGAGCCAGCTCACCAGGCTGGCCGCCCCGCTGCTGGCCGCCATGCTGGTCTTCCCCACGCTGGGCTATGCGGCGGCGCCGTTCAACAGCTGGGCCGCGCAGCGTGCCTCGCTGCCGCAGTGGCTGCGCGACCGCAGGCGCACCGAATCCCAGCGCGACCGCCGGGCGTTCGCGGCCGGCGCGGCCACGGGCGGCGCCGTCGCGGTGGTCGGCGTCGTGGTGGGCGCGCTGGTGCTCCTGCTGACGCCGAGCCGGCACGTGCAGACGCCGAACCTGATCGGCCCGGCCCAGGCCCCGACGTCCACGCCGCACCCGCAGCGGTCCCATACCGCGTCGCCGTCGCCGTCGCCGTCGCCGTCGTCCCCGTCGCCGAGCCCGTCGGCCGTGCCCACCACGACCGCCCCGTCGCCGACACCGTCGCCCACCACCGCGCCACCATCGCCGTCACCCACGACGGCCTCGCCGACATCGACCTAGCCGGCCACCCCGGTCGCGTCTGACATACCGGCGTGGGTGAGGATTAAAGATCGTGAATATCGTGACCATCGCCAACCGGCTGCCCGTCCGCATGGGCGAGGATGGCTGGGAGCTATCGCCGGGCGGGCTGGTCACCGCGCTGCGGCCGGTCATGGCGGCCCACTCGAGCACCTGGGTCGGCTGGGACGGTGGCACCAGGGGCGTCCCGGCGACCATGCCAGAGCTCAGCGTCCGGCTGCTGCCCGTCGGGTTGTCCGCCAGCCAGGTGCGGCAGTTCTACCACGGGTTCGCCAATGCGTCGCTGTGGCCGCTGCTGCACGACGCGATCGAGAAGCCGCGCTTCGAGCGCGCCTGGTGGCAGAGCTACCAGAGCGTCAACGCCATCTTCGCCGACAAGGCCGTGACCGCCCTGCGCGATCAGCCGGACGCGCTCGCCTGGGTCCACGACTATCAGCTCATGCTGGTCCCCAGGCTGATCAGGGAACGGTGCCCCGATCAGCCGATCGGGTTCTTCCTGCACGTGCCCTGGCCGCCGCCGGACATCTTCGCCCGGCTGCCCTGGCGGCAGGAGATACTCCTCGGGCTTCTCGGGGCCGACGTCGTGTCCTTCCATACCGAGGGCTACCGGAGGAACTTCGTCAGGACCTGCGGCCGCCTGCTGGCCGATACCGGCGTCCAGATACACGGTTCGCATATCACCCTGCCCGACCGCCGGGTGGTTGTCACGACGAGTGCCCCCATTTCGATCGACGCGGCGGAGTTCGCCCGCCTCGCCACCGCCCCGGAGACCGGCCGTGACATCGAGGCGCTCCGCGAGCAGTTCGCCGACAGGACCCTGCTGCTCGGCGTGGACCGGCTCGACTACACCAAGGGCATCATCGAGCGGCTGCTGGCCGTGGAGATGCTTCTTGAGCGGCGCGCAGACATGCGGCAGAGGCTCGCGTTCCTGCAGGTCGCCGTGCCCAGCCGGGACGATGTGCCGGAGTACCGCACCCTGCGCGCCACGGTGGAACGCCACATCGGCCGGATCAACGGCCGGTTCACCGAACCAGGCTCCGACGTGCCGGTCCACTACCTGTACCGGAGCCTGCCGCCGCAGCAGCTCGCCGCCTACTACGCGGCCGCCGAGGCCCTGCTGGTGACCCCGCTGATCGACGGGATGAACCTGGTCGCCAAGGAGTACGTCACGGTCCAGTACGCCCGCCGTGGCAGCGGGGCGCTGGTCCTTTCCGAGTTCACCGGGGCCGCCGCGGAGCTGCGCGAGGCCGTCCCGTGCAACCCGTTCGACGTCGAGGGCCTGTCCTATCGCATCGAGTACGCGCTGGGACTGCACGCCAGCACCCGCCGCGCTGCCCTTGCCACCATGGCCCGGCGGGTTCGCGCTCACGACGTGTACCACTGGGTGGACCGGCAACTCGCCGAGATCGGATCCCGTGGCGCCGAGCGGGCGGCTGCGGCCGTCACCGCTTGAGCGCCGCGCCAGGCGTCCCGGGCGAGGGGCGCGCCCGGCGCCCGGGGGCTCTGTCCGGGGCGCGGCCTAGGGTGGGGTCTATGCCTGGTTTGCGCGTCCTGTTCCTCGGCGGTACCGGGATCATCAGCTCCGCGTGCTCGCGGCTGGCGGTCGAGCGCGGCATCGAGTTGTTCGTGCTCAACCGCGGCCGCAGCACCGGCCGCCCGCTGCCGCCGGAGGCGACGGTGCTGCGCGGCGACGCCAGGGACCCGGCCAGCGTCCGGGACGCGCTGGGCGGCCGCGAGTTCGACGCCGTGGTGGACTGGGTCGCCTACACGCCCGGCCACGTGCAGGCCGACATCGACACCTTCCGCGGCCGGGCCGGGCAGTTCGTGTTCATCAGCTCGGCGTCGGCGTACCAGACTCCGCCGTCCCGGGTCCCGGTAGTGGAGTCCACTCCGCTACGCAACCCGTACCTGCAGTACTCCCGGGACAAGATCGCCTGCGAGGAACTGCTCCGGGCGGCCTACCGCGACGAAGGGTTCCCGGCCACGATCGTCCGGCCGTCGCACACCTACGACAAGACGAACGTGCCGCTGCACGGCGGCTGGACAGCCCTGGCCCGGATGCGCCAGGGCAAGCCGGTCGTGGTGCACGGCGACGGCACCTCGCTGTGGACGCTGACCCACCACGACGACTTCGCGCAGGGTTTCGTGCCGCTGCTCGGTCACACCCGCACCCTCGGCGAGAGCTTCCACATCACCTCCGACGACGTGCTCACCTGGGACCAGATCACGCACGCGCTGGCGGCCGCCGCCGGGGTGACGGCGGACATCGTGCACGTGCCCTCGGAGTCGATCGCCGCCGCCGATCCCGTCTGGGGCGCCACCCTGCTCGGCGACAAGGCGCACTCCATGGTGTTCGACAACGCCAAGCTGCGCAGTGTCGTGCCGGGCTACCGGCCGATCATCCCGTTCGAGCAGGGCGCGCGCGAGATCGTCGCCTGGTACGACGGGGACAGCTCCCGGCAGCGGATCGACGCCGGGGTCGATGCTGTGACCGACAAGCTGGCCCAGGCCTTCCGGCCGGGAGCCTGACCGGCATGGCTACCGCGCAGGACGTGCGCAGGCTGGCCCTGGCCCTGCCCCGCGCCTACGAGGCCCTGGTCCGCGACTACGTCAAGTTCCGCGTCGGCCGGATCGTCTTCCTGTCCATCTCGCCGGACGAGGAACTGATCGGCTTCGGCTTTCCCAAGGAGGAGCGGGCCGCGCTGGTGGCCAGCGAGCCGGACAAGTTCCTCATGCCGGTGCGCTCGGACGAGCGCTACAACTGGGTACGTGCCCGGCTCGCCAAGCTCGACCAGGCGGAACTGGCCGAACTGGTGGTCGACGCGTGGCGCATGTGCGTGCCCAAGCGGGTCGCCGAGGCTTACAGTGCTGGCCCGGGGGAGCGACCCCCCGGAACCCCCCGGTGGCCTAAAGTCCTCGCGACTTCGTCGCGTGGACTTTGGCCCTGCTGGCCCGGGGGAGCGACCCCCGGAACCCCCCGTGACCTAAGGCCCCGTTCCTTCGTCGCGGGGGCCTTGGCCCTGCTGGCCCGGGGGAGCGACCCCCCGGGGCTGGCCTTGGCTGCTAGCTGGCCTTGCGCAGGATGGGCGCGGGAGCGAACTCGGCCGGGGCCGCGCCCAGGCCGAAGTGGCTGGCGAGCGCGGCGACGGACCGCTGCGCCGCATGGCCGTCCCCGTAGGGGTTGATCGCACCCGCCATCGCCGCGTAGGCGGCGGGATCAGTGAGCAACCGGCTCGTGGCCCGCACGATCAGGTCCTCGTCGGTGCCGACTAGCCGGACCGTGCCGGCCTCGACCGCCTCCGGGCGCTCCGTGGTCTCCCGCATCACCAGGACCGGCTTGCCCAGGCTGGGACCCTCCTCCTGGACGCCCCCGCTGTCGGTCAGGATGACCGTGGCCCGCTTCATCAGCCGGGCGAAGCCGCCGTAGGCGAGCGGCTCGGTGACCGTGACGTTGGGCAGGTGCTCGATGGCGGGCAGCACCGCCTCGCGCACCAGCGGGTTGGCGTGCACGGGGAACACCACGGCAAGCTCCGGGTGCGCCTTCGCGATCCTGGCCAGGGCGCGGCCCACCGCCCGCATCGGGGCGCCCAACGACTCCCTGCGGTGCGCGGTGACCAGCAGCACCGGCGCGTCGCTGTCGTCCAGCCCGGCCAGTGCCGGGTCGCCGTAGTCCAGCTCACGGGACGACGTCCAGAGCAGGGCGTCGATGACCGTGTTGCCGGTAACCACGACGGTGGCCGGGTCCACGTTCTCGGCCAGCAGGTTGGCCTTGCTCGTCGCCGTCGGAGCCAGGTGCAGCGTGGCCAGCTGGGTGGCCAGGCGGCGGTTGATCTCCTCGGGGTACGGCGAGTACGGGTCGTCGGTGCGCAGGCCCGCCTCCAGGTGCACGACGGGGATCTTCTCGTAGAACGCGGCGAGCGCGGCGGCGAACACGGTGGTGGTGTCCCCCTGCACGACGACGGCGTCCGGTCGCTGCTCGGCGAGTAGTTGCTGAACGCCGGCCAGCGCGCGCGTGGTGATGGACGTCAGCGTCTGTCCTGGCTGGTGGATATTCAGGTCGAAGTCCGGCGTGATGCCGAACACCTCGTTGACCTGGTCCAGCATGGACCGGTGCTGGGCGGTCACCGCTACTACCGCGGTGAAAAGCGGTGCGGCCTCCAGGGCCTGGATCAGCGGCGCGACCTTGACCGCCTCCGGCCGGGTGCCGTAGATCACCATGATCCGCCGCGGGTCCTGGCCGTGGCGGCCTGGGCTGGAAGCGGGCGTGCTGTGTGGTCCGAACATGAGATCCCCCGTATTTGGCATGGCTGTGCTGGCGCAGCGGCCCCCCGCCGCGTCCGTGGTGTGCTGGTGGTCAGGTGCGGTGGCGTATGTGGACGGCCTCGAACCGGGCCTTTGAGTCCTCGCAGTACAGGCCGAGCGAGCCGGTGAGGTACGGCCGCTGGGTGTCGGTGAACCGGGTGAGCAGGTGTCCGTCGGCGCGGACCGTGATCGTGGGCCCGGTCTGGGTGATCTGCACCTGGTGCGGGCGGCCGACCGGGAATCCCGGCGTGCGCCCCGAGGCGAGAAATCGCTCGTCGCCTCGGTAGGCCGGGTCCTGCTTCGAGAGCACCCAGCCGTGTTGTTCCAGGGTGAGGGCGTAGAAGCTGCGGTTGGAGGTGTAGTGCCAGAGGACCCAGGCGACTTCCCAGGGATGCGGCGCCCCGGCCGTGCCCTGCCGAAGCTGGCTCAGTGTCCGCACCGTGACGGTGGCGGTGAAGTCCCTGTAGCGCTGGGCCGAGACCACCAGCGCCGCGTGGGTGCTGCCGGGGGCGGTGGCCCGCTCCGGCGCCAGCACGATCGCCCGGCCCTGCGTGGCGCCGGTGACCTGGCCGTGGCCGGTGAACACGACGCGCCAGGGGCTGGACGTCCCGCCGTGGGTCCCGAGCCCGGCCAACATGACCACGGCGGCGGCGGTGGCGCAGGCGAGGAGCGCGGCGGTCACCGCCAGCACAGCCCGGCGCCGGTTGGGCTTTGCTGGGGTTGGACTGGTGTGGCCGGGGCCGGGGCTGCGGTGCGTCCTTCGGCTACGCGGTCGGTCTTGGCCCAGCCCGTGCGGCCGCGCATCGCGCGGACGGCCGCCCGCCAGCCGGACGCGTACCAGATCATGGTGTAGCCCACGTACAGGTGCGCCAGCCAGAAGGCTTTCACCAGCCGCAGGCCCGTGGCACGCTCCTTTTTCCAGTACACCCCGGCGTAGGCCAGGGTCGGTCCGAGGATCAGCGCGTAGGTGACGGCGACCCAGGGGCCGAACGGGTCGTGGCCGGTCGCCGCGAGGATCGCGCAGTTGGCCAGCACCACGCAGAAGGACACCGTGAGCAGCGAGGCGATCAGCACCAGTGCCGGACCGGACAACAGGAACAGCAAGTCAGCACCCCTGCGGCCGGGCATGCTGCGGAGCACGAGCGGGATCAGCCGCCAGGACTGCAGGTTCCCCTGGAACCAGCGGGCCCGCTGCCTGATCAGCCGCTTGACTTCGACGACGCCCTGCTGGTGCACGGCCGCCGTGCGACAGTACTCGTTGCGCCAGCCCGCTGCGGCCAGCCGGACTCCCAGGTCCAGGTCCTCGGTCAGGCTGCGGGTCCACGGTGCGGGCCCGAGCGACCGCAGTGCCGACAGCCGGACGAACTGGCCGTTGCCGCCGAGCCCGACGCTTCCCAGGTGCCGCCGTCCCCGCTGGAACACCTCGGTGTAGATGACGAACTCCATGTCCTGCATCCGGGCGAGCATGCTCCGGTCCCTGTTGCTGATCCGGACGCCGATCTGCACCGCGCCCACCGCCGGGTCGGCGAAGAACTCGGTGACGTCGGCGAGGGCGTGCGGGTCGAGGTGGCCGTCGGCGTCCACCACGGCGATGATCACGTTGTCCGGGTCCCGGCCGGCCAGCCGGTGGCTGCACACCAACTGGGCTATCGCGTCGTTCAGCGCCTCGCCCTTGCCCTGCCGGGCGTTGGGCAGCTTCCGGCTCAGCAGCCACACCCGCTCGTCCGCGACACCGGTCACCGCCGCGGCCGTGCCGTCGTCGGAGCCATCGTCGATGACCATGACGGCGAAGTTGCCCGCGGGCATGGACAACAGCCGTTGCAGGCTGCGGGCGATCACCAGTTCCTCGTTCAGGCACGGCATCAGGAAGACGTAGAACACCCCGCCGCGCGCGGCGGCCGGACCCTCGTTCGTGGTTGCCGCGCCGGATGCCGGGGCAGGCGCGCTCGTTCCCGGGGGCAGGCGGCACCGCTATCCGGGGAAGGATCAGGGTGGCGGCTTGGGCGATGGCGGGGCCGGCGGTGCCGTACCGCGGGCTGCGCCTGGACAGCCCAAGCATGCCGAGGCTGTAACCGACGCCGAGAGCGACCAGGCCAGCAGCCAGCCAGGCCAGGGGCCGGTCCCAGCCGAGGTTCACCAGGGCCGCCGAGTGAAGGGCCGGCCTGGCAGCGAGGCCGATCATGGCCGGGCCGGCTCCGACGCGGCGATCTCGCGGGCGCCCGCCTCGCCGAACGTGCGATCGCGGGGGCTGGCTTGCCGGCGGAGCCGCATCACGTAGCCGGACAGGAACAGGGTGACGAGGATCAGCAGGTACAGCCCGAACAGCGCCCCCGCGCCGTCAAGCAACAGTCGCGCCGTGAGCCACAGCACCCCGCTGCCCGGCAAGGTGGCGGCACCGCCGACCGCGGCCAGCCCGGCCAAGCCCGCAGAGTAGTGCACCGAATCCCCCCGTAAGAGGCGTGACGCCTCATGTGTCTCCCCATGACCCGCTTGCGGGCCTGGATTAGACGCTAGGCAAGGGAGATCATCTGGTGCTGCGGCGAACGGATGGTTACGCCTACCTCATTTGCGGGATCGCGGTGAGCCTGCGCAGGTCATGCGGAGGGCGAGTAGCGACTTCACCGGTGAAGACCACAGGTTCAATTCCGGAGTGTCGGGTAAGAGTAGTCAAGGCAGGCCAAGATTCCAGTCGAACACCAGTGCGAATATTCTGGTCAGAACATGAGCGTTATCAGAAGGCGAAGAAGGCCAGGTCGGCCAGTGCCCACTGGGAACGCGCCAAGGGCAATTGCTATCGGAATTGCCGTGGGGTTCCGGAAGATTGGTGCCGCCCAGTTGAGTGCCCGGTCCTGGTAAACAACAGAAAACCAAAACGGAATATGGAAGCCCATCCATTGCCAGGCATCTTTCGACCGGCGGCGCGGCCACCGGCACCATCGGGCCGGCCGGGTGGCACGAGGGTCTGGGCCCGGAGAGCGGGCTGCTCTGGACCGGTGGCAGGCGGGGGCATTGGAAGGCACCTTCGGCTCTTGCGGACGGACCGGGGCCGATGTGAGATGTTCGCAGGACGAGGATGTTCTGGAGGCCGTCGTGAATGAGCCCGTGCAGCAGCGCGATCGTGGTCGGGGTTAAGCGGTCCGCAGGGTCTGTCGCGGCACTGCGGTGGGCTGCCGCGGAAGCGCGACTCCGCCACACCACGCTGCACGTCGTGCACGCCTGGGAACCGGCTCGCCGGCCGTGCTTCCTACGCCATTCTCGGCGACAGCCACGCCAGCGGGCAGGAACGGCTCCGCGCCAGGGAACACCTCGCCGCGATCATGCGCGCCGCCTTCGGTACCGGGGTGCCCGCGGGTGTCACGGCGGAGGTCGCCGAGGGAATGGCCGAACGGATTCTCGCGCACCGCTCCAGGGACGCTTCCCTGCTCGTGCTCGGGGCGGCTGCCGACGCGGGCGTGACCGGGCGCCCGGCCGGGCCGGTCATCCGCGCCTGCATGCGGAGCGCACGGTGTCCGCTGGTGATCATC
The DNA here is from genome assembly GCA_963762735.1 of uncultured Actinomycetes bacterium. Taxonomy (GTDB): domain Bacteria; phylum Actinomycetota; class Actinomycetes; order Streptosporangiales; family Streptosporangiaceae; genus DASXKD01. The sequence goes on along the minus strand of CAVXMG010000021.1, from coordinate 283,622 downwards.
ACCGCTGCCGTGGGTGCGCAACCGCCGATGGTCAGCGCCCCGGTGGCCGTCTCCTGACCAGCGCAGGCCAGGCGCCCCCGATCCAGTTCTACGATGTCGTGTATCACGATTTCGTAGTAAGTCGCTGAGGGCTGTGAAGTCGGCCGTCCGCGGTCACCGCACTATGAGCACCGGCCGGTCGGCTAGGTGGATGACCTTGTGCGCGGTGCTGCCAAGCACCAGGCCGGCCAGGTCTCCACGGCCGCGTGTGCCCATCACGATCACACCGGCATCGATCCCGGCCGCGTCGCTGACGATCTCCTGGGCCGCCTTGCCGAACAAGGTGTCCCTGACCACGGCGTGGGCCTTGATCCCCGCCTTGGTGAGATCCGCCATCGCGCTATTGACCGCGTCCGTGGCCTCGTCGGACGACTCCGCGGAGGTCAGCAGGCCTGTCTTGCCCATCGGCTCACGTTCGCGCAGGTGCAAGACCCACACCTCACCGTGCGACAGCGAGGCCAGTTCGCGCGCGGCCGCCAGGGCCCGCTCGGAGACCTCGGAGTGGTCCACCGCGACAAGAATCTTCTCGTACATCACCCGTCCCTTCTCTAATACCAAGGAACGGTATGCACTTCCGTAGCTCCCGGCCAGAGCCCAAGGTCCCGTTCTAGTGCAGCGGCATCAGGCCGTGCAGCGGGAAGACCGCGTTCCGGGTAGCCATGATCATCCGGTCGATGGGGTCCGCCGGATCGTAACCCGACTCGAACGGCGAGTACTGCGCTGGCCGGCCTTCGGTCATCAGCTCGGGCGCCGATCGGCCGGTCCGGCGCCGCACGTACTCGCGCCAGTCCGCCGGGGTCGGCGCCTGCGGGTCGATGGGACTGCCCGCTGCCTCGGCGAGCAGATGCGTCCAGGTCCGGGGCACCACGTCGACCAGCGAATAGCCGCCGCCCCCGGTCAGCAGCCAGCGCCCGCCCGCGGTCTCGTGGGCCAGCCGGTGGATCGCGGCATGGGCGGCCCGCTGGGCGTCGATGCTCAGCTCCAGGTTGGCGAGCGGGTCGGTCCAGTGCGTGTCGCAGCCGTGCTGGCTCACCAGCACCTGTGGCCGGAACGCCCGCAGCAGCGGCGGCACGACCGCGTGGAACGCGCGCAGCCAGCCGCTATCGCCAGTGCCGGCCGGCAGCGCCACGTTCACCGCATAGCCCTCGGCGCCGGGCGCACCGGTCTCGGTGGGCAGGCCGGTGCCGGGGAACAGCGTGGCCGGGTGCTCGTGCAGGCTGATGGTCAGCACCCGCGGGTCGGCCCAGAACGCCGCCTGGACGCCGTCGCCGTGATGTACGTCGATATCGACATAGGCCACCCGCTCGACGCCCTGGCCGAGCAGCCAGGCGATGGCGATCGCCGGGTCGTTGTACACGCAGAATCCGCTGGCGTGACCGGCCATCGCATGGTGCAGGCCGCCCGCGATGTTGGCGCCGTGGTCGGCCGCGCCGGCCCACATCGCGCGGGCCGCGGCCAGCGACGCGCCAGCCACCAGCGCCGACGCGTCGTGCATCCCGGGGAACACCGGGTCATCCGGAGTGCCGAGCCCGAAGCGCAGCAGGAAACGCAGATCGTCGGTCTCCCCGGCGCTGGCCTGGCGCACGGCGCCGATATAAGCCGGGTCGTGCACCAGTTCGATCTCGGCCATGGTGGCGGGCTCCGGTACGGCCACCGTCACCCCGGCCCCGTTCAGCACGCCAAAATCGCGCGCGAGTTCGACGGTCAGCTCGACCCGGACCGGTGCCAGTGGGTGCCCGGGCCCGAAGTCATACCGGGTCAGCCGGTCGTCCCAGGCCACGTGCAGAGTGCAGGTCACCAGCGCCTCCTTTCGCCGTCGGCGTCCTGGCGTGATACCCGCCGACCGCGGGCACGCACATTGTTACGCCATGGCAGGGTGTTTCGCGACGGCCCGGTCGTCTGCCCGGGGCGGTCGCACGAAGGCGGTGGGGCCGCTGCGGCCCTGTCCGGGTGGGCATAGCACGATATGGACAGGCGCTGGGGTGCCGCGGCCGGGCCGAACGCCCGCGAGGGGGCCCGCTAAGGAGGACGGTCATGGATGGAGCGGAAAGGGCGTCGGCCGCAGGTGAGGACGCCATGGCGGCTGTCGCTCCCGAGGGCGGCCTGTTCGCCAGGCTCGACCCGGTCAGCTTCGGCAGTTCGCTGCTGGCCGTCGCCTGGCGTGCCGCGCTGCATCCCTACGCGGCCTCCGAGGCGTTCTGGCGGTTCGCGGCGACCCTGGCCGGGATAGGCCCGGAGGCTGCCGCACGCTGGACGGGCCGCGGCGTGGACGGGAACGAGCCGGGCACCGGGGTGCTGGCGAAAGACAAGAGGTTCGCGGACCGGACCTGGCGGGACAACCCGGCATTCTTCGCCATCGGGCAGGCGTATTTCGCCGCGGTGGGGCTCACCGATGACCTGCTGACCGCCGGCCGCGGCGACCCGGTGACCGATGCGAAGGCACGGCTTGTATCCGACCTGATAGTCGCGGCGCTGGCGCCGACCAACTACCTGGCCACCAACCCGGCGGCGCTCAAGCGTGCGTTCGAGACAGGCGGTGCGAGCGTGGTGGCTGGCGCCAGGAACTTCCTCGACGACCTCAGGAACAACAGGGGCATGCCCCGGCAGGTGGACACCCGGCCGTTCGAGATCGGCCGGAACCTGGCCGCCACCCCCGGCAAGGTCGTCTTCCGCAACGACCTGATGGAGCTGATCCAGTACGCGCCGCAGACTCCCCAGGTCCGGTCGGTACCGATGCTGGCCAGCCCGCCGTGGATCAACAAGTACTACATCATGGACCTGGCCCCCGGCCGCAGCTTCCTGGAGTGGGCCATCACCCACGAGCGCACGGTCTTCGCCATCTCCTACCGCAACCCGGACCCGAGCATGCGCGGCGTGACCCTGGACGACTACCTGGTACACGGCCCGCAGACCGCGCTGGACGTGATCGCCGACATCACCGGGGCGCCGAAGATCGACATCGTCGGGCTGTGCCTTGGCGGTGCGCTCACCGGCATGCTCGCCGCCTACCTGGCCGGCACGGGCGACGACCGGCTCGGCTCGATCACCCTGCTGAACACCCTGCTCGACTACAGCGAGCCGGGCGTGCTCGGCGTGTTCACCGACGAGGCCACCGTGTCCCGGCTGGAACGGCAGATGGAGCAGCAGGGTGTCCTGGAGGGCCAGCAGATGGCCACGACGTTCGACACGCTGCGGCCCAACGACCTGATCTTCAACTACGTGGTGTCCAACTGGCTGCTCGGGCAGGACCCGCCGGCCTTCGACATCCTGGCCTGGAACAGCGACAACACCCGCATGCCCGCCACCATGCACGCGTTCTACCTGCGTTCGCTGTACCTGCGCAACGAACTGGCCCGGGGCGTGCTCGAGGTCAAGGGACGGCGGTTGTCGCTGGCCGACGTCGGCAACGACGTCTATGTGGTCGGTGCCATCAACGACCACATCGTGCCCTGGCCCGCGTCCTACAAGACGACCGGGCTGATGGGCGGGGACGTCCGTTACCTGCTCTCCAGCGGCGGCCACATCGCCGGCATCGTGAACCCGCCAGGCCCGAAGGCCTGGTACGAGGTGTCCAAGACGCCGAATCCGGCCACCGCGCGCCAGTGGCGGGAGGCGGCAGAGCACCACAGCGGGTCCTGGTGGGAGGACTGGGCCAAGTGGGCGGGCCGGCGGGCGGGGCACCGTACTGATCCGCCTTCGATGGGAAGTGAAAAGTACCCGGCGATCGGTGACGCGCCGGGGAGCTACGTGCATGGTTGACGCCTTCTGGCGTGCGTGAAGGTCGGCCGAGGGGTTGCCCGGACGCGGGACAAAACCGCGTCCGGGCAACCCCTCGGCCGGCCAGCCACCTGGGGTGTTGCTAGATATATCTAGGGGGTGCTTGACAAGTCGCGCATGGGTTGCGTACTTTAGTTTGCACAAGGCCATCGAGGAGGAACCATGAGCGACACCAAGACCGTGGGGCAGGAGCTCCAGGGTGAGATTCTGAAGACCGTCCGCAAGAGCCAGGACGCCGTTGTCGATGCGATCCAGCTGTGGGCGGACGCCGTCCAGGCCATCAAGCCCCCGCTTCCCGAGGTGGGCATCCCGTTCGCCGACAAGCTGCCCAAGCCCAGTGAGCTGGTGGCCGGCACCTACGACTTCGTCGAGCAGCTGCTCGCCGCACAGCGCAAGTTCGCCGAGGACGTGCTGCACGCGACCGCGCCGCTGTTCTACGGCGACACCGCTCCCGCTGCCAAGAAGACGGGCACCGCTGCCAAGTAAGGCGCGCCCCGCGGGACAGGCCGGCCGTCCCGTCCCGCCGCGTTGCAGCGGGCGAGAAAGAACCACCCGCCGCGCGGCGGCCCGGCAAGGGCCGCCGCGCGGCGCATTGCTCAGTATTGTTAGCACAACGGACGCGTGCCGGGGAGGCGAGGTGACCGTGACGGACCCATGGGACGCCCAGATGAAGGCACTGGGCGGCTTCATCCGCAGCCAGCGCAAGCTGGCGAATCTGTCACTCCGCCAGCTCGCCGACCTGACCAGCCTGTCCAACCCGTACCTGAGCCAGATCGAGCGCGGCCTGCACCAGCCGTCGGTGCGCGTGCTGCGGCTGCTGGCCGACGCGCTCAACGTGTCCGCCGAGACGCTGCTCGCCGAGGCCGGCCTGCTTGAGCACGCCGCGAACGCCGCCCGCGGCGAGGCACAGGGGAGCCCGGGCTCGGTGGAGTCGGTGATCCGGGCCGATGCCCGGCTCGACGACGAGCAGAAGGCCGCGCTGCTCGCGGTCTACCGGAGCATGCTCAGGGAATAGCGGCAGGTCCAGACCGCACGCAGCAGTGCGCAGGTCAGTGCCGGCCGTCCTGCTCCTCGCCCCGGATGGCCGCGGCAAGCTGGGCGGCCGTCCAGGCGGTGATGAGCCGTCCGTCCCTGGTGGCGTAGATACGCGCGCGTCAGGACCGCTTGCCGCGCTGGCCCACACCGACCCGAACCGCCAACCGGGGTGCTCCGCCGCAGCATGTCAGGTCCGTCGTGCCGTCCTCGTCGAATGCGCTCATGGTTGAGGGACACTCCGCTGCACACACGGGACCCTGCTCAGTCACGTGCGGCACACGGGGAACGCTAGCACGATGATCGACCATGGCTCGCCGGTGCCGCTTCTTGAGCAGTTGACGGCACTTTTGCGCGGAGATCGAGTCCGGTGAGCTTCAGGGCCGGGTGCCGTCGATCTTACTCTGGCCCAGGAACACGGGATTTCGCACCGTACCGCGCAGCGGTCGCTGGAGACCTTGCGGGACGAAGGGACGATCATCTCGGTCCGGGGCAAGGGCTACTACGTAGCCGAGCGCAAGTAGTCCAGCGATTCGCCGTCCCGGCGCGGGCCGAGGTCCCGGATATCCGGCTGCATCGCCCTGCCGCCGCCGAGGCGGCCCTTGCTCAACCCGGTGCTCGCCACCCCCGGTGGCGCCCGGGTCGTGGACGCCCGGATCCGGGTCAGGCCGGCACAGCCACGTGACCCGTTCCTCGGACAGCTGCGCTGACCCGGGGCAGGCGGCAGTATCGTCGATATCGGCGGCGGTGTCCGTGACGCGGGCGTTTCCCATGGGCGCGGCGCTGCGCCGCCAGAGGTGCCGGAGTGAACGGCGAGAACGGAATGAACGGCATGAGCGGCATCAGGAGGCGGGCCCGTCGGCTGGGACGCTGGCTGGGGCTGGACGGCAACCCGCTGCGGCGGCGCACCGACAAGATCGCCACCTGGCTCACGGCCCAGTTCCTGGTGGCAGGCCTGATCGTGGTGCCGCTGTTTGGTGTCGCGGCCTTCCACTGGGCCAGCCGTGCCGGTGCTACCGAGCAGCGGACGGAGCGCTCCTGGCGTGAGGTGCCCGCCGTCCTGCTGCGCTCGGTGTCAGCACCCGACTCCTTTGCCGACGGGGTCTTCGGGTACTCCTGGGTGCCGGCCCGGTGGACGGCGCCGGACGGGCAGGTGCGCTCCGGTGACATCCCGGTCGAGGTCGGCCTGGCCGCGGGCCGGAAGGTGCGGATGTGGGTGGATGCCGCGGGCAGGCCGACCGATGCCCCGATCACCCACCGTGCGGTGCTGGCCCGGGCGGCCACCGCGGCGGCCGTTGCCACCGCCGTGCTGCTGATCGCGCTGTCCTGCCTGGCGCTGATCGGACGATGGCTGCTGGACCGGCGCAGGCTCGCGGACTGGGAACTGGCCTGGGCGATCGTCGGCCCGCAGTGGACCAAGCGCTTCCGCTCTCGCGGTTAGCGCCGGGGAGGAGAAGCAATGGATCCGCGAATCCCGGTTGCGGGTCCCCGGCCATCGACGCAAACGACAAGGATCGCGAATGTCTGAAGGCGCCAGCGGTTACGCGAACGCGCGGCCGGTCCTGGAACCACTGGACGAGGCGGAATGCCTGCGGCTGATATCGCCCGGCGGTATCGGGCGGCTCGCCTTCACCGGGCGTTATGGGCTGACCGTGCTTCCGGTCAATTACAAACTGCACGACGGGGCGATCGTGTTCCGTACCGCGCAGGACAGCCCGACGGGCGAGGACCTGCGCACCGGGATCGCGCACGCCGAATACCAGGTCGCCTTCGAGATCGACCAGATCGATCCGGCGACGAGGGACGGCTGGAGCGTCCTCCTCCACGGCCCGGCGCACCACATGACCTCGGAGGACGAACGGGCGATCGTGCTCGAATCTGGGGTCGATCCGTGGCCTGCCGGAGCCCACGAGCACGCGATCCGCATCGTCCCTAACGCGGTCACCGGCCGTCGGCTGAGCCACCGGCCCGAGGCAGCCTCGTCCTGACGCAGCCTTGTCCTGACGCAGCGCCTCGTCCTGACCCCCTGCCCGCGCGGGCCACCACCATGCTCGCGGACGATTTAGCCGCGCGGAAATATAGGGAATAGTCCGGCCGTAGGTTAACAGGCGTAACGCACCTGCAATAATCCTATTTTAAAGTGCGATAAACTAGATTTTTTTATTAGACAATTCCGCCCGGACCGCTGGACATCTCACTCCTAATGCCTATATTTAGGAATGAAAGACTAGGAATCTGCCGGGGCATGGCGGCGCAGGTCACTGGAGAGGTGTAGGGCCGGTGACACCGGGGCAAGGTGACTCGAACGGTCCCCGGGCGGCGACGCCAGCGGCGGCAGCGAAAAGCGGCAGGAAACGCAGGTCACCGGGGCAGCTTGGCGGTCACCGGGCGCGCAACGGAAGGAGAAAGCCAGCAATGCACCTGGACCCCTATATCGTCCTAGGCAGTGCGGTTGTCGGGCTGCTTGTGGGACTGACCGGGGCCGGCGGGGGCGCCCTGATGACGCCGATGCTCATCCTGCTCTTCGGGGTGAAGCCATCCTCGGCGATCTCCAGCGACCTGGTGGCCGCGGTAGTGATGCGGCCCGTCGGCGCGGCTGTGCACCTGTACAAGAAGACGGTGAACCTGCGCCTGGTCGGCTGGATGGTGTGCGGTTCGGTGCCGATGGCGTTCGTCGGCGCCTACCTGCTGCACGTACTTGGCAACTCCTCCTCGGCACAGGACACCGTGGAGAAGTTCCTGGGGGCCGCGCTGCTGGTCGGGGCAGGGGCCATGGTGTTCCGCTACTACCTGGACCGCCGGTCCGGCAAGAGCCGGATCGGCCTCATCAACGACGTGCAGGTCCGCCCGCTGCCGACCGTCGGGATCGGCATGATCGGCGGGCTGATCGTCGGCATGACCTCGGTGGGCTCCGGGTCCTTGATGATCGTGCTGCTGCTCTTCCTGTACCCGCTGATCAGCGCTAACGCACTCGTCGGCACCGACCTGACCCAGGCGGTCCCGCTGACCGCGGCCGCCGCCCTGGGCGCGCTGATCTTCGGCACGGTCGAGTTCGGCGTGACCGCCTCCATCATCATCGGCGCCGTGCCGGCCGTGCTGATCGGCTCGTTCTTCTCCTCGCGGGCGCCGGACCGCTACATCAGGCCGATCATCACCTTCGTGATCTTCGCCTCCGGCCTGAAGTACATCGGCGTCGCCACCACCGTGCTGGGCTGGATCCTGTGCGCCGTCTTGCTGACCGCGGGCTGCTACTGGCTGTTCCGCACCCAGCCGTGGCGCAACGGCAACGGCCGGGCCGCGGTCGCCACCGCGAACGGATCGGCCAGCGGGAACGGCTCCGGGGCCGAGCCGGGCAGCAACGGCCAGCACGCCAACGGCCAAGCCGCCAACGGCCAGCACGCCGCCGCCGACCAGGAGGCCGGTCCGCCCTCTGCCACCAGCGGCTAGCCACTGAAACCCCAAACCCCGGTTCGTGATCATGACTTTGGTGGTGCTCCGGCACCACCAAAGTCATGATCACGTTTAGTGGGCGGCGAGGTGCGCTGGCCGACAGGTAGCCGGTCGTCCGTCGGTAGCCGTCGAGGGTCTGGGCCTGTGCGCCCGAGAGCGGGCCCGCCTCAGCCGCCAGCGCTACCGCGGACCACGACAACCGGGCAGAACGCGCTGGTGACGCAGTGGATGCTCACCGAGCCGAGCACCATCCCGGTGAAGGTCCCGTGCCCGTGGCTGCCGACGACCAGCAGATCGGCTTCCCTGGAGGCCTCGATCAGGACCTGCGCGGGATGCCCGTAGGCGATGCTCTTCTCCGCCCTGGCCTCTTGCCCCGCGTAGGCCTTGCCGACCGCCGCGTCGAGGGTCTCGTGCATCTCCGCCTCGGTCTCTTTCCTGATGGGTTCCGGTGCGACCCCCACGGGGGCCTCGCCGGCAGCCGTCGGGTAGTGCCAGGCGAGCATGGCCCGCACGCGGGCGCCGGTGGCCGCGGCGTACCGCGCCGCCCAGCGCAGCGCCGCCACAGACTCGGCCGAGCCGTCGACGCCGACCACCACGAGTTCCTGTCCGCCCTGTCCGCTGGTCATCGCCGTCCGCCTTCCATGCGTCTTTGGGTATCGCTTGGCAACTATCGAACCGCATCGGCGGAACGGCCGTGACGGTGACCGCGCCTGGAGATCAGCGTCAGAGGGTCGCGAGCAGGCCGCCTTCCGCCAGGACGGTGGCGCCGGCCGCCTCCAGGGCTTTGCGTGCGGCCCGGTAATGATGGCCGCACAGCAGCAGGTCGGTTTCGTGGTCCCGGCCCGGTGCCGGGGGCAGCACGGCGACCACGGCCGGTTTGGCCGGGCAGCAGCAGGCGCGCTCGGCCGTCCAGAATGCGTAGCCGCTCTCGGCGGGCACCGCCGGGGCGGGCAGTGCGGAGAGCCTCGGCTCTTGTGGCGGAGTGACGTTCTGCATGGGATCAGCGCTCATGCAGTCAGCGTGCGCGCTGGCCCGCGCCGCTAGCCAGGGCCATAAGCAGTAGCCAGATCGGCCAAATGGCCCAGGACTTTGTGCTCCGGGCTGGCTGGCGGCCCGTCCGATGCCACCAATTGGTACGGATTTGGGCCCTGGTGCCAGAAGCGCACTGGGTTGACACTTGATTCTGGGGGGAAGTTATGCGCCACCAGGTCCGGGTGGCCGTTGGCTGAAGGAGTGGTGGATTATGCCTGGGATCATTGTGGGCGTTGACGGTTCCGAGGTTTCGCGCCGGGCGCTGGACTGGGCGGTCCGGGAGGCGGGGCTGCGCGGTGCGGCACTGACCGTGCTGGCCGTGCACCAGGTCGCCGCGAACCACTGGACCGGCACCCCGGAGCTGTACCCGTCGGACCAGCCGGTCACCGACGCGATGCGCCGGGCGGCTGAGGAAGCCGTGCAGAAGGCGGTGAGCCAGGCCGGGGACCCGGCCCCGGCATCGGTCACCGTGCGTGCCGTCAGTGGCCTGCCCGCGCAGGAACTGCTGGGTGCCTCGTCGGACGCGGATCTGGTGGTCGTGGGCACGAACAGTGGCGGCGGGCTCTCGCAGATGCTGCTTGGCTCGGTGACCAACAAGGTGGTGAACCACGCGGCGTGCCCGGTGGTGGTGATCCCGGCCTAGCCTCACTCGGCCAGCCCGTGCCGCCGCAGTTGCCCGCGCCGCGGTCATTGATCGCGGGGCTGCGGGTATGGAGGTAACCGTAGGTGACCGGGCTCCCGGTGACCGGACGGCGACTTCGCATGAGAACAGGCAGGCATGATGCGGCTGCGGGCACGGCGTGGCGATCGATCTAGGCACCGTCAACACGCTGGTGAGCGTCCATGGCAGAGGGATCGCCGTGGAGGAGCCTTCCGCGATCGCCGTGGACCGGGCCACCGGCCGGACCGTTGCGGTCGGCCGGGACGCGGATGCGCTGGCCGGCAAGGCGCCCCAGGGTGTCGACATCATCCATCCGCTGCGCGACGGGGTGATCGCGGACCTGGACGCGGCCACGGCCATGCTGGCGGCCTTCCTGCGCCAGGCGCGGCTGCGCCGCGGCCTGCTGCGCCCGGCCGCTGTGGTCTGCGTGCCCAGCGGGGCCACCTGGGTGGAGCGCCGGGCGCTGGCGGCTGCCGTCGAGGCGGGCCGTCCCCGCTGCATCGTGCACCTGGTCGACGAGCCCGTCGCCGCCGCCGCGGGCGCGGGCTTCGGCCTCACCGGCGGGACCGGCGCGTTCATCGTGGACGTGGGCGGCGGGACCACGGAGATCGCGGTGGTGGCCGGCGGGCACCTGGTACGGGCCGAATCCCTGCGGCTGGGCGGCAACGCCATGGACGAGGCGATCGTGGCCGCGGTGAAGACCGAGCTTGGCCTGCTCATCGGCCGGAACGCGGCCAGGCGGCTGAAGATGGCCCTCGGGCTGACCGGCGGCACGGCCGAATGGGCGGAGGTCGTCGGCGTGGACGTTGGGCGCGGGACGCCCCGGGCCGAGCGCATACCCGGTGAGCTGGTCGCCGCGGCCCTTGAGCCCTGTGTCACTTCGATCATCGAAGCGATACGGGAGATACTCCTCGACCTGCCGCCCGACCTCGCCGAGGACGTCGTGCTCGGCAAGGTCTGCCTGGCCGGGGGAGGGGCGCTGCTGCTCGGCCTTGCGGGCCGGGTCGAGACGGTCGCGGGCATCCCGGCCATGGTCGTGGACGACCCGCTGCGCTGCGTTGTCCGGGGCGCGGCCGACATCGTGGAAACCGGCGCCGGTGCCGCGAGCGCCTAGCCGCCGGGCGCGTGCCTGACACCGCGGTACCCCTGGCATCCTTGATCATCGGTACAAGCAGGGCGGCTTGATCCACCCGTAACGAGGGAGCATTCATGGACCTGCGCGGGCGCAGCCTGCTCAAAGAGATCGATCTCAGCGCCGGGGAGTTTCTCTACCTCGTCGACCTCGGCGGGCGGCTGCGGGCGGACAAGCGGGCGGGACGGCGCGCGCGCCGGCTGGCCGGCCGGAGCATCGCGCTGATCTTCGAGAAGACCTCCACGCGCACCCGGTCGGCGTTCGAGGTGGCCACGCATGACGAGGGCGGCGACGTCACCTACATAGGGCCGCAGGACTCCCAGCTTGGGCGCAAGGAGTCGATGAAGGACACCGCGCGGGTACTCGGCAGGATGTTCGACGGCATCGAATACCGCGGCGATGCCCAGGAAAAGGTGGAAACGCTGGCCGCCTTCGCCGGGGTGCCGGTGTGGAACGGGCTCACCGATGAGTGGCATCCCGACCCAGATGCTGGCCGACATCCTGACCATGCGCGACCACACCGCCAAGCCGCTCACCGAGGTGACCTACTGCTATCTGGGCGACGGCCGCAACAACACCGCGAACTCGCTGCTGGTCACCGGCGCCCTGCTGGGCATGGACGTGCGCATCTGCGCCCCGGAGCCGCTCCAGCCCGCGCCCGGCGTGCAAGACATCGCCCGCGGGCTTGCCGCCTCCTCCGGCGCCCGGATGACGGTCACCGCGGACCTCGCGGCGGCGGTGGCCGGCGCGGACTTCCTGTACACCGACGTGTGGGTGTCCATGGGGGAGCCGGCGCAGGAGTGGGACGCCCGCATCGACATGCTGCTGCCCTACCAGGTGAACGCCAAGACCATGGCGGCCACGGGGAACGCCGCGGTGAGGTTCATGCACTGCCTGCCCGCGCTGCACAACACCGAGACCGAGATCGGGCAGCAGATCTACGACAGGCGCGGGCTCGACGCGCTCGAGGTCACCGAGGAGGTTTTCGAGTCGCCCGCCTCCATCGTGTTCGACCAGGCGGAGAACCGGCTGCACACCATCAAGGCGGCCATGGTGGCCACGATCGGCGAGCCCGCGTGAGGGCGGTGGCAGGGACGGTGTCGCTGCCTGGGCTCAGCGTGCCTCCCGCAGTAACGGTTCGTGCCGGGCCTGCGGTTTGCGGGTATGGGTTTCGCTGGCTATACCAGTAGTCGCAGGCCGCATTCGGCGGCTCGCAAGCGCGAAGAGGGGTGTGCAGGTGACCGCGGAATCGATCGACGCGACGGTCCCGCCGAGCGGGACGGGCTGCGCCGAGTGCGACGAAGCCGGGGGCTGGTGGTTCCATCTGCGCCGCTGCGCGCAGTGCGGGCACATCGGCTGCTGCGACTCCTCGCCGTCCCAGCACGCCAGCGCGCATGCGAAGGCCTCCGGGCACCCGCTGATCAGGAGCTTCGAGCCGGGCGAGTCGTGGTTCTGGAGCTACGCGGAGGACCGGATGTACGGCAGCGGCCCTGCACTGGCGCCGCCCGAGCACCATCCCGCCGACCAGCCGGTGCCCGGCCCGGCGGGCCGCGTGCCCCGCGACTGGCAGCGGAAGCTCCACTAGCGGGGCCAGGCACGCCGGCGGCCGGGAACCTGGCATTTCCGCTGTCAGCAGGCCTGGTGGCGCCAGGTCTCCTAGTATCGATGTCCACATAAGCGGAGCATGCGGGGTGCGCGTGGCGGCGTGCCTCGCGGCCGGCCCGTGGCGGGGCCGGTTCTTGCGACCGCTGCGTATAGAGAGCACATCAAGCTGGGTATCTCCCAGCTTGGGGGGAGTGCGATGAATGAGACTGCCGAGTTTCCGGCCGGAGTGGATCCAGCCAGGCCTGCGCCTGCGCGGATCTACGACTACCTTTTAAGCGGCAACAACAACTTCCGGTCAGACCGCCAGGCCGCCCAGCGCATCATGGCGCTGGTACCTGAGATCAGGGACTGCGCCTGGGCCAACCGCGGATTCCACCAGCGCGCGGCCAGGTGGATCGCCGGGCGCGGGGTCAAGCAGTTCATCGACATCGGCTCCGGGCTGCCTACCGCTGGCAACACCCACGACGTGGTCCGGTCTGTCGACACGAGCTGCCGCGTCGCCTACGTGGACAACGACCCGTTGGTGCGCAGCCAGTCCCAGCAGTTGCTGGCCGGCGTCACCGGGGTCAGGGTCATCCACGGTGACCTGCGCGACCCGGAGCACCTGCTCGCCGACACGGAACTGCGGGAGCTGATCGACTTCAGCCAGCCGACCGGCCTGCTGATGACCGCGGTGGTGCATTTCGTGGCCGACGAGAGCGATCCGTGGGGCCTGGTGCGCGGGTACATGGCGGCGCTGGCGCCGGGGAGCTATCTGGCGCTGTCGCACCTGACCAGCGACCAGAAGCCGCCGCGCGCGGTGCGTGAGTTCCGCCGCGTCTTCAACCACGCCACGGAGCAGATGCACTTCCGCTCCCGGGCCGAGGTGGAGCGGCTCTTCGAGGGCCTGGAAATGGTCTCGGCGCACGACCCGGAGGTCCCTGGGCGGCTGTGTTACGTGGGCGACTGGGAGGCCGAGGACCCGGCAATGGCCGACAGCGACGGGTCGCGCTGGCTCTATTGCGGGGTCGCCCGGCGTCCCTAGCCCGATATCACGGTTCCGCTCAGGAGCTCAGTTCGGCGCCCACGTATTCGCGGACTTCCTGGATGGCCCAGTTGTTGCCATCGGGGTCGGCGAAGAATGCGAACTTTCCGCCGTCCCTTGGGTCCATCGTCTGGACCGGGGAAACCTCGACGCCCCGGCCGGCCAGCTCCGCCCGGGCCGCCTCGATGTCGGCGACGACCAGTTGCAGGCTGGCCGAAGCGCCCAGGTCGGTGCCGGCCGGTACCACCTTCGGCCCGACCACCACCGAGCACCCCGAGCCGGGCGGGGTCATGTGCACCACGCGCATGGTTTCGGTGGGACGGGTGTCGGCGTCCAGGCGGAAGCCCAGCTTGCCGGTGTAGAAGCTCTTCGCCCGGTCGACGTCGGTGACCGGGATGACGACGACTTCCAGCTTCCAGTCCATGACTTGCAGTTCCCTTCGGATTTGCCGCGCCCGGGTGGCGCTGTCAGCCTCCGAGGACGAAGCTGGCGCGCCAGTCTCGACATCAATTGCAGTGTGCCGTAACGGCGGCGCGGCATGGCCAGCCCCGGACGGTGAGCCACTGTTTAGGCGCCAGGTGCCGTGAATTAAGCGGAATGAGCTTTACCAGGGCTTGACCCCATACCCGCCGCGAGGTCATGCAGTTCGTCATAAGCTGACAAATCCTGACGACACCCCGCCATGGGAGGTAGCTCTCCATGAGGAGACCATCATTTCTAAGTGGGCTGGCCGCGCTGGCACTTGCAGGAACTGCATGGATGCCGGCCACCGGTTTCAGCCACGCAGATGCGTCGGTCTGCGGGTCGCTGAGCGTCGGGTCGGGGGCCTCGGTCGCCGGCAGTGAGCTTCAGGATGTCACCTACGTGTCCGCTCACGAGGCCTGGGCCGTGGGGGACGTGTTCGACACCGGAACGCGCGAGAACCGGACGCTGGTCGAGCGGTACGACGGGACCGGATGGTCGCACGTCCCTTCTCCGAACCAGAGCGCAGGGAACAGCGGCCTCGACAGCGTATCCATGATTTCCGGTGGGGGATGGGCGGTCGGATATGCACGCCAGTCCGGCGGTAACTACGTGCCGCTGGCTTTGCGCTGGGACGGAACGCAGTGGTCACTCGCGATGCCCACCGACTTCACCGGCAACGCCCTGTTGACCAGCGTTGACACCTTGGCGGGCGGGAGCGCTTGGGCGGCCGGTTTCCAGATGACGCCTGGCGGGACGCGGCAGACCCTGATCGAGCACGCCGTGTCTGGGACGTGGACGCGGGTGGCTAGCCCCAACGACGGGACCGCCACGTCGGATAACACGCTGATGTCCATCGGTGGGACGGCGGCGACCGGGCTGTGGGCCGTCGGCTACCGGGACAGCCCCACCGGGCTGAAGTCGCTCATCCTCCGCTACGACACCTCCCTTCCGTCGCCCTCGTGGGTGTCGGTGAGCGGCGCGGGCGGCGTGCCGTCGCCGGGCAAGATAGATACCGTCCTTACCGGGATCAGTGTGCGGACGGCCAGCGATGTCTGGGCGGTGGGCTACTACAACGACGGCAGCGTCGACCGGCCGCTGGCCCTGCATTGGGACGGCAGCAGTTGGCACCTTTTGAAGATTCCCGGTTCCGGACTGCTGCGCAAGGTCAATGCGATCTCGCCCAGCAACGTGTGGGCGGACGGCACCTACTACGTTCCGGGCGGGCGCACCACCAAGACGCTCCTGCTGCACTTTGACGGGACGGCGTGGAAGACGATGCAGTCGGTCGACACCCCGGCGAACAACAACCAGCTGATCGGTCTCGCGGCCGACCAGTCGGGGTCGAACCTCACCCTGGTGGGCCGGCAAGGCTCGGACACACTTGTCGAACAGGCCAACTGCCCGACCGGGCCGGTGTCGCTGGCCACCCGGGCGGCCGTCCCGGCCCCTCCCCGCCCGCCGCGCCGGGCATCGGCCCCGCACCGACTCCCCCACCGCCGACGCCCCCGGCGGGGACCGCGGTCCCGGTGACGCTGACCGACCAGGCCGCGGCGGCGGGCCTTGAAGTGAACGGCGCTGTGGACTGGACCTTCAGCGCGGTCACTGCCGATTTCAACGGCGACGGTTGGCCCGACATATTCATCGCGCACCACTGGCATCCAGGCCATATGTACCTCAACAACCACGACGGCACGTTCAGCGAGGTCGATGCGAGCTACTTCAAGAAGATCACCGACCGGCACGACTGCCAGGCCGCTGACTTCAACGGCGACGGCCTGCTCGACATGTTCTGCTCCGTCGGAGCCGACCGCGGCACCGAGCTGAGATCGCAGGCGCTCTACCTCCAGCAGCCTGGCGGCACGTTCACCGACCAGGGCCCGCAGTGGTATTTGTCCGACCCGACCGGGCGCGGCCGGCATGATGCCGTCCTGGACGTAAACAACGACGGCCATCCGGACATCTTCTCGGGGTCGGAGCCGATCCGCTCGGACGGCCTGCCCTCCATCGACCGGCTCTATCTCAACACCGGGCACGGCTCGATGCTGGATTCCCCCGCCATGGGCCTCGACCTCAACATCGGAGCCTTGTGTGCGCACACCGTCGACTACAACAGCGATGGCTGGCCGGACCTCGTCGTCTGCGGCGACAACTTCGCCGGTGGCCTGCACATCTTCCGGAACAATCAGGGCCGGGGATTCACGGATGTGTCGTCCGCCATTCTCGGCGGCCCGGTGGACGCGAACGACGCCGTGTTCGTCGACGTCAATCACGACAGCCGCCCTGACCTCATCACGCTCACCAACAACACGCTCGCCGAACGCCTGCAGCGCGCGAACGGCACATTCGCGCAGCCCCGCACCATCCTCACGCTGCAGAGCGGAAAGTCACTCGCCGTGGGCGACGTCAACGGCGACAACAACCCCGACCTCTACGTCGTCGGCGGAGAGCTCTCGAACGGCACCAACGCGCCGGACTACCTGCTGCTGGGCAACGCCAACGGCGGCTTCAAATCTCAGCCGATACCCGAAACTACCCTCGGCACGGGCGACCGCGTCTATGCGCTCGACTACAACCACGACGGCCTGAGCGATTTCCTCGTGCTCAACGGCCAGGTCCCCCGCATGGGCCCAGTCCAGCTGCTGACCCCGCAGGTTCAGGGGAATCACCAACTGCCGGGCAGAGGACCTTGGCCCGGTCGGCGGCAAATTCCGGCGCTCGCCTTGCGCCATAGCGGCTGAGTCGGGGCACTCACCCGCCATGGCGGGTGACTGCCCCGCACTGGACCAACGTCACGGTGCGGTACTGCCAGTCGGACTGCCCGAGCCCGGCCGTTCACGGTTTGGGGTGGTCATGCCAGCGGGCCAGCCGCCCGGGCCCGGGGAGGGGTGAGTTCGGTGGCCCGGCAGACCAGCGGCGCCGCGGCCTTCAGCCGCTTGTGGCAGCCGGGCTGGTGCGAAAGGTGCCCCAGCCGCCCGTTCTAGGCGCTGGCAGGCAGGCTGACGGCGGCCTCGGCGGTGTACACCAGGAACGTCAGCGTCTCCTGCAGGTACAGCTCGACCTGGGTGGCGTTGTGCGACAGGTAGCCGATCGAGGCGTCCTGCCCGAGCTGGAGGCTGAAGTCGCCGCCCCTGGTGGTCAGCGCGACGGCGCCGGCGATCGCGGGTGCCCAGATGATGTCGCCGTTGACCAGTCGCCGTAGGTGCTCGAGCACCGGGTAGCCGTGGTCGCTGGTCTCGCTGACGGCGACGTAGTCGTCGGCGCTGAGCAGTACGGAATACGGGCCGTCCACCCCGCTCTCGCGGAGCTGGCCGAGCGCCCGGGCAATCGCCGTCGGGTACTCGCGCACGTCCTCGGGCAGGCCCACCGGGGGATTGCTCGAGCCCGGCCGGATGCCCTTGATGCCGCCGGCGGAATAGCCGTCGAAGATCGCGCGGTCCTCGGCGAAGGCGATCTGGCGTGCGGCGTCCTTGACCGGCTGCCAGTCGGCGTCCTGCGCGCCGCGCTCCACGTCGTCGATGTCCTCGCGGTTCAGGGTGAACGGAACGCGCAGTTCCACCAGTGCCGCGGCCAGGCGCTGCCGGGCGAGCACGCCGTCGGCCGGCGCGTCGATGTCGCGCGCCCGGCCGGTGCCCACCGCGGACAGCCCGTAGCCCGCCGGCCCCTGCACGTCCACCACCCGGCGCCCGGCAAGGTGGCGCTTGAGCGTGCGGGTGGCCTCCTCCTCGATCTGCTCCCAGGCCGCCTCGGAGACCGGCGCGAGCTCGCGGTGCAGGTTATCCATCGCCAAGTGCCCCTTTCAGGCTGCCAATGATGAGAGAGCCCGGAGATCCTTCCCGGGCTGGCGCAGTGGTTTCGCGTGCAGGTGTCGCGGGCGCGGCGGCGCCGAGGTTTTCCAGCAGCGGCACCGCGGGCACGAAGAACAGGTTCCCGGTGACCGCCGTGCTGAAGTCAAGCAACCGGTCGTAGTTCCCCTCCGGGGAGCCGACGAACATGTTGGTGAGCATCAGCTCGATCGTGGCCGGCGAGCGGGCGTAGCCGATGAAGTAGGTGCCGTAGCACCCGTCCCCGACCGAGCCGAACGGCATGTTGTCCCGGAGGATCTTTATCTCTTCGCCGTCGTCCCCGGTGATGACGTTCAGCGCGTTGTGCGCGTAGCTGGGCTTTACGTCGTCGGAAAGTTCGATGTCGGACAGCTTGGTGCGCCCGATGATCTTCTCCTGCTCCTCGACGGGCTGCGCGTTCCACCCGGCCACGTCGTGCAGGTACTGCTGCACGATCACGTAGCTGCCGCCCGCGAACGCGGGGTCCTCGTCCCCGATCAAGGTCGCCCGCGCGGCAGCGGCCCCGGTGGGGTTCTCCGTGCCGTCGACGAACCCGATCAGGTCGCGGTCGTCGAAGTAGCGGAAGCCGTGCACCTCGGACACGACGGTCACCGCGCGGCCGAGCCGGGTCATGATCTGGCTGGCCAGTTCGAAGCACAGGTCCATCCGCACGGCGCGAATATGGAACAGCACGTCTCCTGCGGTGGCAACGGCATGCCGCGGTCCCGCTTTTATTTCTCTGAACGGATGGAGCCCGGCTGGCTTGTCCGTACCGGCGATCCGGTCCCACACATCCGCACCAAAACCGGTGACGCAGGTCAGGTGCCCGTCCAGATCCCGGAATCCCACGGCACGCACCAGGCCGGCCAGGTCCGCGCAGAAGGCGCGCACCGTGGCGGCGCTGTCGTCGCCCGGGGCGAGCACGACCACCAGGAAGATCGCCGCGCCGGTGAGCGGCGCGATGACGGCCTGCGGTTCGGGGGCGCCGCCGCCGGTGTCCGTTGTCACGCGTCTATCCTCTACCGTCCCGCCCGCGGCGCGCACCCGGGTCTTGGCCTCAGGTGCCGAACCAGCCGGGCACGTCGAGGCGGAACCTGCCCTGCGGGACCATCGTGCGCAGGTCGGCCCCGAGCGCCGCTAGCCGCTGGGACCCCAGCCGGGCTGGTCTGGGCACCGCTGGACGACCCGCTCATGGCCATCGTGTGGCCGGAGCCCGTAGCCTGAGCAGCGCACGCGCCGCCTAGCACGCGCGCCCGCAGCCGTCGGAGAAACCCGCAGCCGTCGGAGAAACCCGCAGCCGTCAGAGAAACCCGCAGCCATCGGAGGAAGCCGTGCCGCAAGGATGCAAGCGACATCCGGTATTCGCCCGCTGGTACGCCAAGATGAGCCCGGGGATGGACGCCGGTGGGATGGCCGAGTACCGGCAGCGAGTGCTGGCCGGCCTGACCGGCTCGGTCATCGAGGTCGGCGCGGGCAACGGCCTGAACTTCTCGCACTACCCGCCGGGGGTCACCCGGGTGCTGGCGATCGAGCCAGCGCCCTACCTGCGCAGTATCGCCGCCCAGAAGGCGGGGAATCCCGGTGGGGTCATCGAGGTCCAGGACGGGGTCGCCGAACGGCTCCCCGCGGCCGACGGTGCCTTTGACGCGGCCGTGGCGACCCTGGTCCTGTGCTCGGTGGCCGATCAGCGCGCGGCACTGCGGGAAATACACCGGGTGGTGCGCCCGGGGGGCCAGTTCCGCTTCATGGAACATGTCCAGGCCGACACGCCTGGCCTGCGCCGGGCCCAGCGGATGCTGGATGCCACCGTGTGGCCGCCGCTGGGCGGCGGGTGCCACGTGAGCCGGGACACGCTCAGCGCCATCGCCGGGGCCGGCTTCACCGTG
Organism: uncultured Actinomycetes bacterium; assembly: GCA_963762735.1. Lineage (GTDB taxonomy): Bacteria > Actinomycetota > Actinomycetes > Streptosporangiales > Streptosporangiaceae > DASXKD01. Next base: position 263,698 of record CAVXMG010000021.1, on the reverse strand, counting down.
ACGCAGTCGGAGGCCTTCCAGTTCCCGGTGACGCGGATCCCGTTTCCCTTCTCGCCGCACGTGTGGGGCATCGCGGTCCGCGATCGGTGACCCTGGCGCGGGGGTCTCCGGCCGGATGTAAAGCTTGCTTGACATGACGCGTGCGCTCGGGAGGCTTATGAGCAACCGGGAGAGCCAGTGAGGAACCGGGGAACCGGTAAGGAATCGGGGAGCGGTGAGGAACCCGGCGGAGCGAGTGGGCAACCCGGGGGAGCCGGTGAGCAACCCGGGGAGCCGGTGAGCAACTGGCGGAGGGAGGCCAGGTTCTGGCGATGCCTGTGCTGATCGGTACCTCAGGCTGGCAGTACCGCGACTGGCGGGGAGTGCTCTACCCGCCGGGTCTGGCCGAGCGCGACTGGCTGGAGTACTACGCCTGCCGGTACGGCACCGTCGAGAACAACGGCACGTTCTACCGGCTGCCCGCCACGGACACGTTCGCCGCGTGGCGCGCCAAGGTTCCCGAGGGGTTTGTCATGACGGTCAAGGCGAGCCGTTACCTGACCCACGTCCGGCGGCTGCGGGAACCGGCTGAACCCGTTCAGCGGCTGTTGCGCGCGGCAGCGGGCCTTGGCGACAGGCTCGGCCCGGTGCTGCTTCAGTTGCCGCCGAACCTGCGCGCCGACGCCGGTGCGCTGGACGCCTGCCTTGGCGAGTTCGCGCGGTTCCCCGGCTCCGGGGCCTCCGGCGGCCGGGTCCGGGTGGCGGTGGAGTTCCGCCACGAGTCCTGGTGGACCGACGAAACCCGGCAGCTTCTTGCCAGCCATGACGCCGCCCTGTGCTGGGTGGACCGGCTTGGCCGGCCGCAGGCACCACTGTGGCGCACCGCGGATTGGGGTTATCTGCGGCTCCACGAGGGCGCGGCGGAGCCCTGGCCACGGTACGGCCCCCAGGCCCTGCGCAGCTGGGTCCAGCGGGCCGGGGAGGCCTGGCCGGACAGCGCGGACGTCTTCGTGTACTTCAACAACGATCAGCATGCCGCCGCGCTGTATGACGCGGCCGCCTTCGCCAAGATCGCCCAGCACGCGGGCCGCCAGGTGACGCTCGCGCCGGAACCGGGAACCTAGGCGGTCACGTGACCGGGTGCCCCCAGCGGAACGGGCTCCGCCAGGAGCCGCCCCGACTTCCACAGCATCACCCCGTTGTGAGGTTGCTGCCGATCACGGGCACGCTCGTTGGACAGCCCCCCGGGGCGCGGGTCGTGCCGGGGTAAGCGGTCATGCCGGGTAGACGGTTGGGCCTTTGGTGTAGGTGCGCCCGCTCGGCGTGGTCCACGCCAGGACGCCGGGCCGGAGCTGCCGCAGGTGCCAGCCGGGTGCTTGCTTGGTCTGGTGGTGGGCCCGGCACAGCGGGGCGAGATTGCACTCACAGGTCAGGCCGCCGCGCTGAAATGGCGTGGTGTGATCGAGGTCGCACTGGCTGGCAGGCCGGCGGCATCCGGGGAAGGCGCACGTCTGCTGCCTGACCCTGATCAAGTGCTGCAGCGCCGCCGGTGGCCGGTAGGCCGTGGATTGCCGCTGGTGGGCGCACCCGGCGGACTCGAACCACTTCATGGGGATGCTCGCCAGCCATGCGGCAACGCATGCCTCTCCTTCCGACGGCGGCGCCGGTCATGGGCCACGGGCGGCGCCGGGTCACCGGACGTGGCGCGGATCCCTGCGCCGGTGGTCTCGGTCCCATCGCAGATCGCGCGGATGCCTGCCTGGCCAGTGTGGATCCCCGGTCCGGCGGCTCGGGCGTGCGCTTCGGCGGTGCAGGTTTTCGGGCGGGCGGCGCCGGGCCTTGCGGCGTTGCCCGCCGGGGGCTGGGAGGCGGTCCGGCAGGCCGCGGCCTGGCCGGGCGCAGCCGTGGGCCACAGGGCGGCCGTCCCCGCCGGTCAGCGTCACGCACCAGCGGGTCTGCGGGTGTTCGGCCATAGCCGTAGCAAGGTGACGGCTGTCGTCGGCGGTCAGCGGGCCGAACCCGGTTACCTCGCCCGGCATCTCCAGCAGGCCGAGCCACGTGCTCAATGGCATGGTCAGGTTGACCATGCCCGCTACGGGCGGCATACCGGGCCAATCGGCAGTAGCCGAGGTAGACGGGGCGGCGGTTCCTGGCCCGCTGGTGGTGGTTGAGGTGGCCGGGGCGGTTCCTGGCCCGCTGGTGGTGGTTGAGGTGGCCGGGGCGGTTCCCGGCCCGGTGGCGGCAGCAGGGTCTGGCTGGTGCTGGTCAGTTGGCAGCAGTGAAGCAGCCGATGCGCCGCTGAGCAGGGCGAGGAAGACCTGGGCTCGGAGCTGGTCGGCGGTGCCGGCCAGCCCTGCGGCCCGCAGCCCACGGGCAAGGGCGGAAATGTGCTGGTCAGCGGCGATCACTGCAGCCGGGGGCAGGTCTCGGCCCGCGAGTGCCGCGGTGCCGGCGTGCTCGTCCCAGCGCTCCACGCGGGCTTCCCGCTGCGCCTGCTCCTGCCGCTTCCGGGCGGCGCGCGGATCGGTGGCGAGCACCGCCCGGCGGGCCAGCGCTCGCACCTGCGACGTGGTCTGCCCCGGCGCTCGAACCAGGATGTGTCGTTCCACCTCGGCCGCGTGGTCATCGTCGAGCCCGGTCATCTCGTCGGCAATGACGGCCACCCGGGGCAGGTCGATCGCCCCGGCAGCCAGCGCCCGGGCGGTCAGGGGCAGCCGTCGCAACGCGATCGCCAGGTCAAGGACGCGTCCAGCTCCGCGGCCGGTCAGCGTTAACAGGGCAGCGATCTCCGCATCGACATGCTCCGCGGCATGCGGGTGCCCGGCCGCCTCCTGACCCTCCCGGCGTCGCATCAGGTCACCCACGGCCGCCAGTTCCAGCGCGCTGGCCCACGACGACAGCCGACGCCCGGCATGGATCACCCCGGCCAGTTCGTCGTCAGTCAACCTGCTCAGCCCCGCAGCCCGTGCGCCTTCGGCCAAACCGGCCAGCGCCGGTCCAGGCCGCAACAGATCGGCCACCCCGTCCGCCGCGAACGCTGCTCCTGCGCGCGTGACGCGACCGCCGAGCCCAGCCCGCGGGACCTCCGGAGCGGCCTCCGCTGTGGCCGCGAGGTACTCCTCGAGCAGCGGGCCGGGCAGATCGGCCAGCCATGCCTGCAGCCCATCCGGCGGGGCGCTATCTGGGTCCACAGCCGGGCCCGGCCACTCCTCCGCGGCGGGCACGGTGAATACGCCAGCACGTTCTAAGGCGGCTATCTCGGCGTCGAGCTCCGCGTCCTGCGCTGCCCACGCCGCCGCCACCGGCTCTATCCGGCACAGCAGCGCATCCCGGACCGGATCCAGATCCGGATCCAGGGGAGAGGGCAGCGCCGCGCGATCCAGGGATGACGACGGCGACTCTGCATGATCCAAGGGAGAAGACAGCGCCGCGCGATCTGGGGATGACGGCAGGTCTGCATGATCCAGGGGAGAGGGCAGCGCTGCGCGATCCAGGGGTGACGGCAGCTCCGCGCGATGCGGGGGCGAGGGCGGCTTTGCCATCGCGCCTGCTGCGGGCATCTGCCTCACCTCCCTAGGAACGGAGCCAACCTGTCGGAATCCACGCTACCGAGCTGGTCTGACAAAATCACCCCGCCACAGCATGAAGTTCGAATAAATGTACGATGAAATGAGGGATCAGCGACCACGTTGGGGTCAGGACGTGTTAGGCCCGAGAGTGCCGGGGAGGCCGAAGGCCGGGAACAGGCTGGCACCGAACGTCGTGATCTCGGCGATCACGCCGCCGCCCGTACGCAGCACGTCAAGCTTGAAGGCGCGGAACTCCGAGTCGCCCGGCCGCCGCAGGTAGCTGGCCGCGGTCGGCATCCGGTTGGCCGTGGTCGGCACGAGTCGCCAGTCACCGTCCCGGTCCGGGCCGAGGGCGCGCTCCAGAAGCGGCCCGATCGCGCCAACCCCGTCGTAGCACATGGGATACGGCGGCATCGTGACCCGGATGTCCTGGGCGGCTATTGCTATTGCGGCCGCCGCGTCGCAGCGCTGGTGTGCGTCAATGAACCGGTCGAGCAGGTCCCGCTCGGCGTCGCTCAGCTGCCCGGCAGACCGGCCTGACCAGTCAGAACGGCGAGCCGGCAAGTGCTCGCGCATCGTCGCCCGAGCCCGCTGCAGGGCGCTGTTAGCCGCCGCCACGCTCATTTCCAGCAGCATCGCCGTCTGGCTGGCGGGCCAGCCGAGCACATCGCGGGCGATCAGCGTGGCGCGCTGCCGCGGCGGCAGGACCTGGAGCGCAGCCACGAACGCCAGTTCGATGGTCTCCCGTTCGATCGCGGCCGCATCGGGCTGCTCGCCCGGTGTGGCCGCCTCGTCCAGCAGTCGGTCCGGGTATGGCTGGAGCCAGGGCACCTCGGCGAATGACCGCACCACGCTGGCCCGGTGCGCGCGGCGGCGGAGCAAGTCCAGGCACACGTTGGTGGCGATGCGGTACAGCCAGGCGCGGAACATCGTGCCGCCGTCGAAGCCGTCCCGGCCGCGCCAGGCGCGCAGGAATGCCTCCTGCACCGCGTCCTCGGCATCGTCGAACGACGCGAGCATGCGGTAGCAGTGCACGTGCAGTTCGCGCCGGTACCGCTGGGTGAGGGTGGCGAACGCGGACTGGTCGCCTGCGATCGCCGCCGCGACGAGCCCTCCGGCTGCCACCGGTTCCCCCGGCCGCGCCGGTTCCCCGGTCGGCGCCGGTTCCCCTGGCGGCGCCGGTTCCCCGGTCAGCGCCGGTTCCGCTGAGGGTGCCGGTTCCCCGGTCAGCGCCGGTTCCGCTGAGGGTGCCGGTTCCCCGGTCAGCGCCGGTTCCCCCGACGGCGCGGGCTCCCCGTTCGGCGCCGGTTCCCCCGACGGTGTCGGCTCCCCGATCCGCTCCTGGGCATTCTGGCCTGGCACGCGATCAGCCTTTCGTCACGCGGACGGCTCGGCCCGGTTCACCTCTTGCAGCACCCACACGTTGCCGTCCGGGTCGGCGAAGTCGGCGAACGACTCGTAGTTCCCGCGTTGCGGGTCCGGGCCGGGCACCCAGGTGCCGGCCTCCAGGTGCCTGACCTCGCTGACCTCGACTCCGCGCGAACGCAGGTCGGCGCGCGCGGCCACGATATCGGAGACGACCAGGTGCAGCCCCTGCACCGAGCCAGGCGGACCGGCCGTGATGCCCACGCCGAACCCCACCGAACAGGCAGAACCGGGCGGCGTCACCTGGACGACCCGCATGTCCTCACCGACCGGGGTGTCCACATCCAGGCCGAAAGCCGGCCTGCTCCACATAGAACGACTTGGCGCGGTCCACGTCCGTGACCGGGACCAAGACCAGCTCAAGCTTGAACTCCATGGCGAACCCTCCTCCTGCCGGGGCCTGCCGGGCCGCGCGGGGCACGGCTGCGGCTTCAGCCCGTCGCTTTACCGATGTAACGCAGCCTGCGGGCAAAGTTCATCGGTGGCCCGATGAGCAGGCCATGAGCAGGGCGAATGGGAGGATGCAGCAAGCCGCCCCGGCCCAGATCAAGCGCGCAGGCCAGCCGCTGGCAGAACGTCGTAACACCGTTATCCAGGTGCTCGGTAACCGAGGCATGGGGCCAACTATGCTTACTCAACCGCACACCTTGCCAGTTAGGGATGGAACGCACACGAAAGCCATGAACAGGGCCGGACGGTGACTCGGGACGCCGCGCAGGCCAGGGTCCAGGCCCCCGCGGCCGTTCCCGGTCAGGTGCAGGTGCTGCTTATCGAGGACGACGACGGGGACGCCCTTCTCGTCCAGGAATACCTGGTGGAAGCGGGGGCCCCGGTCGCACTTGACCGGGTTCGGTCGATCACCGAGGCAAAGCCACTGCTGCCCGCGGCGGCCTGCGTGCTGCTCGACCTCGACCTCCCCGATGCGCACCAGTTGCAGGGCGTGCACTGGCTCCAGGAGAACGTGCCTCAGGTCGCCGTGGTCGTGCTGACCGGGCTGGCCGACGAGCATCTCGGTGCCGAGGCGGTCCGCGCGGGCGCGCAGGATTACCTGGTCAAGGGCCAGGTGGACGGGGCGCTGCTGAACCGGGTCATCCGGTACGCGGTGGAACGCCGCCGGTTCCTGGAGATGCAGCAGCAGTTGCGTGAGGCGCAGATCTACGCGCGGGAGAACGCCCGGCTGGAGCGCGGCCTGCTGCCGTCGCCGCTGCTGTCCGACTCGCGGCTGACCGTCGCCACGCGGTACCGCCCAGGCGGCGGGCAGATGCTGCTCGGCGGTGACTTCTTCGACCTGGTCGAGGCCGCCGACGGCTGGGTGCACGTGGTGATCGGCGATGTCTGTGGCCGCGGCCCGGAGGAAGCCGCGCTCGGTGTATGCCTGCGTGTCGCGTGGCGGACCATGGTGCTGGCTGGCCGGCCGATGGGCGAGGTGCTTTCCGCGGTCCAGCAGGTGCTTGAGCATGAGCGGCACGAGGAGCGGCTGTTCACCACGCTGTGCATGATGTCGGTCGCGCCGGACCGGGCGCACGCGCGACTGCACCTGGCCGGGCATCCGCCGCCGCTGCTGCTCACCCCGGAGGGGGTGAGTGAGCTGAGGGCCCCGGTCAGCCCGCCGCCGGGCATCGCGCACGTGGAGGACTGGACGGTCAGCGAGGTGACCCTGGGGGACAACTGGACCCTGCTGATGTACACGGACGGCCTGATCGAGGGCCGGATCGGCAGCGGCCCGGAGCGGCTGGGCAGCGACGGGCTGACCGAGATCATCGAGGCGTATCTGCGCGCCGCGCTCCCCGCGGGGCAGTGGGAACGCGAACCGCGGGACGAGCGCCTGCTTGACGGGCTGATCGACCGGGTGCGTGAACTCAACGGCGGGGACCTGGACGACGATCTGGCCGTGCTTGCCCTCGGATTTCCTGCCGTGGTCGGCACATGACCGATCTGCCGCCGGATGCCCGAGGGGCCGCACCAGATTTTGATGCAATACGCTCCCCGGCGCCCGCCGCCGCCCCTGGCGAGGAACCTGATTCCGGCAACCCTGCGGGCGGTAGCCCGCGTGGTGGCGCCAGGGGCGGCCTGGCCCGGTTCCGTGCCGTGGCAGCCCGGCTGACCCGGCCGGGGCGGGCCGGTGCCGCACAAGACGCCGGGGCACCTGCGCCGGAATCGCCGGTACCAGAAACAGGCCCTGATCCCGGGCAGTCCGCGGCAGCGCCGGCCAGCGAACCCGCCGCACCCGCACCGGACCGTGGTCCGGGGCCAGCCGGAACGGTGCCCGGCCCGCGAACCCTCCCGCCCGGCCAGGAACCCGATCGGGGCCAGCCGGCGCGGCCAGCGAACCCGTGTCACCGGGCCCAGACCGTGATCCGGGGCCGGCCGGGGCGCCAGCAACCATGGAGGTGCTGCACGGCTCAGGGCCGATCACCGCGCCCGCGGCACCGGCACCGCCCGCAGCCCGGGGCCGGCCGTGGCCCCCGAGGCAGCCGGGCAGCATGCGCGCAGGCCCGACGGCATGCGCAGGTCCGACGGCACGGGCAGGTCCGACGGGATGGGCCAGGCCTACCGCCTCGGAGCGGACTGGCGCCATGGCGGCCAGGTTCTCCGGGGGCTGGCCGTTCGGCCGGATCATCGGGGTCGGTGTCGTTATCGTCGCGCTGTTCTCGCTGCTCGCGATCGGGGTGGGCGGCACCGCGCTGGCTGACCTGACGACCGCCCGTAACCGGATGGTGAACACGCTCGACCCCGCCGCGTTTCATGCCTCGCAACTGCAAGTCGACCTGCTGAACCAGGAGACCGGCGTGCGCGGCTACGCGCTCAGCGCGCAGCTACCGTTCCTGACGCCGTACCACGATGGGCTGGCCGGGCAGCAGCAGCAGGTCGCCACGCTGCGGCCACTGCTGGCCGGCATGCCGGCCGCCCAGGCCGATCTCAACATGGTGCTGCAGCGGGCCGCCAACTGGCGGGTCACCTACGCCCTGCCCACGATCAACCAGGTGGCTGCCTCAGGAAAGCCCTCGCCGGGCCAGGTGGACCAGGGCAAGGCGGATTTCGACCAGATCCGCGACGCGATGGCCGACCTGCAGACCAACCTCGCCGCGCAGCGCACGCAAGCCGCGGGGACGCTGCGGGACGCGGCCTCGGTGCTGCAGGCGACCCTCATCGTGATCGCGGTCGCGCTGCTGGCCACCGTGCTCGTGTTTGCGTTCGGCCTGTGGCGGTCGGCGATCCTGCCGCTGCGCCGGCTCGCCGCCGACGCCCGGCTGGTGGCCGAGGGCGACTTCGAGCACCAGGTGGAACCGGGCGGGCCGGCCGAGATGCGGGCCGTCGGGCTGGACGTGAACCGGATGCGGGAGCGCATCCTGGCCGAACTGTCGGCGGTGCAGGCCGCGCATGCGAGCCTGGAGGCCAGGACGGAGGACCTGCAGCGGTCCAACTCCGAGCTGGAGCAGTTCGCCTACGTCGCCTCGCACGACCTGCAGGAGCCGCTGCGGAAGGTGGCCAGCTTCTGCCAGTTGCTGCAGCGCCGCTACGCGGGCCAGCTGGATGCCAAGGCCGACGAGTACATCGAGCACGCGGTGGACGGCGCCAAGCGGATGCAGGCGCTGATCAACGACCTGCTCGCGTTCAGCCGGGTCGGGCGGACCGGGCAGCGCCTTGAGCCGGTGTCCTGCGCGGTGCTGCTCGCCCAGGCCTGGGCGAACCTCGCGGCCGAAGTGCGGCGCACGCACGCGACCATCGAGGTGGGCGAGCTGCCGGTGGTGCTTGGCGAGGCCTCCCTGCTGACCGCCGTGTTCCAGAACCTGATCGGCAACGCGCTGAAGTTCCGCGCCGACGAGCCGCCCCGGGTCACGGTCTCGATCCGCAGGGACGGGGATTTCTGGCTGTTCTCGTTCAGCGACAATGGAATCGGTATCGAGCCGGAATACGCGGAGCGCATATTCGTGATTTTCCAGCGACTGCACGACAAGGCGACCTATCCAGGCACCGGAATAGGCCTGGCCATGGTAAAGAAGATCATCGAGTATCACGGTGGCCGGATCTGGCTCGACACGACGATCACGGCCGGGGCCCGTTTCTGGTTTACCCTGCCAGCGCTTCCGGAGGACGAGAATGCCAGTGACTAACGGCGGCAGCAGCACCAAGGTGATCGACGTGCTGCTGGTCGAGGACGATCCTGGCGATGTGCTGATGACCAGGGAAGCGTTCGAGCATCACAAGATACGCAACCAGTTGCACGTGGTAAACGACGGCGACCAGGCACTGCAGTTCCTGCACCAGACCGGCGAGTACGCCAGCGCGCCGCGGCCCGGCCTGATCCTGCTCGACCTCAACCTGCCCCGCCGGGATGGCCTGGAAGTGCTCGCCGAACTGAAGGAAGATCCGCGGCTGCGGGTCATCCCTGTGGTGATCCTGACCACGTCCCAGGCCGACGAGGACATCCTGCGCAGCTACGCCCTGCACGCCAACGCGTATGTCAGCAAGCCCGTGGACTTCGAGCGGTTCATGGAAGTGATCCAGCAGATCGACAACTTCTTCATCACCGTGGTGGAACTGCCCCGCTGACCTGTTCAGGCCAGCCCGGCTGCGGTGGCTGACCAGCGAACCCGCGGATGCCCGGGGCATTTCGGGGTAGCGGCAGTGCGTGCCACTCGATGACTGGTTCCTGACCGCCGCGCAGCGGGGCAACCCGGCGACGCGGCTGGACAGCAGGCACCCGGACGGGGCGGCGTGGACCACGGGCAACGAGGTGCGCCCGCTGATCCACGGCAAGCCCTACTTCGCCGAACTGCTGTCCCGGGTCCGCGACCTGCGGGCCGGGGACCTGCTGCTGTTCACCGACTGGCGCGGTGACCCCGACCAACGGCTGGCGGACGCGGGCCCGGAGGTGGCGGCGGCGTTCTGCGAGGCGGCCCGGCGCGGCGTGCTCGTCCGCGGCCTGGTCTGGCGGTCGCACCTGGACCGGTTCCGGTTCAGCGAGCAGGAGAACCGGCACCTGGGCGAGGAGATCGACGCCGTCGGCGGCCAGTGCCTGCTGGACATGCGGGTGCGCCCCGGCGGCTCGCACCACATGAAGCTCGTGGTGCTGCGGCACGCTGGCCGCCCGGAAACGGACGTGGCCTTCGCCGGCGGCATCGACCTGTGCCACAGCCGCCGCGACGACGCGGCACACCACGGCGACCCGCAGCGCCAGCCGATGGCCGCCGTGTACGGTCACCGCCCCCCGTGGCACGACATCCAGTTGATGATCTCCGGTCCCGCGGTGGGTGACCTGGAGACCGTGTTCCGGGAGCGCTGGGAGGACCCGGCCCCGCTCACCCGCAACCCGCTGGCCCGGATCCACGACCTGCTCGGCCACGTGGATGACGACGCCAGGCGGCTCCCGCCGCAGCAGCCGGATCCGCCCAGGTGCGGCCATCACGCGGTCCAGGTGCTGCGTACCTACCCCTACCGGCGGCGCGGCTACAGTTTCGCGCCGGACGGGGAACGCAGCATCGCCCGCGCCTATCTCAAGGTGCTCCCGCGCGCGCGGTCCCTTATCTACTTGGAAGACCAGTATCTGTGGTCCACCATGGTCGCGGACGTGCTGGCCAGAGCCCTGTCCGCCAACCCGGCGCTGCATCTGATCGCCGTGCTGCCCGCCTTCCCCGACCAGGACGGCAAGCTGTCGCTGGCACCGAACCTGCTCGGCCGGGCCGCCGCGCTGGAGACGCTGCGTGCGGCCGGGGGCGACCGGGTGGCGGTGTACAGCCCGGAGAACGAGGCGGGCGTGCCGATCTACGTGCACGCCAAGGTGTGCGTGATCGACGACACCTGGGCCATCGTCGGGTCTGACAACTTCAACAGGCGCTCGTGGACCCACGACTCGGAGCTGAGCTGCGCGGTGATCGACGAGGCCGGGGCACCGGGTGGCGAGACGATGCCCACAGGTGCCGGGCCGTATCCGCGGGCGCTGCGCATCGCGCTGGCCCGCGAGCATCTCGGTACCGCGGCCGAGGGCGCTGAGGAATCAGGGGCAGGCGCCTTCGCGGCATTCCGGCGGGCCGCGCAGGCCCTCGATGCCTGGCACGCGGGCGGGCGGCGCGGGCCACGGCCTCCAGGGCAGCTCCGCAGCTACCCTGCGCCGCAACTGTCGGCTTGGACCAGGGCATGGGCCACCGTGCCGTACCGGGTGATGTATGACCCTGACGGGCGGCCGCTGTCCTGGCGCCGCGCAGGCAGATTCTGAGCCGGCCGGTTTCCGGCTCCCCGGCAGCCTCGTGCCGCAGGCATGTTCCATGCATGGCGGGCCGGGATCCGGCGAGCGGCGTCCGCCACGATAGTTCGTTCTGCACCAAAATATTGATGCACAAGGGCGCGGCTGATCCAGGGCGCAGGCGCGGCCGCGGCCGTGCTCGTGCCTTCGTCACTGCTGCTGCTCCAGGCGGCGTTCACCGACCCGGGCGAGCGGGCCCGGGCGCTCGGCCTGTGGGGCGCCATCGCCGGGGTTGGCGCCGCCAGCGGGCCTGTCGTGGGCGGCGTGCTGGTCAGCGTGTGGAGTTGGCGCGGGGTGTTCTTCCTGAACCTGCCGTTCGTGGTCGCCGCGCTGCTGGCGGCCCCGCGGCTGGCACCGGTCACCCGGCCCCGGCCGCGGGCGGTGGACCTGGGCGGCCAGGTACTCGCGGTCGCCGCGCTCGGCACGCTCACCGCCGCCCTGGTGGAGGCCGGGCGGCTGGGCTGGACCTCCCCGGTGGTGCTGGCCGGTTGCGTCGTGTCGGCCTCCTCGTGGGCGGCGTTCGCCGCCGTCGAGCACCGTGGCTCGGACCCGATGCTGCCGCTTGGGCTGTTCGCCCGGCGCGGGTTCCGCACCGGCACGGTGGTCGGCCTGCTGATCAACCTGGGGTTCTACGGGCAGTTGTTCGCGATGAGCCTGTACTTCCAGGACGTGCGGGGCTACTCCGCGCTGCGCACCGGCCTGGCCCTGTTGCCGGAGGCGGCGCTGCTTACGGTCGCCTCGGCGGTCTCCGGCCGGCTGATGGCCCGCGGCTCCCGAGCTACGGGGCTGCTGCTCGGCGGTGCCGGCCTGATCGGGCTGGTGGCGGCCGGGACGCACACGCCGTACCTGGCGCTAGTGCTGCCGATGATCGCCGCGGGCTCGGGGATGGCGCTGACCATGCCGGCGCGGCCCTGGTCATCGGCCGCCCGGCGCGCGGGTGAGGCCAGGCCTGGGTTTGGATGCGCCTGGCCGGGGGCAGTCGGTTGCGATAGCAAACCCCGTCAACAGGAGGGTTCTCATGTCAGCCGGAGCGATTGTCGCCATCATCGTGGCCGTGGCTGTGGTGGTCGTGGTTATCGTTGCGATAGCCGCGGCGCGCCGCCGCAAGCTACAGCAGCGATTCGGCCCCGAATACGACCGCGTGGTCGGCGAGACGCACAGCCACCGCAAGGCCGACGCCGAACTCGCCGAGCGTGAACGGCGGGTCCGCAGCCTCGACATCCGTCCCCTGGACGAGACGGCCCAGGCCAAGTACGCCGGGGAGTGGACCGCCATCCAGGAGCAGTTCGTGGACCAGCCGGAGCAGGCGGTCGCCCAGGCGGGGATACTCGTCACGTCCGTGATGAAGGACCGGGGCTACCCGACCGAGGACCACGACCAGATTCTCGCGGACCTGTCGGTGGAGCACGCGAACACGCTGGACCACTACCGTCAGGCACACCAGGTCAGCCTGCAGGCCGAGGGCGGCACCGCCTCGACAGAAGACCTACGGCTGGCAATGCTGCACTACCGGGCGCTGTTCGCTGACCTGCTCGGCCAGTCGGCCGGCGCGGGGGCCGCGCCAGCGGCACCGGCTGCGCCGACGGTGCCTGATGCCTCCGTGGCACCGGATGCGCTTGCGGCCGAGCCCGGCGCGGCCAGCGCGGACTCCGAGCCCGTCGTGCCCGCGCCCCGGACCGGGCCGGTCCGCTAACCCCCGGCCCCGCGCCGCCCCGCCCTGCGGGCCCGCCGATCGCCGGGCGGCCCCGGCGGGCGGCCGCGGCAGGTGGCTTTGACCGCCCGAACGCTGCCTGCCGTGGGCTCAGCCGCCCTCGCGGCGCATGTGCAGCCGGATGATGGTCCCGGCCGCCTGGCTGGTCCTGATCTCCATGAGGTCGCACACCTGGTTGACCACCCACAGGCCGTGGCCGGAGTCCTCGGGGGAGCGGCGCTGCCGCCCGGCGAGCGGGTCGGCGATCCAGCCCTGGTCCTGTATCTGGCAGATGATCTCCTCGCTGGTGTGCCAGACCCAGAACCTCCCGCCCGCGCTGGTGTGGCGCAGGGTGTTCGCGGTGATCTCCCCGGCCGCGATCACGAGGTTCGTGATCTGGTCGGCGGCCATGCCGAGCGCGGCGCTATGGCTGGTCACCAGGTCGCGCACCTGCCGCAGGCTGGTCTCGTAGTAGAGAGTCTGGGCGTCCGCGGGCGGCGCTGGCAACGGGGCCTCGCACTCGGCGGGAACCACGCCCCGCCCGCCATAGCTGGTGGTCGGCTGGGTCTGGCCGGCCTGCAGGATTTCCGGGTGGGTGCGCTGCACCCGGCCGACTACCGAGGTGCCAAGGCCGCGGACGTCGTAGGGGCACATGATGCTCACCGCCGCGGTGGCGAACGCCAGGTTGAGGAGTGCCTCGTGCCTGGTGGCCTCGCACAGTTCCGCGTCCGAGCGTCCCGGCCAGACCGACTCGCCGATGTAGCGGACCCGTTGCCCGGGATGGTCCGCCACGAACGCATGCAGTTCCGGGATGAGCCGCGCGGGGTTGCGGCCCGTCTCCGCCATGGCGCCGTAGCGCAGCAGTGGCGACTCGGCGCCCAGTCGCTCGCGCAGCAGCGCGTCCCGGCGGTCGGGAACCGCCACGAACACCGGTTCGGCATTGCGCAGGCCGGCCTGGACGAAGGCGGACAGGCGGGACAGGTAGTCACGCTCGTCGTCGTAGAGATAAGCAAGATGATTCAGGCTGTCGCTGCCCGCAGCCCGGCCGGCTGCCGCACCGTCAGGCGCGTCCTGCTGGTTCACCATGCCTCTGGCAGGCTCGAACCACGTCATGCCCGACTCCGCACCTCCCAAGTGTCCGGGCGCAGGTCAGGGTGGGCAGCCGGGCGACGCCCGACAGACACAATGGCCTCCTCACGGTGCACACCCTGACGCCTTTCCCCTACGCTGCTTCCCCCACGCTCGTCGATCATGCAACCGGCTTCTCCCGGCGGGACCAGAATGAGATTACGATGAGGCGGTCGTCACCTGTCGTGGGCCGTTGTCCGGGGGGTGTGAGTGGAAGGGATCCGGATCTCGTCACAGCGGCGGGACGGGTTCGCGGTCGTCGCTGTCAGCGGCGAACTCGACATCGTGACGAGCCGCCGGTTCGACGAATTCCTGGCGGAGGTACGCAGGGACAGCGACCACATCATCCTCGACCTGAGCGCCGTGGACTTCATGGACACCGGCTCGCTGGCGGTGATCGTCGGGCACTGGAAGCAGGTGAGGGCGGCCGGCGGGACGCTGGCGCTCGCGGGCGCGCGGTACCGCTATACCAAGACTCTCTGGATCACCGGGCTCGCCGACCGGCTGCCGCTCTACGAGAGCGTGGATGCCGCGGTCGCCGCGGGACGCGCCGGGACCGGAGGGGCGGCTGCGGCCAGCCAGTCCTGATCGAGGCATCACATGAGCCCCGGCCCGGACTCCGGGCCCCTGGATTGCTGCGCTCAGTGATATTATTCTAACTGAAAGTAGTTTCGGGGACGTGCGGGACCGGGGGGCAATCCGCAGATGCTCAGGTGCGCCATATACGTCCAGGGTCGGATGACCCAGTTGCTGTGCCGGGACGACCGGGGGGCGACGGCGGTGGAGTACGGCCTGATGGTGGCGCTGATCGCTGCGGTGATCATCACCGCGGTCAGGCTGATCGGGACGAACCTGACCAGTGTGTTCAACAAGGTCGCCAACGGCATCTGACCGGTATTTCCGGCCTGCCAGCCCAGCCCATTAGTCTGGTTCCTGGACCGGAATCCAGGATGCGGAGATTTGGGGCCCATGCAGCAGACGCCGCGCCGTCAGGGCGCTGGCAGTGAGATCGCCGGCCTCAAGGCCCGGTACGGCGCGCTCCGGCAGGCCGCCGCGCTTCCCGGGGCTGACCCGGCGACCCTGCTGGAGGCCGCGCTCGCCGAACTGGACGCTGCCGTCGCCGCGCTAGCCCCGAACGACGGCGCGGATGAGCCGGGTGAGGGCGGCCAGGGCTCCTCGCGCATCGCACGCGGAACGGAGGCTGCTGCACGCCGTCTTCCAGCAGGCGCCGGTGCCGTTGTTCCTGCTCGGCAACGACGGCATGGTCCGGCGGGTCAACGCCGCGGCGGGCGACCTGCTCGGCTCTGGCCCCGGGTACGCGACAGGCAAGGCCTTCACGGCGTTCATTGACCTGCCGTCCCGGCCGGCCGCCGCGACCCATTTCGCCGCCGCGGCGCGCAAGGGCGAGACCAGGCAGTTCCGGTGCGGGCTGCTCACCGCTGCCGGGGCGGTGGACCACGCGCTGGCCGTGCATCCGGTCAGCGCCCAGGGAACCGCGGCCCATCTTGTGGTGGCGGTCAGCAGCGCCCAGTCCGCGCCGGCCAGCCGCCGCGGGAAGGCGCCGGCCGAACCGGCCGCGGAAGTCGTACAGGCGATGACCCGCCGGCTGGACCTGGTGATGGCCGCCACCAGAATCCTGCTGGAGAACATCACCTACAGCGAGCCGGTGGCCTTGCAGCGGTACGCCCGGCTGCTGGCCAGGGAACTTGCCGCCTGGGTGATCGTGGACGTCGAGGGCGGCCAGCGGCTGCGGCGCCAGCACGTGAGCGGGCCCGACGACCAGCGCTCAGAGAAGCTGGCCAATGCCGTGGCAGCGGTGGACCCGGCGCCCGGGTCCGGCCCGTCCCAGGTGCACGAGTCGGGCAGCACGCTGCTCATCGCGCACGCCGAGGACCCGGGCGCGCTCGGCGACGGTCCCGACGGCATCCCGCTGCTCATGCTGCTCGGCGCTACCTCGGTGCTCTCGGTCCCGCTGACCGACGGGGAGCACGCCTACGGGGTGCTGACCCTGGCCCGCTGGGCAGGCCACCCGCACTTCGAGATCGCCGACGTGGGCCTGGTGGAAGAACTGGGGGAGCAGCTCGCCCTGGCGATCAGGGTGGATCGCATGTTCCGGCACCGGGTCGACATCGCGAACGCGCTGCAGACCAGCCTGCTGCCCCGCCAGGTGCGGCAGATCCCCGGCACCGAGATCGCGGCCGCGCACGTGGCAGCCACGATGGGCGCCGAGGCCGGCGGCGACTTCTACGACGTCTACCCGTCCAGGGACGGGTGGGGCGTGGCGATCGGGGACGTGTGCGGCACGGGGCCCGACACCGCGGCGGTCACCGCCGCGGCACGGCACGCGATCCGGGCGCTGGCGCACCTTGACGCCGATCCCACGGCGGTGCTGCGCGGCATCAACGACATCATGCTGACCGAGGATTTCGACGGCAGGTTCGTCACCGCCGACGCGGGGCACCTGAGCTGGCGGGAGGGGCGGCTGCACCTGTCCCTGTCCAGCGCAGGCCACCCCGGCCCGGTGCTGCTGCGGCCCGACGGCCGCACCCAGGTACTGAACGGGGGAGGCCTGCCGCTCGGGATCTTCCCCGACGCCGAACCGGCCACCCAGGAACTCGAC
Source organism: uncultured Actinomycetes bacterium (assembly GCA_963762735.1). GTDB lineage: Bacteria > Actinomycetota > Actinomycetes > Streptosporangiales > Streptosporangiaceae > DASXKD01. Next base: position 247,043 of record CAVXMG010000021.1, on the reverse strand, counting down.
CTGGAAACCGGTGACCTGGTCTTCCTTTACACCGACGGGCTGACCAGCGCGTGTGGCCCTGACCTGGTCCAGTTCGAGGAGCGACTCACCGACGAACTGGCCGCGCTGGCCGGGAAGCCGGCCGCGGTGCTGGTGTCGCGAGTGCGCGAAGTCGTGCTGGAGCTGTCCCAGGGCGAACTGCGCGACGACGTGACCATGCTCGCCCTGAGAGTGGGCGAACCGCCCCGCTGATCCCCGCCTCGTCAGCCCTGGCAGTATTTCTCGGCGTCCGCTTCCTTGAGGGACATCCCAAGCCCCGGTCGGTCCGGGGCCGGGGTCAGGATCCCGCCGTCGGGATCCAGTGCGCCGTCGAAGAGCATCCGTTCGATCCGCTGATGGTCGTGGAAGTACTCGACGTGGCGCAGGCCGGGCACGGCCACGCCGGCATGTGCGTGCAGATTCGGCGCGCAGTGCGCGGAAACCTGCAGGTTGTGCGCGGCGGCCAGGGCGGCGCCGCGGAGGAACTCGGTGAAGCCGCCGCACCGGGTCGCGTCGAGTTGAAGGCAGTCCACCGCGCCCGCCTCGATAAGCCGCGCCGAGTCAGCGAGCGACCAGCTGTACTCCCCGGCGGCCACGTCGGGGAGCACCTGACGGCGGACCGCGGCCAGCCCCGCCAGGTCCTGGCTGGACACCGGCTCCTCGAACCAGGTCACGCCGTAGCCGGCCAGCCGGTCCGCGACCCGGACGGCCTGGCCGACGGTGTAGCCGCCGTTGGCGTCCACGTACAGTTCGGTGCCCTCGCCGATCACCTCGCGGGCCAGGGCCACCCGCTCGATATCCCTGCGCTCGTTGCCGCCCCAGCTCTCGCCGATCTTGATCTTCACGCGCGGGATGTGGTCCCGCTCCACCCACCCGGCGAGCTGTTCGCGGGTCTGCCGGGCGTCGTAGCTGGTGAACCCGCCGCTGCCGTAGACGGGCACGCTGGGCCGCGCCTGGCCGAGCAGCCGGGCCAGCGGGCAGCCGAGCAACCGCGCCTTGAGATCCCACAGCGCGATATCCACGGCGGAGATCGCAGTCGCCGCGATCCCGGGCCGCCCGATGTTGCGAACCGCACGGATCATCGCCTCGCTGGCGCCGGGCACGTCCAGCGCGCTCCGGCCCGTGACCGCCCCGGCGAGCACGTCGGTGATGACCTGCCGCGCCGCCGCCGCCGCGTAGCTCCAGCCGATGCCTTTCTCCCCGCCCGCCCGGGCGGTGGCAAGCACCATCGTGGTGGCGTCCCAGGCCAGCGTGCCGTCTGCCTCGGGCGCGTCGGTGGGGATGACGTAGGCCGCCGCGGCGACCTCGGTCACGGCCGGCCCGGCCGCGACCTCGGTCACGGCCGCGCCGCCGCGGCGCGCACCGCATCCACCCGGAGTTGCTGTCGCAGGTCGTGAAGCTGTTTCGCATCCATGCAGCACGGCACTACCACGGCGCGGCTGTTTCAATCCGGCAGTTTCGATCCGCCAGTTTCGATCCGGCCCCCGGGGTAGGGATCTTCAGACCTCGGGGGCGGAGCGGAAAGGCGGAAGGAAATGATGGGCGAGCCAGGCGCTGATGCGACGGACAACCTCACCGAGATGCAGAAGGCGCTGCTGTCCACGCAGACCCTGGAGCAGTTCCTGCAGGAACTGGCGACGCTGGCCGCCCGCCTGGTGACCGACGGGGTGTCCTGCGGCATGACGATGCGGCCGAACGGAGGGCCGGCCACGGTGGCCTGCAGTGACCCGCTGGCCTCGGAGATCGACGAGGTGCAGTACCAGCTCGGCGACGGCCCGTGCCTGCACGCGATGCGAACCGGTGACCGGGTGAGCATCGGCGACACCGCCGCCCGGGCCTACTGGCCCCGGTTCGAGGCCGCCGCGCAGGCCCGCGGGATCCGGTCCTGCCTGGGGCTGCCGCTGGTCGCGGACGGCAAGCCGGTGGGCGCGCTCAACCTCTACGGGCGCGGCGTGGCCGCGTTCGGCCCGGACCAGGTCCACCGTGCGGAGAAGCTCGCGGAGAACGCATCTGGCGCGCTGTCGCTGATGCTGCGGCTTGCCTCGTACTCCGAGCTGACCGACCAGCTCCGGTCCTCGCTGACCTCGCGGGCGGTGATCTACCAGGCCCTCGGGGTGATCATGGCCCGGGAGCGGTGCACCCAGGCCAAGGCGTTCGAAATACTGCGCGGCGCGTCCCAGAACAGCAACGTCAAGCTACGCGACATCGCCAGCGCGATCGTCACCAGCGTGAGCGGCGAGCCGCCCCAGCCGCATGACTTCGAAGAGGACTAAGTAGGCGCCAGCCCATGGCTGGAGAAGGTGTCCTCCTGGGCGGTGCCCGCCTGGCCTGAGCGGTCCCCCGCCTGCCTGAACGGTGCCCGCCTGCCCTGTCTGAGCGGTGCCCGCCCGGCCCGGCCGGATCTTGCCCCCAGCAGATCCGGCCGGGCCGGCCCCCGAATGGCGCCCTGGTCATGGGGGCGCCCGGCAAGCCCGGAGCTTCAGCCGGGTTGCGGGGCGCGCCCCTCGGGATCGGCCTGCCCGGCAGGCCCCTGCCGGATGCGGTGCTGGCCCGCCGCGTCGTTGCCGGGATCGGCCATGGCAGCAGCGACGCTCGGATAGACATCGATCAGCTGGTCTACCCCGGTGATGGCGAGCACCCGCGTGACGGCCGGAGCGCTGGCGGCCACGCGCAGTCCCGTGCCACTCGCATTCGCCTTCCGCGCCGCCCTGACCAGCGTCGTCACCCCCGCGGAGTCGCAGAAGGTCGTCGCGCTCATGTCCGCGATCACCAGCGATGCGTCCTGCGCCACGACCTCGTCCAGATCCTCGCGGACCTGGCCGGCGTTGGAGATGTCGACCTCGGCGGGAAGCTTCAGGATCGCGACGCGGCCAACCCAGACCACACGCCGGTCACCAGACACGGCCCATCACCACCCGTCCATACGAGAAGGGAAAGGCGGGCCGCGTCTCTGGACCCAGGAAGCGGCCGCCCTGGCCAGGACAACCGCACACGGCATTCTTGCGCCAGGCCCGCCGCCGGCGCAAGAAGCACGCACGACGCGGTTAGACAAAGATTCCGGCGGGTAGCGAGGGCACCTCGTTGGCGGCGGACACAGATCAAGCACGCCAAGCGCTTATTAGGAGATGCTCATGACCCGCTTCGGTTACTTTCTGTCCTGCGAGGAGTACGGACCAGCCGACCTCGTTCGCCAGGCGCGGCTTGCCGAGGAGGCCGGGTTCGACGCCCTGTGGATCTCCGACCACTTCCATCCCTGGCTGGATGAGCAGGGCCAGAGCCCGTTCGTGTGGTCGGTGATCGGTGCCGTCTCCCAGGCCACGTCGTTGCCCATCACCACCGCCGTGACGTGCCCGCTGGTCCGCCAACACCCGGTGGTGGTGGCCCAGGCGGCGGCCACGTCCGCGCTGCTTACTGGCGGCAAGTTCACCCTGGGAGTCGGCACCGGGGAGGCGCTGAACGAGCACATTCTGGGGGATCGCTGGCCGTCGGCGGAGGAGCGCCTGGAGATGCTCGAAGAGGCCGTCGGCGTCATCAGGGACCTGCTGAGCGGCAAGCTCATCACTCACCATGGCAGGCACTACCAGGTGGACACCGCGCGACTCTACTCCGCGCCGCAGAGCCCGCTGCCGATCTTCATGTCGGGCTTCGGCGAGAAGTCCATCAAGCTCGCCGCGAAGGTCGCCGACGGGTACATGTGCGTCCAGCCCAATGCGGACTTCGTCCGCCTCTACCGGGAGTCCGGCGGCGGCGACCGCCCGGTGCAGGGCGGCCTGAAGGCCTGCTGGGGCCCCGACGCCGCACAGGCGCGCAAGACCCTGCACCGGCTCTGGCCCAACGAAGGGATCCCCGGTGAGGCGGCCCAGTTGCTGCCGCTGCCCAGGCATTTCGGTGAGCTGGCGCAGCTCGTCCCCGAGGACGCGATGAAAGCACCCGCCGGGCCGGACCCCGACGTGCACCTGGCCGGCATCCGCGCCTATGCCGAGGCGGGCTTCGATGAGGTGTACATCGCCCAGGTCGGGGAGAGCACGAGGGCTTCTTCGAGTTCTACGCGAATACGGTGCTGCCACGGCTCCGGTAGAGGTAGCCCGCTGGGCGCCCGGGTGAAGGGATGGCTGATCCAGTGACGCAGGTCATGATTCCGGCAGCCGATGTGGACGTCGCCAAGCTCCGGGCCGCGCTGCACGAACGGGTGGACGGCGAGGTCAGGTTCGACAGCGGCACGCTGAGCGCTTACGCCCAGGACGCGTCCAACTACCGGCAGGTGCCGATCGGCGTGGTAGTACCGCGCACCGTGGACGCGGGCGCGGACGCGGTCGCCGTGTGCCGGGAGGCCGGGGCGCCGGTGCTGTCCAGGGGCGGCGGGACCAGCCTGGCCGGGCAGTGCGTCAACACCGCGGTCGTCATCGACTGGACCAAGTACTGCCACCGGCTGGTCTCGGTCGACGCCGGCGCAAGGACCGCCATCGTGCAGCCCGGCGCGGCGCTTGACAAGGTCAACGACGCGCTGGCCCCGCACGGCCTGATGGTCGGTCCCAAGCCGTCCACGCACGTGAGCTGCACGATCGGCGGCATGATCGGGAACAACTCGTGCGGCTCCACCGCGCAGGCCTACGGCAAGATGGCCGACTCGGTACGCCGCCTGGAGGTGCTCTGCTACGGCGGGCTGCGCACCTGGGCCGGCCAGACCAGTGACGAGGAGTTTGCGCTGATCCTCGCGGCCGGCGGGGACAAGGCCGAGTTGTACCGGCGGCTGCGCGAGATCAGGGACGCCTACCTGGGCGAGATCCGCACCGGTTACCCGAAGATCCCCCGCCGGGTGTCCGGCTACAACCTTGACCAGTTGCTCCCTGAGAACGGGTTCCACGTGGGAAGGGCACTGGTCGGCAGCGAGAGCACCCTGGTCACCGTGCTGCACGCGGAGATAGACCTGTTCGAGGTGCCGCGCTCCCGGTCCCTGGTCGTCCTCGGCTACCCCGACATCGCGCAGGCCGCAGACGTCGTGCCCCGCGTGGTCCGGCACGATCCGCTGGCCGTCGAGGGGCTGGACGACACGCTCATCTCGCTGGAGCGCGAGGAGCACCTGGCCAGCGACGCGCTGGACAAGCTGCCCGAGGGTTCCGGCTGGCTGTTCATCCAGTTCGGCGCCGACAGCGAGGCTGAGGCGAAGGCCAAGGCGCACGCGCTGATCGAGGACGTCCAGTCCGACGGCGACCACCCGAAACCCCATGTCGCGTACGTGGACGACCCGGCCGTGGAGGACAAGCTCAACGACGTCCGCGAGGCGGGCCTGGGCGCCACCGCCTACCCGCCGGGCAAGCACGAGACGCACGAGGGCTGGGAGGACGCCGCGGTCCCGCCGGACCGGCTCGGCGACTACCTGCGCGACTTCCGCAAGCTGCTGGAGCGCTACGACTACCGGGGCGCCTCGCTGTACGGGCACTTCGGCCAGGGCTGCGTGCACACCCGGATCCCGTTCGAGCTGCGCACCGACGAGGGCATCGCGCGCTACCGGTCGTTCGTCCAGGACGCCGCGGACCTGGTGGTCAGCTACGGCGGCTCGCTGTCCGGCGAGCACGGCGACGGCCAGTCGCGCGGCGAACTGCTGCCCAAGATGTTCGGCCCGGACCTGATCCGCGCCTTCGGCGAGCTGAAGGCCGCCTTCGACCCGGGCAACCGGATGAACCCAGGCAAGATCGTCGAGCCCAACCCGCTGGACTCGCATCTCACCAGGCGCGGCTGGTTCCCGAAGGAACCACTGACGCTTTTCCATTACGCCAGCGACGGGTTCAAGTTCTCCCACGCGGCATCGCGGTGCGTCGGGGTGGGCAAGTGCCGCGGCGACGAGGGCGGCGTGATGTGCCCCAGCTACCGGGCCACCCGCGAGGAGGAGCATTCCACCCGTGGCCGGTCCAGGTTGCTCATGGAGATGGTGCGTGGTGAGGTGATCCGCGACGGCTGGCACTCCACGGAGGTGCGGGACGCGCTCGACCTGTGCCTGGCCTGCAAGGGATGCCGCAAGGATTGCCCGGTCGAGGTGGACATGGCCACCTACAAGGCCGAGTTCCTCGCGCACCACTACAAGGGCAGGCTGCGGCCGGCGTCGCACTACTCGATGGGCTGGCTGCCGGCCGCCGCGCTGCTCGCCGCCCGGGCTCCCGGCCTGGTCAACGCGGCCGGCCGGGCGCCGCTGCTGAGCCGGCTGATCAAGGCGGCCGGCGGCATCGACCAGCACAGGGAACTGCCGGGCTTCGCCAGGGAGCGGTTCACCCGGTGGCACGCCCGGCGTGGTGCCCGGCAGGCCGGCGAGAAGGTCATCCTGTGGCCCGACACGTTCACCAACAGCTTCCATCCTGAGGTCGGCAAGGCGGCCGTGGCGGTGCTGGAGGACGCCGGGTTCACCGTGGAGGTGCCGGCCCGGCCGGTGTGCTGCGGCCTCACCTGGATCTCCACCGGCCAGCTCGGCGTGGCCAGCAAGGTGCTACGGCGGACCATCCGGACGCTGCGGCCGGAGTTGCAGGCGGGCACGCGCGTGGTGGTGCTGGAGCCGAGCTGCGCCGCGGTGTTCCGGTCGGACGCCGCCGACCTGCTCGGCTCCGATGACGCCCGGCTGCTGGCGAAGCGGACAAGGACGCTCGCCGAGGTGCTCACCGAGGCAGGCTGGCGGCCGCCCGAGCGGACGCGTCCTCAGCCACCGCGCGGCCATTGCACAGGTGCACTGCCACCAGCACGCCATCATGGGCTTCGACACCGACACCGAGCTGCTCAAGGCGTGTGGCGTCGAGGTCGACGTGCTCGACAGCGGCTGCTGCGGGCTGGCCGGCAACTTCGGCTTCGAGGCGGGCCACTACGAAGTGTCCGTCGCGTGCGCGGAGCACGGGCTCTGGCCCGCGGTCCGGGACGCGCGGCCGGAGACCGCCGTGCTGGCCGACGGGTTCTCCTGCCGCACCCAGATCCAGGCCGGCCATCTCGGCCGGGAGGGACAGCACCTGGCGCAGTTGCTCGCGGGGCTGCTCGAAGACCGGTCTGGCCTGGCCTGACCGCGTCTGGTCCCCGGCGGGCGTTTGAGCGGGTAATTGGCGGAAAGTCGGCAGGCAAGACAGACCGGATAGGAGGATCGCATGGCGATCTGGGGACACCGCGACAGCGAACGGCCGGCCGAGGAAGCCGACGAGGCGCAGCCTCCGGCCGGGGCAGAGCAGACACAGTCACCGGCCGAGCCGGAAGACCAGGCCGGGGAATCTGCCGACGGCCCGGCGCCAGCGTTCTGGCGCGCGCAAGGTGAGGAGCCGGGGCCCTTGGAGCGGGCGCCCGGCGAGGCTCCGCCGCTGGCATACGGCCACGTCCCGGCGCAGGCCGCGGACGAGACGCTGACCTCCGGCGAGCCTGCGGCCGGTGCCGGCGCGCCGATCGTGGACGAATCCCCGGCCGGTACCGGCGCGCCAGACGCGGTGCTGGAGGAGGACATCGTGGTGATCGACGCGGAGACGGCGGTCAAGGACCCGGCGCTGACCGAGACGGCACCGGATACCGCAACCGGGGCAGCTCCCGGCGGGCCAGGCCATGACCCGGATATGACCGGCGCACCCGGCCAGCCGCCGGCGGCGCAGGCGCCCGCGGCCGCTCCCGCGTCACCCGATGGCGCCGCCGCTCCCAGCGGAATCTCCGCCCAGCGCTGGAGCGAGATTCTGGCGAACTTCGTGGACGACCCGCGCGGCTCGGTGAAGATGGCCGCCGCTGCCGTGGACTCGGCCATCGACGAGCTCGTGACCTCGGTCCAGGCCCGGCAGCGTGCTCTGGCTTCCTCCTGGCAGGGCAGCGACACCGACACCGAGCAACTCCGCACGGTGCTGCGCGAGTACCGGAGGTTCGCGGCCCAGGTGCAGCAGATGAGCCCGCCGGCGGAGGCCGACGCCCCCGCGAGCGCAGCCGGTAGCTAGCTGCCACCGGGATATCGGTCCGGGGACTTGCGTGGGCAGCGCCGTGATTCCCGGGCTAGCGCCCCCGGCGCATGTGCATCCGGACTGTGGTGCCCGTCTGGCCCGAGCGCAGCTCGACCAGGTCGCACAGCACGTTGACCAGCCACAGGCCGTGGCCACGGTCATCCGGGCCGTGCCGGACCCGCCCGGCCATCGGATCGGTGATCCAGCCCTGGTCATGGACCTGGCAAAGGACCTCCTCGCCGGTGTGCCAGACATGGATCACCCCGCTCCCGGCGGTGTGGCTGATCGTGTTGGCGGCGATCTCGCTCGCCGCCAGGACCAGGTCCACGGCACGCTCCTCGCCGAGCCCGGCGCGCCGGGCGTGCCGCTCGACGAGCCGCCGCACCGGTGCCAGGTCGGTGTCGTAGGCGAGCATCTCCGCGTCCGCGGGCGGCGCTGGCAGCGGACGGTCGCAGTCCGGGGGAAGGTTGGCCCGCCAGGTCTGGGCCGTCGCGCCGGACGCTGCTGGTTCCTGGTGCGTGCGCAGGGCAGCATCGAGGACGGAACCGGCCAGGCCCGCAGCATCGTATGGACACAAAATAGTCGCCTCTACCTGGGCGAACGCGAGGTTGATCAGAGCCTCGTGCCGAGTCGCCTCGCAGATCTCCGCGGCCGAGCGCCCGGGCCAGATCGGCTCGCCGACAAGGCGCACGCGCTGGCCAGGGTGCTTGTCGGTGAACGCGCGCACCTCCGGGATGATCCGTGCCGGGTTGCGGCCCAGCTCGGTCATGTCCGCGAAGACCAGCTTCGCCCGGCGTGGCATCCAGGCAGGCGGCGATCGCCTGGCCCGGCCGCAGGGCAGCACGATCAGCGCGGGCTCGCCTTGCGTCCAGGCCGGCCTGGACGAACGCCGTGATCCTGCCCGGCGTACTCGGCCTGGCTGCGATAGAAGAGCGCCGCGTGGCTCAGAACGCCTGCGACAGGCTCATCCATAACATGGTCTCCGGCAACCTTCAGATACCGCATTGTCCCATGAGCCAGCCGATACCCCAGGATGCGGGCGTCATTCCCTGTGTCGTGGCGCGTGCCGTGCCTGGTCACCGAACCCGGACCGCGACCAGGCACGCATCATCACCTGTATTCGAGGCGGCCTGGTCAAGCAGATGGTCGGCGTACTCGCCGACGTCGCCCACCGGATGGCTGGCGGCCCGGATCAGGCCGGCGATCGCCTCGTCGATCGGCTCGTCCCGCCGTTCGATCAGGCCGTCGGTGAACAGCAGCAGCGTGTCGCCGAGCCGCAGGCTGGTCACTTCCTCGGCGTAGCTGGCGTCCGGGTCCGCGCCGAGCAGCAGGCCCTCGGGCAGCGGAAGCTGCTCCGCCCGGCCGTCGCGTACCAGCACCGGCGGCAGGTGCCCGGCCCTGGCCCAGCGCAGCGTCCGGTTGGCCGGATCGTAGAGGCCACAGATCGCCGTGCCGAGGACGCCGTCGGTGAAGTGCGCGGCCGCCCTGTTCAGCCAGTCGAGCAGGGTTGCCGGGCTGGCCCCGGTGATCGCCAGGCCGCGCAGGCTGTTGCGCACCGCGACCATGCCGGTGACCGCGTCCAGGCCGTGCCCCGCGATGTCCCCCACCACGAGCAGCACCTTCTTGCTTGGCAGCAGCACCGTGTCGTACCAGTCGCCGCTGACCAGGTTGCCCTCACCGGACGGCCGGTACCTGGCCGCCACGTCGAGCCCGGCGGCCTCCACCAGTTCGTCCGCCGCTGCGGAGCGCGGGGTGATGGCTTCCTGCAGCCTGATGGCCAGGCGGTGCTCCTCCGCGACGCGCTCCTCGGTGTCGGCAAGCTGCTCGCGGGCCGCCGCGAACGCCAGCCGGGTGTGGTAATCGGCCGAAACGTCCTGGTACACGCCGCGCATGGCGATCACCGCGCCACCCGGTTCTGTGACCGGCTCGGCGTAAGCGCGGATCTGCCGCACGCTGCCGTCGTCGGCGCGGACCACCCGGAACGCGGCGGCGCTCTCCATCCGGCCGTGCAGCAGGGCCTCCCGGAAGCCCCGGACCGCGGGGACGTCGTCGGCGACCACGTGCGACGGCAGGTCCGCGACCGGCACAGGATCTCCCGGTGGCAGCCCGAACAGCGCGAACGTCGGTTCGGTCCAGCTCACCTCGCCGCTGCGGACGTCCTCCTCCCAGCCGCCGACCCGGCCGAGCCGCTGCGCGTGCTGTAGCAATGCCGCGAGCCGGTCAGCCTCGCCGGCCTCGCGCCGGGCGATCACGACCCCGTCATACAGCCGCGCGATCCGGATCCCGGCGGCAGGCGTGCCGGGGCCGGCCTGGGCCGCCACGGCCTCACCCGGCAGCCGCTGCGGCGCGCCGCCCTCCACCGCCGCCAGGCACCTGTCGAACAGGCCGCCCGCGGTGAGCGTCTCCGAGTAGAGCTCAAGCAGGTGCCTGCCGGTCAGTTCCGCGGCGCCGCGCCCGGCCGGATCGCGGAACCCGTCGCTGACATGGTCGACGCGGAAGTCGGTCACCCGGCCATCGGGATCGCGCACGGCGCGGGCGAACATGTACCCGTCGAGCAGGCCGTCAAGCAGCGCAAGCATCCCGGCGGCCTCGTGGTCGGGGGGCAGGGCCCCCTGGGACAGCCGGATCCCAAGCGCCTGGGCGGCGACGTCGGCGACCGAGGCGAGTTGGCGGCGCAGCGGCGCGGGGAACTCCGCGGCCGGCTCCGGCCAGCAGACCACCATGACGCCCAGGGCGGCCCCGGCGTCGTGCAGCGGGAGCCCGGCCCAGCCGCCGTCGCGCCAGCGGCCCGGCAGCGGCCGCTCGTCGCCTGGCGGCGGCCCCCCGGGCCACCAGGTCTCCAGGCCGTCGCGCGCCACCTGCTGCGGCAGCGAGGGCATGTCCGGGTGCAACCGCCGCCAGCGGCTCGCCTCGTGGCTGCCGAAACCGGCCTCGCCGACCAGTTCCAGGCCGCCGTCTGGCTCGGTGAGCCAGATCGCCACCGCCACCGCGCCGAGGCCGCCCAGGGCCTCCCCGAGCAGGGCACTGGCCACGGCGTTGCCGGAGGCCGCGGTCTCGATCGCCGCCCTGGCCAGGCTGACCTGGGGCATGCCCGCCTCTGGCGGCTCGCCGGGCGGGTCCTGGTGGGTGATCTGGGCCGCCAGTTCGGTCGTGGCGATGCCGGATTCCGCGGCCAGGCGGACGAGCTGGCGTTCGGCCTCGGCGGGCGTGCAGCCAAGCTGCTCCATCAGCATGCCCCTGGCCAGGTCCACGACCGAGCGCGCCGCGGCCGCCGAGCGCAGCTTGTCCAGCTCCCGCCGTTGCCGTTCGACCAGGGCGTTCAGCCGCACCATGTCGGCTCCGCTCGGATCGGTCACGGCCACCAGCCTTCGCACCAGGGCACTTCGCCCGGGGCAAGTGCCCAGGCCACGCCTGCTTCCTGTCAGTTCTATTCTCGGCCATCACAAGACGTGACAGGATCCTTTCGAGTGGGCTCGCCTGGCATATCGCCCCCCGCGCGGTATTTGGCTGGCCATGGAGGGGTTCCGGAGATGACGACTATCCAACAGCGGGCGGTGCAGCCTGCCGACGGTGGCCTGCAGCAACTGCTGGCTGGCCTGTCGGCGGTGCGCAGCGGAGACTTCAGCACCCGGCTGCCGACCGACGGCGATCCGCTCATGGACGAGATCGCCTCGGTGTTCAACGGGATGAACGACCAGCTCGCCCTGTTCACCTCCGAGGTGACCCGGGTGGCGCGCGAGGTGGGCACCGAGGGCCGGCTGGGCGGGCAGGCCGAGGTACCCGGGCTGGCCGGCACCTGGAAGGCCCTCACCGACTCGGTGAACTCGATGGCCGGTAACCTGACCGGCCAGGTGCGCGACGTCGCGCGGGTGGCCACCGCGGTGGCCAGGGGCGATCTCAGCCAGAAGATCTCGGTGGACGTCAAGGGCGAGATGGCCGAGCTCAAGGACACCCTCAACACGATGGTGGACGAGCTGTCGGCGTTCGCGGACGAGGTGACCCGGGTGGCCAGGGAGGTGGGCACCGAGGGCCGGCTGGGCGGTCAGGCGCGGGTGCCCGGGGTAGGCGGCACCTGGCGCGACCTCACCGACTCGGTGAACTCGATGGCCGGCAACCTGACCGGCCAGGTGCGCAACATCGCCCAGGTGACCACCGCGGTGGCCAAGGGCGATCTCAGCCAGAAGATCACCGTCGACGCGCGCGGCGAGATCCTGGAACTGAAGGACACCGTCAACACGATGGTGGACGAGCTGTCGGCGTTCGCCGATGAGGTGACCCGGGTGGCCAGGGAGGTGGGCACCGAGGGCCGGCTGGGCGGTCAGGCGCGGGTGCCCGGGGTAGGCGGCACCTGGCGCGACCTCACCGACTCGGTGAACTTCATGGCCGGCAACCTGACCAGCCAGGTGCGGGCGATAGCCCAGGTCGCGACCGCCGTCGCGGGGGGGACCTGACCCAGAAGGTGACGGTCGACGCGCGCGGCGAGATCCTGGAACTGAAGGAGACCATCAACACGATGGTCGACCAGCTGTCGTTGTTCGCCGATGAGGTGACCCGGGTGGCCGGCGAGGTCGGCACCGAGGGCAACCTGGGCGGCCAGGCCAGGGTCCGCGGGGTGTCCGGCACCTGGAAGGACCTCACCAACAACGTCAACGTGATGGCCTCCAACCTCACCGCCCAGGTCCGTTCGATCTCCCAGGTGGCCACCGCGGTCGCCCGCGGCGACCTGAGCCAGAAGATCAACGTCGAGGCCGGGGGCGAGGTGGCGGCGCTCGCCGAGTCGATCAACAGCATGGTCGACACGCTCAGCGCGTTCGCCGGCGAGGTGACCCGGGTGGCCCGCGAGGTCGGCACCGAGGGCATGCTGGGCGGCCAGGCCACCGTGCCGAACGTGGCGGGCACCTGGAAGGACCTCACCGACAACGTCAACTCGATGGCGAACAACCTGACCAGCCAGGTCCGCAACATCGCCCAGGTCACCACGGCCGTGGCCCAGGGCGACCTGTCGAAGAAGATCGACGTGGACGCCCGCGGCGAGATCCTTGAGCTGAAAACCACGATCAACACCATGGTCGACCAGCTCTCGTCGTTCGCCGCCGAGGTGACCAGGGTCGCCAAGGAGGTCGGCAGCGAAGGCCGTCTCGGCGGCCAGGCCGAGGTCGAGGGCGTGTCCGGTACCTGGAAGCGGCTGACAGAGAACGTCAACGAACTGGCCGGCAACCTCACCCGCCAGGTCCGCGCCATCGGTGGGGTGACCAGCGCCGTGGCCACCGGCGACCTGACCCGCTCGATCTCGGTCGAGGCGCAGGGCGAGGTCGCCGACCTCAAGGACAACATCAACGCGATGGTCCGGTCGCTGCGGGAGACGACCAAGGCCAACGAGGAGCAGGACTGGCTGCAGACCAACCTGGCCAGGGTGGCCGCCCTCGTGCAGGGCCAGCGTGACCTGGGCGTGGTGGCCGACCTGGTCATGAACGAGCTGATCGCGCTGGTGGGCGGGCAGCACGGGACGTTCTTCCTGGCCGAGGACTCCGGCGGCGAGACGCGGCTGCGGCTGCTCGCCGGCTACGGCCTGCGCGCGGACCTCGAGGCGCCCAGCCAGTTCCGGCTCGGCCAGTCGCTGATCGGCCAGGTGGCCAGGACCCGCCGGCCCGTCGTCGTGACCGACCTTCCGGCCGACTACGTGAAGATCTCCTCCGGCCTGGGCGAGGCCGCCCCGGTCAACCTGATCATCCTTCCGATCGTGTTCGAGGACCAGGTGCTCGGCGTCATCGAGGCCGGCTCGTTCAGCCGGTTCACCCAGGTGCACCAGGACTTCCTGGAACAGCTCATGGAGACGATCGGGATCAGCCTCAACACGATCATCGCGAACTCCCGCACCGACGCGCTGCTCGCCGAGTCGCAGCGGCTCGCGGCCGAACTGCAGTCGCGCACCGGCGAACTGCAGTCACGCCAGGAGGAACTGCAGCGCTCGAACGCTGATCTGGAGGACAAGGCCGAGCAGCTGGCCAATCAGAAGCGGGACATCGAGATCAAGAACGTGGAGATCGAGCAGGCGCGGCAGGAACTGGAGGAACGCGCCCGCCAGCTCGACCTGGCGTCCAGGTACAAGTCGCAGTTCCTGGCCAACATGTCGCACGAGCTGCGCACCCCGCTGAACAGCCTGCTCATCCTGGCCCGGCTGCTGGCCGACAACCCGGCCCAGAACCTCTCGCCCAAGCAGGTCGAGTACGCCAACGTCATCCACTCCTCCGGCACCGACCTGCTGCAGCTCATCAACGACATCCTCGACCTGTCGCGGGTGGAGGCCGGGAAGATGGAGCTGCACCCCGAGCGCTTCGGCCTGCGCCCCCTCCTGGACGACCTGCGGGCCGTCTTCCAGCCGCTGACCACGGAGAAGGGCCTGACCTTCTCCGCCGGGCCACCGGCAGACGGCGTTCCCGCGGAGCTTTTCACCGACCGGCAGCGGCTCCGGCAGATCCTGCACAACCTGCTGTCGAACGCGGTCAAGTTCACCGAGGAAGGGCTGGTGGAGCTGCGGATCACCGCGGGCCCGCCGCCGGACGGCGCGGCCGGTCCGGTGCTGGCCTTCTCGGTGATCGACACAGGCATCGGCATCACCGACCAGAACCTGGACGCCATCTTCGGCGCGTTCCAGCAGGCCGACGGCACGACCAGCCGCCGCTACGGCGGGACCGGGCTGGGCCTGACCATCTGCCGCGAGCTGGCGGCGCAGCTCGGCGGGGATATCTCGGTGCAGAGCATGGTCGGCCAGGGCAGCACGTTCACCCTGCACCTGCCGGTCAGGTACCCGGTGGAGCAGGAGGCCGTGGCCGATGGCCAGGGCCGGGCCGGCGTGGCGGCGGGCGCTGCCGCACGGGCCGGCCTCGCGGCCGCCGCAGGGCCCATCCCGGCCGAGCCCGTCGCCGCCAGGCACGACAGCCTGCGTGGCCGGAAGGTGCTCATCGTCGACGACGACCTGCGGAACGTCTTCGCGATCACCAGCATCCTTGAGCTGTACGGGCTGACCGTGGTGCACGCGTCCGACGGCCAGACCGGCATCGAACTGCTGCGCAGTGACCCGGGCATCGACATCGTCCTGATGGATGTGATGATGCCGGAGATGGACGGGTACGCGACCACGGCGGCGATACGGCAGATCCCTGGCCTGGCGCACCTGCCGGTGATCGCGGTGACCGCCCGGGCCATGCAGGGCGACAGGGACAAGAGCATCGCCGCGGGGGCCACCGACTACGTCACCAAGCCGGTGGATACCGAGGACCTGCTCACCGTCATGGAAGTCTGGCTGGGCCAGGACTGACCTGCCCGTCTACGGCATCGCTGTTAAGGCGCTACCCCACGGGGTAGGCCCGGGCTGTGCGGGTGATGAGTTGGAATCTGTGGTGGCGTTACGGGCCCTGGGAACAGCGCCAGCAGGCGATCGCCGCGACATTGGCCGAGGTCCAGCCCGATTTGTGTGGCTTCCAGGAGGTCTGGGGCGGTCCGGGGGAGAACGTTCCGGGGGAGAATCTGGCCATCGACCTGGCAGGGCAGCTGGGCATGCACTGGTGCTGGGCGGAAGCCGGGAAGGTGCGCCACACCGACGGCACCGAGACTGTTCATCGGCAACGCGATCCTCAGCCGCTGGCCGATCACCGCGCAGACGGCTGACGCCCTGCCGGTGACCGCTTCGGACGAGGCCAGGGTGGCGGTGCACGCCCGGATCGACACCCCTGGCGGTGTCCTGCCGATGTTCACCACCCATCTGACCTGGGGACTGGGCCGATCCGCGCTGCGCGTGGCGCAGGTCCGCGCGCTGGCCAGGTTCGTCGAGGAGAACTCCGGCGGATGCACCTACCCGCCGGTGGTCACCGGCGACTTCAACGCCGAACCCGGCTCCGACGAACTGCGGCTGCTCGGCGGCCTGCTCGCCGACCCGGCGGTCCCCGGCCTGGTGCTCCTCGACTCCTGGCGTTACGCCGCTCCCGGCGACCCCGGCTTCACCTGGGATCTGCGGAACGGATATCAGGACGACAGCCTGATCCCTGATTCACGTATCGACTACGTCCTGGTGGGCCTGCCCAGGCAGGGCCGCGCCCGGGTGGAGTCGGTGCGCCTGGCTGGCAACGCCCCGGTGGCCGGAGTCTGGCCGTCGGACCATTTCGCCGTCGTCGCCGACCTGCGCGAGTAGCGGCTCAGCCGGCCCGCTGGAACTCCTCGACCAGTTGCTTGCAGAAGGCAGGCAGGTCGTCGGGCTTGCGGCTGGTCACCAGCACGTTGGGGCCGGCCGCGCACACCTGTACTTCGCTGTCCACCCAGTTTCCACCAGCGTTGCGGATGTCCGTTTGCAGGCTTGGCCAGGAGGTTAGCGTCCGGCCCCGGACCAGGTCTGCCTCCACCAAGGTCCACGGGCCGTGGCAGATGACCGCGGCAGGCTTGCCCGCCTGGAACAGCGCACGGGCGAACTCCACCGCCGCGGGGATGGTCCGCAGCTGGTCCGGGTTGGCGACGCCGCCGGGCAGCACCAGCGCGTCATAGCCGGCCGGATCGGCATCGCTGATAGCCCGGTCCACCGGGAAGGTGTCCGCCTTGTCGAGATGGTTGAACGCCTGGGCCTGGCCGGCCTCGGGCGCGAGTAGCTCGGGCGTCCCGCCCGCGTCCCGCACCGCCTGCCAGGGCTCGGTAAGCTCTACCTGCTCCGCGCCTTCGTTGGCGATCATGAATGCGATCCGGCGGCCGTGAAGTTCGTTCCCCATGGCATGGGCTCCTCTCTTGTGGCGGTCCTTGGCAACGGCCGCCTGCGCGGCGGCTCCGGGTTGCGCTACCACATGGCTGCCACCGCAAACCCGTGACCGGGAAAGCGGGCACGCCTTGGCCGTTAGCCAAGGTCGTTGCCGGGTAGGGCAGGGCCTGCTGAGAACCCTTGGACAGGGAGGCGATGACGATGGCGACGAGCAAGCAGTCGCAGGCGGCCAAGCGCAACGTGAAGAAGGCTCAGCAGGCCGCCACCAGCAAGAAGACGATCGCGAATCTGCCCGCCAAGACCCGGACCGCGCTCGGCAAGCAGGGCGCGGCGGTCGCCCAGCGCAAGCGCACCGGCGGCGCGAAGCCCAAGACCAGGGCGGAACTGTACGAGATCGCCAAGAAACGTGACCTGCCGGGCCGGTCGAAGATGGGCCGCGACGAGCTCGCCAGAAAGCTCGGCGAACATTAGCCGGCGGCCGGTGACGGGGCGGTCGTGTACGGCCCTGCCACCGCGCCGCAGCCGGTGTTCCAGGCGCGCGTGGCTGGCGACGTCATCCAGGTGTGCCTGCCCGGCGCTGGCTGAGCCCTTGATCCCGCTCGGACGGGCCTGTCCCGCGGCCCGGGAACGGCGCATCCGCCCCGGCGAGCGTGCCCAGCAGCCAGGAGAACCCGCGCGGCGCCCGGGCCCGGGCGCGGGCCGATGTCACCACGGGGATCCGGGTCGTCCGCAATAGCGGTAGCCCGGCCGCCCGGAGGTCCTCGACGAGGGCGTGGTCCTCAGCCGTCGGCAGCGGACGGAAGCCGCCCACGGCAAGGTAGGCGTCCGCAGCGAAACCCAGGTTGGCGCCATGCACGTGCGGGTGATGCCCTTGCCAGGCCCGGTAGTGCCGGATGTAGCGCCTTCGCACCTGGGGCGGATGGCCGGACCAGTCCTCGACCGTCACCGTGCCCACCACGCCTTTCCAGCCCCGGCTGGCATAGCGGAGCTGCCGGCTGAGCCAGCAGCGGGGCACGAGGGTGTCGGCGTCGGTGGTGGCTATCCACAGCGTGGCGGGATCCAGGTGGCGGACGGACCGGAGCACCTGCCCCACCCCGGCCCGCCGGGCGGCGCCGACGCTGCGGGCGCGGGCCTCCACGACGGTTGCGCCTTGGGCACGGGCCAGTTCCGCGGTCCGGTCGGTGCACGCGTCCGCCACCACCACCACGTACACGGGAACGCTGACCTGCCTGGCCGCCCGGCGGACAGCGGCGAGGCAGGAGGGCAACAGGTCCTGTTCGTCGTGCGCGGGGATCACCACCCCCACCGCGTTGATCACACCAGGCCTTCGGCCTGCGCCACCGACACCGGGCTGCCCGCGCCCCGGATATAGACCTGGGCGAGAAAGTCCGGTTCGGTGTGGTCGGCGAGCCTGGCGAGGCCGGCGCGGGCGCCCAGGGCCGCGTGCACGTCGTCACCGCTGCGCGGGTATTCCGGAACCGGGTGCCGCCAGTGCACCGCCAGGAGGGTGCCGGCCGGCCGGAGCGCCGCGAGCACGAGATCGAGGACGTGGTCCAGGTCGGGGCCGGCGAAGTAGTACAGGAACTCCGAGAGGACGACCAGGTCGAACACTCCGGGCGGCCAGTCACGGGGGATGGCCCGGCGTTCGACCGTGACGTTGGGGAACTGCGCGGTGTGCGCGGCCGCGGCCTCGACCGCGACCGCTGCCATGTCGCAGGACAGCAGCCGGTCGCAGCGTGGGGCGAGCATTCCGGTAAGCACGCCCACTGAGCAGCCCGGCTCGAAGGCGTCGGCGTACCGCTGCCGTGGCAGCATGGCGGTGCTTACCGCGTATTTCCGGGCCTCGTACCAGCGGGTGCGCAGGCTCCACGGGTCCGGGGCGGCCGCGTACATCGCGTCGAAGTAGCCAGGTCCCAGTGTCATCGAGGGCTCACCGGAAAAAGACCTCCACGTCACGGGCGAAGTGCGCCACGATGCCGGCGGGCAGCACCGGGCCCTGCGCCTCGCTCCGGTCCCGCAGTTGGCTGGCGAAGCAGCCGATGGCCCGCCGCTTGCGCGCCGCCACCGGTCGCGGCAGCGGGACGCGCACCGCCGCATGCCAGGGCACGCGGGGATCACCAGGCCGTGCCCAGTGCCACATCCACACGGGGTACCACAGCATGTCTTTGTCTCCGCGGGCGGCCCGCGCGGCCCGGCCCGCCACCTCGTGATCGGGATGGGCGTCCCGGTCCCACGGTGCGAGGAGCGCGTCGAAACCCCAGGCCAGTTCCTGTAGTCGTGCCGTCACGTCATGCTCGTGCGCGGCGAGCCCCGAGTCGGGCAGGCCGAGCCGGATCATCTCGGTGTCCCTGGCCCCGAGCGCCGCCAGCGCCGCCAGCGTCTCAGCAGCCCGCCTGGAAGCGATGGACTCCCGCCGGTGCGGATGGGAGGCCTCGCCGTCGGTGAGTGCCACGAGCCGCAGCCGGGCGCCCCTGGCGGCCAGCACCGCGATGGTGCCACCCGCTCCGAGCACCTCGTCATCCGGGTGCGCGGCGACCACCACGGCGCTCGCCCACCCGGTGGCATCCAGGACGGGAAACTGGCCAAAGGCCGGCCAGGTACGCCAGGCCCATTCGGGCGTGCCCGGGGCGTCGATGAGGTTCGGGGCCCCGTTCACCATTGCGTTCCCTGCTCCGCAACCAGCGCGCCGAGTTCGGCGAGGCTGCGCTCGGCATGATGCTGCCGCACGTAGACGGTCAGGTCCGCCACCCGGCGTGAATGCTCCTCATCCAGGCACAGCGGCCCGGCGCCGAGAGCCCGGCCGACCCGCCCCATGACCTCTCCGGCCACGGCGTCGGCCAGCGCGCGCACGCGCAGCGAACGGAGCCTGCCCACGCCCTTGAGGTCGGCGGGGTCGGCGTCGATCTCGTCCGCGGCCGTGTCGAGAGCCGAGCGCACGGTGCGCAGCGCGATGTCCACCGCGCCGAGGTGGGCGAGCGCATGTGGCCCCAGGTCGCGCTGGCCTGCGGCAGACAGCAAGGCGCCGCCCACCGCGCGGGTACCGCCGTACCAGCACGCGGCCACGCCGGCGCCGCCGTGCGCGAACCCAGGCCGCTCCACGTACGCCCCCGGTCTCCCGACCGGCAGAGCGGGAACCTCGTCGAAGTCCACGTCCAGCGTGTCGCTGCCCGCCATGCCGGTGGCGGGCCAGGTGCCCGGCACCGGCGTCAGCACCTCGACCGACACCGCGAACAGCCGCATCCCGTCCGGCGCGGCGGCCGTGACCAGGGCATGGGTACACGAGCGGGCCCCCGAGCAGTACCGCTTCGTGCCGCGCAGCCGCCATTCGCCGGCGTGGCGGGCGGCTTCCAGCTTCGGGCCGGGCGGGTGGGCGGCCCACACTCCCCACCGGCTGCCCGGCAGCGGTGGCGGGCCGTCCAGTTCGGCCAGGATCGCCACCGCATCCGCATGGCCCTCGGCAAGCCTGGCCAGGGACAGGTCCTCCGCGGCCAGGTCCGCGAACGCGGCCCACCGCTCCCGGGTCCGCCCAGAGCCCGGCAGCGGGAGATCAAGGCGCCCCGAGTCCACGGCCGCGCGGAACGCCTGGTCGGCCACCTGCCAGGCTGGTGCTCCCCGCTGGGCGCCGGAGCCGTCCTCAGGTCCCATCGGCGCCGAGCAGGTCGAGGCTGTCGTCGGCGTGCTCCTCCTCGCCGGCCAGGATGTCCTCAAGCAGCCGCCGGGCGGTCACGTCGGTGTCACCGAGCCAACGGATGATCTCTTGGTACGTGGCGATCACGATGCGCTCACGTCGATGCTGAAGCTGCTGCCTGTCACGGATGTTCGCCCCGTCTTTATCCGATGTTCGCCCTGCGGCCGGTGCTCAGCGGGCGGAAAGCGCTGAAGCTACCCAAGGGAGAGGCGTTTAAGCACGGCGCGATGGGCGCCCGTCACCACGTCGGGATGGCTGTGGTCAGCGGTACGCCGCCGACACGGGGCGTCCGGGTGACCATGAGGCCGGCGTCGCGGGCCAGCGCCGCAAAGGTTGCCGAGTTGACTACAGCGGCCCCGCCCGGGTCGTTGTTGAAATAGACGTACACGTCCGCGTCACCCGGCCACGCCTGACGCACCCGCCCGGCCCACCTGCGCAGGTCCTGCTCGGTGTAGCTGGGCCACGGGTCGGCCGTACCCTCATGGAACCGCAGGTATCCCCATCCTGCGGTCCGCCAAAGGGGGGTGACAGCGCAGCCCCGCCGGTCCGCCCAGCACAGCGCCGCGTCGTGGGCGGCCAGGATCTGCCGGACCTCCTCGGTCCACCAGGAACTGTGCCGCGGTTCCACCGTGATCCGAAGCGGGCCGTGGCCGGGAAGCGGGGTGTGCCGGAAGGCCGTAAGGCAGGCGTCCAGCAGAGCGGGCTCCGCTTTGAGAGTCGGCGGCAACTGGAGCAGGACCGGGCCGAGCTTGGGGCCGAGGGCCGCCGCGGCACCGAGGAGCCGGGCGACGGGTTCCTCCGGATCACGCAGCTTTCTGACGTGCGTGAGGTACCTGCTTGCCTTGACCGCCATGACGAAGTCGGCGGGGGTCCGGGCACGCCAGCCCGCGAAGGTCTGCTCGGCGGGCAACCGGTAGAAGCTGGCGTTGTTCTCCACCGTCAGGTAGTAGCTGGCGTAGTGCTCCAGCCAGCGGCGCTGTGCCACCCCCGCTGGGTACAGCCCGCCGCGCCAGTCCCGGTACTGCCAGCCCGAGGTTCCGATCAGCATGGGCACGGGCGCCTCTTCCCCGCCAGTGCCCGGCCGGTCTGCGGGCGGTCGCCCGTGGTTGCTGCTGCCACGCCACCGCTACTTCCCCCGTTCTGCCCGCCCGAACGCCCGGTTTCTGGCTCGAGCGCCTGGCCATGTTAATTCGGGACGTTGCGGGAAGTGGGTGGGGTCAGTACACCGGCAGCACGGGAGGAATCATGACAGAGGCACAAGCTGTGCCGACCGCCGGGCGAGCGGGGCACGGGCTGCTCGGCATCTACCTTAATGATCATCTCGCCGGGGCCACGGGTGGCGTGGAGCTGGCCCGCAGGGCCGCGGCGGCTCAACAAGGCGGGGAAGCTGGCGCCGCCCTTGGACGTTTCGCATCCGACGTCGCGATGGACCGCGCGGCGCTGCTGGACCTCATGGCCGCGCTGGACGTCCCGGTGCGCACCTACAAGGTTTACGCCGGGCTGGTCGGTGAGAGGGTGGGCCGGCTCAAGCTCAACGGCCGCCTGCTGGCCAGGTCGCCGCTGAGCAGCCTGGAAGAGCTGGAACTGCTCAGCCTCGGGGTGACGGGCAAGGCGGCCGGGTGGCGGACGCTGCGGCTCCTGGCGGATGCGGATCCGCGGCTGGACCGCGGTCGGCTGGATGAGCTCATAGCCAGGGCCGACAGCCAGCTTGAGCTGCTCGAAGGCCTTAGGCTGCGCGCCGCGCAGGCGATACTCGACCAAGGGCCGGCCGCGGTGGCTGACAAGCGTCACGGCGGCGTCATCTTCGACGTGGACGGCACCCTGCTGGACACCAACTACCTGCACGTCGTGGCGTGGTGGGAGGCTTTCACCGAACGCGGCCACGACATCCGTTGTGCCGACGTCCACCGGGCCATCGGGATGGGCTCAGCCGAGCTGGTGGAACGGGTCCTCGGCAGCCCCGATCCCTCGGTGAGCGCCGCGCACAGCCGGTACTACGCCCCCTACCTCGGCCGGATGCGCCCGCTGCCCGGGGCAGCCGACCTGCTCCGTACGACCGCCAGGCTCGGGCTGGACGTGGTGCTGGCCACCAGCGCCAAAGACGACGAGGTGGACCTCATGCTCGACGCGCTGGGCGCCCGCTCGGCGATTCGCGCCGTGGTCAGCTCCGGCGACGTCGACCGGGCCAAACCCGACCCGGGCATCGTCACCAAGGCGCTGGATGAGTCGGGTGTCGATCCCCGGCGCACCGTCATGGTCGGCGACACCGTCTGGGATGTGCTCGCCGCGGAACGTGCGGGCATTGGGTGCATCGGCCTGCTCTGCGGCGGTATCGCCGAGGAGCAGTTGCGGGCCGCTGGCGCCGCCGCGGTGTATCGCGACCCAGCCGCGCTGCTCGGCGACCTTCACGCCAGCCCGATAGGCCAGTTCGGGCAGGGTTAGCGCGGGCTCACTCGGCGGGTGACGGACCTGTTCCTCTCGCTGGCGAGGCTTCCCGGCTAACCATCGTGGGGGAGCCGTCGGCCTGAGAAACGGCGAATGCGGCCCATTGACGCACGAGGACCTTGCCCGTCCCTGGCGCAAGGCCACTGCACAGTGCTGACAGCAGGCCCCGCTCCTCGCTGGCGAAGTGCTCGGCGCATGCGATGCGGGCCCCGGTGATCACCTGCCACCACCGGGCAGAGCCCACCTCGAGAAGCCGGGCTTGTTCCACGGCCTCGCGTATGTCGATGTGGTCGGCGGCCGCCGCCTCCACGGCGGTCAGGGTCCGCGCGCCCGTGCCGTACATCGGCGGGAAGCAGATTTCCTCCTCAGCCCTGGTGTGAGTCACGAGCAGGCCGGCGAGCCTGGTCCAGACCTGGGCCAGCGCCAGCCGGCTCACGGAAGGGTCCGCGCGCCGGGCCAGGTCATAGAGCGCACCGAAGAGCCGGAGGATCCGCGCATGTTCGGCAAGGATCAGTTCGCCGATCTCGTTGATGCCAGCGTCGGGGGCAGCAGAACTGGCTGAGACCAGCCCGGTGAGGGCGCTGGCGGAAGGAATTGAGTCCATGGGCAGGCCTCCTCGGCGGCTGCGGCGCCGTGACGGTCGCCCGCCCCGGGCATCGCGAGCGTGCGACAGCACGCCGTCACCAGCGGTCCCGCGCTCTTTGAGGGCCGTTCCAGCTTGAGCCCCGGCACGGTGGAAGGCCTTCCGGAGACCCCGCCTGTCTTGAGGATCTTGATCCGGCCACCGTGCGGGCTTCCCTTGCTACCCCTGGTTGCTGGCTGGCAAACGTAAGTTAAGTCCCGTCCGGCCGGGGTAGCTCCCCGGCCATGGTCGAGGTCACCCAAGCGCTCGCCGAGCGCATCTCCGAGGTCGCGCGGCTACTGGACAGTGACGACGAGGGTGACGCGGCCCTGGCCCGGCTGTCTGGCCTTGGCGTCGAACTGGTTCCGGGGACCACGGGCGCCGCCGTGACCATCGCGGCGGGCGGCCAGACGTACACCTTCGCCGCCTCCGATGCGCGGATCGACGAGCTGCATCGGATGCAGTTCGATTCCGGGCAAGGGCCGGTCGTGGAAACGTTGCGGCACAACGAGACCAGGCACGTCCGGGATACCAGCGCCGAGGAACGCTGGCAGGTATTCTGCCGCGCCGCCCGCCAAGCCGGTTTCTGCAGCGTTATCACCATGCCCCTGCACACCGGCAAGGAGCCCGCCGGGGCAGTGGCGCTTTACGCCGACCGAGCGGGCGCGTTCAATGGCGCGGCCCATGACATCGCCTTGCTGTTCGCCGCGCAGGGCGGCACGGCGGTGCACAACGGCGAGATGTACGGAGCCTGCCGGCACATGGCCGACAATCTTCAGGTGGCCCTCGAGGCCCGGGCGGTCATCGAACAAGCCAAGGGCGTCCTGCACGCCAAGCTGGCCATCTCGACAGACGAGGCGTTCGAGCTGCTCAGGTGGTTTTCACAGAACACCAACCAGAAGGTGCGTGTCCTTGCCGACCGGCTGGTCCGCGGCGAGATCGACCCGCGGCAACTGCGCAGTCAGGCTCCCTAGCGAATATCGGCCGGGCCGCCGAGCTGAACCTGAACTCTTTCGAAGCGGTCTGGCCACGCAGGTCTCCAGAGTTTCCCCCCGCCGCTGACCAGCCCGGCCCCGCTGGCCACAGATACCGCGATGATGCGGTGGGCCGATTCCTACCGCTTGTGGTCCTTGCCGCCCTTGGCCAGGTCCCGCCAGCCAGAGGCAGACACCTCAACGTCGTAGCGCTTCGCGGCGGCGAGGATCCGCTGCCACGCCTGGTCTCGCTCGGCGTCTGTCACGCCTTCGACCTGATCGAAGCGGGCGATCGCGTTGCGCACGTGCCGGGCGTCGGTGAGCGGCTCCTTGCGTTCCCTGGGGAAGGCGAAGTCCCGGTCGGCCAGCCGGTCTTTTTCCGCGGTGCTCATGCCTTCGCTCTGGCTGGGGACCTTCGCGCCATGCGCCCTGGCGCTTTGCACTCTCCGGGCCTTGGCGATGTTGCGCCGGGCCGCTTCTTTCTGCCGTTCGGTAGCCATCACACCTCCTGCGACGTGGGCCTCTGTTGACCGGGTGTGCTACCCGGAATCGGTCAGGGCATGCGGGTGATCGTGACGGCCAGCCCTGGATCGACATGCCGGCTGTGCGGACAACTCGGCGCCGTCCTGGCCTGGGCTGCCAACCTGACATCGGAGGTATACCGGCTGGCCTTCATTGCCATGACAGAATCCGCGGGCGGCGTGGAACTGGCACGGTAACCGCCAGGGCTGACAGTCAACTGAAGTTGCTCGAGGGCCTTCGAGTGCGCGCCGCGCGGTTGTCCCTCGGCCAGGGGCCGTTCGGTGCCTGACAAGTGCCGGGGCGGCGGCGCCATCTTCGACGTCCGGTTCGGCGACTCCACACCAATCCAGAGGTCGCTGCGCGTTCAGCTGCGCAGGCCCTCTGCTGGGCACATGACGCCTGTTTCGGCATATGGGCAATGATTGCCGCCGAATCCTATGGGCAGTCCACGATCGGAGACGCACCCTGAAGCCAGGGCCGTCGCCACCAAGGAGACCCTCCTCCACGCGCGGAGGCATAAGTAGTTTCAGGCGGAGAACGCGGAGGGCATGGCGTGCCGAAGATCGCGGTAGTGGCCCACGCCGGCAAGAGTCTCGGCGGCGGCCTGGGCGAGCTTCGCGAGGTACTGGCACGGGAGGGCATTGCCGATCCGCTGTGGCATGAGGTGAGGAAAAGCCGCAAGGCACCCAAGTGCGCTCGCAGAGCGCTGGAGCAAGGTGCTGAGATGATCTTCGTCTGGGGCGGCGACGGGACAGTCCAGCGGTGCATCGATGCCGTGGCTGGGACGGAGGCTGCACTGGCGATTCTCCCCGCCGGCACGGCCAACCTGCTGGCGAGCAACCTGCAGATCCCTGCAGGCCTCGCCGAAGCGGTGCGGGCCGGGCTGAACGGGGAGCGCCGCCGGTTCGATACCGGGTCGGTGAACGGCGAGCACTTCGCGGTGATGGCCGGCGCCGGGTTCGACGCTCGAATGATCAAGGAAGCCGGCGGGGGCGGAAAGAACGCTTCGGCCGCGCGGCATACCTCTTCGCAGGGGCGAAGAATCTTAACGCGCGCCGGGCCCGAGTGACCATTGAGGTGGACGGCAGTCGCTTCTACAAGGGCCGGGTCTCCTGCGTGCTGGTGGGGAACGTGGCGAAGGTTCTCGGCGGGATCGAGGTCTTCCGCGGGGCGAAGCCTGACGACGGGCTCCTCGAACTCGGTTTGGTCACCGCCAAGAATGCGGCTGAGTGGGCGCGGGTGCTGGGGCGGGTCATGCAGGGCCGGGCCGGGGAGTCGCCGTTCATTCAGGTCACCCGCGGTGAGCGATTCCGGATCCGGTTCAATCGGTCCATGCCCTACGAACTTGACGGCGGTGCGCGTGGCGCGGTCAAGGAGCTGCGGATCAAGGTTCATCCTGGCTCGATCAAGCTCTGCCTTCCCGCTCGCTAGCGAGCGCAGGTCATGGCTGGAGGGTCAGCCGGCCGATGGTCTGGTCGCTGAGGCGCGGGAGCTGGCCATTCTCGAGGATCGAGTGTGCCCGGGCGTCGCCGAACTCAGCCCGCCCAGTGAGATGACTCCGGGCAGTGAGATCGGGGTGCGGGTCGACCAGAAGCTCACTCAGGATGCGGCCGGCACCATGGTGATGCTGGAACTGGAGGCGCTCGGCCTGGACCGCGCCCGCACGCAGGTGTCGGTGCAGTACGTGGATCACAATCTGCTGCAGGCCGACGAAGGGAACATGGCCGACTACTTGTTCTTGCGGTCGGCCTGCCAGCGGTTCGGGCTGTGGTATTCCAAGCCGGGCAACGGTGTGTCCCACCCGGTGCACATGCAGCGGTTTGGCGTCCCGGGCACGTCGCTGGCGGGCTCGGACTCCCACACGTGTGCGGCTGGTTCGCTGGGGATGCTGGCGGTGGGGGTGGGCGGGCTTGAGGTGTGGGGGACTATCCGGCCACGGTCTTGCCGTGGCAGCGTCTCGCCTGCCAGGGCGTGGCGGTGTGCTCACTGCGTCCAGAAACCGGGCTGCTGTCAGCGGGCGAGCTTGCGGCAGCGATTGGGCCGCGTACCCGGGTGCTGGCAGTCACCTGGGTGGACTGGTGCGCCGACGGCACTGTCGCTTACCGGCACCGTCAGCTGGCCGAGGCGGGGGTGGACACCGCCTTCCGGGAAGGCAACCTGCGCCTGTCGATCCACCTTTCAATACCCCCGCAGACATCGACAAGGCCCTGGCGGCCCTGCACGTACAACCACGCCGACACGATTACTGAGGACCAAGGGCACCTGCCCGGCCGGTGTAACCCCGACACGGCTTGCAGTCCATTTGAGGCCGACGGCGGCATGGTCAGGTCAAGGTCAGCACGGCTATGACGGCGAGCATCCCGGCTACCGCATAGGCGGCGTAGTCGTTGACCGAGCCGGTGTGGGCGGCGCGCAGCAGGCGGACCGGTCCTGGCTCACGCGCCCTCAGGTACACCCAGGCGAGCGCGGCGCCCGCGGCGGCGCAGCCAGCCACCGAGACCAGTTCGCCGGGCGAGAGATAGTCGAACGGCAGGTGCAGCGCGGGCAGCCGGGCCAGGCCGGTGAGCACCCCGCTGGCGTACCGGGCGGGATTCAGCAGTCCGGCGGCCGCCGGTGCCATCACCGAGTCGAGGAAGAACCGGGGGAGGACGCCGAACACGACACAGCATGCCGCGAGGCTGGCCAGCCCGGCCACCATGCCCGGGCGCAACGGCTCCAGTGGCGGGTAGACCTTGGCGCGCCGGCGGAAGAAGGCGAGCCACGCCGCCTTGCCGAGCGCCGCGATGGTGATCGTCTGCGCGACCAGCATGAGAGCGTACGGGAGGTACTGGTGACTGTCGAGCAGCCCGGTGTGGATGAGGCTGAGCGAGACGTACCCGTTGAGCGGCGGGATGCCGGCGATGGATGCGGTGCCGATCACGAATGCGACGGCCACGACCGGCATGCGCCGCGCCAGGCCGCCCATGTCGGACAGGTTGGTCAGCCCGGTGCGGTGCAGGATCGCCCCGGCGCACAGGAACAGCAGCGCCTTGAACAGGGCGTGGTTGACCAAGTGGTAGACGGTGCCGGCGATCCCGGGTGCGGTGCCCGTGCCCAGCCCGACGGCCAGGATGCCCATCTGCGAGATCGTGTCGTAGGCCAGCAGTCGCTTGAGATCGTCCTGGGCCAGCGCCATGATCGCGCCCAGCAGCGCTGAGATGATGCCCACGGTCAGCAGCAGGCCCAGGATGGGGGTGCTTCCCACGCCGAAGACCTGAAATGCCAGCCGCGCGATCGCGACAATGCCGAAGTTGTACATCAGGCCGGAGAACAGCGCGGATACCGGCCCCGACGTAGCGGTGTGCACATCAGCGAGCCAGCCGTGGAACGGGACGAGCCCGGCCTTCGTCGCGAACCCGGCCACCAGCAGGCCAAGCGCGATCACATCGGCCGTGCTGAGATGCCGGGCCAAGGCGGCATGAAGCTGGGCGTAGTTGAGCGCGCCGTTGACGGCATAGAGCAGCCCGGCGCCGATGAACACGGCAAAGCTGGCCAGCGTGGTCAGCGCCACGATCTTGAAGGCGGCCTCCAGCGCGATCGGGCGTTCCAGGAGGAAGGCGGTCAGCCCGTAACTGGCCAGCGCGGCGACCTCGAACCAGACGAACAGGTTGATCAGGTCCGCCGTGAGCGCCGCCCCGATCAATGCGGCGACCACCAACTGGAACAGGCAGGCATAGCCGCCCAGTTCGCGCGGCCCGAGGCCGCCCAGTTCCGACAGCGTGTACAGCAGCAGTACCGCGCCGAGGACCGCTGCGGTCAAGGCGAAGATCAGGCCGAACGGGTCGGCGGCAAGCGCGATCCCGAGGGCTCGGCCGTGCACCGGGGTCCACAACCCCAGGTAGTGAGCGCGGACCAGCCCCCCGAACACGCTGGGCGCCTGCAGCAGCAGGATGAAGGCGGAGCCGCCGAGAGCGACCAGGCCGACGATGACCGCAAGCCGCCGGTGCAGCCGGGCCAGCAGCGGCGCCGCCACCGCCCCGGCCAGCGGCAGCGCCACCGGAAGCGGCAGCAGCGACGCCAGCGCTTGCGAGCTCATGGCCGAGCCCTCATCCCCGCATCGCCCGGACCCGGTCGGCGTCCAGCGTGCGGTAGTGCTGTGCGATCCGCACCACGACGCTGAGGAACACGGCGGTGACCGCGACGCCGATGACGACGGCGGTGAGGCAGAAGTTCTGCAGCACCGGGTCGGCCACGTTCCCATGCGCGAGCTGTTTGGCGGTCTTCCCGGCGGGCGGGCTGGCCAGCACCGGCGCGGTGGACCCGGCGCGGTAGGCGAGCGACACCATGAACAGGTAGGTCGAGGCCTCCATCAGCGACAGCCCCATCACGATCTTGATGAGGTTCCGCCTGGTCAGCAGCACGTACAGGCCGATGCAGAACAGCACGACCGCGGCGAGGTAGTTGCCTAGGATCATCGCTTCCGCCCGCCGCCCCCGGGCTTGCCCCGGTCATCCCGCGCCCAGTCGTGGGTCATGCCGAGCAGGGCGAAGACGGCGATGGTCAGGCCGGTACCGACCTCGATCAGCTCGGCTGCCGAGAACAGTTGGGCGACGCCGCCCGACAGCGGGGTCAGCACCGGCGCCAGGGGCAGCCAGTTCGCGCTGAACGAGCCGTTGAACACCAGCCCGAGGAACTCGGTCATGACGATCAGTCCCGCGCCCGCCAGTTCCACGGTCTCGATCAGCCCGGGCCGGATCACCTTACTGATCTTCCGGCGGCCGTAGCTGGCATAGACGAGCAGGAGCACGCCGAGGATGACCGCTCCACCGGGGAAGCCACCCCCCGGTGAGTATCCCCAGGTGACCAGGTAGAGCCCGGCCACCGCGAGGATCGGCAGCACAACCCTGACCGCGTCGCGGACCACGACCGTCATCGCTTCGGCGGTCTCGGGTGCCGGCGTGCCCAGCGGGGTCGCGTCCGGCGTCTCTACCGGCTCCCCGCCGCCGGGCGCCTGCTCGCCCTGCTCCCGGCGCTCGGCCGACCTGGCCTCGTCCTCGGTGGCGCCGGAGCCCACGTGCGGGTCGTCCTGCTGCTGCTCGCGCGCGCCCGCGGCGGCCTCGCCGAAATAGCCTCGGCGCGGCTCACGCGGCCGGGTGATGACCACCACGCTGACCACAGCGGCCAGCAGCAGGAACGTCTCGCCGAACGTGTCGAATCCCCGCGTGCCGTAGACGATCTCGTTGACCGGCTCAGTCAGCTTCCACCGGGGTATCGCGATTTCCAGCGCGTACCGGGCGATCAGGGGAAGCGGCGCATGCTCACGCGGCATCCCGGCCATCGCTACTCCCAGGGCTGCGGCCACCCCGGCTACCAGAAGCGCGCCGAGCCAGGGCCGGTGCCGTGGCTCGCGTTCGGTGGCCTCGCGCGCCGAGGCGTGGGCGACGGCGCTTCGGTCGCGGGTGCTGGCCCTGGTCACTGCTGGTCCTCGTGCTGACCCTCGGTCTCGCCGAGGCCCGGCTCGTCGGTGACCGCGCGCGCCTTGCCGATCGCGACCAGGTACAGCACCGGCAGCGCGATCGCCCCGACCACGACCTCGGAGTGGGCCACGTCCGGGGCGCCGAGCACGACGAACAGTACTGACAGCATGGTGCCCACCCCGGACAGGGCCATGACCGCGCCGTTGAGGTTCCGCAGCCGGACCACCAGCACCGCCGACGCCAGCATCAGCGCGATGAGCAGGTAGTCCAAAACCCAGAAACCGGTCACGGCCCGCTCCTGCGGCGCATCCGGTCGGCTACCTGGTCGGCCACTGCGCCGGGCCACATCGGCACGCCGGTCTTGTAGGCGGCCCGGGCCAGCGCGTGCGAGGCGACCGGGTTGACCACCAGCAGCAGCACGGCGACCAGCAGCGCCCGGCTGCCGAACACGCTGATCGCTCCCTCTCCCACGACCAGCGCGATCAGCACCGGAAGCGCCCCCATCGTGATCATCTTGCTGGAGCACTGGATCCGGGTGTACACGTCGGGCATCCGCAGGATGCCGACCGCGCCGGACAGGGAGAAGGCCCACCCGACGGCGGCCAGGACGATCACCACGATCTCGATCACAGCAGCTCCCGTTCCAGGTAGCGGGACCAGACGATGGCGCCGAGGTAGCTGAACGAGCTGAGCCAGAGCGCGACGTCGCAGTAAATGGTCCGGTCGGCGTACGCGGCGAAGAACAGCACGGCGATCGCCGCCTGGGTGGACATCGCGTTCAACGCCACGATCCGGTCACAGATCGTCGGCCCGGCCGCCAACCGGATGAGCAGCAGTGCCATGACCGCGACCTCGGCGATCGCGACCGCCAGGTACACGCCTTTCATGGCCGCTTCCGCGGGTGGAACGGCTCCAGCAGGTCCTCCACCGGTCCGTTGATCTGCTCGCGTGCCTGCTCCTGCCCGCCGTCCGGCACGGCGACGGCGTGGTACTGAAGCTCCCGGGCGCGGGCGTCGAGATCAACGAGCTGGTTGTCCACGATCAGTGAGGAGACGACGCCAACAGCCGCGAGGCCCCAGTCCTCCCGCTCCCGGGTTGGCGTGATCACCATGCCGCTCGCCAGCGGGCGGCGGGGATCCCAGATCCGGCGGGACAGCCGCAGGTTGGCAAGGAAACTACGGCCTGCGGCGGCGGCAAGCAGCCATGCGCCGCCCGCCAGCGCCCTGGGCCGCAACAACCGCCATGGTCCCGGCACCTCGCCCAGGGGAGCGAGCGCCACGGCGACGACGGCCGCGATGAATGCCCCGAAAAGTACCTGTTCGATGGTGAGGGTCCAGGTCAGCAGCGCCCACACCAGGTACGCCCAGCACCACAGCCCGATCAGGCGTGCGGCTACCCGCCGGGAAGGCATGCCCGTTCTCCTTGGCTGCGTCGGCATGCCCTTGCTCTTCCCGCCCAGCCGATCCCAAACTGCCCGTCGGCCCGGCCCCCAGGTTCCCCTGACGGGCATGTTTGCGCCGATCCCTGCTGGACAGTGGCTGTCTGACCTACGCCTTTACAGCGTGAATGAAACGACAGCAGACAGTGACGGGAGGCCCGTTGTGGGTCAGATCGCATCGGAGGCACTGATAGAACGCCTGGCGGACTGGGGCGTGGACACCGTGTTCGGCCTGCCGGGAGACGGCATCAACGGGCTCATGGAGGGCCTGCGCAGGCATCAGGACCGGATCAGGTTCGTGCTGGTGCACCACGAGGAGGCTGCGGCGTTCATGGCGACCGCGCACGCCAAGGCGACCGGCAAGATCGGCGTGTGCCTGGCGACGTCCGGGCCAGGCGGCATCCACCTGCTGAACGGCCTCTACGACGCCAAGCTCGACCACATGCCGGTGCTCGCCATCACCGGCATGCAGGAGACCGCGCTGCTGGGCACCGGCTACCAGCAGGAGGTCAACCTGGACAAGCTCTACGCCGACGTAGCCGAGTACGACCAGATGATCTACAACCCGGCACAGTTGCCGTCGGTGGTGGACAACGCGATCCGGACGGCCTACGCCAGGCGCGGGGTCGCGCACATCACGGTGCCCAACGACATCCAGGTGGCCGACGCCGACGCCGATCCCTGGCAGCACGTGGCCCCGGCCCGGCCGCCGCACACCGCGCCGGTCATGCTCCAGGCGCCCGGCCGCCCGCGGGACGAGGACCTGCAGGCGATAGCGAGCCTGCTGGCCGACGGCGAGAAGGTGGCCATCCTGGCCGGTGCCGGCGCCCGGCACGCCCGGGACGAACTGCTGGCGGTGGCGGAGATGCTCGGCGCCCCGATCGTCAAGACGCTGTCCGGGAAGGCCTGCGTGCCCGACGACTCGCCGTACACCACCGGCGGCATCGGCCTGCTCGGCACCCGGCCGTCCGAGGAACTGATGGAGGAGATCGACACCCTGTTCCTGGTGGGCACGAACTTCCCCTACACCAAGCACCTGCCCGCCCCGGGCAAGGTCCGGGTCGCGCAGATCGAGGCGGACCCGGCCCGGGCCGGTGGCAGGATCGCCACCGAGGTGCCGGTCGTCGGCGACGCGAAGCAGGCCCTGCAGGCACTGCTGCCGATGCTGAAGCGGCGCACAGATAACTCGTTCCTGGAGAAGTGCCAGAAGCGGATGCAGCGCTGGCGCGAGCACATGGCCGCCCAGCAGGATGCGGGCAGGGACCCGATCGCCCCGCAGTACGTGGTGGGCGTGCTGGACGAACTGGCCGCCGATGACGCCGTGCTGACCTGTGACAGCGGGACGATCGCGACCTGGGCGGCGCGGCACTGGCAGATCCGCGGCGGCCGTGAGTTCTTCCTGTCCGGCAACCTGGCCACGATGGCACCTGGGATGCCGTACGCGATCGGCATCCAGCACGCCTTCCCCGGGCGGCAGGTGATCGCCTACGTCGGCGACGGCGGGTTCGCGATGCTGATGGCCGAGTTCATCACCGCCATCAAGCACGACCTGCCGGTCAAGGTCGTGATCAACAACAACAACTCGCTCGGCCAGATCCTCTGGGAGCAGATGGTGCTCGGCTATCCCGAGCACGGCGTGCGGTACCCGGAACCGTTCGTGGACTACGCCGCCATCGCGACCGCTAACGGCGCCTTCGGCATCAAGGTGGAGAAGGCCGCGGACGTGCGCACGGCGATCGAGCGCGGCCTGGCCCACAACGGCCCGGCGCTGATCGACGTCAACGTCAACCCGGACGAGCCACCGCTGCCTGGCAAGGTGGAGTACCAGCAGGCCAAGAAGTTCGCCGAGGCGTTCCTGCACGGCCAGCCGCGCAAGGCCACCATCGCCACCACCCTGTTCCGGGACAAGATCGAACAGCTCAAGAATTGATCCGCACGTGCAAGGCAGCCCCCCGGAGGTTCCGGGGGGCTGCCTTGCGTTGCGGTGCCGGGTTGCTCCGCGCCGGCCCGGCCGGCGGCTATGCCGCTGACCTCTTGGCGCGTCGGCCGCCGCGGCGCAGCTTGCGCGTGTCCCTCATCTCCACGAAGGGCTCGGTGCCAGGCGGGGCACCCGCGGCGATGGCCCGGCCGCGCTCCAGTTCCGCGTTGAACTCGGCGCCGAACAGAATCGCGGTGTTGGTGAGCCACAGCCAGATCAGGAAGATGATCAGGCCGGCGATGCTGCCGTACACCTTGTTGTAGTGGCTGAAGTTGGCCACGTACAGGGCGAACAGCCCCGAGGCGGCCAGCCAGGCGCCGATGGCGATCACGGCGCCGGGGATGATCCAGCGCAGCCCCTGCTTGGCGTTCGGGCTGGCCCAGTACAGCACGGCAACCATGAGGCAGACCAGGATCACCAGCACCGGCCATTTGGCGATGTCCCACGTGGTGACCGCGGCCGAGCCGATGTGGAGCACCTGGCCGACGTGCCTGGCCAGCGAACCGGTGACCACGACGATCGCGGCGGAGGCGACGAGCAACACCATGAGCAGCACGGTCACGCCGAGGCGGAGCGGCAGCGTCTTCCAGGCCGGCCTGCCCTCGGGCACGTCGTAGATAGCATTGGCCGCGCGCATGAACGCCGCCACGTAGCTCGACGTCGACCACAGCGCGAGAAGTATCCCGACGATGGTGAGCACGCCCGCGGCAGAGTGAGGATGCTGCAGCTGTTTCACCGCATCGAGCAGGATCGTCCGTGCGGTACTTGGCACCATGCTGGCCACATTGCTGATCAGCGGCTCGGTGGCCGACCTGCCGAACAGGCCAAGCAGGGACACCAGCACCAGGATGCCGGGGAAGATGGCCTGGACACTGTAGTAGGTCAGCGCTGCGGCCCGGTCCTGCAGGAAGTCGTTCTTGAACTCCGCCACCGTCCGGCGGCCCGCGGCCCACCACGAGCCGTGGCCCAGGTCGGTCGGTTTGCCGGGGAGATCACGCTGGGCCGTGTCCGGCGCCGCGGCGTCGTGCGCCGTGTCCGGTTCCGTCATAATTACGCCTTCTGTTCTTTTTTTACGTCGCTGTCGTCGCCTGGCCAGGTCCCGGTCAGTGACCGGGTGCCTGCCGCGGCGAGGCGCTCCACCGAGGCCGTGACCACGGCGAAGATCGCACCTTGGAGCGCGGCGGCGGTCAGGATCTCCGGCCAGCCCTTGCCGGCGTCGGTCGCCTTGGGCGCCTCGTCCTCACCGGGGACGAGCTTCCAGATCCTCTTGAAGATCGCGCTCGCCAGAATGCCGCCTGCGATGCTGATCAGCATGCTGAGCGGCCGGTAGATCAGCTTGGCCATCTCCTCGCCTTCCCGCCTATGGCGGCCGCCTCGCCTGTGCCGCGCTTTCTTTTCGTTGCCCGCTGGCTACCCGGATAGCCGGGCTCTTAACGCACCGCCGTGGGAGGGCGCGGCGCGCGGGTAGAATCGGGTTAGTTGTCCTGGCCGGCCGCGAGTTCTTTCGTGGCCGGCCTCGTTTATTACGGGTCGCCTCCGGGCCGTGCTCCGGGGTAGACGCCGAAGGGCTCACTCGGGGTGGTGGCATCGAGATGACAGTGCACGCCGCCGCTGGCGAGGCGCAGGGCAGGCTCCGTGACCTCCAGTCGATCACCGATGCGGCGCTGTCCCGGCTTGACGATCATGATTTTCTGCCGGTACTGCTCGACCGCGCGAGGGGCATCCTGCGCGCCGACACCGCTGCACTGCTGTTGCTGGACTCGCCAGCGGGGCAATTGGTGGCGGCCGCGGCGGCGGGGCTGGAGGAGGAGGTAAGCCAGGGGGTGCGGATCCCGGTAGGCCGGGGCTTCGCGGGCCGCGTGGCCGCCAGCGGCGGGCCGGTGATCCTCGATCACGTGGATCACACCACGGTGCTTAACCCGATCCTGATGGAAAAGGGCATCCGCTCCCTGCTGGGCGTGCCGCTGATGGCCAATGGGAAGGTGATCGGGGTACTGCACGTCGGGTCGCTGACGCCACGCAGGTTCACCGGCGATGACGCCAGCCTGCTCCAGCTTGCCGCCGACCGGGCGGCCCTCGCCGTGCAATCGCTGCGGTCCGCCGATGATCGGATCGCGGCGGCCGCGCTGCAACGGAGCCTGCTGCCGTCCGCGCTGCCGACGGCGCCCGGGCTGCAGATCGCTGCCCGGTACGTGCCAGGCAGTGGCGCCGTGGGCGGCGACTGGTACGACGTGTTCGGCCTGCCGTCCGGGGAACTGGGTGTGGTCATCGGCGACGTGGCTGGCTCGGGCCTGCAGGCGGCCGTCGTCATGGGGCGGATGCGCAGCGCGCTGCGTGCCTATGCCCTGGAAACCACCGACCCGGCCGACGTCCTGGACCGGCTGGATCGCAAGATGCATCATTTCGAGCCGGGAGCGCTGGCTACCGTGTTGTACGCGGTGGTCGATCCCGTACTGGACCGGGTGCGCATCGCCTCGGCGGGCCACCTTCCCCCGGTGGTGGCCGGGCCCGGGGAGGCCGGGAGCCTGGTGGACATGGCGGGCGGTCTCATGATCGGCGTGGATCCGCGAGCGCGACGGCAGGTGACCACGGTGAAGATCGCGCACGGAGCGGTGCTTTGCCTATACACCGACGGGCTGGTGGAGCGGCGGGAGCGCCCCCTCGACGAGGGCCTGGCCCGGCTGTGCGGCGTGGTGGTGGCGAAACCTCCGGAGGAGGTGTGCGCCTCAGTCATGGGCGCCCTGGTAGGCGGCGTGCCCGCTCGGGACGACGTCGCGCTGCTCACGTTGCGGCGCCTGCCGCCGGGCGTCCCTGGCGAGTGACCCGGGGGCGCTCCTGCTAAACGGCCGTGCCGGTATGCCCGGGTGGCACACGGCGCGGCCCGGGCTGCCGCACCAGCCGGGGAGTCACCGGGCGCCCGAGCCGGCTGAGGACCGGGGCGCGGGCGACCAGGATCACGCCGAGGACCAGGGCGGCGAGCCCCCCTCCCTGCAGCAACAGCATGCCCGGCGAGAGGTGGATGACGTCCCCGAAGACCACGACACCCAGGAGCATCCCGGCGACCGGCTCGGCCGCCGTGATGGCCGGCAGCGACGCATGCAGCGGCGCCGCGTTGAACGCGCTCTCCATCAGCCAGAAGCCCGCCAGGCTCGCCACCGCGAGGGCGTAGCCGGGCCAACCGGTCAGCAGCGCGACCAACGAGTGGTTGTCCAGGGTCTGCATGGTCTGCCTGGTCAGTGCATCGGCGATGCCGAACATCAGGCCGGCGGCGGTGCCGGTCAGGGTGGCCCGCTGCTGCCCGGTGCGGCGCAGCCCGGCCAGCAGGAACGCCCCGGCGACCGCCGCGATCCCCGCGGCGGCGGGCCACGCGGCGAAGGAGCCGAAGGATTCGGCGGGCGGACCGGATGACCGTGCGACCGCCAGCGCGGCCACGCCCGCGATTAGCAGCCCCGCACCGAGTATCTCGGCCGGCTGCAGCCGCTGGCCGGCCAGCGGGACGGCGAGCGCCAGCGCGAAGATCAGGCTGCTGGTCAGCAGCGGCTCGGCGAGGGAGAGCGTGATATGGCCGATGGCCCACGCCGAGAGCAGTTGCCCCGCGGCCATCACCGCCACACCAGCGAGCCACCGTGGCCGGTGCAGCAGCGTGGTGATCAGCCGCAAGCGCAGGAAATACGACTGCGGAGCCTGCTCCGCCGCGTGTTGCTGGAGGACGAAGCCGGTACCCGCGAGCATCGCCGCGATGAGGGTGATGGCGATGTTCATGGGTGATAGCTGATCACGTTTGGATTCCGCGGGGCTGCGGACACGGCGCCCCCTCTGGCAGTTAATGATCGATCACTTGTTACCCAGCGTGCGCCGGATATGCCGGCCTGCCGTGCCCGGTTGTGCGAAAGCCGGGGATTGAACGGCTTCCAGGGGGTAGAGGCTGTCACGCCGGTTAAAGAGTCAGCCGCGCCGCTGCGGGCTGGCTCTTGCCGTTTCTTCGGTCGCTCGGGGGCGCGGTGCGAGTTGTGAAAGCGAGTCACTCATGGCCGATGCGCGCCGCCGCCGCACCCAGCCGCCGCCGTCACTGGCCGGGGTGCCGGCCGATGCCAGCGATGCGGACCTTATCGAACTGGTTCAGTCGCTGCCGGTAACTTCTGACCGGCGTGCGGCGGCGTACGAGGTGCTGGTTCGCCGCTACGAGTTCCTCGTGAAGGCTGCCGTGCGCCGGTACCGCGACAGTCCCGAGCCTGTAGAAGACCTGATGCAGGTGGGGTACCTGGGCTTGCTCAAAGCGATCAGCCACTTCGATCTGGAGCTGGGATCCGGCCTGATCGCCTACGCCCAGCCATACGTGAGCGGAGAACTCAAGCGTCATTTCCGGGATAAGAGATGGCAGGTGCGGGTCTACCGAGCCAGCCAGGAACACATGCTCATGGTCCGGGATACCAGGGCCATGCTGACGCAGCAACTGAGCCGGCCACCCGGCGACGAGGAAATCGCCGAGGCCGCGGGCCTCAGCCTGGCGGAGTTTCGTGAAGCCGAGCGGGCCGAGATGGCCTTCCGCCCCTACTACCTGGACGCCCCGGTTTCCGCCGAAGACGAAGCGGCGACCTTCGGCGAACTCCTGGGCGAGGACGACCCGGGCATCGAGCGTGCCCTTGACAGCGACGCGCTGTGGGCACACTGGTCCGGCCTGCCGGAGCGCCAGCAGCACATCCTCGCGATGCGCTTCTACGGCAACATGACTCAGGCCGAGATAGGCGAGCGCCTCGGCATCTCCCAGATGCACGTCTCCCGGCTGCTCGACGTGGCGCTCACCAGCCTCCGCGACGCCCTCACCGCAGGCACCGCCCGGCCGCGCGTGCCCCAGCCACGCCGCCGGGCGGTCGGCCCGGCGGCCGCCCAGTCCGGCTAGACCGGATTGGACGGCGGCCGCCCGGGTAGTGGGCCTGCCCACTGGCTGGCGCGAGAGCGCCGGTCCCGGCAGCCGGGAGGTGGAGGTTCATGCCACGGGGATCAAGTCCCAAGCGCGAGCGGCAGTACGAGCACATCAAGCAGAGCGCCAAGAAGCGCGGTGAGAGCACCGGCAGGGCCGAGGAGATCGCGGCGCGCACGGTCAACAAGGAGCGGGCTCGCTCGGGGGAGGCCAAGACCGCCAGCCGGTCCTCCACGCAGGACATCTCGTCCGCGCGCCGCGGCGGGCAGCGCTCGCATCGCGGCGCCGGCGGCCCGACCAAGGCCCAGCTCTACGCGGAGGCACGGCGCCGTGGCGTGAAGGGCCGCTCGTCGATGAGCAAGGCGCAACTGGCCCGCGCGGTCGGCCGCTGACGCAGGCGGCCCTGACCGGGCAGCGGGAGAACGGGGCGGGAGCCCGCGCCGATCCGGGCATGTCCGCAAAGGCAAGGGCTGCCGGTGCGGCGAAGCGCACCGGCAGCCCGTCCAGCTATCAGAAAACCCCGCTACCACCTGTACCAGCGGCGTCGTGAACCGGCGCCTTCGGCCGCGCGGAACAGGAATCCGAGCAGCCAGAGGGCTAGCACGATGAGCGCGATCCACCACAGCACGTGGACCGCGAACCCGACACCGAACAGGATCAGGGCCAGCAGCAGGACCGCGATGATGAGCAGCACGGCAAGCTCCTTTCGATTGGCACGTTTCTTCTGCCCCTCCTGCGGAAAACAAACGCTGTCCGGCAGCAGGCCGGGTGGAGATAACGAGGTGTTCCGATGAAGGCGGCGCGGCATGGGCTCCGCTGACCCGGCGATACGGTTGCGGCGCAGTAACCCGGAGGGGCCGGGGATCCGGCGCCGGCGCTGCGGCCGCGGGTTCCGCTATCTGGGCACCGGCGACGTGCCGGTACGCGACCCAGCGACCCTAGCTCGCATCAAGGCCCTGGTGATCCCTCCTGCCTGGGAGGACGTCTGGATCTGCGCCGAGCCAGGAGGGCACATCCAGGCGATGGGCACCGACGCCGCCGGACGGCGCCAGTACCGCTACCACGACCTGTGGCGGGAGCGGCGGGACCGGCGCAAGCACGACCGGGTACTGGAGTTCGGCCGCGTGCTGCCGCGACTGCGGGACACGGTCAGCGGGCACCTGGCCGGGCGCGGCCTGCGGCGGGAGCGGGTCCTGGCCGCGGCGGTCCGGCTGATCGACCTTGGCTTCTTCCGGCCCGGCGGCGAGGAGTACGCGGCGGAGAACGGCACCTTCGGCATCGCCACCATCCGCCGCGAGCACGTGACCTGCCGCCGCGGCGAACTGGTCTTCGACTACCTCGCCAAGGGCGCCAAGCACCGTGAGCAGGCCGTGGTGGATGCCGAGGTCCAGGCGGTGGTGGTCAGCCTGCGGCGGCGCAAAAGCGGCGGGGATGGCCTCTTCGGCTACTGGTCCGGCCGGGCCTGGCACGACGTGACAGCGGCCGACATCAACGCTTACCTGGGCGAGATCTCCGGCGGAGAGTTCACCGCCAAGGACTTCCGCACCTGGCATGCCACGGTGCTGGCCGCCGTGGGCCTGGCGGTGTCCGAGCATGCCGCGGGCACCGCGGCCGCACGCAAGCGGGCCATTGCCCGGGCCGTCGCCGAGGTCGCGGGCTACCTGGGCAACACGCCGGCGGTGGCGCGCGCCTCCTACATCGACCCGCGCGTGATCGAACTCTACGAATCGGACATTACGATCGCCCCGGCGCTGCGTGACCTCGGCCGGAACTCAGAGTTCGGGGACCTCGCCACCCGGGGGGCGGCGGAGCGCGCCGTGGTGCGCATGCTCACCAGTCACGGCTGAAGGCGCCCAGGACCGATCGCGCCCCAGAGGTTTATCCCCGCAGCCGTGGGAAGCCACAGAGGACACATATCTGACAGCTACACGACGGGGATGAAGCATGCCAAGCGCTTTCGATGTCCTAGGGAACGACCACGAGCAGGTCAAGCAGCTGCTCTCCAAATTCGAGGTGGCGCCCGCTGCGTCGGGCACCAATGACAGCCTCCTGGCCGCGCGCAAGAAGATGGCCGAGACGCTCGTCATCGAGGAGTCCAAGCATGAGGCCATCGAGGAGATGTACTTCTGGCCGGCCGTGCGCAAGCTTCTCCCGGACGGCGACAAGCTCGCCGACCAGGCCATCAGCCAGGAGCAGGAAGGCAAGGAGTTGCTCGCCAAGCTGGACAAGCTCGGCGCGGACAACCCTGAATTCGACAGGCTGCTCGGCGAGTTCATCAGGGCAGGCCGGGAGCACATGGCGTTCGAGGAAACACAGGTATGGCCGGCCCTGCAGGCGGTCATGACCGAAACGGAGGCCTTCGAACTGGGGGACAGCCTGGAGCAGGCTCGCAAGACCGCGCCGACCCGGCCGCACCCGCACACGCCGCCTTCGCCGAGCGTGCTGAAGACGGCAGGCCCGGCCGCTGCCGCGGCTGACCGGGCCAGGGACGCCGCGACCGGCCGGGGCCGGGCCTGACCGCAAGCCCATAGGGCGCCGAACTAGCAAGCAGATGCTGCGGTCGAGGCTGGCCGCTGACGTTCAGGATCGCGCCGGCCGGGCAGCACTCACCCGGCCGGCGCGGCTGTCGCGGGGCTCGGGATTCCTAGATGACCCCCAGGGATCGCGGGCCCCGCCTGCGGCGGTAGCTGGCTTCCCGGATAGCCGGCCGCAGGAATGTGAGCGGGGCGCAGCCGTGGGTAGTGCTAACACCTATTGCCAGCAATCCGCAGGCGGCGCGTCGTGGGACAGGCCGCCAGCGCAGCGAAAGGGCGTCGGAAAATGAACCGCACGCAGGGACGGGGAGACGGCGAGCGTCACGGCACGGGACGGGGCGGCCAGGACGAGCGCCAGCGCACCGCCGAACGTGAGGCCAGGGACCACGCCAGCCAGACCGGGTACCGGCCCAGCGTCAACCAGCGCCGGCACGAGCCGATGCCCGCCAGCCGCCACGACGACGTCCGCCAGGAGGCGGTCGTCCGCAACGAGGAGCACGCGCGCGACGGTGAGCAGGCTCAGCCCTCACCGCGGGCGCCGTCCCGGCGGACGGGCACCCGTGACGACGGATAGGCCCGGACGGGTGAGCGAGGCAGCGCGCGACATCGGCCAGCG
This sequence comes from uncultured Actinomycetes bacterium, assembly GCA_963762735.1. Lineage (GTDB taxonomy): Bacteria > Actinomycetota > Actinomycetes > Streptosporangiales > Streptosporangiaceae > DASXKD01. Next base: position 205,151 of record CAVXMG010000021.1, on the reverse strand, counting down.
CCGGGCGGGCCGTGTGGCGGTTGATAGTGAGGCACAGGGGGGGAGCGAGGTGGTCAGCGAACTGCTGGAAGCCGCGGGGGAAGGCGGCGAGGGCAGGCCCGAGCCGGGCATGGAGCGGATGCGTGAGGCGGCCCGGGGAGCCGCCGTGCAGGCCGAGGAGACCGGCGGGCTGGGACGGCTCGGGCGGCCGATGGACCGCCGGTCGCCGTTCTTCATCGGGATGGCCGGGGCGGCCGGCGTGGTGGTCACGATCGCCCTGGTGGAGCTGATCATCAGGGCGCGGTCTGTGCTGGTGCTCATCGGGCTGGCGCTGTTCATCGCGGCTGGCCTGGATCCGGTGGTGAGCTGGCTGACCAGGCACCGGATGCCGCGGTGGGCGGCCGTCGTCACTGTGCTGCTGGGCGTGCTGGCGGTGATCGGCGGGTTCCTGGCGGCGGCGATCCCACCGATGGCCGCGCAGACCACCAACCTGATCGCCCAGCTGCCGCACTACGCGCACACGCTGCAGGACCACAACTCGCAGCTCGGCCGGCTGAACATCAAGTACCACCTCGAGCAGCGGCTGTCCCATCTGCTGGCCACCCGGGGGAGTTCGCTGGTCGGAGGAGTGCTCGGCGCCGGGGCGCTGGTGCTCGGCGCGCTCGCCTCGACCCTCGCGGTACTCGTCCTGGTGGTGTACTTCCTGGCAGGGATGCCGCGGATCAAGCTGTTCGCCTACCGGCTGGCGCCGCATTCCCGCCGGACCCGGGTGATCCTGATCGGGGACGAGATCTTCACCAAGGTCGGCGGATTCGTACTCGGCAACGTGTTCACTTCGGTGATCGCCGGGCTGGGCACCTACCTGTGGATGCTCGCGTTCGGCATCCCCTACCCGATCCTGCTTGGGCTGTTCGTCGCCATCATGGACCTGATCCCGGTGATCGGCTCCACGATCGGCGGTGCCGTGGTGTCCCTGGTGGCGCTGACCGTGTCCCTGCCGGTCGCGATCGCCACGCTCGCCTTCTACATCGCCTACCGGCTCGCCGAGGACTACCTGCTCGTCCCGCGGGTCATGGGCAGCACGGTGAAGGTGCCCGCGGTGGTGTCGCTGGTGGCCGTGCTGGTCGGCGGGGCACTGATGGGCATCGTCGGCGCGCTGGTGGCGATCCCGGCCGCGGCCGCCCTGCGGCTGCTGCTGCACGAGGTGACGTTCCGGCGCCTGGACCGGAGCTGAGCCGAGCGGCAGACCTGCTAGCTTGAGGTGATACGCGGCCGCCAGGGCTGGCGGTTACCCTGGCAGCCGCGTGCTTATCAGCCCGGTGGCCGCGCGCTTGCGACGGCCGCGCTGGCAGCGCCCGCACCGGCGTCCCTGAGAGCGTCGGCGCCCGTCAGCGCGGAGGTGGCACTGAAGGCCGCGGCGGTGACCGCGTCGGCGACCCCGGCGCGGCGCATTCGTGGATCGGCAACGGCCAGGGCGAGCATCGAGGCAGCGTGGCAGGCGTCGACGCCCGCTCCGGCCAGGAACACCGCCGGACGGGGCCGCCAGAGCGTCAGCACCGCCTGGGCCAGGTGGCGCGCGCCTAGGATCCGGGTCACCGCGCGGGCCCGCGGACTGGGGGCCTGGCCGGTGAACAGGCCAAGCGCCAGGCCGGGTGCACACAGCAGCGCTGCCCCGTAGCAGGCCCGGGCCGCCGGGAACAGCACCCGGGGCATCAGGGCGGGGTTCAGCAGCGGCGCGCGGAACGCTTCCGGCACCGGAGTGCCCGGTGGCAGGCTCGTGGTTGTCACCGCCGCTGCCCAAGCCTCCCGGCGAGGAACCCGCCGAGCACCGCCGCACCGCCGAGGAATGCCGACGACAGGCCGATGTGCTGGGACAGCCAGGCCTGCGAACTGTGGTCATGGGAGCGGTCGTCGAACTCGCCGTGCGGGCCGAAATCGTGGCCGCCGACCCCGTCGACCGGCTGGAGCAGGTTGTCCGGCCGGTCCGGGCCGACGGGCTCCGCGGTCTGCTGGGAGTCGTAGCCGGTCCGTGCCAGATACCTGTCCAGCAGGGCCGGGACGACCCGGTTGGCGAGGATGGTGGCCGCCGTGCTCGCCCCCACCCAGTACTGCCTGCGGCGGGGGTGGTCGGCGGCGTAGACGACGCCCCGCGCAGCCACCTCGGGCTGGTAGATCGGCGGCACCGGCTGCGGGTGATTCGGCAGCTTCGACCGCACCCAGGAGAACTGCGGGGTGTTGACCGCTGGCATCTGCACCACGGTCACGTGCACGCCGGAGTGCTCGTGCAGCAGTTCGCAGCGCAGCGACGAGGTGAACCCGTTGATCCCGTGCTTGGCCCCGCAGTAGGCCGACTGCAGTGGGATGCTGCGATCCCCGAGTGCGGAGCCGACCTGCACGATCGTGCCCCGGTTCCGGGGCCGCATCCGGCTCAGCGCCGCCATCGTCCCGTACACGAAACCCAGGTAGCTGACCTCGGTCACCCGGCGGAACTCCTCCGCGGTGATCTCGGCGAACGGGGAGAAGACCGAGGTGAACGCTACGTTGACCCATACGTCGATCGGACCGAGACGCTCCTCGATCAGCTGGGCCGCGTCGGCTACCTGCTCGTAGTCGGCGACGTCGGCGCTGACCGCCAGCGCCGTGCCGCCGGCCTGCTCGACCTCCTTGGCCGCCCCGTCCAGGCCGGCCTGGCCACGGGCGATCAGGCCGACGCGGTCGCCGCGCTCGCCGAACAGCCGGGCCGTGGCCCGGCCGATTCCCGCACTCGCCCCGGTGACCACCACTGTCTGGGTTTCCATGTACGTCCGCCTCCGCTGCTCTCTTTTCGTCCCTGTCGCTACCCGTGTCCCGCCCGGCAAACCTCGCCGTTTAGGCGGACCCGGCGCGGGCAGTGAGCGGTGGTCTTCAAGGAGGCGACAGTGGTTACACCAACTGCCCGGCGCAAGACCGGGGACGCCAGATACGCCGCCCGCAGGGCCGGCAACAGCAAGTATGTGGATTGGCTGGCGCGGGCCGGGTTCGCTGCCCGCGGCGTCATGTACGTGATCATCGGCATCCTGGCCATCCAGATCGCCTTCGGTAACGGCGGTCACAAGGCCGACCAGAGTGGCGCCGTCCGGGTGGTGGGGAACACGCCGTTCGGCACTTTCCTGCTGTGGCTGCTGGTTATCGGCTTCGCTGGGATGGCGCTTTGGCGGCTGTCCGAAGCTCTGTACGGCGGGCCAGGCGCGGACGGCAGGAAGGCCAGCAACCGGGCGATCGCCGGGTTCAAGGCGGTGCTTTACGCCTTCATCGCCTACGGCATCACCAAGTACGCGCTCGGCCTGGGCGCGCCCAAGTCGTCCAACAAGCAGTCAGTCGACCTCACCGCGAGCGCGATGCGCCAGCCCGGCGGCCGGATCCTGGTCGGGATAGTCGGCATCGTACTCATCGGGGTCGGCGCGTGGCTGGCCTGGCGGGCGTTCGAGCGCAAGTTCCTCGCCGAGCTCAGGACCGGTGAGATGAGCCCGCAGACGCGGAAGGTCGTCACCTTCCTCGGCCGGTTCGGTGGGATCGCGCGCGGCATCGTGTTCGCCGCCGCCGGGGTGTTCCTGCTGATCGCCGCGTTCACCGCCAACGCCCACAAGGCCAAGGGCATCGACGCCACGTTGCGGGCGTTCACCAAGACCCCGGCCGGTCCCTGGCTGCTGGTCCTGGTGGCCATCGGGCTGGTTCTGTTCGGCTGCTACTCGTGGGCGGAGTCCCGCTGGCGCAAGGTGTAGCACCTGCATCCGGAGGGCACATGGGCGTTCGCACCTGGATCGAGGGCTGGCCGGTGTACAGGCAACTGGCCGGCGGCGACGTGCTGGGCCGCGGGGCCGCGGCGAAGAGCCCGGCCTCGGCGCGGCGGGTGGCCCGCACCGTGACCGCTGACAAGGTGGTCAAGTCGGTATGCCCCTACTGCGCGGTCGGGTGCGGCCAGAACGTCTACGTCTCCGGCGGCAAGGTCACCCAGATCGAGGGAGACCCGGACTCCCCGGTGAGCCGGGGCAGGCTGTGTCCCAAGGGCTCAGCGAGCCTGCAGTTGACCACCGGGCCCGCCCGCCAGCACCAGGTGCTGTATCGCAGACCATTCGGTACCGAATGGGAGCGCTTGGACCTGGACACGGCGATGGACATGATCGCCGACCGGGTGATCAAGGCCAGGAAGCACGGCTGGCAGTGGGACCAGGACGGGGCCCGCACCCGGCGCACGCTGGGGTTCGCCAGCCTGGGCGGGGCGACGCTGGACAACGAAGAGAACTACCTGATCAAGAAGCTGTTCACGGCCCTGGGCGCGATCCAGATCGAGAACCAGGCCCGCATATGACACTCCGCCACCGTTCCCGGTCTGGGAACGAGCTTTGGCCGCGGCGGCGCGACCACCTTCCAGCAGGACCTGCAGAACGCTGACTGCATCTTGATTCAGGGCTCCAACATGGCCGAGTGCCATCCGGTCGGGTTCCAGTGGGTGATGGAGGCGAAGGCGCGCGGCGCGAAACTGATCCACGTCGACCCGCGGTTCACCCGTACCAGTGCCCTGGCCGACCTGTACGTGCCGCTGCGCGCGGGGAGCGACATCGTCTTCCTCGGCGCCATCGTCAACCACGTCCTGAGCACGGGGAAGTTCTTCCGCGACTACGTGCTCGCGTACACCAACGCCGCGACGATCCTGACCGGGGACTATGCCGGCCCGGAGGACCTCGACGGGGTCTTCTCCGGGCTGGACCGCGATGAGCGGTTCTACGACTTCCACACCTGGCAGTACGAGGGCCTGGAGGTGCAGGCGGCCTCGGGGGAGCGGGACCGGGAATACGGAGAACAGCACGGGTTCCGCAGTGGGTCGGCCGAGGTCCGCCAGGCCGGCCGCGGCGAGGCGCACGGCTCGGGCGGCGCGGCCCTGCCCGCGGGCAACCCGGAACGGGACGAGACGCTAAGCGATCCGCGGTGCGTGTTCCAGGTACTAAGCCGGCACTTCGCCCGGTACACCCCGGAGGTCGTGGAGCGGGCCTGTGGTGTCCCGGCCGATACCTTCGCCCAGGTCTGCGAATGGCTTACCGAGAACTCCGGCCGCGATCGGACCACCGCGTTCGTCTACAGCGTCGGCTGGACCCAGCACACCGTCGGGGTGCAATACATCCGCACCGCCTCGATCCTGCAGGCGCTGCTCGGCAACATGGGCCGGCCGGGCGGCGGCATTCTGGCGCTGCGCGGCCACGCCTCCATTCAGGGGTCCACCGACATCCCCACCCTGTTCGACCTGCTGCCCGGCTACATCCCGATGCCGCACGCGCACTCGAACGAGAACCTGGACTCGTTCGTAGCAGCCGAGCAGACGCAGAAGGGCTACTGGGCCGGCATGCGCGGCTACACGGTGAGCCTGCTCAAGGCCTGGTGGGGCGATGCCGCGCGGGCGGACAACGACTTCTGTTTCGACTACCTGCCCAGGCTGACCGGTAGCCACGGCACCTACGAGACCGTGATGGCCCAGCTTGCCGGGCAGTGCAGGGGCTACTTCCTGATGGGCGAGAACCCGGCGGTGGGTTCGGCAAACGGCCGACTCCAGCGGCTGGCCATGGCCAACCTGGACTGGCTCGTCGTGCGGGACTTCTCGCTCATCGAAAGCGCCACCTGGTGGCGGGACGGGCCGGAGATCGAGTCCGGCGAGCTGCGCACCGCCGACATCGGTACCGAGGTATTCTTCATGCCGGCCGCCGCGCACACCGAGAAAGCGGGCAGCTTCACCAACACCCAGCGCATGCTGCAGTGGCACCACCCGGCGGTCGAGCCGCCCGGTGAAGCCCGTAGCGAACTGTGGTTCACCTATCACCTCGGCCGCCTGATCCGGGAGAAGCTGGCCTCGAAGGGTCTGGGGGGTGTTCCCCCAGATGGCATTGTGACCGCCGAAATGGACCGCCCGGTCCTGGACCTGACCTGGGACTACCCGACCAAGGGCGAGACCGCCGAGCCCGATGCGGAGGCGGTGCTCGCCGAGATCAACGGCCACGACGCCGACGGGAAGCCGCTGTCCTCCTACCTTCAGCTCAAGGACGACGGCTCCACCACGTGCGGCTGCTGGATCTACAGCGGCGTCTACGCCGACGGGGTGAACCAGGCGGCCCGGCGCAAGCCCGGCAGCCAGCAGGACTGGGTGGCCGCCGAGTGGGGCTGGGCCTGGCCGGCCAACCGGCGGATCCTCTACAACCGGGCCTCCGCCGACCCGGACGGCAAGCCGTGGAGCGAGCGCAAGGCCCTGGTCTGGTGGGATGCCAGCAAGCAGCGATGGACCGGGCATGACATTCCCGACTTCCCCCCGGACAAGGCGCCCAGCTACCAGCCGCCGGACGGCGCCACGGGGGCGGACGGTCTGTCCGGAAGTGACCCGTTCATCATGCAGGCCGATGGCAAGGCGTGGCTGTTCGCCCCTGCCGGGCTGGTGGACGGCCCACTGCCGGTGCACTACGAGCCGCAGGAATCCCCGTTTCGTAACGTGCTCTACGGCCAGCAGCGCAACCCAGTCCGCCAGGTGACGGGGTTTGATCACCCTGCCAACCGGCTGCAGCCCAGCGGCGGGGAGCCGGGGGCCGAGGTGTTCCCCTACGTGGCGACCACCTACCGGCTGACCGAGCACCACACCGCGGGCGGGATGAGCCGCTGGCTCCCGTACCTCTCCGAACTCCAGCCGGAGTTCTTCTGCGAGGTATCACCCGAGCTTGCCGCCGAGCGCGGCCTGGAGCACCGGGGCTGGGCCACGATCGTCACTGCGCGCAGCGCGATCGAGGCCCGGGTGCTGGTCACCGAGCGGATGGTCCCGCTCACTGTGGACGGGCGGCGGCTGCACCAGGTAGGCCTGCCCTACCACTGGGGCACCAGCGGCCTGATCACCGGCGACTCCGCCAACGACCTGATCGGCCTGAGCCTGGATCCCAACGTGCACATCCAGGAGGACAAGGCCTTCGCGTGTGACATCCGCCCGGGGCGCCGACCGCGCGGCCCGGCCCGGCTGGACCTGGTCCGGGAGTACCAGCGGCGGGCGGGAATCACCGAGCAGACCGGCACGGAGGTGTGATCATGACCGACCCGGCCGCCGCCAGCGGCTATCGAGACCCGCCCCCGCGGATGGGATTCTTCACCGACACCTCCGTGTGCATCGGCTGTAAGGCGTGCGAGGTGGCCTGCAAGACGTGGAACGCTGTCCCCGACGACGGTTTCGTGTTCACCGGGATGTCCTACGACAACACCATCGGCCTGGGCGCCGACACCTGGCGGCACGTGGCGTTCATCGAGCAGCGCCGGCCGGTAGCGGCTGGGACTGATCAGGACGGCGAGGCGGGCGAGGCGCAGGATGCCCTGCGCTGGCTAATGGCTTCCGATGTCTGCAAGCACTGCACGCACGCCGCCTGCCTGGACGTTTGTCCGACCGGCGCGCTGTTCCGCACCGAGTTCGGCACGGTTGTGGTGCAGGAGGACGTCTGCAACGGCTGTGGGTACTGCATCCCCGCCTGCCCGTACGGGGTGATCGACCAGCGCAAGGGCGACGGCCGGGCGTGGAAGTGCACGCTGTGCTACGACCGGCTCGGCAACGGCATGACGCCGGCCTGCGCGCAGGCGTGCCCAACCGAGTCGATCCAGTTCGGGCCGCTGGACGAACTGCGCGAGCGCGCCGCGGCCCGGCTGGACCAGTTGCATAGCGCGGGCATCGCGGAGGCCCGGCTGTACGGCGAGGACCCGGGTGACGGGGTGGGCGGCGACGGCGCGTTCTTCCTCCTGCTCGACGAACCGGAGGTGTACGGGCTGCCTCCGGACCCGGTGGTGACCACCCGGGACCTGCCGTCGATGTGGCGGCACGCCGGGGCGGCAGCCACCGGGCTGGTAGCCGCGGCCGCCGCGGCATTCGCCGCGGAGTGGCTCGGGCGGAGCCGATGAGCAACTCGGACGTCACCAGGCAGGGCCAGCGGCCCGGCCGCGAGGGGAAACCGGGCCGGGAATGGCGGCGGCGGGGCAGGCGCGGCGAGCGGGCCATGGTGCCGCCCGCCGAATTCACCTCCTACTACGGCAAGCCGGTGATCAACTCGCCGGTGTGGCATTCACCGGACATCCCCGGCTACTTCTTCCTTGGCGGGCTGGCGGGTGCCTCGTCGCTGCTGGGTGCGGGCGCTCAAGCCACCGACCGGCCTGCGCTGGCCCGCGCGGCCAAGGCTGGCGCGCTGGGCGCGATCAGCCTGTCCATGGCCGGGCTGGTGCACGACCTCGGACGGCCGGGCAGGTTCCTCAACATGCTGCGCGTGGTCAAGGTGACCTCGCCGATGAGCGTGGGGTCGTGGATACTGTCCGGCTACGTCCCGGCCGCCGGGGTAGCCGCGGCAACCGCGGTGACCGGCCGGGTGCCCCGGCTCGGGGCGGTGGCCAGCGTGGCGGCGGCGCTGCTTGGGCCGGCCGTCGCCGCTTACACCGCGGTCCTGGTGAGCGACACCGCGGTGCCCGCCTGGCACGAGGGCCACCGGGAACTGCCGTTCATCTTTACCGGCTCGGCCGCCATGGCAGCGGGCGGCCTGGGCCTGCTCGCCGCTCCCGCCGGGCAGAACGCTCCGGCGCGGAACCTGGCCCTGCTCGGCGCGGCGGCTGAGGCGGCCGCGTTCGAGCGGATGAAAAGGCACATGGGGATGGTCGCCGAACCGTACACCGGGGGCCGGGGCGGAACCTATATGCGGGCCAGCCAGGTGCTGTCGGCGGCCGGTGCTGCCGGGGCGCTGTTCGCGCGGCGTAACCGGGCAGTCGCGGCGCTATCGGGGGCGGCGCTGCTTGGTGCTTCTGCGGCGACCCGCTGGGGGGTTTTTCATGCCGGTCTCGCCTCGGCCGCCGATCCCAAATACACGGTCGTCCCGCAGCGGCAGCGCCTTGAGGGCGGCGACCCGGCATCGGCAGGCGCGGGCTGACGAGCAGGCTTACGGGCCGTGCCCATAGCCTTTGGCCTCAGGCACCGCCGGGCAGTTCCGCACGTGGGTCGTGCCAATCAGCGGGCCGCGGAGCATGATCGGCGCGTTGCAGCTCCCCTGCGACTGGCTCATGCCGACGAAGACCGCCGAGACCACCAGACCCGCGGCCAGGGTGAGCAGCACGAACGCGCGAATCCGGGCGGAGGGCCGGTAGCGCTTCGGCGACCACCACGGCATAGGCTTCAGCGCCTCGATCCACGGCAGTCTCTCGTGCACGGTCAGCCGGGTGAACATTGCGAACATCGACGCCAGCCGGGGTTCACGTCTCTTCAGCGTTTCCTCGATCCGATCGAGAACACGCTGCTGGCTGGCCGGCAGGCTCATGTCATTTCCTCACTCACCACGCCGGGGCTCATTGTTTGTGTCAATTACCTCGGCCGGGGCGTCACGGCGTGGCATCTGCTGGCGCGGGTCGCCGCGGAATATGCCGCCGGTGATCTTGCGGCGCGGGGCACCGCCCCGGCCGCCGGGCTCGGGATGCCTTTCGGCGCGGAACACGGCGGTGATCCACACGGCCAGGCCTGCCGCGACCACGATCACGATTACGACGGTACCCAGGGCGGACGTAGTCATCGACATCACCTCCACACGGAGGACTACCCTGTGAGCAGAGGGTATGCGTCCGAGCGGGATGTGACGGCCAGGAGTTTAGCCCGGGGTGGCCCGCGAGCCTCATCGGCCGCGAGAATCGTAGCGGTCAGACCTCGACGATCGCGAACGTAGTGGCGGGCATCGCCACGGTTTCGCCGTCCAGGGCGATGGCGGGGGAGGAGGCGGCGAGCACCCCGGTGGCCGGTGCGCCCAGCGGCAGGCGCTGCGGCACGGGGCCCAGGTTGGCGGCGATGCGCAGGCGGCCCCGGTGCACCACCAGCCAGCGATCCTGGTCGTCGTGGTCGGCGCGGACCCGGTCAAGCCGCGGGTCGGTCAGTTCCGGCCGGGCCCGGCGCAGCGCGATCAGTTCGGTGTACCAGGCGAGCATGTCCCGGTGCGCGTCCCGGTCGGGCTGTGACCAGTCCAGCTTGGACCGGGTGAACGTCGCGGCGTCCTGCGGGTCGGGCACGTCGGTGGCGGCCCAGCCGTGCCGGGCGAACTCCTCCCTGCGGCCCCGGGCCACCGCTGCGGCCAGCCCCGGATCCACATGGTCGGTGAAGTACTGCCAGGGGGTGTCCGCGCCCCACTCCTCGCCCATGAACAGCATCGGCGTGTAGGGCGCGGTGAGCACCAGGCCCGCCCCGGCCTTGATCAGGTCGGCGGACACGATGGCGGCGATCCGGTCCCCGGTGGCCCGGTTGCCGATCTGGTCGTGGTTCTGCAGGTAGCACAGGAACCGGTGGGCGGGCACCCGGAAGACGTCCACCTGCCGCCCGTGGGTCTGGCCGCGGAACGCTGACCAGCGCCCGTCGTGAAAGAACACCCGGGTCGTCGTGTGCGCCAGTGCGCCCATCGAGCCGAAGTCGGTGTAGTACCCCTGGCGCTCCCCGGTGATCGCCGCGTGCACCGCGTGGTGGAAGTCGTCGCTCCACTGCGCGGTCAGCCCGTACCCGCCCGCCTCCCGCGAGGTGACCAGCCGGGGATCGTTGAGGTCGGACTCGGCGATCAGCACCAGGTCCCGGTTCAGCAGCGCGGCAAGCGCCTGCACCTCGGCGGCGAGCTGTTCGAGGAAGTGCAGCGCCCGGCGGTCCTCGAACGCGTGCACCGCGTCCAGGCGCAGCCCGTCGAGGTGATAGTCGCGCAGCCACATCAGCGCGTTCTCGATCAGGAACGCGCGCACCTCGTCGGACCCTGGCTGGTCCAGGTTCACCGCCGGGCCCCACGGCGTCACGTGCGCCTCGGTGAAGTAAGGCCCGAACGCGCCGAGCCGGTTGCCGATGCCGACGTGGTTGTACACCACGTCGAGCAGCACCGCCAGGCGCCGGGCGTGGCAGGCGTCCACGAACCGCTTCAGCGCGTCAGGACCGCCGTAGGGCTCGTGCACGGCCCACAGGTGAATCCCGTCGTAACCCCACCCGTGCTCGCCGGGGAACGCGGCGACCGGCATCAGCTCCACGGTGTCCACGCCGAGGTCGGTCAGGTGCCCGAGCCGGCCGATCGCGGCGTCCAGCGTGCCCTCGGGCGTGAACGTGCCGATGTGCAGCTCATAGATCACCGAGCCGTGCAGCGGGCCGCCCCGCCAGCCGCGGTCGGTCCAGGCGAACGCGGAATGGTCGTACGTACGGCTCACGCCATTGATGCCATACGGCTGCCACGGTGAGCGTGGATCCGCAAGCGGCTCCCCGCCATCGAGCCGGAACGCGTAGTCGGTGCCGTTGGCGGCCGCCGTCACCTCGGCCTGCCACCAGCCGGGCCCGGCGCCGGCCGCCATCGGGTGCCGATGCCCGGAGATGTCTGCTTCCGCGCGTACAGCCTCGGGGGCCCACACCCGGAACACCGTCACCGGGCAACCCTATGCATCGGCCGGGATCAGGATCGCCACGGGGAGGCGTAGTGCAATGTCGGACAGCAGCGGGCGCGGGCCGTCATGTGCCGCGCCGGTCAGCACGTCCTGCCAGCGCCCCGGCGGGACCGGCAGCGTCGTGCCCGCCCAGCCGCCGCGCCGGGCCAGGCGGGCGGGCAGCCGGGTGGCCATGACGATCGCCCGACCGCGGCGGAACGCGACCGCGTGGCCGGCCGCAGGGCCGTCAGCGGCGACCGGGGCGTAGCCGCCGGCGAACCAGTCCGGGTGGTCGCGCCGCAGCCGCAGCGCCCGCGAGGTCACCAGCAGCTTCTCGGTGTCCAGATCGATGGCGGCCGCGCCCGCGTCCTGCGCGGCGAGCAGTGCCCGCCGCCGCGCGTAGTCCACCGGCCGCCGGTTGTCGGGGTCCACCAGGGCGAAGGCGGCCAGTTCGCAGCCCTGGTACACGTCGGCCGCCCCCGGCATGGTGAGCTGTACCAGCTTGGCACCGAGCGAGTTCACCCGGGCCAGCGCGGCGATGCGGTCGCCGAAGGCCGCGATCTGCCCGGTGAGCGCGGGGTCGGCCAGCGCGGCGGCGGCGAACGCGAGCACGCCGGCCTCGTATTCGGCATCCGGCTGCCGCCACGACGTGGCGGTCTTCGCCTCGCGCATCGCCTTGGTGAGGTAGCCGGCCACCCGCTCGTAGCCGATCGGCCAGGCGCTGGCCAGGGTCTGCCAGAGCAGGTACTCGGTGCCGGGCTCGGGCGCCCGGCCGCTGGCCAGCACGATCGCCCGTTCTTGCCAGCGGGCTGCCTCCGCCGCCCATTCGCCGGGGATCTCGGCGAGCACGGCCAGCCGGGCCCGGACGTCCTCCTGGCGCTTGGTGTCGTGGGTGGACAGGGTGGTCATGGTGGCCGGCCAGTCCCTGGCGAGCCGGGCCGCGAACACGTGGAACTCCGCGGGCTCGATGCCGAGCCGGTCCGGGTCGCCGCCGACCTCGTTCAATGCGATCAGCCTGGGCCAGCGGTAGAACGCGGTGTCCTCCACGCCCTTGGCCATCACCGGGCCGCAGGTTTGCTGGAACCGGACGGCGAACTCGTCCTGGCACAGGCCCGTGCCGGATTCGCCGAGCGCGAGCGCGGCCACGGCGGCCAGGGCCGGGTGCAGCCGCGCGGGCAGCCTGCCCGCCGCCGCGGCGGCCGCGGCCGTCACGACGGCGACGGAAGCGGCCGGCGGGGGCTCGCCGGGCACCACGTACGCCCGGTACGCGCCGAACGCGGTGAGCAGTTCGGTCAGCACGGTGCCCAGGTCGCCGTCGGCCAGGCCGCGCAGCGCGCGATCCTCCGTGCGGGCCAGCAGCCGGGCCAGCCGCCGTACCTCGGCCGCGAGGCCGCCCGTGGCCGCCTCCCGCTTGGCGGCCACCGCGACCTCTGCGAAGCCCTTCGTGTCCCCGGTGAACTTGGCATACCCAGCGGTCAGCGGGGCCGCTCCGGCCGGATCGAGGAACAGGCCGTCGGCCATGCCGAGTGCGTCATACCCGGTGGTGCCCGCGCACTTCCAGTCCGGCGGCAGTTCCTCGGTGCCGGTGAGGATCTTCTCGGTGACCACCCAGGCGCCGCCGGTGGCCTTGGCCAGCCGGTCCAGGTAACCGCGCGGATCGGCGAGTCCGTCGGGGTGGTCCACCCGCAGGCCGTCGATGAGCCCGTCGGCCACCAGGCGCAGCAGCAGGCCGTGGGTCGCGGCGAACACGTCCTCGTCTTCCACCCGGACCGCGATGAGCGAGGTGATGTCGAAAAACCGCCGCCAGTTCAGTTCGGTAGCCGCGGCACGCCAGTCGGCGAGCCGGTAGTGCTGGCTGGCGGCCAGGTCCGGCAGCGGCAGGTCCGCGGTGCCCGGGCGGACCGGCAGCACGTGCTCGTGATAGCGCAGCACCGGCCCGTCCGGCCCGCCGGTGTCCAGCCTGAGGTCGCCGAGGCAGCCGCCGAGCGGCCCGGCCAGGATCGGCAGCAGCAGCCGCCCGCCGCCCGCCGGCCAGTCGATGTCGAACCAGTGCGCGAACGGTGACCCGGGCCCGTCCCGCAGCACCGACCAGAACTGGCGGTTCAGCGACTCCGGGGCGCCGATGGCCATGTGGTTGGGGACGATGTCGGCGATCACGCCGAGCCCGCACCGCCGGAACTGCGCCACCATGTCGCGGAACGCGCCCTCGCCGCCGAGGTCGGCGGACACCCGTGAGTGGTCCACCACGTCGTAGCCGTGCGCAGAACCGGGAGCGGCCTGCAGGATCGGTGAGAGGTAGGCGTGGGTGACGCCCAGGGATGCCAGGTAGGGAGCGATCCCGGCGGCGTCGGCGAACCCGAAGCCGGGCCGAAGCTGCAGCCGGTAGCTCGATTGCGGCACGGGCGGCACGGGTGGTGCGGGCACGGCTGAGGGCTGCCCCCCGTGCGCCGTCACCAAACACCGCGGTGCTGGCCTGGGGGGCGACCCCCCTGGAACCCCCCGGTGGCTCAAGGCCCCGTTCCTTCGTCACGGGGCCTTGGCCGTGCTGGCCTGGGGGGTCACGGGGCCTTGGCCGTGCTGGCCTGGGGGGCGACCCCGCTGGCCAGGGGGAGCGACCCCAGCCGCACGTTTGCACCGGTAATCGCGGGTAAGGGGCTGGCCGTGGCTGGCCGCGCGCAGCGTAGCAACGGTGACACCCAGGACACAGACCGGGCTGCCGTGGGCTGGCCGTGGCGCGCGCTTGCTGCCGTGGTCGTGGCCGGCCGTTCCCTGATCCTGCTCGCGTGGATCGCGGCCGCCGTTGCCGCAACGCTGTATCTGCCGCCGCTCACCGCGTCCAGTGCCATCGGCGGGCTCATCCCGCCAGGCGCGCCCGCGCTGCGGGCGGAGTACGACGCGGCCCGGATCTTCGGCCTGCCGCTGACCGCCCAGGTGGCCGTGGTCCAGCGCGATCCGCACGGGTTCAGCCTGGCGGTGCAGGAGCACGCCGCCCGGCAGGCCACCGCCGTGGACACCGGCCATGCCGCCCGGATTCCCGGGCTGGCCGCGGCGGTGCCGGTGGCGAACACGGCCGGTGCGTTCCCCGGCTCCAGGGAGCGCTCGACCACGATCGTCACGTTCCTGTACTTCCGGCCGGGGGCCTCGATCGGTGCGCAGGCCGCCGGGGGAGAAGCGTTCGCCCGCCGGTACGCGGGCGCGCCCGCCGACCACCTGATCGGGGTGACCGGGCCGGCGCCCGCCCAGGACGCGCAGGGCAACCTGATTCTGCGATACCTCCCCTGGGTGGAACTGGCCACCGTGGCAGCGATAGCGCTGATCGTCGGCTGGCATTTCCGGTCCTTCGGCGCGCCGCTGGCGACGTTGGCCTGCGTCGCGGTCGCCTACCTGGTGGCGGTCCGCATGGTCGCGCTGGTGGCCAGGCACACCGGCGCCACGCTGCCGCCCGATCTCGAGCCGGTGCTTGTGGTGCTGCTGCTCGGCGTGACCACCGACTATTCGGTGTTCTTCCTGGCCGGCATGCGCGCCAGGCTGGATGCGGGGCTGCCCCGCCTGGTGGCGGCCAGGCGGACCACGGCGGAGTTCATGCCGATCATCGTGACCGCGGGCCTGGTGGTTGCCGGGGGCATCGCCGCGCTGACGGTCGCGCGGGTGGGTGCGCTTGCCGCGTTTGGCCCTGCGCTCGCGCTGACCGTAGTGACCGCCATGGTGGTGGCGCTCACCCTGGCGCCCGCGCTCATTGCCATCTTCGGTGGCGCGCTGTTCCGCCCAGGGCCCGCGCGGGTGCATGCGGGCGGCCCCGGCGCGGCAGCGGGGGAGGGGCCGGGGGCCAGCGCCTGGCGCGATCGGGCAGCCCGGCTAGCCACCGCCCGGCCGGTGGCGCTGGTCGTGGCGGCGGCCTGCGTGGCCGGGCTCGTGCTGGCTGGCCTCGGCCTGAAGCACATCAGGCTCGGGTTCCCGCTGATCCGGGCGCTGCCAGCGGCGTCGCAGGAGGTGCGGGCGGAGGCCGCGGCGGCCAAGGGCTTCGTGCCGGGAATCCTGTCGCCCACCGAGGTCCTGGTGCTCGGGCCGGGTGTGGCGCATCAGTCCGCCGCGCTTGGCCGGCTCCAGCGGGCGCTGGTGCGGCAGCCAGGGGTCGCCGGGGTCGTGGGCCCGGCAAGCGTCCCATCGGTCCAGCGCAGCCTGGTGCAGCGGGGCGTGCACCTGACGGTGTCCCGGTCAGGGAACGCGGCCAGGTACGGAGTGATCGAGCGGACCGACCCGCTGGGACCGGCCGCGATCGACCGGGTGAGGGAACTGCGCCGCGATCTGCCGGCCCTGGCCCGTGCGGCCGGCCTGACCGGCGTGCGGGTCGAGACCGGCGGCGAGACGGCGCTGGTCGGCGAGGCGGTCGATGCGGCGTTGTCCGACCTCAGCCGGGTCGCGCTGGTTATCGGCCTGGTGATCCTGGTCCTGCTCGCGGTGTTCCTGCGTGCCCTGCTCGCGCCGTGCTACCTGCTCGCGGCCAGCGTGCTCGCGCTGCTCGCGGCGCTTGGCCTGACCGTGTGGATCTTCCAGGGGCTGCTGGGCGCGGGCAGCCTTGTCTACTACGTGCCGTTCGTCGTCGCCGTGCTGCTGATCTCCCTCGGCTCGGACTACAACGTGTTCGTCGTGGGCCGGATCTGGGAGCAGGCCCGCCGCCGGCCGCTCCGCGAGGCGGTGGCGGTCGCGGTTCCCCGGGCCTCCCGCGCGATCACCACGGCGGGCCTGGCGCTGGCGGCGGGCTTCGGCCTGCTGGCGCTGGTCCCGCTGGCCCAGTTCCGGGAGATCGCGGTCGCCATGGCACTGGGCATCGTCCTGGACACGTTCGTGGTCCGCTCGCTGCTCGTGCCCGCGCTTGTGGTGCTGTTCGGCCGCGCCGGAAGCTGGCCGGGGCGGACCGCGCGGCCGGTGCCGCGCGGGCCGGCGGCACGGGACGCGCGCTCAGCCGCGGCGCAGGACCTGCAGCGAGCGGTCCCGCACCGGGATTAGCCCGCCCGCCTTGGCCATGACCGGGTCCTCGAACCGCTCGGCCGGGTGGGCGGTGTCGAGCACCGTCTCCCAGCTTTCCCCGTACCGGGCCGGGGGCACGACGAACTCGAGGTCGCGCGGGCTGGCGTTGAACAGCAGCAGGAAGCTGTCGTCGCGGATGGGCTGACCGCGCCGGTCCGCCTCGGTGATCGCGCCGCCGTTCAGGAACACCGTGAGCGACTGGGCGGATCCAGCGTCCCAGTCCTGCTCGGTCATCTCCTCACCGCCGGGAGTGAACCAGGCGACGTCGCCGAGTTGATCGTCGGCCCCGCGCACCGGCCTGCCCTGCAGGTACTGGCGGCGCCGGAGCGCCGGATGGTCGCGGCGCAGCCGGATCAGCCGCTGGGTGAAGTCCACCAGGACTTCGGCGGCGCCAGGGCCGAGCACGCCAGGGAAGCTCCCGGCAGGTGGCCAGTGCACCCAGGAGATCTCGTTGTCCTGGCAGTAGGCGTTGTTGTTGCCCCCCTGGCTGCGGCTCATCTCATCGCCCGCGGCCAGCATCGGCACCCCCTGGGACAGCAGCAGCGTGGCCAGGAAGTTGCAGGCCTGCCGCTCGCGCAGGGCAAGGATCTCCGGGTCGTCCGTCGGGCCCTCGGCACCGCAGTTCCACGACCGGTTGTCGTTGGTGCCGTCCCGGCCGCCCTCGCCGTTGGCCTCGTTGTGCTTGGTGTCGTAGGACACCAGGTCGGCCAGCGTGAAGCCGTCGTGGCAGGTGGCGAAGTTGACCGACGCCACCGGGTGCCTGCCGTCGCTGGCGTACAGGTCGCCGGAGCCGGTGAAGCGGGCGGCGAACTCGGGCAGGGTCGCGTGTTCGCCGCGCCAGAAGTCACGGACGGTGTCCCGGTACTTGCCGTTCCACTCGCTCCACAGCGGCGGGAACTTGCCCACCTGGTAGCCGCCCTCACCGACGTCCCAGGGCTCGGCGATCAGCTTCACCTGGGACACCACCGGGTCCTGCTGGACCAGGTCGAAGAACGCCGAGAGCCGGTCCACCTCGTGGAACTGCCGGGCCAGCGCCGCGGCGAGGTCGAACCGGAACCCGTCCACGTGCATCTCGCTCACCCAGTACCGGAGCGAGTCCATGATCAGTTGCAGCACGTGCGGGTGCCGCATGAGCAGGCTGTTGCCGGTTCCCGTGGTGTCGTAGTAGTACCGGGGGTCCTCGTCGACAAGCCGGTAGTAGGCGGCGTTGTCGATACCGCGGAACGACAGCGTCGGCCCCAGGTGGTTGCCCTCGGCGGTGTGGTTGTAGACCACGTCGAGTATCACCTCGATCCCTGCTTGATGCAGGGCCCGGACCATCGCCTTGAATTCCTGCACCTGCTCGCCGCGGCTTCCCGCGAACGCGTAGGCATTGTGCGGCGCGAAGAAACCGATGGTGTTGTAACCCCAGTAGTTCGCCAGCCCGCGCTCGGCGAGGAAGGCGTCGGTGACGAACTGGTGCACGGGCATCAGTTCCACCGCCGTGACACCAAGGCCCTGCAGGTGCTCGATCACCGCGGGATGGGACATGCCCAGGTAGGTCCCCCGCTCGGCCTCGGGCACGGCGGGGTGCAGCCTGGTCAGGCCGCGCACGTGCGCCTCGTAGATGACGCTCTCGTGGTACGGCGTCGCCGGCAGGCGGTCGGCGGCCCAGTCGAAGTACGGGTTCACCACCACCGAGCGCGGCACGTGCGGCGCGGAGTCCCCGTCGTTGCGCTTGTCGTGGTCGGCGAACTGGTAGCTGAACACCGCGGGGTCCCAGTCCACCTGTCCCTCGATCGCCTTGGCGTACGGGTCGAGCAGCAGCTTGGCCGGGTTGCAGCGGTGCCCCGCGGCCGGGTCGTAGGGACCGTGCACCCGGTAGCCGTAGCGCTGGCCGGGGCCGATGCCGGGCAGGTAACCGTGCCAGACGAACCCGTCCATCTCCCGCAGGGTGACCCGGTCCTCCGTGCCGTCGGCGCCGAACAGGCAGAGTTCCACCCGCTCGGCGACGCCGGAGAACAAGGCGAAGTTGGTCCCGACACCGTCGTAGGTCGCGCCCAGCGGATAGCCGCTGCCCGGCCATGCGGCCACCTGATCCGCCATCCCTGCCCGTCCCCTCCCGTGCCTCGCGCCGTCCTATCCGGGCCCGTCTTCGCGGGTGCTGGCCCGCCCGGGCGGGGTGACCTCCTCGGGCGTCCGTGGCGTCTGCGCCGACGACGGCGCGCCGGCCGGCCGGTCGGTGAAGGACACCCGTACCGATTGCTCCTCGCGCCGCTGGTTCTGCAGGGCCTGCAGCGCCATCGACGCCCGGTCCGCTTCCGCCAGTGGCGGCTGCACGATGGTACGCGGCCAAAGCCGCCGGGTCAGCACGACGTTCACCTCGGCGGCGTAAACGGTCACCTGAACCACGAGGTAGATCCAGGCGAGCAGGACAAGGACGGTGGCGAAGATCCCGTAGACCGAGGCCGTGCGCAGGTCGTGGTGCACGACATAGGCGCCAGCTGCCAGCAGCACGGTCCACGCGATGCCGCCGGCCGCGGCTCCAGGCACCAGGGCCCTGGCCGGGATCCCCTTGGGGGTGAGCACCCGGAAGCTGGCCAGGTACAGGCCCACGTTGGCGAACACGGCGAGGGCCTGGGCGAGGATCACCACGCCGAGGGCGTGATGGCCGTAGGTGACCAGCCCGGCAAGCAGCGCGCTGACGATCAGGCCCACCGCGAGCACGCCCAGGAACAGCGCACAACGTCCCAGCCTGGGCAGGTACCCGGGCCGGGCAGGGCCGGGCAGGTTCCACACCTGCTCCATGGTGAACAGGCCCGCCTGGGCCAGGCCGCTCGCGCCCCACACCAGGATCAGCAGGCCGATGACCAGGCCAGCCGCGGTTGACCGGTGCATGGCGGTGATCTGGCCGACGAACGTGCCGCCGATCGCCGGAAACTGGGTGCCGACCGCAGCCAGCACCTGGGCCTGCAGGGCGGGGGAACTCGACGCGACCTGGACGAGCACGGTCACCAGGATGAGCAGCAGCGGGAACACGGAAACGAACGCGGAATGAGCCATGTTCGCGGCGAGCACGCCCCCGTTGTCGTCCCCGTACTTCTTGATCACGCCGAAGATGAACGCGGAGACCCGGTGGCGCTGCTGCGCGGCGTCCACCCGGCGGATCGCCCGCTCGACCGGGTTCATGTGCACTCTGCTGCCCGGCAAAGCGGGTCCCAAACAGGGCCGATATGACTCCTGACCTGCGGCAGCAGTGCCTATGTACAATCGATCGCAGCTGGGTCTGGGCATGCTGGCCCGCTGGGATTAACCTGAACGCGAGGGAGACTGGCCGCGACGCAGCCCCGGCGCCGGGGAGAACGGCGGGTGCAGTGCCCAAGGGCTACTCCGACTGGGTGCGCCAAGCGCGCGTATTCCCTGGGCCCCCGGGGTCCAGGCCCGCGCGCTCGCTGACCTACACCCACAGCGGCGATATCTACAAGGCCACCATCGGCCGGCCGCGCAGGCGGTACGCGGGTTCGCCGGAGCCCGGGGCCGGCGTTGCGAAGGCCGTCCGCGGCAAGGGCGAGGAGAGCGGCAGCGCGGTCATCGCGATCGTGGTCACCGACCTGCTCGTCGAGATCTGGTCCAAGGAGCCCGCGCAGGGCTGGGCCAACCCGTCACTGGTCCGGCACGACGAGATCACGAACATCCAGTACCTCAGCTAGGGATGCACGGGGCGACCGCGAACAGGGGCCACCTGCCCGCGGTGCCGGTGAGCCGGTGACTGCCCCGGGCGGCGAAAGCGATCCCGGACCCGGTGAGCAGGTCCTTGACCGTACGCGAGACGAGGATCTCGGCGGGCTGCGCGAGTGCCGCGACGCTCGTGGCGATGTCCACGGACGCTCCGGCGATCTTGTCACCCGCGAGATCGATCTCTCCGGTATGAATCCCGCAGGCGAGCCGGGTCCCGACCGCAGCGGCGGCGTCGCGGAGCGCCGCCGCGCACCGGATCGCCTGGCCGGGAGCGTCGAACGTGGCGAGGATGGCCTGGTCGCTGCCCTGGAGCCAGCGGCCGCGGTGCGCTTGGACGATCGTCCTTGTGACCGCCTCGCGGCCGGTCAGCGGACCCGCGGAGCCGGGCGCACCGATGCCGTCCCGTGCCGGGCTGCCCGCCGCATGGGCGAGCAGGATGGTGGCCAGCACGCGATCTGGCTCCGCTGGCTGCCCGGCGCCGGCCAGGAAATCCGCGATCTCGCGGATGAGCGCGTCGCTCTCCCCGTCGGCGCCGAACCGCAGCGAATGGTCGCCTGGCTGCTCGAAGTAGCGGGCACCGGCGATGTGGGCGGCCAGGTAGCGGCCGTGGAACGGGGTGGTGATCTTGTCACCGAGACGCTGGATGACCAGCGTCGGCACGTGGATCGCGGGCAGCACGCCGCGCACGTCGATCTCCCGGATCATGGCGATCATCTGCTGGAACGCGCTCGGGCTGATCGCCATGCGCTCGAACCGCCCGATGAGCTGGCGGGCGCGCGGCGAGCCGGCCCGGCTGGGCAGGTACCAGTCGATGGTGTCGCCCTGCCCCCAGCGGTTCTCGGCGATGTCGTGCAGGGCGCGGAACATCTCCGCCGGCCCCTGCCCGCACGGGTAGTCCGGGGCAGGGAACCAGCGGGCGGCCGCCGACCCGAGGATCAGCGCGCTGACCCGCTCGGGGTAGGTGGCGGCGAACAGGATGCTCATCGGGGCGCCCTCGGAGTAGCCGAACAGCACGGCCCGCTCCGACCCGGCCGCGCGCATCACCGCCCGCACATCGTCGATGCGCTCTTCCAGTGTCGCTGCACCAGGGGCGCGGTCCGACAGCCCGGTGTCCCGCTTGTCGAACAGGATCAGCCGCCCCAGCGTGGCCAGGCGCCGGAAGAACTCGCCGGTCTCCTGGCTCTCCCAGAGCAGCTCCAGGTGGCTCATCAGGCCGGGCACGAAGACGATGTCGCGGCCGGAGTGCCCAAGGATCTGGTAGGCGATGCGGACGCCGTCGGCGGCCTGGACGTAGCGGGTCTGCGGTGCGGCGGCCGGTGCGCCGGCCGCGCGGCGGCTGAGCGGCTGCTCCAGCGCGGGATCCTGGCGCACGATCCGCGCGTGCAGGTCGCGCAGCGCCGGGCCCGGATCGATCCCAAGTTCATCGGCCAGGATCGCCCGCAGGTCGCCGTAGGCGTGCAGCGCATCGCCCTGGCGCCCGGCCTGGTACAGCGCCAGCATCCGCAGCGACCAGAGGCGTTCTCGCAGCGGATGTGCCGCGGTGAGCGTCTCCAGTTCCGCGATGACCTCGCCGTGCCGCCCGGCCGCCAGCAGCGCCTCCGCCCGTGACTCCAGGGCCGCCAGCCGCATCTCCTCCAGGCGGCCGGCCTCGGCCCGCACCGAGGGCACGTCGATCCCGGCGAAGGCAGGGCCGCGCCACAGGGCCAGGGCCTCGGCGAACCGCTGCGCCGCGCTGGCCGCGTCCCCGGCTTCCAGCGCGGCGGTGCCCTCGTCGGCCAGCCGCGCGAAGCGCAGCGAGTCCAGGTCGCCAGGCGCCACGGTCAGCAGGTAACCCGGCGGCCGGGTGGCCAGCAGGTCGTCCTCCCCGGCCGAGCGGAACGCCTTACGCAGCTCCGACAGCCGCACCTGGAGGCTGGCCGCCGCCTTGTCCGCCGGATGGCCCGGCCACAGTTCGCCGGCCAGCCGGTCGGCCGAGACGATCTGGCCGGGCTGCGCGACCAGCATCGCCAGCACGGCCCGGGCGCGGGCGCCGCCGAGTGCCAGCGGCCGCCCGCCGGCGGTCACCTCGACCGGACCAAGGACGCTGAACTCCAACCCGGCTCTCCCCAGCGTGCGCGGTACCTGGCGGCATCAGCCGCCAGCCAGCCGACCGCCCGTAAGCCAACCGTAAGCCAGCGGTGGGCCGGCCGGAATCCGGGCCCGGCCACGCTGGCACGTGCATCGGATCAAGGAGACCATCATGACCGCACTCACGGGGACCGAGCCCGCCAGCACCGGTGATGAGCTCGACCCTATCCGGCGGCCCGGACAGCCGCGGCCGGTGGCAGGCCCGGCCTGGACCCGTCGCAGGTTTACGCGCTCGGCGCCGATCCGGATGAGAGCGCCCGGCTGGATGCGCCAGTCCGACGAGCTGCGGCCCGAGGCCGAGGCGCTGCTGGCCCGGATCGGGCTGCGGCCGGGGGACGCCGCGCTCGGATCTCGGCTGCGGCCCGAGCGGGATCCTCGGCCTGCTGGCCGCCGCGGTCGTCGCCGGGCGGGCGGGTGCTCGGCCTGGACGCCGACCCGGCGCACGTCGCCATGGCCGCGGCGGCCGCGCGGCGATCCCGGGCTGGGCAACGTCGAGGTGATCCGGGGCGATGCCCGGCACACCGGCCTGGCCACGGGCAGCTTCGACCTGGTACATGCCCGCACCCTGCTGGTGACGATCCCCGAGCCCGCCGAGGTGCTCGCCGAAATGGCCCGGCTGGCCCGGCTGGGCGGCTGGGTCGCCAGCCAGGAACCCGACGTCGGGCATGCCTTGTGCTACCCCCCGCTGCCCGCCTGGGACCGGCTCCGGGAGATCTTCCTTGCCGCCTTCACCCGGTCCGGTGCCGACCCCTGCATCGGCCGGCGGCTGGCCACAATGTACTGGCAGGCCGGGCTGGAGGACGTCCAGGTCCAGGTGCACGCCGGCAGTCTACCCCGCGGGCCACTCGCGGCGCACGGTCATCCCCGACTTGGCGCGCAGCCTGCGCCCGGTGATTGGTGAGCTTGGCCTCGCCAGTGACCGAGGAGCTGGCACGAGGTGGACCGGGCGGTCCGGCGGCACCTGGACGACCCGGGCACGCTGATGATGCCGCACCTGCTGGTCGCGGCCTGGGGCCGCAAGCCGGCGAGCACGTCGTGACCGGGCGCCACGTAACGCGTGCCGCTGGCGGGCGCCGTCCGCTTCGTCTCCCTCGAAGGCATCACCCACCAGCGCTAATCGCCGGCATCAAGAGCACCGCAATGGAGGACGCCATGAGCCCTGCCCTGCCATCCACCCCGTGCCGGACGGCACGCGCCGCGCGCTGGCTCGCCGCCGCGCTGTGCGGGCTAGCCGTCACGGCCGTCAGTACCGCCCCGGCCACGGCGGCTGCCGTGTCGCGGGACGCCACAGCACGGGCCTCGGCCGTGGCCCCGATCAAGGTGAACGCCGCGAATTGGTCCGGCAGCGCCGATTTCGGGTCCAGCAGCCCGGCCTGGTTCACCGACGGTTTCGGCGTCGTGCACCTGCAGGGTGCCGCCAAGCAGATCAGCACGCTCGGCACCGGCGCGAACCGGATCGGCACGCTGCCCAGGGCGGCCCGCCCGTCCCGCAACGTGTTCGTCATCGTGCACACCTTCGCCGGCACCTACGCCGACCTGGAGGTCGCCAAGAACGGCAACATCAGCTTCATTGGCGCGCGCGCGCCCGCGGTCACCGACCCGTCCTTCGTGTCACTGGAGGGCATCACCTACCGGCGGGCCGGATCGGGTGCCATCGGAATTCAGCTCAACCACGACAACTGGTCGGGCAGCGCCGGGTTCGGGTCGGCCGGGCCTGCCGCGCACAAGGACGCTTCCGGCATCGTCCACCTGCAAGGGGCTGCCTCCCAGACCAGCGGTACTGGTACCGGCCAGAACCTCGTGGGCACGCTGCCGCGAGCGGACTGGCCGCCGCGCAACGTGTTCGTGATCGTGCACACCTTCGCCGGCACCTACGCCGACGCCGAGATCGACACCAGCGGCAACATCAACCTGATCGACCCGTTCGGGTTCGCGGTCAAGGACTACCACTTCGTGTCGCTTGAAGACGTGAGCTACAGCATCAGCCCCATCTTCAACTCCCTGGCGCCGCCGTTCCCCGGGCTGAACACGGCTAACTGGTCGGGTAACGCCGGGTTCGGCTCCTCCGAGCCGGGCTGGAACGAGGACACATCGGGCGTGATCCACCTGCAGGGCGCTGTGACCCAGACCTCCCTGAGCGGCGACACCAACCTGGTCGCCACCCTGCCGACGGTCATCCGCCCCAGCCGCACCATCTACACCATCGTGCACACCTTCAACGGCACCTACGCCGACCTCAGCATCGACCCGACCGGGCAGATCCGCGTGATCGACCCGCGCCAGCCGATGAGCAAGGACTACAGCTTCGTGTCCCTGGAAGGCGTCACCTACCACCAGTAGTCACCACGAGCCGGCCCGGCGGCCCGCACGCTCACCCCGGCGGGCCGCTGGGCAGTCCGTGGCAGGGGCATCACGACGAGGAGGAAGCCAATGTCCGGAACCGTGATCGGGTTGCTGGTGAGGCGGGTTTCCCGGGGGCGCGGCAGGACCGTCCCGGCCCGGGGACGCCGGCGCGTTGCGGTGGTCGCGGGGCTGCTGGCCGTGCTGCTGGCCTTGGCCGGGGTTGCTGCGGTGCCCGCGGCTGCGGGTATCAGCTACAGCGTGACCGCCACCATCGGCGTGGGCAACGTCCCGACCGGGGTGGGGGTGGACCCGGCCACCGGCACTGTCTACGTGGCCAACCTATGACAACACCGTGTCGGTGATCAACGAGGCCACCGGCACCGTCACGGCCACCATCGCCAGCGCCGGCACACTCCTGGCCGCGGTGGCGGTGGACCCGGCCACCGACACCATCTACGTAGTCCGCGGCTACGACTACAAGGTGGTGGTGATCGACGGGGCCACCAACACCGTCACCGCCACCATCGCCGTCGGCGTCGGCCCGCTCGGGGTGGCGGTGGACCCGGTCACCGATACCGTCTACGTGGCCAACGAAAACCCCGACATCGTGCCGGGTGACAGCACGGTGTCGGTGATCGACGGGGCCACCAACACCGTCACCGACACCATCGGCGTGGGCAGCGCCCCCTCGGACGTGGCGGTCGACCCGGTCACTAACACCGTGGACGTGGTCAACTCCGCCGGCAGCACGGTGTCGGTGATCGACGGGGCCACCAACACCGTCACCACCACCCTCGCCGTGGGCGTCGGGGCGGCCACTGTCGGGATGGACCCGGTCACCCACGCCGCTTACGTCGGCGACCAAGCTGCCAACGCCGTGGAGGTGGCCACGGCGGCCTTCGACCCCGTCCCCGGCACCGGGGGCGGCATCTTCGTCCGCGCGTACGCTCCGGCCGGCGAGGCCGACCTGGCTGCTCAGGGGCCGGGCAACACCTTGCAGTACTACTGGGCCGCACCCGGCGGTTCCTGGTACAACGCTCAAGTTGACGGGCCCGGCAGCACCTACGCGGCGCCGTCGCTGTTCGTCCAGCCCGGCGGGGAGGTGGACATCGCGGCCGAAGGGCCGGGCAACACCCTGCAGTACTACTGGCTCACCCACGGCGGTTCCTGGAGTCATGTCCAGGCCGGGGGACCCGGCAGCACCTTCTCGGCGCCGTCGATCTTCGTCCGGGCTAACGGGGAGGCGGACATCGCGGCCGAAGGGCCGGGCAACACCCTGCAATACTCCTGGGCCACCCCCGGCGGCTCCTGGAATCACTCCCAGGCCGCCGGGCCCAGCACCACCTTCTCGGCGCCGTCGCTGTTCGTCCGGCCCGGCGGTGAGGCCGACATCGCCGCCGAAGGGTTCGGCAACACCTTGCAATACTCCTGGGCCACCCCTGGCAGCTCCTGGAATCACTCCCAGGCCGCCGGGCCCGGCACCACATACTCCGGCTGATGGCCCCGCATTCCCAGCGCCGGATGTAGGTACGCAGGGCCTTGTTTCCTGGTACCGACTTGTCACTGCTCGCTTTGGCGGCCTCCCGGCTGCCGGGCGATTTCCGGCACATTCCAGCCGCGGGCCTGCCGCTGCGCGCGTAACGCTGCGCTGCGCCCGCTCTGACCGCGTTGAAGCCGTCGTGCCTGGTGGATCGCTGTGCCTGCGGGGTACCCCGGGCTCCGTCCAGCATCGGTGCCCTGGCCAGCCACGGGGCAATCGTTATGAATATTCATTGTGCGCACTTTCCCTCTGGTTGCGCCTCTCCAGCGCGTCACGGTGCCCCGAGTCCGGCCATAGGTGACATGCCTGGTGCTTGTCTTTGTGCTGGTTTGTTGCGGCTGATCTGCTTGTTTAAGCCTGGGTATTTCAGCAGGGTAGGCCAAGAAACCGCCAGGCAATTGACACCCGGCGCATATTCGTACCCATAACGGCAGGAGCCACGATGACATCGCCCGGAACGAGCCCGGGAATCGACCTCGGCACCAGTACCCTCCGGCGGGATCCCCTCCCGCGCTGGCGGCGGGTCTTCCCCGGCCGGGACGATCAGGTGCGGGAGGTGCGGCGCTGGCTGGCCGGGCTGCTGCCCGGCGCGCCCGAGCGCGACGACGTGGTCGTGGTGGCCGTGGAACTGGTGACGAACGCGATCCGGCATACCGCCAGCGGGCGCGGCGGCCTGGTCATGGTCGAGGTGACCTGGTGCGGGCCGGTCCTTCGGGTTGCGGTCGCTGACGACGGCGCGGCCGGCGGACCGCGGCTGGCGGCCGGCCAGGCCGGGCTGGCCGAGGGCGGCCGCGGGCTGCATCTGGTGCGCGCACTGGCCGCCAGCACCGGTGTCTGCGGGGATGACCGTGGCCGGCTGGTGTGGGCCGACATCGCCTGGTCCGGTGCCAGCCCGGCCGCACCGCCGCTGCCCGCGCCGCCACCGTGGGCAGGCCGCCACCGGTCGGTGCCCGGGCAGGTCCGCCCGGAGGCTGGCGACCGGGCCGGCCGTGGCCGGGCGGAGCGTGCCCTGGCGACGGTTCCGGCCAGTCGTGCCGCCACGGCCGCGTCTGCTTGCTAGCGGGCCTCCGGCACCACCAGGACCGGGCAGGGTGCCCTGCGCAGCACGTACTGGCTCACCGTGCCGAGCAGCATGGAGGCGCTGCCCCGCCCGGCCAGGACGATGAGCTGTGCGTTGACCCGACGAGCCGTATCGATCAGGTTGCGCCCCGCCAGACCCAGGGTGGTGCGTAGTTCGACCCGGTCCGCATCCTCGCCGAGCGCGTCGACGACCGCGTCCCGCAGCGCCGATTCGGCGACGAGGTGCTCCTCGCCCGGCGCGTCGCCCGGCGCGCGCAACATGGCCACCGGGCGCACGGCCGGTGCCTCGGCGCGGTCGCCGCTGTAGGCCATGACCGCGATGAGCGGCGCGTCACGATAGCGGGCTTCCTGGGCGGCCAGCCTGATGGCCTTCCGGGAGCCACGGCCCGCCTCGACTGCCACCACGACGGTCCGGTGTTCTGGTTCGGTCATCATGAATCCTTCTTCCCGGGCGGCGCGCACCCGCGCCGTCGCTTGGGTCAAAGCTCGACTGCCCGAGATGGTCGCGGCCAAACGCGGCCCTCCCACGAGGCGACGGTGTTTCGCTGGCGATCTTCGGGACAGGAGCACCGGCGTGAACAGACCGTTCCGGCCGCACGTGCTGCGTGAATACGCCCTGATCGCCGACGGCGAGCGGGGCGCCCTGATCGGCCCGGACGGGGCGATCGCCTGGCTGTGCGCGCCGCACTGGGACAGCCCGGCCGCATTCAGCGGGCTGCTCGGCGGGCAGGGCAGGTACGCGGTCACCCCGTCGGACCCCTGGAACGTCTGGGGCGGCTACTACGAGACCGGCAGCCTCATCTGGCGGAGCCGGTGGGGTGGCGGCTCCTCGCACACCGAATGCCGGGAGGCGCTGGCCAGGCCCGCCGACCCGCACAAGGCCGTGATCCTGCGGCGGATCGAGGCGGTCGACGGGCCGGCCAGGGTGGACGTGCTGCTGGACGTCCGGGCCGGGTTCGGCCGCAGCCGGATGACCGGCCTGTCCCGGGCCGACGGGTACTGGACGGGGCGTAGCGGTGCGATCAGGTTCCGCTGGTCGGGCGCCGCCCGGGCCCGGCGCACCGCGGACGGCCTCGCCTTCACCCTGTCGCTGCCCGCGGGCGGGCACCACGACCTGGTCCTGGAACTTTCTGACCGTCCGTTTGACGCGCCGCCGCCCGAGCCGGACGACGCCTGGGCGGCGACCGAGGAGTCCTGGTCCGCCGTGGTGCCCGACTGCGCGGACCTGATCGCCGTGCGGGACGCCCGCCACGCCTACGCCGTCCTGCAGGGGCTGACCTCGGGCAGCGGCGCGATGGTCGCCGCCGCGACCACCTCGCTGCCCGAACGCCTGGAAGGCGGGCGGAACTACGACTACAGGTATGCCTGGATCCGTGACCAGTGCTACGCGGGCCTGGCGGTCGCCGCGCACGGTCCCCACCCGCTCCTGGAGGGAACCATCCGGTTCCTCACCGAGCGGATCCTCGCCGACGGACCCGGGCTGTTGCCCGCCTACACGGTCAGCGGCGGGCGCATCCCGGACGAGCGGAACCTGCGGCTGCGCGGGTACCCCGGCGGCGCGGCCCGGGCGGGGAACCGGGTCATCGGCCAGTTCCAGCTCGACGGGCTGGGGGAGATCCTGGAACTGCTGGCCGCCGCCGCGCGGCTGGACCTGCTGGCCGAGGAGAACTGGCGGGCTGCGGCCGTAGCGGCCGACGCGATCGGCCGGCGCTGGGCCGAGCCCGACGCAGGGCTTTGGGAACTGGACGACCAGCGCTGGGCGCATTCCCGGCTCACCTGCGTGTCCGGGCTGCGCTCGCTGGCCGCCGCGGCGGACGGGCCGCCTGGCGGGCACGGGCACCGGCAGGCCGCCGAGTGGAGCGCGCTGGCTGACAAGATCCAGGCCAGCCTGAGCGACTGCGTCCACCCGACCGGCCGGTGGCAGCGCTCACCCGCCGACGCGCGGGTCGATGCCGCGCTGCTGCTGCCGGTGATCCGTGGTGCCCTGCCAGCCGACGACCCGCGCGCCCTCGCGACGGTCCGCGCGGTCCGCGAGGAACTGGCCGAAGACGGGTACGTGTACCGGTTCCGGCACGACGCCCGGCCGCTGCACAAGGCGGAGGGCGCGTTCCTGCTCTGCGGGTTCTGGCTGGCGCAGGTCGCGCAGGCGTGCGGGCAGGACGCGGAGGCGGCGCACTGGTTCGAGCGCAACCGCGCTGCCTGCGGACCTGCGGGCCTGTACACCGAGGAGTACGACGTGCACCAGCGCCAGTTGCGGGGCAACCTGCCGCAGGCCTTCGTGCACGCGGGGATGCTGGAGACGGCCGCCCGCCTGTCGGCGCGCTCCTAGCCCGTCTGGGTGGGGTCCAGGAACACATGCGGGACCATCGGCAGCCGGTCGGCGAGCCGTTTGTCGATGTCGCCGGCCGCATCCTCGGCGCGGTCCGCGCTGATGTCGTCGCTGAAGGCCACCCGGGCGGCCACGATCAGATGCTCCGGGCCGAGATACATGGTGAGCAGTTCGAGAAGCTCGTCCACGCCTGGCGTCTGCTCGATCTCCTCCCGGATGGCGCGCAGTTCCCTGGGGTCGGCCGCCCGGCCGATGAGGAACTCCCTGTTGTCCATGCCGAGCCGGACCGCGACCACGATGAGCAGGACGCCGATCGCGATCGAGGCGGCACCGTCCCAGACCGGCGACCCGGTCACCTGCCGCAGGACCAGCCCGAGCCCGGCGAGCACCAGGCCGACCATCGCGGCCGAGTCCTCGAACAGGGCCGCCTTGACCGTGGTGTCCGGGCTGCCGCGCACGTGGTCGAGCAGTTCGGTGTGGCTGCGGCGGGCCTCGCCGCGCATCTGCTTCAGCGCCCGGACCAGGGATGTCCCCTCGGCCAGGCCGGCCACCACGAGGACCACGTAGGCGAGCAGCGGGCTGCCGCTGCTTTCGTGCCCGAGCGCGAGCAGGCCCTCGAAGATGGAGAACCCGCCACCGGCGATGAAGATCCCGAACGCCGCGAGCAGCGACCAGAAGTACCGTTCCTGGCCATACCCGAACGGGTGCTTGGCGTCGGCGGGCCGCGCGCCCTTGCGCAGCGACGCCAGCAGGAACCCCTGGTTGAGCGTGTCCGCGACGGAATGCGCGGCCTCCGCGAGCATGGCGCTCGAGCCCACCAGGATCCCCGCTGCGAGCTTGATCAGCCCGACGAAGATGTTCGCCGCACCCGCGATCAGCACGGTACGGCGGGTGGCCGACTGTTCCCCCATGCCCGCCCTTCCTCCGCTCGCCGAGGCGCGCCGTCCGGGCGCACCGGGGATTCCTGCCCCCGCGCAGCAGCGCAAACATCTTTGCCGGGATTTGTGGCGCCACGGCGATTAGACCGCGCCTGCGCGGGCAGGCGGAGGACTTGTGGCCGGGCCGGCTGCGCCCTGCCCGGCTGCGCCCAGGTCAGTACAGGACGAGAAATCCGAGGTCCGGATGACTGAAATGGACAACCGCGCCGGCTGGTGGTCACGTGCCGCATGTGCCACCGCCGACCCAGAGCTTTTCTTTCCGATCTCTCACTCAGGCCCCGCGGTCCGGCAGGTCATGCGTGCCAAAGCGGTCTGCGCGCGCTGCGAAATCCAGCGGGACTGCCTCCGCTACGCGCTCGACGCCGGTTCGATCCAGGGGGTGTGGGGCGGGATGACCGAGGAAGAGCGCCGGCGGCTGCTGCGGCGCAACCGCAGGGCCGGCGTTCCTTCGCTGCCCGGCGGCCCCCGCGTCCCGGTTCGCATGCCGGAAGCAGCCCGGGCGCGGTGAACCACCCGGGGAGGCAAGCGGCCGCGGAGGCCGAGCGGCCCGCCCGGGCGAGACCGAGGCGGAACGCGACGACCGCAACCTGATCGAACTGCTGCAGGAACTGCGGGTAGCGGGCCTGGGCGTCCAGGTGCTTTTCGGGTTCCTGCTCTCGATCCCGTTCACCACCAGGTTCGTCAAGCTGAGCCATGCGCAGCACGGCCTGTACGTGGCCGCGCTGCTGCTCGCCGCGACCGCGACCGCGCTGCTGCTGGCGCCGGTTGCCTACCACCGGCTGGTGTTCCGCATGAACCGCAAGGAGCAGCTCGTCAAGGACGCCAACATCCTGGCGATCCTCGGCCTGGCCGCGGTGGGCCTGGCCGTCTCGGCTGCCGTGCTCCTGGTGGTCAGCTTCGTGGACCGGGGCGTGACGGTGGCGCTCGTCACGGTCTTCGTGGTGTGCCTGTTCGCGGTGCTGTGGTTCGTGCTGCCGCTCGCCCGCCGCCGCACCCGGTTCCTGTCATAACGGTGAATTGACCAGCCCGAACGGGGTAGCGGACCGGGATGTCTGTGAACGTGAACGAAACCGAGGCCAAATACGACGCGCCAGCCGGTGCGGGCCTGCCCGGCCTGGATCGCCTGCCGCGGGTGGCGGGCACCTCGGTGCCGCAGGAACAGGTGCTTGAAGCCGAGTACTACGACACCGGCGACCTGCGGCTGATCCGTGCCGGAATCACCCTGCGGCGGCGCTCCGGCGGCCACGATGACGGCTGGCACCTGAAGCTGCCGCTCGGCGGCGGCACCCGCCGGGAGATCCGGCGGCCGCTCGGCGGAGCGGACGGACGGGTTCCCGCAGAACTGGCCGGCCTGGTACGCGTGCACACCCGCGGCGCGCCGCTGGCGCCCATCGCCCGGCTGACCACGACGCGGCAGCGCCTGATCCTGCTCGACGAGGCGGGGGAGTCGCTCGCCGAGGTCGCGGCCGACGATGTTTCCGCGCAGGCACTTGGCCCGGGCACCGTGGTGCCCAGATGGCAGGAGGTCGAGGTGGAGTTGACCGGCGGTGACCGGCGGCTGCTCCGGGCGGCCGACGAACTGCTGCGTCACGGCGGCTTGCGCCCCGCCGGCCGGACGGCGAAGCTGGCCCGGGCGCTCGGCGGCCGGCTTCCTGGGCCAGACGGCCGCCCCCCGCTGACCGCGTCCTCGCCCGCCGGCCAGGTCGTGCTGGCTTACCTGCGGTCTCAGGCTGACGCGCTGATGTCGCTGGATCCGCTTGTGCGCCTGGACGAGCCCGATGCCGTGCACCAGATGCGGGTGGCCAGCCGGCGCCTGCGCAGCACGCTCCGCTCGTTCCGGCACATCCTGCGCCAGGACGCCACCTCGGGGCTGGCCGCAGACCTCAAGTGGCTCGGCGGCGTGCTTGGCGCGGCCCGCGACGGGGAGGTGCTGGACGCTCACCTGCGGAGCAGGCTGAGTCAGGCTCCCGTGGAACTGCGCATCGGACCGGTCGAAGCGCGGATCCAGGGTCATTTCGCCTCGGTGCGCGCGGCCGCGCGCACCGAACTGCTCGCCGCGCTCGACTCGGAGCGGTATTTCGCGCTGCTCGACGACATCGACGGGCTGCTGGCCGGCCCGCCGCTCACCACTGAGGCGGCCCGGACCGCCGCTGACGTGCTCCCGGCGGCGGCGCGGCGCGGCCACCGGCGGATGAACCGGCGGATGCGCCGGGCCTGGCGCACTGCCCCCGGCCAGTCACGCAACGAAGCACTGCACCAGGCACGCAAGGCGGCCAGGCGGGCCCGCTTCGCGGCCGAGGCGATGGCCCCGGCGATCGGCGGGAGGGCGGCCAGGTTCGCGAAGCGGATGAAGCAGGTCCAGTCGGTGCTCGGCGAGCACCAGGACTGCGTCATCGCCGGCGTGGCAGCGCGGGACCTGGGCATGGGCGCGCACCTGGCCGGCGAGAACGCGTTCAGCTACGGCCTGCTCTGCGAGCGGGACGCCTGCGAAGGCGAGCGGCTCCAGGCCGAGGCCCGCCGCATCTGGAAGAAGGCCGCGCGCAAGCCTGGGTGGCTGTATTAGCCCGGGCAGCGGCGCTCGTCGGCGATCGGGACGCGGCGGACGAAGTCGAACAGCCGGCAGCGCAGCACCGCCAGGGTGTCCTTCGGGCCCAGGGACATGCGGTAGGAGAGCCTCGGCGAGAACCGGCCGGGGATCTGCAGCAGGCGGCCCTTGCCCTGGTTGAGGTAATCCCCGCCGAACACCACGCTGAAATGGTGGTCCAGCCACGACAGCACGTACGACGGGATCAGCCGGTCGTTCGTGCCGGCCTGGCCGTAGTCGGAGCCGGGGATTGCCGTGGCGAGCGGCTGGAAGCCGGGCAGATGGTCACGGAACTGCTGGATGCCATACAGTTCGTTGCCGGTGAACGCCTTCTGGAACTCGGCGAACGCCTCCAGGTGGCCGAGGTGGCCCGGATGCCCCGGCCGGCCGGGGACCGCCGGGAGGTACTGCAGGTAGGCGAATCTCGCCCCGGTCTTGCCCGTCTTGCTGACCGTGACCTTTTCCGGCCCGTAGCCGAAGTGGGATTCGACGTCCCAGGTGGTGCCGCGGTGCATCTGCTCAAGCTCGGCCCACGACACGCTGAATCCGGGGTTGTGCACGACCCAGCCCGGGACGGCGAGTTCCGTCGCGTGGAAGCCGTAGCTGTGGAGAATCCCGTTCGCGGCCACGTAGGCGTCCTGCCGCCCGTCGTCGAAGGTGAGCAGGATGGGCCGCTCGGGCAGGCTGCGCAGGTCGCCATGCACGTAGGCGGCGTATTGCTGAATCGTCAGCGTGTGGAACCCGCCGAGCTTGAGCGCCTGCATCTGCTCGGCGAACTGGGTGCGGGAGGTGGTGAGGTAACTCGGGCGCCCGCCGATGCTGTGGTACATCAGCACCGGCACGACATCGCGGTAGCCGGGGAACGACCGCCATTCACGCCACATGGCCGCCTGGGCCGCGGGCACGGGCCGCGGCCGTGGCCGCGGCTGAGCGTTCCCGGCCCGGCCGATATGCAGCCACCCCACCAGCGCGACGGCCGCGACGCAGGCGAGGACACCCCCGCCGGCCAGCGCGCGGATCCAGGCCGTGTCCAGGCTGTGCACCCCGCGGTTCCTCAGCACCCGGAGAGCGTAGCGTAATCAAGTCGCTACAGTTCGCAACTCTTTGCGATCACAGGGACAGGTCGGCGATCCCCGTTGCCGGCTAAGAACTCCGCGCCCCGCCGGTCATGCGGTGAGCCGCCGCAGGGACTCCCGCGCCCGGGCGAGCCCGGGCCGCCGCCGGGCCATTTCCGCCCAGGGGCCGCCGCCCGTCAGCCCGGCCTCGCGGATCCGGTCCGGCACGGTGCGCAGCGTGAACCGATCCGGGCGCAGCGCCTCGTCGTCCAGCTCGTCCCAGCTCAGCGGGGTGGCCACCGGGGCGCCCGGCCGGGCGCGGACCGAGTAGGGCGCGACGGCGAGCTGGGCGTAGGCGTTGCGCATGAGGTCGGCGTAGATGCGCGAGCCGCGCTTGTCCTTGCGCTGCTCGGTGGTGACCAGGTCCGGATTCCGGGCGGCCAGCAGTTCGGCGGCCTGCCGGGCGAACTCCCGCACGGCGCCGAAATCCTGCCTGGCATTCAGCGGCACGTGCACGTGCAACCCCCTGCCGCCGGTGGTCTTCACGAACGCCGGCAGGCCCAGTTCCCCGGTCAGCAGCTCACGCAGCCGCAACGCGCATTCCCTGACGTCATCGAACCGGTTCCCGTCCGGCGGGTCCATGTCGAAGATCAACTGGTCCGGCTCGTCGATATGGTCCAGCCTGCTCAGGAACGCGTGCAGTTCGATGCACGCCTGGTTCGCCAGGTACACGATCGTGGCGGGCTTGTCGCAGACGACCTGCTGCAGCGAGCCGCC
Organism: uncultured Actinomycetes bacterium; assembly: GCA_963762735.1. Classification (GTDB taxonomy): domain Bacteria; phylum Actinomycetota; class Actinomycetes; order Streptosporangiales; family Streptosporangiaceae; genus DASXKD01. Next base: position 170,209 of record CAVXMG010000021.1, on the reverse strand, counting down.
CTCCTTGCGGACCCGTACCCGGGTGATCCAGTCCGGGAAATAGGCCGGCACGTTCTTCTGCACGATGCCGGCTTTGGTGAGGCCGTCAGGGAAGCGGGTCATGGAGACCGGCCGGTCCCGCAGCAGCGGGAGCATCTCGCCGGCCACGGCCTGGTAGTAGGCGACCAGGTCACCCTTGGTGATCCCGTCCCCGGGGAAGAGCACCTTTCCCGTGTTGGACAGCTCGACGGTCACCCGGCCCGCCCGCACCTTCTCGCCGGTCGTCACCGTGCCACCTCCCAGGTCACCATGGCCGGGGTCCTTGTCCCGGCGGTTACACCGCGCCGAACTTGTCCGGGTCGGGGCCGGTGCGCTGGTTCCGGTTCAGCGAGGTGATCGCTTCGTGGTCCTGGCCGGACAGCTCGAAGTCGAAGATGTCGATGTTCTCCCTGATCCTGGCCGCGGTGACCGACTTGGGGAAGATGATGTCACCACGCTGGATGTGCCAGCGCAGCACGACCTGGGCCGGTGTCTTGCCCGCCGCCTCGGCGATCGAGACGACGACCGGATCGCGGAGCAGGTCACCGCCGCGCGCCAGCGGTGACCACGCCTCGATCGCGATCTGATGCTCGGCGCAGAACTCCCGCACCTCCTGCTGGGTCAGGTACGGGTTGACCTCGATCTGGTCGACCGCCGGGGTGATCTCGCACTCGTTATGCAGCCGCCGCAGATGGTGCGGCTGGAAGTTGGAGACGCCGATGGACCGCGCGCGGCCGTCCCGGTAGAACTCCTCAAGTACCTGCCAGGTCGACACGTAGTCGCCGTCGTAACGCGTGGGCAGCGGCCAGTGGATAAGGAACAGGTCGAGGTAGTCGGAGCCGAGCGCGTCCAGTGACCCGGCGAACGCCCGGCGGGCGTCGTCGGGGCGGTGGCTGTCGTTGGCCAGCTTGCTGGTGACGAAGACGTCACCGCGGTCCAGGCCGGACTTGGCGATCGCCTCGCCGACCCCGCGCTCGTTGCCGTACATCTGCGCGGTGTCGATGTGCCGGTAGCCCGCCTGCAGGGCCTGCGTCACGGCCTCGACGGTGTCCTCCGGCTTGACCAGGAAGACCCCGAAGCCGAGCTGGGGGATCGTCCGGCCGTTGTTCAGCATGATCTCGGGTATCGCCGTCACGACGCTGCCTTCCGTCCTGGTATCGGATCGCTCGGCCGATGTTCGCCTCATCGATCCTGCCCGGTGCGGGCGATTTAATCATCCGGGCTCCATTTCGCCCGCCAGGCCCGGCCGGCCTCCGGGGCACTCCGACGATGCCTCAGGCGACGATCGTCTCCTCCAGGCTGATCAGGTTCGGCGGCGGCTGCAGGCCCAGTTCGGCCAGTGCGGCGCGGGCCCGGCGCACCACCGTCAGCGCGGCCCCGCGGCGGCCCTGCTCCAGCAGTGCCGTCGCGGCCCGCAGGTACCTGGCGTCGTCGTAGGGCGCGAGGTCGATGGTCAGCTCGATGACCCGCCGGGTCTCATCGAGGTCGCCGCGCGCGGTCGCCGCGTCTGCGCACAGGTCAAGTAGCTGGAGCATGGTCCGCCGGGCCCGTTCGCGCGGCCCGCGGGCCCACTCCTCATACAGGTCGTCGGGGAGCACGTCACCGCGGTACCTGGCGACGGCGGCCCGGGCCATGGCCACCGCGAGGGCCGGCTCGGCCAGCCCCAGTGCCAGCGCGCGGCGGCCCTCGGCCTGGAACAATTCCAGGTCCACCTGTACCTCGGGAGCCAGCATCAGCATGTCACCGGCCCGGACGATCACCTCGCCGGCCTCGGCGCGCTGGCGGTTGAGCACGGTGCGCAGGCGGTTGCGCCCCGCCTCCCGGCCGGCCTCCGGCCACAGCGCGTCGATGGCCACCTCCGCCGGTACCCGCCCGCCCGAGGTGGCCACCATCTTCAGCAGCTGGGTCGCCTGGCCCGGGCTCAGCGGGACCGGCCTGCCGCCGCGGGTCAGCGTGAAGCGGCCGAGCACCGAGACCCACACCGGCAGGGCCGCCGCTTCGAGCGCGAGGGCGGCGGGCTGGCCGGTCTCCACGGCCAGCCCGAGCAGTTCCTCGGTGATCGCGCCTTCCTTGGTGTAGGGCAGGTGAGCCAGTCCCAGCCGGGCCGCCTCCTCGAAGGCGCGCGCCGCGAGTGCACCTGCGTCGGCGTCGCCGCGGCGGAACGCCGCGTAGGCACGCAGCAGGGTGAGCCGCCAGTACTCCCGCGGAGAAACCTGGCGCGCGGGAGCTGCCAACAGTCTCTCCTCCGCGGCGTGCGGGTCGCCGTGCCTCGCCAGCAGCGCGGCCTCGGCCATGGCGATCATCGGCTCGGCGTCCTGGGGATCGGCCTGGGCTCGCCGGAGGAAGTCGATGGCCAGCGAGCTGTGCCCGGCCCGGTCCAGGCAGTCGGCTGCCTCGGCGAGGAACTCGGCCCCGGCCCTTGTCCACCAGACGCCCTTGTGCACCTCGGCCAGCCGGACCTGCTTCAGCGTCTCCGCCGCGTCCCGGCGCTGGGACGCAGAGATGGCCAGCAGCCAGTGGCTGTATCCGTGCAGGATCTCCGCGTGCGGCAGGTCGGAAGCCACTCGCAGGATCTCCCGCACGTCCGCCTCGCACTGGTCGTGCCGGCCCAGCTCGATGGACACCTCGGCGTGAAAGACCAGCAGGTAGGCCCACTTGCGGGGCCGGTCCACGACCAGGCTGAGCCCGGCTTCGAGATGCTCGAGCGCGGCGTTCGCCTCGCCGCGCGGGAAGTCGATCCACATCGCCTGGTAGGGAACCAGCCCGGCGCGGGCGGTCCGCATGCCGAGCTGGTCATACAGCCGGGCCGCCCGGTCGAAGTACCTTTCCGCGTCCTGCAGCGCGGCCAGGTCCCTGCGGCCCTGCTCGTCGAGCTTCCAGCAGTTCGCGCGGCCAAGCACGGAGAACGCGCGGGCCCGGGTGAGCCACTCGTCGCGCTGGCAGGCGGCGAGCACACGCCGCGCCGCGTCCTCGCCCTTCTCGTACTGGATGTCCCTGACCAGGTCGCTGGCACGCTCGGCCGCGATGGCGCGGATCAGCGGGTGGTCACCCGTATGCCAGGCAATCGCGGTGGCCCGCTCCAGCGCCTCGCTGCGCTGGTCGATCATTGCCGCGGTCTCACAGCTCAGCGCGAAGTACAGCAGCAGCGCCGGGTGCTCCGCAACCGCCGCCGCGGGCAGCCGGTCGATGACGGCCTGGAACTCGCGCACGTCGAGGGCTTCGATCGTGGCGGGGGACCCTTCCGACAGCAGCGCGGCCGCCGAGCGCGCGTCGCCGAAGGCCAGCATGAGCTGGAGCGCCGCGCCCAGATGCCCGCGCCGCGCGTACTCTCCGGCGGCCCGCCGCAGCACCACGGGATCCGGGGCGCGGAGCGTGGCGAGATAGTCGCGTACCGGGCCGGGCAGGTCCCACCAGTCGTCCTGGCCGGGGGTGAAGGGAATCCCGGCGGCGAGGGCACGGGCGAAGTAGCCGTCGATCTGCGTGGCCGTGTCGACCGTCGGCGCATCGAGCAACGGCAGCCTGCCGACCTGGGCGAGCGCCTGGCGCTCGGCCGGCGGGAGCGTGTCGAGGGCCTCGTGCAGGATCGCGGCGACCGCGCTGAACGGCTGGTCCGGATCGCTGGCCGCGGCCAGCACGCTGACGTCTTCGCCGGTGCGCTGTGCGCGGGCCGCGGCGAGGGTCGTCGCGGCGGTCCACCCGCCGGTCGACCGCTCCAGCCGGGCAACCTCGGCCGGGCCGATGTCAAGCCCGAAGCCGGCCCGGCACAGTTGCAGCGTCTCCTCCGGCCGCAGTGCCAGGTCGGCCGCGGTGAGCTGGGCGCAGTCCGCCCGGCGCAGCCGCGCGGTGCCCTCGGGCAGGCGCCTGGCGAGCACGACGAGATGCTGGTCGGGCTGCAACTGCTCGGCGAGGCGCTCGATCAGCAGGCCGGCGCCGCGGCCGGCATGGTGAGCGTCGTCCACGATGAACGTGCATCGTTCCTGCGCCAGCGCGCCGAGCAGGGCATCGACCGCCCCCATGGCGTCCTCGCCGGCCTCCGCCATGGTGGCCGCGGCTTCGGAAAAGCCCGCGTGCGCCGCTGCGGTGCGCAGCCGGGCGGCGAACAACTGGGCGGGCATGCCGCCCTCGTGCAGCACCACCTCGATGGCTACCGACCGCCACAGGTCGGCCAGTTCGGTGCCCAGGACGGTCTTGCCGTATCCGGCAGCGGCCTCCACGACCACGACGCCGGCGTCCTGGCACCGTGCGGTCAGCCGTGGACGCCGGATGTGGTGCGGAGGCAGACGGCCCAATTCGGAGCCTCTTTCGACCACTCGCCGCCGGGCGCGCCCGGCGGCTGCTGCCAGAGGATAAAGAGCGCTATGCGCCGAAAATACCCGGCGTGTGACGTTCATGTGACGGCCTATACGCAAAGTTGCCGGATGAGCCGTCCCTGGCTTGCGGGGGGGAAGGCTGGAGCGGCAGCACAGGCCACCTCGGCTCACCGGCACGGAAGACCGGGGTGACCACTGCTGGCACTGTTTCCTGGCCTTGCGGCGCCGGATAGACGGGCGGCCCGGGCGGCGTGCCGCCGGTCACCTCGGGGGGGTTTAAGGTGACCGGCGGCACGCTCGCGGGTACCGGCCTGCGGGTGCTCCGCGCCGGGGAACCAGCCGGCCAGCCTCAGGGCCAGTGACCAGAAAATCGATCGCATTTGTGGGGGATTCGCCCTTAGCGCGTCACAAAGAAGCGCAGGGAGGGTTGCAGAGCGGTAACAGCGCCAGTTATCGTGCGGGCGGAATGTTCTTTTTGCCCACAAGGTAGGGGGTTTTGCATGCGTCTGTTGCGCTACCTGATCGTGTCTGGCTCGGCTGCTGCGATGGCCGGGGCTGTGACACTCACTGGTGCTACTGCCGCCACCACTGTCGCCGCCCCCGCGCGAGTGCACCACGCGGCGCCGTCGGCCCGGTTCATCTCCGAGGCCAGGACCGCGCTGGTCAAGTATCTCCGCCACAATCATCCGCAGGCGATGCTGGTGCACACGCGCCAGGCGCATGCCGTCAAGAACGTGACCGCCACCGGCAGCTTCAACTGGTCCGGCTACGCCGACACCGCTGACCAAGGCCCAGACGTTCACCAAGGTCAGCGGCGCCTGGACGACGCCGAGCGTGACCTGCAGCGCCGAGGACCAGATCACCTCGGACTGGGTCGGCCTGGACGGCTTCAACAGCGGCACGGTCGAGCAGCTGGGCACGATCAGCTGGTGCTTCCAGGGCACGCCCACCTACTTCACCTGGTACGAGATGTTCCCGGCCGGCACCATCGAGGTGGGCACGACGCTCAAGCCCGGTGACAAGATCGCGGCGTCGGTGACGCGCACCGGCACGAGCTACGCGCTCAAGCTGACCGACTCCACGACCTCGGCAACAACATCTCCGTGACGAAGACCTGCGCGCTGGCCACCTGCGTGGACACCAGCGCCGAGTGGATCTCCGAGCGGCCGTCGTTCTCGATCGGCATCGTGCCGCAGGCACACTACAACGCGTTCAAGCTGACCAGCGGTTCCGTGACCGCCAACGGCAAGACGACCACTATCGGCACCGGCCCCGGCGTCAACGCGTCACCATGATCGACGCCACGCACACCTACAACCTCAATACGGTCTCCGGGCTCACCGGAGGCAACGCCTTCAGCACGACCTGGAAGAACAGCTACTAGGCCGTACCTGCAGCGCTAGTACGCAACCTCACCGCCGGGGCCCGGCGACGGCAACACCGTCGCCGGGCCCCGGCGCCTTCTGCCGCGGCGCTGCGGCCCGGCCTCGGTGTTTGACGGGCCAGGGGGGAGGGGATAATCTCTCTCCGAGAACAGTGCTTACGACGCAGGCACACCCTCACGCCGTCCTGGCGTGAAGTTGGGTGTGCCTTTTTTGCGCGCGACGGCAGGGCCCCCGCGATGCCAGGGCTGCGGTAAACCCCCAGGAGGCATCGTGATGAGGATCGCCCTCGTCGTTCACCATGGCAGCCCGCTCACTCCGGCCACCGGCCAGGAGCCGATGTCCCAGGCCACCAGCGTCGCCGCGCATGCGCGGGGCCTGGCCAAGCTCGGGCACCGGGTCACCATCTATGCCAGGCGGGACTCGCGCGCGCTGCCCGGCAGCGCGATCCTCGCCCCGCGGGTGACCGTCGAGCATGTCACCGCGGGCCCGCCAGCCCCGCTGAGCGGTGCCGAGCTGGCTGCCACCGTCGGCGAGTTCAGCGACCAGCTCGCAGCGCGGTGGCGCCGGAACACGCCCGACGTGGTGCACGCCTACTTCTGGACGAGCGGCCTCGCCGCCCTTGCCGCCGCCCGCGGCCGCGACATCCCGCTGCTGCAGACGTTCGGCACGCTCGGCGTTGCGGAACGCCGCCACGGTAGCGCCATGGACGGCAACGACGTGCGCATCCGGCTGGAGGCCTGGCTGGCAAGAAGCGCCGACGCCGTACTGGCCAGCACGGGCGCAGAAGCGGCAGACCTGGTGAGCATGGGCGCGCCCCGCAGGTCGGTGACCGTCGTGCCGTGCGGGGTGGACACGGCCGAGTTCACCCCCGAGGGCCCGGCGGCCAAGCGGGGCAGCCGTCCCCGCCTGCTCGCAGTGGTGCCACGGCTGGACCGGCACCAGGGCCTCGACACGCTGCTGCGGATGCTCACCCGGGTACCCGGTGCCGAGCTGGTGATCGCCGGCGGCCCGGCCAGGTCCCAGCTCCGCAAGGACGAGGCTTACCAGCACCTGACCGGCCTGGCCGAGCGGCTCGGCGTGGCGGACCGGGTGTCCTTCACCGGCAAGATCGCATCCGGCGGCCTTCCCGCCCTGCTCCGCTCGGCGGATCTGCTGGTGAGCGGCGCGCCTTACGAACCGTCCGGTGCGATTGCCCTGGCCGCCATGGCCTGCGGCATCCCGGTCGCGGCACCGGCCACGGGCGCGTGCGCCGATTCGGTGCTCGACGGGACCACCGGCGCGCTGATCCCGCCCGGGCGGGCAGACGTGTTCGCGCGGCGGGTGCGGGACCTGCTGTCCAGCCCGCTGCGGCTGGAGGCTTACGGGATCGCCGCCGCCGACCGGGCCACCGCACGGTACTCCTGGGAGCGCATCAGCAGGGAGACCCTGACCGCCTACGAGCAGTGCCTGCGGCCCGCGGTCGCGAGCCTGGCCGGTGAGCAGTGCCTGCCGCCTGCGGTCGCGAGCCTGGCCGGTGCCAGGTCCGGCTGACTCACCCCGGCCGGGCTTGCGGCACCAAAGCCGGGCGGGACGGTGCTACCGTCCCGCCCGGCTTTCGCCTTCCCCGCCGCTACCGGCGGGCCAGGGATCGTGACACGCTGGCAGCAGGGCAGTCCTTGTGCTGGCTGCGGCAGATAACCGAACGGAGGTGACCGTGCCCCGCTCCGACCTCGCGCAGGAGGCGGCTGAACTGCTGAGCATCGCGAACACCTCCGAGCCGCGGTCGCTCAATCAGCTGGTGGTTCTTGCCGCACGCCAGGTGCCGGCGTGCTCGGGTGCCACGGCCGTGCTGTGGCGCGGGAACGAGCCTGCGGTGCGTGCCGCCAGCCATCCCGACCTGCCCGAGCTCGACGACGTGCAGCTGTCAAGCGGGCGCGGGCCGCTGCTGGACGCCCTGTCCGGCAGCGGGCCGGCAAGCTGCCCGGACACGCTGGCGGAGTCCCGGTGGCCGGAGTACGCCAGCGCGGCCCTGCGCCGCGGCGTGCGCTGCTGCGTGACGCTCGCTTACCGGTCGGATCCCGACGCGGTAACCCTGTCCCTGGTCGGCGCGCGCCCGCGCTCCCTGGAACCAGGCCAGCTCGCCGAGCTGCTCACCGCCTTCGGTGGCGCGGTCATGGGCAATGCCGCCGAGTACGGCGACGCCAAGCGCACCGCGCTGCAGCTGAGCGCGGCTGCGGAGTCACGCGCGCTGGTGGACCAGGCCAAGGGAATGCTGATGCAGGCGCTTGGCTGCAGCGCCGACGACGCGCTTGAGCGGCTGCGGCAGATCTCCCAGGAGCGCAATCGGCGGGTCACCGATGTCGCCAGGACGATCATCGACTCCCGCGGCGCGCGGGGGGCGCGGGACGGCGGCGGAAATGGTTCAGCCCGGCGGTGAACCGCCGGGCTGAACCACCGGAGGGCCAAGGCCGCGCCGACCGGGGGCGGGCGCCTGCTGGCAGGCTGGCGCCGAACGGGCGGCCCTATTCCTCGACGTACTGTTCCACTACCTCCTCGGCCGGCAGCGGGCCGCCCGGGGGTGCCGCCTGCTCCGCGGCCCGCCATTCGGCCTCGGCGCGGTCCACGACCGCCTCCCGCTCGGCGGCCAGCCGCTCGGGGTCAGGTCCCGGGTCGGCAGCGAACCCCCCGGGGTCGGGGTCTTGCAGTGGCTCGACGACGGTCGGGGTGTCCGGCCGCGCCCCGGGAACCTCCTCCGCGAGCCCGTCGGCCCCCGGGTTGAGCATGATGTAAGGCGGGTAGCGCTTCTCTTCCACCCGGTCCACGACCGGCCGCCCACCGGGACCCCGCCGCAGCACCATCCGGCGGCGCAGCCACCCGTAACCGCGGCGCGGTATGGCCATCCCGGCGACACCGGTCAGCATGATCACCCAGCCGACCACCTGGATGTTCAGCCACGACGGGTGGCCCTGCACAGCGAAGGCGAGAATCGCGCCAAGCGCTATCAAGAACAGTCCGGTCGCGGTCCTCATGGCCCCGTCCTTTCCTATTCGTGAGCACGTGTCGTCCGCCGGGCGGCGGTCAGCGTGGCTCGCTGCCGGGCTCCTGGCCGAGCATGCGCTCCCGCAGATAGCTGAGCGCGCCTGCGAGCAGCCGGGACACGTGCATCTGGGAGATGCCGAGCCGTTCCCCGATCTCGGCCTGGGTCATGTTGCCGTAGAAGCGCATCATCAGCAGGCGCTGCTCGCGCACCGGAAGGTCGCCCCAGTGCGCCCAGACGGTCTCCATGTCCAGGGTGTGCTCGAGCTGCGGGTCGTCCTCGCCGAGGATGTCGGCCAGGTTCCCCGGGTCCGCCCCGGCGGACCGGGGCGCGTCCAGCGAAGAGGCCTGGAAGGCGAGGTCGGCGCGCTGCGCGTCGCGCAACTCGTCGTGGCTGATGCCCAGGTGCTCGGCCAGTTCCTCGTCCTTGGGTGACCGGGACAGCTGCTGGGTCAGCTCGGCGCGGGCCCGGCACAGCTCCAGCCGAAGTTCCTGGGTGGAGCGCTTGACGTGCACGTGCCACCGCTTGTCCCTGAAGTGCCGCTTGATCTCCCCTGTGATGCAGGGCTGGGCGTATGAGGCCAGGTTGCTGCCGAAGGACGGGTCGAAGTTGTTGATGGCCTTGAGCAGGCCGATGTACCCGACCTGCATCAGTTCCTCGGGCGACTCCGGGCTGTGCCGGTACCGCTGTGCGCATGCCCGGACCAGCGACTCGTAACGGCCGACGAGCATTTCACAGGCGGCGTCGCGCTCTTCGCTGCCCCGCGGCAGCGACTGGACCAGCTTCACCAGTTCCGGGTCGCCAAGGTCGGCGGTTTGGCTGGCAGGGGTCTGCGGGCGGGAAAGGACGGTGGTCATTGGCGATCACCTGCTGCTTTTCTGGTCTGCACGTCCCGTTCGTGCCCGCTGTGGCAGGGTCTAAACATGGCCGGTGCCGCAGGGCTCGTGATAGGGGGCTGTCTGCCCAGCTCAGCGGCCTTCTGACGGCCGTAAATAAGTGCTGGCGCCGATGCGGTTTGTTTGAAAACCGCCGCGCAAGGTACTTGTGGGCTTCGAGCGAAGCCTCGCAAGCCTTCGCAACCTATGGCACTGCGGATACCGGAGGTACCGATGCGTATCGGCGCGTTCCTTCTTCTGATATGGCTGGTCATTGGCGCGGTTGCCGCTGGCCAGCGGAACTACTACAGCGATTCGCACGAGAACTGCGCCCACGCTGGGACCGTGGCCGTGACCATTCTGGCGGGCCCGCTGAACTACGTCGGCGTGAACCCGAAGGTCTCGTGCCAGCTCCCGCAGCCGAGCCAGTGAGCTTTCCCCGGCGTCCCACGGAAGGAGCCCTCAGATGCTTGCCGTCATCGCGGCCGTCATCTTCGTCATCGCGTTCATCCTGCGCCTCACCGGGACCGCCACCGACGCGGCGATCTCCCCGAACAGCCTGCTGTTCATCGGATTGACCTTGGTTGCCTTGCACCTCGCGGGGTGGGGGCCCGGCTGGACGTGGTCAGGGCGGAAGCGCCGCTGACCACTCGCTGACCGCCGGCCAGCCCGCCCTGGCCGGCGCCCAGCCCGTTGCTGACCGGCGGGCCCGCAAGGGCCGCCGGTCAGTGCTTTATCGCGGCAAAGCTCAGTAGTCGCGGCCCTGGTAGGTCTGGCCCTGATAGCCCTGGCCCGGGTAGTTCTGGCCGCCTGGCTCGGCGGGCATCGTGCGGATCCGCGTCGCCCGCTCACCGACCCCGGCGATCAGGGTGCCGATGGCGATGCCGATGATCAGGTACAGCGCCGCCGTAGCGATCTTGTGGGAGAGCGCCGCCTCGGTACGGAACGGGAAGATCACCACGATCACCGTGATCAGGCCGACGATCCAGCCGAAGAAGACCATCGGCCGCGGCGTGCTGAGCAGCAGCAGGTGCGCCAGGAGCGTCGCGACCAGCGCCGCGGCCGCGGCGATGAGCACCAGCGTCGTGGTGTGCGCGTCGCCGTAGGCGCCGTAGCGTTTCGGCGCGAGGATCGGGATGTGGAACAGCCACCGGCAGACCAGCACGCCGACCAGCGCTATCAGCCCGGCGACCACCGCGGTCGCCACCCCGCCGGACCACAATTGGCGGGCGTCAACCCTAGACCGGCTCCGCCGCGGCGGGTAGCCGGGCTGTTCCTGGGCATATGGCCGTCTTTCCGGGGTATTGGGCGACATCGGTACTGTCATGGTCTCTGGCCCTCCGTCAGGATGGCCGCGGCTCCCGCAGCCTTCGTGCTGTCCTCACCCTAAGACTGCGTTCCAAACACGAGCGTGCGCGGTTCCAAACACGAGCGCGCGCGCCCCGGGCGTTCCAGCCAGAGGCTGGCGCGGTTCAGGTCCCGGCGAGGATGACTTCGAGCGTGCGCGGGCCGTGCACGCCCTGGACGCGGTCGAGTTCGATGTCGCTGGTGGCCGAGGGCCCGCTGATCCACGTGCAGGGCCGGCCGGGTTCCAGGCGTTCCAGGGCCTGCGGGACGGTCCCGACGATCTGGCTGGCCTGCAGGATGCACAGGTGGTAGTCGGGGACCAGGCTCAGCGCACGGCGCCCCTGGCCCGGGCCGCCGTCCAGGACGATCGTCCCGGTCTCCGCGATGGCCAGGGCGGCGGTGGTGATCACGCCGTCGGTTTCGTCCAGCATCTCGGGGGACAGCCCGCCGTCGGCGAGGAACTCCACGCCGTCCAGGCCGGCAGCGTCCAGGCTGAGGCCAGGGGGCAGCACGACCCGGCGTGCGCCGCGCTCGGCCAGCGCCTCGCGTACCGCCTGCGCCACCCCGCCGGCCGGGCAGCGGCGGACGCTGGTGCCGTAGTCGTGCAGCCGCTCGGTGAGCAGTTCGATCAGTGCCGGGGTGGCCATGCCGTTACCGGTCTGGTAGCCGCGCGGTATCCCGGCGGGAGCGCCGCCTCCGCCGCGCAGCGCGGCGCGGATGCGGGCAAGGACCTCCGCCCGGGCCCCCTCATCCCCGGGCATCGGGGTCTCCGTGCTCCTGCCCCCACCATTCCCGGAAGGTCCGGGCCGGGGGAGCGGGCGCGTCCCGTGCGGCGGTCCACGCCGACAACGGCGGGGGCAGCCGCCGGATCCGGCCGCCGCGGCGCAGGCCCCGGCCGGCCCGGCCGGCGCGCTGCGCCGCCGCGTACCTGGCCGGGCTGGCCATCACCCAGGACGCGGCCGCCATGGCTACCGCCTCGGCGCTGGGCACCCGCCGCGCCTGGGCGGCTTCCTCGACGTGCCTGGCCCGCAGGTGGACCAGGATCGACGGGATGTCGATCCGGACCGGGCAGACGTCGTAGCAGGCACCGCACAGTGTGGAGGCGTACGGCAGCGACGCGTTGTCCTCAACCCCGGTGAGCTGCGGCGACAGCACCGCACCGATGGGGCCGGGGTACACCGAGCCGTAGGCGTGCCCGCCGGTGCGCTCGTACACCGGGCAGACGTTCAGGCACGCGGAACACCGGATGCAGTGCAGCGCCGGGCGCCCGGCCGGGTCGGCAAGCGCGGCCGTCCGCCCGTTGTCCAGCAGCACGAGGTGAAACCGCTGCGGGCCGTCCCCTGGGGTCACCCCGGTCCACATCGAGGTGTAGGGGTTCATCCGCTCCCCGGTGGACGAGCGCGGCAGCAACTGGAGGAACACCTCCAGATCCCGCCAGGACGGGATCACCTTCTCGATGCCCATCACGGTGATCAGCGTGTCCGGCAGGGTCAGGCACATCCGGCCGTTGCCCTCGGATTCGACCACGCACAGTGTCCCGGTCTCGGCGATGGCGAAGTTCGCGCCGCTGATGCCGACCCGCGCGGACAGGAACCTGCGGCGCAGGTGCAGCCGGGCGGCCTCGGTCAGCGCGGCCGGCGTGTCGGTCAGCCCCGGGTCCACGCCGGGCATCTCGCGCAGGAAGATCTCCCTGATCTCGGCCCGGTTGCGGTGGATGGCCGGCACCAGGATGTGCGAGGGCCGGTCGTGCCCGAGCTGGACGATCAGCTCGGCCAGGTCGGTCTCGTGGGCAGTGATGCCGGCCGCGGCGAGTGCCTCGTTCAGCCCGATCTCGTCGGTGACGATCGACTTGACCTTGACCGCTTCGGCCGCCCCGGTGTCGCGGACCAGGCCGGTCACGATGCGGTTGGCCTCATTCGCGTCCCGCGCCCAGTGCACGGTACCGCCGTGCGCGGTGACCTGGCTTTCCAGCTGCTCCAGGTAGGCATCCAGGTGGGCGAGCGTGTGCTGTTTGATCGCCTCGCCGGCGGCGCGCAGCTCCTCCCAGTCCGGCAGCTCGGCCACGACCGCGGCCCGCTTGGCCCTGATCGTCCTGGTTGCCTTGCCGAGGTTGCGCCGCAGCTGGGTGTCGGCCAGCGCCGCGCGGGCCGCCACCGGGAACGGCTCCTCGCCGCGCAGGTGGCCGACCCCGCGCGGGGCGTATGGCATGCCCAAAAACGTGCTCAACTCTTTCATCTGCCTCCCTCGCGGGCGCCCTGGGTACTCGCGAGGATTTCGGCCAGGTGGACGGTGGCCGTGCCGGCGTTCAGCCGGGACAGGCCGCCGCCGATGTGCATCAGGCAGGAGCTGTCCCCGGCGGTGCACACCTCGGCACCGGTGGCCAGCACCGACCGCATCTTGTCCGCCAGCATGGCCGTGGACACGGCCGCGTTCTTGACCGCGAACGTGCCGCCGAACCCGCAGCACACCTCGGCATCCGGCAGCTCCACCAGGTCGATCCCCGCCACCTGCCGCAGCAGCCGCAGCGGCCGGTCGCCGACCCGCAGCAGCCGCAGCGAGTGGCAGGTCGGGTGGTAGGTGACCCGGTGCGGGTAGTAGGCGCCGACATCCTCGACCCCGAGCACGTCGACCAGCAGCTCGGACAGCTCGTAGGTGCGCGCGGCGACCGCCTCGGCGCGCCGGGCCAGCGCCTCGTCCCCGAACCGCCGCGCCACCATCGCGTGCTGGTGCCGCACCGAGCCGGTGCACGAGCCGGACGGGACGACCACCACCTCACTGTCCTCGAACACCGCCACGTACCGGCGCACAAGCGGCAGCGCCTCGCGCAGGTACCCGGTGTTCGTGTGCATCTGCCCGCAGCAGGTCTGGGCCTGCGGGAACGTCACCTCGTGGCCTAGCCGCTCGAGCAGCCGCACGGTCGCCTGGCCGACCTGCGGGAACAGGCCATCCGCCAGGCAGGTCACGAAAAGCGCGATCCGCACGGCTCAGCTCCTGCCGCGCGCCCGGGCCTGGCTGGAGCGGCGGAGCACCAGTTCTGGCTCGAACACGACCTGGCGATGCTGGTGCGCCTCCTCGCCGAGCGCCTCGTCAAGCAGGAGCTGCGCGGCGGTGCGGCCGAGCAGTTGCCGGGGCTGGCGCACCGAGGACAGCGGGACCGCGGCCGCGGCGGCGAAGTCGATGTCGTCGTAGCCGATCAGTGAGACGTCCTCTGGCACCCGGATCCGCTGGGCGGTCATCTCCTGCAACAGGCCCAGGGCGAGCAGGTCGTTGGCGCAGAAGACCGCCGTGGGCCGCTGCCCCGGGGGGAGTTCCGCGAGGGCGGCGCCGCCGCGCTGCCCGGCGGCGACGTTCAGCGCCGGAGTGACGATCATGTGCAGGTCGTCCGCGCTGGACCCGGCCCGTTCCAGCGCCCGGACCGCGCCCTCCCGCCGGTCGGCCACCTGCCGGATGCTCAGCGGGCCGCCGACGAAGGCGATCCGGGTATGCCCGGCCTCGATCAGGTGAGCCACGGCCAGCTCACCGCCGAGCACGTCGTCCACTGAGACCGAGCACTGGCCCCGGGCCGGCGACCGGCTGTCCACCAGGACCACCGGGGTACCCCGCTGCTGCAGCCGGGCGAGGCGCTCGTCGTCGGCGGACACCGGGGTGATCAGGATGCCCTGCACCCGGTGCTCTTCAAGCAGTTCCAGGTAGTGCGTTTCCTTTGCTTGCTGGTCGTCGCTGTTGCAGAGGATCACGGCCAGGCCGGATTCGCTGGCCTCGTCCTCGACGCCCCGCGCGACGTCGGTGAAGAACGGGTTGGCCACGTCAAGCACGACCAGGCCGATGGTGCGGCTGCGCCCGGCGCGCAGCTGGCGCGCCGACTCGTTCCTGATGAAGCCGAGCTGCTTGATGGAGTCCCTGACCCGGCTTCTGGTGGGCTCGGCGACGATGTCGGGCCGGTTCAGCACGTTGGAGACGGTCCCCACGGAGACGCCAGCGTGCGCGGCGACCTCCTTGATGCTGGCCGGCGCAGCTGCCACGTTGCCCTCCCGAATTTGGTGCAAGTGTGCGGCGCTCATTTGGAACGTGTCAAACAGCCCGTCCGTTCTTCGCCGCCGGGCAGGCCAGCGCCGATGTAACGATTCAACTACGCACCGCACAGCTATTGACACGCAAGCGATACGGGCTGACACTTCTGCACATCTTTGAAACGTTACATCCGGGTCAAGGAGGCTGGGTGCCGGGCAACCCCGAGGACGCCCCTGCGGGCCGGGCCGGGCCGGTGCTGTCGCTGCGGCACGCGGCGAAGTCGTTCGGCGCGGTGCACGCCGTGGTGGACGGGTCCGCCGACCTGTACGCGGGCGAGGCGCACGCGCTGGTCGGCGAGAACGGGGCGGGCAAGTCCACCGTGGTGAAGATGCTCGCCGGGGTGTACCAGCCGGACGAGGGCGAGCTGCTCATCGGCGGCGCCCCGGTCACCCTGCACAGCCCGGCGGCCGCCAGGGACGCCGGCATCGCCGTCATCTATCAGGAGCCCACCCTCTTTCCCGATCTCACGGTCGCGGAGAACATCTTCATGGGCCGCCAGCCGCTGCGGGCCGGGCCGACGGATCGACGGGCGGCTGATGCGCGGCCAGGCCGCGGCGCTGTTCGAGCGCCTGGGCGTCCGGCTCGACCCTGGCCGGATCAGCCGCGGCCTGCCCATCGCGGACCAGCAGATCGTGGAGATCGCCAAGGCGCTGTCCCTGGACGCGCGGGCGATCGTGATGGACGAGCCGACGGCCGCCCTGTCCGCGGTGGAGGTTGCCAGGCTGTTCGAGGTGGTGCGCGCCCTGCGCGCGGGTGGCGCGGCGGTGCTGTTCATCTCGCACCGGCTGGAGGAGGTCTTCGAGATCTGCCAGCGGGTCACCGTGATGCGCGACGGCAGGCACGTGCTGACCAGCGAGCTCGCCGGGCTGACCGCTGACGACCTGGTGCGCGCCATGGTCGGCAGGCAGCTGACGCAGCGCCCGGCCGCCGGCCGCGGTGAGCCGGGGGCGGAGGTCCTGAGGGTCGACCGGCTCACCCGCGAGGGGGTTTTCACCGACGTCTCGCTGCGGGTGCGGGCCGGGGAGATCGTCGTGCTGGCCGGGCTGGTCGGCTCCGGGCGCAGCGAGGTGGCGCGGGCCATCTTCGGCATCGACCGGTACGACGCCGGCGGGGTGTCGCTCGCCGGGCGGCCGCTGCGCAAGGCGTCGCCCGCGGCGGCCATGGCGGCGGGTGTCGGCTACGTCCCCGAGGACCGGCGCCAGCAGGGCCTGGTCATGGAGATGTCCGTACAGCAGAACATGGCCCTCGCCTCGCTGGGCCGGCTGCGCAGGGCCGGGCTCATCCGCTCCGCGGCGGAGCGCGCGTTCGCCGCCGACTGGGCACAGCGGCTGCGGCTGAAATACGGCAGGCTCACCGACCCGGTGTCCCGGCTGTCCGGCGGCAACCAGCAGAAGGTCGTGCTCGCCAAGTGGCTCGGCCGCCAGCCGGCGCTACTCATCGTGGACGAGCCGACCCGGGGCATCGACATCGCCACCAAGGCCGAGGTGCACGAGTTGCTGGCCCAGCTGGCCACCGACGGCGTCGCAATCCTGATGATCTCCTCCGAGCTGCCGGAGGTGCTGCAGAACGGCGACCGGATCCTGGTCATGCGCGAGGGGCGGCTGACCGCCGAGTACCGCCATAAGGACGCCTCCGAGGAGAAGATCATGGCCGCCGCTACCGGCCAGGCGCAGGCGCAGCCATCATGACCGAGCCGGAGGCGAGCGGGGGGCAGAGCATGAGCGCCACCGTCACCGCACGGGAGCCGCCGGGGCCGCAGGCCAAGGTCAGCTCGCGCAGGCTCACCGAGCGGGTGTTCCGGATCCGCGAGTCCGGCATCGTCGTCGTGCTGGCCATGTTCGTCGGGGTCACCGCGGTCATCCAGCCGAGGTTCGTCGGAACCCAGGAGATCGGCTTCATCCTGGCCAACACCACCGTGTTCGCCCTGCTCGCGCTCGGCGAGACGATGGTGGTGATCAGCCGGAACGTGGACCTGTCCATCGGCTCGGTGCTGGGTCTTTCCGCCTACCTGTCGGCCAGCCTGTTCGGCGCACACCACGGCATCCCGATACCGGTGGTGTTCCTGGCCGGGCTCGGCATCGGCCTGGCCTGCGGCGCCGCCAACGGCCTCATGGTCTCGCTTGGGAAGGTGCCCAGCCTGGTCGTCACGCTCGCCACCCTGTACATCATCCGCGGCATCGACATCCTCATCGTCGGCGGGAACGAGGTCGTCGCGCAGACCCTGCCGAACGCCTTCATCCAGATCCCCAAGGCCAACGTGTTCGGGGTGCCGTACCTGGCCATCGCGGTCGCGGCGGTGATCGGGGCGGGAGCGTATTACCTGCGCTCGTTCCGCTCGGGCCGGGACCTGTACGCGATCGGGTCCAACCCGGAGGCGGCCCGGCTGGCTGGTGTCCCGGCGGGCAGGCGGGTGTTCACCGCGTTTGCGGTCAGCGGGGCTATTGCCGGGGTGGCCGGGGTGCTCTGGGCCGCGCAGTACCAGACCATCGACTCCACCGCCGGCACCGGCTACGAGTTGCAGGTGATCGCCGCGGTCGTGGTGGGCGGGGTGGCGATCTTCGGTGGCAGTGGCAGCGCGGTGGGCGCGGCCATCGGCGCGCTCCTGCTCAACACGATCAACTCGGCGCTGTACGTGCTCGGCATCTCGCCGTTCTGGGACCAGGCGATCGCCGGCTTCCTGCTATTGGTGGCCATCGCACTGGACCGGCTCATCTCGGTGCGGCTGGCCACCGCCCTGCGACGAAGGAGTTACGGTGCCGGCACCTGACCGGGGCAGGCCCGGCCCTGCCATGCTGCGCTCCGTGCTGCATGGGGCGATGCGCTGGGAGACCGGCCTCGCGGCGGGCGTCGTCGCCATCGCCATCTTCGGGGCCAGCACCTCCGCTCAGTTCCTGACCAGCGGAAACATCTTCAATATGGAGGTGACGTCGGGCGAGATAGCGATCATGGCGCTGCCCATGACGCTCATCGTCATCAGCGGCGAGATCGACCTGTCCGTCGCGTCCACCCTGGGCATGTCCAGCGCGCTGCTCGGATACCTGTGGGCCAGGCACTGGCCCATGCTGGCCATCTTCGCCGTCCTGGTGCTGCTCGGCCTGGCCGCCGGCCTGTTCAACGGCCTGCTGGTGACCAGGCTCGGGCTGCCCTCGCTGGCGGTCACCATCGGCACGCTGGCGCTCTACCGGGGCATCGCGCTGATCATCCTGGGCTCGAACACGATCTCTGACTTCCCCGCCGCCTACACCTCGATCGGCGTCACCGCGGTCCCGCACACGAACATCTCCTGGTCCGTCGCGATCTTCGTGGTGCTCGCGGTGATCTTCGGCATCGTGCTGCACGCCACGGCCACCGGCCGGTCCATCTACGCCATGGGGGCCGGCACCGAGGCGGCGCTGTTCGCCGGGATCAGGGTCAAGCGGATCAAGACCATGTTGTTCATGACCTCCGGCGTGGTCTGCGCGCTCGCCGGGGTGCTGTGGACGTTCCGCCTCGCCACGGCGGTGCAGAACAACGGCATCGGCGCGGAACTGAACGTGGTCGCGATCGTCCTGCTCGGCGGGGTCTCCATCTTCGGCGGCAAGGGCTCGATCGGCGGGGTGGTGCTCGCCGTGCTTGCCCTCGCCGGCCTGCAGGGAGCGCTGCTGCTGACCAACTTCAACCAGGAGGCCATCGGCATCGTCATCGGCGGCCTGCTGCTCGTCAGCGTTTTCGTGCCGAACGCGGCGCCCGTCCTTGCCCGGGCGCGCGCGCTGCTGAGGGCCGGGAGCCCTACCTCGGGGGTCAGCCATGACTGACTCGCCGGCTCCCGCTAGCCACCCGGTATTTGTTTCTCAACCCCAAAGTTGAAAGGATTCAGTTATGAGCCGTTCCCTCAGACGGGTACTCTCCGGTCCCGCCGTGCTGCTGGTGGCGTGCTCCATCCTCGCCGCCTGCAGCAGTTCCTCCAGCAGCTCCACCCCGTCGTCGTCCTCGGGCTCGACCGGGGCCGGCGGGCTGAAGACGGGGCTGAAGGTCTTCGTCATCCCGAAGAACCTCGGCAACCCCTACTTCACCACCTCGGACAGCGTGAAGTCGGGCGGCGCGCTCGCCGCGCTCCAGGCGCTGGGGGAGACCGGCACCGAGACCAGCGGGACCGCCGCGACCCCCGCCTCCCAGATCCCGGCGATCCAGTCGGCGATCACCAAGGGGGCCAACATCCTGATCGTGTCGGCCACCGACCCCTCGGCACTGTGCCCCACGCTGAACTCCGCCATGACCAAGGGCATCACCGTGGTCATGTACGACTCGGACGCGCCTGCGTGCCGCGACCTGTTCGTGAACCAGGCGTCCACGGCGCAGATCGGGACCAGCGAGGTGGACCTGCTGGCCAAGGAGATCGGCGGCAGCGGCGATATCGGCATCGTCTCCGCCGCCGCGTCCGCGCCGAACCAGAACGCCTGGATCGGGTACATGAAACAGGAACTGAAGAAGTACCCGAAGATGCACCTGGTGAGCATCGTCTACGGCAACGACGACCCGACCACGGCAACCCAGGTCACCCAGGGCCTGCTGCAGCAGCACCCGAACCTCAAGGGCATCATCTCCCCGACGACCGTCGGCATCCTGGCCGCGGCCCAGGTGGTCGACTCGCCGAAGTACAAGGGCAAGGTAGCGGTGACCGGGCTGGGCACCCCCGACTCGCTGAAGAAGTACGTCGCGGACGGCACCGTCCAGGCCTTCGAGCTGTGGAACCCCGCCAACCTCGGTTACCTGGCCGCTTACGCGGCGGTCAACCTCGCCTCCAAGAAGATCACCAACGCCGCCGGGCAGTCCTTCACCGCTGGCAAGCTCGGCAAGTACACCGTCGCAGCGGGCCACACCATCCTGCTCGGCCCGCCGTTCGTGTTCACCAAGGCCAACATCAACAACTTCAACTTCTAGCGCCGGACGGCTGGCGCCACGACCCTGGCCGGGGCGCCAGCCACCCTCCGGTACCGGAGGGTGCCCGGCGCCGGGCCACCCGACGCCAAGGAGGATTCCGCCAGATCACCGAGATCTTCCACCTCGACTGAGCCCGCCCGTGCCGAGCCGCCCACCGCGCCGCCTGGAGATGACGAGAGATGCCTGAGTTGACTGCCGTGAAAGCCGCGCTGCGGGCGCAGCGGATCGAGACCCCATCCTGGGCGTTCGGGAACACCGGGACCCGGTTCAAGGTGTTCGCCCAGCCGGGGGTGCCGCGGACGGTGACCGAGAAGATCGACGACGCGGCCCAGGTGCACCGGTTCACCGGTGTAGCGCCGAGCGTGGCGGTGCACATCCCCTGGGACGCGGTGGACGACTACGGTGCGCTGGCCGCTTACGCGAAGGATCAGGGCGTCGCGATCGGCACCGTCAACGCAAACGTGTTCCAAGACGATGCCTACCGCCTCGGCAGTGTCGCCAACCCGGACCCGGCGGTGCGCCGTATGGCCGTCGGGCACCTGCTGGCGTGCGTGGACATCATGGATGCGACCGGGTCGGCCGACCTGAAGCTGTGGTTCGCCGATGGGACGAACTATCCCGGCCAGGACGACATCGCCGCTCGGCAGGACCGGCTGGCGGACGCCTTGCGGGAGGTCTATGCGCGGCTCGCACCCGGGCAGCGGATGCTGCTGGAGTACAAGCTGTTCGAGCCGTCGTTCTACACCACCGACGTGCCGGACTGGGGCACCTCATTGCTGCACTGCCAGGCCCTCGGCCCCCTGGCCGCCGTCGTGGTGGACACCGGGCACCACGCCCCGGGGACGAACATCGAGTTCATCGTGGCCCTGCTGCTGCGGGCGGGGCGGCTCGGCGGGTTCGACTTCAACTCCCGGTTCTACGCCGACGACGACCTGATGGTCGGCGCGGCCGACCCGTTCCAGCTGTTCCGCATCCTGCACGAAGTGGTCAAGGCCGGCGCGACCGGCCCGGAGGCGGGGGTGGCTTTCATGCTGGACCAGTGCCACAACATCGAGCCGAAGATCCCGGCGCAGATCCGGTCGGTGATGAACGTGCAGGAAGCCACCGCCAAGGCCCTGCTGATCGACCAGCCCGCGCTGGCCGCGGCGCAGCAGGCAGGGGACGTGCTGGGCGCCAACGCGGTGCTGATGGACGCCTACAACACCGACGTCCGCCCCCTGCTGGCGGAGTTGCGCGCCGACATGGGCCTGGACCCCGACCCGGTCGCCGCCTACCACCGGTCGGGGTATAGCGAGAAGATCATCGCCGAACGGATCGGCGGCACCCAGGCCGGCTGGGGCACCTGAGCCCGCCACACGAGTCGTGATCATGACTTAGGTGGGGCTATAGGCCCCCGAAAGTCATGATCACGAAGAGGATCGGCCGCAGGGAGGTTGCTGATGGTGCAGGAAGTGCCGACTGAGGTTGCTGAGCTGATCGGGCGGAGCAACCGGCTCGGCTCGGACCGGCGCAACACCAACTACGCGGGCGGCAACACCTCGGCGAAGGGCACCGCGACCGACCCGGTGACCGGGGAGCCGGTGGAACTGCTCTGGGTCAAGGGCTCCGGCGGCGACCTGGGCACGCTGACCCCGGCGGGGCTGGCGGTGCTGCGGCTGGACCGGCTCCGCGCGCTGACCGGCGTGTACCCCGGAGTCGAGCGCGAGGACGAGATGGTGGCGGCGTTCGACTACTGCCTGCACGGCCTTGGCAGGGCGGGATGGCTCGGCCCGGCGCCTCCATTGACACGGCCATGCACGGGCTGGTGGACGCGCCGCACGTGGATCACCTGCACCCGGACTCGGGGATCGCGTTCGCTGCCGCCGCCGACGGCGAGACGCTGACCGCGGAGTGCTTCGGCGGCCGGGTCGGCTGGGTGCCCTGGCGCCGCCCCGGGTTCCAGCTCGGCCTGGACATCGCTGAACTGCACCGGGCCAGCCCCGGCATGATCGGCGTCGTACTTGGCGGCCACGGGATCACCGCGTGGGGCGCGACCAGCCAGGAGTGCGAGGCGAACTCGCTGGAGATCATCCACGGCGCACAGCGGTATCTGGACGAACATGGCGCCGGAGAGCCGTTCGGCAGCGAAATAGCAGGCTTCAGGGCCTTGCCCGCGCCGCAGCGCCGGGCCCGCGCCGTGGAGCTGGCGCCACTGCTGCGCGGCCTGGCCAGCACCGACCGGCCGCAGGTGGGCCACTACACCGGCGACGGCGTGGTGCTCGATTTCCTGGCCGGAAGCAAGCATCCGCGGCTGGCCGCGCTCGGCACCTCCTGCCCGGACCACTTCCTGCGCACCAAGGTCGCGCCGCTGGTCCTTGACCTGCCGCCGGCCGCGCCGCTGGCCGAGGTGGCGGACCGGCTGCGCGAGCTGCACGCCGCCTACCGTGCGGCCTACCGCGGGTACTACGAGCGGCACGCCACCGCGGACTCCCCGCCGATGCGCGGCGCCGACCCGGCCATCGTGCTTGTGCCCGGCGTCGGCATGTTCAGCTTCGGCGCCGACAAGCAGACCGCGCGGGTGGCCGGCGAGTTCTACGTCAACGCCATCAACGTGATGCGCGGCGCCGAGTCGGTCTCGGCCTACGCGCCGATCGGCGAGAGCGAGAAGTTCCGCATCGAGTACTGGGAGCTTGAAGAGGCCAAGCTGCGGCGGCGGCCCAGGCCGAAGGCGCTGGCCGCCCGGGTCGCGCTGGTCACCGGGGCCGGTTCTGGCATCGGGCGGGCCACCGCCCAGCGGCTGGCTGCCGAGGGAGCGTGCGTGGTGCTCGCCGACAGGGACGGTGCCGCGGCCGGGCAGGCAGCCGCGGGCATCGGGACCGCCGACGTCGCCGTGGACGTCACCGCCGACGTCACCGACGAGGCCAGCATCGCCGGGGCGTTCGCCGTGGCGGCGCTTGCGTTCGGCGGGGTGGACCTGGTGGTCAACAACGCCGGCCTGTCGGTGTCCAAGCCGCTGGCCGACACCACCGCGGCCGACTGGGACATCCAGCACGCGGTAATGGCACGGGGCTCTTTCCTGGTGTCCCGTGAGGCGGCCCGGGTGATGCGGGCCCAGGGCATGGGCGGGGACATCGTCTACATCTGCAGCAAGAACGCGGTGTTCGCCGGGCCGAGCAACGTGGCCTACGGCGCGGCCAAGGCCGACCAGGCGCACCAGGTGCGGCTGCTCGCCGCCGAGCTGGGGGAGTTCGGCATCCGGGTGAACGGCATCAACCCCGATGCCGTGGTCCGCGGCTCGGGGATCTTCGCCGGGGGGTGGGGCGCACAGCGCGCCGCGGTCTACGGCGTGCCCGAATCCGGGCTCGGTGCCTTCTACGCGCAGCGCACCCTGCTCAAGCGTGAGGTCCTGCCCGAGCATGTGGCGGCCGCGGTGTTCGTGCTGACCGCCGGGGAACTGTCCCTGACCACCGGACTGCACATCCCGGTCGACGCCGGGGTGGCGGCCGCGTTCCTCAGGTGAGCACCGGCCAGGCCGTCGTCGCCGTCGACCTGGGCGCCTCAGGGGGCCGGGTGATGGCCGGCACCGTCGCCCCCGGGGAGCTTGAGCTGCACGAGGCGCACCGGTTCGGCAACGGCCCGGTCAGCGCGCTCGGCACCCTGCACTGGGACATCCTGCGGCTCTACGGCGACGTCCTGGCCGGGCTGCGGGCCGCCGCGGGGGAGTTCGAGCTGGCCAGCGTGGGCATCGACTCCTGGGGCGTGGACTACGGCCTGCTCGACTCCGGTGGCGCCCTGCTCGGCAACCCGGTGCACTACCGGGACGCGCGCACCGCGGGCGTCGCCGAGGCGGTGCACGCATCCGTAAGCAGGCGGGAGATGTACCAGGTCACCGGCACTGCCCAGCTTCCGATCAACACCATCTACCAGCTCGCGGCCGCGCGGGACACGGCGCAGCTCGCGGCCGCGCGGACGCTGCTGCTCATCCCCGACCTGATCGGCTACTGGCTCACCGGCGAGGTCGGCGCCGAGATCACCAACGCGTCCACCACCGGGCTGCTCGACGGGCGGTCCCGGGCTTGGGCGACGGCGCTGATGGCTCGCGTCAGCATCCCGCCGGGCATCTTCCCGGCACTACGCACCCCGGGGAGCCAGATCGGCGAGCTGCGCAGCGACGTGCGCGGTGATGTCCTCGGCGACGCCGCCGGGGCGGGCCGGGCCCGGCCGCTGCCGGTGATCGCGGTCGGCTCCCACGACACCGCCTCGGCCGTGGCCGGCGTGCCCGCCGACGGCAGGTCGTTCGCCTATATCTCCTGCGGCACCTGGTCCCTGGCCGGGGTCGAGCTCGGTAGCCCGGTGCTGACCGAGGCCAGCCGCGAGGCCGGTTTCACCAACGAGGCGGGAGTGGACGGCACGATCCGCTTCCTGCGCAACGTGATGGGGCTGTGGCTGCTGCAGGAGTCGGTCCGCGTCTGGGCTGCCCGGGGCCGGGCCCCGGACCTGACGGCGCTGCTCGCCGAGGCGGCGCGGATGCCGGCGTTGCGGACGGTGGTGGATCCGGACGATCCTGCGTTCCTGCCGCCCGGCGACATGCCCGCACGCATCGCCGGCGCCTGCCAGCGAACCGGCCAGCCCGTTCCGGACACCCCGGCCGGCCTCGTCCGGTGCATTCTGGACAGCCTGGCGCTCGCCCACCGGCGGGCGATCCTTGGCGTCCAGGAGCTGTCCGGGCATCACGCGGACGCCGTGCACATCGTGGGCGGGGGTGCGCGCAACGCGCTGCTCTGCCAGCTCACCGCGGACGCCTGCGGCCTGCCCGTGATCGCCGGACCGGCCGAGGCAGCGGCGCTGGGCAACGTGCTCGTGCAGGCCAGAGCGCTGCACCGTGGGCCCGGACGACCTGCCGGGCATGCGCGCGCTGATCCGCGCCACCCAGACGCTGCGCCGCTACGAACCCGGTGACCCCGCGCCCTGGCAGGCCGCCGCCCGCCGCCTCGGCTGGTAGGGCCACTGCAGCCATAGCCTGCGCTGCGGCTCGGTTACCGCTCGGCGAGGGCTGTGGCGTCGGTGAGCAGCCGGTAGCGCTCGATGAGGAAGTAGCTGTGGGCCAGCCTCGTCCCGGCCACCACGAAGAATGCCTTGCCGAGGAGCAGGTCGTCGGAGCCGGGTTCGACGCGCACCAGGTAGTCGCGGAGGATACGGGCGATGTCGTAGGCACGGTTACCGCCGCGGCTGTAGTCGAGGAACGCCGCGCCGCGCCGCAGGCCGTCTGGTGCGCCGGGGCTGGCGGGTTCGACCTGGAAGAAGGCATACCGCTTCGGAGCATCGGCGCTGGGCCGCGCGAGCCATTCGTCTTCCAGCCCGTTCTGGGTGACCGGGGTGTTGCAACCGAAGGGCGACCCCGCGCCATCGAGGTAGAAGGCCTTGATGAATTTGCGGATGCCCAGCAGCGCCGCTGCCCGCGGCTGGTTGTAGCCGCGGAACTCGAACCCGGTCAGCGCGGAGACGTCGGGCGGGCTTCCGCCGGCGAACACCGCCTCGAGTTCACGCTTGGATTTCCGGGCTAGATCGAGATAGCTGGCCGAGACACTGGCCACCGGGGGCCTCACTTTCTTGCGGACCGGCGCGGGCTTTTAGATTCGGTGCCTGCCGCGCTGCTCGATCAGCCGCTGGGCGTTGCGCGTGACCAGCGCCATGATCGTTTCCATCGGGTTCACCCCGATCGGGGTGGGGAACAGGCTGGCGTCGGCGACGAACAGGCCCGGCACGCCGTGGAAGGCGCCGAAGCTGTCCACGACGCCGTGCCGCGGGTCGCCGCTCATCCGGGCGGTGCCCATCAGGTGCACCGTGAACAGCTCGATTGACTTCTTGGGCACAGCGCGGGCGAGCAGATCCCTGGAGCCCGGCCGGATCGCGCACCTCGGGCGCGCCGTCGAACGGCAGCAGGATCCGGCGGGCCCCGGCGGCGAACATCAGCTCGGCGGTCAGCGTGATCCCACGCACCACCCGTTCGGCATCCTGGTCGGTGAGCTGGTAGAACACCTGCGGCCCAAGTCCAGGGACGTTCCGCACCCGCCCGGTACCTGTGTCCTCGATCAGGCAGCCGGCCGTGATCATGTGGTTGTAACCGGCCATCACCTGGCCGAGGTCGCGGCCATGGCCGGGCAACCCGAGCGCGACCAGCGACGGCGGCAGGTTGACCGCTGTCAGCAGGATGCCGTCGCCGGCGAACTCGCGGACCTGGTAGGCCTGATGCACGCCGTGCCAGCCGACCACTTCCTCGTCGAAGAATGCGATCACCTTGGCGTTGGGGTGCAGGCTGAGGTTGCGGCCAAGCAGCCCGGACCGGGACCGCAGCCCTGAGCGGGCCAGCAGCGCCGGCGTCTGCACCGCACCGCCGGCGGCCACGACCACCTGCGCGCGGACGGTCAGCCGCGGGCCGCGGTGCCCCCCGGGCCGGACGAACCGGCCCTCGATGCCCGTGACGATGCCACCGGACCGGGTGATCCGCTCCACCCGGCAGTCCGCGAACAGCCGGGCCCCGCGCGCCAGCGCCCGGGGGACATTGGTCACCAGCATCGAGCGTTTCGCGCCCGTCGGGCAGCCGTTGGTGCAGTTGTTGGTGCCGGCGCAGTGCAGCTGATTGCGCAGGTTCGGGATGATCTTCCAGCCCTTGGCATCGGCACCGGCCTTCAGCAGCCGCATATCGTTGCCAATTGTCTCGGGATCTTGCCGCGCCACCGAAATCCGCGACTCCACCTTGGCGAAGTGCGGTTCCATGTCCCGCTCGCCGATCGCGGCGATGCCTTCCTCCTCGGCCCACCGCTGCAGCACCCGGCCCGGGGTGCGCCAGGACATGCCGCCGTTGACGACCGTAGACCCGCCGACGCAGCGCCCTTCGGAGAACAGCACCGGCGGCTTGCCCAGCGCGAGGCCAATGCCGCCGTCACGGTACAAGGTCCGCAGCGCGCGGCCGGCCTCGGCAGTGAACGACTCGGTCGGGTGATAGCCGCCTTCCTCGACCACCACGACATCCACGCCTGCGTCCGCGAGTTCGGCAGCCATCGTCGCCCCGCCCGCCCCGGATCCGACAATCACCACCCCGCACTCGAGGCGAAGATCCGCGCTCACCTCGCTCTGCCGGGTCAGCCCCGCCGGGATGACCGCGCTCACGGCAGGTCCTTCCCCGCATCCGGCCGGGCTCTCGCATCCGGGCCGCCGGGGCCGGGCGCCAGCACCGCCGCCTCACCGGCGCGGATCTGCGGCCCGTAGGACGCCAGGCGGCGTTTGGACACGGCGGCGATGTAGGCGTCCGGCCGGTAGCCGAGCTGGTCCTTCACCTCAGGCAACTCGTAGTAGCAGTAGACGACCAGGCCCTTGATGCGCTGGAGCGCGGTGCCCAGCCCGGCACCCCGGCGCGCCAGCACGGCCCGGAAGTAGGCGTCGGCCTCGCCGTCGGCGAGATGGGCGAACCGGCGCCCGCGCGCCCGCGGGTACAAGCGGGCCCCCTGGTCGAAGGCGACCAGCCCGCCCCTGACCGACCACCGCACGGCGGGTGACACCACCTCAAGCAGCGATTCGAACTCGGCGAGCAACTCGTCGGTCAGGTTCCCGGCGCGCACCTCCGGCGGGCACGCGACCTCGGCGAGCCGCGCGACAATCCGCCGGACCGCCGAGCCCGGCCGCGGGGCTGGCGGACTCCCATCCTGATGCACGAGGTTCTCCTGCCCGCCGGCCCGCCCTTGCTTTACGCCGGTCACGCCCGCGACGCTGTTTCCTTTGCCCTGCTCAGAAACGCTACCCGGCCGGCCCGCGGCCGGAAAGGCTGTTGACGCATGGCCTGCTCTCACCCGGGAGCCTGGCTGGCGCGGGCGCTGCGGCCTACGATCTCCGTGTGATTATCAGGCCGGTTTCACGGGTTGTCTGTGCGTCTGCGCTTGCGATGGCTACCGCGGCAGCTGCCGCGGTGGCCGGGGGCACAGTGGTTGCCAGTTCGGTCGCTGCCGCCGCCGCACCGCAAGGTTCGGTGCTGCGGCTGGGCAGTGTCGGCTTGCAGGCGTGCACGAAGCGGCCGCGGACGTACTGCGGGCATCTCATGGTGCCGCTGGACTACGCCTCCGCCGCGAGTCCGCGCATCCGCATCGGGTTCCGCTGGCTGCCGGCCAGCGGGCACGCGGCAGGCACCGTCCTAGCCGTGGAGGGCGGGCCCGGGTTCGCCACGACCGGAACTCAGGGTGCCTACCTGGCGATGATGGGGCCGCTGAAGCGGACCCGGAACCTGCTGCTTGTCAACCTCCGCGGCACCGGCAACTCCACCGTGATCGACTGCCCTGGGCCTGGAGCACGCCGGGAGCAAGCAGTACGGGCAGCGATTCAACCGTCTGGTGGCCGCATGCGGGCGGCGGCTCAACCACACCTGGCACTATCGCGGCGGCGGCTGGGTGCACGCCTCGGACCTGTTCAACACCGCCTACACGGCCAGGGACACCTCCGGCGTGCTGCGGGCACTGCACCTGGGCCGGGTGGACCTGTACGGCGACTCCTACGGAAGCTGGTTTTCCCAGGTCTTCGCGTCCCGTTACCCGGGGCAGTTGCGGTCGGTGACGCTGGACTCCACTTACCAGGTGCTCGGCCTGGACCCGTGGTACACCACCACCGTGGTCACCGCCCGGCGCGCGTTCGAGCACGCGTGCCGCGCCGCCGCGGCCTGCGCGGCGGCCACCGGGGGCGGCGGTGGCGCCTGGGCGCGGATCGGTGCCCTGGCGGCCCGGCTGGCCCGCGCGCCGGTCACCGGGAAGACCACCCTGCCAGACGGCACCAGGGGCACGGTCACCGTGACCGTGCTGACCTTGGTGAACCTGATCAACAATGCTGGTTTCGACCCGGTCGTCTACCGTGACCTGGACGCGGCCGGGCGGGCCCTGGTGGCACACGGCGACGCGGCGCCGCTGCTGCGGCTCGCCGCGCTGTCCCTCGGCTTCGACGACACCAACTATCCGCTGCCCGAGTTCAGCGACGGCCTCTACTACGCCGTGGGCTGCACCGACTACGTGCAACTTTTCAGCCGGACCGCCCCGCCCGCGGTCCGGGCCAGGCAGTATGCGGCGGCGCTGCGCCGCGAGCCTGCTGCTACCTTCGCGCCGTTCAACCTGCGCCAGTGGACCTCGCTTGACCAGTACACCGAGGCGTACAGCGCGTGCCTGCGCTGGCCGTCGCCCGCGAAGCTGATCCCGCCGATCATCCGCAAGCCACCGCTGGTGCCGCGGCGGCTGCCGGTGCTGATCCTGTCCGGCACACTCGACTCGCTCACCCCGAAGCTTGGCGGCGCCACGCTCGTCGCCAGGCAGATGGGCCCCTCGGCGCGGCTGGTCACGGTCGCCAACCTGACCCATGTCGCGCTCCAGGACGCCAACGACGCCTGCCCGGCCTCGATCTACCAGCGCTTCGTCCTGGACCCGGGGAACCTGCAGCACGAGGACGTCTCCTGCGCGGCGCGGGTCACCCCGGTGCACACCGTAGGCGCCTACCCGCGGAACCTGGCGGGCGTGGCGCCGGCCACGCCCGCGCCGGGCAACGCCGCCGGCCGCCGGGCGCGGCAGGCCGTCGCGGCCGCGCTGGCCAGCGTCGGCGACGAACTGAGCCGGTTCCCGCTGCTGGACGGCAACCGGGACCTGGGGCTGCGCGGCGGGACGGTGACGTTCAGCGGGAACGGGCTCCTGGCCACCTTGCACGACGTCCGCTGGGTCACCGGCGCACGGACCGACGGCACCGCCCGGCTTGATCCGGACACGCGCCTGGTCACGGCGCGGCTGACGGTCCGCTACGGCGGCGGGACCGTCCGGCTGACCGCCCGCTGGCTCCTGTTCGCCGCCCAGGATCAGCCCGCGGCGATCACGGGAACGGCCGGATCGCGGCGGCTCGCGGCGACCCTGGCGCCGCCGTGATCGCTCGCCGGCCGTGATCAGTCCGCGGCCGGGCCGGTGGCCGCGGCCGGGCCGGGGGACAGGGCCGGGGCCTGGGCGCCGGATGGCCGGTTCTCGGTGATCCAGGTGTCGATGCGCTCCCACCATTCATAGAGCCACTGCACCTGGCTCTCGTGATCGGCGTCCCGCGGCACCTCGCCGACCGGGACCCGCCACCATTTCGCATTCACGACCTGGTCCATCGGCAGGCTCCGCCAGACATCGGCGACGCTGACCAGCTGGTCCAGGCCAGCGTGGGCCACGAAGATCACGTCGGCGTCGGGGCACGCGGTGATGGCCGCGAGCGCACCGCCGGCCCGCGGCGGCAGCAGGTTGGGCATGTTCCGGGCCCGGGCGGCCAGGTCGCCGCGGCCGAGCTGTTCGAGCCGCCGGATGCCGCGGAGCCACCGGCCCGGGGTCCAGTTGCCGCCTTCCGGGAAGATCACCAGTGCGCCCGCCTGGTCGAGCCCGCGGGCCAGCCGGTCGATCTGGTCGGTGAAGATCCGCTCTCCGGCGTGCTGGCGGGAGATGAACACGTTCGGCAGCCGGTTGGCCATGACGTCCAGGCTGGGGTCGAACTGCAGCGACGCCTTCATGACCACCCGCGGGCGGCGCCCGTACACGCTGAGCAGCTGGTGCACAAGCAGGAACGAGTCGCCCGGCCCGGCGTGCCTGCTGAGCACGATGACCGGGCGGGCCAGCCGCGCGGCCTGCTCGGCCGGGGTGAGTTCCGGTTCGTCCACGATGACCTGCACCCGGAAGGTCTTGGTGGCCGACCGGTACAGCCGGCCGAGGAACCACTTCATGACCCGGTAGTGGCGGGCCTGGTACGGCTCGGTGCGCAGCCGCCCGCCGAACCCGCTGGCGACCCACAGGCCGAGGCACACGAACAGCGCCGCCGTCTCCGCGGTGAGCCAGGCCAGCGCGAAGAACAGCAGCCGCAGCGCGCGCGGGCGCGACCGTCCCACCGCCCGGAATGTCATGGCCAGCAGCGCGAGCAGCGGAAAGAGCACGATCAGCGCGACCGCGACGACGATCACCAGCGGTGCCAGTACGAGCCGGCGGATCAGGCGGGGTGGGAGCATGGCCGCCTCCCGTCCTCGATGCCGCGCCCGTCGGGCCAGCCGGGTCCCGGCCGGTCCTGGCCGGCCGGGACGATCGGGCCGGCACAGTCAGATAAGCACAATCAGGCCAGTTCGGCGAGGTACCGCGCGGACGCCTGGTACGCCCGGTCCATGCTCGCCCCGACGCTGGTCCTGTCCCGGTAGCGGAGCTGCGACAGGTCCGGCGGGCGCTTGTCGGCCCCGGACGGCAGCACGTGCACCTGGACATCGCCGGGCAGCGCCGCCATCTCCTCGTGGAAACGGTGCCGCCGGGCGATCTCGAATGCCACCAGGCCCACCTCCCAGGGGCGGCGCGGTGCCATCAGCGGTCGCTCGATCCGGCCCACGTGCAGTACATAGACGGTGCGGGCACCCAGGGCCAGCGCCTTGCCGACCGGGATCGAGTCGACCAGGCCGCCGTCGAAGTAGTGCTCACCATCGACCGCCACGGGCGGCAGCAGCCCGGGAACGGCGCAGGAGGCCAGCACCGCGGGCACGACAGGGCCGCTGGAGAACCAGTGCGCGCTGGCCCGCTCGATGCTCGCCGCGACGCAGTGGAACGGCAGTTGCAGGTCGGCGAAGTCCCCGCCGGGCAGCGCCTCTTCGAGCATCTGGCGCAGCGGCTCGATCGAGTGCAGGTGCGTGCCGGACCTGGCCAGCCGGGCCACCTGCCCGATGATGGTCTCGCTGAACGCCTGCTGCAGTGCCTGGCCCTGCCACGCAAGGGCGAGCCACGTCGCGGCGCCCGCAGGGTCGGCGGCGACGAACGCGCCGTTGATCGCCCCCACCGAGGTGCCCACCACGACATCAGGGGCGATGCCGGCCTCGGACAGGGCACGGAGCATGCCCACCTCGTGGGCGCCCAGCACCCCGCCGCCGCCGAGCACGAACGCGGTCTCCACTCTCGCCCTCCTCGCGTCAAGCAAAGCAGAGCGGCCGTGTCACCGGGCCAGCAGGTCACCGGGCCAGCAGGTCACCGGGCCAGCAGGTCAGTGCGTCAGTAGGCGCGCTCCGGCCCGGGCTCAGGCCAGCGAGCTCAGCAGGTCGGCGCGGGAGGGCCCAGGCATCTCGAAGGGCTCGTGGGCGGCCGCGGCTTCGGCGAGGCGCTCGCTGAACCCGGGCCTGGTCATGATGTCCCCGGGCAGCGCCAGCATCGAGATGATCTCCAGGAAGGCGCGGAAGATGTCGGCGTCGTACAGCATGGCCACCTGCAGCTCCGCCCATCCCGGTGTGTCCCCGCCGTCGAGACCGGGCGGGGCCGCCGCGGGGGCGCCCGCGATGGACGCGTCGATCTGCGCCTTGCGCGCCCGGTCAAGCTGGACCGTCTGCCGGTACCAGGGCAGGACCCGGTCCTGGCTCATCTGGTCGTGCCCGGCCGCGAGGGCGAGCGGGTCATCCAGGTGCTGCCTGACCATCTCCGCGGTGCCGGCGGCGTGCATGAGGCCCATCGTCATGCCCCGGCCGAGCGACGGGTTCGTGCACCACATCGCGTCACCGACCGGGAGGATCCCGGTAGCCACCGGGGTGCCGTCCACCACGGCGCGCCGTCGCCGGTCCACGATGCCGCTCATCGCGAGGATCTCGCTGACCGGCTCCCCGTTCAGCAGGTGCGCGTGCAGCGGGCAGGCACCGACCAGCGCCGCCCAGTTACCCGGCTGCCGCAGGTCCTTCAGCGCCTGGTCCCTGGAGGAGATGTAGACGGTCACCGACCAGGTGCCCGCGTCGCCGGGCAGGGTGAGCAGGGAGAAGCTGTCGAAGTGCGTCAGCAGCCCGGTGATGAAGGCCGGGGGCTCGCCGGCCGGGGACCGGAAGTACCGCGTGTAGTAGGTGAACCCGGAGTCCTCCGCCTCCTCGATGACCGGGCGGGCGCCCAGTGCCGCCAGCCAGCGGGGCAGCTCGCTGCGCCGCCCCATCGCATCGACGACCAGGTCGCAGGCGATGTGCTCGCCGCCGGAGGTGCGCACCCCTGTCACATGCGGAACGCCCGGCGCGGCGGGCTGGCCGGTGACCAGTTCGCTGACCGTCACACCGCGGCGGACGTCCACATGACGCTGCGCGCAGGTGGCGAACGCGTACTCCAGGACCGGTCGCCGGCCGGTGACCGTGGTGAACCGCTCGTCACCTGCCCGCGGCGCGCGGTCCTCGATGAACGGTGGCAGCAGTGTCAGCGGGTCGAACGTCGTGCCGCCCGCGCCCTGCACCGCCTCGGCCACCTCGGGCAGCTGGCCGCTCAGGATGTGGTGCCCGGCCGGGTGCAGGAAGTGGGGCTGCCGGAACTGCGCGATGCCGCGGCGTTCCCAGTCCTGCCAGGCGCTGCCCGGTGAGCCGGGCACCGCGTCGTCATCGCGCTCCAGCACGATGACCTCGGCGCCATCCTGGGCGAACATCATCGCGGCCGCCATGCCGATGAGGCCGCCACCGGCGACGATGATTCTGGACATCACGTTCCCCCGATCTGTCGTAGTGCACTAATGCACGGTCATGTCCGGATCAGCCGGTCAGCGCCTGGTAGACGAGCTGGCGGAGCTGCGGCCGGATCCGGTACGTGCTCGACGGCAGCAACTGGGTGTAGAACGCCACGGCCAGCTCCTCCCGCTGATCGATCCAGAACGTGGTGCTCGCCGCGCCGCCCCAGGTGAGCTCGCCCTCGGAGCACACCACCCGGCTCTGCACCGGGTCGATGACCACGCCGAAGCCGAGGCCGAAGCCCACCCCGGCGAACGGGGACTCCGCGTACAGCGGCCGGCCGAATGTCTCCAGGTCCAGGCCGCCGGGCAGGTGGTTGCGGGCCATGTAGCCGACCGTGCGGGAGCTGAGCAGTCGGCTGCCGTCCAGTTCGCCCGCCGGGCTGCCGGGGGTGTCCAGCAGCATGTGCAGGAAGCGGTGGTAGTCGGCGCCGGTCGCGAGCAGCCCGCCGCCGCCGCTGTTCATCCGCACCGGCTTGCGGGCCACGCGGCCCATCGCGTCGAGCCTGGCGGTCTTGCTGCCCGCCGCCGGCATGTACAGCGCGGAAAGCCGGTCGGCGGCGGCGTCGTCACCGAGGTAGAAACCCGTGTCGGTCATGCCCAGCGGCCCCAGGATCCTGGTGCTGAAGAACTCGTCCAGGCGCTGCCCGGAGGCCACCTCGATGACCCTGCCGAGGACGTCGGTCGCCACCGAGTAGTTCCACTCCGTCCCCGGCTGGAACAGCAGCGGCATGGCCGCCCACGCCTCGCACGCGGTCGCCAGGTCCATGCCGCGGGGCACGGACCACTCGAAGCCGGCGGCCCGGTACAGGGCATCCACCGGGTGCACCCGGAGGAAGCCGTAGGTGAGGCCGGCGGTGTGGGTGAGCAGGTGCCAGATCCGCACTGGCTCGCTGGCCGGGACCGTGACCTGCCGCTGGTCAGAACCACCGGTGTAGACGCGGACGTTGGCGAAGGCGGGGATGAACGTGCTGACCCGGTCGGACAGCTCGAAGGCGCCCTCCTCGTAGAGCATCATCGCGGCGACCGAGGTGATCGGCTTGGTCATCGAGTAGATGCGCCAGAGCGTGTCGGCCTCGACCGGCAGCCCGGCCTCGATGTCGCGCGACCCGTAGCAGGACACGTGCGCGAGGCGGCCCTGCCGGCTCACCGCGACCAGCCAGCCGGGCAGGCGGCCGTCGTCCACGTACCGGGCGAAGTGCCGGTCGATGCGCCGCAGCCGTGCCGGATCCAGGCCCACCTCAGCCGGATCGACCTCCGCCTTGAGTCCGCCCATGCCACCGCCTTCCGTCGGTGCGCCGCCGCTACCCGGGCCGGCCGCGCCTGCCATCACTGGCACCGATTCTGCGTGCTGCGCTTGCGCGGGGTCCAGTGCGGGGCGACCAAATTATTGCCTGGATATCGGGCTCCGGCCGGCAAGGCGTCATCTGTCGTTCAGGGCACGGTCAGCGCGGCGTGGCCTGTGTCGCAAACCATTGCATCCGGGCGCCGGCGAATGACCGCGCCCGCGAGGAGGGACATCATGCGCATCGGACGGGTCCAGCGGGCCGCGGTGTTTGCCGCCGGTTTCGCGATGGCCGTCGGCGGCACCGCGCTTGCTTCTGCGGCGACGGTCCAGCCTGCCCAGGTCCGCGGCGGGCAGCCCACCAGCATCAAGCACGTGCTGCTGATCTCGGTGGACGGGATGCACCAGCAGGACCTCACCTGGTACGTGGACAACTACCCGGACTCCACGCTGGCCACCCTCGACCACGAGGGCCTGGAGTACAGCGGCGCCATGACGCCGTTCCCGTCCGACTCCTTCCCCGGGATGGTCGGCCAGGTCACCGGCGGCGACCCGAAGGTGACCGGCATCTATTACGACGACACCTGGAACCATGACGTGTTCCCGGCCGGCACCACGAACTGCTCAGGGCCGGTGCCAGGTGCCGAGGTGGCCTACACCGAGGCCGACGACATCAACCTGAACTCCCTGGACGCGGGCCAGGGGCTGCGCGACCTGCCGGGCAGCATCCTGCGGATGACAGGCAACCCGCGGCGCGTGATCAACCCGGCGAACCTGCCGGTCAACCCGAAGACCTGCCAGCCGATCTACCCGAACAAGTACCTGAAGGTCAATACGATCTTCAACGTCGCGCATGACGCCGGGATGGTCACCGCGTGGTCCGACAAGCACCCGGCCTACCTGGCGCTGTCCGGCCCGCAGGGCAACGGTGTCACTGACTACTTCACCCCCGAGATCAACAGCCAGGCCATCGGCTACCCCGCGGGCCAGGACTGGACCAGCGACAACAACGCGACGATGCAGTACGACTCCTACAAGGTGCAGGCGGTCCTGAACTGGATCGACGGCATGGACCACAGCGGCAAGCGCCACATGGGCGTCCCGGCGATCTTCGGGATGAACTTCCAGACCGTCTCGACCGCGCAGAAGCTGCCCGCCTCCGACGGGCTCATCGGCGGCTACAAGCCGGGCGGCAAGGTCCCGGGCCCGCTGCTTGTGCGCGCGCTGAACTACATCAACACCGAGGTCGGCCGGATGGTCGCGGAGATCGCCAAGCGAGGGCCTGTCCAACAGCACCGCGATCATCATCTCGGCCAAGCACGGCCAGTCCCCGACCAACCCGAACACCCTGAGCCGGGTCCCTGACTCGCCGATCATCAGCGCGATCAACTCGGCGTGGGCGGCCACCCACCCCAGCAACCCCAGCCTCGTCGTGTTCTCCACCGACGACGACGGGATGCTGCTGTGGCTGAGCGACCGGTCCCAGACGGCGGCCAACTTCGTCAAGCGCTACCTGCTGGACCACCCGGCGTCCGGGAACAACATCAACGACCAGCCCATCACGGTGTCGTCCTCCGGGCTCAGGCACGTCTACGCGGGCGCCGGCGCGGCGGCCTTCATCGGCGTACCGAACGGCGACCCGCGGCATCCCGACATCATCGGCATCGCCCAGCACGGCGTCGTCTACACCGGCGGCACGAGCAAGATCGCCGAGCACGGCGGCGACGACCCGCAGGACCGTAACGTGCCGATCCTGGTGCGTGGTCCCCGGCCACGCCCTTCCGCACGCACGATCAGCACGCCGGTCGAGACGACCCAGATCGCGCCGACCATCCTGACGCTGCTCGGCCTGGACCCGAACCAGCTTCAGGCCGTCCAGATCGAGCACACCCAGGTCCTGCCCGGTATCGGCGGGTAGGGCCGGGGGGCGATAGGTCCCTGGGTTCAACAAACGCGGGGCTGTCCGGCCGTCGCCGGGCAGCCCCGCCGCCATGCCATCCGCTGGCGGCACCATTCCCGATTGCTTTCCGTGCCTGAATCAATGATCATGTTTCATAACGTTGAAGGCGCGATGAGCGGCGCATCTTCACCCGGCCCTGATCGCGTGGCAGGGAGGTGTGGTGGCGGCTCCGCGGCAGCCAGATTCCGCGCCGGATCACCGCGGTTCCCCCATGACCGGCAGCCGGCCGCCGAAGGCCGCCATGCTGGTGGCGCAGCGGATCGTGCGCGACATCGGCCGCGCGGGACTGCGCCCGGGTGACCTGCTCCCGCCGGAGCGGGCCATGCTCGAAACCTACGAAACCGGCCGCGGGACCTTGCGCGAGGCCCTGCGGCTGCTGGAGTTCCAGGGCGTTATCACGCTCAAGCCGGGACCCGGCGGCGGACCCATCCTGATGAACCCGGCCGCCGCTCACCTGGCCGGCACCCTGCAGCTGCTGATGCAGCTCAACCAGGCGCCGTACCAGACGCTCATCGAGGCCAGGTCGGCACTGGAGCCGGTGCTGAGCCGCCTCGCGGCCGAGCGCATCGGCACCGAGGCCCTGGCCGAGGTAGCCGCGAGCGTCGCGCGGATGCGCGAGCACATCGATGACAGGGACGCCTTCCGTGACAGCACCAGGCGCTTCCACGACGTGATCGCCTGGTCGTCAGGCAACGTCCTGTTCGCCTACATCGTGGATGCCGTGCTCGGCATCCTCGACGGCACGGCGATCGGGATCGACGACCCCGGCGACCGCCACGCCGCCATCCTCCGGGCCCACGAGGAGATCTACGCGGCGATCTCCCGGCACGATGCCGACGCGGCGGGGGAGCGGATGCGCGAGCACATCGACTCCTGCGCCCGCCACGCGCAGCGCAAGTTCCCCGAGATCCTCGCGCAGACGGTCACCTGGGACCGGCTGCTTTCCTGACCACCGCGTAGGCTTTCCTGCCATGCCTGCCGACACCCCCACCATCCTCGCCACCTCAGGTGGCCTGCGTCCCGGCCGCCGCACCGAAGTCGAGTTCAGCCCGCTGGTGCTGCATGCCATCGAGCTGTCCGGCGTCACCGGCCGGCCGCCCCGGCTGTGCCACGTCGGCACCGCCGGCGGCGATCAGCGTTACTTCCAGGCCTTCTACGACGCCGCGGGCCAGGCGCAAGGCATCGCCGTGTCCCATCTGAACCTCTTCTACATGCCCAGCACCGACGACATGACCGGCCTGCTGCTTGAGCAGGACGTGGTCTGGGTCGGTGGCGGCAGCGTGGCGAACCTGCTCGCGCTGTGGCGGCTGCACGGCCTGGACCAGAGCTTCCGCCAGGCGTGGGAGGCCGGCGTGGTGCTCGCCGGGGTCTCCGCGGGCTCCATCTGCTGGCACGTCGGCGGTACCACGGACTCGTTCGGTCCCGACCTGCGGCCGGTGACGAACGGCCTGGCCTTCCTGCCGTACTCCAACGGGGTGCACTACGACTCCGAGGCGCAGCGCCGTCCGCTCTACCAGAGCCTGGTCGCCGACGGGACGCTGCCGGACGGCTGGGCCACCGACGACGGTACCGGCCTGCTGTACCGCGGCACCGAGATGGTCGAGACGCTGAGCGAAGTGAAGGGCAAGGGCACCTACCGGGTCACCCGCGACGGCGACAAGGCGCGCGAGGAGCGGATCGAGCCGCGGCTCCTCCCCGGGGCGGCGGGCTGACCGCCATGAAGTACGTCCTGATCTACGACTCGGCGGACGACGTCGCGCAGACCGCGCCGGTGCACTTCGCCGCGCACCGGGCCCGCTGGAAGGATTTTCAGGCCGACGGCACCCTGTTGCTGATCGGGCCATACTCCGACCAGAGCGGCGCGCTGGCGGTGTTCACCACCCGTGCGGCCGCGGAGGAGTTTGCCCGCAGCGACCCGTTCGTGTTGAACGGCGTCGTCCGGGCCTGGTCGGTCAAGGAGTGGGCCGAGGCACTCGGCGGCGGGTGAACGGTGCGGCGTGCCCGGCCGCACGCGCGCATCAGGCGCGGGCGGCGCCGGCCAGCTCGCCCGGCGTGCCACCGGCCGCGCCGACGACCGTGCCGATGAATTCCGTGACCACCTTGCAGAACAGTTCGGGCGAGGTGGCCGGCCAGCTGTGGCCCTGGTGCGGCGCGATCCAGAGCCGGCCATCGGGCAGCCCGCCCGCGAGCTCGCAGGCGGCGGGCATGGCGCGCCAGTCGCGGGAGCCGCAGATGACCAGCGCGGGCGCGGTGACCTGTGGCAGGTAATCGCGCAGGTCGGTGCGTTCGAGCTCGTCGAGCATGCGCAGCCATTCCCGGCGCCCGCCGACGTCGGAGAACAACGGCAGCAACGGGCCCGGCAGCCGCCGGAACCGCCGCAGTGCGGCGGGCAGGTCCCGTCCAGGGACGACCGGCGTCCCGGTGACCACCAGGCTGGCCACCTGGGGGCCCAGTTGCGCGGCGGCGCGGATCGCGATCACTCCGCCCAGCGACAGTCCGCACAGATGCACCGGCGCGGTCTGCACCGCGATCGTGTCGCGCACCGCCTGCACCGCGCCCGCGACCGTGAACGGCCCTTCGGACCGGCCGAATCCCGGCAGGTCAGGGGTGAGGACATGCCATTCGCCTGACAGGCCGCCCAGGGCCGGGCCCCACATGCGCCCCGCCCGCCCGGAACCGTGCAGCAACACCACCGCCGGCGCCGTGGCCGCCCCGCTCTGCTGGATGCGCATTCCCACGAGCACCATTCTCGTCAGCCGGGCGCCGCCGCGATAGCCACCCCTTCGACACAATCGCCTGGGACGGCCGCCCGTGCGCTGTCAGCGGTCCGCCGACACCGCCATCTCGCCGAGCAGGGACCAGTCGTCCTGCGGGACGACCGCGTTGACGATCTGCGGCGTCCGCGCGAGGAACGGCGGCAGGGTCTGCTGGGCGTTCTTGAAGTGCGCGGACTGCACGTGCGCGCCGCCGGCCTCACCGTCGCGGAACGCCTCGACCAGCACGTACTCGGCCGGGTCCGCCAGGCTCCTGGACCAGTCGAACCACAGGCAGCCCGGCTCGGCACGGGTCGCCTCGGTGAACTCGGCGGAGATCTCGGGCCAGGCGTCGGCGTGTTCGGGCAGTATCTGGAACTTCGCGGTGATGAAGATCATCGGACTCCTCTGCCGGACGGCGCTGGCCCCATCGTCGCGCAGCGCCCGTCGGCCACGCCAGGGGGGACATGTCTCAATAGGAGTCACTCAGTTGGAGCTGTAGGGGGAGTTCCGCAGATCTGGGGCCGGCGTGGCGGTGAGCGTGCGCAGCATGGTGAGCTCCCGGGACAGCAGCGCGCGCTCGGCGGCCAGCCGGCGCAGGGCGTCGGGCTCGGCCAGCAGCGTCTGCCGGTCACTGAGGTCGATGATCATCGACGCGCCGACCAGGTAGGACAGGGTGACCGGCTCGTCCGGCAGCTCAGGGGCGCTGATCTGGGTGACCCCGCGCTCGGCGAGGATACTCAGGTACGCGCGAAACGCATCCCTGACCACCCGGGCCGCCTGCGCCGCCGCGGCCGGTTCGCCGGTCTCCTCGGCGAACAGCTCCACCTGGCCCTGGAGATAGGGCTTGGAATCGTCCAGGCCCGCCAGCCGGAACCGGTCCGTGCCGAGGGTGACGATGTCGTACCTGCCGTCCTCGAGTTCCTTGACCTGGCGCAGGGTCGCCGTGCACCCGATCTCATGCAGCGCCTGGATCCCGTCCACGCCCGTTTCGCGGCCCTGGCGGATCGCGATCACGCCGAACCGCTGCGGCTCCGGGCCGTCCCGCAGATCGCGGACAAGCTGCCGGTACCGGTCCTCGAAGATGTGCAGGGGCAGCAGCAGGCCGGGGAAGAGCACAGTGCCGAGCGGGAACAACGGCAACGTTTCGCTCATGATCCGACACTATTGGGATACGGGCGGGACGGGCCACCATATGTCGCAAACGTTCTCATGCTGCCGTCGGCCCCGGCGCAGGCTCAGTTGCCGGCCGGGCGATCCGGTAGACCACGTGCGGGCGCAGCCGATGGCCGGGCTCGACCCTCGGATGCTCGAAATGCCCGTACAGCGTCATGCCGAGCCGGCGCATCACGGCCTGGGACGGCTCGTTGAGCACGGCCGTCATGGACCAGATCTCGGCCAGCCCTGCCCCGCGAAACGCCACGTCCAGCGCGGCGCTGGCAGCCTCGGTGGCGAACCCCTGGTGCCACGCATGCGCCGCCAGCCGCCAGCCCACCTCCATGCCGCCGGCGCCGGGCACGCCCGGTGGCATCGGGTTCAGCCCGGTGAACCCGAGGAACCGCCCGGTCGGCGCCCGCTCCAGGGCCCACAGGCCGAACCCCTGGCGCTGGAAGAGGGCCTCGATCCGGTCCAGGTAGCCGTCGCTGGCCGCGCGGTCGAGGGTTTCCGGGAAGTAGCGCATGACCTCCGGGTCGGCGTTCATGGCAGCGAACGGCCCGCGGTCGGAGTCCCGCCAGCGCCGCATCAGCAGCCGCTCGGTGCGGATGCTGTCGAACCTGGCCGTCACCCGCGGCAGTGTAGCCGCGCGCCGCGGGCCCGCTTGACAGCGGTATGCCGCCTCGTATCATTTACCTATGACTATAGATAAACAGATAGGGCCAGGCGGGCCGGGCGAGCTACGGGCGGACCTGGGCGCTGAAGGATGCCTCGGTCGCGATCCCGGCCGGCTACGTCGTGGCGCTCGTTGGCCCGAACGGCGCGGGCAAGACCACGCTGCTG
Source organism: uncultured Actinomycetes bacterium (assembly GCA_963762735.1). Taxonomy (GTDB): domain Bacteria; phylum Actinomycetota; class Actinomycetes; order Streptosporangiales; family Streptosporangiaceae; genus DASXKD01. The sequence continues at coordinate 128,765 of CAVXMG010000021.1, read as the reverse complement.
CACATGTCGGTTGGCCTGACCAGGCCGACGACCGGCCAGGTCACCGTGTTTGGCAGTGAGCCTGCCGGGTCGCCAGCCGCGCTGGATCAGATCGCATTCGTGGCCCAGGACGCCCCGCTGTACAAGAACCTGTCCGTGGCCGACATGCTGCACCTGACCCGGAACCTGAACCGGAGCTGGGACCAGCAGCGCGCCGAGACCCGGCTGAAGAGGTAGAGGGACTGCTGGCCGAGCACACCACGCTGACCGGCCCGGCGGCGGCAGCCGACGATGTGGCAGAACGGCTGGCGGTGGTCTATGCCCGCCGCGCCGGAACCGTGGCGCACCTGCTGGTCAGGAACAACGGAGCGGCCGAGCCGGCGCCGTCCGGATGGGAGCCCCACCCGGTGGGCCTGGAGGAACTCGTCCTGGCCTACCTGCGCGAGCCGGGCGCCGCCGCGCTCCGCACGATCGAGGACATCTCCGGCCTGTCGCACCTCGGCGACGCGGCGATGCCGCAGGTCAAGCCGTTCGGCGCGGACGTATTCACCAAGTCCTGACCGGCCGGGCCGCCCGGGTCACGATGTGGCCAGAGACGGGCGGTGCAGCGCAAACCGCTCGCGCGGCACCGGAATGTCCTGCCCGAGCGCCAGGTCCGCGAGGAACTCGCCGAGCAGTGGCCCGAACTTGAATGCGTGCCCGCTGCAGCCGCCGCCGACCACCAGCGGCCCGGCCCGGTCCAGCACGAAATCCTCGTCCGACGTCATCGTGTACAGGCAGGTCTCCGCGGCCAGCCCGGCCGGATCCAGGCCAGGCAGGCGGTCGCGGACATACCCGGCCGCGTCGCCTTCCAGCGCGGGGTCGACGGTGAACGGGCCGTCCGCCGGGTCCACCGCCGGGCCGGGGATGTGCGCGGCCACCTTCACCCCTGGGGCGCCACCGGCCGCCGGCACCGCGTACCAGCTCAGCCCGGTGAGTGGCCACTCGATCAGCGTCGGCCATGGGGCGGCCGGATCCCGCGGCGCGTAGTACCGCACCTGCTGCACCGTGGCCGTCAGCCGGGGAGCCTGGGGGAGTGCCCCGGCCAGCACGCCCTGTGCCCAGGGCCCGGCCGTGATCACCGCCGTCCGCGCGGTGACCTCGCCCGCCGCGGTGCGCAGCAGCACCTGGTCGCGGCCGGCCTCGATGCCAAGCACCGGGGTCCCGGCGCGGATCGCGGCACCGTCGCGGCCGGCGAGCCGCTGCAGCGCCGCGACCGTGCGCCCGGCCAGGGAAACGCCGGAATCCGGCTGGAACAACATCCGCTCGCCGGGACGGGCCCCGATGCCAGGGAACCGGTCCCGCACCTGGGCGCCGGTGAGCCAGGCGTGCTCGACGTTGCACGCGGCCAGCGCTTTTGCGCAGTCCCCGGCTCCCGGGCCCGCGTCCAGGCCACCGGTCCGCACCAGCAGTTCCTCTCCCGCGTCGGCCTCCAGTGCGGCCCACGCCTCGCCCGCGCGCACCGCCATATCGACGTAACACGGATCGGGATAGGAGTACCGGAAGATCCGCGTGGCGCCGTGCGACGAGCCCCGGTCATGGCCCAGGCTGAACTGCTCGAAAAGCAAAGTGGGCACGCCCCGGGCGGCGAGGGCACGGGCGGTCGCCGACCCGAGCAGGCCAGCCCCGACCACCGCCACCTCGGTCTGCTCCACGGCGGCGACGATAGCCGGCCGGGATGGACCCGGGCAGTACGCCTAGCGTGCGCTGATGGCGGTGGTCACCGCGAGCACGAAGGTGGCCACGGCGGCGATGCCGTGGCCGGCCGGTATCAGCGGCTCCAGATGCCGCCGGGACTTGCGCGCGGGTGCCTGCCGCTCGGGAAGGCCCGCCAGCGCCTCGTTGATGAGCCTGCTGGCCTGCGCCTCGCTGGAGAGAGCCTTGGCGAGCCCCTCGTCGGTGAGCCTGTCGCCGAGCGCGTTCTCTGGCGGCGCCGCGAGCATCCCGCCGACCGGCCCGGCGCCGCCCGGGCCCGCGTCGCTGGTGGCCGGGGCGCCTTGCGCGGGCAGGGCAGGGTAGGGCGCCCAGAGGGTCACGGTGCAGATGCCGAGGCCGATGCCGGGCATCAGCAGCCCCACGCCGGTCCACGCCAGCCAGTCCAGGCCGGTCACCACGTAGCTGAGCCAGGCCACGAAGCCAAGGGCACCGAAGCCGAGATGGGTGAAGATCACCGCGGGGGGCAGGCCGTCGCTGCGGGCGCGCTGATGGCCGGGGCCGCCATGGGAGAGCCAGGTGCCGAACATGAAGATTCCAGCGGCCCCGGCGATGAGCCAGGTGACGAGCGTGGCGATGGCGAGCACAGACCACATCCGGGCCGGGGCGACGGGAGGAGCCGTAGGCGTGCTGGCACCATATCTACCCAAGCCGGGCAACGGATAGGCCTGGATAGGCGCGGCGGCCGGCCGGGACCAGGCCCGGCCGGCCGCCTGGTCTCACAGCCCCTTCACCACCCCAGGCGTGCCGGTGTTGGTGGTCGTCCCGTTACCGGCCTCGCCGTCGACGTTGAAGCCCCAGCACTCGGCCACCTCGTTGGCGTCGAGGGCGCAGCTCGTGGAGCCGAAGCTGCCGAGGCCGATCGAGGCGCCGTCGGAGGCGAAGGCGCCGCCCTCCACCAGCCCCGGGGTGTCGCTCTGCCCGCCGGTCGAGCCGTTGCCCAGCTCACCCGAGGTGTTGTCGCCCCAGCAGTCCACCTGGGCGGACTGCAGGACGGCGCAGACGCTGGCGTCGCCGCCGGAGATCGCCTGCACCCCCAAGGTGAGGCCGCTCACCTGCACCGGCGACTTGCTGTCGGTGGTGGCTGCCGTTGCCCAGCTCGCCGAAGTTGTTCCAGCCCCAGCACTGCACGTCACCGCTGGCCAGCAGGGCGCAGGTGTACGCGTCGCCGAGCGCGATCTGCACCACGTCGGTGAGCCCGGCCACCTTGACGGGCGTGCTGCTGTCGCTGGTGGTGCCGTCGCCGAGCTGTCCCTTGCTGTTCAGGCCCCAGCACTTCACCGTCTGGTTCGCCAGCAGGGCGCAGGTGTGGTCGTCGGCGGCCGCGATCTGGGCCAGGTTGAGCGGCAGCCCGCTCACCGCCACCGGTGTGCTCCTGTTGGTCGTGGTGCCGTCGCCGAGTTGGCCGTTGTCGTTGAAGCCCCAGCACCAGGCGCCGCCGTTGTGCACCAGCGCGCAGACGTGCGAGCCGCCCGAGGTCACCGACTGCATCTGGCCGGTCAGCCCCTTGGACCTGACCGGCTTCAGCCCGTTCGGTGGTGGTGCCGTCGCCGATCTCGCCCCAGGTGTTGTCGCCCCAGCAGCGCAGGGACACCGACAGGCCGCCGCCGTGGACGATCGCGCAGCCGCCATAGCCGGCCGCGATCATGCGACACCTGGCCGGCCGGGAGCGCGACCGCGGCGGCCGAGGTGTGCACGGTCAGCAGCGGGCTGCCGTCCCCGACCATCTGGCCCCAGCACTCGGCACTGAGGCTCGCGGTCACCGCGCAGCTCGTGGCGGCCCCGCCGGTGACGGCCGCCGCCGTGTGCGGCGGGCCGGGGAGGCCGATCACCGTGGTGGGAATGGCCCGGTTCAGTGTGGAGCCGTCGCCGAGGGCGCCGGTGAGGTTCTTCCCCCAGCATTCCACCCGCGCCGACGTCAGCACCACGCAGGCGTGGTGGCCGCCGACCGCGATCTGGCTCGGGCCGCCGGGCCCGCCTGCCGGCGGTGACTGCAGCCCGAAGGCCAGGCTGGGGAACGGGTCGTCCTGGCTGAAGCTGCCGTTGCCGAGCTGCCCGTACCCGTCCGCGTCGCCCCAGCACACCACGCTCGGCGAGGGGGTATTGGCGAGCGCGCAGCCGAAGTCCTCGCCAAGCCCGACCTGCTGTACCCCGGAGTTCAGGCTGGCGACCTGGGTAGGGACGTCGGCGTCGGTGAAGTTGCCGATGCCGAGCTGGCCGACGTTGTTGTTGCCCCAGCACTGGAGGTCGCCGCCGGAGGTGATGGCACAGCTGTCCGCGGCGCCCGCGGCGATCGCGGTGGCCGCCTCCAGTGGCGTCGGCACCGGCACGTCGCTTGCCGTCGTCGTGCCGTCGCCCAGTTCCCCGTTGCCGTTGTCACCCCAGCACCACACCCGGCCCGTGGACAGCAGCGCGCAGGCGTGGAAGTAGCCGGCCGCCACCGCCGTCACCCCGGTCAGCCCCTTGACCAGCATCGGGGTGCTGGAATCGTTGGTGGTGCCGTCGCCGAGCTCGCCGAAGTTGTTGTCACCCCAGCACCGCGCCGTGTGCATCGCGGTGACCGCGCAGCTGAACCCGTCGCCGGCCGACACCTGAAGGCCCTGGAACGTGCCGGCCTGCACCGGTGCCGTGCTGTCCACGCTGGTGGTGCCGTTGCCGAGCTGGCCGAACGCGTTCGCCCCCCAGCACCAGACGTGGTGGCCGGTGTCGATCGCGCAGGTGTGGTCGTGCCCGCCGGCCACGGCGATGGCCGGCGGCAGACCGGCGACCTGCACCGGGACGGTCGAGTCGGCGATGGTGCCGTTGCCGAGCTGGCCGGTGGTGTTCTGCCCCCAGCACCAGACCGACTGGTCCGCCATGATCGAGCACGAATGACCGCCGCCCGCGGCGACGATGGGCAGGGTCAGCACGGCCGCGGCGGGCGCCGTGGTGCCCGCGATCGTGAGCGCCGGGGACACCAGCGCCAGCGCGGCCGCGGCGACGGCGACCCGTACCCGCCGCCGTTGGCGCTGGGGCGGATTCTCTCCGGAATGGGTTGCGGGCATGTCACTGACCCCCTGTTCTGGGCGGAAGCATGGCCCGACGCTAAGCGCGGGGGCCGGTCCGCCGCGTCGGGGAAACCCCTACGATTACCGGGCTGCCGTGCCCTGCGGCGGCATCTTGGCGGCCAGTTCGGTGCGGGAGCGGACGCCGAGCTTGCGGTAGGCCCGGGACAGGTTCGCCTCGACGGTCTTGCCGGACAGGAACAGCCGGGCGGCTATCTCGGTGTTCCGCAGCCCGGCCACGGCCAGCTCGGCGACCTGGAGTTCGGTGGGGGTGAGCTGGTCGGCGCTGCCCCGGCGGCCCTGGGCGCGGCCGAGTTCCTCGCGGGCCACCGCCGCCCACCGCGAGCGCCCCGGCCGCGTCGAACAGCGCGGCGGCTCGGCTCAGGCAATCCTGGGCACGCTGCCGCTCGTTGCGGCGCCGGTGCAGGCGGCCCTGGGCGAGCAGGGTGCGCCCCAGCTCCACGGGCATGTCCAGGCTGTTGTGTGCCGTCAGCGCGCGCCGGTAATCGGCCAGGGCCTGGTCGAGGTCGCCCCTGGCGGCATTGAGCAGCCCGCGGCAGCGGGCGGAGACCGCCAAGATCCAGGGCCGCGGCAAAGCCGCAGCTCGAGCCTCGCATGCGCCGGACCAGCCCTTCGGCGCGGTCCAGGTCGCCGAGCCCGATCACCGCCTCGGCGTGGTCGCCGTGGAAGCGCTGGTTGGCAGGCTCCCGGTTGTGCACCCACGTCCTTGATCTCCTCGGCTCTGGTGAACTGCCGGTCCGCCTCGGCTAGGTCCCCCGTCTGCAGGGCCGCCAAGCCAAGCACGTCCCTGGCCATGCCCTCCAGTACCGACATCCGGGCGATCACCAAGCCGGTCCAGCACTCCGCGGCGCAGGCGCGGGCCTCGGTCCAGCTCGCCAGCATAGAGCACGGACGTGTGCCCTTCGCGCACAGCGCCATATGCAAGGTAGGTCTCCTGCTCGGTCTGCTGCCGCCAGGTCCAGTGCCTCCGCCGCCAGCGCGCGGGCCCGGTCCATGTGCCCGGTCATGGTCTCGATCCGGCCAGGTGGGTCAGCACCGCCGCTGCCTGTCGCATCGTCCCCTTGCTCGCGGAATGCCTTGATGATGTCCTCGAGCCGTTGCCGGGCGGTGCCGAAGTCGTCGAAGTTCCGCGCCCAGAACGCGGGAACCGTGCTCATCTCCCATCGGCGGCCTGCCGTTGCAGCCGCATGCCCTTCTCGACCGCCGCGTGATCGGCACCGCGCCCGGAGTACAGCTTGAACAAGGCCAGGTTAAGCAGTGCGAAGCAGTACAACTGCGGGTCCGCGTCCTCGTCCATCAGCGCGAGCGCCGCCTCGCCGTGCTCCACGGCGACGTCGGCGTCGTCAGATCCGCGATGCGATCCGAGTGTGGATGCGGGCCCGCAGCCCAGGCGTGGCCGCCTCGCCGAGCGCCTGGGACATCAGTCGCCAGGCCCTGCTCCGATTCACCCTGCACCCACAGCAGGCTGCCCAGCTCGAGCAGGACCAGGGCCCGGTCCTCGCCCGCGGGAAGCGAGGCCAGGAACCGGTCAAGCTCGCAGCGTGCGCCCGTCGGATCGCCCGCGAAGTAGCGCCGCTCGGCGAGTTCGGTCTCCCTGCGGACCAGGGTGGCGATGTCGCCGGGCGGGGTCAGGTCGCGGGCCAGTTCCGCCAGTTCCACGGCCACGTCGGCGGCTCCGTGCGCCGCCGCGGCCGCGGCGGCCTTGTCCAGGGCGGCCGCGGTGGCCTCGTCGGGGCCGTCGGCCGCCAGGGCGAGATGGCGGGCCCGCTCCTCCGGGCTGGTGGCCCGCTCCGCGACGTCGCGGTGCAGCCTGCGGCGGCTGGCCTCCGGAAGCGAGGAGTACAGGGCCGACGCGAACAGGGGATGGGTGAACTCGACCCGGCCACCGGGGCGCACCCGGACGATGCCCGCCACCTCCGCGGGCGCCAGCGCGTCCAGGTCCAGGTCGGCGGTGGACGGCCGGGCCATCGCGGCCACCCGGGCGAGCACGTCGCGGGTGGTCTGGGGCAGCCGCTGCAGCCGCAGCAGTGCCAGGTCACGGTGATCGCCGGGGATGGGCAGCGGCTGGCTCGGCGACGGCACCCCGAGGCGCTGTACCTCGCGGCCGATCTCCAGGGCGTAGAACGGGTTGCCGCCAGCGGCCCGGTGGATCCGGACCAGCACCGGCCGGGCGAACGACGAGCCGAGCGTGCGGGCGAACATCTGGTGGATCGCGGCCACGCTGAGCGGTCCGACCTCGATGCGGGTGATCGTCTGCCGGTCCAGTGATGCCTCCACCGCGGCGAACGCGCCGGCCCGCTGCCGCCGGTGGGCCCCTCGGTGCGCACGGCCGTCACCAGCCGCAGTTGCCGGTCGTCCAGCCGCCGCAGCGCGAAGCCAAGGGCCCGGGCCGAGGCTGGGTCCAGCCACTGGGCATCGTCCACGGCGAGCATCAGCGGGCCGTCGTTCCCGATCAGCCCGAGCAGGGCGGTCAGGCCGGTGCCGACGGCGCGGGGATCGAGGTCGATGCCGCCGGCCTCCTCCCGCAGCAGGGCCACGCCCAAGTGCGCGGCGCTGCGGTGCCGGGAGCCGGGCGAAGGCGTCATCGGGAACGCGGCGCAGCAGGTCGGCCAGGCCGACGTGGGGAAGCCCGGCGTCGGAGGCGGCCGGGCGGCAGGACAGCACGTGCCAGCCCGTCCGCACGGGCCCGGCCGGTGGCCTCGGTCCACAGCGTGGTCTTGCCGATGCCCGGCTCGCCCTCGATGACCAGGACCAGCCGCGGCCCCGCTGGCCCGGTCGCGGCGCCGGGCGCCAGCCAGGCTTCGATCTGGCCAAGCTCGCTGTCCCTGCCCAGCACGCCGCCCGCTGGCGCGCTAGCTCCCCGGATCGGCATATTCCGCCACCGCCGTCCCTTTCCGGGGAATCCTAACCCGTGGCCATGGGGCCAGGCGGGCTGTACTGGCTCGGGGGAGCGCCCCCGCGCCCCCGGTGGCCTGAGCTGCCGATCAGGCCGGGTCCGGCATCCCGGCCAGCACGGGCCCCGCGACCCGGACCGGCACCGGACCAGGCACCCGGACCAGCAGGGCCCGGGGCAGCACCGTCACGGTCAGCTCGCGCCCAGGCGCGATCACCTCGCCGTCGACCTGCCGCGGCAAGTCCCTGTCGGTGTGAATCTCCACCCGGCGGGCCCGGTACCTGGCCAGCCGCCGGTCGTCACGGCGGCTCGCGGTCAGCACCCGGCGCGCCACGACGCCCCAGTCCAGCAGCGAGGATGGCGCCAGGACGGCCACGTCGAGCTGGCCGTCGTCGAGCCGGGCGTCCGGCAGCAGCCTGAAGCCGCCGGGAAGCAGGCCGGCGTTGCCGACCACGACCGACCGGGCCGAGGTGGCCAGCGGCCTGCCGTCGAGGCTGATGCGGAAGGCCGCGATGGCGGCCCCGCGGCGTGCCTGGCGCCCACCGCGGCGTAGGCAAGCCACCCGGCCCCGCTCTTGAGCCGGGCGGGCGTCGCGCCGACCACCGTCGCGTCGATGCCGAGCCCGGCCATCGCGACGAACGTGATCCCGTCGGCCGTCGCGAGGTCGATGCGCCGTTCGTGCCCGCCGAACCCGCAGGCCAGCGCGGCGTCCAGCCGGGCAGGGATGCCCAGGGCCCGCGCGGCCAGGTTGGCGGTGCCCCGGGGCACGATCGCCAGTGGGACCGCGGTGCCGGCCAGGGCCTGCGCGCAGGCCCGGACGGTGCCGTCGCCGCCGACGGCGAAGACCAGCCGGGCCCCCGCGCTGACCGCCTGGCGGGCCAGTTCCGTGCCGGGCTCGCCGGCGGTGGTTTCGCGCAGCACCGGCTCCCAGCCGCCCGCCTTCGCCATCGCGGCGCAGCGGGCGGCGACCCGGGCCGCGCCGCGGACCCGGGCCGGGTTCAGCACGAACGCGGCGGTGTTCAGAGGCTGTCCCGTCGCTGCCGGAGAAAGGAACGCTCCGCGCCGTTGGCGGCGCCGGCGATGGCCGCCTCGTAGGCGGCCGCGGCCTCCTCCCGCCTGCCGAGCCTGCGCAGCAGGTCGGCTCGGGTCGCGTGGAACAGGTGATAGCCATCCAGGCTCAGCTCGCCGAGTTCGTCGAGCGCGGCGGCCGGTCCGCGCACCTCGGCGAGCGCCACGGTCCGGTTGAGGGCCACCACCGGTGTCGGGGCCACCGCCATGAGCTGGTCATACAGCGCGAGGATCTGCCCCCAGTCGGTGTCCGCCGCGGCGGCGGCGTCGCTGTGCACCGCGCCGATCGCGGCCTGGAGCTGGTAGGGCCCGGGGCGGTTGCGGCGCAGACAGGCCCGGACCAGGTCCTGGCCTTCGGCGATCATGGCCTGGTCCCACCGGCTCCGGTCCTGGCCGGCGAGCGGGATCAGGGTGCCGTCCGGGCCGGTGCGGGCCGGGCGCCTGGCGCCGGTGAGCAGCAGCAGCGCCAGCAGGCCCAGCGCCTCTGGCTCGTCGGGCATCAGCCCGGCCAGCAGCCGGGCGAGGCGGATCGCCTCGTCGCACAGGTCGCCGCGGATCAGATCGTCGCCGGCCGAGGCGGTGTACCCCTCGTTGAAGACGAGGTAGATGACCGCGAGCACGAACGGGAGCCGGTCGGGCAGTTCCGCGTCCGCAGGGACCCGGTAGGGGATGCCCGCGTCGCGGATCTTCCGCTTGGCCCGGACGAGCCGCTGTGCCACCGTCGCCTCGGGCACAAGGAACGCGCGGGCGATCTCCGGGGTCTGCAGCCCGGCGATGAGCCGCAGCGTCAGGGCGAGCTGTGCCTCGGCGGCGAGCGCCGGGTGGCAGCAGGTGAATATCAACCGCAAGCGGTCATCGGGCACGGGTCCCACCTCCGGCGGCTCGGCATCGGCGAGCATGCGGGTGGCCTCCGCCTCGCGGCCGTAACGGGACGACTCCCGCCGCAGGCGGTCCAGCGCCTTGTTGCGGGCCGTGGTGACGATCCAGCCGCCGGGGTTGGGCGGCACCCCGGTCTGCGGCCATCGCTGCGCGGCCACGGCAAAGGCTTCGGCTACCGCGTCCTCGGCGATGTCGATGTCACCGAACACGCGGATCAAGGTCGCGACGGCGCGCCCGTAGCTCTCCCGGTACGCACGCTCGAGGGCAAGGTCATCCGTGCTGGGCACGCCTACTCCGGCTCCTCCTGGAACGGGCGGACCTCCACCGGCCAGCCGCAGGCGGCGGAGCCCTTGGCCGCCCAGTCCAGGGCCGCATCCAGGTCGGCAGCCTTGATGACCCAGAAGCCGCCGATCTGCTCCTTGGTCTCCGCGTACGGCCCGTCGGTGGTGACGACCTGGCCGCCCTGGGCCCGGACGACCGTGGCCGTGGACGACGGGTGCAGCCCGCCCGCGAAAACCCACGCGCCGGCCGCCTGCACCTCGCTGTTGAACTTATCGACCGCCTGGTAGGCCCGCTGCATCTCCTCGGCAGGCGGAGCGTCCTCGCCGGCCGCCTCGGCGCTGTACACGGCGAGCAGGTACTGCTTCATCGTGCTGCTCCCTTCGTCTGGGCCGGGACCATACCGGCTCTCTTTGTTGTTCACGAATAGCAGCCGCCGGAATCGACACCCGGCGGCAGGAAACCGGCCCACTGCGGGCACGATGGAAGGACCATGACGCTCATCGACCAGCTTCCGGCACAGGTCGGCCCCGATTCGGTGTTCGACGCCTTCGCCGCCTGGGCGGGGGAGCAGGGCTTCACCCTGTACCCGCACCAGGAGGAGGCGCTGATCGAGATCGTCTCAGGCGCCCACGTGATCGTGAGCACCCCGACCGGATCCGGCAAGAGCCTGATCGCCACGGGCGCGCACTTCGCCGCCCTGGCCCAGGGTGTGCGCAGCTTCTACACCGCGCCGATCAAGGCGCTGGTGTCGGAGAAGTTCTTCGCCCTGTGCGACATCTTCGGGCCCGCCAGCGTCGGCATGATGACCGGCGACGCGAGCGTGAATGCCACCGCGCCGGTGATCTGCTGCACCGCCGAGGTACTGGCCAACATCGCGCTGCACGACGGCGCGGCGGCCGACGTCGGCCAGGTGGTGATGGACGAGTTCCACTTCTACGCCGACCCCGCCCGGGGCTGGGCCTGGCAGGTGCCGCTGATCGAGCTGCCGCGGGCACAGTTCGTGCTGATGTCGGCCACCCTCGGCGACGTGAGCCGGTTCCAGCGGGACCTGACCCGGCGCACCGGCCGGCCGGCCGCCGTGGTCAGCTCCGCGGAGCGCCCGGTGCCGCTGGTCTTCTCCTACGTGCTCACCCCGCTGCACGAGACGCTCCAGGAGTTGCTGGCGACCCAGCAGGCACCGGTCTACGTGGTGCACTTCACCAGGGCCGCCGCAGTGGAGCAGGCGCAGGCACTGATGAGCATCAATGTGTGCACCCGCGCGGAGAAGGACGCGATCGCCGACCTGATCGGCGACTTCAGGTTCAGCGCGGGCTTCGGCAAGACGCTGTCGCGGCTGGTCCGCCATGGCATCGGCGTGCACCATGCGGGCATGCTGCCCCGGTACCGGCGGCTGGTGGAAACGCTGACACAGGCGGGCCTGCTCAAGGTCATTTGCGGCACGGACACCCTCGGCGTTGGTATCAACGTGCCGATCCGCACCGTGCTGTTCACCGCGCTTTCCAAGTACGACGGGACCAAGGCCCGGCTGTTGCAGGCGCGCGAGTTCCACCAGATCGCAGGCCGTGCGGGCCGGGCCGGCTTCGACTCGTCCGGCGCCGTGGTCGTGCAGGCCCCCGAGCATGTGGTGGAGAACGAGCGGGCGCTGGCCAAGGCCGGCGACGATCCGAAGAAACGCCGCAAGGTGGTGCGCAAGAAGCCACCGGACCGCTTGGTGTCGTGGGGCATGCCGACGTTCGAGCGGCTGGTGGCGGCCGAGCCGGAGCCGTTGCAGTCGAGCTTCGTGGTCAGCCACGCCATGCTGCTTGGCGTCATCGGCCGGCCGGGGGATGCCTTCTCAGGGATGCGGCACCTGCTCACCGACAACGACGAGCCGCCGGCCGCGCAGCGCCGCCACATCCGGCGCGCCTTCGCCATCTACCGTGCGCTGCTGGCTGGTGGCGTGGTGGAGCGGCTGGACGAGCCGGACGAGCAGGGCCGCCGCTGGCGGCTGACGGTGGACCTGCAGGATGACTTCGCGCTGAACCAGCCCCTGTCGCCGTTGGCGCTGGCCGCCATCGGGCTGCTGGACCGGGACTCGCCCGGGTACCCGCTGGACGTGGTGTCGGTCATCGAGGCCACCCTGGACAACCCGCGCGAGCTGCTGGCGGCACAGCGATTCAAGGCCCGCGGCGAGGCCGTGGCGCAGATGAAGGCGGACGGCATCGAATACGAGGAGCGGATGGAGCTTCTCGAGGATGTCACCTACCCGACGCCGCTCGCCGACGTGCTTGGCGCCGCCTACGAGATGTACCGGCGTGGCCACCCGTGGGTCGCCGATCATGAGCTGTCGCCCAAGTCCGTGGTCAGGGACATGTACGAGCGGTCGATGACGTTCACCGAGTACATCGGGTTCTACGGGCTGTCCCGCGGCGAGGGGCTGGTGCTGCGTTACCTGGCCGGTGCCTACAAGGCGCTCCGGCAGACCGTCCCTGAGGAGGCCAGGACCGAGGAGCTGACCGACCTGATCGAGTGGCTTGGGGAGCTGGTACGGCAGACCGACTCCAGCCTGATCGACGAATGGGAGCGACTGCGCAGCCCGGCCGAGGAGCAGGCAGCCCCGCTGGACGAGCGGCCGCCGCCGGTGACTGGCAACCGGCGGGCCTTCCGGGTGCTGGTCCGCAACGCGCTGTTCCGCCGGGTCGAGCTTGCCGCCCTGGAGCGTTACGAGGAGCTCGGCGAGCTGGATGCCGGGACCGGCTGGGACGCCGAAGCCTGGGCGGAGGCCCTTGAGCCCTACTTCGCCGAGCACGACGAGATCGGCGCCGGCGCCGACGCGAGGGGCCCGGCCATGCTGATCATCGAGGAGAAGCCCGGCCGCTGGTCGGTGCGGCAGATCTTCGACGACCCGGCGGGCGACCACGACTGGGGGATCAGTGCCGAGGTCGACCTCGCGGCCTCGGACGCGGCAGGCACGGCCGTCCTGCGGGTCACCGACGTCGGCCAGCTCTAGCCCCGCTCCCGGTCAGCCCATCGACTTGGCGCCGTCCAGCGACTCCCTGATGATGTCGGCGTGCCCGGCGTGCTGGGCCGTCTCGGCGATCACGTGCAGCAGCACCCGGCGGGCCGACCAGCGGGCACCGGGCGGGAACCAGGGGGCCTCGGGCAGCGGCTGGGCGGCATCGAGGCCGGGCAGCACGGCTATCAGCTCGGTGGTCTCCTCGGCGGCCTTCGCGTATTCCTCCAGGAGGCCGGCCAGGGTGTCCCCGGGCACCATGCGGAACGCGGACAGCCAGTCGCCCATGCTGGACTGGTCCCACGCCATCGCCTCCGGGCCGATCTGGATGAAACGGATCCACTGCCGCTCGGTCAGCGTCACGTGCTTGATCAGGCCGCCCAGGGACAGCTCGCTCGCGGTGGTCCGCTGCGCGGCCTGCTCGTCGGTCAGGTCACGGGTGGTGTGCCGCAGGAAGTGGCGCGTCCTCGCCAGCGACTCCAGCAGGTCGGCGCGTTCACCGGTCAGGGCGCGCGTGGTCATGGGCATCCGCCTTTCCTGTGGGTGTCTCCCACCTTCGACCCTAGGGGGCGGGCATGACATTTTCCTGGCACCCCGCAGGCACAACCGCGCAGGTCAGGCGATGGGCGGCGGGATCGAATCGGCACTGGAGGCGAGAGCCGGATCCCAATCGCACACCGCGCACGCGTGCCGGAACACCGAGTGGGCGAACTCAAGCGCCACCTTGTGCGGGTCCGCGGCAGTGCGCACGTCGTCCCAGTCGAGAACGTATTCGCCCAGCGTCCCGTCCCAGCGTGCGGCGGGCGGGGCCACGGCCTTGCCGGGAAAGCCCTCGGTGGCCGGGTGCGCGAACGCGTAGAACGCCGCCCGCGGGTAGCGCGGGTCACCTGGCCACCAGCCGACGGCGACCTCCTTCGAGTCCATGGCGTTGCGCATGATGAAGTCGGCCGAGGGCGGGTCGGCGGGCTCGCCGGAGAACAGGCTCACCGCGAGGTCGAAGGAGCCCCACCAGGCGTGGACCGGGGTGGACCGGCCCCGGTACGGCGCGCGGAAGGCGGCGAGGACCATGGCGGCCCGGGTCGCTGCGGCGAAATAGTCGCTCACCTGGGCCGGGTCATAAGTGGCGTGCTCGGTGTCGGCGTCAAGCGGCACGTTCCAGGCGACTTCCTGTGGCGCAGGGTGGAACGCGACCTCGCCGGCCACGGCGCGGACCGCCGCGAGCACGTCCCTGGTCACCTCCCCGACCGCCCGGTCCGGGGTGAGCGGGATGCGCTCGGCGAACCCGGCGCTGTGCTCCACGACGGCCTCGTGGACGCGCAAGTCGAGCAGCACGGCCACCGCGCCCGAGCCGTTCGGCGCCGGCAGCGGCGCGGTCTCCCAGCCGCGCGCGGTCAGCCTCAGCGCCGCATGCTGCAACTGCGGCTCGGGCGGGGCGAGCCCGGTGGCGAGCTTGCCAAGCACCTGGGTGTGCGCGTGCAGTGTGTCGCAGGTTGCCCGCCAGGTCTCATAGGAGCACGCGGGCCAGGAACCGGCCATGAGCCGCACCCTAGTGCCGCGCACCGCGAGGCTCAACCTCGGTTACGCTGCGTGAGATGAAGATCCGTACCGCGGCGGGCCCGGCCAATGCCGAACTCGACGCCGCCGCGGATCCGCCGTTCCTGCTGGTGTTGACGCACGGGGCGGGCGGCGGCACGGACAGCGCCGACCTGATGGCGGCGCGGCAGGCCGGGCTGGACCAGGGCGCGGCGGTGGCTCGGGTGGTGCAGCCCTACCGGCTGCGCGGCGCCCGGGCGCCGGGTTCCGCGGCCAGGCAAGACGAGGCCTGGCTGGAGATCGTTGCCAAGCTACGGCGGCGGTTCCCGGGGGTTCCGCTGATCCAGGGCGGCCGGAGCAACGGGGCCAGGGTGGCCTGCCGCACGGCGCGGGCGGCAGGCGCGCTGGCCGTACTGGCCCTGGCGTTCCCGCTGCATCCGCCGGGCCGCCCGGAGCGGTCGCGGGCCGCCGAACTGGCGCAGGCGGGCACGGAGGTGCTCGTGGTCAACGGGGCCGCGGACCCGTTCGGGATTCCGGAGGCGGCCGGTGCGATCCGGGTGGTGGTGCTGCCGGGCGCGGCCCACGCGCTGGCGGGCCAGGGCGGTGCGATCCGCCGGTTGGTCGGCTCCTGGCTGGCAGTTCTGGCCCGGGGGAGCGACCCCCCGGAGCCCCCCGATGGCCTACGGCCTGGTTCCTCCGTCACCGGGCCGGGGCCGGCGCTGTCAGCCCGGGGGAGCGACCCCCCGGAACCCCCCGATGGCCTACGGCCCGGTTCCTCCGTCGCCGGGCCGGGGCCCTGCTGCAGCCCGGGGAGCGACCCCCCGGAGCCCCGCTGACCTACGGCGCGGCTACCTAAGGGCGGCGGTCCGGTGCGGTTCGATGATCTCCCCGCCGGGGAGCAGTTCGCCGGTGTCCTCGAAGATCACGATACCGTTACAGAGCAGCGTCCAGCCCTGCTCCGGATGGCTGGAGACGGCGCGGGCCGCCTCGCGGTCGGTGGCGTGTGCGTTCGGACACTGAGGCATGTGTGGGCACATGGTTGGCCCCCTGGTCAAGTGTGCTCTCGTGGCTCGTTCGCTTCAGTGTGACCGGTGTGACTGGCACGTTTGTAGAGCCGTTCGGACGGGCCGAAAGTCACTTTTTGTGTTCATGCCACTACAGCTTGGGTTTTTGTGGCAGCCGGGCTCGCCAGGAGCCCGGCTGGTTTTCTCGGCAGCCGGACGATCCCGGTCAGCCGATGGCTCTCCCGCAGGGTGAGCAGTCGCTCTGCCTCCATGGTCCAGGACCTGACCGGTGGCGTGGCCATGGCCTTGCGCCGGTAGATCCGATCGTCGTAGCCGCGTGGCCCGATCTCGGCCCGCTGCGCGGCGAACGCGGCCCGCATGACGTCGGTCAGGGCGCTGTCGAGATGCTTGCCTGCCCGGTGCAGCTCCTCCAGGCCGGCGTGGTTGGCCTGCGCATCCCGCAGGTCCTGCTCGGCCGCCCGCGCCTGGGCGAAGAGGTCGTCGAACCGCTGCGCCAGGGCGACGTCGGCGTCGTGCTCGGCCGCCGCCCCAGGGCTGACCGGCTTGCGCTTTGACATCACACTGCCCAGCTTAGGGCACCGAAGGCACCTGCCAGGAAACGGACGCGCCCCGCGAACGTGTCTAACGGGCGAAATAGTGCCAGCCGAGCCACCACCAGCCGGCCAGCACCAATGCCCGGCCGATCTTCGGCCGCATCAGGTAACCGAGCCACTGGCCGACCGTGGGGATGCGCGAACCGGGCCGCCGGGCCAGGATCTCCAGCACGATCATGGCCGCGACCGCCACCGCGAAGCCGGCGATGGTGATGGCACGAGTGGGAATCGGGGGCACGCTCACCGCCTTACCAGGGCCCAGCCGGCCAGCATCCACACCAGGACGGCCACGGACTTGATCAGGTGCGGTGCCAGCAGCGGGTCGATGAGGTTGGTGAAGGACGGATGCCAGGGCCAGGAGTTGTCCCGCCAGGCGGACGCCTCCCACTCGAAGAACGCCGCGAGGCAGATCACCCAGTACGACATGCCGATCGTGTCCAGCCCGACGGGCGGCGGAATGCGCTCCGGCGGCCTGCCAAAGGCGATGACCCCCAGCACCGCGCCGGGGATGACCACCCCCACCAGCGCCCCGCGGCTGAAGGGGGCCGCGGCCGCGGCCACCCAGGCGTACACCGCGAGGCCGGTAACGATCAGCGCGAGCAGTGCCAGGTGAGCGGGGCGGCGCGGCCTGGCCACCAGCCGCCACCGGCCGGGATGGTCGCTCCGGGCCGGGTTTGTCGCCATACCATCTCCCGCCATCATGATCGGCTCGCGGCGGCCGCCGCGAGCCTGCAATCCCTGCCTCGCGGGCCGATCCCTAAGCGAGGCTGGACCGCCAGCTCGCATGCAGGGCAGAGTACCGGCCACTGCCCGCCAGCAGCAGATCCGGCGGTCCGTCCTCGACGATCTCGCCCCCGCTCATCACCAGTACCCGGTCGGCGATCGCCACCGTGGACAACCGGTGCGCGATGATCAGCGCGGTGCGCCCGGCCAGGATCGTGCGCAGCGCCGCCTGCACGGCCTGCTCGCCGGGCAGGTCGAGCAGCGAGGTCGCCTCGTCGAGCACGAGCACGGCGGGGGCGGCCAGGAACACCCGGGCGAACGAGATGAGCTGGCGCTGGCCCGCGGACAGCCGGCCGCCGCGCTTGCCGACCTCGGAGTCGTAGCCGCCGGGCAGGGCGGTGATGAAGGCGTCGGCGCCGATGGCCTTCGCGGCGGCGGCGATCTCCGCCCGGCTGGCACCCGGCTTGCCCAGCTCGATGTTGTCCGCGATCGACCCGGTGAACAGGAAGTTCTCCTGGGTGACCAGCACCACCTCGGACCGCAGCCGTTCGGGCGCCAGATCCCGCAGGTCGGTGCCGTCGAGCAGGACGCTGCCCTCGCCCGGGTCGTAGAAGCGGGCCACCAGCCGGGCCACGGTGGTCTTCCCCGCGCCGGTCTCCCCGACCAGCGCCACTGTCTGGCCGGCCGGAATCCGCAGGTTCATATCCGGCAATACGATCGTCTCGCGGTACCCGAAGCGCACCTCGCGCAGCCACAGTTCCCGGCCGGCCCCCCTGCGGGGCGGCAGTTCCGCGGGAACCTCGGGCTCGGGCACTCCCAGGGGCTCTTCCAGCACCCCGGAGAGCTTCTCCAGCGCTGCCCCGGCGGACTGGAAGGTGTTGTAGAACTGCGACAGGTCCTGCAGCGGGTCGAAGAAGCGCTGCAGGTACAGCAGGAACGTGGCGAGCACGCCCACCTTGATGTCGCCGTCCGCCACGCGCAGCCCCCCGTACAGCAGCACGGCGCCCGTGGCCAGGTTGGCGACCAGGGTGATCCCCGGTGAGTACACCGCGATCAGGCGCATCGAACGCAGGGTGGCTGCGGCGTTGCGTCCGTTCAGCACTGAAAAGATCTCTTCGTTGCGGCGCTCCCGGCGGAACGCCTGTACCGCGCGGATGCCGCCGAGGGTCTCCACAAAGGCGACGATCACGTCCGCGATGGCCTCCCGGCTGCGCCGGTAGGCGGTCGCGGACTCGCGGCGGAACCACAGGGTGAGCGCTACCAGCGGGCCGAACCCGGCCAGCACCACCAGGGCCAGCGGCCAGTCGAGCAGCAGCATGCCCACGCCGACGAGCAGCAGCGAGAAGACCGCGGACACCAGCGAGTCGAGGCCCTCCTCGAACAGGTCGGAGATCGAGTCGATGTCCGAGGTCTGCCGGGAGATGACACGCCCGGAGGTGTACCGCTCGTGGAAAGCCACCGGCAGCCGCTGGAAGTGCGCGAACAGCCGGCGGCGCAGTTCGGCGACCACGCCCTCGCCGAACCGGCCGATCTCCCGGATGAACGCCCGGGTGGTGATGGCCTGCACCCCGACCGCCACGAAGAACGCGGCCATGATGGCCGCCAGCGGGGCCACGTCGCGGCTGTGCACCAGCGGCGGTATGCCGCGGTCGATGGCCACCCCGACCAGCCATGGCCCGGTCAGGGCCGCCAGGTTCGCGACGACGACGAGCACCAGCGCCCAGGCCACCTGGCGCCGGTAGGGCCGCAGCAGCGCGGTGAGCAGCCGCCGGGCCCGCCTGCGCAGCAGGGCCGACAGCTTGCCGGTGACCTCCTCGAGGTTCTCGGCGGCTACCCCGCGCCACGGCTGGGCGGTCACCGTGCCACCGCCTGCTGCGAGTCGTCGTGCTCGCCGGCCGCGGCCACGTCGCCCATCAACTCGGCGTAGCGGGGCTCGGTGGCGAGCAGTTCGGCGTGGGTGCCGGTCGCCACGATCTGGCCGTCGGCGAGCAGGGCCACCCGGTCGGCGAGCAGCACGGTGGACGGGCGGTGCGCGACCAGCAGCGCGGTCGTCCCGGCGAGCGCGTCCCGCAGCGCGGCGGTCACCTTCTCCTCGGTGCGCACGTCAAGCGCGGACAGCGGGTCGTCGAGGACGAGCACGGGCGGCTTGGCCAGGATGGCCCTGGCCAGGGCCAGGCGCTGCCGCTGGCCGCCGGACAGCGCCATGCCCTGCTCGCCGATCCTGGTGTCCAGGCCCCAGGGCAGCCGGGCCACGAAGCCCGCGTGGGCGACCGCCAGGGCCTGCTCGACCTGCTCGTCGGTGGCGTCAGGCACCCCGAACGTGACGTTCTCCCGCACGCTCACCGAGAACAGCGTGGGCTCCTCGAACCCGCTGCCGATCAGGGTGCGCAGCACCGGCAGCGGCAGATCGCGGATGTCGGTGCCGTTCAGGGCGATCGACCCGGCGGTCGGGTCGGCCAGCCGCGGCACCAGTTGCAGCAGCGTGGTCTTGCCGGAGCCGGTGGCGCCGGTCAGTGCGAGGGTCTGGCCAGGCTCCAGGTCCAGCGACACCCCGCGCAGCACCGGGCGCTCGGTCCCCGGGTAGCGGAACTCCACCTTGTCGAAACGAAGCCGGGCAGGCCTGTGCTGGCCCGGGGGGACGACCCCCCGGAATCCCCCACCGGGCGGGGAGACCACGGCCGGCGGGGTGTCGAGGATCTCGTACACGCGCTGCGCCGCGGTGGCGGCCTCCTGGCCGCTCGCCAGGATGTAGCCCATCGCCTCGATCGGCCAGACCAGCTCGAGCGTGAGCGTGATGAACGCGACCAGGCCGCCGAGTGTGAGCGCGTTCTGGCTGGTCGCGATGGCGCCGAGTAGCACGATCAGCCCGATGACGACGTTCGGGATGAGGTCGAGCGTGGCCCAGAACGAGCCGCGCAGCCGTGCCTTGTCCAGCTGGGTCCGGTAGACCAGCGACACCTGGGCGCCGTGCCTGTCCTGAGCCTGCGCGCGGCGGCCGAGGGCCTTGAGCACGGCGAGCCCTGTGGCGGCCTCCTCGACGTAGGTGGCCAGGTCGCCCTGCTGGTCCTGGGCCCGCCTGGACAGCACCCGGTAGCGCCGCTCGAACCGGCTGCTCACCAGGCCCACCGGCAGGAAGATCCCGCCGGTGATCAGGCCCAGCCACCAGTTGAGGTGGATCAGCAGTGCGACGACCGCGACGAACGTGACCACGTTGGTGATCAGGAAGACGGTGCCGAACCCGGCGAACCGCCGGATCGCCGACAGGTCGGTGGTGGCACGGGACAGCAACTGGCCGGTCTGCCACTCGTCGTGGAACCCGATGTCCAGCCGCTGCAGGTGCGCGTACAGGTCGCGGCGCATGGCTTGTTCCATGCCGGTAACGGCGCTGGCCTGGACCCAGCGCCGGGTGAAGTTCAGTGCTGCCTGCGCGATGCCGAGCCCGGTCGCGGCGAGGCCGATCGGCACCAGCAGGCTGCGGTCACCGGTGCTGATCGCGCTGTCGATCAGGTCCTTGGTCAACAGCGGAATCACCAGAGCGGTGGCGACCGAGGCACACGCGGCCGCCAGCATTCCGATCAATCGCCACAGGTAGGGCCGCAGGTAACTGCGGAGCCGCCACAGCGCCGCCCTCGGCGTCGCCGGCAAAAGGGCACGCGCGTCGGCAGCAGCGTGCTCAGGGGGCATTATCGTCACGCTAACCGCCGGGCTGCGGACGTGTCATCTGATTTTCCGCCGCCTGCCGGGGCCGCCGGCAGCGGCGGTACCTGCCCGGTTATCACCTGATCGCGGTATTAAGGGCGGTTTCATGGTGAAACCGTGCCCGCGACGGGGGTGGCGGAGCGACCCCGACTCTGGCACTCTGGCTAGCCCGGCCCGTGGGGCGTGGCCGGGAAGGACCGTTGGGGGCAGTCCATGACCGATTGGGCACCTGGCCCAGCGCTGGCCGCGTATCACTCGGGCGTGACCGTCATCTGTGAGCTGGCCGCCCGGTTCACCGACGAGGCATGGGCCGGCCCGACCACCTGCCCCGAGTGGCGTGCCGCCGACCTGGCCGGGCACCTGCGCTGCGTCGCGGACGACTACCACGAGTACCTCGACGACGCACCGGTCAGCAGGATGGCCCGGCTGATGGCCCGCGGCCCCAGCCCCGAGAGCCTGGCCCGCAAGCTGGCCAGGCAGAACGCCGCCGAGCTTGCGGCGCTCCCCGACGCGAAGGGTCCCGAGCACATCGCCGCGTTCGCGGCCGCCGCGCGCGGCTACGCCGACCGTGCCCTGGGCGTCTGGGATCTGCCGCACCACCGGTTCTACGGCACCGTGGTGACCGTTGGCGGCATGGTGGGCGCCGCCTGTGCGGAGTGGCACCTGCACGCCTGGGACCTGGCCGCCTCGCTCGGCAAGGACTACCAGCCCGCCAGCCCGGAACTGCTGGCCGCCGGCTGGCGGGCGGGCATGCCGCACCTGCCGCTGGACACCGGCGTGGCTATGGCGCCGTGCGGCGCGGCGGTGGGCGCGCCCGTCGCGGTCGCGGGCGCCGCCGGCCAGGGCCGCGGCCACCCCGGCCCGGTCGCCGCCGCGCACGGGGGCGCCTGGCCGGCGCTGCTGCGCGCCTCCGGCCGCATCCCGCGCTGACCATCACCGGGCCTGCATCACGAGTGAGCTAGCCGGAAGGAGCGCGGATGGGCCTGGATGTCAGCGCGGTGCGGGCCGCCTACCCGGCACTGGCCGACGGTTACGCCTACCTCGACGGTGCGGCGGGCACCCAGGTTCCCGCGCCGGTGATCGACGCGATCAGCGGCGCGCACCGGTCCGGGCTTGGCAACTCCGACGGCGCGTTCCCGGCCAGCGTGCGCTCGGACGCGATCGTCGCCGAGTGCCGCCGGGCAATCGCCGACCTGGTCGGCGGGAACCCGGCCGGCGTGATACTCGGGCCGAACATGACCACGCTGACCTACCGGCTCGCCGCCACGCTGGCCAAGGACTGGCGCCCGGGTGACGAGGTGATCGTGTCCCGGCTGGACCACGACGCGAACATCCGGCCATGGGTGCAGGCGGCCGGGCGGGCCGGCGTGGTGGTCCGCTGGGCCGAGATAGACCTGCCCGCCGGGGAACTGCCCGCGGGGCAGTACGACGCGCTGCTGAGCGAGCGGACCCGGCTGGTGGCGGTGACCGCGGCCAGCAACATCCTCGGCACCCGGCCCGATGTGGCCGCGATCACCGCGAAGGCCCGCGCGGCGGGCGCGCTCAGCTACGTGGACGGGGTGCACGCCACCCCGCACGGTCCCACCGACGTCGCCGCGCTCGGTGCCGACTTCTACGCCACCAGTGCCTACAAGTGGTCCGGGCCGCACATCGGCGCGGTCATCGCCGACCCCGCGCTGCTTGAGCCGTTGCGGCCGGACAAGCTGGACCCCGCGCCTGCCGCCGTGCCCGACCGGTTCGAGTGGGGCACCCCGTCCTTCGCCGACTTTGCCGGGGTGACCGCCGCGGTGGACCACCTGGCCGGGCTGGACGCCGCGGCGGCCGGCACCAGGCGCCAGCGGCTGCTCACTTCGATGGCCGCCGCCCACGACCATGAGCAGCGGCTAATGCGCGTGCTGCTGGCCGGGCTGGCCGCGCTGGACAAGGTCACGCTGTACGGGAACGCCCGCAACCGCACCGCCACCGTGTACTTCAACGTGGCCGGCCTGACCCCGCGTGCGGTCGCCGAGCACCTGGCGGAGCGGCAGGTGAACGTCTGGGACGGGCACAACTACGCCTGGGAACTGGCAGGCGCGCTTGGCATCAGGGACACCGGCAGCGCGGTCCGCGCCGGGCTGGTGCACTACAACGACCGCTCCGATGTGGACCGGTTGCTCGCGGCCGTCGCGGAAATGGCCGGCTAATTGCCCCGTCTTGTCCACCTGAACGGTCCCGTTCGGCTGCTTAACCTGGCATTCTGGCCCGGTGGAGCATGCTGGCACGGGGATGATCCATCACATCGAGCTCTGGGTACCCAACCTGACCAGGGCCGAGGCCAGCTGGGGATGGCTACTGGTCGAACTGGGCTATCAGCCGTTCATCCAGTGGCCCGAGGGGCAGAGCTGGCGGGCGGGTGAGATCTATATCGTCCTGGAGCAGTCGCCCGACCGGGTGGCCGGCCGTCATGACCGGTGCCGCCCCGGAATGAACCATCTGGCCTTCCATGTCGCCTCCAGGGAAGAGGTGGACAAGCTCACCGAGGAAGCACCGCAGCACGGGTGGCGGCTGCTGTTCAGCGACCGCCACCCGCACGCGGGCGGCCTTGACCACTACGCGGCCTACCTGGAGGACCGGGACGGCTACGAGGTCGAGCTGGTCGCACCGTCGTGAGGGTGCGCACGGCCGGCCCCGCGGCCGGGCGTCACCCCGACCGCACGGCGACCGACAGCCGCAGGTCCCGTGAGGAGCGGCCGACCTGCACGGTGAACTCGCCCTGCGGCCAGGCCCACTGCCCGGCCTCCTCGTCGAACACGGCGAAGATCCGGGCGGGCACCCGCAGGGTCACCACGGCCGCCTCGCCGGGCGCTGCCGTCGCGCCGCCGAAGGCCCCGAGCACCCGCACCGGCCGCCTGCCGTTCCCCGGCGCACCGGTGACATAGGCCTGGACCACCTCCCGGCCCTGCCGCGTCCCTGTGTTGCGGACGCGGACCCGCAACTGCGCGTCTGTGCCGGGTGCCAGGGTGCCCGCAGGGCCGCTGATCGACTCGTAGTCCCAGGTGGTGTAGCCCAGGCCATGACCGAACGGGAACATCGGGGCGATGCCCGCCGCGTCGTAGCCGCGGTACCCGATGAGCAGCCCTTCGGCGTAGTCGAGGCGGCCGTCCCTGGGCTGCGCGTGCAGCACCGGGCAGTCGGCCTCGGCGGCCGGCAGGGTGACCGGCAGCCTGCCGCCCGGCTCGGCGCGGCCGAGCAGCACGTCCGCGAGCGCCTCGCCGATGGCCTGGCCGGGCAGCCAGGCATAGATCACCGCGCCGACCTGGCCGGCCCACGGCATCAGCACCGGCATGCCGGCGTTGACCACCACGACCGTCCGGGGGCAGGCGCCGGCGACCCGGCGGACAAGCTCGTCCTGCCGGCCGGGGAGGGCCAGGGTGTCCCGGTCGTAGCCCTCGCTCTCCGAGGCCTCCGCCGAGCCGACCACCACGACCGCCACGTCCGCCGCCGCGGCGGCCGCGACCGCCTCCGCCATCAGCGTCTGCTCGTCCGCCCAGGGTGTGATGCCCAGCCGTAGCGCGACCGGCCCCTGGCAGGCGTCCGCCGGGCGGAACTCCACGGTGACCGCGGTGTCCTGCCCGCCGGGCAGCATGACCTGCCCGCGGATCTCGCCAGGGCGGGTCATGGTCTCGACCGGGTCGGCCGGGACCTCGGTCTCGCCCTGCGCGGCGACGGCCCCGTTCACGGTGATCGTGAGCTGTCCCACGCCCGCGGCACCGAACAGGTAGGGCCCGCCGGTCTCCGCGCCGAAGGCGGCGCGGAGCCTGATGACGCCGCTCTCGCCCCAGCCCACGCCGGGCGGTAGCCCGTCCCACCAGGCCAGCGCGGTCGCGGCGCGATGCTCGCTGGCGAACACCTCGCCGCCGGAGGTGGCGAACTCAAGCCGGACGCCAGGCTCCCCGGTGACCGGATCGGTGACCGAGCCGCGCGGCGGCTCAGGGACGCCCTGCCAGGTCCGGCAGCCGGGCGCCGAGGTCACCGTGACCTCGCCGCCGAATGCCTCCCGCAAGGCCTGGACGGGCGCCGGGACGGACGCCGGGATGACCCGGGCGCTGCCGCCGCCCTGGATCACCGGATGCAGCGCGTTCGGGCCGATCACCGCGACCCGGTGGATGCCGCCCGCCGCGAGCGGCAGCACCGCGCCGTCGTTGTGCAGCAGCACCAGCGAGCCGGTCACGGCCCTGCGCAGCAGCGCGGCAGGGACCAGTTCCGGCGGGGCGGGCTGGTCGGCGCCGTTGCCGGCGGCTCCCGCAGTGGCCGCCTCGCTGAGCGCGCCCACCCGGCGGGCCACGCCGAGCAGCCTCGCCAGCTTGTCGTCCACCATTTCCTCGGGCACCTGCCCCGCCCGGACCGCGTCGGCCAGCGCCGGGCCCCAGTAGCTGTTCGGCCCGGGCATGGCCAGGTCCAGCCCGCCCACGGCGGTCGGCACCGTGCTGCGGGTGGCGTCCCAGTCGGAGGTGACCAGGCCGACGAAGCCCCATTCGCCCTTGAGCACCGCTCGCAGCAGCGTGGCGTGCTCGGTCATCCTGCTCCCGTTGACCAGGTTGTAGGCCGCCATGACCAGGGCGGCGCCGCCCTCCCGCACGGCGGCCTCGAACGGGACCAGGTACAGCTCACGGAGTACCTGCTCGGCGATGCGCGCGTCGTAGGTCCACCGCTCGGTTTCCGAGTCGTTGCCGACGTAGTGCTTCACCGTGGCCGCGACGCCGGCCGACTGGACGCCGGTCACGTACGCGACGGCGATCCTCGCGGTCAGCTCCGGGTCCTCGGAGAAGCACTCGAAGCCGCGCCCGGCGAGCGGGGTGCGCATCAGGTTGATGGTCGGGGCCAGCAGGATGTCCACGCCCTTGCCGCGCGCCTCCGCGCCGAGGGCCCTGGCAACCTCGCGGACCAGTTCCGGATCCCAGGTGGCACCGAGTGCCGACGGGCAGGGCAGGCAGCTGGAGGGGTTGCTCTCGTCCAGGGTCGTGCCGCGCACCCCGGACGGCCCGTCCGAGGTGACCATCGGGCGCAGCCCGAGGGCGTCGCAGCCCGGGATCCGCCAGCTGTCCGCTCCGGTCAGCAGCCGGACCTTGTCATCAAGGGGGAGCGCAGCCAGCTGGCTGCGCTCCCCGGACATCTGAGTTGTCATCTGGTCAGGACTTCGGCTTCAGCTGAAGAACCGTGTACTCCAGATAGGGCGTGTTCGGCACCGGCGTCATGTACGGGTTGCCCGCCGATGGCCATCCGGTGTAGTTGCGGCTGACGAGTACTCGGCCCAGGCACCGCCGTACAGCAGCGGGATCACCGGAGCCTGACTGGTCATGACCTGCTGGCCAGCTTGCTGATCGCCTGCCGTCTGGTCGGTGCTGCTGCACGAGCTCTCGTACTGCTGCTATCGCCGCCTGGGCGGTCGGCGTTGGAGAACCGGCCGAAGTCGCCCGTGGCCGGCTTGCCGATGGGGGCGCTCAGCGTGCTGTCCAGCCAGCCGCTGTAGAAGACGATACGGCGTGGGGCCCTGGTTCGACCAGCGGATCGTGGTGTCGAAGGTGCCGTTGGCGACATCCCCGGCCCACACGGTCGGGTTGCCGATGCCGTCCACCGTCACGTTGAAGCCCAGCGCGTTGAGCTGGTGCGCGACCAGGCTGGTCGTCGGTGTAGTAGTCGCTGTAGGGAATCGGGTCGGAGATCTTGAACGCGATCGTCTTGCCGTTCTTGCTCCACTTGCCGTTGACCTTGGTGTAGCCGTCGGCCTGGAGGATCGACGCCACCTTGGCCGCGTCACCGGCCGCCGGGAGGTCGTTGGCCAGCGCCGGGGCCTGGTAGGCGTCTCCACGGGCAGCATCAGGCCGCTTGTGGAGGAGGTGGGCAGCTCGTAGCCGGTCTCGGCCTGCGGTGGAGAGCTGCTGCCGGTTGATGCCGAACTGATCGCCTGCCGCACCGCCGGGTCGTTCAGCGGGGCCTTCTGTGGTGTTGACGAACAGCGACACCACGTTGTTGGCGTTGAAGTAGGGCGCGCTGGACAGCCAGGTGTGGTTCTCCGGGCTCTTGGACAGGTAGTTGCCCTGGATGTCAGAGACGTAGTTGCCTGCCCAGTCGATCTGAGCCGCTCTGGATCGGCGGCACCAGGTTGGCGTTGGTGTTGTACGACGGGAAGTCGATCACCGGCACGTGACAGGGTGCTCTTGTTCCGGTAGAACGGGTTCATCTTGAGCGTGTAGCCCTGCGGCGAGAACTTGTCCAGCATGTACGGGCCCGTCCCGACCGGGCTGGGGTCGGTGAAGCGTGACCGGATTGCCCACCGAGGACCAGATGTGCTGCGGCTCGATGTAGACCTGGCCGATCAGGAACAGGTTGGCGTACTGCGGCTGTGGCGAAGTTCAGCTGTCACCGACGTGGCGGAGGGCGCCGAGGCGCTGGTGACGATCGGGGCGCCCGGTGGTGAACAGCGCCGGGTGGGCCTTGATCATGTTGAAGGTGAAGGCGACGTCGCTGGCGGTGAACGGCTTGCCGTCGTTCCACTTGACGCCGGAACGGATCGGGATCGTGAGCGTCTTGCCGCCGTTGGAGAAGGTGGGCTGGCCGGACGCCAGCATCGGGATGCCCGGCTTGTGTCGGCTGCAGGTATGTTCCAGATGTAGAGCGGCTCGTTGTACAGCGCCATCGAGTTGGTGAGGAAGCCGGTGGAGGTGGACGAGAGCGGGTTGAAGTTGTCGGTCATCGGCGCGAGCGGCGTGCTCTCGATGACCAGCGGCTGGCCGGTCGTGGTCTTCGAAGAGCCGCGGAACTCGATGAGAGCTCGAACCGCCGCAGGCCGCGACGCCGAGAGCGAGGATGCCGATGGCCGCCACGCTCTTCAAGATTGTTTGTTTCATTGCTTAAACTCCGATGTACCCGGCCGGCTCATCGCCGGCCTTGTTGTATGCGACCGTGGTGGGTCCGTTGTCAGTGAGGCGGTGGTAGCCGGCCGGGGCTTGCCCCTGCCGCCTGCCGCCGGTCTTTCATTAGCGTTGTTCCTGGCGCGCTACGAGCGGCGCCCGCTAACCGGTGTTCCGCTGCATCACGCCTCCTTTCCCTGGTCGGGCACGACTGGTGCGGACACGAGGTTCCCCGCGCGCCCGGCCAGCGGGCGGGATTGCCCGCCGGTCAGGCCAGTCGCATGCAGCCAGCAGGCGCTGGCGTGGCCGGTGGAGACCTCGAATGCGGGCGGTACCTGCTCGGCGCACACCGCCATGGCGTGCGGGCACCGCGGGTGGAAGCGGCAGCCGCCCGGCGGGTTCACCAGGCTCGGCGGGGCGCCGCGGGCGGCCAGGACGGGCGGCTCGGCCCGGTCGGGATCCGGGGCGGCGTTGAGCAGCAGTTTGGTGTAGGGATGGGCCGGCTCGTCGGTCACCGTGGCCGCCGGGCCCGAACTCGACCCGCTGGCCCGCGTACATCACCATGATCGAGTCCGCCAGGTAGCGGGCCGAGGCGATGTCGTGGGTGATGTAGAGGATCGCCAGGTGGTTCTCCCGCCGCAGGTCCGCCGAGGAGGTTGAGGATGCCGAGCCGGATGGAGACGTCCAGCATCGAGATCGGCTCGTCGGCGAGCAGGATCCGGGGCCGGGCGGCGAGCGCCCGGGCGATGGCGACCCGCTGCCGCTGGCCGCCGGAAAGCTCGTGCGGGTACTTGGCCACGAACCCACCCGGCGGCGTCAGCGCCACCCGCGTCAGCAGGTCGGCGATGGCTTCGTCCAGGGCACGGCCGCGCTGCGCGGTGCCGTGCAGGATCAGCGGGCGGGCCAGGTGGTACCGGACGTCATGGACGGGGTTGAGGGAGGAGAACGGGTCCTGCAGGACCATCTGCACGTCGCGGGCGTAGCCGCGCCTGCCCCGGCCGGAGGTCGGCACCGGGCGCCCGTCCAGCAGGATCTGGCCCGAGGTCGGGGTGATCAGCTGGGCGAGCATGCGGGCGAGCGTGGACTTGCCGGAGCCGCTCTCGCCCACCACGGCGGTGATCCCTTCCTCGGCCAGCGACAGCGAGACCTGCTCGACCGCATGCACCACCCGCCGCCCGGACCGGCCGGCCCGGCGCACACCGTGGGCCCAGAAGTGCTTGGTGAGCTCGCGTGCTTCGAGCAGCACGGGTGCTGCCTGCGCGGGCTGCGGGGTGGCCAGGCCGGATTCAGTCATCGCGGGCCCCCAGGGTCTCCGTGACGGTGGCGGCCGCCGTGGGCGCGGCGACGGTGGCCGGTGCCGGTGCGCCATCCGCGGCGGCTGGGCCGGGTGTGGCCGGTGGCGGATACTGGCCGGCGGGGCCCGGCCTGGCGGGTGCGCGGGAACCGGTCATGCCGGGATCGGCCACGTCGAGTTCGGCTGGCGGCTTGGCGCCGGGCTCCTGCAGCCAGCAGGCGGCCAGCCTGCCACGCTGGCCCGGCACCGGCGCCAGCGGCGGCGCCTGCGTCCGGCACCGGTCCATCGCATAACCGCACCGGGGTGGAAGACGCAGCCGCCGCGGCAGCGCCCGCAGATCCGGTGGGGAGCCGGGTATTCCGATCATCTGCCGGTGCGGTCCGTGCAGCGGCGGGAACGAGCTGAGCAACCCCAGGGTGTAGGGGTGGCGCGGGGCGCGGAACAGTGAGTTCGCCGCTGCCCGCTCCACGATCCGGCCCGCGTACATGACGGCTATCGAGTCGGTCACCTCGACCAGCAGCGACAGGTCATGGGTGATGAACAGGACGGCGAAGCCGAGCCGCTCCCGCAGCGCGATCAGCTCCTGCCAGGATCTCCCGCTGGGTGACCACGTCGAGTGCGGTGGTCGGCTCGTCCAGGATGACCAGGCGCGGTTCCAGGGCCAGCGCCATGGCGATCATCACCCGCTGCCGCATGCCGCCGGACAGTTCATGCGGGTAACTGTTCAGCCGGTCGGCGGAGATGCCCACCATGCCCAGTAGTTCGGCCGCCCTGCGCCTGCTCGGCCTCCTGCCCCATGCCCGGGCGGTGGGCCCGCAGCACGTCGGTGAGCTGTATCCCGATGCGCATCACCGGGTTGAGCGCGTTCATCGCGCTTTGCAGCACCACCGCGATGTGCGCCCAGCGGAGCTGGCGCAGTTGCTCCTCGTCGGCGGCGAGCAGGTCCACGCTCTGCCCCGGCGCCGTGTGGTAGCGGACCTCGCCGCCGGTGATCAGCCCGGGCGGCCGCAGCAGCCGGATCGCCGCGTACGCCAGCGTGGACTTGCCGCTGCCGCTCTCCCCGGCGAGGCCGAGCACCTCGCTGGAGTGCAGCACCAGGTCCGCGCCGATCACCGCGTGCACGGCGGCGTCGCCCACCCCGTAGTACACGTTCAGGCCGTTGATCTCCAGCAGGGGCTGGCCGGCGAGGTCCGCGGGGGGAACGTCACCGGGCTGCCTGAGGCCCCGCGTGGCGGCGTCACGTTCCCGCGCGGCGCGGCGGCGGATCATGGCCGCTGTCCCCCTTCGCGAAGCTGCACCACCGGCGTGACGCCGAGCTTGATCTGGCGCGGCACGGCGCCCGACGGCGTACCGCTTCACCCGCTTGCGGGTCAGCCCGCCGCGCGCAGCCGGGGGTTGATGAACTCGTCGATGCCGAAGTTGAGCAGGGCCAGTGCGGTACCGAGGAAGGCCACGGCGAGGCCGGGCGGCAGCCACCACCACCAGTACCCGCTGACCTCGGCGTTGGCGCTCTGCGCCCAGAAGAGCATCGTGCCCCAGTTCCAGTGCGTGCGGGTTGACCAGGCCCGAGGAAGGCCATGGCGGTGTAGGTGCCGACCGCGTACAAGCACGGTGAACAGGAACGACGAGGCGACGATCGGCAGCAGGTTGGGCAGGATCTCGAAGCCGATGATCCGCCAGGTGCGCTCGCCAGCCAGCCGCGCCGAGTCGACGTAGTCGCGGCTGCGCATCGACAGTGTCTGCGCCCGGAGCACCCGGGCGCCCCAGGCCCAGCCGGTGATGGCGATGATCAGGCCGATCAGCAGGTCGTTGCTGCCCCGCGAGGGGGGCAGGAACCCGAAGATGACGATGAGCAGCGGCAGCGCGGGCAGCACCAGGAAGAAGTTGGCCAGCATCGAGAGCAGGTCGTCGGCGTAGCCGCCGAGGTAGCCGGCGGTCACCCCGATGACCACCGACAGCACCGTGGCGACCGCGCCTGACAGGAACGCGACCAGCACCATGCTCCGCGCGCCGACCAGCAACTGGGACAGCACGTCCTGCTGGACCTGGGTGGTGCCGAGCCAGTGGGCCGCCGACGGCGGCTGCGGCACGCCGTTGGTGGTGGACAGGCTCGCGCCGGGGGTGATAAGGGGCGATCCACGGGCCGATCACGGCGATGAGGAGGAAGAAGCCGAGGGAGATCAGCCCGAAGATGACCTTCGGCGACCTCGGCAGCCGGAGGCTGGCGATTCCAGCCGCATGGCGACGCGCCACCGGTTCCGGCGGGCCGACCGCGCCCGGGGCGCTCGCGGCGCCGAGTTCTGTGCTCGCAGACATTGCTCATGCCTCCTGCCGGGTCCGGGGGTCCAGCAGCACGTACACGAAGTCCGCGGCCAGGTTCGCGGCCAGGACGGCGAACGTGATGATGAGGAAGATCCCCTGGAGCAGCGGATAGTCGCGGTTGTTGACCGCCTGCAGCAGGATCCAGCCCACACCCGGGTAACTGAAGACGATCTCGGTGAGCAGTGCCCCGGAGACCACGAAGCCGATGGCCAGGGAGAACCCGGACACACTCGGCAGGATCGCGTTCCGGGCCGCATACCAGACCACCCGGCGCTTGCCCAGCCCCTTGGCCTGGGCGACCAGGACGTAGTCCTCGTCCATCGTGGTCACCATGACGTTCCGCATGCCGACGATCCAGCCTGCGGCGGAGCACACCACGATGGTCAGCGCCGGCAGCACCGCGTGGCTGAGCACGTCGCCTGCGAACGCCAGGTTCAACGCGGGGAAGTCGAGCTGGTTGTAGGCGCGCGCCGACGGGGAACCAGCCGAGCTTGACCGCGAACAGCTCCAGGGCCAGGAACGCGATGAAGAAGTAAGGGCGCCGCCTGGAAGAACGTCATGGCGGGCAGCACGTTGTCCATCCAGCTGCCGCGCCGCCAGGCGACCACCACGCCGAGCAGCGTGCCCAGGATGAAGCTGATCACGGTGGCGACGCCGACCAGCGCGAGCGTCCACGGCAGCGCGCCCTTGATCACGCTAGCCACCGTCGAGGGGTAGTAGCTGGTCGAGATGCCGAAGTTGCCGTGCAGGATGTTGTTCAGGTAGTGCAGGTACTGGCCGATCACGCCTTCTGCCTGGTCCGCACGCCGAACTGGGTTTCCAGGGACTTGATGGTGCCGGGGGTGATCTGGCCCTGCAGCCGGGCCAGGATGGCCTCGACCGGGTTGCCTGGCATCATCCGCGGGATGAAGAAGTCCACGGTGATCGCCGCCAGCGCGGTGATGATGTAGAAGACGATCCGCCGCCCGAGGACGCGCATGCCGGGCCCTCCCTTACGGTTGCCGCACGATGAGCGGCGTCTGGCATCGGCGGGCAGCCGCAGCTTTCCCTGCGGACCAGCCGGGTGGGCAGGGTGACGTCGTCCCTGGGAAGGCCGGCGTCGATGATCATCGAGTACAAGGTCTCGAACGCGGTCGCGCCCAGGTCGGTGATGGGCTGCCGGACGGTGGTGAGCTGCGGGTGCAGGTGCCGGGCCACGGGGATGTCGTCGAAGCCCGTGACGGCGACCCCGCCGGGCACGTCGACGCCGTGGCGCACCAGCGCGTAGACGACCCCGAGCGCGGTCTGGTCGTTCGCACAGGCGATCACCTGGGGCAGGGAGTTTCCGCTGGCCAGCAGGTTTTCAATCACCCGGGCACCGCCGGCGGCCGTGTAGTTCCCCTGCCAGACCGGGCCGGTCACGAACTGCGCGCCGTCGGCGGTGACCTGCTCGGCCAAGGCGGCGTGCCTGGCGAGGTTGTCCGGGCTGTCCGCGTGCCCGCCGAGGTAGGCCAGCGTACGGTACCCGTGGTCGCGGACCAGGTGCCTGGCCAGTTCGGCCATGCCGGCCCGGTTGTCGCTGCTCACGTTCACCGTGCCCGGGGTCGGCATGCCCGCCAGGGTCACCAGAGGCACCTGATGGCCCAGCCGGCCGACCTGCTCCGGATCGAGCACCCGGTCGTGCAGGATGAGCCCGTCGCTCTTGCTGGCCAGCGCGAAGATCCGGTGGGTGTCGGCGTGGCCCAGCCCGACCGAGCTGACCAGCAGGTTGAAGTCCCGCTTCTGGGCGGCCACCTCGATGCCCCTGTTGATCAGGTCGGGGAACTGCAGGCTGGTCTCCTCGTCTTCGAAGATGCCATCGGCCGACACGGTGACCTCCGGCCGGCGGATCACCACCCCGACGACCTCCTTGAGCCGGACGCTCAGCGCCCGGGCCGCCCCGTCCGGGATGAAGCCAAGCTCGGCCGCGGCCCGCTCGACTCGTTCCTTGGTGTCGGGAAGCGGGTTGCGGCGGCCGTTGAGCACACGGGACACCGACGCGATGGACACCCCTGCGGCGCGCGCCACGTCGTAGATGGTGGGCGGGCCGTGCTCGGCGGCCTCGCCGTCGGCCGGCGGCGCGCCGGGCGCGGGCTCCCGCGGTGGCGGATGCACCCGGCACGTCCCTGTCGTGCCGGGTGTCTCCCCGCACGGGTCCAGGGACGATCTCGTCCACCTGCGCACTCCTTCATGTCGCGCCCGGCCGGGGCCGGGCAGTGATCGCTGAGGCGGGAGGCTGGTAAGCGCTTACCACAACGGCCCAGAAAATAGCGCTCCTCGAGAGCGCTAGTAATTCGGTCCCTCGGTAAGCGCTTACCAACCGAGTTGCGCTGAGCGTATGACAGACCCGGCCAGCGCCTCAAGACCTGAGTGCCACCGTTACATGAACGTGACATTGCCGCCCATGTCGGGCCCGGAGCCGCGCCACCGTGCAGATTCGGCCATAGCTGCTGGTGATTTAGGACGGCCCGAAACATCACCGAAATCATCATGCGCACGGGCAGCAGGACCGTTCCTACCGGCGTAACAGACGGGAAACGCGTCCGAAACCCGGCCATGGGAAACAAGAGGTGTTCCTGACGGACACCGAAGTGGCCGGCGCCGGATCAACCGGGACCCCCCGGATCACGGCGTAGTGATGGCAACCCCCGGCAAGCCCTCGGGGCTAGCCCACGAAGGAAGGAATCAGTGAATCCCTACGCAGCGTGGTTGAACTCGGGTGACAACGCGTGGCAGATGACGGCCGCGACCCTGGTCGGCCTCATGAGCATCCCCGCCCTTGCCGTGCTCTACGGCGGCCTCGTGCAGCGCAAATGGGCGGTGAACACCATGCTGATGGTGTTCAGCACGTTCTGCCTGGTCCTCATCGTCTGGGTCCTGTGGGCCTTCCGGATGGGGTTCGGCGAACCGTGGATCGGCACATTCCTCGGCAAACCGCAGACCGTGGTGGGCGCCTCGGCCGAGCAGGCACAGGCGAACATCCCGTCGCTGAACGGCTTGATGCCGAAATTCAGGTTCCCTCAGGGGTCGCTGGTCTACTTCCAGTTCGTGTTCGCCGCGATCACCCCGATCCTGTTCATCGGGAGCGTGATCGGGCGGATCAGCTTCAAGGTCTGGCTGATCTTCGTCCCGCTGTGGATCACCTTCGCCTACTGCGGTGAACGCGTTCCTGCTCTGGGGCGGCGGCTGGTGGGCGGCGCACGGCGCGCTTGACTTCAGCGGCGGCTACGTCATCCACCTGGCGGCGGGGGTTTCCGGCTTCGTGGCCGCGGCCGTCGTCGGGCCGAGGCTCAAGCGGGACCGCGAGCACGGCGTGCCCAACAACCTGCTGTTCGTCGCGGTGGGCGCGGGCATTCTGTGGCTCGGCTGGAACGGGTTCAACGGCGGTGACCCCTACTTCGCCGGCGCCGACGCGACGGCCGCCGTGATCAACACCAACCTCGCCACGGCGGTGGCCATGATGACCTGGATCGTCATGGACATGATCGGTGGCCCGGGGAAGAAGGCCACCTTCCTGGGCGGCATCAACGGCATGATCTGCGGCCTGGTCGGCATCACCCCGGCCGCCGGGTACGTGAACGGCGTCGGCGCGATCATCATCGGCGTGGTCGATTCGGCCATCGTCTGGTTCGCCTGGAACTACCTGTCCAAGGTCCGGCCGTTCAGCAAGGTGGACGACGCGCTGGGGGTGGTCTACACCCACGGCATCGCCGGCCTGTTCGGCGGCTTGCTTGTCGGCTTGCTCGCCGATCCGAAGATGATCGTCTACCTGGGCATCGGCAAGAACCCGGACGTCACCACGTCGGGCCTGTTCTACGGGCACCCGCACCAGTTGCTTGTCCAGGCCGGGGCGGCGCTGACCATCATCGTCTGGGACGGCACGGTCACCTTCCTCATCCTCAAGGGCATCGGGCTGTTCATGAACCTACGGATACCCGACGAGCAACTGGAGATCGGCGACGTCGCGGTGCACGGCGAGGAGGCGTACCCGACGGAGGAACTGGTGCGCGTCGGTGCCGTCGCCGAAATGGGGCCGGCTCCCGCGGCACGGTCCGACGGGCAGGGCACCCTGGCCGCCGAGAAGGTCCGGCAGTCCGAATAATGCTCCGCCCGGCGGCCTGCTCCTGCCACCGAGGCAGGCCGCCGGGCGGATGTAGGCCCGCCGCCTGGGCCGCCCGGACGGCCCCAGGCGCGGGGCGGCTCAGGCGAGCAGGGCTGGGCCGCTGTCAGCCCGGGGGAGTGACCCCCCGGAATCCTTCGATGGCCCGCCGTCCCCGCTACGGAGTCGCGGGGACGGCGGGCCTGTTGGCTGGGGCGCGCCGTACCGGCTTGGGGCGGGCTCAGGATGGTGCGGGGCGCTCGGCCTGCAGGCGGGCAGCGATGCCGTCGAGCAGGTAGTCCAGCCCGAACTCGAACCGCTCGCCTTTTGTCTCGGCCGCGTCAGGGTCGACCCCGTTGAGCGTCGCGACCATCCGCGGGAAGCCGCCGTCCTGGTCGCGGACATGACAGAAGGGATCATCGATAGGTTCCGGTCGCTGCCCATGTTCCGCGCCGCCGCATACCCTTTAACTCTACGTAGTTTTCCGACTACTATTCGTGATCCAGGGTATGAGACGCGGATGTCGGCGGAAGCCCATACCTGGGGGGGATCATGAGGCGCTGCCTGGCGCTCCGCAAGCTCTCGCGGATGCTTGCCCTGGCGCTGCTCGGGAGTTCGGCCCTGCTCCTGGCCGGCGCCGGCGCGGCCTTGGCGGCCGGTGGCTACGGCCCCCCGCCGCCCCCGGTCCCGCCAGTTCCTGGTGGCTTCTCTGCCGTCGTGACCAGCGTCACGATCGGCCCGGCCGGCGGAACGATCGGCCCCGTGCGGGTCGATGGCTTCCTCGACAAGATCGTGGTGCCGCCGGGAGCATTCCCGGTCCCGGTGCAGATCACGGTGACCGCACCGAACGTCAGGGCCATTGGTGACGCGGGCTTCCCCGGTTTCGAGGCCATCAGCGGCGTGGGCATCCAGGTCCAGCGGAACGGCTCACCCTATCGGGGCGCCTTCCGCAAGCCACTCAAGCTGGACACCACCTCGCCGTCGCTCACCCGTTCCGACATCGTCGTGCGGTGGAACGGCAGGCGCTTCGTGGATGACCATTCCGTGGATCTCGACGGGCACATGGACCAGGTCGGCTTCCAGACCGACCCCGATTTCGCCATCCTCACGCCCACCGTTCCCATCCAGGGGGCGACCAGTGCGGCCACCGGCGTGCCGTTGCTGGGCGAGGGGATCCTGGCGGCGTCGCTGCTCCTGCTGGGGGCAGGCGGGCTGGCCGTCGCGGTCCGGCGCCGTGGCGCCCGGTGAGCACCGACGGTACTCCCGGCCCCGGGCGGCGGGCGCCCCGCGCTCATTACGCCCGGCCACGAACTGGAAGGCATCCATGAAGAGAATCACGCGCCGCCGCACGACGGTCGCGGTAACCCTGCTGTCGGCCGCCCTGGCGTTGCCGGCGTGCGCCGGCCATGCCTCGTCCCCTTCGCGGCGTTCTGCCACGGCCGCGCTGATGCCCGTGCTCAGGCTGCCGGCGCCGAAGGACACGCTGGCGGCGACCGCGCCGCAGCCCAACGGGACCATGTGGGTGCTTGCCGGGAGCCAGGCGAGCCGCGGGCTGTTCAAGCTGAGCGCCACGACCGGGCACGTGCTCGGCAGCGTCTCGGTGAGCAACACGGCAAGGTCGGTCACCGAATCCCAGGCCGGGGTCGTCGGGATCGCGCTAGGCACGGACAAGTCTGGAGCACTGGAACTACTGGACGGGCGGACCGGGGACGCCATCCGGACCGTGCCGCTCCCCGCGCCGGCCCGCGAAGTGGTGGCCGGAAGCGATGGGACCACCTTCTACGTGCTCACCGGCCGGGCGACCTCGTCCAGCGTGACGATCGTCAATTCTGACAGCGGCCGGGTGCACGGCACGGTGCCGGTACCGCTGAACACCGTCTCGGTGGCACCCGACGTCCAGCAGAGCAGCCTCTATGTGCTGCAACGGGACGGGCGCATCAGTGTGATCGACATCAC
This sequence comes from uncultured Actinomycetes bacterium, assembly GCA_963762735.1. Classification (GTDB taxonomy): domain Bacteria; phylum Actinomycetota; class Actinomycetes; order Streptosporangiales; family Streptosporangiaceae; genus DASXKD01. The sequence goes on along the minus strand of CAVXMG010000021.1, from coordinate 91,703 downwards.
GGGCGGCGAGGTCATCGCGAACTTTGTGGTCGGTGACTCCGGTCAATCGCTCGTCCTGAGCCCGGACGGCAGCACGCTCTACGCGCTGAAAGGTACCCAGGGCGCGGCCAACGTGGCGATGGTCAGCGTGGCCCAGGAGAGCGTCCGCCGTGTCCTCCCGGCGCCGAGTCACTGCCTGGAGGTGGTCGTCTCCGCCAGCGGTGCCCGGCTCTACGACGTTGTGGGAACGGCGGAGTATGGGAACATCCAGGAATTCGCGGTCTAGCGGCGCCGCGGGTACGAGGCGATGAGGCCCCTGGCCGCCCGGCGCCAGCCAGCGAACGGCCAGGCGCAGCGCGCGTTCGCCGGGCTGCTCGCGCCGCGGGCCGCCGGCAACGGTCACGTGGCGGCCGGCGAGCCACCGCCACGTCACGCGCGGGCCAGCGCGGCACGCGCCGGCGACACGACACGGGCCGGGCGCGCCCTGCGCACCCTGGCCGGCGTCTTCGTGGTCACCTGGTCGTTCCGGCTGTCCGGGTACGTCACCTTCGCCCCGTGGCTCGCGGTCCCCGTCGCGATCCTCGGGCTGGCCGGGCTGCTCGTCATCGTGGCGGCCTGGCTGCCCGAATCGGTGATAGGGGAGGAGCGCCAGCACCTGATCGGCTGGGCGGCACTCGCCGCCGTCCTTGCCGCGCTGGCCCTGTGGAGTTACTTCCAGGTGTTCATCGCCCCCGATTACGGCACCGACGAGATCGCCTTCGACCAGTACGCGGCGTCGCTGGCCCTGCACGCCATCAATCCCTACCTGCACTCCATGGCCCCGGCCTTCCCGCTGTTCCACGTCTCGCCGAACGGATACACCTTCCAGCTCAACGGCCAGCCCATCACCGCGCTGTCCTACCCGGCGCTGTCGTTCGAGGCCTACATCCCGCTGCTTGCGCTCGGGCTGGCCACCCAGGCGGCGGTCTGGGTCAACGTCGGGGCCTGGGCGCTGGGGGCCGTCATCCTGTACGCCGTGCTGCCGCGGAACCTGGCCCCGCTGGCGGTGGTCATCGCCAGCGCCGACGTTTTCATCAGCTACGCCGCCGGCGGGGTCACCGACGCACTGTTCGTGCCGTTGCTCGTGGGCGCGGCCGTGGCCTGGGACCGGTTCGGTGTGCAACGGGGACCGGCGGCGTGGCGAGGGCCGGTCCTGATGGGCCTCGCCATGGCGGTCAAGCAGACGCCGTGGCTGATCGTCCCGTTCGTGGTCGGCGGCATCGTGCTGGAGTCCCGGCAGGCGGACGGCTGGGCGCGGGCGTTCCGCCACGCGGCCAGGTACACCGGCATCGCGCTGGCGGCCTTCCTGGCACCGAACCTGCCGTACCTGGTCGGCGCGCCCGGGGCCTGGCTGCGCGGAGTGCTGACGCCGCTGTCCGCGCACGCCGTCCCGGCGGGCCAGGGCCTGGTCAATCTCAGCCTCTCGCTGTCGGTCGGCGGCGGGTCGCTGCTCGCCTTCAATGTCGCGGCGGCTGTCGTCCTGCTCGCGGCATTCGCCTGCTACCTGGTGACCTACCCGGTGCTCAAGCCGGCCGCGTTCCTGATCCCGTCGATCGCCCTGTTCTTCGCGGCCCGTTCGTTCGGCAGTTACCTGGTGATGCTGCTGCCCGCGGCCGTCGCGGCGGCGGCGACCACGGGCCGGCCCGCCGGGGGCTGTCGCTGGCGGCACTGGAGATGGGTCGCGCTCGCCGGTGCCGCCGCCAGCGGCGCTGCGGCCGTCGTCGCGGTCACGGCCCCGAGCCCGCTGGCGATGTCGATCCAGTCGGTGCACACGACCGGCCAGCTTGCCACCGTCGACCAGGTCACCCTGGCCGTCGTCAACCGGACGGGCCATCGGGTGCGGCCCGCGTTCACCGTCGAAGACGGGACCAGCATGTCCGCCTTCTGGCGCCGCCAGCAGGGCCCCGCCCTGCTCGGCCCGTACCAGCGGGCCAGTTACACGATCGTGGCGCCCAGCTATTTCGCCATGCCGTCAATCGGCAACGGCTTCCAGGTCCTGGCCTTCGCGGAAGGGCCGGCCTCGGTCAGCCGGACCAGCTCGTACCTGGCCAGTGGGTGGCGCCTGGTTCTCCAGCCCGCCACGATCGGCGAGTCGGTCGAGGTGGGCCAGCAGATCACGGTGCGTGCCGAGATCGTGAACCGGCTGGACCAGCCGATGCGGGCCGCCAGCGTACCGGTGTACCTGGGCCAGGTCATCTACGCGCAGCGTGGCCTGCAGTACAGCGAGGCCATCATCAACCAGGGGCTGCCGGGCCAGACTCCGGTGGAGGCGCTCACCAACGCAGCGGGCGTGGCGACCTTCACCATCCATTCGCCGGTGGCCGACGGCGACCCGGTCTACTTCGAGGCCAATCTGGTCAACCCGGCCCAGTTCTATCCGTACGGCTACTCGCCGATCCTCGCCGTCAAGTTCAAGTCATGAGCGCGGCGGTCTCCGCGACTCCGGTGTACCTGCGGCCGTGGCGGGCCGTCAGCACGGCTGTCTCGGTCGGCGGGATCCGGCGAGCCGGGTATGCCCTCCTCGGGCTTCAACTCGCCGGTTTCTTGGTCTGGAGCACCATCGAGTACCGGCGCTTCGAGCTCTCGATGGATTTTACCCAGTTCGACCAGGCCTGGTACGCGATCGCGCACGGCCACCTGAACCCCATTGACAGCGTCAAGGGATACCCGTACTGGCGAGACCACGCGGCGTTCATCACGTGGCCGCTCGCGCTGCTGTACTGGGCGTGGCCACACGCGGTGATCCTGCTCTGGCTGCAAGATATCGGAACGGTGGCCGCTGAATTGGTGGCGTTCAGCTGGCTGTGCGAACTGGCCGGGCGATACCGGCAGGGGAAGGGGGCGGCCGGGCTGGCGGCCGCCGGCCTGATGTTGCTTGCCCTCAATCCGTGGATGTGGTGGTCGGTCACCTTCGACTTCCACCTGGAGTCCGTGGCCATGCCGCTGGCTGTGCTGCTTGCCCGCGATCTGATGAACGGGCGCCGCCGGGCATGGGCATGGGTCGTGCCGATGCTCGCCTGCGGCGACGTCGCCGGCACGTACCTGGCAGGGCTCGGCCTCGGCGGAGTGCTGGCCGGCCGTCTCTCGCGGCTGACCGGCGCCCTTATCGCCTGCGTCGGCCTGACGGCCACGGTCGCCATCACGCTGCTCCACGCGGATATCGGCTCGGGCAGCGGACTGCAGGACTACGCCTACCTCGCTGCCGTGCCTTCGGGCACCCGGCTGAGCCTGGCGGCCCTGGCAGGGGGCATCATCGCGCACCCTGTCGGCGTGCTACGGGCGCTGTGGGTGAAGAGGCTGGACATCTGGGCCAACCTGGCGCCCTCCGGGCTGGTGGGCATTGCCGCTGTCCCTGTCCTGCCCTTGTCGGTCATCGTCCTGCTGGAGAACAACCTCCCGGCCACGTTGATCTTCTCGCGGCCTTCGTTCCAGAGCTTGCCGCTTTATGTCCTGGTCCCGGTTGGCACGGTCGGCGTGCTCGGGTGGCTTTCCCGGCGCCATGGCCGCCTGGCGAATTTCCTGACTGCCGTCGTGGTAGTCCAGGCGCTTGCCTGGGCCGCTGTATGGGTGCCTCCGACGCCGGGACAGTGGCTCCGGGTGCCGGGGCCCGCCGCGGCTACCCTTGCCGCGGTCGAGGCGAGGATCCCGGCGCCTGCGGAGGTCATCGTCTCTTCGGGGGTGATGGGCCGGTTCTCCGATCACGCCGACGTCCACGGGTTGTTCGGCGCCGGGTTGTACAAGATCCCGGTGCAAGGATCCACCTGGTTCGTCATAGCCCCGGCCGTGGGAATCGAGGGGCAGACCACGGCGAGCGCCATGGCGCTGATCGGCGAGCTGACCGGCCCATTGCGGGCCACGCTCGTAATGCGCGCGGACGGGATATGGGCGTTCCGCTGGCGGCCACCAACAGGCGTGCACGCCGTTCTGATCCCCGGTGAATGGACACCCCTCCCTGCCTGGGCCGCGTCACTGGCTCCCGGCGCGGCGGGGCATCCGGTGCTGGGCGGGGCTCCCGGAACCTGGCACGTGACCTCGTCCGGGGGGACGGGCTACGTCGTCGACGAGATCACCTGGCTGCGGCCGCCGGGCCGGTACCAGGCCCTCGTCACCCTGTCCGCGAGCGAACCGGTGAACGTGGAGGTCTGGAACGACTCGGGCGGCGTGCTCCTGGCCCGGCGCAGCATCCCCGCCACCACCGGGGTGGAGACCGTCGAACTGCCGGTCGACGCCACGATCGCCTATCCGGTCAGCGTCTATTCGGGATGGGGGCCGTTCCGGGCCGCCATGATCCCGCCGCCTCCTGGCAACCGGCTGGAGGTCCGGGTGTGGTCGCCCGGTGCCGGGACCGTGAACGTCTACCGCGCCAAACTGGTCAGGATCCCACCGGGCGCATCGCGAAGCCGCTGACCAACAGCATCCCGCCGCTCACGGCTTCGGTGACCCGCACGCGGTAGCTGCCAGGGCGGACCGAGTCGCCGGTGCTGACCACGGTGGTGAGCACCGCGCCCAGCATCCGGCCGCCGTGCACGCGCAGCACGACATCGAGGCGCCGCGCGTAGCCCGTGACCTCCCCGCGCCACAGGCCGGCCGCCGCGGATACCGGCACCGTCGGGGCGAGGTCCGCCCACCAGGCGCGGCTGTGCTGGCTGGCGCTGCGCAGCAGGCCGGCGTACGCGGCCAGTGCCTTGGCCTCTGCCTCGAGCGGGGAATTGGCCTGGCGCCATGCTCGCGACGGTGAGCCTGTCACGCGGAGGGTACCGAGCGGCACGTAGTTGTGACCAAGCCCGAGCCCCTGCCTGGCGAGGGCGGGGGGCGCTGGCACGGCCAGCCACTGCCGGCCGGGCCGGCGCCACGGCACCCCAGGCGGGGCGCGGGCGGCCCTGGCCAGCGTCGCGTACACCAGATACCTGCCGCTGGTGGGGTACAGGGCGTCGAGCGGGTAGCAGGTGTCCAGGACCAGACTCGGGGTGGCGGTGTCGTAGACGGGAAAGCCCGCCCGGACCACCCGGTGGCCGGTGACCCGGTAGGTGTAGGTGCGGCACGGGGTGACGTACCGGATCGTGTCGCCGCGGTCGAGCCGGTCCACGCCAGAGAACCAGGTCACGTCGTGGGCGGAGAAGACGGCCGTGCCCGCGCCCCGCTCCGGCCAGGTGCTTGCCGGGACGTGGCCGACGGCGTCGTCCAGCACGGCGTCGCCGGTGCCTTCCTCCACCGGGGCCACCAGGCCCAGCGCGGGCGCTTCTAGCAGGCCCCGGACCGCCTCGGCGGCGGTGGCTGGTAACCGCACCGGCCCGGCAGGCGGTCCTGCTGGCCGTGGCGACCGCCCCGCGTTCGGTATGGATGAGGGCGGCTCCGCGGGCCGACGAGCCATGCACGAACCAGGCGGCACGCACGGCGATGACGGTCCCCGAGGCAAGGCAGGCGACGCTCGCCACGAGCACGACCAGGCGTGCGGAGCGGCTCCCGCTGATGTCCAGCCGGGCCCCCTCGCATTCGGTCTTCCGGCAAGCCCCAGCTAGCAAGCCCCAGCTAGGCAAGATCGTTTCCTGTCGCGGCCCAGGTCAAACGCCTGCGGGCGTCCGTACGGCGAGGTGCGGCTACTTGGCGGGGCGCCGGGGGGTGACGTCCCAGAGGTTGGCCACCGCGCCGAAGCCCATCTGGGCCAGGTTGCCGAGCTGGTCCACCATCTCGGCGGTCTTCTCGCCCTTCTCCCCGGGGTCGAAGATGAAATAGCAGGTCTTACGCCAACAAGCAGCGATGGGGGCTGGCCCGGGGGGGCCCGGAGCCAACGAGGCCGTGGTGGCTGGGTCACGGTTTTTCGTGCCAGCCAAGGGCAGCACGTTTTACACTGTTGAGTGCCGGTGAGTAGCACGAAATAATGCTGGGTGGATGTCATGGCGGATGTCGAGGAGCCGACGGCGTGTGCGGCGTGCGGGCGGCAACTGCCTCCACAGCACGGGAAGGGCAGACGGAAGCGTCTATTGCGATGCCACCTGCCGGAGCGCCGCGCGCCGTGTCCGCGAGGCGGGCGGCCCCGGCGCACCTACTGGTGTCAAGCTCGAACTTGACACCATCGGGCCGTCAGGAATATGTTGACGGCGTAGCCGAGACGAGCAGTGCAGCGGTCCTGGTGGCCGTCAGGGTCGGTGACGCCGCGCGGCGGCTGGCGGCCGAACTGACCGGCTCCGGCACCGGCTCCCCGCTGGCCGCGGTGACGGCAGCCAGCGAACTGTCCGCCGCCACCAACGCGGCCCTGCAGGAAGCCGTCGACCGTGCCCGGGCGGCGGGCCATAGCTGGAGGGAAATAGGCGATGTTCTCGACACGACCCGGCAGGCCGCGTTCCAGCGGTTCGGCCGGCCGGTCGATCCGCGGACCGGCAAGCCCATGCTCAGGGCCGTGCCGCGGGGGACGGCGGACCGGGCCATCGACCTGTTCGCCAACGTCGTCGAAGCCCGATGGGAGGCGGCGACCAAGGATTTCACCCCGCAGATGCTCGAGCATGTCGACGCCGGCCGCATCGCCGACGCGTACGCGCAGACGGTCAGCATGGTCGGCGGCTTCGAGCGGATGGGGGAGCCGCTCGCCTACCCGGTGAGCCTGGGCGCCTCCGTGGACATCCCCCTCCACTTCGAAGCAGGCGAGCGGACGGGCCAGGTCACCTTCGACCGCAACGGCAAGGTCATCGGCCTGTTCATCCGCCCGCCCCAGTCATGAGAACCAGCATCCTCACCCCAGGCGGGCTCACGTGAACAGCAACAGGTCAGCCAGGACGACCGGGCGCCTGCGTGCCGCGGCCGCCACGGCCATCGCCGTGGCCGCCGCCTGCACGATGGCCGCTGCGGGCTGTGATTCGTCCGCACCGAAGCCAGCGGCTAGCCCCACGCCATCGGGTGCCACGGCGGGCTTCCCTGACACCGCCGTCGGCCGGCAGGCGCGCTGGCTGCTCGGCGCCGTGGCGCACGCGCCGATCCCGGCCGCCGCGATCAAGACCCACTTCGACGCCACGTTCCTCACGCAGGTCCCGGCGAGCCGGCTGAACGGCGTCTTCGCGGCGGTGCGGAGCCTGCGGCTCGACTCGATCACCCAGAGCACACCCGGCACGCTCGCGTTCGTGGTCACCGCGAACGGTGGGTCCCGGCTGGCCGTGAGCATGGCCACCGACGCGCGCGGCCTGATCAGCGGCCTGCTGCTGCGGCCGGCCAGCACGTCGAAGGCGCTGCCGGTGCCTACGGCGTGGCCCGCCGTGAACCGCATGATCCGCCTCGGTGGCACCGCAGGTGCACTTCCTGGTCGCCGCGGTGAACGGGAACACCTGCCGGCCGGTCGACGCGATCGGCGCGACCACGCCCGCCCCGCTGGGCTCGGCCTTCAAGCTCTACGTGCTCGACGCCCTGGCCCGCGCCGTCGCGGCGGGCAAGGTCAGCTGGGATCAGCCGCTTACCGTCACCAGCCAGGTCAAGAGCCTGCCCTCAGGGGTACTCCAGGACGACCCCGACGGCACCAGAGTCAGCGTGCGGCAGGTGGCTGCCGGCATGATCTCGATCAGCGACAACACCGCCGCGAACATGCTGATCGCCCTGCTCGGCCGTCACGCGGTCGAGGCCGCGACCCGGGCATCGGGGATGGCCGACCCCGCTCTGGACGTGCCGTTCCTCACCACCAGAGAACTGTTCGTACTCAAGCTCCATGACTGGCCGAAGCTGGCCAAGCGCTACCTGGCCCTCGGCGCCTGCCGGGCGGCAGGCGCTGTTGTCCGGCACCGTCGACCGGGTCCCGCTGAGCACACTGCCCACGGCCGGCTGGACCGGGCCCCGCGACATCGGCTCGCTCGAATGGTTCGCCTCGCCGACCGACATATGCCATGTGTTCGCCTCGCTCGCCACGCTGGCCCGCGCAGCCCGGGCTGGCCCCGCTCGCGGGCATCCTCGAGCGCAACGCCGGTGGCATGAGCCTGGATCCCAGCCGGTGGCAGCCGGTCTGGTTCAAGGGCGGCTCGGAGCCCGGTGTGCTCACGCTCAGCTACCTGGCCACGACCCGCACCGGCCAGGCCTACGTGGCCAGCGTGCTCGCCGAGAACCCCTCGGCCCCGCTCGCGCAGAACTCGGCCATTCCCACGCTGATCACCGCGGTCAAGGGCGCGCTCCAGCTCGCCGCCGGCCGAGGGTAGCTACAGGCCGGCCACCTGGGGGATGACCTCGCTGCCGATGATCTCCAGCGGGGTGACCTCCCAGACGTTGGCCACCGCACCGATGGCCGCATGGAAGCCCATCTGGGCCAGATTGCCGAGCTGGTCCACCATCTCGGCGGTCTTCTCGCCCTTCTCCCCGGGGTCGAAGATGAAGTAGCAGGTCTTGGTGATCTCGTCGTAGTCGCGGCCCTCGGCGTCACAGTGGGCCCGCAGCACGTCGAGCTTGCGCGCCAGGTCGGGGCCGGGGAACAAGTTGCACGCCTGGGCGTACCTGGCCACGAACCGCAGCGTCTTCCGCTCGCCGCCGCCGCCGATCATGATCGGCGGGTGCGGCTTGGTCAGTGCCTGCGGCGAGTTCAGCGGCCGTTCGAGCTGGTAGTGCTTGCCCTGATAGGGGGTCTCGTCGCCGCGCCACATCTGCAGGCAGATCTGCAGCGTCTCCTCCAGCCGCTCGAACCGCTCGGCCACCGGCGGGAACGGGATGCCAAGCCCGCGCGACTCCTCCTCGTTCCAGGCGGCGCCGATGCCGAGCCAGGCCCGGCCGCCCGACAGCACGTCCAGCGTGGTGACGGTCTTGGCGAGGATCCCCGGGTGCCGGTAGACGGCTCCGGTCACCAGGGTCAGCAGCTTGGCCCGCGAGGTCAGGCCGGCCAGGTAGGCCAGCGTGCTGTAGGCCTCGAGCATCTCCCGCTCCGGCGGCCCGATCGCCCCGATCTGGAAGAAGTGGTCCATCACCGCGATGAAGTCGAACCCGGCCTCGTCGGCCGCGCGGCCCACCGCGGCCAGGTCGGCGCCCAGCTTGGCCGGGCCGTTCGGAAAGGTGAAGTCAGGAATCTGCACGCCGATCTGCACGGTGATCGCCTCCGCTCGCATGTTCGCGGCCGCCCGGCGGCCCGGCCCGGCCGCAGCCGCCCGGTGAAGAATCTCACAGCCCATGGCGATCGGTGACTGCGGCCCTGCCCGCGCGCAGGTCACGCACAATGGGGTTATGACCCAACCCGTGCTCAAGACCAGGACGCTGGTGACCGAGGATGGCGTGCCGATCGAGGCCATGCACCTGCCCAGGGACACCGACCTGGCGATCGTGCTCGCCCACGGCTTCACCCTGTCCTGGCAGCACGGAGCGGTCTGGAAGGTCGCCAGGAGGCTCAACCGCACGGCCGGCGTGATCGCGTTCGACTTCCGCGGCCACGGCAGGTCGGGCGGGCGGTCCACGCTGGGCGACCGGGAGATCCAGGACCTGGCCGTGGCCATCGCTTACGCGCGGGAACTGGGCTACCGGCGGATAGTCCCTGTCGGGTTCTCCATGGGAGCCTCGATCGTGGTCCGGTACGCGGGCCTGGTCGGCGGCGTCGACGCCGCGGTGTCGGTGAGCGGTCCCGGGCGCTGGTACTACCGGGGCACCTACCCGATGCGCCGGGTGCACTGGGCGGTGGAGCGGCGCCTCGGCCGGATAATCACCCGCATGTGGCTGAACACCCGGATCAGCCCCGGGCGGTGGGACCCGGTGCCGATGCCGCCCGCGGAGGCGGCCGCGCGCATCGCGCCCATCCCGCTGCTTGTGGTTCATGGTGACAGCGACCTGTACTTCCCGGTCGAGCATGCCCATCAGTTGTACGAGGCAGCCCGCGAGCCGAAGGAACTGTGGATCGTCCCCGGGTTCGGGCACGCCGAGTCGGGGTCGGACGACGCACTGCTTGACCGCATCGCCGCCTGGGCCGACAAGACGACGGCACGGCGGGCGCCCGGCGGCGATGCACAGGCGGAACGGGCCGGCGCCGCCTAAGGAGCCTCACGCTCTGCTGGCCCCGACCCCACCACCCCGCCCAAGCTCTCCCCGGTCTCCGGGTCGAAGAAGTGCAGCGCGGAAAGGTCCACGTGCACCTTGGCGGTCTGGCTCTCGGTCAGCGTGGTCCGCGGATCCATCCGGGCCACGATCGCCGCCGACAACGGCTGGACCTCTTCCTCCGCCGCCTCCGGTTCCTCAGCGGGCACGGGATGCAGCGGCTCCACGCCGACCCGGCAGTGCACATGAACTTCTGACCCGAGCTCCTCGCGCAGCTCCACCTGCACATCCAGGACCGAGCCAGGAGCAGCGTCCGGTACGAACGCGGCGTCTTCCAGGTTCTCGGGGCGGATGCCGAGGATGACCTTGCGCCCCAGGTAGTCCTCAAGCGCCGGGTGCTCGCGCACCGCCCGCTGCGCCACGGTGAGCCGGTGCGTGCCGAAACACACCTGCGGCCCGCCGTCGCCACGCTCGACCGTGGCCTCAAGCATGTTCATCGCGGGGGAGCCGATGAACGAGGCCACGAACAGGTTGACCGGCCGCTTGTACAGCTCCTGCGGCGGTGCCACCTGCTGGAGCACCCCCTGCTGGAGCACGGCCACCCGGGTGCCCAGGGTCATAGCCTCGGTCTGGTCGTGCGTGACGTAGATCGTGGTCACCCCGAGCGAGCGCTGCAGCCGGGCGATCTCCGCGCGCATCTGCACCCGCAGCTTGGCGTCCAGGTTGGACAGCGGCTCGTCCATGAGGAACGCGCGGGGCTGGCGGACGATGGCGCGGCCCATCGCGACCCGCTGGCGCTGCCCGCCGGAAAGCTGCCGCGGCTTGCGGGCCAGCAACGGCTCAAGCTCCAGGATCCGCGCGGCCTCCTCGACCCGCCGCCGGATCTCGGCCTTGGGAGTCTTGCGGTACTTCAGGCTGAACGCCATGTTCTCGTACACCGACAGGTGCGGGTAGAGCGCGTAGCTCTGGAACACCATGGCGATGTCGCGGTCCCTGGGCTCGGTGTCGTTCACCGGCTGCCCGTCGATGAGGATGGTCCCCCCGGTGACCTCCTCAAGCCCGGCCACCATGCGCAGCGCCGTGGTCTTACCGCACCCTGACGGGCCGACCAGCACCATCAGCTCGCCGTCGGCGATGGACAGGTCAAGACCGCGCACCGCCGTCGTCCCGTCGGGGAACTGCTTGGTGATGCCGTCCAGCACGATTGCCGCCATCGTGGCTCCTCTATTTAGCCGCCAAACGCCAGGGCGGGGTGCCCACGGGCCCCCGGGCGGGCCCGCAGCACGTGGCCGGCCAGGGGCTCGGCCGCCCGCTGCTCGGCCGGTCATGCCCTCCCAGGCCGTGGTCAGGTACAGCTCGTCCAGGCCGGGCCCGCCGAACGCCGGGCAGGTCGGCTGGGAGGCCGGGACGGGCAGCACCGCGAGCAACTCGCCGTCCGGTGCGTAACGGTGTACCTGCCCGGCACCCCAGATGGCCACCCAGAGGGTTCCCTTCGCCGTCCACCACCAGGCCGTCCGGCACCGGGCCGCCGCCGGGGAACTGCACAGGTCCGCTGGCGCGCCCCAGTTCCCCGGTGGCCGGTCGAATCCGAACGCGCGGATCCGTGGCTCCGGCTCGCCCGAGTCGATGAAGTAGAACGTGCGAGCCGTCCAGGCTCCAGCCCAGCCCGTTGGACTCGGTCACCCCGTCGAGAGCCACGGTGACGGTCCCATCGGGGTCGAGCCGGTACAGCGCCCCCGCGCCCGGCCGCACGTGCCTGGTCACCGTGCCGGCCCAGAACCGCCCCGCGGGGTCGCACGCACCGTCGTTGAACCTGGCGTCGGCGGGCATCCCCGGGGGGCGTAGCGCACCTTGTTCGAGCTGTCCGGCTGAGTGGGTCAGCCGGAAGCCCGCGGCCGTGGCCAGGACGTACCCGCCGCCGCGGCGGGGAGCCGCGGCGCCGAGGGCGACGCCGGACAGGTCGAGCGCGATCTCGTCACCCGCGCCCGGCCGGTACCTGTGCAGCCGCCCGGCGGTAATGTCCACCCACATCAGGCAGGCCTGGCCGGCGTCCCAGAACGGGCGCTCGCCAAGCTCCGCGCCTGCCGGGACGGCGACGTCCCAGCCCAGGTCCGGTCCGTTCATTTGCCCATCCCCAGGGTCAGGCCCTTGACCAGGTGCCGCTGGAAGATCAGGAACACGATGATCGCGGGCAGCGCGCTGACGAACGAGCCCGCCATCAGCACCGGGATGCTGGTGGTCCGGCCCGCCGACAGCGCGGCCAGGCCGACCGTGATCGTCCGCTGCTGCGGGTTCTGCAGGAACAGCAGCCCGACCAGCAGGTCGTCCCAGATCTGGATGAACTGCAGCACGGTCACCGTGGCCAGGGCCGGCCAGGACAGCGGCAGCGCTATCCGCAGGAACGTGCGCTCGTAGCCGAGCCCGTCCATCACCGCCGCCTCGATCAGGTCGTCGGAGATGCCCCGGTAGTAGGTGGCCATCAGGAACGTGGCGAACGGGGTGCCCAGCGCGACGTAGACGAGGATCGCGCCGAGGTAGGTGTTGATCAGGCCCAGCTTCCCGAGGTTCACGTACTCCGGGATGATGATCGACTGCAGCGGCACCATCAGCGCGGCGACCACGCCAAGGAACACCAGGCCGCTGCCGCGGTAGCGCAGCTTGGCGAACGCGAACCCGGCCGTGGTGGACACGGCCAGGATGAGCAGGATCGAGATCGTGCAGATCAGCGTGGAGTTCAGCAGCTCCCGCCAGACCGGCAGCTCGGTGAACAGCTGCCCCCAGCTCACCGAGGAGTGGCCGCTCTCCCTGGCGAACTGCGACTGGTTACGGAACGCGTTGTCCAGCATGTAGAAGAACGGGTACAGCATCACCACGGCGATCACGCACATGATCGCGAACAGCGTGCCGGTGCGCGCCCGGCGGCGGATAACCGTCGCCGTGGGGCGCCCCCTGGCTATCGTCCCTGGTGCCGCGGTCACCAGCCCTCACCGTCCTCGGACCTGATCAGGCGGAGTTGCACCAGGCCCACGATGATCATGATGACGAACAGGATGATCCCGTACAGCGCGCCGGTGCCGAACTGGCCGAGCGAGAACGCCGACTGGTAGACGAAGAACTCCAGCGTGGTGGTGCCGAATCCGGGGCCGCCGTTGGTCATCACGAAGATCAGGCTGAACAGCGCGGAGAACGCGCTGATCACCGTGATCACGAAGGAGAACTGGACGAAGCGGCGCAGCAGCGGGAAGGTGACCCGCCAGAAGATCTGCCGCCGGTTCAGCCCGTCCACCCGTGCCGCCTCCATCAGCGTCGGGTCCAGGGTCGCCATCCCGGTCAGGAAGATGATCGTGTTGGTGCCGAGCATCGACCAGATGAACGTGATCGCCAGCGCCACCAGGGCGCTGCGCTGGCCGGCCAGCATGTTGGTCTGCAGCGAGCCGAGCCCCACGTCGGCCAGCAGATGGTTCATCAGCCCCTGATAGGCGAAGAACTGCACCGCGACCATGCCGATGACCACCCACGACACGGCGGTGGGCAGGAAGTACACCGACCGGAAGAAGCGCCACCCGCGCACGTGCTCGTGCAGCAGCGCCGCGATGCCGAGCGGGATGCCGATCGCGAACGGGATGGACAGCAGCAGCAGTGCGTTGTTCTCAAGCACCCGCCAGAACGTGGGGTCGCTCAGCGCCGTGGCGTACGCGCTCGGGCCGATCCAGGTCGCGGTCAGCCCGTTCCAGTTGGTCATCGAGTAGTAGACGGCCTGCGCGATCGGGAGGGCGAGCAGGGCGACGACCACCACCACGGCCGGCAGCGACAACAGGATGCCCGCCCGGCGCCGCCGCCGGGCGAGCCGGCGACGGGACCGGGGCACGCGGCCGCGGCCGGGCGTTTGCCCGGCCGCGGCCTGGACTGCGCGGTGAGGGTGCTCACCGAGGTCGCGTCTCCTTACGGGTAACTGGTGCCCCGCTGGTCGGACGGTAGCTGGCCCAGCGTGGTCTGCAGGCTCGACAGCGCGGAACTGGGCGAGATGCTGCCGTTCAGCACCGAGGGCAGTTCCTTGCTGCCGGTGTTCACCACGTTGGGCTGCACCACGTTGTCGAGCATCGGGTAGGCGGTCATGTGGTCCTTGCTCACGAAGTTGAGCATCTCCTGGTTGACCGGGTTGGACGTGGAGGTGCCCTCGATCGCGGGGATCAGGCCCGCCGCGTTGATGATCTGCGCGGCCTGCGGGGTGGTCATGAACTCCAGGAACTGCAGCGCCTGGGTGGGGTGCTGCGCGTAGGTGGTCATCGAGAGCCCGTCTCCGGCGAAGTCCACCACGCCCTTGATCGGGGTGTTGGAGAACGGCGGGACGAACGCGGCCACCTTGGTGCCGAGCGCGCTGGTGAACTTCTGGGTGTCCCAGGTGCCGTCCACCATCATGGCGGCCTTGCCGGACTCGAAGTCGCCCAGGTTGTTGGTCTTGGTCAGCACGTCGGAGTTGGTGCAGCCCTCGCTCTTCAGCTTGGACCAGGTGGAGAGCTGGGCCGCAGTCGCCGCGCGAGGTCCACGGGATCTGCCCGCTGTAGAGCTTCTGCCACTCCGATTCAGCGGGTACTGGCCGATCATCATGTAGCTCATGTCGTACCAGGGATAGAACTCCGCGCCCAGTGGCTGGCCGCCGTTGCCGTAAGTGAACGGCATGTAGCCGGCCGCCTTCAGCTTCTTGCACGCGGCGAACAACTGGGTCCAGTCGGTGGGCACCGCGGCCACGCCCGCCTTGGCGAAGTCGGCCTTGTTGTAGAAGCCGATATAGAACTGGTTCTCCAGCGGGATCACGTAGGGCCCGTTCGCCGCGTCGAACTGGTCCGACGTCCACTTCAGCGCGTCCGGGTCGATCCGCGCCAGGTCGGCGGCCGGGATCTTCCCCTTGAGGTTGGTGAGGAAGTCCTTGTACTGGAGGGTGAACAGCCCGGTCCACATCACCGCCAGGTCGGGGCCGGTCTTGGACACGGCCGCCGCCTGGAGCAACGCGAAGTAGTTGTCGGCGGGCTGGCTCACCACGTTCACGGTGACGTTCTTGTGGATCTTTTCGAAGGCCTTGGCCAGGTTCTGCAGCGCGGTCGCATTCTGCTCGGTGCCATAGTTGTGCCAGATGGTGAGCGTGACCGGGCTCGACGTCGAGCCCGAGCCGCTATTTCCGCCGCTGCTGCCACAGGCGGCGGCGAGCAGGGCCGTCGCGGCCACACCCGCCACCAGTGTCCATCGCCTCACGGCTCTCTCCCTTCCCTGTCTTGCCCCATTGGTCAGGTCCTCCCGACCACTGGCTCGATAAACCGGCGGTGTGCCGGTGTGGGCGCCCGGAGAAAGTCCAGGTCACAGCCCTCAGGCGCCTGCAGTACGTGATCGCGGTACAGGGCCGGCCAGCCGCGCAGGTGCGGCGAGTCCGGCGGCGACCACGACGCCGCCCGCCGGGACATCTCCCCGGCGGGGACCTCGTGGTCGATCGAGCCCGCGGTCGCGTCCACCGCGATGACGTCGCCGTCGCGGATCAGGGCCAGCGGCCCGCCGATCGCGGCCTCGGGGGCGGCGTGCAGGAACACCGTCCCGAAGCTGGTGCCGCTCATCCGGGCGTCGGTGACCCTGACCATGTCGGTCACGCCCGCCACGGTCAGCTTGGCCGGGATGGGGATCATGCCCCATTCCGGCATGCCCGGGACGCCGACCGGGCCGCAACCGGTGAGGATGAGCACGCTGCCGGCGGTGACCGGCAGGTCCGGGTCGTCCACCCGGCGGCGCATGTCGTCATAGCCGTGGAAGACCACGGCGCGCCCGCGGTGCCGCAGCAGCGCCGGGGTCGCGGCGCTGACCTTGATGACCGCGCCGTCCGGGGCCAGCGATCCGCGCACGACCGCGAACGCGCCGCCGGTCCGCAGCGGGTCCTCGCGCCGCCTGATCGCGCCGCCCAGGTTCGGCCGCGGGGCGGCGGCGGCGATCTCGCCGAGGGTCTTGCCGGTGACGGTGACCGGGGACGGGTCAAGCAGCGGTGCCAGTTCGGCCAGCAGGGCTGGCAGCCCGCCGGCCGCGTGGAAGTCCTGCATGAGGCCGGTCCCCGAGGGCTGGACGTCGGCCAGTAGCGGCACGTTGGCGCCGAGGCGGCCAATATCGTCCAGGGGCAGCGGTACGCCCACCCGGCCCGCGATCGCGGGCAGGTGGATGACCGCGTTCGTGGAGCCGCCAGCCCCGTGCAGCACGCGGACCGCGTTGCCGAAGGCAGCGGGGGACAGTACGACCGAGGGCGAGAGCTCGGCGGCCACCGCGGTCACGGCGCACCGGCCGGCCTGGTGTGCCGCGGCGAGCGCGGCCGGGTCGCCGGACGGAATCGTGCTCGATCCAGGGATCATCAGGCCGAGCGCCTCGGCCATCAGCGCCATGGTGGACGCCGTGCCCATGGTGTTGCAGGCGCCGGCGCCGCAGTCCAGGCAGGCCTCCAGGTCGCGCCATTCCGCGTCGCTGACCGAGCCCGCGCGCCGCTCGTCCCACAGCCGCCACAGCGCGGTCCCGGCGCCGATCCGCTCCCCGCGGAAGATCGCGGGCTCGCGGGCACCGCCGGTGACCACCACCGTCGGGATGTCCGCGCTGGCCGCGCCCATGATCGCGCCGGGTACCGTCTTGTCGCAGTTGGCCAGGATGACGATGCCGTCCAGCGGGTAGCTGCGGATCGTCTCCTCGATCTCGATCGCCAGCAGGTTGCGGTAGAGCATGGCGGCCGGCTTCATCAGATCCTCGCCGAGCGAGATCGTGCCGAACTCGGCCGGGATGCCGCCCGCCTCCTCGATGCCCTGGCGCACCGCGCCGGCCAGCGCGCGCAGCGGCAGGTTGCACGGGTTCAGGTCGCTCCAGGAGTTGGCGATGCCGATCACCGGCCGCCCGCCACGGCCCACCGTGAGGCCGGAGGTCCGCAGCG
The DNA here is from genome assembly GCA_963762735.1 of uncultured Actinomycetes bacterium. Lineage (GTDB taxonomy): Bacteria > Actinomycetota > Actinomycetes > Streptosporangiales > Streptosporangiaceae > DASXKD01. The sequence goes on along the minus strand of CAVXMG010000021.1, from coordinate 74,767 downwards.
CCACCCGGTGCTGCATCGCGACCTCGTCGTCCCCGGTCAGCCATGCGTCGGACCGCAGCGTTTTTCCCGCCCCCACTCGGGGCCCGCCGCCACTCGGCGCCCGCCCCCACTCTCTTGTCATGCCGGCGGCTCCGGGACGCCCAGGCCCGCCGCGGCGGGGCCGGACTGGACCAGGTCCAGGCCGCTGCGCTTGATCCACTCCAGGGCCACGGCTGCCCGGTGCACCTTCTCCCGTGCGATCAGCGACGCCTCACCGACCAGGTGCAGGCCGCTGGGGTAAAGCAGCCTGGAGTTCCGCAGCCCGAACTTCGTGTACATCGGCGCGGCCACCGCGACCAGGTCGGCCGCCTCCTGGCCGCGGACCACGCCGCCCATGCCGCTTGGTGCCTCCACGTACAGGTCGATCGGCAGGCTGGTCACCGCGCGCATCTCGGCGAGCTGGCCGAGCGTGGCGTCCGACGGCACGTTGATCGTGGAGGCGCCGAGCCCGTCGAGCTGGCGCACGGTCAGCGGGTTGGCCGGCGCGAGCATCGCGGAGACCTTCCAGACCACCGACGCGGGGATCTCGCCGCCGCGCTGCAGTTCCGCCAGTAGCTCGAGCAGGCCGGTGTCGGCGACCAGGAAGCCCCGGATCCCGTGGTCCACTCCGCGCAGCACGTCATCGATGGCGTACCTGAGCTGCCGCGCGCCCCGGATCAGCCCGGCGCGCGACGCTCCCTCGCCGGACTGGGCGAGGCTGCCGACGTCCCATTCCTCGCGCGGGCCGACGAACAGCGACACCTCGATGCCGTGGTCGGCGGCGATCCGGGCCATCTGGTCCAGTTCGGCCGAGGACAACAGCATGGCGCCGCTGCCCTGGGAGACCCGGTTGACCGTGATGTCCTCGGCCTTGGCCTGGTCGATCACAGTGCGGAGCACCTCGGGGCCCTCGACGCTGGGGATCTCGATCCGGAAGTGCGCTCCGTCGGGGAACCGCGCCCCGCTGGGCGCGGGCACCGGCTCCGCGGTGATCCCGTGCCGGGCGAGCACCTCTGCCCCGGTCAATACCATTACTGCACCTCCAGAACGAGGGGGCGGGGCGGGATGCCGTGGCTGCCCGCGTCGGCCGGCCAGCCTGGGCCGGTGGTGACCCGCTCCAGGCCATCGGCGTGTACGAGGTAGGTGTCCTCGGCCTTGGCGCCGCCGGGCAGGCTCGGGTTCCAGGCGACCGCGTGACCGGGTTCGATGCGCACGCCCGGCCAGCGGGAGCCGCCCTGGCCCGGGGCGATCTCGAACTCGCGCTGTGCATAGCCGATCGGGCCGCCCTGGTAGTGCCCGGCCCAACCGCCGGCCGCGCCTTCGGCGGCGTAGCCGTGATCCAGGGCGCCGAGCACGTCCCCGTAGCTGTGGCCCGGCCGGCCCGCGGCCAGGGTGGCCGCCTCGATCCGGCGTACCTGGCCGAACAGCGACGCCAGCGCGGGGCTCAGCGGCCCCGAACTGGCGAAGCGGGTGGCCGCGGCGTGCAGCCCGCCGCGCCGCGCGACCACCACCGCCATCGCGAGGTGGCGCACCGGCGCGCCGACGGCCATCGGGTGGCGGTACCGCCGGACCCGGTCGTCCCCGCCGACGATCAGGACCGGGGCGTCCGCCCCACGGGCTTCCAATGCCGCGGCCACCCGGGCCTGGATGTCCAGGTCGCGCTCGCCCGGCGACCAGGCGGTGAGGGTTTGTTCCAGCGCCGTGGCGGCATCGGCGCCGAGCGCTCTCAGGTCGTCCTGCTCGGCCACGGACAGGGCGAGCCGTAGCGCGGTGAGGTCGTCGGAGGAGTCCGTGCCGAACGCCGGGTGCCCGTCGGAGGCCAGCGCGCTCGCGGGCACGCCAGCGACGTCCGCGGCCGCGCGGACGAACGCATCGGGGTCGTACCAGGGCACGGCCACCAGTTCGGCGAAACCGTGCTGGCCGGGCCGGTACTCCTCGGCGATCCGGTCCGCCTCCACCTCCGTGGTGATCAGCGTGGTGGACGCACCGGATATGACTACCCAGACCAGGTCCGTGGCGGCCGACCGGTCCACGGGCGGCGGCAGGCCGCCGGTCAGCCAGGACACCGGCCCCGGCCGCGTCAGCACCAGCCCCGGCAGCCCCCTGGCCGCCAGCCGTGGAAGCAGCCGATCGCGCGCCGCCCGCGCCCGGAGCACGCTCCTCGGTGGTTCAGGATCTCCAGAACGTTCGGTAGTACCGAACAAAGTTTTGTGATATAGAATCACCATGACATGCAATCACCCAGGTCAAACCATGTCAACCTTGATCAACGGGAGGTTGAGCGGCGGCGTGGTTGGTAATGCCGAACGATAGGCCGCCTTTGGTTTCCTGCGACGCAACGGCCTCGGGGGACCCGGTCGCGGGCCGGTACACGGTGCGCAGCGTGGCCCGCGCGTTGCGGCTCGTCGAGGCGGTGGCGGAAGGCCCGGCGGACGGGCGCTCGCTGAGCGACCTGGCCAGGAAACTGGGTACCTCGAAGAGCACTGCGCTGGCCCTGGCCCGCACCCTGTGCGCCTTCGGGTATCTGCGGGAGGCCACGCACGGCCGCGGTTATGCGCTTGGCACGGCACTCATCCGGCTGGGGGACATGGCTGGCCAGCAGATCCCGTTGCGCGACCTGTGCCGCCCGCTGATCGACGAACTGTCCAGGGAAACCAAGATGACCGCGCGGGCCGCGGTGAACGACGGCGGGTACCCGGTGTTCATCGACCGGGTCGACGGCCCGGGCACGGTCCGGTTCCATACCCCGCTGGGCCAGCGGGAGGTGCCGTACGCCTCGGCGGCGGGCAAGGCGATTCTCGCGGCCATGGACGAGGAGGTGGTGCGTCGGGTGTGCGCCGCCACCGGCCTGCGGCCCAGGACCGCCCACACCATTACCGACATCGGCACGCTGCTCGACAACCTGGCCGCGGTGCGGCGGCGGGGGTTCGCCGTCGACGACGAGGAGGATGCCGAGGGCGTCATCTGCGTGGGCGCCGCGTTCTTCGGCCACGACGGCGGTTGCGGGGGAGCCGTCAGCGTGACCGGCATCAAGGGGGACCTGCCTGCCTGGCGGGTGGAGGAGCTTGGCCAGGCCGTGCGGCGGTGCGCGGACCGGGTCTCCGAGTCACTGGGCGGCAGCCGTTATGCAGAAATCGCGACGTGATCGCGGCGATCTGGTCGCGAGGCGATGGCAAGCCAGCCAGCAACGGTGGGGACGCGGCACCGGCTGAGGGCGGGAGGGGCAGGAGATATGAGTGGCGACCGGAGCCCGGCGCTGGTGGTGCGCTCGCCCGGGGACGTGGCGCTGGAGGAGCGGGACACGCCGGTGCCCGGGCCGGGGGAGGTGCTCATCCGGCCGGACGTGGTGGGCTTGTGCGGCACCGATCTGGACCTCGTGGCGGGCGAACTCGATCCCGCCTACACGCGCTACCCGCTGGTGCTCGGGCACGAATGGTCAGGCACCGTGGTCAGTGCGGACGGCTCGGCGCTCGCGCCGGGGACCCGGGTGGTCGCCGAGGGGATCGTGCCGTGCGGGCACTGCGCACGCTGCCGCGCCGGGGACACGAACCTGTGCGCCACCTACGACGAACTCGGCTTTACCCGGGACGGCGCGGCCGCGGGGCATGTCGCGGTGGCGGCCCCGCTGGTGCACGCCATCGGCCTGGCCGTCAGCGCGGAGGACGCCGCGCTGGTCGAACCCGCCTCGGTGGTCTACCGCGCGCTGGCTGGCAGCGCGGTCGTCCCCGGCTGCCGGGCGCTTGTGGTCGGGGACGGCACCGTGGCGCTGATCGCGGTGCGGTTGCTCGGCCTGTGGTCGCCTGGCGAGATCGTCATGCTCGGCCGCCGGGAGGGCCAGGCGGGGCTGGCCGCTACCGCGGGCGCGGCCAGGTTCGAGACCTCTCCGGAGGCGGCGGGCACCGGCTACGACCTGGTGATCGAGGCAGCGGGCACCACGGACGCCGTGCTCACCGCGCTGGCGGCGGCGCGGCGCGGCGGGTCCGTGGTGCTGATCGGGCTACCGCCGCACGGGGACACCGCGGCGGTGCCCGTCGATGACCTGGTCAACAACGACCTGACCATCCGGGGCAGCTTCGGGTACACCTCGTCGGCCTGGCGGGACGTGGTCGCGCTGCTCAACTCGGGCAGGCTCCGGCTGGACTTCCTGGTCACGCACCGGTTCAGCCTGGCGGCGTGGCAGCACGCTCTGGACGCGCTGCGGGGCTCGGGAAGCCCTCGTGGCAAGGTGATGCTGATGATCGGTTCGCCGGAAGCTCCGCCGGAGGTGAGGTCATGACGATCACGAGCCGCAACCCGCACGACCCGTCCGACGTCATCGGCGAATGGCAGGCGGCCAGCGAGGCCGAGGTGGCGGCGGCGGTCGACCGCGCGGCTGCCGCGGCGCGCGGGTGGGCGGAAACACCTGCGCCAGTCAAGGCCGCAGCGCTGTACGCCGTGGCCGACGCGCTGGCGCAGCGGGCCGGAGCCGTGACCGACCTGGTCATCAGGGAGGTCGGCAAGCCGCGCTCGGAGGCGGCGGGGGAGGTGGCCCGCGGCGTCGCGATCCTCCGCTACTTCGCCCAGGGCGCGCTGCTGCCCGACGGTGACACCCTTCCCGCGGCCAGCCCCGGCACCCTGCTGATGGCCCGCCGCCGTCCGGTTGGCGTCACCGGCCTTGTGACGCCGTGGAACTTCCCTGTAGCGATCCCGCTGTGGAAGGCGGCCCCGAGCCTGGCGTTCGGCAACGCGACCGTGCTGAAGCCGTCGGAGGAGTCGTCGGCCGTGGCCCTGATGCTGGCGGAGATCCTCGCCCCGCACCTGCCGCCAGATGTGTTCCAGGTCGTCCTCGGCGCCGGGGAGACCGGCCGCGCACTGACCGGCCACCCGGGCGTCGCGGCCGTGTCGTTCACCGGGTCCGTGCCCGCCGGGCATGACGTGGTGGCCCGGGCGGCCGGCCGGGGCGCCAGGGTCCAGGCCGAGATGGGCGGGCAGAACGCCTCGGTGGTGCTGGCCGACGCCGATTTCGAGCGGGCCGCCACGGCGATCGCCTACGCGGCGATGGGCTATGCCGGGCAGAAGTGCACCGCAACCAGCCGGATCATCGTGGAGGACGCGGCCTATGCCAAGTTCCGCGATCGGCTCACCGCCGCCGTCGCCGCGCTCGGCGTGCTCGACCCAGGCCAGAGCGGCACGCTGGTGGGCCCGGTGATCACCGGGCGCGCCCGGGACTCGGCGCTGGCCGCGGTCGCCGGATCGGGCGGCACGGTGCTGACCGGCGGCACCGCGCTCGACGCGCCGGGGTTCTACCTGGCGCCGACGCTGGTCGAACTCGATGCCCCGGAAGGGCCGCTGGCCACCGAGGAGGTCTTCGCCCCGGTGGCGGCGCTGCTACGGGCGGAAAGCGCGGAAGCGGCCGTGCGGATCGCCAACGACGTCAGGTACGGGCTGGTCACCGCCCTGTTTACCCAGGACCTGGGCCAGGCGCTGCGGCTGGCCGACCAGTTCGACGCCGGGATGGTCCGGGTCAACGCGCCCACGTCCGGGGTGGACTTCCACGCGCCGTTCGGCGGCGCGAAGCAGTCCAGCTACGGGCCCAGGGAGCAGGGACAGGCGGCCAGGGACTTCTATACCGAGACGCGGACTGTCACGATCGTGCCCTGACGCCGGCACTGTCCCGGCGCCGTCCGGTACCGTCCCGGCACCGCGAGGAGGTACTGCCATGTGCACCGACCAGACGCCCGCCGCGCATCAGCGCCCGGCCGGCCCTCAGGTGCTGCACGACTTCGATCCCGGCTTGGTGTTCGACCTCGAACCGGTGGACGCGGTCACGGTGACGACGCTGATGGACAACGTCACCGACGCGTTCATGCCGGACCAGGGACCGGCCCGGCGGACGCCAGGTGGCCGCGCCCGGCGGCCGGTGGCGACCATGGAGAGCGGCGACGCGCCCGACCCGTTTCTGGCCGAGCACGGTTTCTCCGTGCTGGTGACCGTGGTGAAGGACGGCGCGGCACACCATCTCCTGTTCGACGCCGGCACCAGCCCCGACGGCGTCGTGGAGAACATGCGACGGCTGGAGATCGACCCGGCGTCGATCGAGGCGATCGTCTGCAGCCATGGGCACTTCGACCACACTGCGGGCCTCGACGGCCTGATCCGGCGGCTCGGTGGCACGGTGAACCTGCCGGTGCTGATCCACCCGCACTTCTGGCGCCGCCGCCGGGTCGCCATCCCCGGCCGGGACTTCCTGGAGATCCCCGCGACCAGCCGCAGCGCGCTGATCGGCGCCGGGTTCGACGTGGTCGAGGAGGGCCACCCGAGTTTCCTGTTCCACCGTTCGGTGCTGGTGACCGGCGAGGTACCGCGCACCACCGGCTACGAGCCCGGGTTTCCGCCCCAGCAGGCGTGGCTCGGCGGGCGCTGGGAACCGGACCCGCTGGTCCTGGACGACCAGGCGCTGATCATCGACGTCAGGGACAAGGGGCTCGTGGTGATCACCGGGTGCGGTCACGCGGGCGTGGTGAACATCTGCCGGTACGCGCGGCGGCTCACCGGGGACCGCCCGTTGTATACGGTGCTCGGCGGCTTTCATCTGAACGGGCCGCTGTTCGAGCCGCTTATCCCGCGGGTTCTGGATGACCTGGCCGCCCTGGCGCCGAGCGTGGTCGTGCCCGCGCACTGCACCGGGTGGCGGGCCCAGCATGCGATGGGTGCCCGGTTCGGCGAGGCGTTCGTGCCCAACACCGTCGGCACCCGGTTCACGCTCTGACGGCGCGCGCGGGGCGCTGAGAAAAATCTGCGTGGCGTTCTGGAGTTTCGCCGGAATTGTCGCTGTCCTGGCGTAGAATCGAACTAGATTTCGATCGCTGGCTGCGGTGCTGTCAGCGGATGGGAGGTGACCGGCATGTGCGCGGAGACCAGCTGGCGTGGCCGAAGCGCTGGGCATGCTGGACCGCTCCCTGGCATACCTCGGCACCGCTGACGTCGCGTCGTTACCGGCGGTTGCCCAGGCTGAGGCGCTGCGGACGCTGGAGCGCGCGGAAGCCAGGCACACCGCGGCGCGGGCGCGGGTGCTGACCGCGTTCGCCGGGCAGGGCGGATTCGAAGATGACGGTCATGGCAGCGCGCGGGCGTGGCTGAGGTGGCAGACCCAGGTGACGCATGGCGCGGCGGCTGCGGCGGTGGCCTGGGCGCGGCGGTTAGCGTCGCATCCGGTGATCGCCGCCGCGCTCGCGGGCGGGGAGTTGTCGAGATCGTGGGCGCGGCAGATCTGTGACTGGACCGACCGGCTGCCCGAGGCGCAGCGCGCCGACGCGGACGAGATTCTTGCCGGTGCGGCGCGAGGCGGGGCTGGCCTGGCCGCTCTCGGTGGCTTGGCGCAGGAGATGTACGAACGGTGCGTGTCGCCGGATGACTCGGATGACGGGTTCGAGGACCGGTGGTTCCGGCTGGGGATCACCTTCCGCGGCGCCGGCCGGGCCGAGGGCGATCTGAGCCCGGGGTGTGCCGCTGCCCTGGCGGCGGTGCTGGATGCGTTAGGCAAGAAGGCCGGGCCCGAAGACATCCGCACCGGTGCGCAGCGGCGTCACGACGCTCTGGAGGAGGCATGCCGGCGGCTGATCCGGGCCGGGATGGTACCGGCCCGGGCTGGGCAGCCGACGCAGGTGCTGGTGCACCTGACGCTGGCCCAGTTGCGCGGCACGCCCGGCGCTTCGGGGGCCGAGGATGCCTGGGCGGCCGCGCGGGCCTCCCAGCCCGGCTGGCTGACCGGCCCGGAAGCCGAGGCGGCGCTGTGTGACGCCACCATAGTGCCGGTGGTGACCGGGCACGTGGACTGGGCCGCCCTGGATCGGTTCACCGACGCGTTCCTGCTCGCCCACGGCATCGGCCGCCACACCACCCGGCCTGCTCAGATCACCCAGTCTGAAGCTTGGTCGCGCAGGTCAGCGCGGCGCGCTTGCGGCGGCGGCTGCACCTGCCCGGCGGCGGTGCCACTCAGTCCCAGGTACGCGCGACCGGCTGCGGCGGGCACTGCTCGGCCTGGCCACCGATGCCCTGTCCGGCCCGGACGGGCTGGCCGCGCGGTTGCGCGCTGCCATGGACGGTCGGCCGCTGACCGCGGTCAGCCTGCCCCTGGACGTCGGCACGGCGAGCGAGACCATTCCCGCGCACCTGCGCCGCGCGGTGACCACCCGCCATTCGCACTGCGCCTTTCCCGGCTGCGACCAGCCCGTCAGCGTGTGCGACATCCACCACATCGTCCCCAGATCCCGCGGCGGGCCGACCAGCCTGCCCAAGCTCACGCACACTTAGTAGGTATACTGTACGTGTGAGCGAAATAGGGATCCTGACCAGGGCATACATCTACGGCAGGCAATCGCAGGACAGCGACGCCAGCATCGACCAGCAGTTGAAGGCCGGCCGTACGCGGGCCGGGGCCGAGGGCTGGCAGCTCGCGGGCGAGTTCCACGACGGGGTATCGGCCTCCCGGCATTCCACCCGGCGCCGCGACCACTGGCCCAAGCTGCTCGCCGGGGTCGAGGCGGGCCAGGCCGATGTGGTGTGGCTGTGGGAATCATCCCGGGGCGACCGCACCCTGTCGTCATGGGCAGCGCTGCTGGAGTCCTGCCGCGACCATGGCGTGAAGCTGTGCATCGAGACGCACGCGGGCAGGCTGTACGACATGACGGTGCCGAGGGAGTGGCGGACGATGGCCGAGGACGGGGTGGACAACGCCTACGAGTCGGACAAGATCAGCCAGCGGGTGACCCGGGCGATGGCCGCCAACGCCGTCGCCGGGAAGGTCCACGGCCGGGTGCCCTACGGCTACCGCCGCGAGTACGAGGTGACCCCGGCTGGGAAGCGGATCATCACCGGGCAGCCGCCGCACCCGGCCGAGGCGCCGGTGGTGCGGCGCATCTTCGCCGCCCTCGCCAAGGGACAGAGCCTGCGCGCGGTCACCGCCGCCCTCAACGCCGATCAGGTGCCGACACGGTCGGGCAGGCCGTGGGATGCCAGCTCGGTGCGGGGGATCGCGCTGAACTACGCCTACATCGCCCGGCGAGTGCATGACCCGGGGCGGCGCGGCGGCGGCGGGCACCGGCTCAGCCCGGACGCCGCCATCTACCCCACCGAAGCCTGGCCGCCGCTGGTGGATGAGGACGTGTTCTACCGGGTGCGGGGCATCCTGACCGACCCGAAGCGGACCACCACCCGCCCCGGCAAGGCCAAGCACCTGCTGTCGATGATCGCCCGGTGCGCGATCTGCGCCGGGCCGATGGTGGTCACCTACCGGATGTGGGACGACAAGCGGCCCGCCTACTCCTGCCGCACCCACTCCTGCGCCACCGTGGACAAGGCCGACCTGGACCAGTACGTGACCGAGGAAGTGCTGGCCCGCCTGGCCCAGCCCGGGGAGTGGGAGCGGCTGACCGCCGCGAGCGCGGCCGGGGACCGGGAGCTGGACGGGGCCCGCGGTGAGCTGGCCAAGATCCAGGCGCACTACGACGGGATGGTGGCCGAGCTGGGGGCGCGCCGGATGTCGCCGGGGGCGTTCGCCGCCGCCGAGCCCGGGGTGCTGGCCGACCTGGCCGCCGCCCAGGCCAGGGTGAAGGCGCTGGAGGCCCCGGCGCCGCTGCGGTGGCTGCTCGACGGCCCGGCGGACCTGGCCGACCGGTGGGAGGCCGCCCCGGTGGCCGCCCGCCGCGAGGTGATCCGCCATCTGGCCGGGGTGGCGGTCGGCCGCTCCCCGGTGCCGGGGCACCGGGTCCCGGCCGGGCAGCGGACGGCCATCACCTGGCGGGTGTGAGCACAATGTCAGACGCCCTGGCTAGGGTGCCCGGCATGGGCAACGGTGAGCCTGGCGAGAGGTACGCGGCTGGGCTCACCGCTGCTGGCCCCGGGGCAGCGACGCTCACCGGTGCCCGCCCCGGGGCCATACCATCCCCCGGGGCCGCCGTGTATGACGACGACTACGGCTACGAGGAGCCCGAGGACCGCGAGCCCGACGAGGCCGACTGGGCGCACGGCCGGTACCTTGATCCGATCTTCGAGGCGGTAGGCCGCGATGGCTTCGACCCCGGGTCGGGGCATTTCGTGAACCCGGAGCTGGACCGGCTCGCCGGACGGTTCAACCCCGAGGGGGACCTGCTGTCCCAGCTTGGCGCCGTCGCCGCGTTCCTGCGCCGCTGGCGCGTGCAGGCGTTCATGCGGCGCTGGCGGCGCAACCGGCCCGCCCCGGCCCCCGATCGTGACCGGTTCGCTGTCGCGGTGCTGCTGGCCCTGCTGCTGGCCCTGCGGGCCGCGCGGGCGGTTGCGGAGATCACCGCCGCCCGTGATGGCCGGGCCGCTGCCCCGTCGCCAGGCGCAGGTGACACCTGCGCCCGCATCCTGATCGCGGCCCCTGGCGCCCCCCCGGCGCCCGTGATCGCCAGCGCGGGGGCGACAGGCTAACCGGCCGCGTCCCCGCCCCGACCACGAGGGCAAGGGACGTAACCCGATGGCACGACGCACGACCCGGGCTTCCGCCCGGCCACCATCACCTAGCGCGGAATCCCTGGCTGACCGGGTCCGCCGCAAGATCGCTGAACGACCCGGCGAGTACCCCCCGCTGTCCGATGAGCAGGTCCGGACCGTAGCCGCGCTGCTGCCCCCGGCCCGCCCCGGCAGCGGCGCCGGGCAGCCCGGGGCGGGGGGTGACGGCGATGAGGGCTGACCGCCCGCCGGGCATAAAAGAGCGGCCAGGCGGGCCCGCCTGGCCCGCCGGCCGCTACCAGGTCCCAGCCGCCGCCAAGCGCCCCGGCCCTGTTGTGCTCAGGCTAGTCCACGGCGGTGACAGCAGGGTGTGCTGGCGGTGCGGTATGCCGCTGTCGTTCGCCAACGAGGGCGCGCTGATGTACTGCACCTGGCTGGCCCGGCACCGGCTGCGGGTGCGGCGATGAACGCGGCCGGGCTGCTGGCCCTGTCCGATGAGCGGGACCGGTGGCTGCGCCGCCTCCTGGCCGCCGAGCGCGCCGCGTTCCACCGCGGCGCCGAGTACGGGTGGCGGCTGGGCTATGAGGCGTCATGCCGCGACCAGGAGGCCGCCTGGCGGGCGGTGGCTGGCCGGGTGGCCCGGGCCGCCAGCAACCCCACGTTCGCGGAGCTGGAGCTGCGGCGGTGGGGACCGGGCGGCCGGGAGCACTTCGGTGACCCGAGGCCAGACGACCGTCACCCCGGACGGAGGGCAGCCCGGTGACCGCGCGCACGAGGGCCGACCCGGCCGCCCTGCTCAACGAGTTGCACGGCTGGCTGCGGTCCTACGTGGCGTTCCCCTCGGCGCACGCGGCGGTCGCGGTGACCCTGTGGGCGGCGCATACCCACCTGGCCGCGCGCTTCGACTCGACGCCGCGCCTGGCGTTGCTGTCCCCCGAGAAGGAGTGCGGCAAGACCCGGACGCTCGAAGCGCTGGCGCTGGCCTGCGCCGGGGCCGAGATGCTGTCCAGCGCGTCCCCCGCCTACCTGTTCCGGCGCATCGGCGCCGGGCCGGTGACCCTGCTGCTGGACGAGGCCGACGCCATCTGGAAGCGGGGCAAGTCCGACGAGACCGCCGAGGCGCTGCGGTCGATCGTGGACGCCGGTCACCGCAAGGGCGCCACCGTGGGCCGGGTCGAGATGAACGGGCAGACCGCCAAGCTGGTCCGGTTCCCCGTCTACGCCCCGGCCGCCCTCGCCGCCATCCGCGACCTGCCCGACACGATCACCTCCCGCGCCGTCGTCATCCACATGCGGCGCCGCGCCCCCGGCCAAAAGGTCCGCCCCTACCGCGAGCGGGTCACCGCGCCCGAGGGCGCCGCGCTGGCCAAGCAGCTCGCCGCGTGGGCGGCCAGCGCCGCCAAGCGGGTCGGCAGCCCGTGGCCGGACATGCCCCCCGGGGTGGAGGACCGGCAGGCGGACGCCTGGGAGCCGCTGCTGATGGTGGCCGACCTGGCCGGGGGCGACTGGCCGGACCTGGGCAGGTCGGCATGCGTGGCGCTCGTGAAGGGCGCCCGCGACGACGCGGAGACGACCGGGACCCTGCTGCTGGCCGACCTGCGGGCCGTGTTCGGCGCCGCCGAGGCGCTGCCCACCGAGACGATCCTGGGCAAGCTGCACGGCATGGACGAGTCGCCATGGGGCGACTGGTACGGGCACCCGCTGACTGCCCGGGACCTGGCCCGGCTGCTCAGGCCCTACGGGGCCGGGCCGAGGGTGGTCAGGATCGGTGATTCGACGCCACGCGGCTACCGCGCCGAAGACCTGGCCGACGCCTGGCACCGCTACCTGGCCGCCCCCGGAAGCGCAACAAGCGCAACAAGCGCAACGCCCCTGGCCAGTCACGTTGCGCATGTTGCGGATGTTGCGGATACGGGGCCAGGGGCCCCGGCCAGATGCACGAAGTGCGGTGAGCCGATGGACTCTGTGCTGGTCAGCGAGGGTTTCACCACCCACCCGGCCTGCGACCCCGAGGAGGAACCATGGTGACCGGCCCGCTAGAGACCGAAGCCGACGCCCGGACCGGGCGGCAGCGATGACCGGCCGGGCCGGGTTCGGCCAATGCCCCTCGTGCGGCCAGCAGGCGCGCATCCGGGCCGGGGGGACGCTGGCACCGCACCAGCGGCCCGGGGGCGATGGCACCTGCCCCGGCTCGGGCGGGCAGCCCGCGCAGCCGGTGCCCTGCACCGGGTGCGGCAGGACCGGGCTGGCGCTGTACCACGGGGGCCGCTGCTCGGTGTGCCGTGACCGGGCAGGGGCACCCCGCAGGGACGCCGACGAGGCGGCCAAGCCGGTGCTGCTGCTGGCCCGGCTGGCCGGGCAGCCCGCCACCGCGTACTACGTATGCGGGCTGGCCCTGGCCGAGCGCCTGGCCGCCGACGCCGAGGGCAGCGGCGACACGGTGCAGATCCGGTCGGTCAAGGACTTCGCCGCCGCCCAGGCGGTCGCCGCCGACGTGAAGCCGGGCGAGCTGCGGCTGCTGGGCGTCCAGGCCGACAGCGGCCGGTGGGTGCAGCCGCCCGCGACCGCCCGCGCGGCGCAGCGGAACTGACCCGGCCCGGGTTACCCTGGCGGTGGCTGATACCGGCAGGCTGATGCCGCCAGGCCGATCCGGGCAGTGCCCGGCCCTGGCAGCCCCCGCTGGCCCCCTCGCCCCAGGTGTGGCGTGATCCCGGTTCCGCCTGCCCGTGAGAGGCCACCATGACCACACCGCCAGTCACCACCGGCAGCTTCGCCGGAGTCCCCTTCCCGCCCGACGTGCAGGCGCGGATCATCAACCTGCTTATCGACTCGGCGCCGTTCGCCGCCTCCCTGACCCGCCAGCCCACCAACAGGTCCTCGGTCGCCTGGCCGACCGCCAAGCCGACCGGATGGGCCTGGCTGAAGGAGCTGGACCCGTTCCCGCAGGTAGACCTGGACGACGACGCCTACGTCGCAGCAATCGCGAAGCTCGGCGGCCTAGTGGACCTGTCGAACGAATCTGTTACGGACAACTCGATCAACCTGACCGCCAGCCTGGGCCTGGTGCTGCGCGACTCCCTGAGCCGGGACCTGGACCTGGGCCTGCTGAACGGCGGCGGGCCGCCCGCCCCGGTCGGCGTCATCGGCGTCGCCACCGCGACCACGGGCGCCAGCCTGTTCGCCGCCGCGATTAAGGCCCGGGGGGAGCTGGCCGACGCGGGCGGCACCGCCACCACCCTGGCCGCCTCCGGTGCGGCCCTGGCCGCCGCCGACGCCACGGTGGACGACGTGGGGCAGCTCGTGTTCCCGCTCGGGATGGCCGCCGCGCTCGGCCTGACCGCGGTGCCCGTGCCCGCCCTGGCCACGCCCCTGGTCTACGACCGGGCCCGGTGCTACCTAGTGATCCGCAACGACGTGGCGGTCGAATACTCCCGCGACTTCCACTTCGACCGGGACGCCACGACCATGCGGATCAAGGGGCGCTTTGCGGCTGCCATACCTGCACCGGGCAAGAGCATCCGCAAGCTGACGATCAGCGCCGCGCAGGCCCGGGGCGGCAAGGCCGCCTGATGACCGTCGAAGCGCGTGACCCGGCCATGAGCGCGGGCCCGCCCTGGCAGGCATGGGCGCCGCCCCTGGACCCGCCCACAGCCGGGGCCCTGTCTGTGGATGAGGCCGAGCGGATCGCCCTGGCCTACTGGGACCAAGAGCCCCACCTGTGCGCGGCCCTCCTGTGGGAGTCCTATGCGGCCCCTCCTGCCCCCGACCCCCACCGTGGCCCAGGTAGCCACCGGGTCCCAGTCGGTGTCCTACAGCCCGCCCCGGCCGGGCGGCGAGTACGGGACGGCCATCGCCCGCGCGGAGTGGCACCGCTCGTTCCTGGGCACGCTGGGCTCGGCGCCGCTGGTGCTGCGGCGGTGGTAGGCGCCGTGCCGTGCGGGGCGCAGCGCGAGGCGGTCCCGCGCGGCGCGGCCAGCGCGGCGGCTGCGCGGCGCCACGGCGGTGGCTGCGCGGCGCGCGGCGCGCAGCGCAGCGAACACACATTCGGAACGTCGAAGCGGACAGACGCGCGGACAGCGCCGCGCAGCGGCCGAGGGGGAGGCCCCTCGGGGCGGAGGTCCCGGGCAGCGGCACATACCGCCGCTCATCCGCAGGCAGGTTTCCCCGAAAAGTCGGGCGGCGCGGCGATGATGCGCGGTCACATCGGCCCGGCAGCCCGGCGCCGGTGACCACCGCATAGCTGATCGCCACGGCGCGGCCAGTGGGGAGTGACTTGTCCGGGTTTCCGCAAGATTGTCGCGACTCTCCGTAGCTGCCTCCTACGCTGCGCGCATGGATGAACCACTTGGCCTGGCCGGGCTTGCCGACGAGTTCGGCGCCAATGGCTGGACCTTCCGGCATGATGAGGGCGGCTTGTGGTGGGCCGAGCGGCCGGGGGCCCTGCTCGGCGCGGACTCCGCCGAATCCTTGCGGCTGCTGCTGGCCGAGCTTCCGGCCCCGCCCCGCGACGAGGCGTAAGGGGTCTACGGGCCAGGGCGGACTTCCCCGAGAATCAGGCAAACCTGCCCACGCATGAGCGTGTAAGTGCGTACCCAGGCGCGGAACTTCTCGATCATCGATGTCCCGGCGGGATCGTCAGCGTGCCGGCTACCTGTCGGCTACCGGGCGCTGGTGGCGGCATGCAGGGCGGTTTGCACGATGGCAAAGAGGGGTTTCCCGGGGCCGGTGTTGGTGGCTATCACCACGGGGATCGTCCCGGCGAGGATGCCGATGAAGATCTGCAGGCACGCTGAGCCGTAGCAGTAAGGGCCGCCGGTCTTGCCCCGGTAGCCGGTTTGGCTGGTGACAGAGCAGTCCCAGCCCAGGCAGTTGCGGTCCATCTGCTGCCGTTGGCTGGTTGACAGCAGGCTGCCGCTGATGAGGCCCTGGAGTACCCGGAGCATGTCGGCCGGTGTCATAAACGAGCCGCCCCCCGAGCACGCCGATGGCGGCACCGGGGCCTGCTTGCCCCGGTGCCGTCCCGGTGCCGGGCGGCGGGTATATGAGCATGGCATGGCGGACTGGCGCGCAGGTGGCGTCGGTGACGCCCACCGGGTCGAAGACCTGACGCTGCATATAGGTGAGGAAGAAGCGGTCCGCGGCGGCGGCGCGCGCGGCTGGTCCCGGGTCGCGGAGCCCCTTCCATGAAGGGCAGCATGTCCCGGAAGATGGTGAAGTCGATGTTGTTGTAGTCCGCCACTTGCTTGTCGATCTGCTGGATGCCCTGCCTGATTTGTTCCCGCGCCGCATCACTGGTTTTGAAGACCAGGTCGCTGTCGAGGCGGAACCCTGCCCGGTGAGTCAGCAGTTCCCGGAACGTGATGGTGTCGATGCCCGGGCCTTTGACCCAGTCCGGGGGAAGGAACGGCCAGATCCGGCTGTCGATGCTCAGGTGGTGGCGGGCCAGCGACTGCAGCACGGCAATCGTGGTGAACATCTTGCCGACGCTGAGGACATTCACCATGACGTCCGGTCCCATGGCGAGCTTCGGCGGGTCCGCGGCCGTGCGGGCAAGGCCGGAGGCAACAACTGTGCGACTGACCGACGAGCGCCACGTACCCGACGACATGTCCCTTGAGCTGGCTATCGATGCTGTGCGCCAGCCGGCGGACCGAAATGCACGCATGAGCAGCACAGGCCCTGCTGGCGGAACCCGCCGGCGCTGGCGGCGGGGTTGCCGCCGGACCCGCGGTCGGGCCGCCGCCGCAGCCAGAGAGGCACGACGCGGCCAGCGCCATTGCCCCTAGCGCGACTACTCCGATCCTGCTGGCCATCGCGAACCTCCCTGCTCCCGCCGCGGCTTGGCAAAGCTGCGAAGCCAGTCCCCTCTCCGGCGCGCGGGAAGTCTCGTTCCACCAGGCATCCACAGAGCCGTCTCTGAGGAATGGCCACGCCTAAGGTACCTACCCAAGCCCTCCCGCAGATCATGCCGGATGACCGGCGCCCTCGTTCGCGTGGACGTGAACGTCCTCATCTCGCCACTTCCAGCCGGGCCGGTCGCATCAGCGACCGCCCACAACCTGGGTTCTGAGCCTGCCAGACTCAGCGCGGTGGGCCTAGGACCATGGCGTAACGATCAAGGGATCTGCATATTAAGAATGCAGATGCAATCTCGTGCCGTTGTGCAGCTTCCACCACCTCACCGCGATCCACCGCTGGGGCTGGAGCCTCGCCCTGCACAGTGACGGCACCACCACGGCCACCAGTCCGGACGGTGCCCGCACCCTGCACAGCCACGGCCCGCCGGGCCATTCTCCGCCCAGACAGGTCGCCTAGCGGCAGTCGGCTGACGATTTGCCTGACGTCAGCCAGTCGTTTCCATTCGCGCCGGTTTAGTTCAGTGGCCGCGGAACGCCTCTTCCAGCCACCAGGAACCGCCCGAGGCCACCTTGGCGTCGATGACCAGCGGCCGGTCGCGCGGGCCGGCCAGCCAGTCCCGCACCGGGCCGAGGTCCTCCGGGCCGCGCACGGTCACCCCGGCGCAGCCGAACCCGCGGCCGATGGCGGCGATGTCGGCGGGCGGGAACCGGACCGTGTCCAGCGCGAACCCGTCCGGGCCGAAGTGGTGCACCTCGGCGCCGTAGGCCTCGTCGTCGTACACCACGACGACCATCGGCAGCCCAAGCCGCACCACGGTCTCCAGCTCGCTGATCCCCATCAGCGCACCCCCGTCGCCGAGCGCGGCGACCGGCAGCCGGTCCGGCTGGGCGAGCGCCGCGCCGATGGCCGACGCCAGCCCGAGCCCGACCGACTGGTAGGCCTGGGTGAAGCAGAACCCGTGCTCGTCAGGCACCGAAAGGAACATGCTCGGGTAGCCCATGAAGTTGCCCGAGTCGATGGCCACCACCCGCTCCGCGGGCAGCAGGTCGTCCAGCGCGATCGTCAGGGTCCGCGGGTCGATCACGCCGTCCGGGCCGGTGCGGCCCTGGTCTTCGTAAGGCACGTCGCGCCAGCGGACCTCGCGGGCGATCCGGGCCCGCAACTCGGCGGACCGGTACCCGGGCCGGGCCTGCCCCCCGAGCGCGGCGAGCACCGCGCGGGCGGTGCAGGCCACGTCGGCGTGCACGCCGATGTCCACCGGGCGGTGCGCGCCGATCGCGGAGCTGTCGTCGTCAACCTGGGCGACCCGCGCCCCGGGGCCGATCAGTCTTCCCGTGGCGCATCGTCCACATGTTCAGCGAACTGCCCCAGCCCACCACCAGGTCGGCGCCGCTGATCAGCTCGGCCGTCAGCGGCGAGGCGAAACCGCCGCTCACCCCCAGGTCCCAGGGGCTGTCGTGGAACAGCCCCTTGGCCACCGCCGACGTGGCGAGCAGAGCGCCGCACGTGTCCGCTAGCTCCTCCAGCGCGGCCCGGGCCGCCCGGGCACCACGGCCCGCGACGAACACCGGGCGCTGCGCCGCGCTGAGCGCCGCGGCGAGCCGGGCCGCCGCCTCCGGCGCGGGAGCCGGCGGGTCCAGCGGCGGCGCCGGGGAGAGTACCGGCGGGTCGCACTGCGCCCCCTGGACGTCCAGCGGCATCGCCAGCACCACGGTGCGCCGCTCCCGCTCCGCGGTCCGGTAGGCACGGGCCGCGTCGGCGGCGGCAGTGGCGGGGGAGTGCAGCCGGTCCGCCGCCGCCCCGACCGCCGCGGCGAGCGCCGCCACGTCGATGCGGAAGTTGGACCGCACCGCGGCGCTCGCGACGTCCGCGGCCAGCACCAGCAGCGGTGTCCGGCTCTTGGCGGCCTCGGTGATGCCGGTCATCGCGTTGGTCAGCCCCGGGCCCTGGTGCACCGACAGGATCCCGGGCCGCCCGGTGCCCCGGGCCCAGGCGTCGGCCGCGCACGCCGCGCCGCACTCGTGCCTGGCGGCCACGAACCGGGCCCCGTTCGCGATCAGGGCGTTGGTCACATGGAAGTTGCCACTGCCCACCACCCCGAACACGGTGTCCGCGCCCAGCCCGGCCAGGGTGGCGCCGACCGCCTCGCTGACCTGCATCGGGTCAGTTCCCGGCCCGGTCCACCAGGGCCAGCGCCCGGCACGGGCTGCCGGACCCGCCGGTGATCGGCAGCGGGGTGACGATCAGCACCACGCCGGTCGGCGGAAGCTGCGCCAGGTTCCGCAACTGGGTGAGGCCGTACTTGCCCGCTCCGAGCATCGCCGAGTGGCACGGGAACGGCGGATCGAACGAGTGCGCCCGACCGGCGTCGGTGCCCACGGTCTCCACCCCGATACCCATGACCGGCGACTCCTCTGCGAGCCACCGGGAGCACTCCACCGAGAGCCCGGGCGTGTGCGGCCCGGTCTCGTTGGCGTTCAGGAACCGCTCCTGGGAGTCGGAGCGCTCATCCCAGCCGGTGCGGAAAAGCAGCCAGCCGCCCTCCGGCAGCGGCCCGTGGGTGCTTTCCCACTCCTTGATGTGCTCGACCTCAAGAAGAAAGTCCGGGTCCGCGGCGGCCTGGGCGCTGAAGTCGAGCGCGACCGCGGGCGCGATCAGCCTGCCCGCCGGCACCTGCGACACGTCCTCCCCGTCCCGGCCGCTCACCCAGTGACAGGGCGCGTCGAAGTGGGTCCCGGTGTGCTCGCCGGTAGTGATGTCGTTCCAGTACCAGGCGGGCCCGCGGTCGTCGTACCGGCTGATCTCGTGCAGAGCGAACGTCACGGTGTTGCTGAACGGCGGCGGCAGCTTGATCACCGGCGTCGATGACGACAGCGGCGCGGTCAGGTCGACGATCTCGACCGTGGCGCTTGACAGCGCTTCGGTCAGGGCGCTGAGCACGGACATGGGCGGCTCCTGTCCTCGTTGTGCGGCCTAGGCCCCCGCGACGAAGTCGCAGGGGCCACAGGCCACCGGGGGGCCCGGGGGGTCGCTCCCCCGAGCCAGCTTTGCCTGGGATTATCCATGCTTTGTCCTGCGTCACGGCACCGGACTCCGCTAGATTCGGCTGTCCGTGCGGCGGAGCGTACCAGGGGCCCGCACGGTGGAGGCAGCCATGCGGAGTCGGAAGTCAGCGTCCCAGGGCGAGCCCCGCAAGCGCCACCTCCTGCTCCGCATAGTGCTGATCTTGGTAATCGTGGGGCTCTGTGTCTACATCCTGCCCACTCCCTGGGCCTTCCACATGGGCGGCAAGTTCAGCCCGGTCGGCGAATGGGACGGCTACGGCGCGGTCCAGGCCAGCAACGGCGGGCGCTACCTGCTGTACACCCATCTGCGCGGCGGGATCGTCAACGACCGCGGCCATGCCACCTGCAGCCTCACCGGATGCGACAGCCTGACCGGGACCGCGCAGCTGTGCACGCAGGGCGGCGAGCACTACACGTTCGCGCTGACCGGGGCGGTCCACGGCTGGTACACCACCAACGGTTCGAAGACAAACCTCGAGCTGACCGGCGGCACCCCGAAACGGCTGCCCGCTGGGTGGGTGGTCGCCTTCCACGGCACCTGGCACGGGGCCGAGCTGCCGATCGCGGACACCGACAACTCCTTCACCGAGGTCTTCACCCCGGCGGGTGCGATCAGGACCACGACCTCTGCCAAGGACGCGGGCACCGCCCGCGGCACGCTCAAGGCCGGTTCGGCCGGCAGCTTCGACCAGGCCTGCCGCACCCTGGCCGGCAAGTCCGCCCTGACCGGGGCCTTACCAGCTCGTCGGCAGCGGCATGCCCTCGCTGTAGCCTGCGGCGCTCTGCAGCCCGACCACCGCACGCTCATGCAGCCCGGCCAGGTCGCCGGCGCCCGCGTAGGCGCAGGCGCTGCGCAGGCCCGCGGTGATCTGGTCGATCAGGTCCTCCACGCCGGGCCGCTGCGGGTCCAGGTACATCCGGGCCGTGGAGATGCCCTCCTCGAACAGTTCCTTGCGGGCCCGGTCGAACGGCGAGTCGGTCGCCGAGCGCAGCCGCACCGCCCGGGCCGAGGCCATGCCGAAGCTCTCCTTGTACAGACGGCCGTCGGCGTCCCTGAACGCGTCCCCTGGCGACTCGTAGGTCCCGGCGAACCAGGAGCCGATCATCACGTTGGCGGCGCCCGCGGCCAGCGCGAGAGCCACGTCCCGCGGATGCCGCACCCCGCCGTCCGCCCAGACGTGCGCGCCCAGCTCCCTGGCCCGCGCCGCGCACTCAAGTACCGCGCTGAACTGTGGCCTGCCCATCCCGGTCATCATCCGGGTGGTGCACATAGCCCCCGGCCCCACGCCGACCTTGACGATGTCGGCCCCGGCCCGCACCAGGTCGCAGACCCCTTCGGCGGTGACCACGTTGCCCGCTGCGATGGGCACCCCCAGGCCGGTCGCGCGGACCGCCCGGAGCGCGCTGACCATCCGCTCCTGATGGCCGTGCGCGGTGTCCACGACCAGGACGTCCACCCCGGCCCGCACCAGTGCCTCCGCCTTGGCCGCCACGTCGCCGTTGATGCCGATGGCAGCCCCGATGCGCAGCTTGCCCGCCGCGTCGGTGGCCGGCCGGTACAGCGTGGCGCGCAGCGCCCCGGTACGGGTCAGGATGCCGGTCAGCGCTCCTTCGGCGTCCACCACCGGCGCCAGCCGGTGCCTGCCCTCGTGCAGCAGCCCGAACGCCTTCTCCGGGTCGATCCCGGCCGGGAGCGTGAGCAGGTCCGTGGACATCACCTGGCGGAGCTGGGTGAAGCGGTCCACCTCCTGGCAGTCAGCTTCGGTCGCCACTCCGGCCGGGCGCCCGTTCTCCACGACCACCACCGCGCCGTGCGCGCGCTTGGGCAGCAGGCTCAGAGCCTGGCCGGTGGTGTCGGAGGGGCCCAGGGTGATCGGGGTGTCGTGGACCAGGTGCCGGCCCTTCACCCAGGCGACCACCTCGGCCACCACGTCCGCCGGGATGTCCTGCGGCAGCACGGCCATGCCGCCGCGACGGGCCACGGTCTCCGCCATCCGGCGGCCGGATACCGCGGTCATGTTGGCTACCACCACGGGGATTGTGGTGCCGCTCCCGTCGCTGGTGGCCAGGTCCACGTCGAGCCGGGACGCCACGGACGAGGCGCACGGCACCAGGAACACGTCGCTGTAGGTGGCCTCATGCACGGGCGGCTGGCCGGATAGGAATCGCACTTAACGATTCTGCCCGATGCGGCCCTATGCTCACTGCCTGTGCAGAGGCGGACATTGCGGCTCGGGCGGCGGGAGTGGCCCCCAGGCTCCTTCGGCATCATGGCCGTGATCAACCGGACCCCGGACTCCTTCTACGACCAGGGCGCCACCTACGAGCAGGGCGCGGCGATCGCGGCTGCCGACAGTGCGGTCCGGGCGGGGGCCGACATCCTCGACGTCGGCGGGGTCAAGGCGGGGCCGGGTGAGGAGGTCACCGTGGCCGAGGAGATCCGCCGGGTGGTACCGGTCGTCGCCGCGCTACGCGAGCGCCACCCCGAGGTCGTCCTCAGCGTCGACACCTGGCGCGCGCCGGTCGGGGCGGCGGTCGCCGCGGTCGGGGCCGACCTGCTCAACGACGCCTGGGGCGGGGCCGATCCCGACCTTGCGCACGTGGCCGCCGAGCACGGCCTCGGCCTGGTCTGCGCGCATGCCGGGGGACTGGCCCCGCGGCAGCGGCCGCACCGCCCCGCCCACCCCGGCCTGGCCGGAGCGGTGATCTCCACGCTGGTGGCGGAGGCCGAACGGGCCCTGGCCGCGGGGGTCAGCCCGGACCGGATCGTCATCGACCCGGCGCACGACTTCGGCAAGAACACCTGGCATTCGCTGGAGCTGACCCGGCGCACGGCCGACCTGGCCGCCACCGGGTGGCCGGTGCTCGTCGCGGTGTCGAACAAGGACTTCGTCGGGGAGGCCCTGGGCCTCGGCCTCACCGAGCGCGGCGAGGGCACGCTCGCGGTGCTCGCCGTGTGTGCCTGGGAGGGCGCCCGCATGTTCCGGGTGCACGATGTGGCCGCCGCCAGGGACGCACTCGCCGCGGTAACGCGGCTCCGCGAGGCTATCCCGGGTTGAACGCCGCGAATATGATCGCGGCGATGCGCTCTTCCATCTCCTCGCGGGGCAGCCTGACCTCCACGGTCAGCAGGTAGTTCACCCGTTCCAGCATCATCAGGCAGGCCACCGCGGTCAGTTCTGCGTGCCCGGCCGCGCCGGTCGCGGCGGTCATCCCCTGGGTCATCGCCTCCGCGAGCCGGAACAGCAGCTTGAGCCCGTCGCCCCAGACCTCCTCGCCGACGATCTCGGCCTGGCTGAGCGTCCGGATGACGGCCGCATGCGCGGCGTAGACGTCGCAGAACTCATGCACCCAGCGCTGCAGCGCGGCCCGGCCGGCCTCGTTGCGGGTCACCACGGGGAACTCGTCGGTGACCAGGCTCATGTCGTGCAGCGCGTCCCGGAGCAGGGCCTTGAACAGGTCTTCCTTGTTGGAGAAGTACAGGTAGAACGTCCCGTGCGAGATCTGCGCACGGCGCACGATGTCATCGACCCTGACGGCCTGGAAACCGCGCTCGTCGAACTCGGCGAGACCGGCCTCCAGCAGGTTGCGCAGCGTCTGGCGGCCCTGTGCCCGCAACTCCCGGTCCTGGGTGGGCCTGCCGCCGAGCGACGCGCGGCGCGGCGCGGCTGCCAGGCTTGGCCCCGGGAGACGGTGGCGACGGCTTGCCTGTGTGCTTGCCCGCCTCGCCCGGCGCAGCACCGGGCACCGCTTCCCGACCCATGACTGATCAGAGTAACGTGCCCGCGGCCGGGCCGTAGGCATTGACCCGCGCAAGATCCCTTTGCCGTAACCTAACGTTTCCCCCTGATTTAGTGAGATATGGCGCAACCAGGTGTTTTACCGGAAAGTAGGGTGCGCCCTCTTCATCCATCACCGGGCTCCGGTTATCGTGGACAACGCTATGGTCCGCCTCAGGTGGCGCAGGACGCCACACCCGGCTGCCGTTCGCAGCCCCGCGTGGCGGGGTGGGACGGCCTACGGAGCCTTGGCTATCGCGATGGCCGGCGGCCTGTTCCACTACATTCCGGGCCCGCCGCCCGGCGACGTGAGCTACGGCACGGCCCAGACCGACGCGGCGTTTCACCGGATCATCCTGCCCGACCTCGCCGTGATCCAGGCCAACGGCATCAGCGACGCCAGCCTGGCCCGGATCGGCAAGATCCACGGGGTCACGCAGACGCTCGCGCTGGACGGGGCCGCGGTCACCAGCGGCGGCACCAAGGTCAACGTGATCGGCGTGAACGCCCAGCAGTTCCGGTCGTGGACCCCGCTGAAGACAGCGTCCAACCAGCGGTTGTGGACCGCGCTTGACTCGGGCGGCTTCGTCGCTTCCACCGACGCCCGCCACCGGCTTGGCCTGCACAAGGGCGACAGCTACTCGTTCACCGGCTCCGGCACGGTCAGCCTGAAGTTCGCCGGCGCGGCACGGCTCGGCGTCGCGGGCATCGACGTGGTGGTGAGCAGCAAGGTCTCCGCCAGGCTCGGGCTGATCCACAACGTCGCCGCGCTGATCAGTGCGCCCGGCCTGAGCATGAAAAAGCTCAGGCACGAAGTCAAGACCGCGCTGGCGGGCAGCGGCGCGTCGCTGATCACGTTGCGCCCGCAGCACGCGCCGCCGCCGGTGGCGACCAGCCGGGCCCCGTCCGGGCGGCCTGCCAGCTACATCCAGCTGTTCCAGGAGTCCGCGGCGCAGTACTGCCCCGGGCTACCGTGGACCGTGCTCGCGGCCATCGGCCAGATCGAGAGCGGTGACCGCGCCAACCCCGGAGTGTCCTCCGCGGGCGCCATGGGCCCGATGCAGTTCCTGCCGTCCACCTGGGCCGAGTGGGGGATCACCGCGTTCGGTGAGCCGAGCCCGCCGAACATCATGGACCCGTTCGACGCGGTGCCCTCCGCCGCCCGCTACCTGTGCGCGGCCGGTGGCTCGACCGCGGCGGGCCTGCCCGGTGCCGTCTTCGCCTACAACCACGCCAACTGGTACGTGACCGAGGTCCTCGCGCTCGCCAAGGAGTATCAGCAGGCCTACGGCTGACCCTCTGCGCCCGGCCGAGGCGGCCGGCCAGCCCTGGTTGGATGGGAGCATGCCGGACTACGACGCGTTCCTGCTTGTCAGTTTCGGCGGCCCGGAAGGCCAGGCCGACGTGATGCCGTTCCTGGAGAACGTCACCAGGGGCCGGGGGGTGCCGCGGGACCGGCTCGCCGTAGGTGGCGCGCCACTACGACCTGTTCGGCGGGGTGAGCCCGATCAACCAGCAGTGCCGCGACCTGCTCACCGCGATCGGCAAGGACTTCGCGGCGGCCGGGGTCGACCTGCCGCTGTACTGGGGGAACCGCAACTGGCACCCCTATCTGACCGACACCGTCAAGCAGATGGCCGCCGATGGCGTGCGCCACGCCATCGCGTTCGTCACCTCCGCGTACGGGTCCTACTCCGGCTGCCGGCAGTACCTCGACGACATCGAAGCCGCCCGCGCCCAGGCCGGCCCCGGCGCACCGCGCATCGACAAGATCCGTCATTTCTTCAACCACCCGG
This sequence comes from uncultured Actinomycetes bacterium, assembly GCA_963762735.1. Classification (GTDB taxonomy): domain Bacteria; phylum Actinomycetota; class Actinomycetes; order Streptosporangiales; family Streptosporangiaceae; genus DASXKD01. Next base: position 49,798 of record CAVXMG010000021.1, on the reverse strand, counting down.
GTTTCCTCGGTCCCGTGACCGAGGCTGCGCGTGCGGCAATCGGCCAGCTCCCGGCCGGCGTAGCGGATGATGCCTGGCTCGTCTTCACGGCGCACAGCGTGCCTGAGGCGATGGCGGCGGCCAGCGGGCCAGCCGGCGGCCTGTACCCGGCGCAACTGGCGGAGGCGGCGCGGCTGGTCGCCGGGCAGCTCGCCGGGGCGGAGGGGCGTGAGCGCCCGTGGCGCCTGGCCTACCAGAGCCGCAGCGGGCCGCCGTCGGTGCCGTGGCTGGGCCCCGACATCGGCGACCAGCTCACCGAGCTGTCCGCGAGCGGCGCCCGGGCCGTCGTGGTGATCCCGGTCGGCTTCGTCTCCGACCACATGGAGGTCGTGTTCGACCTGGACACCGAGGCGGCGGACCTGGCGCGCCGGCTCGGCCTGCCGATGGCCAGGGCCGCCACCCCCGGCACCGACCCGCGCTTCGTCTCCATGATCACGGAGCTGGTGAACGAGCGCCGCGGCCAGCCGGCGCAGGTGCCAGCGCTCGGCTGGCTGCCGGTTGGGCCCGATCTTTGCCCGAACGATTGTTGCCGGTTGCCCGCCGCCCGCACCCCGGCGGGATCCGGGGCGGACCGATGAGCAGGCCGGATCCCGGGGAGCTGCTCGGCCTGGCGATGGCGGCCGCCGGGGCGGCGGCGGCGATGCTGGCCGTCGGGCGGCCGGCCGGGCCCAAGGGGCGCCCGGAGGTGGCGGGCACCAAGTCGAGCCCCACCGATGTGGTCACCGAGATGGACCGCGCGGCGGAGGAGCTGATCAGGGCCGAGATCCTGGCCGCCCGCCCGGCGGACGCGATCCTCGGCGAGGAGGGCGGCGCCACCGGGGAGGCGGGCGCGGGCCAGGTGCGCTGGATCGTGGATCCGCTGGACGGCACCGTGAACTACCTCTACGGCCTGGCCGACTGGTCGGTCAGCATCGCGGCGGAACTGGACGGCACGGTGGTGGCCGGCGTGGTGACCGCGCCCGCCCTCGGCGAGGTGTTCACCGCCACGCTCGGCGGGGGCGCGTGGCTGCACGCGGGCGACGGCCCGCCGGTCGCGCTGCGCTGCAACACCGGGGTGCCGCTGGATCAGGCGCTGGTGTCCACCGGCTTCGGGTACGCCGTGCCGCGGCGCGTCGTGCAGGGCCAGGTGGTCGGCGCCCTGCTGCCCCAGGTGCGGGACATCAGGCGCGGTGGCTCGTGCGCCGTGGACCTGTGCTCGCTGGCGGCCGGCCGGGTGGATGCCTACTACGAGCGCGGCGTGAACTACTGGGACTACGCGGCGGGCGGGCTCGTCGCCACCGAGGCGGGCGCGGTGCTTGGCGGGCTGGCGGGCCGCCCGGCCTCCTCCAGCATGACGATCGCGGCGGAGCCCGTACTGTTCGGGCAGCTTCGCGACCTGCTCGCGAGCCTGGACGCGGAGCGCGACGCAGTGCTAGCCCGGGGGAGCGACCCCCCGGAACCCCCCGGTGACCTGCGGCCCCTGCGACTTCGTCGCGGGGGCCTTGGTCTGCTAGCCCGGGGGAGCGACCCCCCGGAACCCCCCGATGGCTCAAGGCCGTGCTAGCCCGGGGAGCGACCCCCGCTAGGACTGGCGGGTCAGGTTGCCTGCCGGGTTGCTGCCGCCCCTGCGCAGGAACGTGAACGTCAGCGTGCGCTGGCTGCGGACGGCCAGCCTGACCACGCCGGGCACGCAATTGTTCTGACCCGAGGTGATGGCCAGGCGGAAGGTCAGCACCGAATGCCGTGGCCGAGACGAGGCCGAGCCGGCCGGTGCAGCCGATCTGCGGGTAGGCGAGGGTGCCGCGCGTGCTGCCGCCGGGCAGGGTCAGCCGCACGGCGACGCTGAGCGAGGGGTTGGTCTGGTGAATGGTGCCGGACCAGGTCCCGTTCACCTGCCTGGGGATGGGCAGGTTCGCCTTGGCCAGCGGGCCGCCGGCGGTGGTGTGCTGCACCGGCGCCGGGGCACCGGTACCTGGATGCGGTCCGGTGATGAAAAACACCGCGGCCGCGATTGCCACGATGCAGGCCAGGCACGCGGCGGCCCACAGAGCCGCGCGGGAGCGGCCGCCGCCACGGGGCTGCTGCTCCTCGCCGGGAGCCGGCGGGACCGCTGCCGGGGCGCGGGCGGCCATCCGGCTGCGGCGGGCACCCGCGGCCAGCAGCCCGGCGGACAGATCGTCCCCGCTCAGCAGTTCGGTCAGCAGGGCCCGGGCATGCGGGCGCGCCACCGGGTCGGGGCTCAGGCAGTCGGCCACCACCGGGCGCAGGTCGTCCGGGAGCGCCGCCAGGTCCCGGATGGAGGCGGGCAGGCGCCCGGCGGCCGCGAAGGCCACCACCTGCGCCCAGGCCAGGATGTCGGCGGCGGGGGTCGCGGCGCCGTATGGCGGGGTGGTGCTGAAGTGCACCACCCGGGGGCCGTCCCGGCCGAGCACCAGCATGTCCGGGCCGAACTGACCGTGCACGAGCCCGGCCTGGTGGATCGAGGCGATCCCGGTGGCGCAGCCGACGGCCAGGGCCTGGACATCTGCCACGGGCAGCGGGCCCTCACCGTTGACCACTTCCGCCAGTGTTGGCCCGGCCACGAACTCGGTGATCAGGTAGGGCTGGCTGCCTTCGACACCGGCGTCGAGGATGCGGGCCACGCAGAACGGGGGTATGTTGCGGGCGACCCGGGCTTCCGCCACGAACCGGTCCCTGGCCGCCGCGTCGTCCGCCCGGCCCGTCCCGGGGAAGGCGGCCATCACGGTCCCGCCGTCGACCCGCTGGGCGAGGAAGACATCCTGCCGCGCCGTGTCCTCCCCGGCAAAGTCGTCTACGCGGCCGGTGAGCCGGTAGCGGCCGACGCGACGGGGATCGCCGGGCCGCAGTGGGGTGACGTTGGGCATCCTGCGTCTTCCCGTATTGCGGGTGTTTGGGTGGTTAGCGGTTTGTACCCTACGCACTCGGCGGGCTTCAAGGCCCGCCATCAGGGGAAGTGGAGGATCGGGTGAGCGGCCGTACGGCGTTCCCCGGCCGTTGACCGCTGGTTGCGAGGACGTTCTCCAGCGGTTACACGGCCACGAACGCCGTCGCGGGCGCAACACGGTTCTCCGGAACCGCCACCTACGTGTGCCCGGTCACACGACGTGACAGAATTCCCCGCCTGAATCGGGCACAACCGCGGGGCGCCAAGCGTTACACGCAAGGCGCATATTGATGGAGGGGGTGTTTGGACCCACATGGCAACGGACTATGACAGCCCGCGCAAGACTGATGATGAGCTGACCGAGGACAGCCTGCAGGAGCTTCAGGCTCGCCGGCTTGACAAGTCGTCGTCCACGATCGACATCGATCCGGACGACGTTGCCGAGTCGCTGGAACTGCCAGGTGCTGACCTGTCCAACGAGGAGTTGTCCTTCCGGGTGATTCCTCGCCAGGCAGATGAGTTCACCTGCTCGCGCTGCTTCCTGGTGCACCACCGCAGCCAGCTCGCGGAGGACAGGGACGGCCAGGCGATCTGCCGGGAGTGTGCGGCCTGACGCTGCTACGCTGCCCCACTCATGTGGTCAGCGACGCCGCGATCTGCCTGGCGTATCAGTGATGGCCGCCAGGCGATGAGGGCTGCCCGCAGCGCGGCTGCGGCGTGCGCGTTGGCCGCCCTGATCGCCGGCTGCAGCAGCTCTCCGGCCGCTCACCACGAGGCGGCCCGGGCATCGACCCCTCCCTCCCGCCCGTCCCCTTCGCCGCACGGCCGGGTGCTGCCACCGGGGGCACCGGTCCACACGCTCATCGTCATGCTGGAGAACCACAACTACAGCCAGGTGATCGGCAGGGGCTCGGCCCCCTACCTGAACGAACTGGCCCGCAGCGGCGCGCTGTTTACCAACTCCCGGGCGATCACCCACCCCAGCCAGCCGAACTACCTGGCCCTGTTCTCCGGCAGCACGCAGGGGGTCACCGGCGACGACTGCCCGCAGCACTTCACCGCGCCGAACCTCGCCTCCGAGTTGCTCGCCGCGGGCTACACCTTCACGGGCTACGCCGAGGGCCTGCCTGCCGCCGGCTCGGGCACATGCAACGTCGGGAGCAACTACGCGCGCCGGCATGTGCCGTGGACCAACTTCAGCAACGTGCCGCCGTCGGCGAGCCAGCCGTTCACCGCCTTCCCTGCGGGGAACTTCGCCGCGCTGCCCACGGTCTCGTTCGTGATCCCCAACCTGTGCCACGACATGCACAACTGCTCGACGAGCACGGGGAACGCCTGGGTGCAGGCGCACATCGGCCCGTACGCGAACTGGGCGATGACCCACCACAGCCTGCTGATCGTGGACTTTGACGAGAACGACGACGCCCCGGGTAACCAGATCCCGACGATCTTCTACGGCCCGACGGTCAAGCCCGGCCGGTATGGCGAGCCGATCACGCACTACAGCGTGCTGCGCACCATCGAGAACCTGTACCACCTGCGCCCGCTTGGCCAGGCGGCGCACGCCACGCCCATAACCAACGTGTGGAGATGAGGGAACGAGCACCGTGCGGACGACGACGCTGGGACGCGGCGGGCCGGTGGTGTCACGGGCAGGCCTGGGCCTCATGGGGATGTCCTCGGTCTACGGGCCCGCCGATGACACCGAGAGCATCGCCACGATCAGGGCGGCGCTTGACGCCGGGGTGACCCTGCTGGACACCGGTGACTTCTACGGCATGGGCCACAACGAGATGCTGCTCGCCCGGGCCCTGCAGGGCGTGCCCAGGGACAGCGTGTTCATCTGCGTGAAGTTCGGCCCGCAGCGCGATCCCGGTGGCCGGCCGCTGGGCCTGGACATGCGCCCGGCGGCGGTGAAGACCGCGCTGGCCTATTCGCTGCAACGGCTGGGCACCGACTACGTGGACCTGTACCAGCCGGCCAGGCTGGACCCCGCGGTGCCGATCGAGGACACGGTCGGTGCGATCGGGGAAATGATCGACGCGGGCTACGTGCGGTACGCCGGGCTGTCCGAAATGGGAGCGGGCACGATCCGGCGGGCCGCGGCGGCTCGCCAGGTGACCGCCCTGCAGATCGAATACTCCCTGGTGAGCCGCGGCATCGAGGCCGGGATCCTGCCCACGGTGCGCGAGCTTGGCATCGGCGTGACCGCCTACGGCGTACTGTCCCGCGGCCTGCTCAACCCGGCCACCGCCCGGCCGGGCGGCGCGGCGGACGGGCGCAGCCGGTATCCCCGGTTCCAGGGCGAGAACCTGGAGCGCAATCTGGCCCTGGTGGCCGCGCTGGAGGCGGTGGCCGCCGAGCGCGGGGTGACCACCGCCCAGCTCGCCATCGCCTGGGTGTGCGCGCAGGGCAGCGACATCGTCCCGCTGATCGGCACCAAGCGGCGCGACCGGCTGGCCGAGGCGCTGGCCGCGCTTGACCTCGAACTGGCGCCGGACGACCTCGCGGCCATCGAGGCGGCCGTGCCCGCGGGTGCCGTGGCGGGGGAGCGCTACGACGAGCGGCAGATGGCCGTCCTGGACAGCGAGCGCTGACCCTCAGCTGCCGGGTAGGCGTCCGCGATCGCGGTGAGCCTGGCGTGGGCGCCGTTCATCGGGCCCGCCGCCGGCAGGTAGTCCTTGGCGATCTTGGCCACGCTGGTGTAGTTCGGGTCGCATACGTTGGCCAGCGGCGACTCGACGGCCTGGGTGACGAGCTGGTAGGCGTCCAGCGGGTCGAGCCCGTAGTCGGACCCCAGCCACTGCACGAGGTCGAGCTGTGCGATGCGGAACGCGTCCTCCAGCGGCCGCGCCGAACCGGCCGACATGATGTGCGAGGCCGACTCCAGCCGCGGCCACGCGCACGGCCTGCCCTTGACCAGGTCCACCGCGAGGACGGTGTTCATCGCGGTTTCCACCGCCACCCCGCAGGTCTCGCCCTCGCCCTGCCGGGCGTGGCCGTCGCCGAGGGAGAACAGCGCGCCCGCCACGTTGACGCCGAGGTAGCAGGTCACCCCGGCGCGCATCTCCGGGGTGTCCATGTTGCCGCCGAACGCGTCGGGGACCAGGGCGCTGCGCACCTCCAGGTTGGCCGGGGCGACCCCGACGGTGCCGTGCATCGGGTTCAGCGGCAGGTCCACCGCGAAGTCGCTGTGCCGGGCGGTGAACCGGCAGGTGCCCGCGCTGCGGTCGAAATGCCACATCCAGATCAGCTCGGGCAGCGGGTCGTGCAGCAAGGCGGTGGCGTGGGTGCCGGTGAGCGCGCCGAAGAACGGGACCGTGGTGGAGGCCCCCCAGTCTCGCGCGAGCTCGATCGAGATGAAGTGCACGGCGAGCGTGTCGCCGGGCTCGGCGCCCTCGATGTAGAACGGCCCGGTCTGCGGGTTCAGGTAAGGGAACTCGCAGACCTCGGAGACCAGGTCGGTCTCGCTGCGCACCTTGCCCGCGAAGCAGTCCTCGGTGAACACCTCCAGGATCACCGGCGGCTTGACCCTGGCCACCGGTGCCGCGCCGCCGAACGTCCACGCGTACTGGCTGGGGTCCGGCCGGAACTTGATGACCTGGGGGTCACTCACTTGGGTACTCCTCTAGTGGGTCCAGGTGCACCAGCCCGACCTCGGTGACCCGCTGCTTGTTCCGTGAGTACAGGAAGATCAGGTAGATCACGCCGATCACCATCCATACGGCCACGGCCGGCCCCATGTAGGAGTAGGGCGTCGACAGGGGGGTGATGAAGCTGAACGCCGGAATGCCGGCCGCGCTCAGCCAGGCGGGCACGAACACGACGACGCCCAGTAGCGGGATGATCAGGTGGGACAGCACGTTGAAGCCGGTGCGCCTGCGGGCGAAGTATCCGATGCAGGCCACGTTCATCAGGATGTAGATCGCCACGAGCAAGATCACGATGCCGGTGCCCGTCATCGCGAACGCGACCGGCGCCGTGTACTTGAGGCCCAGCGCGAGCGTGACCACGATCGTGATCACGAACGCGGTCAGGATGCTGTAGACGGGGGAGCGGTGCCTGGCGTTGATATGCGCCAGGAACGCGGGGAACGCCCGGATCCGGCCCATGGCGTACGCGGTCCGGCTGGACACGTTCACCCCGGCGTTGGCGTTCGCGATGGTCGAGTTGACGATCGCAAGGAACACGAAGAACCAGAAGATGCCGTAGAGCGAGCGGGCAACACCGACCCAGGAGGCGGTCGGGCTGGCTCCGGTGGTGAAGTTGTGGAACTGCGTCGGGCCGAAGGCAACGTCAATGGCGTAGGTGGTGAACACGTACAGCGCGCCGATCAGCACCGTGGACAGCAGCACCGCCCGCTGGATCGTGCGCCGCGGGTTCCTGGCCTCCTCGGCCAGTGGCGCGGCGCCCTCGAAGCCGCCGAAGGCAAGGATCGTGAAGACCGACCCGGCGATCACCCCGCTGATGCCATGGAATCCCGTCGTGGTGTATTTGGTCGTGAAGACCGACAGGGTGTTGTTGCTGCCCGCGTGCACCACCAGGAAGATGGCAAGCACCAGGAACACACCGATCTCGAACACGCCGAGGACGGTGCCCAGCCGCGCCGAGGTCCTGATGCCGTAGTAGCCGGCCGCGAGGATGATGAGCGCGCCGATGATCGACCAGACCCACCACAGGTTCGCGGTGTAGCCGCTGAACTCCGAATGGAGCGTGCCGTCCACGGTGAACCCGAGCTGGAGCAGAACCAGCGGCGGGATCAGCCAGCCGACGAGCACGTATGCCCATGCGACGAGGAACCCCACGGAGGGGTGGATGCCCCGGGCCGCGTAGGTGGCCAGCGAGCCCGCCGCGGGCAGTCTCCCTGGCCAGCAGGCCGATCGACCACGCGCAGAACAGACACGCGACCAGGGCAAAAACCACGGCAAGCGGCAGGGAACCGCCGGCGAAGGCGACCCCAGCGGGGATCGACGCGGCGATGGCCGCGCCCGGCGCCATGTCGGTGATGCTCTGGAACAGTGACCTCGCGCAGGCCGATCGCGTTCCGCCGCAATCCCACGCCTGGTGTCTGTCCGCGCCGTTGTCGCCACAGCCGCCTCCTTGGACGGTCCCAAACGATCACTGCCGGGATGTTCTCACGGCAGGCAGGGACCGGGCCAGACCCCGGGCCGGACGAAATGCGGCTATTTGTGCGATCAGCGCTCAGCCGGCGCTGTGCTGGCCGTTCGTGCTGAAACCCGATCGGCCGGGCAGGGAAACTTCGGCGGTGACGTCGGCGGCCAGCCGTACCCGGTCGCCGTCGCCGATGCGCACTTCCGTGCCGGGCAGCACCCGGTCGTCGTTGACGTAGGTGCCGTTGGTGGAGTACTCGTCCCGGATCGTCGCATGCCCGGTGTCGCTGACCGTGATCGTGGCGTGCCGCCTTGACACGTTCTCGTAGCTGGCGAAGGCCGCCGCCACCAGGGACTCGCCAGGATCCCGCCCGAGCACCAGCGACGTGCCGGCCGGCACGTCCACGTTGCCCGCCGGGAAGGTAAGCCGCACGACCACCGGTGAGATCGGCCCGGTGGCCGGTGCCGGCCCGCCGGGTGCAGCGCCGCCCGGGCGCAGGTACTCCTGCATCACCGTGGGCGGCGTGGTCTCCTCCTCCTCCGCCGGGCCGCGCCGGGGCAGGTTTGTGCCGCAGGTGAAGCAGATCAGGTCGTCGTGGCTGACGGTGGCGGCGCAGCCAGGACAGGTCAGTGTCGCCATGGCGTCCTCCGGGACCGCGGGGGCAGTGGTCTGGCCAGGTGTCCACCTGAGCGTAACGCGGCGAGCGGCGTGGCAGTGCCCGGCGGCATGTCCGGCGGGCCGCCAAGTAGCATCACAGGCACACCGGCCGGTGACGGGGACTCCTACCGGAGGTTCCCGGGGGCTGGTGGGCTCGCAGAGACCCTGCAAGGAGACCAGCCATGATCGGTTACCAGCTCACCGACGAGCACGAGGCACTGCGCGCGACCGCCGCCGAGTTCGCCCGCGAGGTCGTGGCCCCGGTGATCGCCGACTACTACGAGCGGTGCGAGTTCCCCTACGACATCGTGGCAAGGATGGGCAAGCTCGGGCTGTTCGGGCTGCCGTTCCCTGAGGAGTACGGCGGGATGGGCGGCGATCTGTTCGCCCTCTGCCTCACCCTCGAGGAACTCGCCAGGGTCGATTCCTCCGTGGCGATCACCCTGGAGGCGGCGGTGGCGCTCGGCGCCATGCCGCTGTACCGGTTCGGCAGCGAGGAGCAGCGCCGCCGGTGGCTCCCGGATCTGTGCACCGGGGAGCGGCTGGCCGCGTTCGGGCTGACCGAGCCGGGTGGCGGTTCTGACATTCCCGGCGGGATGCGGACCACCGCACGGCTGGACGCTGGGGACTGGGTCATCGACGGCTCCAAGTCGTTCATCACCAACGCGGGCACCTCGATCACCTCGCTGGTGACCGTGCTCGCCCGCACCGGCGGCGAGCCTGGGGCCGAGCGGGGCCACCGCGAGATCTCGGCGATCATCGTCCCGGCGGGCACCGAGGGCTTCACCGTGGGCGGCAAGTACTCCAAGGTCGGCTGGTCGGCATCGGACACCAGGGAACTCGCCTTCGACTCCTGCCGGGTTCCCGCCGGCAACCTGCTGGGCGAGCGCGGCCGCGGCTACGCCCAGTTCCTGCAGATCCTGGACGAGGGACGGGTGGCCATCGCGGCGCTGGCCACCGGTCTGGCCGCCGGGTGCGTGGCGGAATGCCTGCGCCACGTCGCCGACCGTGAGGCGTTCGGACACCACCTCGGGCATTTCCAGGCGATCCAGTTCAAGCTGGCGGACATGGAGTCGCGGGCCCACTCGGCACGGCTCGCCTGGTACGACGCTGCGGCGCGGCTGTCGACCGGTGAGCCAGCCAAGAAGCAGGCGGCGATCGCCAAGCTGGTTGCCTCGAACGCGGCCATGGACAACGCGAGGGACGCCACCCAGATCTTCGGCGGCTACGGGTACATGAACGAGTACCCGGTGGCCCGGTTCTACCGCGACGCCAAGGTACTGGAGATCGGCGAAGGCACCTCAGAGGTGCAGCGGATGATCATCGCGCGGGAACTCGGCCTCAACGCGATCCGCTGACCGGCACCGGCAGGCCGGGCGGTCAGGACCCGTTCGATTTCACCACGAGGGACTGCACGTTGGGCTTCTTGGGCAGCGAGCCGAAGTCGAACATCAGGTTGACGACCCGCTGCAGGTTCTGCGCCGACAGCGTCGTGGGGTAGGTGCCGACGGTGACCATGGCGGCGGCCTGGGGCTCCAGGCCCGCGCTCGTGGTCAGGGCGGTCTGCAGCGGTGCCGCCATGCCGGCCTGGGTCTGCGCCTTGGCCAGCGCGCCCGCGAAGGCGGCAACCACCTGGGAGTTCCGGCTGGCGTAGGAGCGGGTGGTGAAGTACCCGTCCAGCGGCAGGTTCGCGGTCGCCCCGGTGCAGGCGTCGAGCACGGGGACGGCGCCGAGCTGGCTCTCTGCCTGGTAGATGGTGGGCTCGGTCGCCAGGATCGCGTTCACCTGGTGGGACTGCAGCGCACCGATCAGCTTGCTGGTCGGCATGGGATCCCAGGCGATCTTCCCAACCTGTACGTTGTCGCTGGTCAGCACCGACCATGTGGCCACCGTGTCGATGCTGTAGGGCTGGGACTGGTCCTTGGCGTTATGGGTCGGAATCTCCTGCGACTGGGAGGTGCCAATGACCTTGTTCTCCAGGTCCGTCGGCGTCACGATCCTTGAGCCCGGCAGGGTCAGGACCTCCATGACGTTCGGCCCCGCGTCGTAGCCGTCCGCGACCGCGAGCAGATGCGGTGCGGGGGTCTGCTCTTCGGCGGCGAACATGTTCGCGTAGTCGCCAAAGGCGATATCGGCGGTGCCCTTGCGGAGCGCCGCCACCTCCGCCGGCACGGAGGAGCTGGAAACGACGTGGACGGTCAGGCCGACCTTGCTGAACAGCCCGTCCTTCAAGCCAATGTAAAGGGGCGCGTCTGGCACGCCGGGGGCAGCCAGCACGGTGACGGTGCCGGACGCGGTGGGCCCGGCCGCCGTCGATGACGAGAACCCGGGGACATGGCACCCGGTCACCAGAATCAGGCCGGCCGCCGTGGCCGCCACGCCCGCGGCGCGGCGTCCTGGGCGCCCCACCCGGCCGCCCCGTCGGGCCTGGTCAGGGGCTGAGACAAGCCTCATGACTCTCCTTGGCGGGCAGATAGGACAGTTGTGGACACTTCGGAACACCGACCGTAGCGCCAGAGAGTACCCTACTGGCAGCGCGTGCTCGGTAAACGTCCGTTAGATCAAGGTACTTGCGTGATGCGGGAATTGCTGTCCGCTAGCCGTTTTGACGGTTAGGGTTAGCCCCTAGTCGCCCTAGTTGAGCTGAGCCCGCCAAAAACGTCGCCGCGGAAGGGGTCTGCTATGTCGGTTCTGCCGTTGGCCCCACCGCCAGCGGGCTCGCCATGGCATCCAGTTGAGAGGTCATGACGCGTGCGGTCCCGTAGCAGAAACATCCCGCCCGCTGCCCCCGTGGCCGTAGGTGACCCGGCGGGGAACGGCTCGGCGTTCGGCCGAGACGGGGCGGAGGCCCCAAGTGGCGGCCTCGGCAGGCCCGAAGGCCAGGCCGATGGCAATGGTGCCGGGCATCCGGGGGTACCCCAGGCCCGGCCTGCATCCAAGCGGGCGCTGAAGAACTGGCGAGTGCGCTCGCGGTTGCTGCTGCTGATCACCATCCCGACCCTGACCGCGGTGGCACTGGGCGGTATCCGTATCGCCTCGTCGGTGCAAAGCGCCCTCGCCTACCAGCGGGTCCTGCAGCTGACCACGCTCAGCTCCGACATCACCGTGCTGGCCCAGCGACTGGAGGACGAGCGGGACCAGACGGTCTACTACATCGCTCTGGGCAATGCTGGCGGCCGGTCCGGGTCGAAAACGGACAAGGCCGTAGCGCTCAGCGTCGTCAAGGGCTACGAGCACCAGACCGACCAGGCGGTGGCGCAGGTCCGGTCTCAGCTCGAATCGGTCGGCGGCTCATTCCCGGCGCAGACGCAGCAGGAAGCCACGACCGCGCTGTCCAAGCTTGACGCGCTTGGTGAGCTGCGCGGCGCGGCCGCCAATACCCAGCTGCCCGGCCTCGATGTGAGCCGCAAGTACACCGACCTCATCGACGACCTGCTGGTCCTCGAGGATGCGACCGGCCAGGGTGCCAGCGACGCCACCCTCGCGCAGAGCGTCCGGGTGCTCGGGCTGGTGTCGCACATGAAGGAGGACGCCTCCGAGCAGCGCGCGATCCTCACCGCGGCGCTGATCCAGCACAACCTCACCAATGAGGCGCTCGGCGACCTGACCAACGCGGAATCGGACCAGGCCGCGAACCTGAGCGAGTTCTTCCTGACCGCCACCGCCGCTCAGCGCCAGCTTTGGAACAGCACAGGGACCGGGCCCAACGCCTTCCTGGCGCCGAACGAAGAGTCGCAGGCGATCTCGCTGGAGACCAACAACCGCAGCCTGGCCGACAACCTGGCCGGCGACCAGACCCACGCTGACGACTGGTACGGCGCGGAATCGCACATCATCAACTACCAGATGGGCGCGGTCGAGCACAGCCTGGTCAGCCAGATCACCGCGCGCGCGTCGTCGCTGCGCAACGAGGCGGTCACCACCGCCATCCTCACCGGCCTGGTGATCCTCTTCGTCCTGGCCCTGGCCCTGTTCTTCACCGTCGTGGTGGCCCGGTCGATGGTGCGGCCGTTGCGGCGGTTGCGCGCGGGCGCGCTGGAGGTGGCCGGGATGCGGCTGCCGGAGACGGTGCGGCGGATGAGCGAGGGCGAGGGTGCCGGGGCGCCGCTGGATGTAGAGCCGATCGCGGTTGATTCCACTGATGAGATTGGTGAGGTGGCGCGGGCGTTTGATCAGGTGCACCGGGAGGCGGTGCGGCTGGCGTCGAACGAGGCGGCGCTGCGCGGGAATGTGAACGCGATGTTTGTGAACTTGTCGCGGCGGTCGCAGTCGCTGGTGGAGCGGCAGATCCGGCTGATTGATGATCTGGAGCAGGGGGAGCAGGACAGCGAGCGGCTGGCGAACTTGTTCCAGATGGACCATCTGGCGACGCGGATGCGGCGTAATAGTGAGAACTTGCTGGTGCTGGCGGGGCATGAGGTGTCGCGGCGGTGGACGCAGTCGGTGGGGCTGGTGGATGTGCTGCGGGCGGCGGTGTCGGAGATTGAGCAGTATGAGCGGGTGTCGCTGAACGTGCAGCCGGGGATCGCGGTGCGGGGGCAGGCGGTCAACGATGTAGTGCACTTGCTGGCGGAGCTGGTGGAGAACGCGACGTCGTTTTCGGCGGCGGAGACGCCGGTGGCGGTGTCGGGGCATTTGCTGAATAGCGGCGGGGTGTTGCTGGATATCACTGATCAGGGCGTGGGCATGGGGGCGGAGGAGATGGCCCATGCGAACTGGCGGCTGGATAATCCGCCGGTGGTGGATGTGGCGGTGTCGCGGCGGATGGGGTTGTTCGTGGTGGCGCGGCTGGCGGCGCGGCATGGTATCCGGGTGCGGTTGCGGCCGGCGTCGATGGGCGGGCTGACCGCGCTGGTCTGGCTCCCCGACGAAGCCATCGCCCACGAAAACGCCGCCACCCCGCCGGGCCTGCGCCGGTTCGAGACGGGCAGTGCGGCCGCCCCGACCAGCGCGGCGAGGCTGGCCGAATGGCCAGAGCCCGGCCAGCCCGAGGACCGCACGGCCGCGATGCAGGCGGTCAACGCCGCCCGGGCCCCCAGGTTCGCACCGCTGCGGCCCGAACTCGGCGACACCGCGTCGTTCTCGGCGCTCGATGCGGACACCGGCACCCTCCCGGCGCCGGACGCTGCGGCCGGCTATGACACCGCGGCCAGCTACGACACTGCGGCCAGCTACGACACGGGCGGCCCGGCCATCAGCGCCACGGCAGATCAGCCGGGCAGCCTTCAGTCCGGGCCCCTTGCCTCCTCGTTCGGCACGGCGATGGGCGGCGACGGTGCTCAGGAAGGCCCTCTGGGCGCGCTCGGAGGATCTTCGTTCCGAAGCGAAGTCAGCCAGACGGCACAGCACGGCGTGATAGTGCCGCCTCCGGCGAGCCTGGGAGAGGAGAGCAGGCTGCCTATATTCGAGTCCGTGGAGTCCGACTGGTTCCGCCGTGGCCGGCACGGTACGGACCACCCCGCCAGGACTGGGACCGGGGCGGTCAGTACCACCACCGCCAGCGACTGGACTTCACCGGCCGACGCGGGCTGGGAGGCTGCGGAAGTGGCGCACGCGCCGGTCTCGGGCGGCACGACCGCCGTGGGCCTGCCCAAGCGCGTGCCCAAGGCGAACCTGGTCCCCGGCGGCGTGGGCGGCGGCACCGCTCCCGCCGCGCCGACGCCATCCCGGTCGGCGTCGCAGACTAGGGAGCGCCTGGCCAACTTCCAACGAGGTATCCGTCAGGCGCGGGCCGCCGCGCAAGATGACGATTCGAATGATGGTGGTGGCGGGGATGCGTTATGGGACGCGTTATACGACGCGTTATGCGATGCCGTCTTGGTATGACGACCCCGCGTTTTCTGAGGAGGTGGTCAACCTGAGGCCACGCAGAAGGAGGGAGTGGGTGTGAGCCCGCTAGCTCGTCCGGTCCAGGATCTGAACTGGCTGATCACGAACTTCGTGGAGCGGGTTCCTTCCGTTGCCCATGCGATCGTCGTGTCGGCCGATGGCTTGCCGCTGGCGTTCTCGAACGGGTTCCCAGCGGATCGGGTTGACCAGTTGGCAGCCGTGACATCGGGGCTGACCAGCCTGACACAAGGCGCTGCGCGAGTGTTTGAGGGTGGCCCAGTCACCCAGACAGTTGTGGAAATGCAGCGCGGACTACTACTGGTGATGGCGATCAGCGACGGGTCGAGCCTGGCTGTGCTCGCCTCGGCTGATTGTGACATGGGCTTGGTGGCCTATGAGATGACGCTGCTCGTGGAGCGGGTGGGGCGCGCGCTCACCCCGGACATGCGTGGTGCGTTTCGGTCGGAGGATGGCAGGCAGTGACGACTGGAGAGGTTGATGTCCGGGCCCGGCCGGGATGACTGGCCGCAGGCTGGCGGACGGCACGGGTTCCTGAACGGGAAGCGCTCGGGCGGGACGGACACCCCGGGGAGTTCCCTGGTCCGGCCCTATGCGGTGACCGGAGGACGAACCAAGCCGCGGTACCAGCTTCAAATCGAAGCGATGGTGGCTGCGTCACATTATGAGGCCCGCGACCTTTCGGTCCTCAGCCCGGAGTGCCAGGCGATCCTGGGCTTTTGCCGGGACTGGCGCTCCGTAGCCGAAATATCTGCCGTGCTAAGGATGCCGTTGGGCGTGGCCAGGGTGCTCATCGCCGACATGGCGGTGGAAGGACTGGTCAGGGTCCATCAGCTGGATCACGCGCAGGGTCGCCCGGACCTGAACCTGCTCGAAAGGGTGCTCAGTGGACTTCGCAAGCTCTAGACCCCCTCTCCGAGGCAACGCGGGGGAGGCGGCGATGACTTCTGTGAAGATCGTCGTCGCCGGCGGCTTCGGCGTGGGCAAGACCACTTTCGTCGGGTCGGTCTCGGAAATCACCCCGCTCACCACCGAAGCGGTGATGACCGCCGCGAGCGCCGGAGTCGATGACCTCTCGCATGTGCCGGACAAGACCACGACGACGGTGGCGATGGACTTCGGCCGGGTCACCCTGGATGCAGGCCTGATTCTGTACCTGTTCGGCACCCCCGGGCAGCACCGCTTCTGGTTCATGTGGGACGACCTCATCCAGGGCGCCATCGGCGCGGTGGTTCTCGTGGACACCCGGCGGCTGGCCGACTCCTTCCCTGCGGTCGACTACTTCGAGACCGCGGGCCTGCCGTTCATCGTGGGCATCAACGGCTTCCACGGAAAGTTCCCGCACACCTTGACCGACGTGCAGGAGGCCCTGTCGGTGAGCCCGAGCGTGCCCATCGTGGAGTGCGACGCACGCAGCAGAGCATCCACCAAGGCGACCCTCATCGCGCTGGTCGAGCACGCGATGGCGGTCCAGATGAGCGTGCACTGAGGGCGCGCGGGCTGCAGGACCCTGAGGTAAGGTGCACGGGCGGGGCGGTAGCTCAGCCGGTTAGAGCAGCGGACTCATAATCCGCCGGTCCTGGGTTCGAGTCCCAGCCGCCCCACTCTCCAAACCGCAGATAAGGGCCTGTGACCTGCGGTATGCCGCCTTCGTGATCTTGCCTCTCAGCCCTGTGCGGCTGTGTGCGGCCGTGCGCGGCGAAATGCATCGGTCCCAGCCGCCCCACGCTCCAAAGTGCAGGTTAGGGCTTGTGACCTGCGGAAACTTCCGGTCTTCGCGATCTTGCTTGTCAGCCCCGGTGTGCGGCCGTATGCAGCCGTGGGCGGCGAAATGCAGGTCGCTGTGCCCAACACGTGCCCAAGTCCAAGATCGCCAGTGGGTTGCAGCCATATCAGTCCTGCCGCAACGCTTCGCTGATCCGGCGCGCATGCCGGAGGTCGTGCGGGCGCCGCGCGTGCGGCGAGGCTTGCTCGGCCGCGGTCAGGGCCGTCTGGCGTGCCTTGACCCAGGCGAGCCGGTAGGTGATGGTCGGCAGTTCGCCGCTCCGGACACCGCCGAAGAGACGGCTATCCGGGGCCGTGCCGAACTTGCCGAGATGCTCGCGCAGAAGCCTCGTCAACTCGGGATGGGCGGGCACGGTGCGACTGTCTCCCTCAGCCCGGTGCTTGAGTTGTCGTCGCTCCCGACGACTTCCGTCGTCCGTCCACTCGCTGCGCGCATCGGGCATAGCGCCGCGGATGTGCAACTCGCCCCAGTCGTCGCCTCGATCATGAGGCGGCAAGATCACATTGTCCCTGCTGAGGTTGATCGCTTCCTCGGGACGGAGCCCGGCGTAGTACATCACCGCGAAGAAGGCGACCAGCCGCGGTCCGCTCGGCCGCTGGGCGCGCACCGCCTCCAGCAGCGCTCGGGCCTGGCGCGGGTTCACGACGCTGCGCCGATCCACCTGACTGGAGACCTTGGGCATTGTCCACTTGATCCGCCGGATCGGGTTCATCTCCAGCAGGCCCAGCTCGATCGCGTAATCCATCGCATTGGCCAGGATGGTGCGGTTCCGCCGGGCCGTGCTGGCCGCCGCGTTCTTCCCATCCAGTCGGCCAGTCGCCTGATCGAGCATCCTGCGGGCCATCGCCGCTTCGGCGAGCGCTGACACCGGAGCGCTATTCCTCGCCACCCAAGCCAGTACCTCGGCAACCTCGTCGGGTGGTTCGGAGCGCTGCTTGGTGTTGAATCCCCACCGGACGAGCGCCCGGCGGATGCTGGCATCGTCAGGCCGGCCGCGGGCCTCTGCCAGCATGGCGGGCGTCGCCGCGGTCAGCGCCCGGGCGATGTCCTTGCGGTACTTGGCGGAAGCCTGCTTCCATTTCATGTCCACATACGAGCAGGCGAACTCATACCAGGTGGTGTTCAGCCTTCGTTCGCTCCCAGGCTGCTGGCCTGCCGGTGCCGAGGCTGAAGGCCTCACCTTTTCGGGCAGCGGTCAGCAGTGCGCTGCGGAAGCTGTCGGCCTGCGCGGCGGTTCGGAAGCCTTCCCTCCAGAGCTTGCCGCCCACCTTCCACCGGACGCGGTAGGTCGTTACCTGCCTGCCCTTGTAGACCTCGGTCCGGTAGATCCTGGGCGTCGTAGGTCGTCCCGTCGCTCATCAGGCCGCCTCCTCACGCGACGCCAGCCAGCGGTGGTACTCCGACCGGCGGATGCGCAGGCTGCCATTCGGCAGCGTGATGCACCTGGGCGCACTGCCCTTCGCCCGCCACTCGTAGAACGTCCGCCTGCTGATGCCGAGATCGGCGCACACCTCCGCGATGGTGAGCTTGTCCTTCTCTCGGCGGTCGCGAACGTTGTCAAGGCCGGACATGACCGCGCCTGCCAGCCGCCGCGCCGCGCCAGTCGTCCGGCTCAGGCCGCCGAACTAACCGGCACAGCCGATTGCCCATAGCGACTCTCCTTCCGGGTGGTGGGGAACCAGGCCGGACTGGATTCGTCACGAGAATCCGTCCTGTTTGTGAGGCAGCATTAGCCGCAGTGGCGGGCCGCAGAGCAGGCGGCTCCTGCTTGCCGCAGTCAGACGGAAACAGGTTGTAGGCCTGATGCCCATGCGATTGGCGCGAATTGGCGGGTAACAGACCCGCAGGTGATGCGCCGGTTCCTCATCCACGCCGGTAAGGCGTTCTTGATCTTGCCGGTGCCCTGGGCATTCAGCCCGGCACCTTCGGCAACGTTTTGTCGGCTCCTCGCATCCAGAGTGTAGCCACTGTCAGCGACGTCGCAAACACGGCCCGCATTGCCGGGGCCGAGGCGGCAGTGTCCGCAGACGTCCGCACCTGTCCGTCAGCGTCCGTCAGTGACCGCGATGGCCGCAAGAACGTGACGTAGCTCACACCACTTGAAGAGGGATGAGTCCAGCCGCTAGCAGTCGGCCCTCAGGCGAGTGATGCCGAGACTTGTCATAAGTGGGCCGCATGCTGGATTCCATGGGCAAGTCGAAGCGCCGGTCTGGTCCGAGAGTCAAGCACGTGCAGTCGCGGTGGCGGCCGCAGGCGTTAGCAGAACCCACAGCCTCGGCGCAACGGGTCACCCACCTGTCTGCACCCCAGATGCTTGAGCAGATCGAGCACGCCCGGCACGTGCGGGACGAGGCAGACGCGGAACTCGCGATGCTCATCGACCATGCCGTCGATCAGGGCATCGGGTGGCCGGAGATCGCCGACCCGGCTCGGGGTCACCAGGCAGGCGGCACGCCAGCACTACCAGCGTCGCCACCGCGACGGCTCAAGCCATCAGGACCGCGTAGCCTGACTCATCGTCGGCAAAGACGCTGATGTAAAGCATCAGCTGGCACTTGGAAACACGTGTTGTCGGCCCTTGATGATCACCAACGCCTGGAGATAGCCTGGCCCGACCAGCGGAAATCTCCCGCATTGGCCGCCGACAACGGATGTTGTCCGATCTTGTGAGAACTTTCTCTACGGCTTCAAGGGCGCGCGGAGCGCGCCGGGCCCGGCTGGCCGCCGCTCCTGGGTAAGCGCCGCGCGAGGATGACGCTGACCCGGACGCGGCGCAGCTCCCGCCGGTCACCGGGCGGGCCTTTCGGGGAAACGTTGCGCGCCTGGGCGCCGCCTGCCGCTCTTAGGCCCTCCGGGCCACGGCGGCGTCGGCGCGCGAGTCGTCCCCGCGGCCCGCCGCACCAGCCGAGCGCCGCAACGATCAGCGCCAGGCGCGCGAGCTGCAAAAGCGGGCCATCCTCCCGGCGCTCCAGTGTGAAGCCGGGCAAGATCACCCGCAAGAGCGCTTCGCGTCACACGTGATGGCCTACGGCCACCCTTGCGCGTGATCTTGCCCGGCTCGGGTTGGCGCCTATCGGAAGGATGGCACATCGTGGGAGGCGGTCCAGGTGCCTCGCTGCCGGTTTCGCGAATCCCTAAACGTGGGCACGTCGCGTACCGTACGCCTCGCAATCTCCTGTGTTGATTGCAGAGGATCTCAAGGTTGGTCATCGCCCTGGAGGCTGGACCGGAGGCGTCGTAGTCGGCTGAGTTTTGCAAGAATGCCTGCGCGCTGTGGGTGATCGTCAGGCGCCGCATCCAATGCTGCCTGATACGCTTCGATAGCATCGTCCAGATCAGAAAGACGCCCGGAGACTTCGAACCTGCTGTCCAATGATTGGGCTATGGCACTCAGGAAAACGAAATAATCGGCGTACTCCCGCGGAATAATGTCAATCGCTGTTCGAGATGCAGCGATAGCCTCATCGAAGTCGCTAAGACTGCACCTGCTGTGACCGCGACGGCCTAGAGCTTCAGGGCGACGGTACAGCAACAGCGGATTCGCGGGGTATTCGGCAACCGCAGCTCGAGCGACATCCACGGCCTCATCTTGATCAGCCGGATCTCCGCCTCGCTCGAAACGCAGTCCCAAGGCCTTGATCAGGGTAGACAGACTGTCTGGCCGGGACGGGTCATCATAAGGGATCGTGCTGGCCGCCTTGCGTAGGAGGGATCGCACGGTCAAGGTGCTGCTGAATCGTCTTTGGTGGCCCGGCGGAAGATGGCGGACGCCTCGCGGACGTCCCAATCAGGACCGATGCGAACATTGCGGTTGAGCATACCGCCCCCGTCGGTAGCACCCCCATAAGTGACTTCAACGGCAATAAAAGCCGGAGGCCCCAATTCGCCCTGGATTTGCATGACATCCAACTCGTTGGCCAGCAGTTCTCGCAACTGATCCGGCGTCGACTCCGGAGCGACCTTGAAAATGTGGGCGAACATCACCGCGGCGACTTGGAGGTCGTACAGGCCCGCGGCATCCGGCGACGCGTCAGAGCGACGAACCCATTGGCCAACCGCAGACGCCCGAGGATAGCGGTCCACCGACCCCGACACCCCTTGCCTGGCCAGAGCTGATAAGGAAGAGCTCCGAAGGCACGGCAAGAACTGCCGAATCTAGCTTCGCGCCACGCTAGCCAGCCCCACCCCAGGTCCAGGTGTCACCGAAATAGCCGCCGTGGTAGCCGCCGAACAAGACGATGCTGCTGGTGGCCGCGTCGTAGGCCATCGACGCGTCCGTCCCGGGCGGGCGGGCTGGTCGCGGGCGCCTGCTTGGTCCAGGTCGAGCCGTCCCAGGTCCAGGTGTCACCGAGACTGCCGCTGGCTGCGTCGCAGCCGCCGAACAAGACGATGGTGCCGGTGGCCGCGTCGTAGGCCATCGACGCGTCGTCCCGGGCGGGCGGGCTGGCCGCGGGCGCCTGCTTGGTCCAGGTCGAGCCGTCCCAGGTCCAGGTGTCACCGAGTATGCCCGTTGGCTGCCGTGCCGCCGAACAAGACGATGGTGCCGGTGGCCGCGTCGTAGGCCATCGACGCCCGGACCGGGCGGGCGGGCTGGTCGCGGGGGCCTGCTTGGTCCAGGTCGAGCCATCCCAGGTCCAGGTGTCATCGAGCAGCGCCGTTGCCGCCGGCAGCCGCCGAACAGGACGATGTTGCCGGTGGCCGCGTCGTAGGCCATCGACGCGCAGTCCCGGGCGGGCGGGCTGGCCGCGGGCGCCTGCTTGGTCCAGGTCGAGCCATCCCAGGTCCAGGTGTCACCGAGAACGCGGCCGCTGCTGTAGCCGCCGAACAAGACGATGTTGCCGGTGGCCGCGTCGTAGGCCATCGACGCGCCGAACCGGGCGGGCGGGCTGGCCGCGGGCGCCTGCTTGGTCCAGGTCGAGCCGTCCCAGGTCCAGGTGTCACCGAAGCGTGGTCGTTGCTGGACCGCCGAACAAGACGATGTTGCCGGTGGCCGCGTCGTAGGCCATCGACGCGAAGTCCCGGGCGGGTGGGCTGGTCGCGGGCGCCTGCTGAGTCCAGTCCGGAGCCGAGGAACTCGCCAGCACAGCAGGCTGAGCCGACAGCACAACGACAACGGCGGCGAACAAGCCCAGCCCGCCCCGCCGCACGGCCCGCGGGGACACCAGCCAGGACACCACCCTCAACGGGGCTGCCCGCCCCGCGAACCGATGACGCCTGCTCAGCCCAGCAACCTGACCTGCGCCGAACCAAAACATCCGCCGCATCCGAATGACCTCCCGGCAGCATTTGTCCCGTCTCGCACCCTATCGTAGGCAGCCGCCACGGCCGACGAGACTAGCCGGGCACGGATATGCACGGGATGACCCTGAGATCGCTGAGCCAGCAGGTCACTAACAGTGCAGGTCAGCGCTGTAGGCAACGAGAACCCAATAGCGATCTTGAAAACCGCTAGAGCTTACTGGCTGCAGCAACGAGTGCAGCAACGCCGCAGCCCAGAGCAGACCAGCAGAGCCCACCCTCGGCCTGTGACCAGCCACAGCGACCTCTCATCGACCATCATGCAACCAGTTCACACCGAGGAGGTCACCGGCCCTCAATAAGCGGCTGCCAGCAGAGTTCGAAGAACACCGATCTGCCGTCCGTGTCTTCGCTGTGACCCCACCTATCCGCGATGAGACTGACGAGGCCGAGGCCGCGGCCTTCCTCGGTCAAGTGGTCCCACGGACGCGGCATGGGCACCTGATGCGAGCCTGCATCGTGAACCTCTATGCGAACCGCTGACGGGTAGCGGCTCACGGCGACGTCGAAGGCTCCGCCCTGGCCAGACGCCGTATGGATGACGGCGTTGGTAGCTAGCTCGGAGGCAAGCAGGACAGCTTCGTCCACCACGGGCAGTGGGCCGAGGACGAGCCTGACGAACTCACGGACGCGGGCGACCTCGTCGGGGCTGCCCGGGAAGGTTCGCTTGACCGTGACGGCATAGCTGCTCGGTAACGATGGCGCACCTCGGTCGTCGGCGGCAGCGGACGATGCTGCGGTCATGGATCGGCTGCCGTGGACCAAGAGAACTGCCCTCCGCTATAGCTCCGTATGCCGACATCACATGGCTGTCCAATGAGTGTAGAGCAGATCAGAGCAGAGCAGATGAGAGATACCCCCTGGTCATATCTAGTCTTAAGGGATCTAGTTTGATCTTGTGACCGTGGACCATGGGGCACCGGAGCCTGCCTACCAGCAGCTATCCGCCATCCTCCGGACAAGGATCGCCAAGGGCGAGTGGCGGAGCGGTCCCCTGCCGTCGGTCAAGCAGCTTCAGCAGGAGTACGGCATCGGCCGCGACACTGTGCTCCGCGCCATCGACATCCTGCGCGAAGAGGGCCTGGTCTTCACAGTGCCCAGGCGTGGTAGCTACGTAAGACGGGACACCAAGTAGCGGGCCGCAAGGCCGCAGACGCCGCCCTGAGACCCGCTCTTGAGATCGAACTGGCGCGCTGTCAGGCCCAAGGCTGAGCGGCCAGGTCTGGATCGCATAACCTGGTCCGCATTGAGCTTGATCATGCCAAATACGTGCCCAAATCGGGCCAACCATGATCGCGTCAACTCGTGTCTGCCCAGGTCACACCGTATGGGACGGGTTGCTGGCGTGCTGGACTCATAATCCGCCGGTCCTGGGTTCGAGTCCCAGCCGCCCCACTCCCAAAAACCGCAGATAAGGGCCTGCGACCTGCGGTGATGCGCAGCCTTCGTGATCTTGCCTCTCGGCCGCGTGTGCGGCCGTGTGTGGCCGTGCGCGGGGAAATGCAGGTCGCTGTGCCAAAAAGGTGGGCGGTACCCATGATCTGTCCTGGCACAGCGCTTCGCTGATCCGCCGCTTGGCTAGCTCGTCCTGGCCAACGACGCACTTGGCGTAGATCCGCAGTAGCACGTCCACGCCGTGCCCGGCCCACTCGGCTACCTGGGTCGGGTAGACGCCACCGTTGAACCACGTGGACAGGCAGGCGTGCCAGAGGTCGTGCGGGCGCCGGGCGAGCGGGGAAGCTTGCTCCGGTTCGCCGCCCCTGACACCGCCGAAGAGACGGCCATCGGAGACCGTGCCGAACTTGTCGAGATGCTCGCACAGAAGCCTCGTCAACTCCGCGTCAGGGCAGTGTGACAGCGGGTCCGCAGGTGAGCGGCTATGTCTCACTGACGCTGCTGACTCCCTGTAAACCGCTCCCTGAGCCGACCCGGCATTCGCCCAGCTCAGGGACCGGGGTGTGCGGTGTCAGTAGCTCAGCTGCTCATCCCAGTCGGTTCCGCGTCCCTCCGGGGTGAGGTCGTAAAGGTTCCAGACCGGCTCGAGGGTGCCGACGTGGCGGGGATCTTGCCCGGGGTCCTCTGGCGCGTAGAACAGTTCCGAGCCCCAGAAGTGGCGGATCGTGTCCCCGTCGCGGTGGAACACGTTCAGCATCGGCTGCTGCTCACCGTCGGGGGTCTCGGCCAGGTAGTCGCGGTTGTAGGTGGTCCCGGCCGAGGACAACAGGCGCAGCCGCCGCCAGCCGCGTTCGGCGGCGAAGGTGAGGATGCGCTCGATCGGCGCCTTCCCGGCGACCGCGAGGTTGACATGCTGGGCGGCGTGCTCGGCGGCGCCGTCCAGCTGGTCGAGGAACGCGGTGCACGACGGGCACGGGCCCTTGCGCCAGCGGCAGCAGCGCGGTCTGCCCGCCTGCCGGGCCCGGGCGGTCGTCCTCCGAGGCGCGCGGGAACATCATGCTGTAGATCACCAGCGAGTCCTTGCCCGGCGCGAACAGCTCCGACAGCCGCACCCGGCCGGGGCACCGCCTGGTCCTTGGGCCTGAAAGACGTAGTCCTGCGGCACGATCCCGCCGGGCGGCAACCGGCGCCTGGCGGCGGCGACCGCCTCCATGGCACGGCGCAGCTCGATCTCCTGCTCCAGCAGCCGGTCCCGCGCGGCCCGGTACTCAGCTGACTCTCCAGGAAACGCGATCGCCATGGTTCCTCCCGGGAACTCGCCTGCAGCCCTACGCTAGGCCAGGAACAGCGTCGCGCTTGGGGTCTTCAGCAGCTTTGCTGCCAGCCAGCGCCGGCTGGTCAGGCCGGGCGGGGGAGGCCGGCGCACTGCTGCCAGCCGAGTGCAGCCGCGGGCACGGCGCGCACCGGCCGGGTGAGGCCACGAAACAGCGAGGAGACAGCGGAGCAAGCTGGGCCGCTTGCTCGTCGGCACGGCGGACCTCCGCGGGGCTCTTTGCACGTTCGATCTGGTAGATCCGGTAGGTGTCGTAGGGCACCATCGGTGTTCACTCCCCTTCATGCCATCGGTCTGTTGAGGTTGTTCATCAGGTTGGACGGCTCGGTCGCCGGTGATTCATCGGCCGCGACGGGCGAAAGCGAAGTCATGCAGCAACACCGGTGAGCTGTGCTCCCCGCACGCCTCACGTCTAGACCGCGGTCCCGGCCGTGCAGGGTGGCTGAAAGCAACGGTGACAGCAACAACAGCAACCAACGGCCAGCTTCAGCGATTGGCAACAGCGCACAACGCTCGCACGATCGGCGACGACTTGGTGTACGTCACGCCTGAAAGCGGACAGTCGCAACCGCGACGCGAGCAGCAACGCCGCCGCACAGCACCGGATGGCGGCAGACGGATTCGTGCGGTGAGATCCAGCTAGTGCCCACCGCGTGGACTGACTCAGACAGTCTCGGATGCCACGGGGACCGGCTTTTAATCCGCGGGTTCAGGTTGGCCCCACGAGCAAGGAGATGCCGTTAGGTCGTCTTGCCCTAAGCCTCGATCCACCGCGTGAATTCAGATGATCGTTTCTGCGGCGGCCGGGCCGGCAGGACTGATCTTGTGGGTGACGGCGGGCGTGGCTTTCCTGCCGCTCACTGTTCTGCGGCTTGTCCAGGGGTCCTTGCCGGGGATCTGGCTGGTGGCCTGCCGGGTGGCCGGGGCCGTGCGGGTGCGGTGACCGGGTCTGGGCTGGTCAGGCCGCGGCGGCGGGCGGGCCGCAGGCGGCTTCGAACAGGTTCATCCATTCGGTCTCGCGGTGCCAGCCTTCGGGCAGGTGCAGGGTGATGTGGCCGCGGCCGTGGCGGGCGGTGCGGGCGGCGACGTCGATGAGGTCGCGGCGCAGCGTGGCGCCGCGGGCCTTGGCGCAGGCGAGGCTGGCCAGGGACCCGGCGGCGCGCAGCAGGTTATGGGCGATGGCGGCGCAGGCCAGCCAGGCGGCGTTCGCGGGGAACGAGCCCGAGGGCAGGTGAGCCAGCGGGCCGTCGGTCCAGTCCGCGAAGACCTGCTCCACCTGGGCGTGGTCGCGGTGCTGGTCTTCGGCCTGGAGCAGTCACGAACGGGGAGTCGGTGAACACGGCGTGGTAGCGCCAGACGGGGAACAGCTCGTCCTGGCCGGCGGCGGCCTTGCGGTTCAGGTCTTTGACCCGGCGGACGATCAGCCGGGCGGTGATCGCCTGCGCCCTTCTTCGAGGTGAACGCGGTGTAGCTGGATCTCGGCGACCTCGGCGTCGGAGACCCAGCAGCGCAGCTGGTCATCCCAGATCGCCCGGGGGTAGCGGATGGGCGTCCAGGCGTCCTCGCCGATGGCCGCGATCGCCGCCTGTGACCGTGCGGGTCCATCTGCACGGTGACCGAGAAGAACGCCCCGGCCGCGCGCACCGCGCCGGTGAACGCCGCGGAGTAGAACGCCGAGTCCGCCCGCACCACCAGGATCCCGCTGCACCCGGTGGCGCGGGCGGTGCGCGACCGCTTCGGCGGCGAACGACGCGGCGCCGCGGGCGGAGGCCGCGTTGCCGCCGCGCAGCCGGGTGGCGGCGATCACCGGCGCGGCCAGCGGCGTGCTGATGGTGGCGGCCAGCGCGTTCAGCCCGCGGACCAGCAGGCTCTTGCCCTGGATCTTGGTGTGGCCGAACGCCGCGCCCTGCTTCTTGTGCCCGTAGACCCGTTTTTGCATCGAGTCGATGTCGATGAACGCCAGCATGTCCTTGCCGGGCAGCAGCGGCGCGCGGCGGGCCAGCTCCGCCAGCAGCAGCCGGCTCACCTTCTCCAGCTGGAGCACGTTCCCCCAGGTGAACGACGCGCAGGAACGACCCCAGCGTGGACGGCGCCCGGATCCCGCCGAACAGCGCCGGCATCGCGCCGTGCCGCAGCAGGTCCATGTCATCGATGCTGTCCGCCCCGCGCGATCATCCCGGCCACCAGGCAGGGCACCTTCAGGTGCGCGTTCACCCCGCACCGGCGGCCGATCCGGACATGCTCTGCCGACCAGGTCGGCCAGGCCCGCCCGCTGGGCCAGCGCCATCACCGGCACCAGGCCCGCCCGCGACACGAGATTCGGGTCATCAAACGTCGCGTGGATCTTCGCCAGCCCATGCAACAATCGCACTTGCGAGGTGTCCTCTCCGACCCGGGACTGGAAGCTTCAGCAACTCCCATCGTCCCAGCTCAGAGGGCACCTTTCGCGTTGACGCGCCCGCAACGAACCCCTATTTACGCGGTGGATCGAGGCTAAGTGAGCGACGGAGGCCGACAGTATGGACGTATTTTGCAAGCAGGAGTTCAGGGATTCGAGTCCTCTAGCGCCACCTGGAATCGTCGGATCATCAATCGATCGGACTCTTGGTAATGAACTCGCTATATGCCGTTTCGAAATACTTTGCAAGCTGAATATCTCTATCAGAGATGCGATGCTCGATATCCCATGTTGTGAGATATACCTTGAGCGTCGCATAGATATTCTCCCATCGCGGATGATGGTTCGCGATATCACAGCCAGGAGCAACCTCACTTATGAAACGGATCGCATCTCGAAAGTTCTTAAACCTGTACTCGCGAAATAGCTCTGTTCGGACAGTATCGGGATTGTCAGGCAGAGGGCTAACGACCTTCCTCCACCGGGATAGAGCGCCTTTGAGCGCAACCTCAAGGCTTTCATCGCTGATAGGATCCGGTACCTCCGGCGCTGGAACTGGGTATGGCCCAGCTGGGTATGGCCCAGCCGACTCCTGCACGACTGGAGTCCCAGCAACGGACTCTAGCCTGCTCTGAAGGAGCTTTATGTCATGATCCCAATACGACGTACGTATCTCTATTGCTTGCCTATCGAACAATGCCGAGATCGATTCCGGGAGCTTGTCGGTGGGCGGCACCCGTGCCTCGCGGACTAGAACAGGAATTACTTCCTTGTCCTGACCCAGGGCCTGCTCAATTTCCTTGCGAACCCAATCGCTCTCCTCGTCAATACGCCTTAAGCCCCATTGATCGCTAACCCGTACCCACTCAGGCCCGATAATAACCAGCACAGCTTCTGCAGACTCCAAGGCGGAGCTAATCCCGGAGGGCCACTTTGCCCCCGGTTGGATCGATGACGTATCCATAAAGACCGCCTCGTCCCCGAACTGGCCAAGAAGTGTCGTCCGTAGACGCCCGGCCTCTGCCGCACTGTCCTCTCGGCGGTAGCTGACGAAGATCGACGGTTGCATCGCCACCCCTTGGAGGTTCACTACATGTCGGCACGACGTACCACGCACGCTACATGCGCTGACTGTCCTGGCGTAAGTAGCCATCTATAAGAGCGCTGAACCTGCAGCTAGACGCCTGGGAAGCGGACCGACCGCGCGCTGACGGCGGGCGGAGGCCTGGGCGAGCTCGAGCCGGGCGATCCGGTGCCCTCACTGGTCAGCTGGTAGTACTTGCGGGGCCGCTGCCCCTCGTGTTGCGGGGTCTCCCACCCGGAGGCGACCAGCTTCTGGTGCTCAAGCTAGGCCAGCAGCGGGTACAGGGCCCCGCTGGGCAGCCGGGCCGCCTTCATCAGGTCATAGCCGTAACGGGGTGCGGCGGGGTCCGCCAGAAAGGCGCCAGCAGCAGCGGCAACAAGACCCTTACCCTGCACTGCTGCTGACGCAATGACCAAGTGCCCAGGTAGCTGGTAGGCATAACCGTAATGTGGGAGCATGCGGACGGGCCTGCGGCTGGAACCGGTAACTCAGGAAAATGTGAGGGCTGCCTGCATGCTGAAGCTGCGGGCTGATCAAGACGATCTCGTTGCTCCAGTCGCCTGGTCCCTTGCCGACGCCTACACGATGCCCGATATCGCCTGGCCCCGGCTGATCTACGACGGTGACCAGTTGGTGGGCTTCATCATGGCCGCGTTCGCCCCCGAGCATAAGAACCCGCTGTTCCACAACTACCTGTGGCGGCTCAACATCGACGCCGGGCACCAGGGCAAGGGCTACGGACGATTCGCCGTGGAAGAGCTGTGCCAAGAAGGTATAAGGCGCGGGCACCAGCGGCTGACAGTCTCCTATCACGCGGGCCAGCACGGCCCGGAAGCCTTCTACCGGCGCCTGGGCTTCCACGCCACCGGTGAGTACAACGAGGGTGAAACGGTAGCTGAGCGGCTCCTCGCCGCATGATCGGCGACCGCTCAGAGCGAGGCGTAGAGGGCCTGCTCGAAGTCGGCGTAGAGCTGGAGGGCTGACGGGTCTAGGAATGGCAGGGTCTGGGAGTAGATCGCGCCGCTGACCCCGCTGGCCGGGTCCACCCAGAAGTGGGTGTTGAACAGGCCGGACCAGGACCCGCTGCCCGCCGCCCGCATGCCCGGCAATGGGGCAGGGTTGAGCAGCAGCCCGAAGCCCCACTTGAGGCCGGGGCCGAGGTTCACGTCGGCGCTGAGCTCCGGGTGCGCGGTGGTGATGGTCGACGGGAAGTCCAATGCGCCGATCTGGTTCGAGAAGGCTGCTGCTACCGTGGCCCGCTCCAGGACCTGGACGTCGCCGAGGACGCCGCAGCCCAGCAGCATCTGCTGGAACCTCAGGTAGTCGCGGGGCGTGCTGTAGAGGAAGTGACCGCCGCCCCAGTAGTCCGGTTCCTGCGCCCAGTCGACATCTGTGGCCACCCAGGCGCCGTCCTCGCCGCGGACGTGAATCGGCGTGGAGTTGGCCCGCTGCTCCGGCGTCATCCGCGCCGTGGTGTTCGTCATGCCGAGCGGCCCGGTGATGTGCTCGGCGAAATATGCGTCGAGCGGCTGCCCGCTCACCGTCTCTATCACCTGGCCCAGCCAGTCGACGTTGATGCCGTACTCGAACCGGGTACCCGGGTCGGACGTCATCGGCGCCTTGAACACGTCGATCGTGCCTGGCATCACGTTGGCGAGGCCGGTGACCTGCTCGTAGTGGTCGATGTCGGCGTCCCAGATCCAGTAGCCGAACCCCGCCGTGTGCGTGACGAGGTGCCGCACCGTGGCCTGTGCGCTGGGCGCGCGCAGCTGGGGGGTGTCGCCGTCGAACCCGGTGAGCACGGGCAGGTCGGCGAACTCGGGCCGGTACTCCCGGACCGGCGCGTCCAGGCTCAGGCTGCCGCGCTCGATGAGCTGCAGGGCGGCCGTGGTGGTGACCATCTTGGTCATCGACGCGATCCGCATCATGGTGTCCGGCGTGATCGGGTCGTCCGCCGCCGCGGAACGCTTGCCCGCTGCGCCCTCGTAGAGCACACCATCGGGGTTTGCTGCCATGGCGACGACTCCCGGCACCGCACCGGCAGCCACCGCAGCCTGCAATTTCTCGTCAATACGCGCGCTCATGGTCACCAGCTCCCTCGGTCGTGACCGGGCTACGGGATGGGCTGTGATCAGCTTGGCCGCAAATTCCCGCTATCACAACAGGCCCGGCCGTTCGTCCTTCAATGAGCGGCTCCATGGGTGGCATGCCGCCGGGCGAAGGCTGGCTTGCCTCCGCCCGGCGGGTACTGAAGAGGGGGTTACGAGCCGAACTTGGCCGGCATCGACGCGGCGATCCCCTGGGCGAGGACGGCACCCGTACCCGCCATGTGGTTCTCGGCCATGAGCAGGGCGCTGCTCGCCGAGGACCTCCCGGCGACGATGTCGTTGATCACCGCTTCCAGGGTGGACACGTGACCCTTCAGGTCAGCGGCGACGGCGGCGGCGGGGAGCTTGGAGGCGCCCGCGATGAACTGGCTGAACTGGTTGATGTAGCCGGCCAGGTCGTTGTTGGCGGTGGTGACCTTGGCCTTGTTGTGGGTGGCGACGCCGAGGGTGTAGTTGACGAAGTAGCCGATGTGAGCGTTCCACAGTTTCAGGAACTTCGCCTGGGCCGCCGCGCCGTAGACGCTGCCGATCGCGGCCCCGAGCTGGTTGGTGTTGTCGGTCAGCGCGCCGATCGCGCCCTTGACCTCGGGAGCGGTGAGGCTGCCGCCATGGGCGACGGCGGTCTGCACGACGAACGCCGTGGCGGCGACGTGCTGGATGAGCAGCCCGGTCAGCGCGGCGCGCAGCGAAGACCCGGCTCCGGTGACGCTGCCAGAGATGCCCTTGGCGGAGACGATGCCCTTGGCGAGGACCTGCGCGGTGCCGTCCATGTGCATGGCTGCCATCTCGATCTTCTGGCCGGCCGACGGGCTCTTGGCCACGATCGCGTTGATCGCGGTCTCCAGCGTGGTGACATGGCCCTTCAGGTCGGCCGCGACGGCGGACGCCGGGAGCTTGGTGGCGCCGGCGATGAACTGGCTGAACTGGGCGGTATAGCCCGCCAGGTTCTTGTTGGCGGTGGTGACCTTGGCCTTGTTATGAGTGGCGACGCCCAGGGTGTAGTTGACGAAGTAGCCGATGTGCGCCCGCCACAGCTTCAGGAACTGCGCCTGGGCCGCCGAGCCGTAGACGCTGCCGATCGCGGCACCCAGTCCCTTGGTGTTCTGATCGAGCGCGGCCAGCGCCTGCTTGGTTGCGCCCGAGGAAGGGCCCTTGGTGACCGCCAGCTGGACCACGTTGGCCGTCAGGTCCACGTGCTCGCGGAGCAGTTGGTCCAGCCCCGCATAGAGCTGAGCGGCGGCGGTGTTGGTCACCGTGCCGGGGGCCGGGCTGGCCGGCATGGAATGCATGGCACTGGGCGAAGCAGAGTGGGTGCTGCCGCCGCCAGCGCTGCCCGCACCGCTGCTGCCACAGGCCGTGACGGCCAGCGCGAGAGCCACGGCGCCCACGCTGCCGCGGACGAGAAGCTTGTTCCGCATGACTGCTCACTTTCGGTTGGTGAATGTTCATCCGAGAGTGTTCGCAGCAGCGGCGGTCCCGGTTCAGTCGCCGTCGGGCGGGCTGCCGGTCAGGCGGACACCTGGCCAAGCGCGATCGGGTGCGATGGCTTGGGCGGGATGGTCCGGCCGTGCTCAAGGCTGACCGCGAACGCCCAGGTGCTCCGGTAGGGGGCGGCCAGCCCGCCGATCCGCACCGGCCCGTGCGTGCCCGGCCTGATGTCGAACGAGCCCACCGCCAGCGGGGTGTGCGCGCCGGTGAGCTGCCACAGCACGTAGATCTCGTCGCCCGGATTGGCGCCCATCGCGGTCGGTTCCATATAGACCACACCGTCACTGACGATGACCTTCGCCGCCGTGCGGTGTGTGGCCGCGGCGGTCAGCACCACCTCGGCGCACCGGTGCGACCGCACGCATTCGGCCAGCGAGGGCGGCGCGGTGCCACCGCCGCCGGTGGCGGCCAGGCCGCCCCAGACGCCCCCGCCGATGATCACCGCGGCTGCGGCCGCCGCCGCCACGCGCACCAGGCGCGGGCGGCGGCGGCGCAGTGGCAGCACCTGCGGTGACGGCTGGTTCCCCGGCTCATCGGGCGTGGGGGCGGCGCTGGGCGAGCGGATCGCCCGTGGATCACCCGCGACAAGGTCGCCGGTCGCGACAGCGATGATCCGCTCGGCTAGCTCAGGGCTTGGCTCGGCGGCCGGGGCCAGCTCTGCCATGGCCGCGGTCACATCCGCGTAGTCGGCGAGGGAGCGCTGGCAGCGCCCGCACTGCCGGGCATGCCGGACGAACAGCAGCACTTCGTCGGAATCCAGTGCGTGCACGGCATAGCCGGACGCCAGCTCGTCGAACCGGCCGTGGCCGGGCCTTGGATCGGTCACGGTGCCGCCTCCCCAGGTTGACTCTCGAACGGGGCCAACCGCAGCCGCAGCCGCCGCATGGCGGCGAACGTGCGGGTCTTGACGGTGCCAAGCGGCACGTTGATCAGTTCCGCGATCTCGCTCTGGGTATAGCCGCCGAAATAGGCCAGGGCAAGGGCCTCCCGCTGCGGGTCGGGCAACTCGCTGACCGCGGTCCGGACCTCCGCCGCCCGCATCCGATGCCAGGTGATGGCGGCCGGATCGTCCTCGCCGGGCGGGTCGAGCGCCCGTTGCGCGGCGTGCGCATGCTGCCGGCGCTGCTGGGCAGTCTCCCGGCGCACCGAGTCCACCGCCTTGTGATGGGTCATCCCCAGCAGCCAGGACCGGACGCTGCTGCCCCGGTCGGAGATGTAGGCCGCGGGATTGCGCCACATGCCGGTGAACGCCTCCTGGACCGCGTCTTCGGCCAGGGCGGGGTTGGCGGTGATCTGGCGGGCCAGCCGATAACAAGCGGTGCCGTGGCGCTGGTAGAGCTCGCCGAGGGCATCCGGCTCGCCGTGGGCGAGCAGGTCCAGCAGGGCATTGTCGTCCAGGTCACTGCGGTTATAAGCGGCGGCCGGGGTCGCGGGGCGGGACATCACCTTGGCTATTCGGAGCCGGAAGCGAAACGGTTCGCCTGAGGCGGGTGCCCCCGCGTGGCCTGAGCCCTCACGAGACCACGAACACGCCGGTCATCCCGGCGCTCTGGTGGTACTGGCAGTGGAACGGGTACCGCCCCGCGTGCGGGAATGTGATGGTGAAACGCGCCGTGGCACCGCCGGGATCACCGGTCACCGTCGGCGAGGTCACACGCAAACCGGGGATGACCAGGTTGTGCGGGTATGCCCCTATGTCCTTGAGGGTGACCCGCACCATCCCGGCGTGCACGTGGACGGTCATCGGCGTGAACCGCAGCGAGTTGTTTCCCTCGATCGTGACTCGCTGGCCCGCGGCGGATGTCGCACCGGCCGCCCCCGACGGTGCCGCGCTGCTGCACCCGGCTACCGCTATCGCGCCCAGCGCGGCGGCGGCCACGATCGTGCGGCGTGGCCACGATCTGGTCATCTTTGGCTTCCCTGGCAGTGTCCTCACGCCACCTGTTCGTTGTCCTGCCCCGTCTTGGTTCATGATCAACAAGATCCCGCCATGAACCGATGTGCGGCCTTGCCGCGAATGTCCGGCCGATGGGTGCGCTACCAGGCGTGCCCCACACCCCCTGGGAGGGATCTGATGGCCGGAAAGCTACGAGGCCGGATGACCGCGACTCGGAAGGCGGGGATCGCGCTGGCCGGCGGCCTCGGCATAGTACTCGCGGCAGCGTCGGGGACGGCGTTCGCGTCAGCCGGCTCACCGTCGGCGGGCATGGCCATGGCCGGCATGTCGTCGTCCAGTACGGATCACGTGGGCAACACCAAGGGCTGGTATGACGGCCGCACGGTGACGTTCCACTACACCCGGAACTTCTTCTGCCAGAACCCGCCGTCGAGTGGTGCCGCAACACACTGCGAGGCGGGGAACGACTACACCCAGACGCCGGTGAGCACCTTCGACCCGCTGTACGTCATCGTGCCGCTGGGCTTCACCCCGCCGGCGTCCACGCTGCAGTGCCCGAACGTCGGCCGCTGCATCGACCATCCGCACACCATCGACCTGTCCGCGGTGCTCGGCAGCGGCACAGCCAACGCCCTGCTGCCGCCGCACAGCCACATCGTCGCCACGGCCAACAGCGGCCAGCCCGAGTGGTGGAACGTCGACGTGGTCGGCGTCAAGAGCCTCAAGGCGTGGAACAAGATCGTGGCCTCAAAGAGCGACGCACGGCTGATGTGGCTGCAAAAGCACGACCACAGCGTCGTCACGGGGAACATCCCCACGAACCTGTTCCTGTACTTCGCTGTCCAGTCCTGGAATCGGTGACCGCGCCAGTGGCGCCTTACCGCTGACCGGGCGGAAGACCGGTTCTGGCCGCCCGCGAAGGCGCGGCCAGAACCGGCGCCCCCAGCCTCCAGCGTCCGTCTCCGGCATCCCAAGGGACTCACCATGATCAGCATGACCACCCGGCCTGCGACCCGGCCGCACCCCGCACCGCGCCGCAACTGGCGCCTTGCCGCCGGGCTGGCCGGCGCGGCAGCCGGTGCCGTTATAGGGGCCGGAGCGTTCCTGCCCTGGGTAGAAACCTTCGCCGGGCTCATCGGCATCCCCGGGGTCCGCGGCAGCAACGGGCGCATCCTCATAGCCGCCGGCATCCTCATCGCGGTGGCCGGGCTGTGGCACGCCGTCCGCGGGGGCAGCCGGTCGCGGTGGCTGGTCGGTATCGGCGGGTTCGCCGCGCTCGGCTTCTCCGGGTACCTGCTCATCCAGTTGGCCGCAACGCTGCGGACGCTGGGCGGGGACTCCATGGTGCTCGCCCGGGGCGGGCCCGGCCTGTGGGTCAGCGCGGGCGGGTCGCTGCTCGCCTTCGCCACCCTTTTCCTGCCCTCGTCGGCCGCCGCGCCAGCGGCCGGGGCGCCGCCGCGGCCATCGGCCGTCCGTGCCGGGGCAGCCCGGATGGCGCGCAGCGTGCTGGCCCGCACGGCTGACATGGAGTCCCGGGGGGCCCGGCGCGGGCTGCAGATCGTGCTAGGGCTGGTCTGGCTGCTCGACGGTGTCCTTCAGTTGCAGCCCGCTATGTTCGGCCCTCGTTTCGCCAGCATGCTCGGCGACACGGCCACGGGCAACCCCGCCGTGCTCGCCAGCCCTATCCTGCAGGCCAGCCGCCTGGTTGGCCACGACGCCGTGGCCTGGAACACTGCCTTCGCGCTCATTCAGCTCGCCATCGCCGCCGGACTGCTGTGGCGGCCCATTGTCAAGGCCGCACTCGCTGGATCCGTCGCCTGGTCGCTGGCTGTGTGGTGGCTCGGCGAAGGGCTGGGCGGGCTGCTCACCGGGACCGCCAGCCCGGTGACCGGGGCGCCTGGCGCGGTGATCCTCTACGCCCTGATGGCAGCCCTTGTGTGGCCGGCCCGCTCCGGTGACCCAGGCCGTAACGGCATCGCCAGCGTCAGCCTGCTCGGCAGCCGGGGGAGCCGGGCAGCCTGGCTGGTGCTGTGGGGCGGGTTCGCGTATCTCGTCATGCAGCCCGCCGTCCGGGCTCCGGGTGGCCTTCGCGGCGCCCTGGCCGCGAACGCAGCCGGTGAGCCGGGCTGGCTCGCCGCCCTGGACCGCGCCACCGCCGCGGCTATCGGCGCGCACGGCGCCGTCGTTTGCGTGGTCCTCGCGGTGCTCTTCGCCGCCATCGCGGCCGGGATTCTGCACCCGGTGACCGCCCGGCCGGCGCTGGCCGCAGCCGCCGTCGCCGGACTGGTCTTCTGGGTAGCCGGGGAGAACTTCGGCCAGATGTTCACCGGCACGGCCACCGACCCCAACACCGGGCCGCTGCTCGTGCTGCTCGCCGCGGCCTACTGGCCGCGCTGGCGGCGGCGGGCCAGGCCCGCTGTCGCCGCCCCGTGTGAGAATGACCAGACGGGTCAAGGGAACGATCACGGCCAGGAAGGGGATCCCGGTGCTCTACGCCTTCGGATTCGAGCGGGTCGGCGTGGTCGTGGGGGACCTCTACTTCGTAGACCCCAATCCGGGCAAGGGCCAGGAGGGACCCGAGCACGGCGTCCGGCTCGAACTGCGCGTTCTCGGCCGCGGTGAGCTGAAGGGAACCATCTACTCCGCGCAGCCCATCGAGGTCGGCCAGCCGATCTGGCGGGCCGACCTGCTGGAGTCGGTGGCCGGGCGCCCGGGCAGCTTCGACCGCACCCACCACCACCCCAGGTTCGCCGGCTGGAACCCGGGCAGGCGGGCCTACGTCAAGGAGCTGTCCGCCGACCCGCTCGGCTGGCTGGGCACCCAGTTGGCCGACCTGGATGCACTGCTGGACTCGGCCGGAGTCCCGGCGGAGGTTGCCGGCCCGTCCGACGCGGCGGACCTGCGGCGCGCCGCGCCGGAGATCGTGGACACAGCCCGCAGGCTCCTCGACAAGGTACGGTCCGGTGAGCTGGGCAACCCGCCCGACGGCCAGGCATCCGCCGGCGAGGCGGCTCTCGTCCGCGCGGGCTGGCTCTAGTGGCCCCTCCGCCCGCCCGTCCTGGCTCACGTCGGCGCAGGCAGCGGCGGCGCGGGTGGGGCGGCTACGCCGCCGCGGCCGTGGTGCTCCTGGCAATAGCCGCCGGGGTGGCGATCTGGGCCCCGTGGCGGATGCCGGCCCTGCTGCGGCCGACGGGGCTCAAGGCCGGCCCCTCCGCCACCAACGCGGTGATCTTCCGCTGGTCGGATCCGCCGTCCGGCCCGCGGCCCGACAAGTACCAGATCCTGTCCAGCGGCAAAGTGGTCGGCTCGGTGGCCGGCACCGTCACCTCCTACCGGGTGGGCGGCCTGGCCCCCGACACCGCCTACCAGTACCGGGTGGCGGCGCTGCGTGGAGCCGAGCGGTCTCCGCTGTCCTCCGTGCTCACGGTGAACACCGCCGTCCCGCCGGTCTCGGCGGCGCGCTGGCAGGGCCCGTGGAGCGTCAACATCAAGATCGTCGTGGGAGCCGGGCAGTTGCGCGGCAAGGGCGCCAAGGGCTGGGTCGAGTCGTGGCGGGCCAGCCCACGGTGCACCTCCGGGCCGTGCACCGTGCAACTGACCGGGGACCTCAACAAGCACCCCATCAAGGCCACCCTCACCCGCGCCGGCGCGGTCTACACCGGGAAGACGACGGCGAAAGTCTTCAAGTGCGGGAAACCGGCCGACTCGGTTCCCATCCGGTCCACCCTGACGATCCAGGTCACGCTCAAGACCGCCCAGCCCAACGGCCACGCCTGGGTCGCCAGCGCCTGGGACGGCCACATGATGATCGCCAGCCCGTTCACCCAGACGAGCACGTTCTACTGCAGCGCCTTCACCCTGACCACGTCACTGTCCGGGAGCTTCTAGCCTCCCGCGGCCGCGCGGGTCAGCGAGCCCCCAGCGGTATGGCGTACGCCTTCGGTGTTAGTCCCGGCCGGATCCAGGTAGGGGCCAGATATGAGGCATGCCGCGGCGTGCCGGTCAACCGCGAGGAGGCAGGATATGACGGACGACAAGCGCGAGGCCACGACGACCGATGCCGGCATCCCGGTGGAGAGCGATGAATTCTCGCTGACCGTGGGCCCGAACGGGCCTGTCCTGCTCCATGATCACTATCTCATCGAGCAGATGGCCAACTTCAACCGGGAGCGCATACCGGAACGTCAGCCGCACGCCAAGGGCGGCGGGGCCTTCGGGCACTTCCAGGTGACCAGCGACGTCAGCGCCTACACCAAGGCCGCGGTGTTTCAGCCTGGCACCCGCACCCACATGCTGGCCCGGTTCTCCACCGTGGCAGGTGAGCGGGGCAGCCCCGACACGTGGCGGGACCCGCGCGGATTCGCGCTGAAGTTCTACACGACCGAGGGCAACTACGACATGGTCGGCAACAACACGCCGGTCTTCTTCGTCCGGGACCCGATGAAGTTCCAGCACTTCATCCGCTCGCAGAAGCGCCGCGCGGACAACAACCTGCGTGATCACGACATGCAATGGGACTTCTGGACCCTGTCACCGGAGTCGGCGCACCAGGTGACCTGGCTGATGGGCGACCGTGGCATCCCGCGGACCTGGCGGCACATGAACGGCTACAGCTCCCACACCTACCTGTGGATCAACGCATCCGGCGAGCGGTTCTGGGTGAAGTACCACTTCAAGACCGACCAGGGCATCGAGTTCTTCACCCAGGACGAGGCAGACCAGATGGCCTCGGCCGACACCGACTATCACACCCGGGACCTGTACGAGGCGATCGAGCGCGGCGACTTCCCGAGCTGGACCCTGTACATGCAGGTCATGCCGTTCGAGGAGGCCAAGACCTACCGGTTCAACCCATTCGACCTGACCAAGGCGTGGCCGCACGGTGACTACCCGCTGATCGAGGTCGGCCGGATGACCCTGGACGGCAACCCCACGGACTACCACACCGAGATCGAGCAGGCCGCGTTCGAGCCGAACAACCTGGTGCCCGGCATCGCGCTGAGCCCGGACCGGATGCTGCTGGCGCGCGGGTTCTCCTACGCCGACGCGCACCGCGCCCGGATGGGCGTCAACTACAAGCAGATCCCGGTGAACGCGGCGAAGGTACCGGTGCACAGCTACAGCAAGGACGGCGCGATGCGGTTCCGCAACGTGACCGACCCGGTGTACGCGCCCAACTCCAAGGGTGGCCCGGTGGCCGACAGCGCCCACCACCAGCCACCCAGCTGGCACAGCGACGGCGAGATGGTGCGCACCGCCTACACCCTGCGCGAGCAGGACGACGACTGGGGCCAGGCCGGAACGATGGTGCGGCAGGTGCTCGACGACGCCGCACGCGAGCGGCTGGTCAGCAACGTCGTCGGTCACCTGCTCAATGGCGTGACCGAGCCGGTGCTTGAGCGTGCCTTCGGCTACTGGCGCAACGTGGACAAGAACCTCGGCGACAAGATCGAGTCAGGCGTCCGGGCCAAGCAAGGCGAGATTGACCCCAAGGCCGCCGGGCAGGGCAACCCGGCCCGCAGCAGCATGCAACGGAAGGCCTGACCAGCAGCCCGGGGCGCCGTGGTCGGTCCCTGTGCGGAAGTATGGAAGCCCATACCACCGCATGGAGGGGAATATGGAGACGCTGCTTGCGGGGATCGGGGCCGAGCGGCTAGCTACCAGCCGGCTGACGGCCGGCGTGCTGTCGGTGGCCGGGCGTACCGGCCCGGCGGTGCTGTTCGTCCACGGCAACGTCTCGTCCTCGCTGTTCTGGCAGCCGACGATGCTGGCGCTGCCGGAAAGCTACCGGCCCCTGGCCGTCGACCTGCGCGGGTTCGGCGACACCGACCCGGAACCGGTGGACGCCACCCGCGGCGTGCGGGACTACGCCGACGACCTGGCTGCTGTCATCGATGCTCTCCGCCTGCCGCTTGTGCACCTGGTCGGCTGGAGCATGGGCGGCGGGGTGGCCTTGCAATACCTCGCGGACCGGCCGGAGGCGCACCGGGTGGCGTCGCTGACCCTGGTGGCCCCGGTGTCGCCGTTTGGCTTCGGCGGCACCCGGGATGCCCAGGGCACGCTCTGTGACCCATCCGGAGCCGGCTGCGGTGGCGCCGCCGCCAACCCGGACTTCGTCGCGCGGCTGGCCGCAGGAGACCGGACGGATGAGAGCCCGCTGTCGCCGCGGCAGGTACTGCTGGCCCACTATGTGAAGCCGCCATACGTGCCCGAGCATCTGGACATCTTCGTGGAATCGATGCTGTCCACCCGGGTCGGCGACGACCATTACCCTGGCACCGCACGGACGGTGGATGCCTGGCCGGGCCTGGCGCCGGGGGACCGGGGCGTGCTCAACACCATGGCACCCACTCATTTCCGCATCGCCGGCCTGTCCGAGGTGGCGCCCAAGCCGCCGGTGCTGTGGCTGCGCGGCAGCGACGACGTCATCGTCTCCGACCACTCGCTGTACGACCTGGCCTACCTGGGCTCGATCGGCGCGATCCCGGGCTGGCCGGGTGAGCAGGCCTGGCCACCGCAGCCGATGCTGGCGCAGACCCGCGCCGTGCTCGACGGGTACGCCGCCGCTGGCGGGCGCTACCGTGAGATGGCTATCGAGGACTCCGGCCACGGCCCGCACCTGGACCAGGCTGAGCGCTTTGTCGCTGAATTGCGTAACCACCTCGCCGCTACTGACGTCACCGCGGGATGACTTCGCGGTCCGCGGCCCGGCACACTAGGCAGCATGAGCCAGGCGCATGAGGTAACCGAGGATGACCCGTACCTGTGGCTGGAAGACGTCACCGGCACCGCGGCGCTGGACTGGGTCAGGGCCCGCAACGAGGTGACCCTCGGTGCGCTTTCCGGCGGCCCGCGGTTCGCCAGCCTGCGCGCCGAGGCGCGCGAGGTCCTCGACGCCGACGACCGCATCCCGTTCGTCCGGCGGCGCGGTGAATACCTGTACAACTTCTGGCAGGACGCGGAGCACCCGAAGGGCCTGTGGCGGCGCACCACACCGGAGGAGTACCGCGGCGACCGGCCCGGCTGGGAGATCCTGCTCGACGTCGACGCGCTGGCCGCCGAGGAGCAGGAGAACTGGGTCTGGCAGGGCGCGAGCATGCTGCGGGCGGGCGGCTACCGCCGGGTACTGGTGCACCTGTCCCGCGGCGGCGCCGACGCGAGCGTGGTCCGCGAGTTCGACGTTGCCGCGCGCGGCTTCGCCGACGGCGGGTTCTACGTTCCCGAGGCCAAGACCGATGTCGGGTGGATCGACGCCGACCGGATCTACGTGGGCACCGACTTCGGCCCCGGATCCCTCACCTCGTCGGGATACCCGCGGCTGGTGAAGGAGTGGCGCCGCGGCACCCCGCTGTCCGAGGCGGCCCTGGTCTACGAGGGCAAACCCGACGATGTGGGGGTCCACGCATTCCATGATCCGACGGAGGGGTTCGAGCGGGACTTCGTAGTGCGCAATATCGAGTTCTACCGGGCCGAACTGTGGCTCCGTACCGGCACCGGCGACCTGGTGCAGGTGCCGGTGCCCGAGGACGCCATCGCCGATGTGCACCGTGAGTGGCTGCTGGTCCAGACCAGGTCACCCTGGAACGTGGGTGGCGCCAGCTACCCGGCCGGGGCGCTGCTGGCCACCAGGTTCGACGCCTTTCTCGCGGGCGAGCGGGACCTGACCGTGCTGTTCGAACCGGACGCGCACACCTCGCTCAGCTATCACGCCTGGACGCGCAACCACCTGATCCTGAACATGCTCCACGACGTGCGCAGCCAGCTGGCGGTGCTCACCCCGGCCGGCGGCACGTGGGCGCGGGCCAGCCTGCCCGGCGTGCCGGAGTTTGCGCACACCGACATCGCGGACACCGACCCCTACGACAGCGACGAGTACATGCTGGTGTCCAACGGGTTCACCGAGCCGGACACGCTGATTTACGGGCAGATCGGCGGCGCGAGCCAGACGCTCAAGCGGGCGCCTGCGTTCTTCGACGCCACCGGCATGTCGGTGCGGCAGTTCTTCGCCACCTCTGCCGACGGGACCTTGGTGCCCTATTTCGTGGTCGGGCCGGACCATCCGGGCCCCGGGCCCACCCTGCTCACCGGGTACGGCGGTTTCGAGATCTCGCTCACCCCCTCCTACAGCGGCATCATCGGCCGTGGCTGGCTCGCCCGTGGTGGCACCTACGTCGTGGCCAACCTCCGTGGCGGCGGCGAGTACGGGCCGCGGTGGCACCTGTCGGCGATCAAGGAGCACCGGCACCTGGTGTACGAGGACTTCGCGGCGGTGGCCGCGGACCTGGTGACCCGGGGCATCGCCACCCGCGACCGGCTCGGCATCGAGGGCGCCAGCAACGGCGGCCTGCTGATGGGCGTGATGCTGACCCGCTACCCGCAGCTTTTCGGGGCGATCGTCAGCCAGGTGCCGCTGCTTGACATGCGCCGCTACCACGAACTGCTGGCCGGGGCGTCCTGGATGGCGGAGTACGGTGACCCGCGCGAGCCGGCCGAGTGGGACTACATCCGGCCCTTCTCGCCCTACCACAACGCCTCGGCCACCGACCGGTACCCGCCCGTCCTGTTCATCACCTCGACCAGGGACGACCGGGTGCACCCCGGGCATGCCAGGAAAATGGTGGCGCTGCTGGCCGCCCAGGGCCATGACGTCAGCTACTACGAGAACATCGAGGGCGGCCACGGGGCGGCCGCCGACAACGAGCAGCGGGCGCTCAAGTGGGCGCTGATGCT
The DNA here is from genome assembly GCA_963762735.1 of uncultured Actinomycetes bacterium. Lineage (GTDB taxonomy): Bacteria > Actinomycetota > Actinomycetes > Streptosporangiales > Streptosporangiaceae > DASXKD01. The sequence goes on along the minus strand of CAVXMG010000021.1, from coordinate 7,742 downwards.
CGAGTTCCTCTGGCAGCGGCTCTGTTAGTCCCGCCCCCGCGCTCCGCGCCCGCCCCCGCTCACCGGCTGACCGTCGAGGCCGCGAAGTACGCGGCGGGGGTCGAGCCGGTCTCCCTGCGGAACGCCGCGACAAAGGCGCTCACCGTGTCATAGCCGGCCCGCCGGGCGACCGCGGACACCGGCTCGCCGGCCGCGAGCGCGGGCAGCGCGGCCTGGAGCCGCAGCAGCGTGCGCCACCGGCCGAACGGTAGCCCCGTGCCGGTCAGGAACCCGCGGGCCAGCGTCCTCGCGCTGGCACCCACCTCGCGGCCCCACTCCGGGAGCGTCCGCTTGTCCGCCGGGTCGTCGAGCAGCCCGAGTGCGACCTGCCTGGCCCGGTCGTCGTCCGGCAGGCGCAGGTCGATCGTGGTCATCGCCACCGGCTTGAGCAGGTCGGCCAGCACCGCTTCGGCGCGGGTACGGGCCGCGTCATCGAGGGCGTCGCTGCCGAGGTAGCCGATCAGCTCGGCGAGCAACTGGCTGGCCGCGACCGGGGTCGGCTCGGCCCAGCCGACCGGGCTGCGGTCCGGCCGGATGTACAGCGTCCGCATGGTCGCCGGCCCGGAAGACAGGGTCTCGTGCCGCAGCCCGGCCGGGATCCACAGCGCCCGGGTGGGCGGCAGTACCCAGGTCGCGTCCGCGGTCCTGACGGTGAGCACGCCGCTGGCCGCCCAGGCGACCTGGTGGTCGTCGTGGGTGTGCCAGTCGAACACCAGCCCGGCCGGCATCGGGAAGGTGGCCACGATCACCGCGCCGTGGTGCTGTTGTCCATCCCGCGACACAAGATGGCAGGGTACGCCCTAGGCCGGCGGCACGGCGGACCGTAGCGTCGGCGGCATGAACTCCAACCACAACAAGCTTTGCGGCAGCCCGGAGTGGGCGGCACACATCCAGGACGAGGTGCTGCCGGTCGTGACCGCCCGGGTGGATCTGGGCCAGCAGATGCTGGAGATCGGCCCGGGCCCGGGCGCGGCCACCGGATGGCTGTGCCAGCGGGTGCCGCGGCTGACCGCGCTCGAGCGCGACGAGACCGCCGCCGCGGTGCTCGCCGGGAAGTTCCCCGGCGTCCGGGTCGCGGTCGGGGATGCCACCGCGATGAGCTACCCGGACTGCTCCTTCGACTCGGTGGGCTCGTTCACCATGCTCCATCACGTCCCGACCACCGCCCGGCAGGACCAGATCCTGGCCGAGGCGCTGCGGGTGCTGCGGCCCGGCGGGGTGCTTGTCGGCTCCGACAGCCTGCCCAGCGACGGACTGCACGCGTTCCATGAGGGCGACACCTGCCACCCGGTCGAGCCGTCCACGCTGCTGGTGCGCTTGCAGACGCTCGGCTTCGGCGCGGTCATGGTCGCCGTGGACGAGGTGCTGATGTTCACCGCCCGCAAGCCCAGCTCGCAGGAGCGCGATCAGGCCGCGTGACTTGGTCCCGGGCCGCGCCACGGCTGTCCGCCGTAAGGTGGGCGTGTGGCAGCGAAACGTAAGCCGAACATACTGGTTGTGGCAGTCATCGCCGCGGTGCACCTGACCGCCGTGACACTGACCTGGCGGGATCTGCGGTCCCGGCCGGCCGGACAGGTCCGCGGCCCCAAGAAGGTCTGGCAGGCGGCCAGCGCGCTGAACACCACCGGGTCGGTCGCGTACTGGCTTTTCGGCCGCCGCCGGGCACACTGACGGCCGCGGCTGTCAGCGGGGGACGAGCTGGTCCTTAAGGATGTTAAAGCGCCGCGCGAGCCTGATCCCTCCGGCGCTACCGCAGCTTGTGGCCCGGCCCCTGCCGCAGCAGCCGCCACCAGCTCAGGAAGGCGAAGACGGCGCCCAGGCCAAGCAGGATCCCCACATCCATCAGCCAGGTCTGCCCGCGGTGCCGCCATAGTGGGTCCGCCGGAGACCCGGGCGAGGGCGGCACCAGCTTGTTGAGGTGGGCGGTCGCGGCGGTGGCCGCGAATCCCCAGCGGGATGGCGACAGCCAGGCAACCTGCTGAAGACCTGCCTTGCCGGCGATGGTGAAAACGCCGCCAGTGAGGATGACTTCCACCACCACCAGCACCATCAGAAGCGGCATGGTCTTCTCTGAGGTATTCACCGAAGCGGAGATGAGCAGCCCGAGCGCCATGGAGACTAGGGCGAGCGCGGCGATCGCCAGGATCAGCTCTACCAGCGGGAGCGAGCGCAGAAACGCGCCGTGCGCGGGCAGTGGCCGTCCGATCAGCCCGATCAGAACCAGTGCCGCCGCCTGCGCCCCGCAGATGAAGCCGAGCACGGCCAGCTTGGATGCCAGATAGGCAGCCGGAGACAGCCCCGCGGCCCGTTCCCTGCTGTAAATGGCGCGTTCCTTGACCAATTCCCTGACCGCGTTGAAGGCCCCGGCGAAACAGGCGCTGATGATCAGGATCAGCAGCAGCGACTCGGCCGCTCCGTTGGAAGGAGGGCTGCCCGGCGGCCCGGCCGCCTGATGGCCGAGCGTCAGCCCCGCTTTGTCGGGGATGACCAGGATCACCCCGCCGAGCACGATCGGCGCCCCTGCCAGCAGGGCAAGGTAGACCCGGTCCGAGGCAATCACAGCCAGGTACCGGCGGCACAGGGTGGTGAATTGGGACAGCCGGTTCTTTGCCTTCGGCGGCGGCGGGATCTGTCGCTCCCTGCCCGCCGGGCGTGGCCCGGCCAGCGCCTCGGTGACATATTTCGCAAACCAGGGCGAGCGGCGGAACTCCCCGGCCCAGTCCCGTCCGGGCTCGTGCTCGAACGCCTGGAACACCTCGGCCCACCCGGGCTTGCCGAAGTGGCGCAGCCCGTCGGCAGGTGGCCCGAAGTAGGCGACCTTGCCGCCCGGCACCAGGACCAGCAGGCGGTCGCAGACGTCGAGGTTGGCGACGCTGTGGGTGACGACGATGACCGTCCGCCCGTCGTGCGCCAGCCCGGACATCATCTGCATGACCGATTTGTCTAGCCCCGGGTCCAGGCCCGACGTCGGCTCGTCCAGGAAGAGCACCGATGGCTTCGTCATCAGCTCCAGCGCGACGTTGACGCGCTTCTGCTGGCCGCCGGAGAGCCGGTCCGTGCGCGTTTCCGCGTGTGCGGTCAGCGACAGTTCCGCCAGCACCTCGTCCACCCGCTTGTTGCGCTCGGACTTGCTGGTGTCCTTCGGGAACCGTAGCTGCGCCGCATAACGCAGCGCGCGGCGTGCGGTGAGCTGGGTGTGCAGGATGTTCTCCTGTGGGACCAGCCCTATCCGGTGCCGCAACTCGGCATAGTGCGCGTAGAGGTCGCGGCCATCGTAGACAACCGTCCCCTCGGTCGCCGGGTGCAGGCCGGTCAGCGCACCGAGCAGGGTGGACTTGCCCGCGCCGCTGGGCCCGATGACGGCGAGCAGACTCCGCTCCCCCAGCGGGAAGCTGACGCCGTCGAGCAGGACCTTTCCACTGGGCAGCCGGACGGTCAGGTCGCGGGCGGCGAGCGAGATGTCCCCGGTGTCGGCGAACTCCTGCAGTTCCTGGCCGGACAGCCGGAAGGTGGAACGCCCGATGCCGATGATGTCCTGCTCAGTCACTGGTGCGGCGGTGACCTGCTGGCCGTTGACAAAGGTCCCGTTATGGCTGCCGAGGTCGGTGATCTGGTATCCATCGCTCGTGTTGCGCAACTCGGCGTGATAGCGGGAGACATCGAGCTCATCGACCACGACATCGTTGTCCGGCGCCCGGCCGATCCGCAGCACGGTAGCTGGCAGTCGGCGCACCGACGTCGGTGGGCCGCGGTGCCCGAGCGTGGCCGCTGGCGTGGCCCCCGCCTGCCCGGCTCCCGCGGGCACCGCCGGCGGTGCGGCCGCCGCGTGCCCCGCACGTGCTCCTGCCCTCGCTGTGGGGCTGGCCCGGGTCTCGCCCGCATCCGTGGGGGCGTAATCCTCCCCGGCAGCTCCCGTCCCCACGGGGCCGGTGAAGACCTGGCGGATGCTGCCTGCGCCGGAGACGGTGCTGCCTGCGCCGGAGGCAGGCACGGGCGGCGCGGCCAGGGCGCAGCGGACTTCGGGCCCGTCGGCCGGGTGGCCGAGGCGGACCGTGCATTGCGTGCCGACCTCTACCCGGGCGACCCGCTCCGCCCCCGCGTAGGTGCCGTTGGTACTGCCGTCATCCTCAAGGACCCAAGAACCCCCCTCGAGCCTGAGCACCGCGTGCCGCCAGGACACCCGCGAGTCGTCCACGACGATGTCGGATCCGGGATCGCGGCCGACGCTATAGACGGGCCCGGGGGCCAGGTTGCGGACAATGCCCTGGACCCGCACGTCGAGCGGGCTGGTGGAACCGGGCAGCACGGGCCGGTCAGTTGCCATCTGCCAACTCTAGGAGCAAAGGAAAGGGAAAAAAAGCTGCTAGAGATGTGATTGAGACCAGGAGACCCCGGCCCCTGCCGACCGCTCGCCGTGGCCCGCTGGGGATCGGTCTTGGCGTACATTGTCAGGCAAGCGTGCGGGCACCAGCGCCGGGGCCGAGCGGGAGGTGCGGTGAGCGACGAGACGCCCGGCACCCGGCGAGCCCACCATCGGGGATCACCTGGCCGGGTACCGCATCGACGGGATCATCGCCCGGGGGGCATGGCCGTTGTCTACCGTGCCTTCGATGACCGGCTCGGCCGCAGCGTCGCGCTGAAGGTCCTCGCCGCCCCGCTTGCCCGCGACGAGGCGTTCCGCCGCCGGTTCATCAGGGAATCCCGTGTCGCGGCCGCGGTAGACCACCCGAACATCGTCCCGATCTTCGAGGCCGGCGAGGCCGGGCGGGGTCCTGTTCATCGCGATGCGCCTGGTGGCCGGGCGCGATGTGCTGACGATCATCGAGCAGCAGGGCCCGCTGCCTGTGGCCCGGGCATGCCACATCGTCACGCAGGTCGCGGCGGCCCTGGACGCGGCGCACGAGCACGGCCTAGTGCACCGGGACGTCAAGCCCGCCAACATGCTGCGGGACGCGCCGCCGGGGAGGACCAGCCCGACCATGTCTATCTGTCCGACTTCGGGCTGAGCAAGCACGGCGCGGTCCTCGAGCCACGCTCACCTCCCAGGGCGAGTTCCTCGGCACGATGGACTACGTCGCACCGGAGCAGATCGAGGGGCGCCCGGTGGACGGCCGGTCCGACCAGTACGCGCTCGCCTGCTCCGCGTTCGAGATGCTCAGTGGCGCGCCGCCGTTCAAGCAGGACGAGACGCTCGCGATCATGTGGGCGCAGGTCTCCGCCGCGCCGCCCGCGCTGACCAGCCGCCGTCCCGACCTCCCGCGTGGCCGTCGACGCGGTGCTGGCCAAAGCACTGGCCAAGGCGCCGGACGATCGCTACCGCACCTGCCTGGAGTTCGCCTCGGCGCTGCGGCGCGCCTGCGGGATCGGCGGCGGCCCGGCCGGGCCGGGCTCGCGGCGGGATCCGACGCAGGTGGTCAGCCCGGCCGATCACCCGCCGGTGCCGCCGCATGACCGGACCGACCTGATCGGCGTGGTGGGGTCGGTGCCGCCGGGGCCGTTGGGCGGCGAGCCGCCGCCGGTGGCCGGGGCGGGGAGCCGCCGCATGACCGGACCGAACTGATCGGCGTGGTGGGGTCGGTGCCGCCGGGGCCGTTGGGCGGCGAGCCGCCGCCGGTGGCCGGGGCGGGGGAGCCGCCGCATGACCGGACCGACCTGATCGGCCCGGTAGCTGCGATGCCGGAGCCGCCCGCGGTTTCGGTACGGCCTGGGGGTTCGGTACCGCCCGCAAGTGCGGCGGCCGCCTTTGGGGCGCCCCCTGGCCGCCCCACGGCGCGCCGGCCGCGATCACGGCGTTCCCGCACGGTGTTCCTGGTCGCCTGCGTGGCCCTGCTGGGCGTCATCGGCGGCGGGTACCTCATGTTCAGCGGCGGATCGGGGACCGGCGCCGCGACCGCGCTGACGGTGCCCGGCTGCACCACCACAGCCGCGACCGCCAAGCCCGTGCCGAAGGTGCACGAGCACCTGCTGACGACGGGCGGGAAGCCGTTCGACGCGGTGGTGACGGCCAACGGCTACGGCTTCGTGTCGCTGAGCACGGCCCTCGCCGTGATCAGGGCCACCGGGCCGGGGCCGGCCCTGATCCGGACCATCCCGCTCGGCCAGGTCCAGGGTGAGGCGCTCACGCACAACCAGAAGTACCTGCTCGTCGCCGGGCAGTTCGGGCTCACGGTCTTCCGGGTATCCGACTTGGAACATGGCCTGCCCGCCCAGGTGGGCACGCTCACCAGCCCCGGCAAGCACGCGATCCAGGTGGCGGTGTCACCGGACGACCGCTTCGCCTTCGTGACCCTCCAGACCAGCGGCCAGGTCGCCGTGTTCAATCTGCGGCAGGCGCTGACGGTCGGCTTCGGCCCGGCCGACCTCGTCAGGGTGATCGCGGTAGGCGCCAACACGATCGGCATCACCGCATCCCCCGACGGCCGGTATCTCTACGTGGCCAGCGGCCTGGCCACCCCCGCCCGCGACTCGGGCCAGGGCTTCCTGACCGTGATTAACATGCGGACGGCCGAATCCCAGCACGGGAGGCACCCCGTGCTGGGGCGAGTCAAGGCCGGATGCGGGCCTGACCGCGTGGCGGTCTCCGCCGACGGGCATACGGTGTGGGTGAGCGTCGGTGGCGGGAACGCTGTGGTCGCGTTCGCGGCGGACAAGTTGCTTGGCGACCCAGGGCATGCGCTGATCGCCCGCGTCCCCGTCGGCCAGGTGCCGCTCGGCCTGGCGATCGTAGACCACGGCTCGCGCATCATCGTGGCGGACTCCAACAAGGACGGTGTGGAGGGGAGCGCCGCCAACCTCGCCGTCATCAATGTGCAGAAGGCTCTGACAGGCCAGCAGGCGCTGACCGGCGTCCTGAAGTCGGGCACCAAGCCCAGGCAGTTCGCGCTGGAGCCGGGAGGGACCACGCTGCTCACCGTTGACACAGGCTCCGGGCAGGTACAGGCCGATAGGATTGCCGATCTGCCATGACGGCCCCCTACATGGCGCCACCCCGGCAGGCGCGGCGGATCAGCGGGAAAGTGTGGGCCATGATCATTGTCCCGCTGGTGATCCTCGGCCTGCTGTTCGGCCTGGACCGGGCCGCGGCCGCCTACGCGGCGAACCAGATCGCGACCAAGATCCAGGCCAATGGATTCCCGGTCAAGCCCGGCGTCTCGGTCGAGGGTTTCCCCTTCCTGACGCAGGTCATCAGCAGGCACCTCGACGGTGTCGAGATCACCGCACCGAGTTTCCCGGCCGGCCCGGTCACGGCGAGCATCGACGTCCAGGCCAAGAACATCGTGCTCAACTCCGGCTATCAGTCAGGCACCATAGCCAAGGTCACAGGTACCGGGCTGATCGCCTTCTCCAGCCTGACTAACCTGGCGCAGCAGCGGGGCGCCCCCGGCCTGAAGATCTCCAGGGCCGGTGCGCACACCGTGAAGCTGACCGCCAATCTCCAGATCGTTGCCGCCTCGGCCATCGCGCGGGTGAAGAAGACCGGCCGGAACGAGTTCAGCATCCGCGTCATCTCCGCGAGCGGGATTCCCCTCTCGGCGCTCGGCCCGATCCGTCACCTCACCGTGAAAATCCCGAAGCTTCCGCTGGGGCTCGTCGTGCAGAGCGTCAGCGTGACCACGCAGGGCGTCGTGCTCGGCGTGACGGGAAGCAACATCAGCTTCGGCCAGTGAGCAGGCGCCTGGCGATCGACGGCGGCGCGACGGTCC
>CAVXMG010000020.1:0-59107 GCA_963762735.1 uncultured Actinomycetes bacterium | reverse complement strand
CCGCGCCCTGTTGATCGGGAGCCGCGCTGGCATACGCTTCGGCCAGCAGCGGGGACGGCCTCCGCTGGCGTTCCGCGCGGGAGCGGCCATGGATCTGTTCGATCTGTCCGGGAAGACCGCCGTCGTCACCGGAGGCAGCCGCGGCATCGGGCTCATGATCGCCCGCGGCCTGCTGCAGGCCGGGGCACGGGTATACATCAGCTCACGCAAGGCCGATGCTTGCGCCGAGGCGGCGAAGGAGCTCTCCGAGCACGGCCCCGTCCATGCCATTCCCGCTGACCTGTCGGCGGAGCCGGAGTGCCTGCGGCTGGCCACCGAGGTCGGCGAGCGGGAACGGGCCGTGCACGTCCTGGTCAACAACGCCGGCGCCACCTGGGGCGCGCCGCTGGCGGACTACCCTGCCGCGGCCTGGGACAAGGTGGTGGACCTCAACCTGAAGACACCATTCTTCCTGACCAGGGCGTTTTTGCCGCTGCTTGAGGCCGCCGGAACGGACGAGGACCCCGCCCGGATCATCAACGTCGGGAGCATCGACGGCCTGCGGGTACCGCCGTTCCCGACGTACGCCTACTCGGCCAGCAAGGCCGGGCTGCACCATCTGACCCGGGTGCTCGCACGCGAACTCGGCCCGCGGCGGATCACCGTCAACGCCGTGGCCCCGGGGCCGTTTGAGTCCAAGATGATGGCCGCGACCCTGGAAACCTTCGGGGACGCGATCGCCGACGCGGCTCCGCTGAGGCGGATCGGCCGGCCCGACGACATGGCCGGCGTTGCGATCTACCTGGCCTCGCGGGCGGGCGCCTACGTCACCGGCGCCGTCATCCCGGTAGACGGCGGCATCGGCACCACCGTCTGACGCCGCCCCGGCATTCCAAGCTCACGATCGCTATCCGCACCGCGCGCCAGGCAAGGGGTCCCGCGACCGAGGAGCCTTCGTAAGGTTTGGCCTCACCGCGGCCTCGCTGGCAGCGGCGCTCGCCCTGCCCGGACGCCCCAGCTGCACCCGGCCGCCCCGCAGGCCCGGCACAACCCGGAGCCGGCCGAGGCCCGCCAGTAGTTCGCGGACTCTTATGTCGTCGTTGTCACAGCCACGACATAAGAATGTCGTCGCTGTGACAACGACGACAAAACGCGTTGGGGAGGGCGGGCTGCTGGCGGGTCAGGTACGCGGCGGGGGTGGTGGAGCCGGGGAGATCTCGCGGACGGTGACGGCGCGGGCCAGGGCCTGGGCGGTGGCCAGGTCCGGGCAGCCTGCCGTGCCGCCCGGCGCGCGGGTGGACGCGGCGCCCACGGCACAGCCGAGCGCCACCGCCGCGGGCAGGTCCAGGCCGCCGAGCAGCCCGGCGATGACCCCTGCGTTGAAGCAGTCCCCGGCCCCGGTGGTGTCGACCACCTTGACCGGGGGCGGCTCGGCCAGGTAGCGGCGGGTTCCGTCGGTACACAGCGCGCCGCGCTCGCCCAGCTTGACCACCAGCGCCGGCCCGGCCGCGGTCAGCGCGGCCACGGCCCGCTCCAGGTCCGGCGCGCCCGCCAGGCACAGCGCCTCCGCCTCGTTGGGCAGCAGCAGGCTGGTGTACGCGAGCGCCTCGGTGAGGCGCCGGTCCGCCCACCGCTGTGCCGGGTCCCAGTTGGTGTCCAGCGAGGTGCTGGCCCCGGCGGCCCTGGCGGCGTCGAGCAGCGCGGCCAGCCCGGGCCCGAGCGAGTCCGCCACCAGGAAGTAGGAGCTGACATGGACGTGCCGGGCGCGCACCAGCAGCGCGGACGGCACGTCGCGGGCGGTCAGCGTGGCCACGGCACCGGTCGCGGTGAGGATCGCCCGGTCCCCGCCCGCCGACAGCGCCACGGTCATCCCGGTAGGCGCGTCCGCCCGCACCGCCACGGAAGCGGTGTCCACCCCCTCGGCCGCCAGTTGCCCGAGCATGAACCGGCCCGCCGGGTCGTCGCCGACCGCCGCGGCCAGCGCCACCCGCAGCCCCAGCCGCGCCGCGGCCACCGCGGTGATCGAGGCGGACCCGCCGGTCTCCAGCGAGATACCGTCCACCAGCTTTTCCTGCTGGCCGAAGGCGGGAGTGACGTCGCCGCCGACCACCATCACGTCGGGATTGCAGTCGCCGATGACCAGCAGGTCAAGCGGGCCGGTCCCGGCTTCCCCGGCCGGGCCGCGCTCAGGCGGCGACAACCTTGACCCCGGCGTCGGTGAGCCTGGCGGCCTCGGCGGGTGCGATGCCGGTATCGGTGACCAGGATGTCCACCTCGGCGGCCGTGCAGATCCTGGCGAACGCGCGGCGGCCGACCTTGGAGCTGTCCGCGGTCACCACGACCTGGGCCGCCCGCTCGGCCATCAGCCGGTTGATGCTCGCCTCGCCCTCGTGGTGCGCCGTGGCCCCGGCCACCGCGTCGATCCCGTCCACGCCGAGGAACGCGATGTCCAGGGTGACCTGCTCAAGGACGCCGGTGGCCAGCGGGCCGGTCAGCTCGTAGGACTGCGGCCGCGCCACCCCGCCGGTCGCCACGATCTTGATGTGCTGGCGGACGGCGAGTTCGGTGGCGATGTTCAGCGCGTTGGTGACGATGGTGAGCCCGGGCGACGGTGCCCCGGAGTTCAGGTCGGCGCGGACGGCGAGCGCCCGGGCGACCTCGGTGGTGGTGGTGCCCCCGTTGAGGCCGGCGATCTGGCCCGGCAGCACAAGACCGGCGGCCACGGCGGCGATCCGCTGCTTCTCCGTGGGATGCCGTTCGGTCTTGTACCGCAGTGGCAGGTCATAGGTGACCCCCTTGGCGACCGCGCCGCCGCGGATCCGGGTGAGCATCTGCTGCCGGGCCAGCTCGTCGAAGTCGCGCCGTACGGTGGCCGCCGACACGCCGAGCACCTGAGCGGCGTGCTCCACCTGCAGCTGGCCGTCGGCCGCCAGCAGTTCCAGCAGCTCGTTCCAGCGGCGATAACGGCTCACCTATGCTCCCGCTCCCGGATCGTCCTGCAAGATCTTACCGTCCTTAATCTGGTCATTCCTGCTCGATACCGAGCAATACCGATCAGCACGCCGCGCCCAGCACTCCGAGCAGCCGGGTCACCTCCGCGGCCACGGCGTCCCTGGCGGCCGCGCCGTACCGCCTCGGGTCCACCAGCGCCGGTTCGGCCGCCAGGCAGGCGCGGACCGCGCCGGTGTAGGCCTTGTTGAGCTGCGTCGCCACGTTGATCTTCGTCATGCCCGCGGCGACGGCCGCGGCGAGCCCGGCGTCGGGCACCCCGGAGGAGCCGTGCAGCACCAGCGGCACCGGCACGGCCCGGTGTATCGCCGCGATCAGCTCCGCATCGAGCACCGCGTCCCTGGTGAGCATCGCGTGCGAGCTGCCGACCGCTACCGCCAGCGCGTCCACGCCGGTGGCCGCGGCATACCGGGCGGCGTCACCTGGCGGCGTCCTGGCCCGCGCGTCGTGTACCCCGTCCTTGCCGCCGATCTCGCCGATCTCGGCTTCGACCCACACCCCGCGCTCGTGGCACCACCTGGTCACCTCCGCCGTGGCCGCCACGTTCTGCGCGTACGGCGCCGCGGACGCGTCGTACATGACAGAACCCACGCCCACGGCCACCGCGGCCCGCACCAGGTCCTCGCCCGTGGCATGGTCCAGGTGCACCGCGACGGGCACGGCCGCGGCCCCGGCGGCGGCGAGCGCGGCCCGCGCGATCGGTTCCACCGCGCCGTGGTACGCCACGCAGTTCTGGCTGATCGCCAGCACCGCCGGTGCCCCGGCCGCCTCCGCACCGGCGATGACCGCCTCGGCGTGCTCGATCCCGATGATGTTGAACGCGCCGACGCCGCGGCCCGCGGCGCTGGCGGGGCCGACGATCTCGGCCATGCCGACGGCCGGCATCAGCGGTCCGCCCACTGGGTGACCTGGGTTCCGGCCAGCGCCCGCCGATAGTCCGCCTCGGCGAACTGCCCGGCGGCCGGGGCCGCGACGCTGGCGGTGCCGAGCGCGGCCGCGTGCCTGAGCCGCTCGGCCCACGGCCGGCCGAGCACCAGCCCGTGCGCCAGCCCGGCGACCACGGCGTCGCCGGCCCCGGTCGGGTTGCCCGCCACCTGGGCCGGCGGCGCCGCATGCCAGGTCCCCTCGCCGGTGACCGCGAGCAGCCCGTCGCCGCCGAGCGACACCACGACCGCGTGCGCTCCCGCGGCCCGCAACTCCGCCGCGGCGGCCGCGACGGCGGCCCGGCCGGCGAGCGGCCGGCGCACCGCGGCCTGGAGTTCGGCCAGGTTCGGCTTGGCGATCGCCGGGCCCGCGGCCGCGGCCCGCCGCAGCACCGTGCCCCCGGCGTCAAGCACCACCGGCACCGCCGCGGCCGCCGCCCGCACGGCCAGCCCGGCGTAGCTGTCCTCAGGCAGTCCCGGCGGCAGGCTCCCGGACAGCACGACCGCGCCGCAGCCGGCCAGCGAGTTTTCATACAAAACGAGAAACTCCTGGTACTCCCCGGCCGCCACGGCGGGGCCTGGCTCGTTGAACAGGGCGGTGTCGTGGCTGCTCGTGTCCACCACGGCGAACGTGCGCCGGGTTTCCCCGGCGATCGGGGTGAACGTGCTGGCCACCCCGGCCGCCGCCAGCCTTGCGCGCACCGCCTCGCCGGTGACCCCGCCCGCCAGCCCGATGACCTGCACGCCGGCGCCCAGGGCGCGCAGCGTCCTGGCCACGTTGAGCCCCTTGCCCCCCGGTGCGGTGGTGACCTCCTGCGGCCGGTTCACCCCGGACCAGTCCACCCCGGCCACGTGATGGGTCACATCCAGGGCCGGGTTGAGGCTGACGACGAGGATCATCGGCGCCGGGCGCTCAGCGGGGTGCCAGGATCACGGACCGGGTCAGGTTGCGCGGCCGGTCCGGGTCCAGGCCGCGGGCCCGCGCCACCGTGGCGGCCAGCCGCTGCACCAGGACCAGTTCGGCCAGCGGATCCCGGCCGCTCAGCCAGGCCAGCCCGCCGGCCGCGGCGACCTCGGCGGGCAGCCCGTCCGGCGCCGGCCCCAGCAGCCAGACCACGCTGCCAGGCCCGGTGACCGAGATCGGGCCGTGCCGGTACTCCATGGCCGGGTAGGCCTCGGTCCACATCCCGGCGGCCTCGCGCAGCTTGAGCGCCGCCTCGTTGGCCAGCCCGTAGGTCCAGCCGGTGCCGAGGAAGGTGAACTGCCGGGCGCCGGTCAGCGCCGCGGGCAGCGGCTCGGCCAGGGCGGTCCGCGCCGCGGCGGCCACCGCGGTCATGTCCTGGCCCAGGTGGGCTCGCAGCAGCGCCAGTTCCGTGGTGGCGAACCGGGTCTGCACCACCGACAACTCGTCGGCGAAGTCCAGCGCGATCGTGGCGCCGGCCGCTTCGGCGACCGGGGTCTGCGCGCCGGCCGTGATCGCCACGGTGGGCACCGAGCCGGCCAGCCGGTCCAGCAGTTGCAGGATCTCGGTGGTGGTGCCGGACCGCGACAGCACCACGACACGGTCGTAGCGCCGCCGCACCGGCATCTCCGAGGCGGCAAACGCGTCGGTCTCGCCCTGCCCGGACGCCTCGCGCAGCGCGGCGTAGGACTGGGCGATGAACCAGGACGTGCCGCATCCGGTCACCGCGACCCGTTCCCCGGGGGCCGGCAGCAGGTGCGCGACGCTGGCCGCCAGCATGGCGGCGCGCAGCCAGCAGGCCGGCTGGGAGGCCACCTCGGTGTCGATGCTGCCGGCCGGCGTCACGCCATCCCCGTCCGGCATGCCCCGCATCGCGTCGTCGTCGCCCACGTAACCCCTCCTCATGTCCCCGCGAGCCCGGTCGCCGCGACCGAGCGGATGAAGTACCGCTGGGCCGCGAAGAAGATCAGCAACATCGGGACCAGGCTCATCACGTTGGCCGCCATCAGCAGCGGCCATTCGGTCGCGTGCGCGCCCTGGAACGTCGCCAGCCCGAGCGGCACCGTCATCTGGTTGGTCGAGGTGACGGCGATCAGCGGCCACAGGAAGTTGTTCCACGAGTCCAGGAATGTCAGGGCGGCGAGCGTCGCCAGCGCGGGCAACGACAGCGGCAGCACGATGCGCCACAGCACCTTGAGCCGGCTCGCCCCGTCCACGCGCGCCGACTCCTCGTATTCGATCGGCAGCGTCTTGAAGAACTGGCGCAGGAAGAAGATGCCGAACGCGGTCGCCGCATTGGGCAGGATCAGCGCGCCGAGGTGGTTGATCCCGACCTGCTCGAGCACGTGGACCCCGAGCCACTTGGTGATGATGAACTGGGGGATCATCGTCACCTGGAACGGCACCATGAGCGTGGCCATGATGACCGCGAACAACGCGCCCCGGCCCAGGAAGCGCAGCCGGGCGAAGGCGTACCCGGCCAGCGAGCAGAACACCAGGTTGCACAACACGGTAGTCACCGCGACGACCGTGCTGTTGAGGAAGAACCTGCCGAACGGCGCGGCCTTGAGCGCGTCGCTGTAGTTGGCGAACCTGAGTTCGTGCGGGATGAGGATCGGCGGGAAGTGCAGCGCCTCGGCGGACGTCTCCAGCGACGTCACGATCAGCCACACGAACGGGAAGAGCAGCGCCAGGGTGGCGGGCACCAGCACCAGGTGCCATGGGCTGAACGGCAGCCGGAACCGGCGGCGGGGCAGTGCTTGGGCGGGCGCAGTCATGTCAGGACCTGTAGTGCATGAACCGGCGGCCGACCCGGAACTGGACCGCGGTGACCGCGAGGATGATCAGGAACAGGAAGTAGGCGATCGCGGAGGCGTAGCCGAAGTTGAAGTTGACGAAGGCCTGCTCGTAGACGTAGTACACGAGCACCGTGGTGGCGTTCAGCGGCCCGCCCTGGGTGCTCACGTACACCTCGTCGAACAGTTGCAGCGCGTTGATCGTCAGCCATACCGCCAGGAACAGCGAGGCCGGGCTGAGCAGCGGCAGGGTGACCCGGCGGAACGTGGTCCACGGGCTGGCCCCGTCCACGGCCGCCGCGTCCACCAGCATCTGCGGCACGCCCTGCAGCGCCGCGAGGTAGATGACCACGGAGAACCCGGTCCAGCCCCAGATCGTCATCGCCACGATCACGTACAGCGCCTGCGAGGGGGAGTTCAGGAACGGCTGCTGCGGGATGCCGAGCAGGCTGAGGAAGTAGTTCACCACCCCGTAGGACGGGTCGAACAGCCAGATGAAGACGATCGCCTCGCTGATCGTCGAGATGGCCATGGTGGCGTAGGCGGCGGTGCGGTACAGCGAGATGAACCGGATCTTCCGGTTCATCGCGACCGCGAGGAACAGGCCGACGATCATCGTGCCCGGCACGAACAGCACCGTGTAGACGAGCGTGTGCTGTACCGCCTGGGCCACCACCGGGTCGTGCGCCATGAGCCGGTAGTTGCGCAGCCCCACGTACGGGGTCTTGCCCGACAGCAGGTTGTTGCGCTGGAACGACATCACCGCCGACCAGATGATCGGCACCGCGCCGAAGAGCAGGATGATCGCTACCCCGGGTGTCACGAAGGCCCAGCCGGTGAGCTGCTCCGACGCCCGTGGCCGCCGCCTTCCGGCCCGGGCGGGCGGCGACTCCAGGCGTTTGCGCCGGAGCAGGGCAGCAGGTGCCGTCACGTCAGCCGTTCGAGGCCGCGAGCGCCTGGTTGACCTGCTGCGCCGCGCTGGTGAGCGCGGCCTGCGGCTGGCTCTTGCCCAGGAGCACCGACACGATCATGTTGCCGAGTATCTGGGAGACCTTCGGGTACGTGGGGGTCTGCGGGCGCGCCTGGTGGACGTTGTCCAGGTTGGTGACGAACGTGTCCACGCCGGGCAGGGCCTTGTTCATCGCCGACAGGAAGCCGGGCGCGGCGTCCACCGACTGCCGGGTCGGCAGGTCCCCGGTGGCCAGCGACCAGTACTTCACCTGGGCCGGGGCGGTCAGCCAGAGCAGGAACTTCTCCGCCGCCGCGGTCTGGGCGGCGCCGTTGTTGAAGATCACCCAGTTGTCCGGCCCGGAGATGGTCTGGTGGCCGCCGGTGGTGCCGGGGAAGGCCGGCATGATCTGCACGCCGTAGTGCACGCTGGGGAACGCGGACAGGTCCCACGGGCCGGTCACCAGCATGCCGATCTTGCCCGAGTTGAACACGTTGGCGTAGGCCTGGTCGGTCGGGTCCAGGTACATGGAGTGGTCGCTGACCGCCATGTCCCGCAGCGTGGTGAGCGCCTGCAGGCCAGCAGGCGAGTCGAACGCGGCCTGCTTGTTACCCGGCTTGAGGATCTGGCCGCCGGCCTCCCACAGCAGCGCCTCCCAGTGCCAGACGGTGTCCTCGCTGCCGGGGGTCACGTACGCGGTGCCGAACTGTTTCTTCGCCGGGTTGGTGAGCTTGGCGGCGTCGGCCACGAACTGCTGCCAGGTCCAGCCCGGTCCCGGCGGGGCCAGGCCGGCCTGGGCGAACAGCGTCTTGTTGTAGACCACGGCGAGGTTGTCCACCAGCGCCGGGATGCCGATGACCTTGCCGTTGACGGTCGCCACGTCGCGCTCGCCGACCCAGAAGTCATTCCAGTTCACGCCCGGGCCGCTGCACCACCTTGGTGAGGTTCACCACCTGCGGGATCTGCGCCACGTTGGGCGCCCAGGAGCCGTACAGATAGGCGATGTCCGGCGGGCTGCCGCCGCGTACCGCGGTGAGCACCTTCTGCAGCGTGTTGTCGTTGTTGACGTACAGGCTGCTCACCGTGGTGCCCGGGTTCTGCTTCTGGTACACGCCGACCAGGTGGGCGAACGCCTTCGCCTCGGCCCCGGTCCAGCCCTCCCAGATCGAGATGGTCTTTCCGCCGCTTGTCCCGCCGGTGGCATCGGACCCGCAGGCCGCGATGCCGAGCGCGACAACCGAGGAGGCGATGGCCACACGCAGCCAGTGACTTCTCATACTGTCCTCGATTCCGCCCGGACCCCGGCCATAACCGATGATTCTTGCACGAAGAGTGGATGTTTCAGACATCATCACGCCAGCTTTGGTGCCGATGTCAACCCTTCCGGGACTCTTTCACAGCAGTTTCTGCGCACTCTTGCTCGAAGCTGAACGAAATGCGACACTGCCGAGGTGGTCAAAGTCGCGTTCATCGGCGCCGGCAGCGTGGAGTTCACCCGCAACGTGGTGACCGACCTGTGCCGCTACCCGGAGCTGGCCGGCCGGCTGGACCTGGCCCTGCACGATGTCAGTGCGGAGCGGCTCGCTCACGCCCGCGTCCTGGCCACCAGGATCGTGGCGCAGACCGGGTCAGCCGCGACCGTGACCGCCTCGGCCGACCGGCACGCGGCGCTCGACGGCGCCGGCGTACGTCATCAACGAGATCCAGGTCGGCGGTTACGACGCGACCCGGCTGGACTTCGACATCCCGGCGCGCTACGGGGTGCGGCAGACCATCGGCGACACCCTCGGCATCGGCGGGATCTTCCGCGGGCTGCGCACGATCCCGGTGGTGACCGGCCTCGCCGAGGACATGCACCGGCTGTGCCCGGACGCCTACCTGCTGAACTACACCAACCCGATGGCCATGCTCCCCTGGGCCGTGTACGAGGGCACCCCGTTCAGCAACGTGTTCGGGCTGTGCCATTCGGTCCGGGACACGCACGCGTTCCTCGCCGGGCTGGTCGGGCTGGACCCGGCCGAGGTCGACTTCGTCACCGCGGGCTTCAACCACCAGGCGTTCGTGCTGCGCTTCGAACACCAGGGCCGGTCGCTTTACCCGCGGCTGCGCGAGATCGTCGACGCCTCGCCGGAGCTGCAGCGGCGGGTCCGGGTCGAGCTGTTCCGCAGGTTCGGCTACTTCCCCACCGAGTCAAGCGAGCACTCCGCCGAGTACGTGCCGTGGTTCATGCGCCACGACGACCAGGTCGAGCGGTTCCGCATCTTCGTCGGCGACTACCTGGCCCGCTCCGAGGAGAACCTGCGCGAGCTGGAGGACCTGGCCCGCCAGCTGGACGCGGGCACGCCGCTTGACCTCGAATCCACCAGCGAGCTGGCCTCCGAGTTCATCCATTCCCTGGAGACCGGCACCGAGCGCGAACTGTACGTGAACGTCCGCAACGGCGACCTGATCACCAGCCTGCCGCAGCAGTGCTGCGTCGAGGTGCCCTGCCGGCTGGGCGCCGGCGGCGCCGTGCCCCAGCGGGTCGGCGCGCTCCCGCCGCAGCTCGCCGCGCTGAACCGGACCTTCCTCAACGTTGTCGAGCTGACCGTGCGCGCGGCGCTGGACGGCAATGTCCAGCACGTGTACCAGGCGGCGCTGCTGGACCCGAACGCGTCCGCCACCCTGACCACCTCGCAGATCGTCGCGATGTGCGACGACCTGCTCGACGCGCACAAGGCACTGCTGCCACCCGGCCTCGCCCGCTGAGCTAAGGAGCGTCCCATGCTCCGTTCCCCCCTGACCCTTGCCCTTGCCGCGTGCCTGACCCTCACCCTCGCCGCAGCCGCAGGCTCCGCGGAGGCCAGCGCGGCCAAGGCCCCCGCGACGAAGTCGCAGGGGCCGCAGGCCAGCGGGGGGTCCGGGGGTCGCTCCCCCGGGTCAACACGATCACCCAGCCGGCGCCGCCGGTCACCGCGAGCGCGTTCCCCCTGGAACCGGCCGGCACGCCGCCCGCCGACGGGGACGGGCTGATCCCGAACCCGGCCACGCCGACCGGCTCGGCGATCGCCCCGCCGTCGTCCTGCACGGTGACGTTCGCGTCCGCGAACGGCGCCACGTCGGCCACGGTCAACTCCTGGATCGCCGCCAACGAGAACAGCATCGCCACGACGACGGTGCTGTGCCTGTCCGGCACGTTCACCGGCCCGATCCAGGTGTGGAGCAAGTCGAGCACCGCGCTGCTGGAGATCGCCCCGGCGCCGGGGGCGGCGGCCACGCTCGACCTCGGCCAGGTGCAGGCCGCGGACACCAACCCCAACCAGTTCTTCTCCGACTCCGGCGGGGTCAGCATCGTGGATTCCCGGAGCGTGGAGATCTACGGCCTGACCGTGGAGAACTACACATTCGACGGGACCGCGCACAGCCCGGCCGGGATCTACGTCACGGCCCGCAGCGATACCAGCACCACCAACCAGTCGGTGATCCCGCACCGCTCGGCTTGCTTCCTGAACGGCGGGGCGTGCAGCGACATCTACGTGATCGACAACACCGTCCAGGACATCACCAACACCGCCGATGAGGACCACACGACCAAGTCCGTGTGCGGCAACGGCAACGTGGACGGCTACGGCATCGCGGTGATCGCCGCGGGCAGCGCCACCTCCCCGGCCCTGCAGCACCTGGTCATCGAGGGCAACACGGTGACCGGGACGCGCACCGGGCAGAGCGAGACGGTGACGATCAACGGGGACGTCACCGACTTCCTCGCCGCGGACAACGTGATCCACGACACCGACAACATCGGCCTGGACACCATCGGCTGGGAGACCGGCACGTCCCAGGCCAGCCACGGCTACGTCACCGGCAACACGGTCTACAACGTCGACACCTGGTCCAACGCCGCCTACGGCAAGTGGAGCAGCGGCACCTGCGTGGCCCGGCCGGAGAACGCGGCGGGCATCTACGACGACGGCGCCTCCTACATCTGGATCGACGGCAACACCGTGTGGAACACCGACCAGGGCATCAACCTGGACGTGGAAACCGCGGGCAAGGAAACCGACCACCTGCTGGTCTCCGGCAACACCGTGCATGCGGACCCGGGGACGTCGAAGTCGGACCCGAGCACCGGGACCAACCCGCCGGGCGCCGGCGGCACCTCGACGGTGGCCGGCCACGACCCGTTCGCGCTCTACATCGACGCGTTCGGCAGCAATGCCAAGATCACCGACGTGTACGTGCACGACAACACGCTGACCAACCAGAGCCAGTTCTTCCTGACCCCGTCCGCCGGGATGCCGGTCGTGGACCTGGGCGGGATCTGGTCCAACGTGCAGATCTGGCACAACACGATCACCGGCCTGGGCGCGACCGACCGGTACAACCCGCTGTTCGAGGTGGACAAACAGCCGAACGGAGGTACCAACGTCGTGGACTGCAACGACTACGGGAACCTGTCCACGGCCGGTAACACGGTCAACGGCAACTTCGCGCTGCCCAGCAACGACTGGCTCACGCTGGCGGACTGGCAGGCCCACAACGGGCACGGCTGGGACGCCGACAGCGCGGTCGGCGGTTTCTCCGCGAACTGCCCGAGCGGGTCGATCCGGTGACCGCCGCCATGCGCCGGCCCGGCCTGATCGCCGCGTTCGCCCTGGCCGTGGTCGCCAGCGTCGCCGCCACCCCAGCCAGCGCCGTGGGGTCGCCCGCCCCGGTACCACGAGGGTCACTCCCCCGGGCTAGCGCGCCGGGGGGTTCCGGGCCGTCGGAGTCTGGGGTGTCCCCAGGAAGCGGAGTGCTCCCCCGGGCTGGCACTTTCCGGCCGCCACGGCACCACGGCACGCTGCGGATCGCCGGTTCGCTGCGCGACGGCCGGACCGTGCGGGCGGCGGGCCTGTCCTGGCGGCCGGGGCGGCTGCCACCGGGGGACCGGCTGCTCAGCTTCGAGGTCGCCTACTACTGGGACGCCTGCACCGCGGCGGGCAAGTGCCGCACGGGCGCGGACACCACGGTCACCCCGTTCGCGGCCCGGCGTTACGTGGCTGGCCACGCCGATACCAGCCGGTTCTTGAAGGTCACCGAGACCGCCTCCGAGGTCGTGGAGACGAGTCCCGCGACATTTGCGTTCAGCCTCAAAAGCGTTTCTGTGAGTACCACCGCCAGCAGGACCGTGCGCGCCTACCGGGCCGGGCGGGCGCCGGTGAGCGAGTTCGTGAACGGGAACGCCGGAGCGGCGCACCGCGTCGGCGGAGGAGTATTTCAGCGTGGCCGCACCGCACTACAGCGCCGCCGACGGCCCGGCTGCCCAGCGCTACCGGGTCGACCATGGGCGCTGGCGGCCGATGCCGGCCAGCCGGGTGTTCTACACCGGCACCCTGCGCACCGGCAGGCACCGGGTGGCGGTGCGCACGGCCGACCAGGCCGGCGCGACCACCGCGCGGTTCACCTGGCGGGTGGTGCCGATGCCCGCGCCGCTGCCCTGCCGGGCGGCGCCGGGCCGGCACTGCTGGTACCCGCCGCACCTCGACGCGACCGGGCACCCGATGCGCTGGGACTGGCAGATCGGCCGGGTGACCCCGCTGCAGCGGACCGGGGCGCACGCCGTGGACATCTATGACATCGACGGCTTCCTGACCACCCCCGCCGAGGTGCGCGCGCTGCACACCCGGTGGCAGGCCGCCACGCTGCCGCACCCGAAGGCGGTCTGCTACCTGGACCTGGCCTGGGAGGACTACCGGCCGGACGGGACCCCGGGGCAGCTCTTCCCCGCCGCCACGCTCGGCAACGTGTACTTCGGCTACCCGCAGGAACGGTGGGTGGACTTCCGCCAGCTCGACGCGCTCAAGCCGATGCTGGACGAGCGGATCCGGATGTGCGCGGCGAAGGGCTTCGACGCGGTCGAACTGGACGACATCGACAGCTTCGACCCGCCGTCCACCACGGGCTTCCATCTCACGCCGGGGGACGCGCAGAACTATCTCGCCTACGCGTTCAACGAGATCCACCGCTACGGGATGACCGGCCTGTGGAAGAACTCGCCGCTGCTGTCCTGGTGGGGGCGCCGCTACACGGACGGCGCGGTCGTCGAGGAGTGCTACCGCTACCACCAGTGCTTCGCCTCCCAGTTGCGCGGCAGCAGCCAGTACGGGATCACCTGCACCGGGCTGGCCGGCCGGACCCCGTGCGGCTGGGATGACTTCAGCACCGACCGCACCGCGGCGCAGCCCACGGGCAAGTGGGTCGGCGAGGCCGAGTACAGCGCGGACCACTACGTCTGCAACCCGGGGCAGTCCTGCCCGCCCAAGCGGCGCTTCGCCACGTTCTGCCGGGTCGTGTACGCGCCGCCCGACGGGTTCTCCGCGGTCAAGTTCGACGTGGACCTGAACGGCAAGATGTTCTACCCCTGCCCCCGCGGCACCTGACCGGTCTGGGTTTCGCTCATCCAGAAAACGCCGCCCGGCCCTGGCGCCGGGCTCAGCGGTGGCCCGGCACTCACCCGTGCCCGGGCCACCGCAGTTTGGATTACGTCGTCACCATCGCGCATCCTGTTTAACTAAGACGATTAGTGGAAGCGCGATTGCTACAGCGTGCGCTGGTCCGCTAGGCGATGACCCAGCGTTGCCGCGGGCTCCGGGGCGGCCCGCCGCCACCATTGGGCATGGCCCCCAGGCCCGGGCGCGGCTGGGGCGCGAGCGCGGGGCCGGAGTTCGTGGCGGCGAGCTCCGGCCCCGCTCCGGACGCAGGCTCCGCCGGGCCATCGGGCTGATGACCGGCGCGTGAGCGCGACGTCCGATAGCCGCCAGCAATGCGCGGCGCCGGGACGCAGTCTGGGGTCATGAGCACACTTCAGTACAAGGCGATCGACCCGGAGCGCCTGGATGCCATGCGCAGCCAGGGCGCGGATGAGTTCGGGAACCCGTGGAAGCAGCGGACGGCCGAGGGCTGGGAGCCGCTGCGCTGCTGCCTGCGCACCGCGCGCGAGGGCGAGGACATCGCCCTGATCAGCTACAGCCCATGGCCGCAGCCGTGGGACACGCCGTGGGCCGAGGCGGGACCTGTGTTCGTCTGCCACGGCCGGTGCGGCGGCTATCAGACCCCGGGTGAGTACCCGCCGGACCTGCGCGGCCGGTTCAGCCTCCTCAACCCCTTCGACCACACTGGCGCCCGGGCCTACAAGCACATCAAGTTCGTCGAACCAGGCGACGACTACGCGGCAGCCGTGGCGATGGTCCTGGCACAGCCAGAAGTGGCGTACCTGCACGTCCGCAGCGCGACCGCGCAGTGCTTCACCTTCGAGGTCCGGCCCGCCTAGCGCCCCCGATTCCATGATCACGGGAGAACCGCCATCCCACGGTACACCGCTCCCATGATCATGGCCAACTCCCGCGATCTACCAGCGTGAACCTAGAGTTTGGGATTTGTCGTGCCACACCGGCGTGGCAAGCGGCCATGATCCGGCACGGCTGCGGGCGCGTGCATCCCGGGGCCGAAACTGGCGCCGGTGGCGGGGGTTTCAAGTGCGGCCGACGGTGCGAGACTGGCTGTCTGAGCAGCGGTCGCTGGCCTGGGTGCCAGCGACGCGGATGAGAGGGCGCAAAAAATGGCAGGCGGCCCGGTTGTTTTCGTGCATGGTCTGTGGCTGCATGCGAGCTCGTGGGGCTCGTGGGCGGACCTGTTCCGCAAGTCCGGCTATGAGCCGCTGACGCCGGGCTGGCCGGGCATCCCGGACACGGTCGAGGAAGCCCGCAACAATCCCGGGCTGGCAGCCGGGAAAGGCATCGACGGTATCGTCGAGCACTACGCGCAGGTGATCGCGGGGCTTGATGGGCGGCCGGTGGTGATCGGCCACTCCTTTGGCGGGCTGATCGCGCAGCGGCTGCTGGGGCAAGACCTCGCCGCCGCTGCGGTGGCGATCGACCCGGCGCCGATCAAGGGCGTGATCTTCTTGCCGCCCTCTGCGCTGCGGGTGGCCTCGATCGCGCTGCGCCGGCCAGCGAACAGGAACGAGGCGGTCTCGCTCACCGCGGAGCAATTCCGCTACGGCTTCGGCAACGCCCTGGCTGAGCAGGAGTCCGCCGAGCTCTACCAGCGCTGGGCCATCCCCTCACCGGGGCGGCCGCTGTTCGAGGCCGCGATGGCGAACCTCACCCCGCGCTCGCCCGCCAAGGTCAATACCAGCAACAAGACCCGCGGACCGCTACTGATCACCGCCGGCGGCCGCGACCACACCGTCCCAGCGGCCATCAGCCACGCGACCCGCCGGCTTTACCACAAGTCGCCCGCAGTCACCGACCTGCGCGAGTTCCCCGACCGGGGCCACTCGCTGACCATCGATCACGGCTGGCGCGAGGTTGCCCAGACCGCGCTGGACTGGCTCAACGAGCGCGTGTCGTAGCCTGGCGCAGCGAAATGGCTCAAATCCGCCGGCAGACGGGTGCTTGCCACTGCCCAGGCCTTGCCACTCAAACTGAGCCACCCCAGCCGTGGGGCTGAGGCCGTCACAGGTCCGCGGCCCACTCGATGACCAGGCGGGAGGCTTGGCCGGCCGGGTCGGGGGATTTGTTATGCCACCCCCCAGGTGCAGTAGTCCCATGATCATGGCTGGCTCCCGCGATCTACCAGCGTGAACATGGCGTTTCGGATTTGGTGCGCAATGCCCATATGACACTCCGCCATGATCATGGCGCCGGATTTCCGTTATTGCCGGGCGGACGTGGCAGGCACATGCCCGCGAGTGTCACTGCCCGGTGTTACGGTCCAAGCCATGAACTATCCGCTGACCGCGGCTCAGGCGAACCTGGCGGAACTCGTCGCCGAGGCGCGGCGCAGCCACCGCCCGGTGACGATCAGTGAGCACGGCAAGCCGGTCGCTGCGCTGATCAACGTCGATGACCTCGCCGACCTTGAAGATCGCGCGGCGCTTGCGGCGCACCTGGCGGACAAGGCCGCCGGGCGCGGCGGGACCAGCCTTGAGGAACTGGATACCGCACTCGACCGGATCGACGCGGAAGGCCTCTCGTGAGCCTGACCGTCATCGTTCGGGAGACGGTCTTACGCAACCTCGCCGTATCCGCGGCGAGGACAAGGATCTGTTCACACGGACGCGCCGGGCCATCAGCGCGCTGGCCGATCAGCCATATCCGGAGAGTGCGGTCGCCTGGGGCGCCACAGGCGTGTACCGGCTACACGCGGGCGACATCCGGATCCTCTACGAAGTAGACGCTCAAGCGGCGACGGTGTACATCATCAACATCGGGATCATCGCCTAGGCCACTGGGTCTCAGGGGCGGATGTGGCGGCCAGACGGAGCCGGCGCGGGCGTTGCGGCAATTACGGGTACGGCCCCACCCCGATGAGCAGGGCCGAAGCCTGATCATCTGAGTGGCTCACCAGCCTGTGATGGCACACCGGGAACGAGACGCCGGCGGCGAGCGTCCAGGCTGGGGCGTCAAAAGCATCGCCATGGACGCGATCACCATCAGCACGAACTGCGCTCACGCACCGGTGGTCACGGTGGCGCCCCTCGCCGCCGGATCCCTGGGCGGCCGGGTGAACCGGTCGGGGGCCGCCAGCCGATCAGGGCGCGTGCTGGGCTGCGTCGAACCGCTGTAGGCGCGGGCACGTTGCATCGTTGTGGGGAGATCGGGCATTCGCGAACCGGATGACCCGGGGACCATCCAATACGCGCTGCGCCGGCGCGACCGGTTCGGGTTCTGGACCGCCATCTTCCTGTTCGCCGTCTCGGCTGCGTTGCTGGCGGTGGCCACCGTCAGCGTGGCGACCGGGTATACCCCCGTGTGGGGCGTGTGGGATTTCCTGGTGTTCGGGCTCGGGATGGCGGCGGGCGGCGTTTTCGTGCTGCGGGACCGCGCCGCTGTCGTGGGCCAGGTCCTGATGGCGGTCGGTGACGCAGGCATCTACCTGGCAGAACCACCCCGGTGCATCCCGTGGCCCGAGGTTGCGGGACTGGTCGTGTTCCGCACCTGGCAGGACGGCGACGATGGGGACTCAGGGAAGTGGCTTGCGCAGATGGCCGTCGTGCCAAGCGGCGGGGACCTCCAGCCCGGTGCGGGTGCGCGGTGTCTGTCCAGCCCGGACCGGTGTGGTGTGACGGTGGATCTGCACGACGAGAAGGTCCGGCTTGGTGAGCTGTCCGATGCGGTGCACACCTACGCGCCGGGCCTGCCAGTATGGGACGCCGGCAAGATCAAGAGCAACAACGTCGGGGACGGCAGATGAACGGGCTCCCTGGCCGGGCCGGCCAGGGAGCCTCGTCGGTGCGGCTGTCAGTGGTTCACCTGCACGGGGCCTGCGTGCATCCAGATGACCCCGGTGCGGTGGCAGGCGTCGAAGGCGACGGGAGCAACCTTGGAGGTGAACTGGCCCGGCGGGTAGACCCGCAGCCCGGCCGCGATGGGCAGCACACCCCGGTGGCCCGGCCCGATCGTCCCGGGCAGGAAGCACTGGGTGCCGAAGTTTCCTGGGTCGGCGATGTTCAGGCTCACGGTCGCGGTGGCGCCGTTGGCGAGCTTCACCTGGGTCGGCGCTGGACCGGTCCATCCCGCGGGGCTGCCGATCTGCGCGCCACTGAGGCTGACCGCGGAGATCCCGGCGTGACCGGCCAGGGTGCAGGTGTGGCCGGACAGGTTGGTGAGGTAGACGGTGTAGTCGTAGCCGCCGGTGTAGCCACCGCCGTAATTCGGGTAGGCCCAGATGTCCAGCCCGGACGTCTGGCAGGCCGGGGTTGCCGCCGGCCGCGCGGCGGCCGCCGAGGTCGCGGCAAAAGCGGCCACGGGGACCAGGGCCAGCGCCGCCGTGCCTGCCAGCACGGCCACGCCGATGAGGCGCTTCGGGGAGAGGGTGCGGGTGCGGAAGTACATGGTGTCCTCCTGGGACTGCAATGCTTTAGGGACGATGCACCCCTTGTGACGGCCCTGCCCGCACGCGGTTGTGGGGAGCCCTCCCCATCAGCCCCGCAGGGCCAGCCCCAGGCTCGCCTCAGGCTCGGCTACGTCCGCATGGTCATTTCGGAATGCCCTGTCACGAGTCCACATCTGGGCACAGTGGGAGTGGGCGAACGCGAACCCCCGGTCGGTGTCAGGGTGGCGATCGCGCCGGTGGGCAGCAAGTCCGCCCGGCCGGCCGCCGCCAGCGTCAAGACCACGCCCCTGCGGGGTGGCCTTCGGCCAGTCTTGCCCCTGGCAACTCAACCGGCGCAGTGCGCGGTGGAGTACATCGCCTGGCACAATGGCCCCGCTGCCCAGCACCCTCGGCTACCGCAGCCCCGCCGAATACGAGGAACACAACAAGATCAAAAAGGTAGCCTGACCGGGTTATCACCCCCATCCGTCAAAGCGGGGCAACCCAGGAACTGCCGTCGGGCGGTGGGAAAGGGGGTCAGACGTTGGTTCAGCCAAGGGGGGTCTGATGCGTGCTTGGCGGCCCACCACGGCAGAGACCGCGATTTTTCTCGCCTGCGTGGTTCTGGGTGGCGTGCTGTCAGTGTGCGTCGTCTTCGGTCCTGCGTGGCTCGCAGGACCGGACGCAGGTCTGACTGCGGCAGAACGGCTGAGCGCGGAGAACGATGTCCGTTCCACCTTGCTGCAGGGATTGGGTGGCCTCCTCGCGCTCGGCGGGGTGGCTTTCGGCGCGGTGGTGACATTGCGTCAGGTACGGGCCGGCAGCGAGGGGCGCAGCATCGATCTGTTCACCAAGGCTATTGATCAGCTCGCCAGCGACCAGGTGTCGGTTCGGCACGGCGGCGTGTACGCGCTGGAACAACTGTCCGAACTCGACGCACGCTATCGCGGGCACGCCCATGCGCTGCTCACCGCTTTTGTCCGCCAGCGCGCGCCCTGGCCGCCCATTAAGCCGGACTCCGAGGTACTGGCAGAGCGGGCACGGCTCCAGGGCGGCCTCCCCGACGACGTCGGGGCCGCCATCACTGTCCTGGGCCGCCGGGCAATGATCGTCGGTGACGCCGAGTCGGAACTGGAACGAGTCGATCTCCGCGGTGCGGACCTACAACTCAACTATCTCGCTGTCTATGCTTAAATCTCTCATTCTTGATCATCTGCCGAAAGTTGCTGCTGCACTCATCCTGCCACAATACATCGTGACATCACTGACCTGCGGCGGGTGCAGGTGCGCCTGGGCGTCTGCCAAGAGGCGAGCATGCAGCTGTGTCGCTGGCCATCGCTCAGGCCTACGTCCGCTGGCCGCGCTGGCCGAGCGGTGGTCGCTCCGGCGGATGTCGCGCTGCTCTTGGTTGATGCCCGATCGGCGATCGAGTCGGTGAGCCTGGTCGCGCTCCGGCAGCTTCTCGCTGAGGCCGAGGCATGCCGGTAATGGCGGCCCGCGAAGAACCACACAGTGATGCCGTCTTCGCTGTGGACGTGCTCGCCTGCCTTGTCTATGCCATCAAGGCAATGATCGAGCCAGAGGCTGCGCTGTGGTCGAGGTACTGCGTCCAGCGTGCTTACGACTGCCTGTTCTTCGCCGACGGCACTTGATCGCTCGAGTGGCCCAGCACGCTGGTGCGGGCGCTGGATGCCTGGCTGGACAGCGACGCGGAGACCAGCTGCGCCGGCGTAGTTGATCCTTGTGGTGCTGCCCGCGCAGCTGCGCCAGCTCAGTGGCGTGAAGCCTCACTCTAGGCGGTTCGGGTTCGAGGGTGAGCCCGGTCTGGGCGAGGAAGCCGTCGATGAGGGCGGGCCGGTACTGGATGCTTTTGAGCCGGTTCTTGATGATCGCGGTGAGCTGGTCCACGTCGCTGACGGCGAGGTTGCCCAGGCCGTTCTTCATGTTCGCCCAAGCGCCTTCGACGGCGTTGAGGTCGGGGGCGTAAGCGGGCAGCCGGACCTCGGTCAGCCAGTCCGGGTGAGCCTCGGTGAACCCGCGCATCGCGGCGCTGACGTGGGTGTTCAGGTTATCCCAGATCAGGATCAGGGGCGCGTGCAGCTGGTGGTGCGCGGCGGTGACCAGGCCGGCGTAATCGGCTTCGGACATGTGAGCGGCGCTCGCCTTTGCGGCCGCGGTGGACGCGGACCCGGTAGAACAGGCGACTGCGCGCGCCGGGCTTGTAGGCAGACCAGCCCGGCGACCGAGACCCGGCCCGAGCCTTTGCCGGACACCTGTGACCACCGGCGTGTGGCCGCGGCGGGCCCAGGTCCGGGCCTTGGGCGGGCGCAGGTTCTGCCCGGCCTCGTCCTCGAAGCAGATCCACGCCCCGGTCGCCGCCGCTAGCCTCGAAGCCTTGGCCCAGGTCGTGGCCTTCCACGCGGCGATCGCCTCCTCATCCCGCTCGGCGGCCCGGTGCGACCGGCACCTGCGGGGCATAGCCCGAGGCGGTGCAGCAGGTACGAGGTGCCGCGCAGCGTGTAGCGGACATGGAACAGCCGGGCGATCAGCGTGGTGACCCGCGCCAGCGTCCACCGCTGGTCCTCGCCCCAGCCCCACGCGGCCGGGCCGCCCGTCCAGCGCCGCGCGCAGCCGCGCCAGCTGCCCTCGCGCTCAGCCGGCACACCGCCCCACCAGGGCCTTTGGAGGCCAGCGCGGCCTCACCGCCGCGCGCCAACGCCGCCGCCACTGATACGCCGACTTGGTGCTCACCCGCAGCCCGTGCGCGACCTGCACCGGGCTGACATCCTGCTCAAACAGCTGCGCGGCCTGCAGCCGCACCCGCTCACGCCTGGCCCGCCCCACAGCGGTCAGGCCACCACCATCTGGATACCTCATGATCCCGGCGTAGACCCATCACCCAGCGCGATCACGCAGCCACGCCGTAAGTGATCAAGCAGACAGACCCCAACCATTCAATCTCTGTAGCAGGTCTCAACCTCCCCAAGGTGTGCTTCGCGCACGCCAACCTCGACGACGCCGGCCTCATCGGGGCGAACCTGGCCAGCGCGGCCTTTGTGGAGGCCACCCTTCGCAACGCCAACCTGTCCAACGCCAACCTTCGGGAAGCCGACCTCACCGGCGCTCTCCTGGACGGGGCAACACTCCGCGGAGCGGACCTGTCCAACGCGAAACTGCAGGACACCCACCTCGCCGGGGCGATCGCCGATCACACCACGAAATGGCCCCACGGATTCACCCCATCCCAACCGCATACGTGAAACCGGACGGCATGCCAGCCGGTCAGGCCACACGTGCGAGCAGTCCAACGCCACCGGCACAATAGGGAGCCGGACGGTGCCGGTCGGCGGGCCAGTGGGTGCGCAACCGCGGTAGGAGCGGGGCCTGGCGATACCAAACTGGGACCCGCTGATCGAGACAAGCCCCGCGGGCCTCGACCGCCGCCGATCATTTGGCCCATTCGTCACAACACCCGGGATGACATGATCGCCACAACCATGCACTATGCGAACCACGAGGTTAGCCGGACCGGCATCGATGATTGTGGCAGCAGTGACGTAAGAGTGTGTCGTGAAGAATGGGCCAACCCGGCCGTCTCTGACCACGGCCGACGCTTGGCGATGGAGTGGACCGCGAACCTGTGAGACCGGCTCGGCGGCACCGCTGCTGACAGGCTAGCTCGGCCGCCAGCCCGGGCACTACAACCGGGCCACGCGACGACTGGCGCAGGCTGTACGCTCGGGCCCTTCAGGGCGGCCGGAGTGCCAGGGGGGCCAGGCACGGACCCTCTGCGTCTGCCCGCCAGCCGTTGTCACTTAGACCGCGCGCCAGCTACCTCAATCGGTCTCGCTACCAGGCCCCGGGAGCTTTACACCACACCAATCCACCCGCCCCCTGATCACGCCCCTCAGGCGAAATCACAAGCGTGTAGGGCAGCGCCGAAACAGGAACAAGCCTGCTGAAGCGCAGCGGTATCGCGTCACCCGGATCGACACAGGTGGCAGATGCCGCCGCAAACTTCGCATGAACGCCTCGGCGGACGCAGTACCGTCCCCCACGTCCACGCCGACGAACCGCACAGCCGAACCCTGAAGCCGGCGCGCTGCCGCCGACAAGACCGGGGACTCCTGCCGGTAAAACCGTGCACCACGACGCCCAAAAGTTGAGAACCACCACATGACCGTGATCCGCAGCCGCAAGCTCAGCTGCCCGCCGCCTACCAGCTTCCCCACCACCAGCGGGTACACGCGTGGCGCGGTCGCCGCCGCGCAACACACACGGCACCCACGTTCAACGTCCCGCGACGCCCCGGCAGGGGCCGCGGACGCACAGGCTGTCAGCACCAGCGCCCCCAGACCCACCGCCACAGATGCCGCGCAGACCCGAGCGCGCGCTGGCACGAGAGACGACATCTGGTTGACCTTCGATCCGGCGGACTGCAAGACTGCTGCCCACGCTATGTGGGAGGCCGAATTTGCCTCAGCACAACGCGCAACATCCTGCTGCAGCGTACTGAGGGGCCGCGCGCGTTGTCCCGCCTGCCTGCGGAGGAGGTGTGTGGTAGGGACAACTGCGCGCTCGCGAGAGCGCATCTTTTGCGGTTGTCTTGTTTTACATAACTGGGTGCCGCTGGCAGGGACGGGGGCGGCGCGGATGGCCCAGCGGGGAGGCGGGCCGCCAAGGCGGGCCGGGCGCCCATGGTGTGCGGGAGGTTCCTTAGCGTCTCGCCGGCCTGTTCTTCCTCGACCGCTCGCGGCATGCGGTAGGCCCCTGGAGAAGGCGCCTGCCGCCACGAACACCAGCAACGCTCGCCACCAACTGCCGCTGCCTGGAGCCGACCATAAACAATCGCGGCGATGATGAGCAAGATGATGCGCCTGCAGCGAATTGCAGGCGGGCGATGACGTGCGCGCGCTTGTACTCCAACGGGGTCCTCGCCAGCCAATCGAGTTTCAGGAACTGATCATCGGATGTCTCCTGTGGCCTTGAGCGTCAGGCCACACGGCTATGTGGCAGAGGCCACTGAGCTTGCCCTGACGTCGCCGGACCTGGAGGGACGGCGGACGCCCGGGCGGGGTCTGCGGCGGGCGGCCGCTTCCTGGTGAGGATCTCGGGCCTGGCAACCGTGCCTGAGGGCGTCGGGGTGCGAAGGCGAGCGAGGACGAGCGCGCTTTCTTGCGATTGGTATCGGGGGTGTCGCCGGTCAGGACCCCAGGTAGCGCAGCACGGCCAGCACCCGGCGGTGGTCGGCGTCCGACGGCGGCAGGCCGAGCTTGCTGAAGATGTTCCCAACGTGCTTCTCGACGGCCCGCTCCGAGATCACGAGAGTCGCGGCGATGGCGCCGTTGGACCGGCCTTCGGCCATCAGGGCGAGCACGTCGCGCTCCCTGGCGGTGAGCGAGGCGAGCCCGTCGGTCCGGCGGCTGGCGCCGAGCAGTTGCGTCACGACCTCCGGGTCGAGTGCGGTGCCGCCGGCCGCCACCCGGCTCAGCGCTTCGACGAACTCGCCGACGTCGGCGACCCGGTCCTTGAGCAGGTACCCGACGCCTGCGGCACCACCACCGGACGCCGCGCCGAGCAGGTCGGCCGCGTACCTGGTCTCGATGTACTGAGAGAACACCAGTACTCCGGTCTTGGGGTGGTCGCGGCGGATGGCGATCGCGGCGCGCAGGCCCTCATCGGTGTAATCGGGCGGCATCCGCACGTCCACCACGGTGACGTCCGGCTTGTGCTCGCCCACCGCAGCGAGCAGGTCCCCGGCGTTGCCGACGGCAGCGACCACGACGTGGCCACGGTCGGCCAGGATCTCGGTCAGGCCCGCCCGTACTACGGCCGAATCTTCGGCGATCACGATGCGCATCGGGACTCCGGTTCGATCAAGCGTGCGACGGCAGTTCGACGGTGACCACGGTGGGACCGTGGGGCGGGCTGCTGACCTGCAGCCTGCCATCGACGGTCCGGATCCGCTCGGCGAGCCCGGCCAGGCCACCCCTGGCCTCGATGCGGGCGCCGCCGGAGCCATCGTCGCTGACCTGTAGCCGGAGCAGCCCGGGCACGTGCGCCACGTTCAGCGTGGCATGCCGGGCGCCGCTGTGTTTGGCGACGTTGGTGAGCAATTCGGCCGCACAGAAGTAAGCGATGGTCTCGATCGCGGCCGACGGGCGCTCGGGCAGGTCGATGACCAGTTCGACGGGCACGTCGTGGTCCGCGGCGAGGCTGGTGAGGGCGGTGCCCAGGCCCTGGTCCAGGACCGGCGGGTGGATGCCTCGGGCCAGATCGCGCAGCTCGGTGATGGCCTCCTTCGCCCCGTGGTGGGCGGCGACGACCAGCTCAAGGACCCGCTCCAGGTCGGCCTGCCCGGTCCCGCCGGTCATGCCGGCGAGCTTCTCCCTGGCCAGTCCCAGCTTCATCGCGACCGCGACCATCTGGGCCTGCGCCCCGTCGTGCAGGTCCCGCTCGATCTGGCGCAGCCTGGCGGCCGAGTCGTCCACCGCGCGAGCCCGGGACCGCTCCAGCTCACGAACCCGAAGCGGCAACGGAGCGACGAGCAGCCGGTAGGCGATCCAAACCTCCAGCCCTGCCACCGCTATCAGCCCCGCACCCCACCAGAAGCCGTAAGAACACAGGATGGTGCCAAGGATGACCAGCCAGAGCCCAGCGGCCAGGCACGCGCTGCCCCAGGCCTTGGGGTGGCGATAGGCGGAGGGCCGCAACAGAACTCTCATGACCAAGGGTTCCGGGGCGGTGTCGTCACCGGTGCGTGCATCCGGATGCCTCCTGTAACCTGCGGTGCCTCGGCCACTCCGGCCACCTGCATCTCAATGCTCGCCATACCCTCTATTCCTTTTAATAACTCCACCAAACGTGAAGACACCACCCCTCTCTCTCTCAGCAGAGCTACACCACTATCAATTACCGGGCTGACGCTCGTGCATCGGGTTCGATCGATCCCGCTCTGGGAGACGCTGCCGAGCTAGCTCTGGACACTGGTCTGCAGGCGGCGGGCGGTCCAGAAGATCAGCGCCGCCCCCGCTAGCGGCAGCACTCCCAACGAGGCTAGCGGGCCCAGCCAGTGGCCGGAAGCGAGCAGAAGGACGCCGAGGCCGAGGTTGAAGACGCCACAGGCAACACGCACACGCACCCACACATGGGGGTGGCGGTATTCCCGTGACCTGACCAGAAATCTCATCATGACCGATCGCGAGGAAGGAAAGTTGTCAGTCGGTGCGTACATCGGAATGCCTCCTGTAACCTGCGGTGCCTGCCACTCCGGCCACCTGCATCTCAATGCTCGCCGGGCGTGAGCAGGAGAACCACCGTGTGGATACCCGAATCAGAGGTACGGCTAGCACGGTCCCTGGGCTCAGCAAGCGAGTCGGGATAGGTGACCAGGCGCGGTAGCGCGCACGACCGGCGGCTTGTGCCGGCGTCCTCCTTGGCGCTAGCCTGAGTGGAGGGCTGGCTTGAGGCGGTCACAGGTAGGCGGTCCACTCAATGGCGAGGCGGGGAGCCTGGTCGGCGGGGTCGGCGTTTTGGGATTTATTACGCCACCCCCCTCACGACCAATTCCCATGATCTTGACTACCGCTGTACCGGGCGCCGCTAGGACGGCTCTGAATAACTCGTGACCGCCCTGGCTGGTGTTTCTGCCGCAGTGTGTTCGATGTCCTGGGATGATCTTCTTATGCAAGGGGAGATCGCGGCCGGACCGGGGGTTGCTGGACGCGGGTGAGGTGGCTGGTACCCGGGCTCCCGGCGGGAAGCGTGTTCGCGTTCTTGGCGGAGCACCGGCGGGAGTTGTTCCCGGGACTCGTTCGCCGCGGATTTGTTCCCGTCGCGGACGGGCCTGCCGTCGCGGCCGGCGGACCTGGCCGGGTCGGTGCTGGTGTTGCAGGCGTTGTTTGACCTGTCCGAGGGGCAGGCGGCGGACGCGGTGCGGTATGACATCGGGTGGAAAGTGGCCTGCGGGCGGTCGCTGACGCAGATGAGCTTCGACCCGCCGGCGCTGGTGTACTGGCGCAAGCGGATCGCGAAGTCGGACCGGCCGGGCCGGGTCTTCGATGCGGCCGCCGAGGTGATCGCGCAGACGGGTGTGCTGCGGGGCCGGCGGAAGCGGGTTATCGACTTGACAGTGCTCGATGACGCGGTCGCCACGCAGGACACTGTGACTCAGCTGACGGCGGCGATCCGCAAGGTGGCCCGGGTGGTGCCGGGCGCGAGTGAGGTCATCGCGGCGGTGTGCCAGCTGGGTTACTCCCGGCCGGGCAAGCCTGGCATCGACTGGGATGACCCGGATGCGAAACGGGCCCTGGTCAGCGACCTGGTGAATGATGCGCTGGGGCTGCTGGCGCAGCTCACCGGTGAGGATGCGCCGCAGCGGGATGAGCAGGCAGCCGATGCGCGGGGCTGCTGGCCCTGGTGGCCGGGCAGGACGTCGAGCCCGCGGAAGACTCCGGCGGCACCGACGGGCGCTGGCGCATCGCCGGTAAGGTCGCCAGCGACCGGGTGATCTCCACGGTGGGCACCCAGGCCCGGCATACCCGTAAGAGCAAGTCGGTGCGCCGCGGCGGGTTCCGCGCGCACGTGGCCGCCGAGCCGGAAACCGGGCTGGTCACCGGCTGCGAGATGACGATGGCCGCCGGGGAAGGCAGCAGCGACGCGGGCAACGGCGTCAAGATGGTCACCCAGGACCGGTTCCGCGGCCGTGACGGCGAGGCGGCCGGTGACGGGCAAAACGGCGAGAGCCTGGAGATCTACGGTGACTCGCACTATGGCACCGGCCAGGCCCGCGCGGACTACCAACCGGCCGGGCACGACACCGTGATCAAGCCCATCCCGGTGCGCCCAGCCGTGCCCGGCGGGTTCACCCGTGACGACTTCGTCATCAGCGAGCACGATGGCACAGTGACCTGCCCAGCCGGGCACACGCGGCTGATACAGCGCCAAACGGTATGTCACCTTCGGCGCTGTATGCGCGGACTGCCCGCTGCGGGCACAATGCACCACCGCCAAAGACGGCCGGTGCCTGGATATTCACCCGCACGAGGGCCTGCTGCGCGCCGCCCGCGCCCAGGCCCGCACATCGCAGTTCCAGCAGGCCTGCCCGACCCGCGCGGTGATCGAGCGGATCATCGCCTGGACCGCCACCAGCAGCGGGCACCGGATCCGGCTGCGCTACCTCGGCAGCGCCAAAAATAACGCCTGGCTGCACCGCCGGTGCGCGGCCATCAACCCGCGCTCCCTGGTCAACGCCGGCCTGACCCGCCGCGACGGGGCCTGGGCGCTGGCCTGACGCCTGCCGGTCACGGCAAGACCGGCCATCCAAAAGACTCCACAAGCGCCCAGGCAGCCTGCCCAGCGATCACCGCACCACGCAAGCCAGAACTCACCAGCAAGCCAGCCCGGGCAAAGACCCATACCCAGCCGCTCAGCGAACCACGTTGTTCAGAGGCGTCCTAGGTGGCTGGTGTTTTTCGCGCGTGGCGTCGGACTGGTTTGTTGATCGTTCGGGAGAATTGCCGTAGTGGCAGGACTTCTTCCGCGGGGTGGCTGATGACGCTGGTCTGGCGCCGAGGCAGGCTGATCTGTTCCGCGGCACGGCGGCGTTCTGCGAGGGCCGGGTCGCGCCGGGCTCGATCTACGGGATCTTGCACCGGGAGTGCTTCATCTTGTTCCCGGATGAGATGTTCGCCGACCTGTTTGACGATGTCGGGCGCCGGTCGGTGCCGCCGCTGATCGTGGCGGTGGTGATGGTGCTGCAGCGGATCGAGGGCTGCCGCGACCGGGAGGCGGTGGACCGGTTCACGTTCGACGCGCGGTGGAAGTACGCGGCCGGGGGGCTGGACTTCGATTACCCGGGGTTCGTGCACACGGTGCTGGTGGATATGCGGGCCCGGCTGGCCCGGTCCGCGAAGCCGGACCGGATCTTCGAGGTGGCCTTGGATGCCGCGAGGGCGGCCGGGCTGGTGGGCCGGCGGCGGGTGCTGGATTCCACGCCGCTGTATGACGCGGTGGCCACGATGGACACGGTCACGCTGGTCCGCTCGGCGATCCGCGGGCTGCTGAAGGCGTGCGACAGCGGCCTGGCCGGGGAGCTGCGGCGGCTTGCTCAGCCGCGATGATGACTACGCCGCCGCGGGCAAGCCGGCCTGTGACTATGACGACCCGGCGGCCCGCGAGGAGCTGGTCGATGCGCTGGCCCGCGACGCCCGTGCGCTGCTGGCGGCGCTGGACGGGCAGGAGCTGGAGCCCGGGCTGGCGCAGGCGGCGGCGCTGCTGGCCACCGTGACCGGCCAGGACCTGGAGCAGGACGCGGCCGGGGTGTTCCGGATCGCCCGGCGGGTCGCCCCGGACCGGGTCATCTCCACCGTCGACCCTGACGCGCGGCACGGGCATAAGACCTCCGCCCGCGGGTTCGACGGCTACAAGGGGCACATCGCGATCGACCCCGACTCGGAGATCATCACCGCCGCGGAGGCCACGCCGGGAAACAGCGGGGACGCCGAGGTCGCTGAGCGCCTGCTCGCTGACCTGCTCCCCGGTGATCAGGACAGCGCCGCGGGCGGGGCCAGCCATCAGGCCGCGGCCGCTGCAGCGGGCGAGGGCCAGCCGGCGGTCTACGGCGATGCCGCCTACGGCTCCGGCGAGCTCCTCGAACGGCTGGACGGCGCGGGCATCTATAACGGCATCAAATGCCAGCCGCCGGCCGCGGTGAAAGGCTGCTTCCCCAAGGACCGCTTCACCATCGACCTGGACGGCAAGACGGTCACCTGCCCGGCCGGGGTCACCGTGCCCATCCGGCCCGCCTCCGGGCGCCATGCGGGGACGGCCAGGTTCGCCGCGGCCTGCCGGACCTGCCCGCTGGCCGCCCAGTGCACCAGCGCCCAAGAAGGCCGCACGATCACCATCGGCCCGCACGAGGCCCAGCTGGCCGCCGCCCGCACGCCAGACAGACCCAGCCTGGAAGGCTGACTACCGGGCCACCCGGCCCAAGGTCGAACGCAAGATCAGCCACCTGATGCGCCGCCGCCACGGCGGCCGCCGCGCCCGTGTCCGCGGACTGGCCACGGCCGCCGCCGACTTCGCCCTGCTCGCCGCCGCAGTCAACCTGGCCCGCCTCGCCGTGCTCGGGGTCGGCTGCCGCAACGGCGCCTGGGCGGCCAGCAGCGGCTCACAGCCGTTACGGCCAGCCCCCAGCGAAGCGCCGCTGACCCGGTCACAGCCCTCCAGCGGCCAGCTCAGACCTGCGACAGGCCTGAGCCAAGGCCGCCGGGCAGCGATCCCCAATGCTCCTGGTGACACATGACGGCGCGTACTGCGCGACCCCGATCGCACAAGACCGCCGATTAACACCAGCTACCTAGGGGGTGATGGCGATGGCGCTGGGGGAGTAGCCGGTTTTGATCGGTGGCAGGGCGGTGTTGGTGGCGGTGCGGATCGGGGTCACCGTGCCCGAATGAAGTTGGCGACGTAGGCGGTCTTCCCGTCCGGGGTGATCGCGATGGCGCCAGGGTTGCCTGCGGACCTTGATCGGCTGGCAGGGCGGTGTTGGTGGCGGTCCGGA
This sequence comes from uncultured Actinomycetes bacterium, assembly GCA_963762735.1. Lineage (GTDB taxonomy): Bacteria > Actinomycetota > Actinomycetes > Streptosporangiales > Streptosporangiaceae > DASXKD01. The sequence continues at coordinate 29,088 of CAVXMG010000020.1, read as the reverse complement.
TCGGCGTCACCGTGCCGAGCCAGGGTTGGCCACGTAGGCGGTCTTCCCGTCCGGGGTGATCGCGATCTCAGCAATGCCGTGCCCGGCTTTGATCGGCTGGCCAGGGCGGTGTTGGTGGCGGTCCGGATCGGCGTCACCGTACCAGAGCCGAGGTTGGCGACGTAGGCGGTCTTCCCGTCCGGGGTGATCGCGATCGCAGCAGGTGTCACTGCCGGTCTTGATCGGTGGCAGGGCGGTGTTGGTGGCGGTCCGGATCGGCGTCACCGTGCCCGAATGGTCGTCATTGGCGAGTAGACGGTCTTCCCGTCGGGGGTGATCGCGATGGCATCAGGGTGTGGGCTCGTCCTTGATCGGCTGGCAGGGCGGTGTTGGTGGCGGTGCGGATCGGGGTCACGGTGCCTGAGCCGTTGTTGGCCACGTAGGCGGTCTTCCCGTCCGGGGTGATCGCGATAGCGATGGGATGGAGGCCGGTTTGATCGGTGGCAGGGCGGTGTTGGTGGCGGTCCGGATCGGGGTCACGGTGCCAGAATCGAAGTTGGCCACGTAGGCGGTCTTCCCGTCCGGGGTGATCGCGATAGCGACGGGGGTTCGGCCGGTCTTGACCGGTGGCAGGGCAGTGTTGGTGGCGGTCCGGATCGGGGTCACCGTGCCCCGTTGGTAATTGCCATTGGCCACGTAGGCGCTCTTCCCGTCCGGGGTGATCGCGATGAAATCAGGGCCGCGGCCCACTTTGATGGGTGGCAGGGGCGTGTTGGTGGCGGTGCGGATCGGGGTCACCGTGCCCGACCCGGCGTTGGCCACGTAGGCGATGGCCCGATGAGCCCGGCTCGCCCCAGGGCCGTGGCTGCCGAAAACCCCGCCCAGCGCTGGGACCGCGATGGAGATCACCGCGGCCACGGCCGCGGCCCCGGCCATGGCCTCGACCGCACGCCGCCGGGCCACCCGGCGGCGCACCGCGGCCACCGTCACCTGGTGCGGCGGTTCCCCGAAAGCGGCCCGCAGAAGCTCCCGCAGTTCCGGTTCCACCTCGTCCATGTCCATCGCCCTCACCGGACCTTTCGCTCCATCAACTCCGCCAGCTGCGGATCTTCGCGCAATTTGGCCAGGGCCCGCGACATCGCGCTTTTGACCGTGCCAAGCGGGCAGCCCAGCAGCTGCGCCACCTGCGCCTCGGACAGATCATCGGCAACCCGCAGCACAAGCACCGCCCGCTGGCGGCGGGTCAATGACCCCAACGCATCCCGCACCGCCATACGCACCGCCACCTCCGCCGCGACGTCGCTGCGCGCCGAGCCCTCGGGCACGGCCGCCGACGCGTGTTCACCGCGCCACCGGCGCCGCCACCAGGTCGCCCACGTGTTCACCATCACCCGGCGCACATAAAGCTCGGGATCGTCGCGCCCGCTGATCCGTTCCCACCGCGGCCACGTCTTCGCCAGCGCCGTCTGGACCAGATCCTCGGCCAGCGCCCAGTCACCGGTCAGCAGCACCGCCGTCCGCTGCAGCGCACGCTCACGCGCCACGACGAACTGCGTGAAACCTTCAGCCTCGGCGTCCACTACACCTCCGGACAACTCGTCCGCTCGCCCAACACCACTACTTAGGCACCGCCCCAGGTTCCCCCGGCCATCAGAAACTTGAGGATCTATCGCCAGGCAGCCCCGTCAGCCGTAGAGCCGGCCCGCAGCGCATGCCCCACCGGCACCAGTCCTGTGATCTTGGCACTGGCGGAGGGCACCTGGGCGGGACTCATGGGCCGGGCGGTGCGGCTGTGATTACCGGGACGACCACCTCCCGGCAGCGTTTGTAGGCGCTCACGCCAACGACCACATTCTTTTGTGGTCGTTGGCGCCAGCGACCAGAAACGGCCGGTGCCGTCAACCTTGTGATCTCCTGGCAATCAGCGTGGTAGAAGCGATCCGCTGGATACCTTCCGTGCACGGCCAGGAGGTTGACATGGAGCAGCAACCGGCCGCGGGCCCGCTGGGCGCCGATGTAGCGGTCACGCACATCCTGGTGGTCGCCGACCCGGCGCGCTCGCGGGACTTCTGGGTGAACACGCTGGGCGCGGAGGTGTATCGCGAGTACGGCGGAACCAGTGTGGTGCTGCGGTTCGCCGGCACCTGGCTGCTGCTGGTGAGCGGCGGCGGCCCGACCGCCGATAAGCCTGCCGTGGTATTCGCACCCCCCCGCGACGCTAACCAGGTGAGTCATGCCATGACGCTGCGGGTGACTGACTGCCAGGCAGTTTACGAAGCATTGCGGTCGCGGGGAGCGGTGTTCCTTACCCCGCCACACGACTGGGGCGCGGAGATCCGCTGCTTTCTGCGAGATCCCGATGGCCACCTGGTGGAGATCAGCCAGTCCATAGCTAGCTGACAGCTGCATCATGCCGGGATGAGGGCCATCCTGGAAACCCTGGCACGAGCGCTGTCAGGCCTGGCCTAGAGCGGCGCGATGGATCGCGCGGAGCGACTGGTCGCGCCGGACATTCACGGGCATCCTAGGAGCGTCGCCCCATGAGGGTTATCGCGGTCGAACCCGTGCCATGGGGGACGTTCAGCCGAGGCCGCTGCCGGGTGAGCCCGGCCAGCGGGGCGCTAGGGAGGGGGCAGGCCGTGTGGTGGGTGAAGCGCCGCCTCCGGCGGCTCGAGGGCGAGCTCGCAGAGGCCAAGGCTGACCAGGCAGAGCTGCGGCGGCGGCTGGAGCTCTTCGAGATGATCGCCGCAGCCACCGGCGCTACGGCCCGCCATTCGGTGCCGTCTGCGCCGATGCCACCGCCACTGCTAGCCGCTGCACGCGAGCTACACCGCCGCGATGTCCCCGTGCGCTTGGACGTCGGGGGTGCCGAGGTCATCGCGGTCATCGGCGGCGAGGGAGACCCCCGCGAGTGGTGGACGGCCATCTGGGAGCTGACTCGCCAGGTCAGGGAGACGTCGTGATCCGCGTCAGCCATGTCAGCTTGCCGGCCGGCCTGAATGCTCTCGCCAGGCGAGGCCCGGCCGACGAACTGACCGTGTACGTGTCGGACGCGTTGCCCCCCGACCGGCAGCGGGCGGCGATGCGGATAGCGCTGCGCGCCTCGCGGCGGGCAGGATGGCGTGCATTGCTGCCCGCGCCATCGGTCGCGCTGGTGCTGGCCTCTGGCATGACCTGGCTGCGGAGAGCCGCCTCGGCACTGCGAGCTCATTCGGTGGCCTGGGGAACCGCCTCGGCTGTCCTGGCCGCCGCCTCGACGGCGGTGTATTTCGCTGCGGCGCCGCACCAGCACGGTTCGGTCGGCTCGGCCCTGCCGCCTGCGCCTGCTGTCAGCCGCTCTCCGGTTGCCATCCCCAGCCAGCCGGGCACACATCCCCGTGCCCATCCGTCGGCGAGGACGTCGGCGGCCGCGCCGCAGGGAGCGCCGAGGCCGCTGGCCACCGTGGCCGTAAGGCCGACGTCCGCGCCAACACCAGCGCCGAGTGGACCGTCGTCGCCCGCCCCGACACCAAGCGTCTCGCCATCCCCAGTGCCAAGCCCAGCACCCACGGTCAGCGGCCGCGACTGCATCAAGGTGCTCGGCATCCGGACGTGCCTGCGCGTGGCGCTTTAGTACCGCGCCCTCCGTCCGCCATATGCCGGCCGCTACTTGTTGGATTCGCAGCCAGGCCGTCACCGGTACGGTCGGCGGTCAGGCTCGCCGCTGGGCCTGTTCGTCAGTACCTTCGTCGCCCTGCCGCCAGGTCCGGGCGAGTGCGATGAGGCCTCGGACAACGTCGGGGGGCAGTCCCGGTGTGCTGGCGATATGCCGGAGCGTCGGGTCATCGTACTCAAAATGGCTCTGTTCGGCCGACCTGGCGTTAGGTTCCCCGCCCGCCAAAATCCTGCGGCACGAACCCGGGGTCCAGCCGAGAAGATTCTCGACCACGCCGAGTGTGCTGGGGGAAACTCGCTGGCCGTTCTCAAGCTTCCCGAGCGTCCTCTCGGTCACGCCGGTGGCCTCGGCAAAGGCACGCCGGTCCCGCATGCGGAGTTCAACGCGGCGGGCGACGACGTAGTCGGCAAGCCGTCTCCAGTCCTCACCAGCCATGTGGCTCATCCTTCCGGAAGAGGTCAGAAGAGTCCAAAACGTCCAGGACCGTCACAATGCCGCTCAACTTCGTAGCTCTTCGTACATAATCCTAAATAAATACCAGTTCATATATTATTATTCCTGTTAGTTCAGTACAATCTTGTAGTATCTTCCTATATCTTCTGGGCGCGCTCGGCACCTGGCTACCGCACGCGGCCAATAAGGGGGCAGATGGGAGCGGCTGAGAGCGGCGCGGAGCAGGATGCCCGCGCGACTCTGGCCGACCTGTACCACATGTATTACCAAACGCTGTTCCGGGTGGCGGCCTTGCTGACGGGCGACACCCGCACGGCGGAAACCGTGGTGCTGGACTCGTTCGTTCACCTCCGCCCGTGGAAAACCCTACGGACCGGCGAAGGCGCACTCCGCTGCCTGCGACGGCAGGTGGTGACCCGGTCGCGCCGGGCCGCACATCGCCGCCGGGCCGACGGCGGGAAGGGCACGCCGGCCGGCGGCGGGAGGGGAACGCCGGCCGGCGGCGGGGCAGGAACGCAGGCCAGCGACGGGGCAGGAACGCAGGCCAGCGACGGGGCAGGAACGCAGGCCGGCGGCGGGCTGGGGACGCCCGTCGTCGGCCTGTCCGGCCGCGCGGGCAGCCAACGAGACAGCCTGCGATTCGAGAACTCGGCAGTGGTGCTGGCTCTGCGCGCGCTGTCGGCCGGCCAACGGGAGGCGGTCGTGCTGAAGTTCTACCTGGATCTCACCGATGAGCAGGCCGCTGCGGCCATGCGCCTGAGCCGGGCCGCGCTGCGGCGTCACCTCGCCGCGGCGGGGGCAGCGCTGTGCGGTGTGCTGCCCCCGCCAAGCCCCTGACCGGTCAGTCGCCGCTTTGGGGGGATCACCAGGAATCTCACAACCGGCGGTCAGGGATTCGCAAGGTAGCCGGGCCAGGGTTGGCCTATGCGGGACGCCCCGGCCAAGAGCGAGGCTCGGCTGCTGGTCGTGGACGACGAGCCGACGATCCTGGAGTTGCTGGCCGGGACGCTGCGGTTCGCCGGATTCGACGTGCTGACCGCGGTCAGCGGCGCAGAGGCGCTGCGCGCGGCCGCGGCGGCCAAGCCGGACCTCATCCTGCTCGACGTCATGATGCCCGACTGCGACGGTTTCGACGTGATCCGCCGGATCCGTGCGGGCGGCCCCCGTGTCCCGGTGATCTTCCTGACCGCCAGGGACAGCGTCCACGAGCGGGTCACCGGCCTCACCCTCGGCGGCGACGACTACGTCACCAAGCCGTTCAGCCTGGACGAGGTGCTGGCCCGGATCCGGGCAGTGCTGCGGCGCAGCAGGGGTGAGCCGGAGGCAGGCTCCCGGCTGGTGGTCGCCGACCTCGAACTCGACGAGGACAGCCACCAGGTGTGGCGCGCGGGCACCGAGGTGGCCCTGTCGCCGAACGAGTTCAAGCTGCTGCGCTACCTGATGATCAACGCGGGCCGGGTACTGAGCCGGGCCCAGATCCTCGACCACGTCTGGGACTACAGCTTCGACGGCGACGGCAACATCGTCGAGTCCTACATCTGCTACCTGCGGCGCAAGCTGGACCGGGGCGAGCCCCGGCTGATCCATACGATCCGCGGCATCGGCTACGTCCTCCGGGTGCCGCCCCCGTGAGAAGCCTGGCACCGCTGCGGCGGGCGGTGCTGGCACGCGCGTCGCTGCGGGTGCGGCTGATGGCCGCGGCCGCGATACTGGTCGCGGTCACCTCGGTGCTGATGGGGCTGCTCGGCACGGTATTGCTGCGCGACTACCTGTACGGCCGGGTGGATGCGCAACTGGGCACGTTCTCTTCGTTCGTCAGCCGGGTGGTGACGCACCCGCGTCCCGCGCCGCGCCCGCACCGCACCGGCTCGCAGCAACTGCCCACCGACTACCTGGTGGAGACGGTCGACCCCGGTGGGCAGGTACACGTGGCCCCCGGTTCGATGCAGGGCATCCCCGCGCCCGCGCTGACCACCGCGCAACTACACGGCGACGCCACCCCGTTCACCGCGGCCGCCAAGGGCTCCGCGGGGCATGCGTGGCGGGTGCTGGTCCGGACGGTGCCCGGCGGGCGCCGCGTCGTCGCCGCGTTCAGCCTCGACGACGTGCAGAGCACCGTGGGCCAGCTTGAGCTCGCCGACACGGTGGCCGGGGTGGCGGCCATCGTGCTGCTGGCAGGCATCGGGCTCCCGCTGATCCGGGCCAGCCTGGCCCCGCTGTCGCGGATGGAGGACACCGCATCGGCGATCGCCGCCGGGGAACTGTCCCGCCGCATCCCCCACCCTCAGGAGCGGACCGAGGTGGGCAGGCTCGCCGCCGCGCTGAACGCGATGCTGGGCCGGATCGAAGCGTCCTACCGGGCCAGGGAGGACGGCGAGGCCAAGGCCCGCGACTCCGAGGACCGGATGCGCCGGTTCGTCGCCGACGCCAGCCACGAACTGCGCACCCCGCTGACCTCGGTGAAGGGCCTGGCCGAGTTCTACCTGCAGCAGGGGGAGGCCGCGGACCGCGCCGAGGTGACCCGGCTGATGACCGGCATCCAGGCCGAGGCGGCCCGGATGGGCCGGCTGGTCGATGACCTGCTGCTCCTCGCCCAGTTCGACGTGAACCGCCCGCTGGACCTGCAGCCGGTGGACCTGTCCAGCATCGCGGTGCAGGCGGCGGCCGGTGCCCGCGCCATCCAGCCCGGCCGGCCGCTGACCGTGCTCGCGGCGGCGCCCGTCATCGTGCGTGCCGACGCCGGGCGGCTCCGCCAGGTCCTCGACAACCTGATCGGCAATGCCCTGCAGCACACGCCCGCGGGCACGCCGGTCACCGTGACCGTGACGGCCTGCTCCGGAAACGGCGAGGCCAGCGTCGCCGACGCCGGTCCCGGCCTGTCCGCCGCCCAGGCCGCCCAGGTGTTCGACCGGTTCTACCGCACCGACCGGGCCAGAAGCCGGGCCAGCGGCGGCACCGGGCTCGGGCTGTCCATCGCCGCCACCCTGGTCGCCGCGCACGGCGGCACGATCGATGTCGACACCCAGCCAGGGCACGGCGCCACCTTCGTCGCCCGGCTGCCACTGGCGGCGGCTCCGGCGGATGGCGGACCGCCGGAGCCGCGTGGCCGGCCGGAGCGGGCCAGCGACCTCCCCGATCCGGCCGGGCGCGAGCCAGGCGGGCGCGAGCCGACCCCGCGCGAGCCAGCCCGGCGCGGCGGCTGACGCCGTCTCAAGCCATCGTTCAGCGCATCCGATAGAAACCCACGTCCTGACACAAGGAAACCGGGAGGCAGCCTCAATGGCAGCCGCAGCCGGAGGCGATGTGCTGGCATACGGCGGGCCTGCAAGCCCGCACGAAACCGGTCACTGCTGTCTGGAGGACAGATGTTCGTGACATACCTGGTGCGGGAACTGCGCCGCCGGAAGCGGCAGGCGTGCTTCATCGCACTCGGCCTGGCCGTGGGAATCGGCCTGGTCATCACCGTGACGGCTGCGTCGGCGGGGGTGAAGAACGCACAGAGCACCGTGCTGCACTCGCTGTACGGGGTCGGCACCGACATCACGGTCACCACGGCGCCGTCCCAGGGCTCCGGCGGCCCGTTCGGGTTCCGGGTCCGGGGCCAGGCGCCGACCTCCGGGGCCAGGCCCAAGGCCGGCCAGAAGTTCAGCCGCGACGTGCTGGTGACCGGCGCGCTGGGCACGATGAAGTCCTCGGCGGTGACCCAGATCGCGCAGACACAGAACGTCACCGCGGCGGCCGGCGCGCTGTCGGCTACCGACCTGTCGATCTCCGGCAAGGTTCCGACGAACACCGGCGGTGGCGGCTTCGGCGGCGGTGGCGGTTTTGGCGGGGGTGGCGGCGGGGGCCCGACCTCGATCAAGACGAGCACGTTCGCCGTCCTGGGCGTGGACACGAGCGCAGGCCGGGTCGGCCCGCTCAGCTCGGACAAGATCGCGTCGGGCCGGACATTCACCGCCGCCGAGGCCAACTCCAACGTCGCGCTGCTCGACGCGAACTACGCCCGGCAGCACAAGCTGGCCGCCGGCTCGAAGATCACGGTCGGCTCGGCCACCTTCACCGTGATCGGGACCGTGGCCGAGCCGCAGGGCGGCACCGCCACCGACGTGTACATCCCGCTGCGCCGGGCGCAGAGCCTGGCCGGGATGACCGGCCAGGTGAACACGATCTACGTGGCAGCGGCCAGCGCCGCCGACATCGCGGCCGTGCAGCAGTCGATCCAGGCCCAGCTCCCCAAGGCGACCGTGACCACCTCCAGCGACCTGGCCAGCCAGATCACCGGATCCTTGAGCAGCGCCTCCAGCCTGGCCGGCAGCCTCGGCAAGTGGCTCGCGATCGTGGTGCTCATCGCGGCGTTCGCGATGGCCAGCCTGCTGACCATGGCGGCGGTGTCCCGCCGGGTCAGGGAGTTCGGCACGCTGAAGGCCCTCGGCTGGCGCAGCCGCCGCATCGTCGGCCAGGTCATGGGCGAGACGCTGGTCATCGGCATTGTCGGCGGCGCGGCCGGTATCGCGCTCGGCTATGCGGGCGCCGCGCTGGTGTCCAAGTTCGTGGGGCCGCTGTCGGCGACGCCCGGCCAGTCCCCCGGATCCGCGTCCCCCGGGTTCGGGCCGCCCGGCGGTGGCAGGTTCAGCGGCGGTGGCGGGTTCGGCGGCGGGTTCCGCAGGCTGGCGAACGACGCGAGCAAGACCATCCTGGTCCACCTCAACGCGCCGGTCACGGTCGGTGTCATCGTGCTCGCCGTGCTGCTGGCGGTGGCCGGCGGCCTGATCGCAGGCACGTTCGGCGGCTGGCGGGCCGCGCGGCTGCGGCCTGCCGCCGCCCTCGCGCAAATCCAGTAATGGACACTACGCACCCCGTGGCACGCGCCACACCGCCCGGAACCCTGAGCCAGCCCACCGAGAGGACATCCATGTACCAGCTCACCGGGGTCACCAAGACCTATAAGAAAGGCCGGGACACTGTCGAAGCGCTGCGCGGTGTCGACCTGACGATCGAGGACAGGGAATGGCTGGCCATCCAGGGCCCGACCGGGCACGGCAAGAGCACGCTGCTGCAGATACTCGGCGGCCTCGACAAGCCCACCTCCGGCAGCGCGGTGCTCGACGGCCAGGACCTTGCGAGGCTACGCGAGGGACAGGTCACCAAGGTCCGCGCCACCTCGATCGGCTTCATCTTCCAGACGTTCAACCTGATTCCCACGCTTAGCGCGCAGGAGAACGTGGAGGCGGCCCTGGTGCCGCAGCACATCCACCCGGCACAGCGCCGGGCCTGGGCGGCGCAGTCGCTCATCGATGTCGGCCTCGGTGACCGGCTGCGGCACCTGCCTTCTGAGCTGTCCGGCGGCCAGCAGCAACGGGTCGCTATCGCCCGCGCGCTGGTCAAGAAGCCCTCGGTGCTGCTCGCCGACGAGCCAACGGGCAACCTCGACGAGGGCACCCGCGACGAGATCATCGCGCTGCTCGAGAAGCTCTGGAAGGACCTCGGGCTGACGATGGTCCTGGTCACCCACGACACACCGGTCGCGCGCCGGGCACAGCGGGTGGGCCTGATGCGGGACGGCCGCCTGTCCATCGAGCAGGACGCCCGGGGCGGCACCAGGCCGTGGTGACCGGGGGCCAGGCCCCGGCAGCCAGAGTCCGCAACCCTAGGCATGAATGTAAATCTGGTGCCCCTGGCGGCGCTATCAAGATGTGCCACCAGTTCACGATCTTGATCGTTCGTGATCATGACTTACGGGGGCCTAGCACCCCGTAAGTCATGATCACGAATACCGGAGCGGGAGTACCGGCCGGGTGATGCCTTAATTGTCCGGTTTGATGGGACAGTCACGCCAGGCTAGAGGCCTGGTTGTCACGTTCATGCCCCTATGGGCAGCCTGGAACGGCGGGTTGCTGGGCTGCATGCCGCGGCCCGGCCGCCCGCAGCGGAGCGGCGGCCTGCCGGCCGAAGTGAGCTTCGTCGGGTAGACAGGGCAGCATGGCGAGCGAGGTGGCGCGGTACTGGCGGCACGCGGGCGTGCCCGGGGTGGACCTGCTGCGCGCCAGGTACGTGACGCACCGCTACACCAGGCACGCGCACGAGACCTTCACCTTCGCCCTGATCGAGGCCGGGATCGAGGAGTTCAGCTACGGCGGCAGCCTGCTCCGCGCCGGGGCCGGCGGGGTCGCGCTGCTGAACCCCGACATGGTGCACACCGGCCATGCCGGTCACCCGGACGGCTGGGCCTACCGGGTGCTCTACCCAGAACCCGGCCTGGTGGGCGGGGTCGCCGCCGACCTTGGCTGGCGGCTCGGCACCCCGTGCTTCCCCGAGACGGTGGTCTACGACGCCCGCAGCGCCCGGCTGCTGCGCGCGGCCCACATCGCCGCCGAGCACGGCGACCGGCTCGCATCCTCCAGCCTGCTGCGCGCCGCGCTGGCCGGGCTGCTCCGGGCCCACGCCCGGCCCGGCGACCGGGCCGGGACCGCTCGGCGCCCGTACCGGTCCCCTGCCGCCGTCCGAACGGTCCGCGACCTGCTGGCCGACCGGCTGGCCGACCCGCCGAGCCTGGATGACCTGGCGCGCGAGCTCGGCATGAGCCCGTTCGCGCTGGTCCGGTCGTTCCGCGCGGAGACCGGCCTGCCGCCGCACGCCTACGTCAACCACCTGCGGGTGCGGCTGGCCCGGCAACTGCTCGACAGCGGCGTGGCCCCGGCGGACGTCGCGGCCAAGGCCGGCTTCGCCGACCAGGCGCACCTGACCCGGCATTTCAAGCGGGTGGTGGGCGTGCCGCCGCGCTCTTATCAGCGGTACCGCGAAGGCGGCAAGAACGTTCAAGACTCCAGCGGAGCTGGCCACCTAGCCTCGCATATGTGACTGATACCGATGACCGGCCCGCGGAGCGAGCGCGGGGCCGCCCGGTGCGCGACGGCATGGCGCTCGGGTTTGCGGTGGGCGTCTCCGGTGTTGCCTTCGGCGCGGCCGCCGTGGGCTCGGGGATGAACGTTGCCCAGGCCTGCGTATTGAGCCTTCTTGCTTTTACCGGAGCGTCGCAGTTCGCGCTCGCCGGCGCGGTGGCCGGCGGCGGCGGGCTGATCGGCGGGGTGGCCGGCGCGATCCTGCTCGGCAGCAGGAACGCGCTCTACGGCCTGCGCATGGCGGACCTGCTGCCGCGACGCGGCGTGCGCAGGCTGCTCGCCGCGCAGGGTGTGATCGACGAGACCACCGCCGTCACGCTGGCGCAGCCCGACGTGGCGGCGGCCCGGCTCGGCTTCCTCGCCACGTTCGTCACCATCTACCTGACCTGGAATCTCACCACGCTGCTCGGCGCGTTCGGTGCGGGCAGGCTCGGCTCTCCGCAGTCGCTCGGCATCGACGTGGTCGGGCCGGCCGCGTTCCTCGCGCTGATCTGGCCGCGGCTGCGGGCCGGCCGTACCGAGCGTGCGGTCGGCCTGGCCGGCGCGGCGATCGCCCTGGCCACGACCCCGTTCCTGCCGACGGGCGTGCCGGTGATCCTGGCCGCCACGGCGGCGCTGGCCGGTGCGCTGATCTCGCCGCAGCCGAGTTCACCGCAGCCGGTCCACCGCAGCCGGGTTCGTGCGCCGGGTTCTGTGCAGCCGGAGGTGCCATGACCGGGATCTGGGTGGCGGTGCTGGTCATGGCCGCCGGATGTTACGCGCTCAAGCTGACCGGGCTTGTCGTGCCGAGGACCGTGCTCGGCAACCCGCGGGTCCGGCGGTTCGCCGAGCTTGTCCCGATCGCGCTGCTGGCCGCGCTGGTCGCGGTGCAGACGTTCGGCGCCGGGCAGTCGCTGGCCATCGACCCGGCCCGGCTGGCCGGGCTGGGCGCCGCGGTGGCCGCGCTGCTGCTGCGGGCACCGTTCCTCGTGGTGGTCGTCGTCGCGGCCGGCACCGCCGCGGCTGCTGCGCGCGCTGGGCGTCGCCTGACCGGCCAGCGCGCGCAGCCCGGCTACGGAACGGGGCGCAGGCCGCCCGCGGTGAGCAGGTAGGCCTCCGGGCCCTCGGCGGGTGCGGGCGCCTCGATCAGGCCGATGATCGCCTTGCCCACCTGCTCGGGGGTGAGCGCCGGGCCCATGTTTTCCGTGTAGCTGGCCAGGTCCTGGCCGGCCCGCTGCGCGTAGGCCGCCACCGCCGCCGCGCCCAGTTCTGTGGCCGGGGTGAGCTGCGGGAGCACCGAGACGAACCGGATGCCGAGCCCGGCCCGCTGTGACTCGTCGGCGGCATAGGCGCTGACGAACCTGATGGCCGCCTTGGCCCCGGCGTAACCGCCGGACAGCGGTGAGCCGCGCAGCGCGGCGCCGCTGGAGAACGCGATGACCACGCTGCCCTCCTCCAGCGGGCGCAGCAGCGCCTCGCGGGACCAGTTGAATACCTGGCGGACGTCGGTGTGCCAGTTGCTGCTGAACGTCTCCCAGGTTTGCTGGTGCAGCGGCCGGGACAGCGGGGGCACGCCGGCGGCGAGCACCAGGACGTGCGGGCGGTAGGTGTCGATGAGCTGGCCGGCCACGACGGGGTCGGCCGCGTCGGCGGCGACGGGGGTAAAGCCGTCGCCGAGTTCTGCGCGCACTTCCTCAAGCCTGGCCCGGTCGCGGGCGACGCCGACGACGTTCGCGCCGGCCCCGGCGAGCGCGCCGGCGATGCCGCGGCCGAAGCCACGGCTGGCGCCGGTGACGAGCGCCGTCGACCCTGACAGTTCTTGCGCTGACATCAGGAACTCCTTGATCCTTGGCTCGGAGCGGGTTTCTCCGCGGTCACTGGTACCGATCCGGGCGGCGGCCGGAATTCACCGCTCGCCGGGCCGGTGAGTTCCGCCAGGATCAGGGATCTGTACATGTGACGGCCGCGGGCACCGGCCCGCGCACCGCGGTTTCGCGCAGGGAGGGCAGGGGCGATGCTGGGGAGCGAGGAGTTCGCGCGGCTGACCGAGCCGTTCCGGCCCGAACTGCTTGCGCACTGCTACCGGATGCTCGGCTCTGTCTACGACGCCGAGGACCAGGTGCAGGAGACCCTGGTCCGGGCCTGGCGGTCCTACAGCGATTTCCAGGGCAGGTCGTCGCTGCGGACCTGGCTGTACCGGATCGCCACCAACGCCTGCCTGCGCGCGATCGAGAACCGCGCCCGGCGGCCGCTGCCCTCCGGCCTGGGCGCTCCGGGCGACGACCCGGACGGCGCGCTGGCGCCCGTGCTGCCGGAGATCCGGTGGCTGCAGCCGATCCCGGACGCGCTGATCCGTCCCGGGCCGGCCGACCCGGCAGCGGTCGCGGTGTCCAGGGAGAGCGTGCGGCTGGCGCTGATCGCCGCGCTGCAGTACCTGCCCGGCCGGCAGCGGGCCGTGCTGATCCTGCGGGACGTGCTCGGCTGGCATGCGGCCGAGGTCGCCGACCTGCTCGGGATCACGCCGACCGCCGCGAACAGCCTGCTGCAGCGGGCCAGGGAGCGGCTGCGGCAGGTGGCCCCCGGCACCGACGAGGTCCGCGAACCGGCCGAGGCCGGCCAGCGCGCGCTGCTCGACGCCTACGCCGAGGCGTTCACTAACGCCGACGTCGGCGCGCTCACCAAGCTGCTGCGCGAGGACGCCGTGCTGGAGATGCCGCCGCAGCCGACCTGGTTCGCCGGCCGGGAGCAGGTCGCCCGGTTCCTCGCCTCGCGGGTGCTCACCGAGCCCGGCAGGTTCGCGATGACCGGCATCGCCGCCAACGGCCAGCCCGCGCTCGCCGCCTACCTGCGCGGAGACGACGGCCTGCACCGGGCGCACGCGATCCAGGTGCTGACGTTCGACGACGCGGGCATCGGCAGGATCGTCTCGTTCAACGACGCCGGCCTGTTCCCTATGTTCGGCCTCCCGGGTTACCGTGGCGCTGCTGGGCCAGGAGCGTGACCACTCGCTCGATGAGGCCGCCGGGGATGGGCTCGCGCAGCGGGAACCGCAGCGTGCCCCTGCCCGCCAGGTAGGGCGCGAGTTCGGCCGCGAAGGCGGGATCGGCGTCGGGCACCGGGTACAGGGAGATGTGCTGCTTCCACGCCGCGAACTGCACCAGGCTCTTGTCGTTGAGCGTCATGGCGGGAATCTGGTAGCTGATCTTCTCGCCGGCCTCGGGAACGACACTGAGAATCCTGCGCCGCACCTCCCGCAGGACGGCCTGAACATCCTCGGGAAACGAGCCGATGTACTCTTCGACCGTTCGCCACTGCTCTGCCATAAGCCGGTCCCCCATTTCCGTACGTCGGCCAGTGGCCATCATCGAGCCCTGATCCGCCCCGAAATCCGGCCCAACCAACGGCCCGCCTGCGGCGTCATAGGTGTGCGCAGGCTGGAGCACCACCTGCAGGCCCAAAGGTTAGGGGACTCGCCGATGAGGGTGTCATTGGGCCGGGTGGCGGTGCTCGCCACTCTTCCCGCAATGCTTGTCGCGCTCGGGGCGGGCAGCGCCTCGGCGCAGCCCGCGAGCGGGAATCCGCCGCCGCCGAAGGGGTTCGAGGCGGACTCGGCCAGCTTTGTATCGGCACAGACCGGGTTCGTGCTTGGCACTCGTCGCTGCAGCGAGCTGCCGTGCAAGGCGCTGCTGCGCAAGACCGCGAACGGCGGCAAGACCTGGACCTCGGTACCCGCACCGGCGGTATCGCTGGTCCCGCCGTTTAACGGCCCGCCGCTGTCCGACGTAAGCACGGTGCGGTTCGAGAACTCCAGCGACGGCTGGCTGTTCAACCCCGGCCTGTGGGCCACCACCGACGGCGGCGGCCAGTGGCACCGGGTGTCCCTGCCCGGCCAGGTCATCGCGGTGGCCGCGTCGGACGGGGTGGTGTTCGCTGCGGCCGAACCGGCCAACGGTGGCCCCGGCCAGGCCAAGCTCTACCAGAGCCAGGTCGGCACGACCAAGTGGACCCGAGTCGCCGGGGTGGCACCGGCCGACGCGCTGACGGTGTCCGGCCATTCGGTCTGGGCCGGCATCGCGCCGACCATGTCGACGTCCACCGACGGTGGCAAGCACTGGTCCAAGCTGTCGTTCAGCTGCCCGCCCGATGCCCCGGACGCCACCGCCGTGGCGGCCGCGTCGCCGGCCAACGTCGCACTGGACTGCACCAACCCGTCGGACCCGCAGCCCGGCGTCAGCCCCAAGGATGTCTTCACCTCGGCCAACGGCGGACGCACCTTCCACCTGGCCGGGCACCCTGGCGATTCGGGCAATGTCGGCCTGATAGCCATGCCGCCAGGAAATCCGCAGGTGATCACGCTGACCGCCACCAGTGGCGCCAGCTACCTGTACCGGTCGGCGGACAGCGGCAAGACCTGGCGGATGGCCACGTACTTCGACGGTGGCCTCGGATTCCGTGACCTGGCCTACGCCTGCGCCAGCACCGGCTACCTGATCCACTTCAGCGGCGGCCCGGTCATCGCCTACGGCAAGGGGCTGATGAAGACCACGGATGCCGGCGCAAGCTGGAAGACCATACCCATCCCCTGACCCGATCAGCGCTCACCGGGCCGGGATCCGGACACCGGCCCTGGCGCACTCGTCGCGGAGCAGGGCGAGGGCGATCGGCGCCACGCCCGTGTGGTCGATGTCCCTGACGGCGGTCCGGGCGTCCGCCGCCATCCGGGGGGCGGTGACGTGGTCCGCGATGCGCCGGAGTGCCGGAATGTCCGCGACACCCCGGTTGCGGGCGAGATCGTCGCGCAGTTGCTGACAGGCTTGGAGCCTGGTGAGTTTCAGCGGCGCGGACGCGGTGGCATCCGGGCTGGCCGGTGACTGCTGGACCGGTGACTGCCGTGCGGGTGGCTGCTGGGCCGGTGCCTGTGGGGGCCCGCCGCAGCCTGCGGCCAGCGCCGCCACGGCCGCCGCGATCGGCAGCACCTTCATCCGGAGCGTGGCCGCTCCCCCCAGGCACGTCATCGTGCCTCCCGGCTTACGGGTCAGGGGTGAGGATGTCGTGGACCGGTTCGGGTTCGCCCAGGCTGGTGGCGGTGGTCCCGCGGCGGATGAACTCATGTGCCGGGGGCCACCGCACGACGTGCTGGTCGCCGGTGGCGTCGTCATAGCGGATGAACGTCACCTGGCTGATGTCGACGGCGAACAGGTGGAACCGCCCCGGCTCCGGAGTCCAGCCCAGGCTGGCACCGACCGCGGCCGCGTAGCGGCCCTGGACATCCGGGTCGCCCTCGGCGCGGGCGGTGCCGCGGATCTTGAACTCGCCCTCGCCGCCATCGCGGCTCGTGATGACGCTGTGCACCAGGATCCGTGGGTCGCGCAGCAGGTCGGCGGCCTTGCGGGAGTTCCAGAGCATGGACAGCCACAAGGCGCCGTCGAGCACGAACGGCTCCACCGGGCTGACCCGCGGCGTCCCGTCGGCGCGGATCGTGGCGACCAGGACCACGCCGGGGTCCAGCAGCCGCCGCCGTCCCAGCCCGGCCAGCGCCGGCTGGCGGCGCTCCAGCTCCGACCAGTCCATGGCAGTTCCCGCGGTCAGAACGCGATGAACGGCAGGCGCACGCCAGCGGGTTCGGCGGTCACCTGGGCGTCGGCCGGTGCCTCCTGCCTGAGGCGCTCGGCCAGAGCCCCGGCGTCGTCGTCGCTGTTGGCGCCGACGATGAGGAACTTCCAGCGCCGCACCACCGGATAGCCCTCGCCCTGCAGCTTGCGGGCAAGCTCGACTGCCTCTCGATGCGAAGGCAATTCGACCCGGGCCTGCCAGTGCGCGGTCCCGGCGGCCAGGGAGTCGGCGGTTTCCGCCTCTTCCAGCCGCTGGTGCTCGGCCTGGCGCTCGGCCTCGGTCCGCGGCATCGCGACATCCGGGCTCCGCCACTCCTCCTCGATCGGATGCCAGCGGTCTACCGCGAACTCTGCCTCGATGCCCAGTTGGCCGAGCAGTTCGCGGGCGGTCCGCTCGGCTTCGCTCGCGGCAAGCTCGGTGCCTGCGTACAAGAAGATCTGCGAGTCGCCGGCGCCGACAACGACGTTGTGCCCGAGCCTGCGGCGGACGTCTTGTTCCACCTCCTGCTCGGAGAAGGATTGCCGCGCCTGCTCAACGTTTGCCTGGCCGCTCAGCGATATCGTCACGCGCCAGTCGGTGCTGTCCGTCACGGGCGCGACTCTAGCGCAGGCGAAGGACCGATGAGTTCCGGCGCCCGGACCGGTCGAAGCTGGCACAGCACAACCACAAGGAGGCATGGTGGTCGAGCAGCCCTGAACGCCCTGGCCCGCTGCACCATGCCCAGCACAGGGGCGAGCACGGCGCAGCCGGGGCCGGTTACGCTGGGCACCCCCTCGCCCGGCGGCCACATTGCCGGCCGCCAGGCGAGCGTGTCAGGTGCTTACGGCAGGTTCCATTTCTGGTTGGCGTTGCCGGTGCAGGCCCAGATCTGTAGCTGCACCCCGGGCGTTGTCGCCCAGTTCGTATCGTCGAGGCACTTACCCGACTGCGGGTTGTACAACGATCCGTTGGCTTGCGGGACGAACACCTGCGCCCCGGTGTTGTTGCAGTCGTAGAGGTCCACCGTTGTTCCGTTCGCGGTGCCGCCGCCGTTGATGTCCATGCACTTACCCAGGGCGTGCAGCGTGCTGCCGGCCTGCACGACGGTCCACTGCTGCGCACCGGTCCCGTTGCAGGTGTACCCCTGGACCGGGGTGAAGTTAGCCGGGTTCGCGCCCCGCACGTCCACGCACAGCCCGGCATAACCGGTGATCGGCCCGGTCGGGTTCCCGCCACCGCCGCCGCGGTCGTCGTGTACGCGGCGACATAGGCCACGCTCATCGTGCCGCCGGAAGCGGTCGAACCGGTCGGCGTGGTGCAGCCGCATTGGCCGTTCGGGTATCCGCCGCCCATCGCCAGGTCGAAGATGACCGACATGTTGTGGTCGAACGCGGCCTGCCAGGTCGAGGTGCCCACCTGGCTTTCTGTCACGGTGAAGTACTGGTTCCCGTCGAGGTAGAAGGCGATCGACTCGTTGGACGGGTTCGTCCGGTTGAGGATCATCGTGTACGTGTGGTAGCCGCTCTGGCAGCCGCCGCAGGATCGCAGGCCACTGCCGATGCCGTTGCCCTCATTGCAGGGGCCGCCCGGATAGGTGCCGCAATGGACCGTGCCGGAGACCTCGGAGAGCGAGTTGACGTCCTCCATGATGTCGATCTCGCCATTCTCGGGCCACTGGCCGGGGCCGAGCATCCAGAAGGCCGGCCAGTAGCCGGGCCCGCCGGCTGGCTGCTGGATCGAGGCGGTCACCTCCAGTTCGCCGCCGGCCGGTGCTCCCACATTGGCGCTGGTGGTCTGGATGCGGCCGGAGGTCCATGAACTACCGCTGCCCAGTGCCGTGATGTCCAGGTTGCCGTTGCCGTCGAGGTGGACGTTGCTCGTCGAGTTGGTCATGGTCTCGATCTCGCCCGTGCCGAAATTGGAGCCGGGCCCGGTGTCGTACATCCACTGGGAGTCGGCCCCCGAGCCCGCGGCGCCGTTGAAGTCGTCGCTGAATATGGTCGACCAGCCGGACGGCGGGCCCGGGACCGCGGCGGGTGCCGCGAGCGCGGCTCTGAAAGCCGCCGCGCCGGCGGAAGTCCCCGCGGCGGGCGCCGCGACGGCGGCGGAGGCAGCGGGCATCCCGGCCGCCGCGATGGCGGCGGCCGGGACCGCTACGGTGAGCGCCAGCCTCCTGGCACCGGACGGCCAGCGCCGGATGGCGGACCTTACGGCAGGCGGAACGTGTAATGAAAAGCTCGTCATGACGAGCCTCCCTCGCCCCGCTCCTTGGGCCGGAGGAAATAGGAAGGTTTCCTATTTGCGGACTGAAAGTAACCTGGCAGTGTCCCTCCGTCAACAGGGCCGGGCATTTAAAAGTTGTAAACACGGCCCGGGCGGGCCGGGATCTGGTTATCCGAACTGCCCGGGCTGATAGCTGCCGGCGGGCTGCCGGGTGATGACGTTCAGGCGGTTGTAGGTGTTGATGAGGGCGATCAGGCACACCAGCGCGGCGAGCTGGTCGTCGTCGTAGTGCTTGGCGGCGTTCGCCCAGGCGTCGTCGGTCACGCCGCCGGCGGCGTCGGCGATTCGGGTGCCCTGCTCGGTGAGTTCCAGGGCGGCCCGCTCGGCCTCGGTGAAGACGGTTGCCTCCCGCCACGCCGCGACCAGGTTGAGCCGCTGCTGGCTTTCCCCGGCGTGCAGGGCGTCCTTGGTGTGCATGTCGGTGCACATGCCGCAGCCGTTGATCTGGCTGGCCCGTAGCTTCACCAGTTCCTGGGTGGCGGCCGGCAGGGCCGAGCCGGTGAGGACCGCGCCCGCGGAGTTGATGCGCTGCGCGAACGTCATCGCGATGGTGTTGTCGAAGTAGCTGAGCCGGGCGTCCATGGGTGTCTCCTTGCCGTTGTTGCGGTTTCACCCCTCTGACACCGCGGCAAGGCGCCCTGTGACATCGGGCAGGAGTGATGCGCGTCACGGCCCGGCCAGTAGGACGGCCGGCTCGCGGCGGCGGCGATGGCCGCGCCGTCGAGTCCGGCGACGATGGTCAGGACCCAGCCGGGGCCTGCATGGTGAGCACCGTCCACGCGCCGACGCAGATCCGGTCCCCGTCCTGGAGCGGAACGCGGACGCCAGCAACGATCTCGCCGCTGTTGACGATCGTGCCGTTCGCGGACCCCGGATCGAGGACCGCCCAGGTACCGTCCGGCTCCGCGATCAGTACGGCGTGCAGGTGGGACACCCCGGGGTCGGCGGGCGGGCCGGTCAGGTCGATCTCCGGCTCGAGCCCGCGCGACACGCTGCGCCGGCCGATGCGCATCTCCCGGCCGGTGAGCCGGAAGCGGCGCTCGGGGCAGTACCCGGGGAACTCGATCGACGCGGCGTCCGGGCCTCCCTCGGCGATCACGCTGTCGTAATAGGCACGGTCGGCGGTCACCACGGCCGTCCAGCCCGCTGCGGCATCCGGCACGGCTTCGGCGTTTGGTCCGGCTGCAGTGCCCGTTACGCTGCCCGGGCCAGGAGTGGCATCCGCACCGGCACCTGGGCCCGCGCTGCCCGGCCCGGCCGCGCCGTCACCGGAACCAGGCCCGGCCCCGGGGCCAGCGCCAGCCTGGCCGTCGCCCCCCGCGAGGGGAGCATCCAAGCCGGCCGGACCGGGAGCGGGCGCGCCCGGGCCGGGCCCGGGGGAACCAGTGGCCGCGGCGGCCGGGGCTGCCCCCGAGGCGAAGTTGAACCCGCAGACCTCGCAGAACTGCCCGGTGCGGGCCGCCCCGCACTGTGGGCAGGGCTCGGCCGGGACCGCGGCCGGCGCCGGGGCCGCGGCCGCGCCGGAAGACGCGGCGGATGAGGAGGACCCGGGCGCCGCGGGCCCGTCCATCCGCATGCCGCACACGTCGCAGAAATCGGTGCTGGCAGAGTCGTGGCCGCTAGGGCAGGTCGGCATGCCGCCTCACTTACTTCTTCGTCCGGACCGTCTTGGTCGACCTGGTGTCCAGCGCCATCTCGTCGGCGTCGTCGACCTGCTTCTTCAGCTGCACGGTGCCCGAGGCGGCGTCGACCACGTCGACCACCTTGGCGAGCAGCTTGGCCGTGCCCTCGTTGCCGGACTGCTCGGCCAGCGCCACCGCCCGGCCGAGCTTGGCGGTGGCCGTGTCCTCGTCGCCCCGCTTGCGCGCCTCCAGGCCATCCTGGATCGCCTGGGCCAGCTCGGCCTGGCCGGTGTAGTGCGCGACGTTGCCGTTGATCCGGGTGGACAGGGCCTCGTCATCGGTCCAGATGGCGCGCACCAGGCCCTGGCCGAGCACGTCGGGACCTGACGGGGTGGCCGCGACCAGGCTCACCCGGGCGGCCAGCATCTCCTGCCCGACTCCTGCCGGGGTGACCCGCACGCACACGTGGTAGTCGCGGCTCTCGCTCGCGCCCCACGCGCCGGTCGGGTAGTCGCCCGCCTGCGGGCCCGACTGGACGCCCCTGCCGGTCAGGTCCTCGACCGTCGGCGCGACCTGCTTGACGAACCGCAGCGTCGCGTGCTGCGGCGTCCAGACCCGCAGCGACACGTCGGCGACCTGCTTGCCCATGGCGCTCTGCATCATGGCCGCGAAGTCGGCGGCCAGCCCCGCCGGGTCGGGCACGATGTCCACGGTGCCAAGCAGCGCGGAGGAGATCCGGCGCAGCTCGCCGACCTCCCAGTCGGTGCCGACGCCGCGGCAGTCGCAGCTGAACACGCCCTCGCACAGGCTGATCGCCTCGCCGAGCTGCTCGGGGGTCTCGTGCTGGTTCTGGCCGTCGGTGAGCAGGATCGCGTGCCGCAGCGCGGCCGGATGAGACAGGAACATGGAGTGCGCCAGCCGCAGCCACTGGCCGATCGCGGTGCCGCCGCGGGGAAGCGCGCCGGCCACGGCCTGCTTGGCCAGGTACCTGGTCTGGTCGTCGGCGATGGCCAGGCCGTAGTCAAGCGGGAAGATCGGCTGGGCCTTGTTGGTGCCCGCGATGACGGCGAACGCCACGCCGTCCCTGATCACGTCCACGGCGGCCGCGGTGGCCGCGCGGGCCTGTTCGATCTTGGTACGCGGTGACCGCATCGACCCGGAGCAGTCGATGATGATGATCTCCGCGCTGCCCTGGTCGTCCACGGGCGCCGCGAGCCCGGTGTCCGGAGAGGTCACCGTGACGATCGCGTTGACATCCTCGGCGCCTTCTGCGAGGTACTCGTTCTGCGAGATTTCGACCGTGAAATCAGTGCTCATCGGCAGGTTTCTCCTCGGGTGCAGGTGCCGTGGGCGGGAAGGGGGCCACGACCGCCGTGATGTTGTCCATGCCACCGGCCTCCAGCGCGAAGCTGACCAGTGCCGCTGCCGTGCCCAGTGGGTCGGTCAGCGCCCCTGGCAGGGCCAGCTCGGCCAGTTCCGCCGCCCCTGGCCGGTAGTTCCACAGGCCGTCGGAACACAGCAGCAGCGCGCCGGGCCCGGGCGGTTTGAACGTGGCCACGTGCGGCTCGGTCCCTGCACCGTCGGCGCCGAGCCAGCCGGTCACCACGTGCGCGCCCGGCATCGTCATCGCGTCTTCCTCGGACACCAGCCCGGCCGCGACCATTTCGCTGGCCAGGGAGTCGTCGGTGGTCAGCCGCTTGGCTTCGGAACCCGCGCCGGCCCCCAGCCAGTAGGCGCGGCTGTCGCCAAGCCAGCACAGGGTCGCGGCCTCGTGGGTCAGCACCGCGGAGACGAACGTGGCCGACGGCGGGTCTCCCGGCCCGGGCTCATCCAGGGCGGCCAGCGACTGCTGGGCCGCGGCGACCGCGGCACGGGAGGCTTCGAGCAGGTCCGCGTCCTCCCGCACGCCGGCAAGCAGCACCCGCACCGCCGCCTGGACGGCGGCCAGCGACGCCTCGTCCGGGCGCCGCGAGCTGGACACCCCGTCACAGACCACGGCCAGCGCGACCGGGTGGCCGGCCAGTTCCGCGGTCGCGAGCGCCATGGCGTCCTCGTTCCGCGAGTGCCGCAGGCCCTTGTCGGTGACCCCGGCCAGCAGGCCGAGATCCAGCTCGATGTGGTCACGGGCCGCCGGCTGCTTGCGCCCGCAGGACTCGCAGTAGCCGTCCGCGGTGAGCTGCGCCGCGTGGCAGAACGCGCACTCGCTGGCTGTCACGGGCGCGTTGCCGCTGACCGCGGCCGGGGCAAGCTCGGTACGGCAGCCCTCACAGAAGTTGTCCGTGGCGGCGACCGCCCTGCCGCAGTTCGGGCACACCGCAGTGCCAGGTCCCGTGGTCATACCCAGGTCCTCGGGCGGACGCTGTTGGCCGCCTCGACCAGCTCGATCCGGCGGCGCCGGTCCGGTGCCAGCCGGGCCTGGGCCCGGTAGCTGCGCTCCAGGCCGAAGCGCAGCCCCCGCTCGGTGAACTCGCAGCCAAGCAGCTGGCCGGGCGCCGCCCCGCCGGGCAGCGCTCCCCCGGCCCCGGCGCAGGCGAGCCCGGCGCGGAGCACCTCGGCGGTGAGGTACTCCATCTGGATGGCATCGAGCTTGAGCCGGTCCACCCTGGCGCCGGCCTCCCCCAGGTCGCCGGGCGAGACCTGGGCCTGGCCGGGGCGCGGCGACACCTGGATGCGCACCGCGGTCACCTGCGCCGCCAGGTGGTGGCTGGAGGTGTCGGGCACGGCGGCGAGGGCGGCGATCGCCGCCGCCGGGTCGCCGGCCGCCAGCCGGGTCCTGGCCAGCCCGAACACCGCGCCGATGTAGCCCCGGTCCACGGTCCAGACGAGCCGGAAGTAGCGGTCGGCGGCTGCCTGGTCGCCGGCCGCCTCGGCGGCGAACCCCAGCGCGAGCTTGGCGGCCAGTTCGCCGGGCAGCGCGCCGGCGACCGCGTCGAACGCGGCGCGGGCACCGGCCGGGTTGCCGGCCGCCAGTTCCCGCAGCCCGTTGTACCAGGCGATGCGCCAGTCGGCCGGGTCCTCGGCGGCCAGGTCCGCGAGCACGGCGCCGGCGCCGGCCAGGTCACCGGTGACGATGCGGGAGCGGGCCAGCGCCAGGCGGGTCTCCGCGGACTGGGCGACGTCCTGCGGCGTGCCCTGGTCGCCGGCGACGGCGGCGGCCAGCACGGCGGTGCGCTGCCCGGAGTCCAGCGTGCTCAGCGTGGCCAGGTAGCCGGCCGCCGGGTCGGCGGCGTCCACCTGGGGCACCGGGAGCGCGGCGACGATCTCCGCGGCAGGCGGCGGTGGCTGGGCGGCCGGGCTGCCGTCCGCCAGGGCCCCGGCCACCCCGGCCGCCTGCAGTTCGGGGCTGAACAGCGTGGAGAACGCCGGCCGCGGCCTGCCGTCGGCGACCGCGAGCACCTCCCGCAGCACCCCGGTGAGCTGGTCGGCCATCTCCCCGGCCGAGGCGAACCGGTGGTCGGGGTCCGGGTCGGTGGCCCGCCGCAGCGCGCGCAGGAACGATTCCTGCTGTGCGAGCAGCGGAACCGACGCCGGGTCCGGCAGGCTGGTGGCGTACTTGCCCTGGTAGCCGGCGAACTCGAAGGTCATCACGGCCAGGGCCCGGCCGACCGTGTACAGGTCGGAGGACACCGACGGGCCAACCGCCGCGATCTCCGGCGCCTGGTATCCCACCGTCCCGTAGATGGCGCTGTCGTCGTCATCGATCCGGCGCACGCCGCCCATATCGATGATCTTGAGCTGTTCCTCGGTCTGTATGACGTTGTCCGGCTTGAAGTCGCAGTACACCAGGCCCCTGCTGTGCAGGTAGCCGAGCGCGGGCAGTACTTCGACCGCATAGGCGAGCGCCACCGGCAGGGGCAGCGACTGTCCCATCTGCCGGCGCTCCTGCAAGATCTGCCGCAGGGATTTCCCGCCCACATATTCCATGACGATGTACCCGGCAGACTGCCCGCTCTTGCGATCGGCGTGCTGCACGAAGTTGTAGACATCGACGATGCTGGGGTGCTCGACCTCCGCGAGGAACCGGCGCTCGGCGACGGCCGCCTCCTGAGCTGCCGCGTCGCCGGTGTTCAGCAGGCCCTTGAGTACCACCCAGCGCTTGCCAAGATTGTGGTCCATGCCCAGGTAGATCCAGCCGAGCCCGCCGTGGGCGAGGCAGCCGAGCACCTCGTACTGGCCGGCCACCATCTCGCCGGGCTCCAGCTTGGGGGCGAACGAGAACGGGGTCCCGCAGTGCGGGCAGAACCCCTCGGCCAGCCCTGGCTGCCCGTCCTTGCCCCGCCCGACCGGCCGGTCGCACGCGCCGCAGAACCGCTTGTTCTCGGCCACCAGCGGGTTCTTCATCACGGCCGAGGCCGGGTCCCTGGCCGGAACGGGCGGGATATCCACCAGCCCCGCCCCCAGGTGGCCACGGGACGACCTGGTGCTGCCCGCCCGGGTGCGGCGGCTGCCGGAGCCGCTGCCGGTGCGGCCGCTGCCCGTGCCGGTGGTCCCCGCGCCGGTGCCGCCCGAGCCGGTGCCGCCCGAGCCGGTGCCGCCCGAGCCGGACGGGGCCGAGGCGGAGGACGGGGCCGAGCCTGGCGGCGCCGCGGCCTGGGCCGGATCCGGGGCCAGCCCGCAGGTGTCGCAGTACCCGCCGTCGATCGTGCCGCCACAGCCGGGCCGCATGCACCTGATGACGGTGCTTGTCATGGCTCGTCTCCCCCGTCCGCTCAGGGCGAGCACCGCCTGCTGGTAGCCGGTCACCGCGGCGGTCGCCGCGGGCAGGTCACACGGGGCGGTCCAGAGCAGTTCGCGGGCGCGGGCGTACCGCGCGTCCAGTTCGGTGTCCTCGGCGCCGCCCAGCCGCGCGGCCCTGGCCTGGTAGGCGTCCAGCAGGCCGCGCAGTTCCTCACGGCGGTCGAGCAGCGCCGTGGCACGCCGCTCCACCTCGCGGCACTGGCCGACCGCGTCCGCCGCCTGCTTCTCGATCACATCGAGTTCCGACGCCAGCCTGGTCCAGCGCCCGGCCGCCCTGAGCGCATCGGCGCCCGCGAGCCGGCCGGTGAGGGCGCCGATCTCCGGCGGCGCGGGCAGTGCCGCGGTAGCGATCTTGGCGGCCGCCCGGTCCCGCGCGGCCATGGCGTCCTGGCGGGCATCGGCCGCGGCGGACACCGCCGCGGCCACGGCGGAGATCCGCGCGCCGGCGTCGGCGCGCAGCGCCGCGAGCTTGCCGGCCGCCGCCACCGCCGCCGCGGTGCGCTCCCGCAGCCTGGCGATGCGCGTGGTGTCCACCTGGCCGCCCTGCCACAGCGCCAGCGGATCGCTGTTCAGCACGCCGCGAAGCTGGGCGTGGTCTTCCTCGGCCACGGTGAGGGCCTGGCCGAGCGCGTCGCCGTCAAGCCCGCCGAGCTGCTGCCTCGCGGCGGCGAGCTGGTCACCGAGTTGCTGCAGGTCGCCGGCGACCTCGTTCCAGACCGCCTCGGCCGCGGTGACCACGGCGGTGACGGCAGCGAACGCACGGCGCATGTCCGCTACCGCCGCGGCCGGGGTTACCTGGGTGCTCCCTGTCCCGGTCAGGTCGCCCCGGGCCAGGGCTGGTGAGGGGCGGCTGAGTTGCACGGACGTTCCGTAAAGCAGCGAACTGATCTCGGCAAGCTCACGGTCGGCGGATCGCCGCAGGCGCGACATCAGCTCGGCGGCCCTGTCCACCGCCGCCGAGTAGGCATCGAACGTCTGCCACAGGGTGGTCAGGTCCTCCGTGGCGGCGTCCCAGCGCTTGCGGGTCCCGCCGGTCAGTGTCGCGCCGGCGAGCAGCCGCTTGCCGAAGCTGTTGTCCAGTTCCAGCAGGTTGGCCTGGATGGTGTCGCGCTCCGCGGTCGCGGCCGCGACCGCGGCGGCCGCCTGGTCCCGGCTGAGCAGCGTGGTCATCGGTACTCCGCGAGCCGGCGGGACAGGCCCCAGGCGCACCCGGCGGCGATCAGCACCGCGGCGAGCACGATCACCGCATCGAGGCCGGTGAAGGCGTTCCGCCCAGCGGTCGCGCCCGAGTGGAAGACCGCGTGGTCGGCGTCTATGGCCTTGGACAGGTCGGCCTCGACCCGGGCGAATCCCGCGGTCGAGGCGACCGCGCCCGGACCGATCACCAGCGCGGTCTCTGTGGTGTACCGCGCCTTGCTGTCGAGGTCGTAGGCCTGGCCGATCACCGTGTACCAGGCCTGCACGTCGCGGCCTGCCGCCGCGGCCCAGCGGGCACCGGCGCCGCTCGACGAGCTGGCCGCGGCGGCCAGCAACGTCCCCGGCCCGGGCCCCAGCTTGGCGCGGACGGCCTGGAAGTCCTTGACGAACGTGGCGTCCCCGCTGCGCGAGATGAGGTTGAGTACCTGGTACCCGCGGGCCTGCTGGGTGTCGATGGCCGCCTGGGCGAGGGCCTCCGCCGGCACGGAGCCGTGCCCGACGGCCCGCTGCAGGTCGGTGCGTGCCACCGCGAAGGAGCCGATCAGCCACACCGCCGACACCGCGAGTGCCACGGTAGCGGCCAGCATCCCGAGGTTGAACACCCGGTGCGTGCCCCGCGACAGCCACCGCTGCGCCCGGTAGAGCACGAAAGCCAGGGCGATGGCCAGGACCAGCACCACCACGATCCACGGCAGCCCGGTCGCTTGCGCGCTCGCCGCGGTCAGCGCCGCGTTCTCCTGCGCGTAGCTGGCCCGTGCCGCGGGCAGCAGCGTGAGGTGCATCTCCTCCGAGGCCACCTGCATGAGCGAGCCTGCCGTCAGCCGGTAGCCGAGCAGGAACTGCGTCTGCGCCTGCGACACGTATCCGGTATAGACGGGCAGCCCGGCGGCCACCGCCGCCAGGGTGTGGACGAGCTGGGGATTGGCCGACGTCGTGGTGGCGTTCTCCAGGCTGGTCAGTTCGGCGGCGGCCCGGGCGATATCGGCGGCGTAGCGCTCCCTGGCCGGCAACCGCACGCTCGGGCCGACCAGGAACGCGGTCGTCGCGGTGACGTCGGCGTCGGACAGCGCCTGGTACATCCGCTGCGCGGCCAGGCTGAGCGGCTCGCTGGTGGACACCACGTCCTGGGCCGCCGACGCGTGCCGTATCACCGTCCAGGTGCCCACCGCCCCGTAGGCCACCGCCGCCGCCACCAGCACGATCAGGAGCAGGCGCAGGCTGGCCGGCACGGTCCTGCGCCGGCGCTCCTGGGTGCTCCCCGCCGCGGGCGAGGGGCCCGGTGCCGGGGAGGGGGCAGGCGCGGAGGTGGTGGTCACGGCTGGCCGATCCTCGCGATCTGCGCGTCAGACAGCGACACGATGGACGCTGGCAAGGGCTGGAACCGGAACGGGCCCAGATACCGCGGCGCATTTCCCGCGGTGATGACCCAGTGCAGGAACGCCTTGATGTCGCGTGCCTTGGCCGCGCTGCGCTGCCTGGTGCTCACGATGGCGTATTCGTAGTTGACGATCGGATAGCCGGTCACCGCGGGCCCGTCGACCATGGAGATCGTCTCGTTCACCGGGGTGGTGGATACGTAGCTGGACACCGCGGCGCCGATGGCCCTGGGCGCCGGCGCTTCGTAGTCGCCGAGGGCGTTCCGCAGCGACGCGTAGCCGAGCCCGGCGGCCGTGGCCGAGGACAGGTAGGCGATCCCGACGTAGGCGACACAGCCCGGAGTGGCCCTGCAGCCGGCCACCATGCCCGTGTTGCCGGTCTCGGCGCGCGCGCCCGCGACCGCCGGCCAGTCCACCGTCGTGCCGTAACCGGTGACCCGGTCCCACGCCGCATCCTGCGTGGACAGGTAGCTGGTGAACAGGAAGGTGTCGCCGGCGCTTTCCGCGCGATGCAGCGGCACCACCCTGGTGTGCGGCAGTGCCACGCCCGGGTTGATCGCGGCGATCCGCGAGTCGTTCCAGGAGGTGATGGACCCCTGGTACATCTCGGCGAGTATCTTGCCGTTCAGCTTCAGGTGGGTGGCTGGCCGCAGGCCAGGGACGTTGTAGTTGACCTGCTGCGCGGAGACCGCCAGCGGGATGTTGACCATCGCCGGGTTGGTGATCAGATCACCGCTGGACAGGTAGGCGTCGGAGGCGCCGATGTCGACCTGGCCCGCGGAGGCCTCCGCGATCCCCTTGCCCGAACCCGTGGCGGCCGTCGCGACCGAAACGTTGGCGTGCTGCTGGCGATAGGCCGCCGCCCAGCTGCGCAGCACGGGGAACAGCAGCGTGCTGCCGGTTTCGGAGAGGGATTGCGGCCCGTTCGCCGGGCCGGCCGGAATGCTGCCGCCGGGACTGGCCTGGACGGCCTGGGCGGGGCTCGGTGCCGTGCTTCCGCTGCATCCGGCGGCCAGGGCGAGCGGCAAGGCTATGGCCACCGCGGCCAGCACGCGGGATCTCAGCGCCACCAGCCGATGCTCCTATCCGGGCTGCCCAGTCATCCGGGCTTGTATCTGGTGCCTACCGGGCACGCGGCTCCGCCGTACCGCACCGTGCCCACGCCACCGCGCCCTCCCCCGGTACGGCTCGGCGGACGGGCCCTGAAGGGGCTCACCGAGCCAATTCATGCATAGACAGTGATAGTGAACGTTAGTTCACCTCAGCGGTAATTTCACCTTATTGACATGTGGCTAGTTGAGAAACACCCTGGTCCG
>CAVXMG010000019.1:0-425330 GCA_963762735.1 uncultured Actinomycetes bacterium | reverse complement strand
GGCCACGCCGGGCAGGGGTGTGTAACCTGCCGGAAACAGGGGGCGGCAGACTGGGGGGACGACCGCCCGCGTCAGGAAGCCACGGCCACCAGGGGCCGCAGGCGCTCGGCAGGGCCGCTGACCAGCGAGGCAGGAAAACATGGACAGGCAGGAAGAGTTCGTGCTCCGGACCCTTGAGGAGCGTGACATCCGTTTTGTCCGGCTGTGGTTCACGGACGTGCTCGGCTTCCTGAAGTCGGTCGCGGTGGCGCCCGCGGAACTGGAGGGGGCGTTCGCCGAGGGAATCGGCTTCGACGGTTCCGCGGTCGAGGGCTTCGCCCGCGTCTACGAGGCGGACATGATCGCCAAGCCGGACCCGTCCACGTTCCAGCTTCTGCCGTGGCGCGGCGAGTCCGGCGTCGGCCGGATGTTCTGCGACATCCTGATGCCGGACGGGTCGCCGTCGCACGCCGACCCGCGCTATGTGCTCAAGCGCGCGCTGGGCCGGGCAGCGGAACTCGGTTTCACCTTCTACACCCACCCCGAGATCGAGTTCTTCCTGCTCAAGGAGAAGCCGGAGCCGGGGGACCGGCCGGCGCCCATCGACTCGGGCGGCTATTTCGACCACACGCCGCACAGCATCGCCCACGACTTCCGGCACGTGTCCATCCAGATGCTGGAGCAGATGGGCATCTCGGTGGAGTTCAGCCATCACGAGGGGGGGCCCGGCCAGCAGGAGATCGACCTGCGCTACGCGGACGCGCTCACCACCGCCGACAACGTCATGTCGTTCCGGCTGGTGATGAAGGAGGTGGCGCTCCAGCAGGGGGTGTACGCCTCGTTCATGCCCAAGCCGTTCACCGAGCACCCAGGCTCGGGCATGCACACTCACATGTCGCTGTTCGAAGGCGACCGCAACGCGTTCTACGAGGCGGGCGCGGAGTTCCAGCTCTCCAAGGTGGGCCGCGCGTTCATCGCCGGCCTGCTCAGGCACGCCGCCGAGATCACTGCCGTGTGCAACCAGTGGGTGAACTCCTACAAGCGGCTGTGGGGCGCGGCGGAGCGGACCGCCGGGGCCGGCGGCGAGGCGCCCGCTTACGTCTGCTGGGGGCACAACAACCGGTCGGCGCTGGTCCGGGTGCCCATGTACAAGCCGCAGAAGGGGAACGCCACCCGGATCGAATTCCGGTCGCTCGACTCCGCCTGCAACCCCTACCTGGCTTTCGGCGCGATCCTGGCGGCGGGGCTCAAGGGCATCGAGGCCGGTTACGAACTGCCCTCCGAGGCCGAGGACGACGTGTGGGCGCTCACCGACCGGGAGCGCCGCATCCTCGGCATCTCGCCGCTGCCGCAGAGCCTGGACGAGGCGCTGAACGTCATGCAGGAAAGCGAGCTGATGGCGGAGACGCTCGGCGAGCACGTGTTCGACTTCTTTCTGCGCAACAAGCGGGAAGAATGGCGGGACTACCGTCATCAGGTCACCGCGTTCGAACTGGACCGCTACCTGCCCGTGCTGTGAGCCGGGCGGCGGGCGGCCGCCTGGAGGGCAAAGTGAGCGCACAGCAGCCAGGCGCGCAAGCCCGGCTGCCTGCCGGGGTGTCGGCCGGGCACTGGACCGATGCACGGGGCATGACCGGGTGCACGGTGCTGCTCGCCTCCGGGGGCGCGGTGGCCGGTGTGGACGTCCGGGGCGGGGCCCCGGGAACCATCAACACCGACGGGCTGCGGCCGGGCACCATCACCGAGCGGGCGCACGCCATCCTGCTGACCGGCGGCAGCACCTTCGGCCTGAGCGCTGCCTCCGGGGTGCTGCGCTACCTGGAGGAGCGCGGCATCGGGCTGATGTTCGGCTCGGTCGCGGTGCCGATCGTGGCCGGCGCGGTGATCTTCGACCTGCTGGCCGGCGATCCCGCCGCGCGGCCTGGCCCGGACGCCGGCTACGCGGCCTGTGAGGCGGCCACCGTCAGCCCGGACCAGGGCGCTGTCGGGGCGGGTACCGGGGCCAGCGTCGCGAAGGCCGGCGGCAACGAGCCACGCCCGGGTGGCGTGGGGCTGGCCAGTGCCGAGGCCGGCGGCGCGGTGGTGGCCGCCGTGATGGTGGCCAACAGTCTCGGCGGGATCTGGGACGACGACCGCCACGAGTGGGTCGCGCCGCTGACCGCCTGGGATTATTCGTCGCCGATGATCCCCGGCGGCAACACCACGATCGGGGCCGTGGTGACCGATGCCCTGCTCACCAAGGAGCAGGCCATCCGGGTCGCCGCCGTGGCGCACGACGGCATCGCCCGAGCGGTCCGCCCGGCGCACACGCTCTACGACGGCGACACCATGTTCTGCCTGGCCACGGGCACGGTCCAGGCTCCCGCCGACGCCGTGGAAGCGGTCGCCGCCCAAGTCGTGGCCCGCGCCATCGCGGCCGGCGTCCGCGCCGCCCAGCCCTAGCCGCCTCCATCTCACGGGTCGCCGCACACGGTTGCGTCCGAAGCGATCACGCCGTGTACCTGCGCAAATTCATACCTGTGTTTGTCTTGCGGCTTTGGTTTGTATTTACCAGCATATGACTAGCTCTGTACTACAAGGGGGTCCAGGCCGCCCTGCGGCCACGGGGGCAGGTCGGCTGCTTTCGGGCCGGGAAGTCGACGAGGGAGTAGCCAGCATGAGCATCCGATTGCTTGTCTTGCCTGCCAGCGTTTGCGCAGGCCAGTGGCAAGTGTGGTGTGACCGCGTGTTGAGGGGATGGGGTAATGATCATGCGCCGGAATGAGAATCGTGTGGGGAGGCGGCTGGCTGCCTGCGCAGCGGCGGCAGCGCGGCCGCTGGTGGCAGCGGGCACGGCTGGGATGCTTGCGGCGGCGATGCTGACAGCTGCCGTGCTGGCCGGTGCCGCGCCCGCGGGCGCGGCAGTGGCTTCGCACAAGGCAGCCGCGGCCTCCGGTGCGGCGGCTGGATCGCTGCCGCCGATCAGATCCGCTAACGGAAAGATCGCTCCGTCGACCCCGGGTTCTGGCGGGTGGCACGCTGCCCGGGCGCGCAGCGGGCACGGGCACAGCTTGGCGGATGCGCTGCACCGCTTCCTGCCCCGCACGAACAAGCTCGTCGTTCCGTCCGGTTCGTCGCGTGGTGTGCGACAGCACGCCGCGCCGGGAGCCGGCACCAACCGCACCGCGCGTGTAGCTCCGCCGAGGTCGCTCAATGTGCGGCCGCCGGCGGGTGCCCCGGGTAGCGCCATCCCGGGCGACATCACCATCGGCACGAACTTTAACGGTTCGGGGTATACGGGCTGGATTCCGCCCGATGGTGGGCTGGCCACGGGCCCGCATCAGGTGATCGTGGCGATCAACGGGGCGTTCAACGTCTTCGGCAAGGGCGGGGCCGTTTTGAGCAGCCAGACGCTCGCAGGCGTTTTTCAGCGGGCTGCCCGACGCCAGCACGGCGTTCGATCCGCATGTGCAGTTCGACCCGACGTCGCAACGCTTCTGGGTCGTCGCCGCGGCGATCGAACGGCACCACCAGCTCGGAACTCTTCGTTGCGGTGAGCAACGACAGTGACGCGCTGCACGGCTGGTCGATCTTCTGGATGCCGGTGCAAGGCAACTTCCCGCACGACTGGTGCGACTATCCGCAGATCGGCCTGTCCTCCGGTGGCTTCGTGTACCTGACCTGCAACATGTTCTCGCTGCCCAACGCGGGCGGTAGCGCAACGCCGATGATCCGGGTCATGCCGGAGTCGGAGTTCACCGGAGGCGGTTGCTGCTCGTGGTGGGAGTTCTGGAACCTTTCCGGCTGGAGCATCCAGCCCACGGTGATGCGCAACTCGGCGACGGGCAACGGTGAGTTCCTGGCCAGTGCCGGGAACGGGTCGGCCGATCACACCATCCGCCAGTACCGCGTCACCAACGAGACCGTCTGCTGTGGCTCGGCGCCGACATTGAGCGAGACCGACATCGGGGTCGGGAGCTACAGCGCGCCGCCATGCGCGGTGCAGCCCAACAGTTCCTTCCAGTGCCTCGAATCCGGCGAAGACGTCCGGTTGATGGGGGCCGTCTGGCAGTTCCCCTACCTTTACACCTGGCTGGATACGTCGGACTCGGGCTTCGCCAAACCCGATTTCATGCAAATCGACGACACCAACAACTCGGTGACCCAGAACTGGCTACTCAACTACGGGTCGTACTACTCGATGTATCCCGAGGTTGGCGTCCGTCCCAACGGCGACATGTCGATGGTCACCGACGAGGTCAGTCCCTCCACGGCCAACAATCTGTTCGCCTCCGCGTGGGTCATCGGGATACCGAATCAGGGCGTCTGCACCGTCTGTACCGACGGCCCGGCGCACTTCGTCGCCGCGGGTGCGGGGAACTACCAGCGGCTCGACACCGAGGGCCGCAACCGCTGGGGCGACTATTCAGGGGCGGCCCCCGATCCCGACAGCACCGGCATCTGGGCCATGGGCCAGTTCGCCACCAACGCCAACACCTACGGCATGCAAGTCCAGCTCACCCGTGAAACCGGTGACACGGCCCCGCCCACCAGCTCGGCGTCGCTGTCACCAGCGCCGAACTCGAACGGCTGGAACAACTCCAACGTCACGGTGACCATCCACGCCACCGACGCGGGCAGCGGTGTCTACTACCAGACGTACTCGGCCAGCGGTGCGGGAGCGTTCGGCACCACGACCGGTGGCGCGACGGTGGCGCCGGTCATCGCCGCGGAGGGGACGACGACCGTCTTCTACCAAGCGACCGACAACTGGTACAACTCCAACTCGTTCCAGGCCGCCACGGTCCGGATCGACAAGACAGCGCCGACCATCGCCACGGCACCGACCGTGGCACTGCGGAACAACGCAGGCCCGGTCACGGCCGCCGACCCGGTGACGATCTCGTGGAGCGGGTCGGATGCGACCAGCGGTATCAACCACTACTCGCTGTATGAGAGCAAGGACGGCGGGGCGTACACCCTGGCGGCCACCACCACGGCTCCGACGTTCAACAAGAATCTCGGGCCCGGGCACACCTACCAGTTCGAGGCCACCGCGACCGACAACGCCGGCAACACCAGCGTTGCCAAGCAGGGCATCGTGTACAAGCTGTCGCTGTTCCAGGAGAACGCCAGTGCGGTCAAGTACACGACACCTGGCTGGACGCGGCAGACGCTCTCCGGCGCCAACGGCGGGTCGGTTGACTTCGCCACGGTGAAGGGGAAGACGGCGACGCTGACGTTCACCGGGTTCCAGGTTGCCTGGATGTCGACCCAGGGCCCGACCCGGGGCTCGGCGACGGTCAAGCTGGACTCCGGCACGGCGGCGACCATCAATACCAATACGAGTTCGGCGCATGCGGCGGAGATCGTGGACGTCGTCACGGCGGCGGCCAACGGGTCGCACAAGCTGGTGGTCAACGTGCTCGGCACGTCCGGCCACCCGCGGATCGACGTCGACGCGTTCGTCGTCCTGTCCAAATAAACAGTAACTAAGGGCACCTGGGGCCCGCCGGCATCGCGCTGGCGGGCCCCAGCCGTTCCCGCGCCGCGAGTCCCCGCACACGGTTGCGGCCCTTGAATCCGCCTGCGCGGGCAGCCGTCACGCCGTGTACCTGCGCAAATTCATGTCCGTGTTGATCTTGCGGCAATGGTTCGTATTTACCAACATATGACGTGCTCTGTACTGCGAGGGGGGTCCAGGCCGCCCTGCGGCCACGGGGGCAGGTCGGCTGCTTTCGGGCCGGTAAGTCGACGAATGGAGTAGTCAGCATGAGGAACCGATTGTCCCTACGGCGGCTGAAGCTGCCCGTAGGCCTCCTGGCGGTCGGGGTCGTCGCCGGGCTTTCGCTACCGGCGACGGGTGCCGTCGCCGCGCAGCATGGCCCGCAGGCGAACTCGCAAACACCGCTCCCGGTCCGTAACGGGTCAGCGCAGGACCTTGGCGCCTACAACCCGGCCCAGACCATCCGGCTCGCGATCGGGCTGAAGGCCCCGCACAAGGCCGCCGAGCAGCAGTTCCTGAATGCGATCCAAGACAAGCACTCGCCGCTGTTCCACCACTACCTGACCGTGGCGCAGTGGACGGCCCGGTTCGGCCCGAGCGCCGCCGCGCAAAACGCGGTGGTCTCCTGGGCCAAGGGCGCCGGCCTGACCGTGACCCACCTGTACCCGAACCGCCTGGTCGTGGACCTGGCGGGCCAGGTCGGCACGATCGAGAAGGCGCTCGGCGTCCAGATCAACACCTACAAGCTCGGCACCAAGACCTTCTTCTCCAACAACCACGACGCGGTGCTGCCGAAGTCGCTTTCGGGCATCGTGGAGTCGGTCGAGGGCCTGTCCAGCCTGCAGACCATGTTCCCCGCGTCGCCCACGGCCGGTGAGCCGGCCAGCCCGGCATACGTGGCTGGTCCCGTCGCCGCCAGCGGCCCGCACGCAGCGGGCAACGGCAGCCGGGCCAAGCTCCGTGCGGCGCTGCGGGCCTCCCGCGGCGGGGCGGCCAAGGGCGCGAAGGTGCACATCACCGGCGGCGCCTACGACCCGACGGACATCTACAGCTCGCAGGCCTATGACTACAACGCGCTCTACAACCAGGGGCACTGTTGTAACCCGCTGGGCAACCCGGGCAACTCGCCGGCGCAGACGTCGATCGCCATCGCGACCTTCGGCCAGCAGCAGATCAGCGACATCCAGGGGTTCCACAACCAGTACACCTACCTGGCCTACAACGTCCAGGAGTTCTTCATCGACGGCACCCCGTCGTGCTGCGACGCCGAGGGGACCATGGACGCGGAGTGGTCCACTGCCATGTCCAACAGCTTCGGCTCGGCCGGCGACACCTCGAAGGTGTACCTGTACGACGGGGCGAACTTCAACGACTCCACGTTCACCGACATCTACAACAAGATGGTCTCGGACAACCTGGCCCGGGTGTTCAGC
The DNA here is from genome assembly GCA_963762735.1 of uncultured Actinomycetes bacterium. GTDB lineage: Bacteria > Actinomycetota > Actinomycetes > Streptosporangiales > Streptosporangiaceae > DASXKD01. Next base: position 418,433 of record CAVXMG010000019.1, on the reverse strand, counting down.
ACGAGCTGGAGCTGCACCGAACTCTTCGGGTGCAACACGAGCGAGATGAGCACCAGGGACGCCATCTTCAGCGAGATGGCCGGCCAGGGCTGGACCCTGGTCGCGGCGTCCGGTGACCGGGGCGCCTACGACGACTGCTCGCACCTGTCGGTCAGCTTCCCGGCCTCGGACCCGAACGTGGTCGGCGCTGGCGGGACCGAGCTGAGCCTGAGTTCCGGGCCGGTGTTCAACAGCGAGGTCGCCTGGTCCGGCGGGCCGGACGGCTGCGGTTCCAACGACGGCGGGTCCGGCGGTGGCTGCAGTTCGGTGTTCACCGCCCCCTCGTTCCAGTCCAACCAGCCCTGCGGCAGCGGGTCGCGGGCCGTCCCTGACATCTCGCTGAACGCGGACTGGTTCCACACCCCGCAGAACTACTACTTCGGTGGCAGCCTGTCCGGCAACGGCGGCACCAGCATCGTCGCGCCGGAACTGGCGGGATTCTTCGCCCAGGAGGATTCCTACCTGCTGGCCGAGGGGAACATCTGCGGCTCCGGCTCGTCGGCCTGCGCGCCGTTCGGGAACGCCAACTTCCCGATCTACGAGACGGCGCTCAACGGCGCGCCGCACAACCCCTACTACGACACCACCTCCGGCTGCAACAGCAACAACGTGGGCACCGGCTACTGCGCGGGCACCGGCTGGGATGCCGTGACCGGGTGGGGCTCGGCCAACATGCTGCAGCTCGCCTGGGGATTCAACTGGCACCTGCTGGCCGATGACGGCCGGCCGACTGTCAGCTACTCCGGCCCGGTGGCCAACCACTACTACAACACCGACCAGACGATCGGCGTCAATGTCGCCGACACCGGCGGCGGTTTCCCGGCCAGCGGCGTGGCCGGGTTCGACGTCGGCTGGGGCTCCGTCCCGGCCGACCCCACCGGCGAGGCGACACCGGGTTCCGGCAACGCCTTCTACAACGGTCCTCAGTTCCGTAACACCGGGAGCACCACGGTCGACCTGGCCGCCGAGGGGCAGGGCTGCCACACGCTCGAGACCGAGGCGTGGGACAACATGGGCCTGCAGTCCGGTGTAGCCACCGACGGCCCGCTGTGCTTCGACTCGGTGGCGCCGACCATCACCGCCGCACCGACCGTCAAGCTGCGCAACAACGCCGGCCCGGTCACGGCCGCCGACCCGGTGACGATCTCGTGGAACGGGTCGCGACGCGACCAGCGGCATCAACCATTACTCGCTGTATGAGAGCAAGGACGGCGGTGCGTACACCCTGGCCGCCACCACCACGGCGCCGACGTTCAACAAGAACCTCGGGCCCGGGCACACCTACCAGTTCGAGGCCACCGCGACCGACAACGCCGGCAACACCAGCGCGGCCAAGCAGGGCGTGGTCTACAAGCTGTCGCTGTTCCAGGAGAACGCGAGTGCGGTCAAGTACTCGACGCCTGGCTGGACGCGGCAGACGCTCTCCGGCGCCAACGGCGGGTCGGTTGACTTCGCCACGGTGAAGGGGAAGACGGCGACGCTGACCTTCACCGGTTTCCAGGTTGCCTGGATGTCGACCCAGGGCCCGACCCGGGGCTCGGCCACCGTCAAGCTGGACTCCGGCACCGCGGCGACCATCAACACGAACACGGGTTCGCCTAAGGCGGCGGAGATCGTGGACGTCGTCACGGCGGCGGCCAACGGGTCGCACAAGCTGGTGGTCAACGTGCTCGGCACCGTCCGGCCACCCGCGGATCGACGTCGACGCGTTCATCGTCCTGTCCAAATAACCGGTAACTAAGGCACTGGGGGCCCGCCGGCATCGACGCCGGCGGGCCCCCGTGCCTGTGCGCGCCGCTGCGGCGGCATGATACTGGGCGGATGGGTGAGCACGGTCTACGATGCCGGTCACATGTTCGGCGCGGATTTCTGGGACGAGCGGTACCGGTCGGCGGAGCGGGTCTGGAGCGGCAACCCGAACCCGCAACTGGTCGCCGAGGTGACCGGCTGGCCGCCGGGCCTGGCGCTGGATGTGGGCTGCGGCGAGGGCGCCGATGCCATCTGGCTCGCCCAGGCCGGGTGGACGGTGGTCGGGGCCGACATCTCCGGCGTCGCCCTGGAGCGCGCCGCGCAGCACGCCGACGACACCGACGCCGGCGGCGGCGGCGCGCATCGAGTGGCGGCAGGCGGACCTGCTCGCCCAGCCACCCGAGGCGGATTCCTTCGACCTGGTCTCGGCACAGTTCATCCAGTTGCCGCCGGAGACGCGCGTCCCCCTGTTCGCGGCGCTGGCCGCCGCGGTCCGCGATGGCGGCATGCTGCTGATCGTCGGGCATCATCCGTCCGACCTGGAGGCGGGTGTGCCCCGGCCGCCGATGCCCGAGCTGTTCTACACCCCGGAGGAGATCGCCGGGCTGCTCGGCGACACGTGGACGGTGCAGTCCTGCGAGGCCCGGCCCCGGCCCGCGACCACCCCCGACGGCGCCGAGGTCACCATCCACGACACTGTCCTAGCCGCCGTCCGGGGGAGCGGGCCACCTGCCGGCAACTGAGCCCGCCGACTGAAGCGGAGCACTCATGTACTCAAGCATTCTCAACATCACCTTCGACTGCGCAGACGCCAGGGCGCAGGCCACGTTCTGGGCAGCAGTGACCGGCTGGACCGCCCAGGAGCGCGACGCCACCCCCGGTCACGTCGAATACGTGGTGGAACCACCCTCACCAGGCGGGCCGAGGCTGTACTTCACCACCGTGCCGGAGCCGAGACGGGTCCAAGAACCGGATCCACCTGGACCTGCTCCCGCCGGGTGAAGATCAGCAGGCCGAGTCGGCCAGGCTGACCGGCCTGGGCGCCACCGTCCTCGACGACCAACCGCCCGGCGCGAGCTGGATCGTGATGGCCGACCCCGAAGGCAACGAGTTCTGCCTGGAAGGCTGAGGCATAGGGCCCACCCGGGCATCAACAGCACACGGCGCCACTGTGAAGGCGGGCGCGCTCGGCCTGCGCTGAGTTGTGGCTGATCACGCGATCCGCTGACCGGCGGGAGCCGGGGTGCGCCGTACGGTTACGGTGCTGGGGTGAGCGTGCCGCGCAGGACCACCACTGCCGCACGGCTGGCCCGGCTGGGCTTCGCCGACCCGGCCCGGGCGGAACTCCTGCTCACCGGGGATCTCGCCGTGGATGCCAGCCAGGCGGGAGACGGGCTGATCGACGCGCTGGCCACCGCGGCGGACCCCGATCTGGCGCTGGCCGCGCTGGCGCGGATGCCGCGCGACGCGGCGCTGATCCGGGCGCTGGGCGACGATCCCCGGCTGCGTGCCAGGCTGGCGGCGGTGCTCGGGGCCAGCGCGGCGCTCGGGGATCACCTGGCCCGGCACCCCGGGCATTGGCAGGTCCTGGCCGGCGGCGATGACCTTCCCGCGCCGGGGCCGGCCCAGGTACGGGCCGAGTTGCTGGCCGCGGTCGGTGCGTCACCGGAGGACCCCGAGCCGGTCGCGGGCACGGCCAAGGGAGCGGGCCAGCCCGGCACCGACCCGGTGGCCGCGCTGCGGGTGGCGTACCGGCGGGGGCTGCTGCCGCTGGCGGCGCGGGACCTCACCGGGGAGGCGTCGTTCGACCAGGTGGCTGCCGAGCTGGCCGACCTGGCGGCGGCGGCGCTGGAAGCGGCCCTGGCGATCGCCAGGGCCAACCTTGCGCCGGGGTCCGCGCCGTGCCGGCTGGCGGTGATCGCCATGGGCAAGTGCGGCGCCAGGGAGCTGAACTACGCCAGCGACGTGGACGTGATCTTCGTCGCGGAGCCAGCCGAGACCGGTAGCGGCGAGGACGGGGGAGAGGCGACGGCGCTGCGCACCGCCACCCAGCTCGCCGCGGGCCTGATCCAGGTCTGCTCGCAGAGCACCCCGGAGGGCGCCCTGTTCCCGGTGGACCCGAACCTCCGCCCCGAGGGGCGCAGCGGCCCGCTGGTGCGGACCATGGCCAGCCACCGTGCGTACTACCAGCGCTGGGCAAAGACCTGGGAGTTCCAGGCTCTGCTGAAGGCCAGGCCGGTCGCCGGGGACGCCGCGCTCGGCAGCGCGTACGCCGCCGAGATGGGCCCGCTGGTCTGGCAGGCCGCACAGCGGGAGAACTTCGTCTCCGACGTGCAGGCGATGCGGCGCCGGGTGATCAGTACGCTGCCCGCGGCGGCGGCGGGCAGGGAGCTCAAGCTGGGCCCCGGCGGGCTGCGGGACATCGAGTTCGCGGTCCAGCTCCTCCAGCTCGTGCACGGCAGGCTCGATGAGTCGCTGCGCGAGCCGGCCACCCTGCCGGCCCTGGCCGTGCTCGCCGCGGGCGGGTACGTCGGCCGGCAGGACGCCGCCGAGCTGGCCGGGGCCTACCGCTTCCTGCGCCGGGTCGAGCATCTGCTCCAGCTCAGGCACCTGCGGCGGACCCACACCATGCCCGAGGAACCTGAGGTGCTGCGCCGGATCGGCCGGGCGCTGCGGCTGGCCGGCGCGGGCCAGGCGGCGCAGTCCGGCGATGTTCCTGCGGCCGGGACGGGCGGGCGGGCCGCGGAGAGCCAGGGCAGGACGGGCGGACCGGCAGGGGAGGGCAGCGGCGGGGACGGCCGCCCGCGCACCGCGGGCCGCGCGGCCACGCGCCTGGACCCCGCTGAGGAACTGCTCGCCCAATGGCGCGAGCATGCGAGCCAGGTCCAGCGGCTACACGAGAAACTGTTCTACCGGCCGCTGCTCGACGCGGTGGCCAGCCTGCCCGGCGAGGCGGCCCGGCTCACCCCGCAGGCGGCCGAGGCCAGGCTCAAGGCGCTCGGTTACGCCGATCCGGCCGGCGCGCTGCGGCACATCGGGACGCTGACCGCCGGGGTGTCGCGGCGGGCGGCCATCCAGCGCACGCTGCTGCCCCTGCTGCTCGGCTGGTTCGCCGACGCGGCGGACCCCGATGCCGGGCTCCTGGCGTTCCATCAGGTCAGCGACGCCCTCGGTAACAGTCCGTGGTATCTGCGGCTGCTACGGGACGACATGACCGTGGCGCAGCGTATGGCACGACTGCTCGCTTCCAGCCGGTACGCGGCCGGCCTGCTGCTGCGCCAGCCGGAGACCGTCGCCTGGCTCGGCAACGACGACCAGCTAGCCCCCCGCGACCGCGCGGCGCTGCACGCGGAGGCCGCGGCGCTGGTGGGCCGGCACGGCGAGGCCGCCGCCGCGGTGGCGGCGTTGCGCGCGCTGCGCTGCCGGGAACTGCTCCGGACCGCCATGGCCGACCTGCTCGGCCGGTCGGGCCCCGAGCGGACCGGGGAAGCGCTCACCACCGTGGCCGCGGTCACCATCGAGGCCGCGCTCCAAGTGGCGGTGCGGTCGGTGACCGGCCGCCGGGGACAGTTCCCCACCCGGCTGTGCGTGGTGGGGATGGGCAGGTTCGGCGGCCACGAATCCGGATACGGCAGCGACGCGGACGTGATGTTCGTGCATGACCCGCTGCCCGGGGCGGACGAGCACGAGGCCACCTCCGCGGCGCACGCCGCGGCCGAGGAGTTGCGCGCGCTGCTTGGCCGGCCCGGTCCGGAGCCACCCCTGCTCATCGACCCCGGCCTGCGCCCGGAGGGACGCCAGGGGCCGCTGGTGCGGACCCTGGCCTCCTACCGGGCCTACTACCAGCGGTGGTCGGTTCCCTGGGAAAGCCAGGCGCTGCTGCGCGCCGAGCCGGTGGCGGGCGACAGCGAACTGGGAGCCCGCTTTACGGCGCTGGCGGATGAGTTCCGCTATCCGGACGGCGGCATCCCCGAGCCTTCCGTCCTGGAAATAAGGCGCCTCAAGGCACGGATGGAGGCCGAGCGCATGCCGCGCGGCGTCGACCCGGCGCTGCATCTGAAACTCGGGCCAGGCGGACTGTCCGATGTCGAGTGGGTCGTGCAGTTGCTGCAGCTCAGGCACGCCCATGCAGTGCCGGAACTGCGGACCACGCGCACCCTGGCCGGGCTGAACGCGGCGGCGCGGGCCGGGCTGGTGGCGCAGGAGGACGCCGACGTGCTGGCACGGGCCTGGCGGCTGGCCTCCCGGATCCGGGACGCGGTGGTGCTGGTCCGCGGCCGGGCCGCGGACGTGGTGCCGGCCCGGGCCGCTGAGCTGGCCGCGGTGGCGTCGGTGCTGGGCTATCAGGCCGGGACCGCCCAGGATCTGGTGCAGGACTACCGCCAGGCGGCGCGCCGGGCCCGGGGCGTGATGGAAACCCTGTTCTACGGGTGACGGATGCCCGGTTTGTCGTAACACAAGGTGTCTGTGTCGCTCACGCACAGTGGAGGATGAGTGCTCTGGCCTGGTTGATACCGTCTACCCTGGGGAATGCAGGACGGGGGTCGCGGGCCAGGGGGGCAGGACTGCGGACGTGGCTTACGACGTTGAGAGACATATGACCGTCCCGGCAGGGCCGCGCCGAGCGCCGGCGGCCAAGGATCGCCCGCCGGCCCCCGAGGGCCGGCGCCGCGGGCTGCGGACGGCCCTCACGGTCACCGTCGCCGTGTGCGCGGCCGCGGTGGCCGTGATCGCCGGGGTCGGCCTGGTGCGGTCGGCCAGCGCCGGCCAGCCGGTGGGGCACAGGGCCGCGGCGGGCTCGGCCGCGGCGAAATCCGCCATCGAGGGCTCGGGCAAGGTCCGCCCGGGCGGCGGGGAAGCGGCTGCCCTGCCGCCGCTCTCGCCCACGCAACTGGCCGGCCAGCGGGTGATCTACAGCTATACCGGGCTCACCCCGCCGGCCAACCTGCTGCGCTGGATCCGGGCAGGCAAGGCCGCCGGGGTCATCTTCTTCGGCTCCAACATCTCCAGTCAGGCCCAGCTCGCGGCGGTCGCCGCCGAACTCGACCGGGCCAATGCCAGCCAGAAGAACCCGCTGCGGCACTACCCGCTGCTGCTCATGACCGACCAGGAGGGCGGTCTGGTCCGCCGCCTGCCGGGCGCGCCGGATGAGTCGGAGAAGCAGATCGGCGAGGCGGCCCGTCCCGCGCTGGCGGCCAAGGCCGCGGGCCGGGGCGCGGGCCAGAATCTGACCGGGGCCGGCCTGAACGTGAACCTGGCGCCTGTGCTCGACGTGTACCGGACGCCGGGCGACTTCGACGACCAGTTCGGGCGCTCCTACAGCACCAACCCGCACAAGGTCTCCTACCTGGGCGCCGATTTCATCAAGGCGCAGCAGGCCACCGGCGTCGCGGCCACCGCCAAGCACTTCCCAGGGCTCGGCGCCGCCGCGACCGCGCAGAACACCGACGAGGAACCGGTGACGCTGAACGTGCCGGTGGCCACCCTGCGCGGCACCGACGAGTATCCCTACCGGGCCGCCATCCGGGCCGGGGTCAAGCTGGTCATGGTGTCGTGGGCGGTCTACCCGGCGCTGGACCCTGGGCGGCCGGCCGGGCTCTCTCCCGCGGTCGTCGGCGGCGAACTGCGGCAGCGGCTAGGTTTCACCGGCGTCACGATCACCGACGCGCTGGAGGCCGGGGCCCTGAAGGCGTACGGCAGCACCAGGCACCGGGCCACCATGGCGGCCAGCGCCGGGATGGACCTGATCCTCTGCTCGGCGCAGCGCCCCGGCCAGGGGTACCAGGCGAGGATCGCGCTGTCCAAGAGCTACCGGCACCAGGGCCTGGACCAGGCGGCGTTCCGTGCCGCGGTGCAGCGGATTCTCGCGCTTCGGGCCAGCCTGCGCCACTAACCGCCCCGGGCGGAAATGTCCGGCCCACGTGACAGAGTGCGGGCAGGACCGGCACCACAGACCGGTCACGCAGCGCCGGTCACCTCGGCGCCGGCCCTGGGGAGGCACCGTGCCTGAGACGTTCACGATCGTGCCGCGCGGCCCGTTCTCGCTGGCGGAGGCCATCGGGTTCGGGTTCGGGCAGCGCGACGCCGCCGCCGACGACGTCATGCGCCTGGCGTTCTGCCTGGACGGCTACCAGCATCAGGTCGGGGTCGAGGTGCGCCAGGACGAGGCCGGGGTGCACGGCGCGGTCCACGGGCCCGGCGGCACCGACGTGGACGCGGTACGTCAGCAGGTCGCGCGGGTGCTTTCGCTGGACTACGACGCCGCCGGGTTCCTGCAGGCCGGGGAGCGCGATCCGGTGCTCCGCTCGGTCCAGGAGGCGGCGCCGGGGCTGCGGCCGCCGCTGTTCCACTCCCCGTACGAGGCGGCGGCGTGGGCCGTGCTGAGCGTCCGGCGGCCGCCGAAACAGATGATGGCCGTGCGGGAACGGCTCAGCCGCGCGCACGGGGCGGTCTTCGACCTGGCCGGCGAGCAGCTCGCCGCGCTGCCCACGCCTGACCAGATGCTGCGCGTGGACTCGTTCCCCGGCGTCGCACCGGACCGGATGGAGCGGCTGCACGGCGTCGCCCGGGCGGCGCAGGAGGGCCGGCTCGACGTAGGCCGCCTCCTCGCGCTCGGCCCGGGGGAGGCCATGGCGCGGTTGCGGGAGATCCCCGGCATCGGGCCGTTCTACAGCGCCCTGATCGTGATCCGGGGCACCGGGTTCGCCGACGTGCTGCCGGTCGGCGAGCCGAAGCTCCTAACCCTGGTGGAACAGCTCTATAACCTCCGCGGACCGGTTTCCGACGAGGAGCTCCACGCCCTGGCCGAGGCCTGGAAACCCTTCCGGACCTGGGCGGCCGTCCTTATCAGGGCCGCCGCGCGGCGCGTACTTGGCGACGAAACGGCGCAATCTGGCACCAATCCGGTTGGCCGGCGGCGCCGAATAGGGCACACGGTCGCCACAGGCACGGTAGCCCCCCACCGTGCCGACACGGTGCGCAGCTAGTAACGCGCGGTGCTGGCTGCCAACCCGCCGCGCGAGGCACCGGCGACCTGGTGGCGGGCGGTCCAATGGGCCGCCCGCCATCATGCGTTCCCGCCGTCGTGTGCTTCCGGCGGCCACCAGGTAGCGGGCGGGCCGTTCAGAGCTGGCTCTGAGATAACCAGCAAAGGCCGAGACGGTTGTCAGCGGCCGTTCAGCTTTCTCGCAGGTTTGGACCCGACTATCAAGGAGAGGCCACGAAGACCCGTCCTTCCGAGGGAGCCGATTCCCATGACCATGATCTACGAGCCGCCTGCCTACCCGGGCACCGGGCAGACGCCGCCCGCGTCGCCGTGGCACGGCACTGAAGGCCCGGGCGGCCCCGGCGGGCCCTACGGGCACGGCGGAGGCGGCCAGGGCCCAGGCCGGCCGGTCCGGCGCTGGCGCCACCGTTTCGCCCTGGCCGCCGTCGCCGTCGTGGCGGGCCTTGGCACCTTCTTCGCCCTGCTGACCGTGACGGCGTCATCTCACCCCGCGATACTGACCACCGCCCAGGTCGCTGCTCAGACCGACCCCGGCCTGGTGGACATCGTGTCCAACCTCGGCCTGCAGCAGGCCGAGTCGGCCGGCACCGGCCTGGTGCTGACGCCGTCGGGCGAGATTCTCACCAACAACCACGTCATCAAGGGCGCCACCGCGATCAGGGTCACCGACATCGGGAACGGGCACACCTACCCGGCCAAGGTCGTCGGCTATGACCAGAGCCGCGACATCGCGGTCCTGCAACTCCAGGGCGCGTCGGGGCTGCAGACCGCGGCGCTCGGCGACTCGTCCACCGTGAAGGTCGGGGACAAGGTCGTCGCCCTCGGCAACGCGGGCGGCAAGGGCGGCACCCCGTCGGTCGCCGTCGGCCACGTCGCCAGCCTCGGCGCGTCGATCATGGCCTCGGACGCGGGAGCGGGCACCGCGGAACAGCTGAAAGGGCTGATCCACCACACCGCGCCCATCCAGCCGGGCGACTCCGGCGGCCCGCTGGTCAGCAACACCGGCAGGGTGGTCGGCATCGACACGGCGGCCTCGGGCTCCTCCGGGTTCCAGCTCCAGCAGACCGCGCGCACCCAGGCCTTCGCGATCCCGATCAACGACGCGGTCACGCTGGCTAAGCAGATCGAGGCTGGCCAGGCGTCGGCCACCATCCACATCGGCCCCACCGGGCTGCTCGGCGTGGGGGTCGAGTCCGCGAGCCAGGCCGCGTCCAGCGGGATCTCGGCCGGCTCCGGCGCAGTGGTCGAGCAGGCTCTGCCCGGGACGCCCGCAGCCCGCGCAGGCATCACCGCCGGGGACGTGATCGTCGGCGCCGGCGGCAACCGGGTCTCATCTCCGTCCGGGCTGCAGTCGGCCCTGGAGCGGTTCCACCCGGGCGACCACGTCAGCATCACCTGGACCGACCAGACCGGCCAGACCCACTCGGCCACGCTGGTCCTGGCCAACGGCCCGGCCCAGTAACCACCGGCACGAACGCAGAGCACCCCGGCCGCCGTCACGCCGACGGCGGCCGGGGTGTTTGCGTCCGCAGACCTGCGGCGCTGGTTGAGCACGCGCTAGCCGTCGGCCACGACGATGCCCAGGGTCTCGGCGAGCACCGGCGCCATGGCGGTGAGCTGGGCGGGCGTCACGATGGCACCGCGCAGCGAGGTCGCGTCGGTGACGAGCCCCAGCTCCGCCGTCCCGCGCAGGTCCACCTGGTCCAGCGTGGTCTGGGTGAAGGTGGCCGCGGCCAGCCGGGAGCCGTCGAACGTGGTGCGGGTCAGGGTGGCCCCGCTGAAGTCCACGTCGCGCAGCAGGCAGTTGTCGAAGACCACCTCGGTCAGTTCGGCGCCCCGGAAGTTCACCGAGTCGAGCTTGCATCCGTGCAGGGTTACCCGGTGCAGCCGGGCGCCGAACGCCTCGACGCCGGCCGCCGCGGTGGAGATGAGCGTCGCGTCGGTCCACTCGGTCTCGGCCAGGCTGGTCCCGGTGAAGGAGACGTCGCGCAGCCAGACCGAGGAGAACCGGGACTGCCGCAGCCCGCCCCCGGTGAACGACACCCCGGTAAAGGCGCACTCAAGGAAGCGGCTGTCCGGCGCGCCGGCGTCGTCGAATGCGGTCTTGTCGAAGTGCTCGCAGTCGTAATCGCCGCGCGGCCGCAACGTGCCGCGATGGGCGCGCAGCGCCGCGGCGAACGGGAGATCGGCCAGTTCCTGCCAGGGCATGGCACCCATGATGGACCGTGTTGGCCTGGGGGGCGACCCCCTGGAACCCCCGGTGGCCTGCGGCCCCTGCGACTTCGTCGCGGGGGCCTTGACCGTGCTGGCCCCGGGGAGCGATCCCCACGCCGTCAGCAGCGGCCGTTGGCGCGCAGCAGGCGCAGCGCCTCCACGGTCATGTGGCCGCGCCACTCCCACTCCGCCACTGGCGACCAGGCCATCCAGTTGAACGTCCAGCTGCCGTCGGGCCGCTGCGCCGCGGCCAGGTGGTCCAGGCCGGCGTCGATCACCTGCTGGTCGAACAGGCCGCGCGCCAGCGAGCCGGGCAGCGGCGCGAAGTCCAGCGGGAAGTGCACCTCGCCCGGGGTTTCCGGGTCCATCGCCACCATGCCGGCGTCGAAGATCATCGGACCGATCTTCTCCATCGCCGCGCGGGCCCGGTCCCGGTCCGGCACGTGGTCGAGGAACCAGAACAGCGCGCGCATGTCGTAGGGGCTGCCGTCGGCCAGCGCGTCGATCCGGGACCAGAGCAGCTCGGTGGCCTGGCTCAGCCACGGGTGCGCCGGGCCCCCACCCACCTCCCCATCCCCCGTCACGGCCGCCGCCGCGTGCAGCGTCCCGGCCAGCAGCCCGGTGCAGATCGGCGACGCCGGGCCGCCCTCCTCGGGCACCCACCACGGCGCGTGCGGCCAGCCCTCGATCGACGGATCCACGAACACCGCGCCGCCCCCGGCCGGGGCGTGCGCAGCGAGCCAGCCGCAGGCACCGTCGGCCAGGGCGGTGTCCCATGCGCCGGCCTCCAGCAGGACCCGCAGCGCGAAGTCGATGGCCAGCGGCTGGCTGCCGGGGCAGCGGCCGTCGGGCTCCAGCGCGTGGCCGAACCCGCCATCGGGGTTGCGGTAGGCGGCGACGGCATCGCGGACCGGGCTGGCGTCACCGCCACGGAACAGGCGCTCGAACCTCCGCCGCTCGAGCACGCGGGCACTGGCGGCGAGGAATTGCCCCGCCGCTTCGATGTCAGGTGAGGTCATGTGCCCTAGCTGACCATGGCGCCGGTGGCGTCGTCTTGAACCAAACGGACAGCCCAGTGCGAGACTGGTCCCTATGGACTGGGGCCCGGGGTACCGGGAGCAGCCGTCCCCGGCGGGCCTGCTCCCGTCGGTGGCATGCCTGTGGGCGCGGGTCGTCGGGCCCGAGGCTGACGCGGTCGCCGAAGTCCTGCCGGACGCCTGCGTGGACCTCATCTGGGAGCAGGGCCACGGGGTTTTCGTGGCCGGACCGGACACCCGCCCAGCGCCGTCGGTGTCGCCCGCGGGCACGGTCTTCGCCGCGCTACGGTTCGCTCCCGGCGCGGCCGGGCCCGCGCTGGGACTGCCCATGTCGGTACTGCTGAACCAGCGGGTGGATGCCGCCGACCTGGGCACCGGGCCGGCCATGGAACTGGCCCGCGCGCTGCCGGGTTCGCTGGACCCGGCGCAGGCGCTGCGGGTGCTGGCCCGGATGACCGGCACGATGACCGCCGAAGGGCCCGCCGACCCGCTGGCCGCGCACGCGGCCCGGCTGCTGCGGCGCCCGGGCGCCCGGGCGGAGGGCGTCGCGGAGCGGCTGGACGTCAGCGAGCGGCAACTGCGGCGGCGCTGCCAGGCCGCCGTCGGCTACGGCCCTGCCACGCTGCGCCGGGTGCTCCGGTTCCGGCGATTCGTGTCCTGGGCCGACGCCGGGGCGCCCGGCGGCGACCTGGCCACCATCGCGGCCGAGCTGGGTTACGCCGACCAGGCCCACCTCACCAGAGAGTGCACCCGGCTGGCGGGCCAGACCCCCGCCGCCCTGATCGCCGCCCGGCAGCCCGCCGCGCCGCGGCGATGATTCCCGGTGGGCCGTCCCGTCTGCACTAACGAAGCGCCGAACCGCGCTGAGGAGCGCCATCCCCACCGGACGACCAGAGATGAGGTAATGCCGTGACGACCCCGGTAACCACCCTGGACCAGCGATTCAGCAATCCGGACGCGGCCGCCACCGGCTGGGACCAGACCCGCAAGGCGCTGGAAGAGGCCGAGCTGTTCTGGATCACCACGGTCCGGGCGGACGGTCGGCCGCACATGACACCGCTCGTCGCCATCTGGTCCGACGGGGCGTTGCACTTTTGCACCGGCACGGGGGAGCAGAAGGCCGTCAACCTGCGCGGCAACCGGCACGTGATCCTGAGCACCGGGTGCAACGGCTGGGATCAAGGACTGGACGTGATGGTCGAGGGCGACGCGGTCCAGGTCACCGACGACGAAACGCTCCGGCGCCTGGCCGCGGTGTGGACGGCGAAGTGGGACGGGCGCTGGCAGTACCAGGTGCGCGACGGGTTCTTCTACCACGAGGAGAGCACCGAGCCGGTCGGAGTGTTCTCGGTGCAGCCGGCCAAGGTGCTCGCATTTACCAAGGGTGACTTCAGCCACACCAGCCACCGCTTCTAGCCGGATACTCGGGGATACCCAGGGGATCAGCCTGCGGCGGCTGAGCCCAGGACGTGGGTGACCCGGTCAGCGGCCCGGGTCACCTCGCCGGCCGGGGCGATGCGGCTGGCCCAGGGCCACCAGAACCAGCATCCGGCGCCGGGCATCGGTGCCACGAGCACGTGGTCGTTCAGCGCCGTCACCTGCGGGTCCGGGTTCTGCACGAACAGGGCCGGGCGCCTGCCTTCCGGGTCGAGCAGCTTGGTGATCCACCCGCGGCCGGTCAGTTCCTGGCGCAGCTCGTCAAGGTGCGATACGGGGTCGTGGTGGCCGGGGCAGCACATTCGGTGCACTCCTTGCGGGGTTGGGCTTGGCACCCCCAAGCGTCCCGTGGTGCGGCTACTCTCGGAAAGGGAACCATCACGCACCGTTAACATGTGCGGGTCCGGGGCAGACCTGTCACCTCAGCAGCCGATCAGTAAGGAACCACCCGTGGCCCGTGACGGTCAGGTCAGTGCGCTCGCGCTGTTCTCCGGGGAACTGCGGCAGGCCCGCTCGCGGGCCGGGCTCACCCAGGACCAGCTTGCCGAGAAACTGGCGTACAGCACCTCACTCGTCGCGCACGTGGAGACCGGGAGCCGGGCACCCAGCCTGGATTTCGCGGCACGCGCCGACGAGGCGCTGGACACCGGCGGGCTGCTCACCCGGCTGCAGCCGTTCGTGCGCGCCGAGGCGTACCCGGCCTGGTTCCGTGACTGGGTGGAGATCGAGCGCGAGGCTACCTCGCTGCGCTGGTTCGAGCCGCTGCTGGTACCGGGGCTGCTGCAGACCGAGGAGTACGCCAGGGCGGTGCTCGCCGCGGCGAACCCGGCGGCTGCCGACGGCGAGGTGGACCGGCTGGTCGGCGCCCGGATGGACCGTCAGGCGATCCTGGCCAGGGACGACCCGCCGCTGATGTGGGTGATTCTCGACGAGGGGGTGCTCACCCGGCCGGTCGGCGGCGCACGTGTGATGCGCGACCAGATCGGCCGGCTGATCACGGCCGCCCGGCAGCCGAAAATCATGCTCCAGGTGCTCCCGGTCAGCACCGGCGCCCATCCGGGGCTGGACGGCCGGTTCGCCATCGCCCACTCCGACGGTGCGCCAGACGTCGCCTACCTGGACAATCCGCTGGCCGGGCAGGTGGTGGAGCGCGTCGACGACGTGGCCCGGGTCACGTTGCTGTACGACATACTGAAGGCGGAGGCGCTACCCCGGCAAGCCTCCATCGACCTGGCAAGGAAGGCGATCGAGAAATGGACCTGACCGGCGCAGCGTGGCGCAAGTCGTCCTTCAGCGGCGGGAACGGCGGTGCCTGCGTGGAGGTCGCGATCGTCCCTGGTGGCACCGAAGCCAGCGGCGGAGCGGTCGCGCTTCGGGACAGCAAGAACCCCACCGGGCCCGCCCTGCTGTTCACCCCGGAGGAGTGGCGCGAGTTCACCCGCGCCATCCGGCACGGGGAGGCCGACCGGCCCTGACCAGGACGATGAACGCGTCCAGACCGGTCGCCGCGTAGCCGCGGGTCGATGCTCCAGCCCTGTGGATAGGGTCTGGGGGTGAGCGAACGAGCGGTGCTGGTGACCGGGGCGTCCCGGGGGATCGGGCGGGCCATCGCGGTGGCCTTCGCGGAGCTCGGCGACCGGGTGGCGATCCACCACCGCGACTCGGCCGGCCTTGCCGCGGACGTCCTGGCCGGGTTGCCCGGCAGTGGGCACACCGTGGTGCAAGCGGACCTGGCCGACCCGGACGCGGTGCGTACTGCTGTCGATGCCGCCGGTGCGGCGCTCGGCGGCCTCGACGTCCTGGTGAACAACGCGGGGATCTTCACCCCGCACCCGATCACCACGGTGTCCTACGCCGAGTGGCAGGCGGCGTGGCGGGCGACGCTCGGCGTCAACCTGATCGGTGCGGCCAACGTGACCTGGTGCGCGGTCCAGCACATGATCGCCGGGGGCGGCGGGCGGATCGTCAACGTGTCCTCCCGCGGCGCGTTCCGGGGCGAGCCCGGCCAGCCTGCCTATGGGGCGAGCAAGGCCGGGCTGAACTCGTTCGGCCAGTCGCTGGCCCGGGCTTTGGCCCCGCACGGCATCGCGGTGGCCTCGGTGGCGCCTGGGTTCGTGGACACCGACATGGCCGCCAGCCACCTGGCCGGCCCGGACGGGGACGCGCTCCGGGCGCAGAGCCCGTTCGGCCGCGTGGCGCAGCCGGCCGAGATCGCGGCGGCGGTGGTCTACCTGGCCTCACCGGAGGCGGAATGGGCCAGCGGCGCTGTCCTCGACCTCAACGGTGCCTCTTACCTGCGGACTTAGAGGCGCAGCCGGGCCCTGACCGGAAGGTGATCCGAGCCGGCCGGCGGGAGGACCTCGCCACCGCAGCGGGCGACCCGGCGGCTGGCGAGAATGTGGTCGAGTTGCAGCAGCGGCCGGTGCGCCGGGAACGTGCGCCCGCTGACCGCCGGAGCGTAGCCGACCGCGAGCCCGGTGAGCGGCGCCGGCATGTTGAGATCCCCGGCGATCACGGTTGGGATGTCGTCGGTGGCCAGCCGCCAGACCAGGCGCAGCAGCTGGACGGGGCTGAGCAGCCGGTGGGTCAGGTGCGTGTTCACGATGCGCAACGGGCCACGGCCCGGCAGTTCCATCGTGATGAGCTGACCGGCCCGGGGCGTGGAATCGCCGGCGATGCGGCCCAGATCCGCCACCTCGTACCCGGTGACCGGCAGCGTGGTGAGCGTCGCCAGTCCCCAATAGCCGCGCGCCGTCTCATCCGCGATGCCGAAGCTGCGCAGGTCCGTGTCGTCCTTCAGATCGGCCCTGAGCAGCTCCGTGCCGAGTGCCGCGGCGATATCGGCGACCTGATCCGGGCCGCCGCGCGGGCGCCACACCTCCTGCAGGACGATGATGTCCGCCTTGAACTGGCGGCAGGCGGCCTCCAGGTCGTAGGGCCGGCCGTCCGCGCCGCGCCCGCCGTGGGTGTTCAGGCTGGCGAGGATCGTTTCTGTGTTGGTCGTCACGAGTGCTCCGCCGCGTTGATATGAGCGCGCGGGTCCTGGCGCCGGTGGCACCGGCCCGGGCCCGCCGCCTGGCGATCCCGCCGGGCGCCGTCAGGGCTGGGCCAGGGTCAGCTCGGAGAGGCCGAGCCGGAACGCGGCGTCCGCCTGCGGGTCGTTTTCAATCCGCCAGTCCTGATGATAGATGCCGTCGTTCTGCACCTTGTCAAACCAGACCAGGCCCAGCGTCCGGTACTGCCGCATCCCGCTGAACAGGTCGCTGATCTTCGTGAACTGCCCCGCCCGCGGGCCGACGGCGGTCTCTGACAGCAGGATCGGCTTTCCGGTCAGGTGCCTTACCTGCTGGATCGTGGAGCCGAAGACGCTGGCGAAGGTGTCGGTGGGGCGGAAGTAGTAGCCGTCGATGCCGACCCAGGTGACGTACTTAGCGCCGGGCCACCAGGAGGCGATCGGGCCGGTGCCGGCCCGGTCCTGGTTGATGGTCCAGAGCCAGGTGACGTTGTCGGCGCCCTCGCTGTGGAAGATATCCACGATGTGCCGCCATGCGGCGACGAAGACCGCCGGGCGGACGTGCCCGTACCCCCAGGAGTACCAGGGCGCGTTCATCTCGTGCCCGAAGCCGATGACCACCGCATGCCCGAAGTTGCGCACGCTGAGGGCGTAGCCGTGCAGGTAGTTGTCGTATTCGCCGGCCGCGATGGCGGGCACCGAGGCATAGGTGGGGTCGATCTGCACGAACGGGATGATGCCGTGCGCGCGGAGTTTGTCCGCGAACCCGGAGGCGAACGGCTGCGCCCAGCCGCTGAAATAGCCGACCAGGTTCGGCTGGCGGCTGACCGTGTGGGTGAAGTCGCCGATCGGCCCGAAATCAGGCGGCGACCCGTCCTCGTAGACGCCGAGGTAGGACGCCAGGCTGGGGGACAGGGACGCGTGCGCCACCGCCGGGGTGCTGGCATGGGCGACCAGGCGGACGGCGGTCAGCGTCAGCCCGGCCGCGGCGATAAGGACGGCCAGCAGCGTCACCAGTCGCGACCTCATGCAGTGCGCTTCCCCGGGAACACGACCCGGCCCACCACGGCGAGATTGAACAGGCCGAATGCGCAGCACTATGGCGAACTGCGACCCGTACGCCAGCGTCCGCCAGATGGCCAGCGCCGCCCACGCCACCGCCAGGCCGCCGCTCCACGCGGTGACCCAGACCCGGAAGCGTCGCAGCGAACTGCCCGGGGTCCGGGTCGGGTGCCAGCCCATCGTCTTGCCGCGGGCGCTGTCGGTGATGGCGAACACATGCGCCCAGCCGCGGGCCAGGCCCAGCGGCCAGACCGACGGCCCGTACCTGGACCTGTGCCACAGCGGGTAAAGGATGAACGCGGTGAGCACCGCCGGGATCAGCACCAGGAAGTTCTTCAGCCGGATGTCGTCAGGCAGGAACAGGAGCATGACGATCGGGATCACCGGGCCGAAGAACGTCAGCAGCCCGGTATAGGCGTAGTACAGGAACCCGGACAGGTAGGTCAGCCGCGCCGGGACCGACATCCGCACGCTCCACAGCCGCTCGAGAACAGCACTCCGGCGTTGCCGGTGCACCAGCGGTACTGCTGGCGGACGAACGCGTCGAGGTTGTCCGGGCAGATCCCGGCGGACAGCAGGATCGGCAGGTAGATCATCTTCCAGCCGGCCCGGCGCACGTCCAGGCCGGTATGCACGTCCTCGGCGTAGGGGATCAGCGTCGGGCCGCCCTGCGGCTCCAGCGCCGCGCGCCGGTACACCGCGGAGGTCCCCACGCAGATGGCCTCACCGAACCGGTCCCTGGCCACCTGGACCGAGCGGTAGAAGACCTCCTGGATCGCGCCGGCCGACCGCTCGACCCAGGTCTGCCGCCTGCTGCCGCGGAAGTACTGCGGCGTCTGCACGATGGCGATAGCCGGGTCGTTCATGTACGGCAGCGTCTCGGCGCAGGAGGTCGCGCCGCGGCGCGAAGTCGGCGTCCAGGATGAGGATGAACTCGCCCTGGGTGCGGACGAAGGCGTAGCGCAGGTTGCCGCTCTTCTTGTGCTCGCCGGGGTGCGGCCGCACCCAGTAGCAGAACCCGAACTCCGCGGCCAGCCGGGCGGCCTCCGGATCGTCGCCGTCGTCCAGCACGTAGGCCCGGGCCAGGCCCCGGTAGCCGCGCGACCAGTGCCGCCACGGCCGCCCAGGTGTTGCGCAGTACCGGGATCGGCTCCCCGCAGATCGGCAGGTAGATGTCCACGCTGGGGTACCAGAACGGGTTCCAGGTCCGGACCCGCAGTCGTGCGCGGCCAGGTCGAAGCCGCTGCCGGTGAAGTTCACCGGCAGGCTGATCACCTGGTAGGTGAAGAACGTCACGGTGAACACCACGAAAGGCCACGGCACCGGCTTGTGCGTCTCGAACTCGACCTGGCTGATGATGACGGTGCTGGCCCCGCTGACCATGGCGGTCGCGAGGAAGACCAGGTTCCGCTGGACGTAGAGGTACTTCTCCTCGTCGTTCGGCGGCTTCGGGAGCACCAGGCGGAGGTCGGCCCCCGGTGCCGTCCTGCCCCCGCGGCGGTGTAGGTCGCGCTCACCGCTGGTTCCTGTGCTGGCGTTGCCTGCGGTGCCCGCCGGGCCGCTTGGCGTGCCGCGTGGTGTGGCCCGAGCCGGATCCGATCGTCGGCTGGTAGTGCTGCACCGCCGCGTGCGGCTGGTACTTCCAGATCACGTAGGGCCCGGGCCCGTCGGGCACCACTTCGACCACCTTGTAGTGGTGGTTGAGCCGGATGTCGGCGGCGATGCGGTGGTCCAGCGCCGTGGTGTCGGCGAAGTTCAGCGCGATCAGCGAGAAGTAGCCGCTGGCTATGTACTTGGCGAACACGTCCGGGCTGCCCGCGCCCACGACGCCCGCAGTGCTCACCGGGATCAGGATGCTCTTCCCCGACGGCAGGATGATGTTCCTGGTGCTCGACCAGCGCGCCCAGTGCCTCCCGGCAGGCAGGTAGTACTCGGCGACGTTGGGATCCTCGACCAGCAGGTGCGCGCTGCCGCTGTCGGCGAGCGGCCGCATGATCGCGATGAGGCTGGCGGAGTCGGGCCAGGAACGCAGCAGCGCCTGGGACTGGGTCACGCCGAGGGTCAGCGGAAACGCCAGCGCGGCGGCACAGGCGCCCGCGGTGACGGCCTGGGCCCGCGGCGTGGCGCCCGCCGCGATGAGCCGGTGGACCGCGTAGCCCGCGGCCATGGCAGCGAACCAGGCGCCTGCCACGATGTGCGTGTCCAGGCCGAGTACCGCGCCCTGAAGCGCCTGCTCCGCCGGGACGATCAGCCCGGCCACGGCGAACAGGGCGGCCAGCCGGGCCCGGCGCCGGTCGCCGGCGGCCCAGCCCATGACGGCCGCGCACAGCGCCGCAACCGCGACGATGCCGGTCCACGCCGTCGCATGGGAAAGCACGGTCAGCCGGGCGCCGGGCATGTTGATGCCGAGGGACAGCGTCTGGTCGATGCCACTGACGTAGTAGTCGCCGCCGATCAGCGTTCCCACCATGAGCAGCGTGGCCACGATGGTGAGGATGGTGGCGCCGCGGGCGAGAGCGGGCTTGCCGCCAGGTGTGGGATAGGCGACGAGCAACGCGAGCACGATCACCACGGGGTCGAACAGGACCGAAGAGTAGGCCGCGGCGTTGGCCAGCACGAGGGCGACCCCCGAGAGGATCATCCAGCCCGTCGCGTCCTCGCGGGAGCCGGCCCGGACCACGCACCAGGTCGAGACCGCGAGCAGCAGCAGCGAGAGGGCATCGCCGGTGGCGAGCACGCCGAGCTGCAGCACCGGCCCGAGGATCGCGAACAGTGCCGCGCCGAAGACCGCGGCCCGGCGCCCGAACAGCCGGGCCGCGGTGGACCACAGCAGGACGGTCACGCCGAGCATCATGGCCAGCGACAGCAGGCGTGCTCCGGCCAGGCCCGCGAGGTGGTCGGCGAGCGCGCCAAGCGGCGGATAGATGACGGGCGCACCGGGCAGGTAGGCCTGGAACGGCGGGACGGTGACGCCGTGCAGCCAGTGCGACCACATGAGGTGCCCGGCCCACAGCGCCGTGGCCTCGTTCTGGGCGGCCGTGTTGGACCAGACCAGCCGCAGCGACAGGGCAGCCTGTACCGCCAGCACGGCGCACAGCAGCGCGGTGGTACGGCCACGGGACCTGCGGCTACCGGGCTCGGTGTCGTCGGGCTGGGGGATTGGCGGGCCGGGGCGGCGCAGCTTGCGGTCCCGCTGCTGGCGGTGCGACGCGGCGGCCCGCGGCCCCGATCCGGGAACCGTGGATGGGGGAGGGCCGGCCGGAACCTCCGGCCGGGGCGGATAGATCGCGACCGGGGACCTGTCCGGCGCGACCACGGGGGGCGATGCGCCCTCACCGGGTGCTGCGGCACCAGGGAAGTTCTCCGCCCAGGCCTGCGACCAGCGCTCCGATGGAGACGCCTTAGCTGGCTGTAGTGGCGGCGAAGCCCCCCAGCCTGCTGTGCCGTTGTCCATCAGCGCACCTGCCTGCGCTTAGGGGCTGAGCGGGGTGCAGTTGGCCGCCCCCCACAGCCCGTCAACCATGCTGGCATTTCCTGCCAGGCGATTCCCCCGGACAGGAAGACCGCTGACGCGAAGCTACTAACATCGGTCGTCGCGCGAAGGTCGTTTGATGGGATTTAAGACATCTGCCTGGTATCTGCGGCTCGGCACGTCGGCCGACCGAAGATCACCGAACGTGGCCATCGGTGAACTGGCTGGTCTGAACCGCAGGTCAGTCTGTGATCTGGCGCGTCAGGGGGCGCCGGAGCCGGGCCGGAGGCGCCGAAAGCCTGGCGATGACACCTACCGCAGGGTAGTCAAATGTGGCTACCCTGCTATACGGCCGGTCACGCGAACCCCCAAAGGGGCGTGCGCACTTTAGGTAGTTTCCTTGCGACAATATGCGATTTCGGTTGAATTAACCAGGCTATGTATGTTCCGCTGTCCGTGCACACGTCCCGCTCGTGCGCGGGCCTCCGGGGGGTGGCCGCATGGTAGATGACAGCGGCGTCCCGCCGCCGCTTCCACGCCGTGTTCCTGGGGCGTCCGGTTCACCCAGGCCACCGGTGCGGGTCGACCTTGGGGTCATTTCCGAAGACCTGCGGCAGCGTGTGCTCACCGCTATCGCGAGCGAACTCGAGCACGACGAAGCCGAGCGCGACGAAGCCGAGCGGCGGCGCAACTCCCCGGAGCAGGACGGCGCCGGCTCCTTTGACGAACTGGGCACGCGGCGGGTCGTCCGGGCGGGTGACGCGGCTGGCGGTCGCTTGTCGGTCAACGGCAGCATCGCGAGCCCAGGGAACGTCAGCGGTGCGAGCCCGGCGAACAGAAGCGACGCGAGTCTGGCTGCCAGCTACGGGGTGATCCCGGCCAACGGCGGGAGTCCCAGCCCCGAGAGCGGCGGTGGCGCCAGCCAGGACAATGGTGTTGGCACACGCCCGGGGAACGTCCCCCCGTGGGAGCGGGACGCACTGTTGCCGGGAACGCCGGCCCAGCAGGAGGACACGCTGCACGGCGAGGCAGCGGACCGGGACAGTGGTGCCGCGGTGGCGCAGGAACCGGCGGGAACAACCGGAGAAGCCGCTGACGCCGGGGATGCCGTGGCGGGCCCGGACGGAGCGGTTCCCGGACCGGGGGTGCCATTGCCGCGGCGCGCACCAGGTGCGAACGGTGCGCCGCCACCGCCCTCCGAACTGCGGCGTGAGTACCTGCCGCCGTCCATGCTCGGCCGCAGGCTGGACCCGGAGGCGCACACCGAGCCACTGCCCAGGATCTCCGCGACCGGACCAGGACCAAGCTTCGGCCGCCAGGCGGCTACGGGCAGCGGCCAGTCCGCGTCGTCGGTGTTCACGCCCGCTGCGGCACCGGCCGCCCGCACTCCGGGCGGCTCACCAGCGGAGCCCGGACCATCGGCATCCGGGCCGCCCACCGCCGCGCCACCGGGAACGCCAGCGGAACCCGCGCCGCCGGGAGCCCCGTCGGCGGAAGCGCCCGCTGGAACGGTGCCGCCGGACTCGGTCCCGCCGGGGTCCGCGGTGTCGGCCTCGGCGCTGGCGGCGGCGCCCACCATGCCGGTGGGCAGCGCGGCGCTGGCGGCCGCTGCCGCACCCACCATGCCGGTGGGCAGCGCGGACCTGGCAGCCGCGTCCGTGTTCACACCGGCGGCCAAACCTGCTCCAGCCAAGCCTGTTCCGGCCGAGCCTGCTCCGGCCAAAGCTGCTCCGGCCGCGCCGGACCGGGCCGCGCGGTCCGGCTACGGCCGGGCCGTCGATCCGGGCGGGAGGCGCCCGGGCAACGGCCGGGGTGCCGGCGCCGCGTTGCCGCTACCCGCGGCCCTGCCGACCGCCAAGCGGCCACGGCGGTCCGGGAGGCCGTACCGCATCGCTGGCGTGATTCTCGCGGTGGTAGCCCTGGTCGCGGCGGGCTTGATCGCGCTGGTGCTGTCCGGCAGGAGCACGTCGGGGCCCGGCGTCGGCCAAGGCTCGCCCGCGCGCGGTGCCGGGGCAGCGGTGCGCAAGCGCGCGGCTGCCTGGGTGGCCGGCCAGGTCAGCCGGACCGCCATGGTGGCCTGCGACCCGGTCATGTGCCAGGTACTCAGGTCGCACGGGGTTCCGGCAGGCCGCCTGTACCAGCTCGGCCCGCAGACCACCAGCCCGCTCCGGTCCCAGATCATCGTTGCGACCCCCGCGGTACGGGCGCAGTTCGGCAGCGTGCTCAGCTCGGTGTACGCGCCCGCCGTACTGGCGAGCTTCGGTTTCGGCCCGGACCGGATCGACATCAGGGAGACCGCGCAGCACGGTGCCGCCGCCTACCGGTCCACGTTCAACGCGGACCTGGCAGACCGGAAGGCCTCCGGAGCGCAGTTGCTGCAGAGCGGCCGGATCGCAGCGGGTGCCATCGCCCGGCGTGAGCTGGCCGAGGGGGATGTCGACGGGCGGCTGCTGCTCGCCATCGCGCAGATGGCCGCCACGCACCCGATGTTCATCGTGGATTTCGGCGCGCGCGCGCCGGGCGCCGCCCTTGGCATGCCGCTGCGCCAGGCGGACCTCGCCGAGGACGCGCACGCGCGCCGCCACGCGGGCCATGTGGTCAGTGCCGGGTATGTGCGATCCATGGTCTTGTTCCTGCACGCGCAACGCGGCCCGTTCCGGCCCGCGCGGGTGCAGACGGTGCACCTGGCCGACGGCGCGGCCGTGCTCCGTATCCAGTTCACCGCGCCCAGCCCGCTGGGCCTGCTCGGCCCGCGCGCCTGACCAGGCAGGCAAGCCGCGCGGCGATCGATGGCAGCGCTTCCCCTCACGATCCACGCTTACAGCACGAAGAGCTGGGCAAGGACATGGCCCTGGCCGATGCCGAACTGGCCGCCGCGGGGGCAGAGTGATCCCAGGGTCCCACGCAGTTCCTCGAAGACCCTGGCCGGGCGGAGCGGACGCAGCCGCCTGGTCCCTCCAGGCGAATGCCCCGCAACGGGTGATGTGTGGGCGTCCGGTCAGCCGGGAGGCTCGGTGCCATGAGGTCTCGAGCAAGCGTGACCGGGCCTGCGCGCTGGGGGCTCGCCGCGATGGCCTGCGGCATTGCGCTCATCACGGCCGCGTGCGGATCGAGTAGTAGCAGCACGGCGTCCGGCGCGTCCTCGTCGCCGGCGGCCTCCTCTCCGTCGTCGGCAGCCGCCGTCCCGTCGGTTTCGGCTGCGAGTTCCGCGCTCTGTGCCGACGCCGCTGCACTGCGCACATCCCTGGACAAGCTGACGCACATCCAGGCCGGCGCTGGGCACGGCGCGGTGAACGAGGTCAAGGCCGACCTCGCCGGCGTCAAGACGGCCGCGACCAGCTTCGCGAACGACGCCAAGGGCCGGTGGCAG
The DNA here is from genome assembly GCA_963762735.1 of uncultured Actinomycetes bacterium. Classification (GTDB taxonomy): domain Bacteria; phylum Actinomycetota; class Actinomycetes; order Streptosporangiales; family Streptosporangiaceae; genus DASXKD01. Next base: position 394,034 of record CAVXMG010000019.1, on the reverse strand, counting down.
TCCCAGACCGGCAGCCTGAAGTCGGCACTCACCAGTCTTCAGACCGAGGTCCAGAAACTGGGCGCGAACCCCAGCGCCGCCGCCGTGTCGAGCGCCTTCACCGCGCTCGGCCAGGTCGCCACGGCGGCGGAGCAACTATTTGCCGCCGTGGGCAAAGACTGCCCCTCCGGAACCTGAGCGGCAACCGGAGCGATGCTGGCTGGGCCATCGTCGCAACTGAGCGGCCTTGCCTTTGCGGTGATCGTGCTGGCCACCAGCACGGTGCTGGTGGCGGGCCTGGCGTGGGTATCGCGGCGGCTGCTGGGGTTGCCGGTCGGCGCGATGCGCGCCCTGATCGCTGGGTTGCTCGGCTTTGCTGCCGCCTTGCTTCTTGGCAGGTCACTGCGGACGGCTCAGCCCGGGCACGCGGTCGCGTTCGTCACCGTGGTGCTTGGTGCCCCGTTGATCGTCGCGATGCTCTTCATCGTGGTGGCGGAGATCCTGGTGCCGAGCGGGACGCTGCCACAGCCGCTGGAGATGGTTCGCGGCACCCGGGCGGCGATTGCGCGCTCGCGGCGGTATGCGCAGATCAGCCGGATCGCGGTGCGGCACGGCCTGGGCCCCTACCTGCACGGGCGGCGGGTCCGTGGCACGGATGTGGCCGGCGGGCGGGCGTCGCTGGCGCTGTCGCTGCGCCAGGCCCTGGAAGAGGGCGGCGTCACCTTCACCAAGCTGGGCCAACTGCTGTCTACCCGTAGTGACCTGCTGCCGCCGGAGTTCACCGCCGAACTCGCCAAACTGCAGGACCGGGCCGAGCCGGCGCCGTGGGAACAGGTGGCGGAGGTGATCGCCGAGTCGCTGGGAGCACCGCCCGGGGAGATCTTCGCGGAGTTGCGGCCGGAGCCTGCCGCGGCCGCATCGATCGCCCAGGTGCACAAGGCGCGGCTGCGCGGCGGGACCGCGCCGGACGCCGAGGTGGCCGTGAAGGTCCAGCGCCCGGGGATCCGGGCCAGCGTGGAACAGGACCTGGACATCCTGCTGCGCCTGGCGGACCGGCTCGAGGACCGCGCCCGCTGGGCGCGCGCGGTCGGCACGGCCGGTGTCGCCCGCGGGTTCGCCGCGGCCATCAGGGAAGAGCTGGACTTCCGGGTCGAGGCACGCAACATGGCGGCCGTCGCCGCCACCTGGCCGGAACAGCAGCGCGCCGTCGGGCGCGAGGTTTCCGTGGTCATGCCGGCCATAAACGAGCAATTGTGCACCGAGCACGTGCTCGTCATCGAATGGCTGGACGGGGTCAACCTGCGGGCAGCCGGGCAGCAGATCGACGAACGCGGGCTTGACCGGGCCCTGCTGGCCCGTGCGCTGCTGCGCAGCATGGTGTACCAGATCACCGAGGGCGGGGTGTTCCACGCCGACCCGCATCCCGGCAACATCCTGCTGCTCGCCGACGGCCGCCTCGCCCTGCTCGACTTCGGCTCGGTCGGCCACCTCGATGCCCAGCAGCGGATCGCGCTGCAGAACCTGCTGCTCGCCGTCGGGCGCGGCGACTCCGCGGCGCTCCGCGATGCCCTGCTCGATCTGGTGGACCGCACCGACGAGCTTGACGAATACCAACTGGAACGCGGCCTCGGGCAGTTCCTCGCGCGCCACCTCACCGGCGGCACCGGGGCGTCCGCCGACATGTTCACCGACCTGTTCCGCCTGGCCACCCGGTTTGAGCTGACGATCCCGGCCGAGATCGGCACGGTCCTGCGTGCCCTCGGCACCTTGGACGGCACGCTCGCCCAGCTCACGCCCGCGTTCGACATCGCTGAGGAGGCGCGCGAGTACGCCGCCGACCACATGGCCGTGCAGCTGTCGCCCCAGGCCGTGGGGCGGTCGGCCGCCGAGGAGCTGATCGCGCTGCTCCCGGTGCTGCGCCGGCTGCCCCGCCGGTTCGACCGGGTCACCAGCGCGCTGGAACATGGCAGGCTCGGCGTCAACGTGCGGCTGTTCGCGGACGAGCGCGATCGCCAGGTGGTCGCCGGCCTGACCAACCAGTTCCTGCTGGCGCTGCTGGGCACGGCGTCCGGCATCGTCGCCGCGCTGATGCTCGCCGCACCGGGCGGGCCCAAGATCGCCCAGTCCGTCAGCCTCTACCAGTTGATCGGCTACAACCTGCTCATCGTGGCCGGCGTCCTCGTGCTCCGGGTGCTCTTCACGATCTTCAGAAGCCGGTGACGCGCCGGGCCCGGCGATCATGAGAGGCCTGGCACTGGGCGAGATCACACCGCGCCGGGCACACTGGCGTCATGGACGCCGATGTTGTCGTGATCGGGGCCGGTGCCCTCGGGTTGAGCACCGCACTGCACTGTGCGCTGGCAGGCCGGTCGGTGGTGGTGGCGGAGCGCGGCACGGCCGGGTCGCAGGCGTCGGGGCGGGCCGCGGGCCTGTTCAAGTCCGTGCAGGCCGATGAGCTGCGCACCCGGCTGGCCCGGCGCAGCATCGCCCAGGCGGCGAACTTCGCGGACTGGGCGGGAGTGCCGCTGGAGGTGGCCCGCTCGGGAGCCTTCCTGATCGCCCGGACCGCCCAGCACCGCGAGTACCTGGGCCGGGAGCTGGCCCAGTCGCGGGGCTGGGGCGCCGACGTCCGCGAGGCGGACCCGGCGCTGGTCGCCGAGCGGGTCAGCTTCTACCGGGCGGCGGGGGAGGAGTTCGCGCTGTGGTGCCCGGAGGACATCTACATCGCCGAGCCCACCGCGCTGATCGACGCCTACCTGGCGGCCTGCCGGCTGCGCGGCGTGGAGGTGGCCGAGAACGAACCGGTCATCGGCATCCCGGTCACCGGCGGCCAGGCAGCCGGGGCGCAGACCGCCGACCGGCTGATCGCGGCCCCCGTGGTGGTGGACGCTGCCGGTGGCTGGGTGCGGCAGGTTGCCGAACTGGCCGGGGCGCCGGTGCCGCTCGCCCCGGTGCGCCACCAGTTGCTCATCACCGGCCCGGACCGAGGGATCGACCCGGCCGGTCCGATCGTCCGGGTGGTGGATGCGGCGGTGTACCTGCGCCCATCGCGCGGCGGGCTGATGTTCGGTGGCTTCGAGACCGACCCGCTGCCGCTCGACCCGCGCCAGCAGCCGCCCTCGTTCACCACCGACGACCTGCCGCTGGACCTGGCCGTGCTGCGTAAGCTGGCCGCCCAGGTCAGCGCCGAGGCCCCGGCCGCCAGCACCGCCCCCGTCGCCGAGCACCGCGGCGGGCTGTTCACGATGAGTCCCGATGGCCGGTTTGTCGCCGGGCCCGTGCCGGACCTGCCGGGCCTGTGGGTGGCCAGCGGCTGCAACGGCTCGGGGTTCTCCTCCTCGCCCGCGCTCGGCGAGGCACTCGCCACCTGGATCACCACCGGCACCCCGCCGCCTGACATGGAGGCGCTGTCACCGGCCAGGTTCGGCCCGCTGCCCGACGACGCCCTGATCACCTGCGGACTGTGGCAATACGCCCACTACTACGACCCCGCGGCCTAGGCGTACTGACCGGTGGCTCAGCCCTCGTCGTAGAGCCCCGTTAGCGCCGCCGTGCCAGGTCGGCCACGGAGCCGAGGGGATTGCGGGTCTCGGCCCTTGCCGAGACCTCATGTTCCCCGCTTTGTGGCACGGGTTGCTGCTGGATGCTCGCGGTCTCGACGGCCTGGACGATGCGCGCGCCACATGCTCGACTGGCGGTTTCGTTGGCTTTCTGCGCGTCGCCCTCGGCTTGATCGGCCCGCTTCTGCTCGGTCTGGACCTGTTCCTCGGCGCGCTGAACCTCGCCTCTGTGCACCTCTTTGCCGAAGACCCATCCCGCCCCGGCGAACGCCACCGCTTCTACTCCGGTCAGTAGGTAGACCAACCGGCTCCACGCGGCATCGCTGCCACTGCGCTGCAAGAACATGAGGATCACCAAGACCAGGAACATAAGCAGAGCAGACACCGCCACCACGGCAGCGAGCGAGTCACGCCAGGCGGATGCCTTCGAATTCTGAGCCACCGTTGCTTCCCCAATCCTCTTCGACTGCGTACTCCGTTTCGGCCACGCCGGGCTCCGGCGCCGGGCCAGCGGCGGACTCTGGCACGGAGGCGCTGGTGGCCTGCGGCGCTCCGGACGCAGTGGCTTCCGACGCCAGCAGCACGAGCGACCGCTCTTCGACAGTGAGCGACGCAGTGGCGTGCAGCTCCGGCAAGTGCAAATCTCCGGCCCATCCGGTATCAGTCAGGACCGTCCAGGCATCGGCGAACTCGGCGCCCGGCAGGGTGAAAGTAGCGCTCTCCGGCGAGGGGTTCAGCAGCACGAGGAGGTGGCGGGGGGACTCATCCGGGGCTCGCGGCGGCTCACCGCGAACGTAGATGGCCATCGCTGTCATGCCGGGATCCCAGTTCATGCCGCCCAGGGGAGTGCCCCTCTGGTCGAGCCAGACGATGCCCTGCTCGGCGGGCGATGCAACGGCGAACGCGGGGCGGCCGCGCCGGAGGGCGGGATATTCGAGACGGATTCGGATCAGCTGCCCGATCAGCTCGTAGAGGCGACCGGGCGTGAACCCGGCCCAGTCCAGCCAGGAGATCTCGTTGTCCTGGCTGTAGGCGTTGTTGTTGCCCCGCTGGGTACGGCCCAGCTCATCCCCCGCCAGCAGCATGGGGATGCCTCTGGACAGAAGCAGCGTGGCAAGGAAGTTGCGCTGCTGGCGCTCTCGCACCTTCACGATGCCCGCGTCGTCCGTGGGGCCTTCAATTCCGCAGTTCCACGACCGGTTGTCGTTGCTGCCGTCCAGGTTATCCTCGCCATTGGCCTCGTTGTGCTTCTCGTTGTAGGAGACCAGGTCCGCGAGTGTAAATCCGTCGTGAGCGGTGACGAAATTAACGGACATAGCGGGGGTCTGCCCGGTGGCATCGTAAAGGTCGGCGGACCCGGACATTCTGGAGGCGAATTCCGGCCCGATGGTGGTGCCACGCCAGAGATCCCGCACCGTGTCGCGGTATCTGCTGTTCAGTTCGATCCACAACGGCGGGAACTTCCCGGCCTGGTAGCCGCCTGGTCCCACGTCCCAGGGTTCGCCGATCAGCTTGACCTGGGATAGAACCGGATCCTGGCGGATCAGGCCGAAGAATTCCGACAGGCGGTCAGCGTCCAGGAGTTCGCGCGCCAACGACGAAGTCAGGTTGAACCGGAACCCGTCCACGTGCATATCCGTCACCCAGTAGCGCAGCGAATCCATGATGAGCTGCAGGACCCTTGGGCTGGCCATATTCAGCGAGTTTCCGGTTCCGGTGTAGTCCATGTACTGCCCTGGGCTATTCGGAACGGTCGCATAGTACTCGAGGTTGTCCAAGCCGCGGAAGGACAGGTGCGGCCCGCTACTACCCCCCTCCGCGGTGTGGTTGTAGTCAACGGTGATGTAGACCTCTATCCCGGCAGCGTGCAAGGAGCGGACCATGGACTTGAATTCCGCGACCTGTTCGCCGTGAATGCCGGCCGAGGAATACTCGTCATGTGGGGCGAAGAAGCCGATGGTGTTGTAGCCCCAGTAGTTGGAAAGTCCCGCCTGCAACAGGCGCTCCCCATGGGCGAACTGCTGAACAGGCAGCAACAAGACGGCGCTGATCCCGAGCCGTCCGTAGTGGTCGATCATTGCCGGATGGGCCACCGCGGCGTAGCTCCCGCGGATCTGCGGGGAGATGTCGGGATGGGTCTGGGAGAGGCCCTTGACGTGTGCCTCATAGATGACCGTGCGCTCAAGCGGTGTCCTGGGCGGCGAGTCGGAGCCCCAGTCGAAGCCATTGTCGGTGACCACCGATTCCAGCACGGCTGGCCCGGTGCCTGCCTGGCGGCCCCGCCCGGCGATTGCCGTCGCATAGGGATCGAGGAGGAGCACCGCCGGGTCGCACCATAGCCCGCGGGAGGGATCATGGGGCCCCTGGACGCGGTAGCCGTATCGCTGTCCGGGCCGAACGCCGGGCAGGTAGCCCTGCCAGATACCGCCGCCGGTGGAGTCCAGTGCGACGCGCCTCTCGCCCTCGCCGCCGAGGAGGCACACCTCCACCGCGGTGGCCACGCTGGAGAAAACCGCGAACCTGGTGCCTTCGCCGTCGGCGAGCGCGCCGAGTGCACCGTCGTCCGCGGCGACTGGCTCGAGCCGCCACGCCTCACCAGCAAGTGACCGCAACGTCAGCGGCCCGCCACGTGAGGTACCGACGGCAAGGTCTGCGGAGGCAGCGCCGGTGAGGGCGTGCAACTTGCCCTCGTACCGCTGCCGGCCGGAGTCCTGGGCCAGGTCCCGGCCGGCCCATCTGCGCAGCAGCCGGTCGGTGCCCGCCGTCACCAGCGCACCGCCGCTGGCCGCCACGTCCACCACCGGGCCGGCGCCCCGGGCAACGATGCCGAGGGACTGGCCGGTCGCTGGCTGCCAGCCCCGCACCTGCCCGTCCGCGCCGAGGACCGCCAGCTGGTAGTCCGACAGCGCGGCCATCCGGACGCCGCGCACCCCTTCCAGCTCCCTTATCCGCCTCAGCGCCGGGTCTGTGACAAAGACACTGTCTGCGACAAGCAGCGCGATCAGTTCACCGGGCGTGGCGACCGCCGCGACCGTGCCTGGAAATTCGCTGGTCCCCATCTGGTCACCGCTAGGCAGTTCGTAGACCGTGACCATGGTCCCGGCAGCCACGACGACGTAGCTGCCGCTCGCGGGTGCCGCGAGAGCGGCGACGGGGCCGCTGTGGAGAAGTGCGGGTTGCAGGCCGCCTTCGGGGTCCGAGACCGTCACCCCGGTGGGGGTGGCTATGAGTATCCAGGTGCCCGCCATGGCCAGGCCCGTTATCGGCGAGCCGAGTTCGCTGCGCTGGCTCAATTCCCCCGTCTGCGCGTTACGCAACTCGACCCGTCCCGTCGAGAAGCCGACGGCGACCAACTGGCCGCCTGCTGCCGCTGCGACAGCAGTGATCCTGTCCGGCCAGCTGAGCCGGAGATCTCCGGCGGTGCCGCTCCAGAGCTGAAGCGTGCTCACCGGTACATGCCGCTGCCCGCCCTCGTTGAAGGAGACCGGGGTCATCCGGGCGCCGGGTACACCGACCTCCAGGATGCGCGGGGAGGTGGGCGGGACGGTGACCGTCGGGCCCTGCGACTTGGCCGCGGTGATTTGAAGACCGTCATCCAGGAGGTGTACGGCGGTGGGTGATCCGCCCTGCTGCGGTACCGAGGCGAAGCCGCGCCACCTGCCGAGGTCGCGCGCGGGCGGCTCGCGAAGCGGGGAGGGCGAGCCGAGCTGTTCGGCCGCTCGCATGGAGAGCGCCCAGGCCGCAGGGGACCGGCGAGCCCGCTCGGGCAGCCGTGGCAGGGCCAGCATCAGCCAGCGGGCGATATCGGTGGCCCGGTTTGGCTGCTGGACCATCGCGGCGGCCACCGCCGCCAGCCGGTCGTCCAGGACGCTGTCCGGGCTGTCCAGCAGGCTCAGCCGGATGATCTCCTCTTCCAGTTGAACGCTGGGGGCGGCTTTCGCGTGCGCTCTGCGTACAAGGTTCGCGGCGGCGCTGAACCGCGCGGGGTCAGTGGCCAGCCGTGCCCGGAGCGATGACAGCGCGGGAACCGTCAGCACCAGGCCGCGCCGGGTCGGCGTGGCGAGCGGGCCTAGCCACAGGTCGGCTTCGGCCTCCGAGCCCACCTGGGGCAGCAATGTGTACCGGGCCATGCGGAGCAGGGCGGGCTCGACGTAGACGGCGGGGGAGACGGCCTCTGCCAGTGCGAGCACGTCCGGCCGGCGCTCGGCCAGCAGCCTGATGACGGGGATGTCCTCCGTCACGTGAGTGTCCGCCGATGGGGGAGTTCCGCCGCTGGCGGCGGGACGGTCATCGCCGCGCGGCCGTTCGCCGCCGGCGTACCCATCCGGCGGTTGTCGGCCGGTCCCACCGGACGACGAGCGCGGCCGTTCGCAGCATGCGGGGGACGCGGGCTCGCGGGTACGGCACGAATGCGATGCATGGCGAGCCTTCGGTGCGGATGTCGTCGAGGAGGGCACGCCATTCCCCGGGGCGGGCCTCCCCGGCAGTGGATCCGAGGCCAAGATCGGTGAGGAACACCACAGGTATCCCGCTCTGCGGAGGCTGGTACGCGGTCCACCGCGCGGCGCCGGGTGCCCCCGCGCCGCGGCTCGGGCAGTCCGCGAAGTGCAGCACTTCGACCCGCTCGTCTCCCAGCGCCCGCCGCAGATCGGCTACGAACGATTCCTGGTCCTCCCGGAACGGCTCCATCCCTGCACCGAGGTCTATCAGCACCTGTGCCCCGCGCCGCAGCGATGGCCGGGGATGTGAGGGCATCCTGCCGAGCGCGCCCCCGCGTGCCAGCACGGCCACAGCGCGAGCGACATCGGGCCGTCCAGGAACGTCCGTGGTGAGCGCGGCGAAAACGATCCCCACGGTCCACCGTGGCTCAAACAGGGGCTCTACGGGGAGGGCCTCGCGGGCCGTCCCCGGCGGCCGCTGGTCGAGTGGTCCCACCGCATGCAGCCACTGCACATCCTCGGTGACCGCGGTCTCCATCGCGAGCGGGATGAGCGTGGCGGGGATGGCTTCCGCCGGTGCCCGGTCCCCGGCCGCCGGGTGTTCGTAATCCGTCGGGAAGGAGGGGGGAGTTCCAGGTGGTTCCGGCGGTAGCGACGGCGGTTCGGCTGGTCCTTCGACGGCCCGCGCCGGGGCGGAGCGCAGGCCGAGCAGCACCGCTATTTCCCGCGCGCGCTCGGGGTCATCGGGCGCCAGGTCCGCGATGGCCCTGATCAGGTCCGCGTGGGAGACGAGCGGGCGGCGTCGCGCATGCCCACCGGCCGAGGCCACCAGCACGGCCCCGGTCATGCCAGCGATTCCGTGGCGTTGCGCTTGTCGAGCGTGATGCGGACCATTTGCTCCCAGCGCGGGTCGGCCGGTGACAGGTTGAGGCGGATGCAGGCCCGGAGCGTATCCAGGTATTCGGCCGTGCTCGGTACCGGCATACGCTGGCGTTTCGCCTCCGGCCGCATCCTTTCCACGAGTTCTGCGACGGTGGTGTACAGATCGTCGTGGGCGTCAGCGCTGCCAAGATGCGCCTCGGCGATGCTGACCATTTCCGGCGCGGTCGGATGCTCGAGCGTGAGCACGACGCAGCGTCGCAGGAAGGGCCGGGAGAGGTCACGTTCGTCGTTGGTCGTGATGACAATCAGCGGTGCGCTGTCCTCGGGTGCCTTTATCCACGAGTCGGCGTGCGCGAAGCGGTAACTGCCCAGCGGCATCAGCAGGTTGTTCGGGAGATCGGGGTCGGCCTTGTCGATCTCGTCGAGCAGCACCACCGCCGGGGCCTCGAGGTCGGTTCCAGGGTCCTGGGCTTGCTCGCTGCCGCCCTGTTCCAGTGCGCTCTGACGGTCGAAGGCCCACCAGAACACGCCAGGTTCGGTGTAGTCACTGTCCGGTTTCAGGTCATGGCTGGCTTGCGCATCCCGCAGGCGGCGGACCGCGTCGAAGGTCCACAGCAGGTCCTGTGCCTCGGTGCGCGAGGAGATGACCTCCTCGTAGTACCGCCGGTGCAGGATCCGTGCCACGTTCGGGGCAAGCGAGGACTTGCCGGAGCCAGGCGGACCGTAGATGAGCAGCGGCCTGCGGGTGGACATGGCGACGTTAACGGCCAGCACGATCCGCTGGTCCGGGGTGAATACATACACATCCCGGTCCCGCGGCACGAGCGGGTCATCAGGTGGCGGCGCCTCCTCGACGAAGCTCGGTGCGAAGTACGGCCAGTCGGTCACAACGGCTCCTTCAGAACGCTCCGGGTCACCCGGTATTCCAGTGCCCATGCCTCTTCCAATCGGGGGTCGCCCTCGGGTTCCAGGTACTCAACCTGAAGGGATGGGACCGCAGCAAGCGCGGCCACCGTCTGCCGCGCGTCCGGCCCGGCGAGCAGGAAGAAGAAGACCTTTGGCTGCTCGCGCAGCAGCCGGACGATCAGGCCAGCATCCGGCACAGGCGGCGGGATCACAACGACAACCGGGTTGCCGTTGGTGAACTGGTGGTACTCCGGCGAGCCAGGCGCGAAGCTCGGCAGTGCCGCCTTGATGGCATCGGTCAGGCTGGCGGCGAGGTCTTCCTCCGTGGTTTCTTCCGGATCGCGCTGCCAGACGGTGACGCGCCACGTCCTCGGCAGCGGGTACGTGCCGCTGGCATACCGGACATAAAGTTCACCTGTGCCCTTATCCGCCATATTGACTACGGCGACCGGCCGGGTGCCGTTGGCGAGCGACTCGTCGATAAGGCTCCGCAGCCGGACGGTGGCCGGGATCGTGATCCAGGCGTAGGGCCCCACGATCTCGTAGATGTCGCAGGCGTTCCAGGGCGGCACCTGGCCGAGCTTCTCGGAGGTGACGATCTTGAGCAGTTGCAACGTGGCATCGAAGAGCCGGGTGGTCAGCGCGTCCACCGGCCCGGCTGGCGCCTCCTGGTCAGTCCGGGGAGGCAGGATGGCGAGCGCGGCAACAAGCTTGTCCTCGGTAAACCCGCAGAGCCTGTCCCGTACAGCGGCTTCCATGTCCCCGGCCCGGGCCTCGAGGCTGGCGAGCCAGCGCTGCCAGGGCGTCATGTGCGCTGCCCAGCGATGATCGCGGCGGCGGTAGTCGGCCTGACCATCGGTCAACTGCGGCAGCCGGGCGAGAATGGTGGCCGCCGGAATGGCACGCGCACCGACCGGGCCGGCGTCGCCCCGGGTGAGCTTGACCATCCCGTCGACCGTTCCCGAGCGCAAGTTCAGCAGCGGCGCGCCGCTCATCCCGGAGGTTACCTGTGCGCCGCTCAGCTTCAGGAGCGGCTCGGCACCGCCTGTGACCCCCTCATACGCAAGGCCGTCGACCGGGTCCCCGCGGTCGTAGGCAGCCGGATACCCCCAGCTGAACCAGCGATCACGAGCCATCGGCTCGTCGGCACTCAGATAAGCACATGGATGGCCGCGGAAGGGAACCCGCAGCAGGGCAAGGTCTGGATACGGATAGAGATCCCCGTATTGGGGCGATGGCTCGGGCAGGACCGCAACATACTCGGCTGCTTCCTCGGCACCCTGCCATCGGACCATCGGGGCGTTTCCGTTGCGCCAGGCACCCTGGACCACATGAGCGCAGGTCAGCACCAGGCCCTGCGCGACGAAGAAGCCGGTGCCGGACTCACCGGGCACCGATACCCGCACCGTGCAGTCAGCGAGCAGGCTTTTCAGGCTGGGGATCGACACGTCGGGCTCACCCCGAGCCCGTCTCAGCGCAGCGATCTGCTCGCGGGGTCAAGACAAATCTCGCCATGGGGCCCTCCCCCGCCCGACCATGGCAGCAGTTACCAGCTTCTGCTTCACGGTTATTGACGCTGTCTCCGGCTGGCCAGAACACTATTGAAGCCGATTGTCGCGGGTTATGGCGCCGTTAGGGCGCTGCCTTTCCTGGCCCGCACGGGACTACGCTGGTTGCCGCTTCGGCGTTTACCGGGGAGGAGTCACCGGTGCCGTCCTGGAGATGGCTCCCCCCGATGGCAGGTGCGCACCGGGCAGGGGGTGAGGCGCATGGCCGGTTTGGACGGTACCACGCGGTGGCGGGTGTTTGTTTCCGCTACGTCTGAGCTGCGGGAGTTCCCGGCGGGGGGGTCGTACGTGGCGGCGGTGGAGCGGGCAATATCCGCTGCCGGGCATGTGATCGTGGATGCGGCTGATCTTTCCGCCACTGGTCAGGCTCCCGCAGAGGCGAGCGTCGAGCGGGTGCGTGGCTGCGATGTGTATGTGGGGGTGCTGGGCACCCAGTACGGCCCCCGGGTGCCAGACAAGCCAGAGGTGTCGTACTCGGAGCTGGAGTTCGACACCGCCGCCGCGGCCGGGTTGCCGCGGCTGCCGTTCCTGCTCGACACCAGTGCCGCCGACGTGGGGATCCCGTTGTCGCGATTGGTTGATCGGCAACACGGGGCCCGCCAGGAAGCGTTCCGCAGGCGGGTCTTGGACAGCGGGCTGATCACCCAGTCGTTCGCCAATCCAGCCGAGCTCGGTCAGTTGGTGGAACGCTCGCTCCGGGAGCTGGCCCAGTCAAGCCTTGGCCCGGGCCCGCGGCCGCGCAGTATGCCCCAGGTATGGAACATCCCGGCCCGCAACCTGGGATTCACCGGCCGGGAGCGGCTGCTGACGTCGGTGGGGGAGCAGCTGCTGGCCGGGGACAGGGCGACGGTGCAGGCGCTGATCGGCGCGGCCGGGGTCGGCAAGACCCAGCTCGCGGCCGAGTACGCGCACCGGTTCGCGAGCTCCTACGACGTGGCGTGGTGGATGAACTCTGAACAGCCCAGCCTGATCGGCGATCAGTTCGCCGCCCTGGGCGCCGCACTGGGCAGCGTCCTAGCCGGCGCGAGCATCGAGGTGACGCGGACGGCGGTGCTGGCCGATCTGCGTAGCCGGGACCGGTGGCTGCTGGTGTTCGATAACGCCGAAAGCCCCGGCGACATCGCCGGGTGGCTGCCCGGCGGAGACGGACACGTGCTGATCACCTCCCGGGAACGGGCCTGGACGGAAATCGCCGTGCCGGTCGAGGTGGACGTGCTCGACCGGCGCGAATCGATGGCGATTCTGCAGGGCCGGGTGGCCGGGCTCGACGATGGCTATGCGGACCGGATCGCCGGCGAGCTTGGTGACCTGCCATTGGCGATCGCGCAGGCCGCCGGGTTCATGGCCGAAACCGGCGTGTCCGCGGGCGAGTACCTGGAACTGCTGCGGGCACAAGCCGGGCGGCTTCTGGAACAGGCCCCGCCGAGTTCCTATCCACGGCCGCTGGCCGCCACGATCGAGCTGATCGCCAGCCGGCTCGGCGACGAGGACCCTGCGGCCGGCCAATTGGCCAGCCTGTGCGCGTTTCTGGCCCCCGAGGCGATCCCCGAGGACCTGTTCACCGCCGCCCCGGGTGAGCTGCCCAGCGAACTGGCCGCCCGCGCGGCCAGCCCGCTGGCCTGGCGGCAGACCTTGGCTCAACTCACCCGGCAGTCGCTGGCCCGGATCGACCAGTACGGGCTGCAGTTCCACCGGCTCACCCAGGTAATCCTGCGCGACAGCCTGACCCCTGAGGTGGCTGCCGCCACCCGCGAGCGCATTGCCGCGATCCTGGCCGCCAGTGACCCCCGCGATCCGGGTAATCCCGGCACCTGGCCCCGCTGGGCGCAGCTCATGCCGCACCTGCTGTCCGCCGGCCTGTCCGGCACCGGCAACGCTGCCCTGCACCAGATGGCCTGCAACGCGTGCTACTTCCTGCTGGCCCGCGGCGATACCGGCAACGCCCATGACCTGGCTAACGGCCTGTATCAGGACTGGAGCGCGCAGCTCGGCAGCGACGACCGGCACGCGCAGGCGGCCGCGACATATCTCGCCTGGGGGTTCCGGAATATGAGCCGCTACACCGAAGCCCGTGACTTGGACCAGGACAGCCTGGAACGCAGGCGCCGGATCTTCGGCGAGGACCACCCCCGCACCCTCAGCTCCGCCAGTAATCTTGCCGCCGACCTGCGCGAGATGGAAGAGTTGCAGGCCGCCCGTGACCTGGACGAGGACACCCTGCAGCGCCGCCGCCGGGTGCTGGGCGAGGACCACCCGCAGACCCTGCAATCCGCCAACAACCTCGCCATCGACCTGCGCCTGCTCGGAGAGCTGGAACGGGCCCGTGACCTGGATATTGACACCCTGGACCGGAAACGCCGGGTACTCGGCGACTACCACCCCAGCACGCTGACCTCGGTCAGCAACCTCGCCATCGACCTGCGCCTGCTGGGAGAGCTACAACAGGCCCGTGAACTCGACGAGGACACCCTCCAGCACCGCCGCCGGGTGCTGGGCGAGGACCACCCCAGCACGCTGACCTCGGCCGGCAACCTCGCCATCGACCTGCGCCTGCTGGGAGAGCTACAACAGGCCCGTGAACTCGACGAGGACACCCTCCAGCGCCGCCGCCGGGTGCTGGGCGAGGACCATCCGCACACCCAGCATTCCGCCAGCAACCTCGCCATCGACCTGCGCCTGCTGGAACAGGCCTGAAGCTGGGCCGTGCGGGGGCACATCCCGGAGCGGGGCCGATGCCGCCCCGCATCAGCCCCGCTCCGGTACTGCGCTGATCAGATGTCGTAGTACAGCTCGAACTCGTGGGGGTGCGGGCGGAGCCGGATCGGGTCAAGCTCGTTGGTGCGCTTGTAGTCGATCCAGGTCTCGATCAGGTCAGGGGTGAACACCCCGCCGTCGAGCAGGTACTCGTGGTCAGCCTCCAGCGTGTCCAGGACCTTGTCCAGGGACCCGGGCACCTGCGGGATGGCCAGGGCCTCGTCCGGCGGCAGTTCGTAGAGGTCCTTGTCCACGGGCTCGGGCGGCTCGATCTTGTTCCTGATGCCGTCGATGCCTGCCATCATCATCGCGGCGAACGCCAGGTACGGGTTGGCCGACGGGTCAGGTACCCGGAACTCCAGGCGCTTGGCCTTGGGGTTGGCGCCGGTGATCGGGATCCGGACACAGGCGGAGCGGTTGCGCTGCGAGTAGACCAGGTTCACCGGTGCCTCGAACCCCGGCACCAGCCGGTGGTAGGAGTTCGCGGTCGGGTTGGTGAAGGCGAGCAGCGAAGGCGCGTGCTTGAGCAGGCCGCCGACGTAGTAGCGGCCGATGTCGGACAGCCCGGCATAGCCGACCTCGTCGTAGAAGAGCGGGGCGCCGTCCTTCCACAGGCTCTGGTGGCAGTGCATGCCGGAGCCGTTGTCGCCGAACAGCGGCTTGGGCATGAACGTGACGGTCTTCCCGGCGGCCCGGGCCACGCTCTTGACCACGTACTTGTAGAGCATCAGCTTGTCGGCCATCTGCAGCAGCGGGGCGAACCTGATGTCGATCTCCGCCTGCCCGGCGGTGCCCACCTCGTGGTGCTGCATCTCCACCTGGATGCCACACCGGATCAGCATGCGCACCATTTCCGAGCGCAGGTCGGTGTAGTGGTCCATTGGCGGCACCGGGAAGTAACCGCCCTTGTACCGCGGCTTGTAGCCGAGGTTGCCGCCCTCTTCCTCGCGGCCGGTGTTCCACGCGCCCTCGATCGAGTCGAGGTAGTAGTAGCCGGTGTTCGGCCCGGTCTCGTAGCGGGCCGAGTCGAAGATGTAGAACTCCGCCTCGGGACCGAAGTACACCACGTCCGCGATGCCGGTGCCGCGCAGGAAGTCCTGCGCCTTGCGGGCGATGTTGCGCGGGTCCCTGGTGTACGGCTCCCCGGTCAGCGGGTCGTGCACGAAGAACGTCAGGTTCAGCGTCGGGTGCTGGCGGAACGGGTCGAGCACGGCCGTGGCGGGGTCCGGCAGGAGCAGCATGTCCGACTCGTGGATCTGCTGGAACCCACGGATCGAGGAACCGTCGAACATCAGCCCGTCGGTGAAAACCTTCGCGTCGAAAGACTCGACCGGCACGGTGAAGTGCTGCACAGTCCCCGGCAGGTCACAGAACCTGACGTCGACGAACTGCACCTTGTTATCGCCGATGAACTTCAGTACCTCGTCGGCGTTCGTGAACATCAACCCTCCCTGGAGGCTGCGGCCATGTCCTGACCGCGCGGGTTTGCGCCTGCTGCAGGACCGCGGCTGTCACGCTAGGCGCTGGCCGTTTCCGAGTGGTGTCCCAAGTGTTTCACGCGTGTTACACCTGGCGTTCGACCAGGTCACGCTGAGTAGGCAGGCCAGCCGTACATCGCCGTCCCCGCAGGCGATACCGTTGAGGGCGTGTCAGCTTCACCGGTGGACGGGGCCAAGGCCCCGAGCGACCGCCCCGCATATCCCGGCGAGAAGTTCGGGCTGCCCGAGGACGGCCCGCGCTCGGTGGCCGGCATGGGGCGCCGGCTGGGCGCCCTGCTGATCGACTGGGCGGTCTGCACGCTGATCGCGGTGGCGTTGTTCCACGACCAGTACTGGACGCTGGTGGTCTTCGCGGTACAGGACTACCTGCTCACGGCGCTGGCCGGGATGACGCTCGGCAAGCGGCTCGCCGGCATCCGGGTCGCGCGCCTGGACGGCAGGCCGGTCGGGCTGCTCTGGGGCCTGGTGCGCACGCTGCTGCTGCTGACCGTCGTCCCGCCGCTGGTCACCGACCGCGACCTGCGCGGCCTGCACGACCGGGCCGCCAACACCATCGTCATCCGGCTGTAACCCAAGCTCGTAGCCGGCCGCGAGGCCGCCTACCGGTAGCGGGGCCGCGGGGGCTTGGGCATGCGGCCGGTCTTCGGCATCGGGCCCTTGGGAGCCTGCAGGTTGGCGGGCAGCGCCTTCAGCCGGAAGTTCAGTTCGGCGACCGCCTGGCCCTTCAGGTTGCGCGGGAGGCGCATCAGCTTGCGCTGCAGGCGCCGGATCGGCACCTGGCCCTCCTCGTCGCCGACCTGCATGTCATAGATCGGCACGTCGTAGGCCACCCGGGAGATGCGCTTCTTCTCGGCCGCCAGCAGGCTCGGCAGCCGGCTGGGACTGCCCTCGCCGACCAGGACCACGCCGGGCTTGCCGACCGCGCGGTGCACCACGTCCAGATTCCTGTTGGCCGCCACCGCAGGGGTCACCGTCCAGCCGCCGCGCATGCTCTGCAGGATCGCCGCTGCCGCGCCGGGCTGGCCCTCGATCGTCGCGTACTGGGCAGACTGCGCGAACCGGCCGAAGACGATCATCGCCACCATCAGGCCAGCGAGCACGCCGAGCGGCGCGAACAGCGCAACCAGGCCGGTGAGGAGCCCGACGACCACGAATACGGCGATCACGCCCACGGCGATGAGCGCGACGATGGGCAGGGCCCAGGGATTGGCCTTGCGGACCATGCCCGCTGCCATCCGGAGCTGCTTAATGCGGCCGAGACTGGCAGGATCCACCGCGTCCTGCCGGTTTTCCGCGCCCGCGGGCTTATTCACCATGGAGGGCAGGATACGAGAGCCAGCCGTCAGGATGAAACTGGCGCAGCCTGCGGGGCTGCCCGTTGGGCCAGGGCCTCGGCGTAAAGCCGGCCCGCGCGGTAGGAGGAACGCACCAGCGGACCCGACATCACCCCGGCGAACCCCAGGCTGAGTGCTTCGGTGCGCCAGTGCTCGAACTCGCCGGGCGGCACCCACCGGGCCACCGGATGGTGCCGGGCCGACGGCCGCAGGTACTGGGTGACCGTCAGCAGTTCGCAGCCTGCCCCGCGCAGGTCGGCCATGGCCTGGCTGATCTCGTGATCCTCCTCGCCGAGGCCGAGGATCAGGTTGGACTTGGTCACCAGCCCGGCCTCCCTGGCCCGGACGAGCACCTCCAGCGACCGCTCGTACCGGAACCCCGGGCGGATCTGCCGGAAGATCCGGGGGACCGTCTCGATGTTGTGGGCCAGCACCTCCGGGCGGGCCCCGAACACCACCGCCAACCGGTCGGCCTCGGCGTTGAAGTCGGGGATGAGCAGTTCGACGCCGCAGCCGGGCACGGCCGCGTGGATCTCGGCGCAGGTCTGCCCGTACAGCCACGCCCCGCCGTCGGCGAGATCGTCGCGGGCGACCCCGGTGACCGTCGCGTACCGCAGCCCCATCGCCGCCACCGACTCCGCTACCCGGCGCGGCTCCCCGGTGTCCAGCGGTTCCGGCTTCCCGGTAGCGATCTGGCAGAAGTCGCAGCGCCGGGTGCACGCGTCCCCGCCGATCAGGAACGTGGCCTCGCGATCCTCCCAGCATTCGAAGATGTTCGGGCAGCCCGCCTCTTCACAGACCGTGTGCAGCCCCTGGCTGCGGACCAGGTTCTTCAGGGCGGTGTATTCCGGCCCGGTCCGCAGCCTGGTCTTGATCCACGGCGGCTTGCGCTCGATCGGGACCTGGCTGTTGCGGGCTTCGATGCGGAGCAGCTTGCGCTCCTCGGGTGCGAGTACCACGGTTCCAGGGTACGTCTGCGGTCCGGGGCACTGTGCGCGGGCGGCACGGCCGTCAAGATCCGCCGCATCGACGCGCAGGGCCGCACGGCGGGTAACCGATGTGCGCTCGCCGCGGAAGTCGGGGACCATAGGCACATGCCAACCCAGTTCGATCCGCCGTCGGGTACCCGTGATTTCCTCGCCGCCGAATGGGAGCTGCGGGAACACGCCTTTGCACGGATCCGGTCTGTATTCGCCAGGTACGGGTTCGAGCCGCTGGTCACCCCCGCCTTCGAGCGGCTGGACGTGCTGCTTGGCAAGTACGGCGACGACGGCGACAAGCTGATCTTCAAGATCCTGCGCCGTGGCGAGCACGAGGGCACCGGCGAGGCCGACCTGGCGCTGCGTTACGACCACACGGTGCCGCTGGCCCGGGTGGCCGCCGCCTACGGGAGCCAGTTGCCTACCCCGTACAAGCGCTACGCGATCGGCCCGGTGTGGCGTGCGGACCGGCCCGGCCACGGCCGCTACCGCGAGTTCGCCCAGTGCGACCTCGACACGCTCGGCACCACCTCGGCGATGGCCGACGCAGAGGTCATCTGCGCGGTGCATGACGTGCTCGCCGAACTCGGCCTGAGCGGATTCCGGTTCCTGCTCAACTCCCGGCGGGTGCTCGCCGGCCTGCTGGAAGCGTTCGGCGTGCCCGCGGAACTCGGCCCCGGCGTGCTGATCACCCTGGACAAGCTGGACAAGCTCGCGCCCGGCGAGGTCATCGCCGAACTGGCTGGCCGCGGCCTGGCGGAGAAGCAGGCGGCACCGCTGGTCGGCGCGCTGACCGCCGGCGACGCGGCGGAGCAGATCAGGGACGCGCTCAAGAGCAGCGACGAGGGCGCCGCCGGGCTGGACGAGGTGGATTCGGTGCTGTCCCTGGTGGCCGGGCAGGTGCCGGGCGATGCGGTGACGTTCACGCCCCGGCTGGTGCGCGGGCTGAGCTACTACACCGGCCCGATCTGGGAGGTAGCCGCCGAGGGCGGGGCCGGGTCGCTGGCTGGCGGCGGGCGTTACGACCACCTGATCGCCGCGCTCGGCGGGCCGGACGTGCCGGCCACCGGCGGGTCGCTCGGCATGGAGCGGATCCTGCTGATGCTCCCGCAGCCGGGCGCCGGGCGCAGCCGGCTCGACGTGGCGGTCACGATCATGGATGAGCGGCACGCCGCGCGCAGCTTCGGCTTCGCCGCGGCCGCCCGGGATGCGGGCCTGCGGGCCAGCGTCTACCTGGGCTCCTCGGGCAAGCTCGGCCGCCAGCTCAAATGGGCCAACGAAGCCGGGGCCCGGTGGGCGGTGATCTACGGCAACGCCGAGGAGGAGGCGGGCACGGTCACGGTCAGGGACATGACCACCGGGGAACAGACCTCGGTCCCGGCCGGCGAGCTGGCCGCGCACTTCGCGGAGCTGGCCGCCGGGTAGCCCGCGCCGCTGCGGGCTAGGAGCGCGGTCGGCCAGGACCCGCGCGTTTGTCGTGATCGTCACAACGACGCCCCTCTAGGGGCCCCGCTGTCACGATCACGACAATTGACCGGCCGGGGTCAGGGCGCCGCAGGGCTCAGGTCGGCGTCCGGGAGCAGGCTGGCCACGTCGGCGCGGCGCCAGGTAACGGCGCCGAACACGTCCGCGAGGTGGCGCTCGGCCAAGGGGATGAGCTCGGCCACGGTCACCGGGCGGCGCGCTTCCGCGGTCAGCGAGGTGACGCCGGCGTCCCTGATGCCGCAGGGCACGATCTTGTCGAACCAGGCCAGGTCGCAGTCACAGTTGAGCGCGAAGCCGTGCATGGTGACCCCGCGGGACACCCGGATGCCGACCGCGCCGACCTTGCGGTCCGGGCGGCCGTCCCCGGTGAGCCACACGCCGCTGCGGCCCGCCACCCTGGTGGTGGCCACGTCCACCTCGGCGCAGCACCGGATCAGCGCCTCCTCCAGGGTGCGCACGTAGGCGACCACGTCCAGCGGCTCGCCCAGCGCCATGATCGGGTACCCGACGAGCTGCCCTGGCCCGTGCCAGGTGATCTTGCCGCCCCGGTCCACGTCGATCACCGGGATGCCGGGATCGGCCAGCGGGCGGTCCAGCGGCTCGGTCCGCCGGCCCGCGGTGTAGACCGCCTCGTGCTCCAGTAGCAGGCAGGTGTCCGGGATCTGCCCGGACGCCCGGCGGTCGTGCAGCCGCCGCTGCAGTTCCCAGCCGTCGAGATAGGGGACGGCGTCCGCGCCGAAGCCGGCATGAGCGAAGACCAGTTCACCGTGCACATTCCCCAGCCTAACCCCGGAGCCCGGCCGCTCCAGGTCGCCAGGATTGCGCTGCTCGTCCGGGCATACCGGCCCGCCGGCCGAGGTTGTCAGGCAAAGAGGGTCTTACCGTGGCAGAGAGGGAGGATCTGCGTGATCGACGAATCCGACCTGCAACGGATGACCGCGGACGAGCGGGCCCACCTCGCCCGGGCCCTGGCAAGCCTGAACGCCCGGAGCCTCGCGGCCACGCCGCTCAGCCAGCGGCGGCGCCGGATTCTCATCGCCACGTGCCTGGCCGGCGTCCTGCTGCTGTCGGTCTGGATCGCGGTGCTCGAGGTCAAGTTGCCGCGCGACTATCGCGCCGGTGGCTGGCGGGCGGCCTGGGTCGGGTTCGACACCGGGCTGCTCCTGGTGTTCGCGGCCACGGCGTGGGCCGCCTGGCGCCGGCGGCAGGTCCTCATTGTGTGCCTGATCGTGCTGGCGACGCTGCTCTGCTGCGATGCCTGGTTCGACATCACGCTCGACTGGGGTACCACGGGCTTCATGCTCAGCGTCCTGTCGGCCGCCGTGATCGAACTGCCGCTGGCCGCGGTGGCGCTGATCGGCGCGCGGCGGCTGCTGCGGCTCACTATCGGGCGGCTGGAACTGCTGGCCGGATACCCGGGCCCGGTGCCCTCGTTCTGGCAGGTGCCCCTGTTCGGCGACGCCCCGGGCTCCTACCGCAGCCTGCTGCGCAAGCCGGGCCTGGTTTCCCAGGACACCGACGCCGCCAAGGACGCCGAGTTCGCCGGCCGCGACACCAGCTAGCCGGGCCACCAGGGCCAAGGCCCCGTGACGAAGGAACGGGGCCTTGAGCCAGCGGGGGGTTCCAGGGGGGTCGTCCCCCCAGACCAGCTCAGCCGAGTTCGGCGGCCAGCGCCCCGGCGATGCCCGCGTGCTGGAAGCCGAAGCCCTCGGCCAGCAGCCGCTGCGGCATCACCCGCGCGCTGGACAGGATGTCGCTGCTCACCCCGCCGACCGCGAGTTTCAGCGCGGACACGGGCACGGGCATCACGGCGGGCCGGTGCACGGCGGCGGCCAGGGCCGAGGTGAACTCCGCGTTGCTGACCGGGTTCGGCGAGGTCATGTTCACCGGCCCGGAGACGTCGGCGCGGCCAAGCAGGAACCGTGCGGCCGCCACCCAGTCCGACAGCCCGATCCAGCTCATCACCTGGCGCCCGGACCCAAGCCGGCCACCGAGGCCGAGGCGGAACAGCGGCAGCAGCCGGCCAAGTACCCCGCCGTGGGGGGACAGCACAATCCCCGACCGCAGCGTGACCACCCGGATGCCCGCGGCGGTAGCCTCCCCGGCGGCCGCTTCCCAATCCCGCACCACCTCGGGCAGGAAGCCACGCCCTGCCGGGTCTGACTCGGTCACCTGCCGGCCGCCGGTGTCCCCGTACCAGCCAATGGCAGAACCGGACAGCAATACGCCGGGCGGAGCAGCCATCGCCGCCAGCGCGCTCACCAGCGCCCTGGTGCCCTGAACCCGGCTGTTGCGGATCTCGGCCTGATACCCCTCGGTCCAGCGCTTGTCGGCGACCCCGGCCCCGGCCAGGTGCACCACGGCGCTGACGCCGTCCAGTGACTGCGGGTCCAGGCCGCCGCGCACGGCGCGAGGATCCCACAGCAGCGTGTCCGGCGTGGCCGGCCCCGCGCGGATCAGCCTGATCACCTGATGGCCGTCGGCGCGCAGCGCGGCGACCAGGGCAGTGCCGATCAGCCCCGAGGAGCCGGTGATCGCAACCTGCATTCAGAGCCCGAGTTCGGCTTCGAACGCGCCCTCTTCCAGCCGGTCCTTGACGGTGGTCAGGAACCGGGCCGCGTCGGCACCGTCGATCAGCCGGTGATCGTAGGTGAGCGCCAGGTAGACCATGGACCGCACCGTGATCACCTCGCCCAGGGCCGGGTCCTCCATGACCACGGGACGCTTGACGACCATCCCGGTGCCGAGGATGGCCACCTGGGGCTGGTTGATGATCGGCGTGTCGAACAGGGCCCCGCGGCTGCCGGTGTTGGTGAGCGTGAAGGTGCCGCCGGCCAGTTCGTCCGGGCTCACCTGCCCGGCCCTGGTGCGCCCCGCGAGGTCGGCGATCTTGCGGGCCAGGCCGCCGATGTTGAGGTCGCCCGCGTTGCGGATGACCGGCACCATCAGGCCGCGCTCGGTGTCCACGGCGATGCCGAGGTGCTCGTCGTCGTGGTAGATGATCTGGCCGGCCTCGGTGTTGAGCACCGCGTTCAGCTTGGGATGCACCTTCAGCGCTTCGAGCGTGGCCAGCGCGAAGAACGGCAGGTAGGACAGCTTGACGCCCTCGCGGGACTCGAAGTCGGCCTTGGCCCGTCCCCGCAGCCTGGTGATCGCCGTGACGTCCGCCTCCGCCACGGTGGTGAGCTGGGCGGAGGTCTGCAGCGACTCGACCATCCGGCGGGCGATGAGCTGCCTGGCCCGGGACAGCCGCTCGGTGGTGCCGCGCAGCGTGGACGGGACGATCGCCCGCGCCGGGGCGGCGGGAGCAGGTGCCGCGGCGGGCGGGGCCTGCTGCCCGTCGGCGGCGGGCGCTGGTGTGGCGGCGGGCTGCTGCTCGCGGAGCACCCGGG
Organism: uncultured Actinomycetes bacterium; assembly: GCA_963762735.1. Taxonomy (GTDB): domain Bacteria; phylum Actinomycetota; class Actinomycetes; order Streptosporangiales; family Streptosporangiaceae; genus DASXKD01. Next base: position 371,256 of record CAVXMG010000019.1, on the reverse strand, counting down.
CGGCTTCCATCACGTCCTGCTTGCGGATCCGCCCGCCGACGCCGGTGCCGGCCACCGTGGCGAGGTTCACCCCGTGCTCGGCGGCGAGCTTGCGCACCAGCGGCGTGATGTACGGGCCCTCGGCCGTGGCCGGCTGGACGTCAGGCTCAGCGGGTGCGGCGGGCTCGGCGGCCACCGCGTAGGCAGGCGCGGGCGCCGGCGGGGTGGGCGGCGCGGGCGGGGGCGCGGCGCTGACGGCCGGCTCGGGCGCTGCCACGGCCACCTCGGCCACCGCCGGTGCGGCCTGCTGGTAGGGCACGGCCTGCGGCGCGGGCGGTGCCTGCGGCACGGGAGCAGGCGCCGGCGGCGCGTACGCCTGCTGCGGCGCGTAGCCCTCGGCCGGGGGAGCGGCGTAGCCACCGGCGGGTGCCTGGTAGCCGGATTCGGGGGCCTGGCCGTACGGTGAGCTGTACTCGGGCACCGCCGGGCGGTACTGCGGCTCGGCCGGTGCCTGGTAGGCCGGGGCTGGCTGGGCGTACTCCTGCGGCGCCGGTGCGGGCTCGGGCACGGCGTAGGGGTAGCCGCCGGGTTCCGGGCCGGCCTGCGGCGGCACCTGCGCGATCGTGGGCGCCGCTGCGGCCTCGGCCGCCTGGGCCTGGCCATCGGGCACCGCGCCCGCGCCGTCGCCGGCATCGTCGATGATCGCGAGCTGCGCGCCGACGGCAACCGTCTCGTCCTCCGCGACCGTGATCCCGCGCAGGATGCCAGAAGCGGGGGAGGGTATCTCTGTGTCCACCTTGTCGGTGGAGACCTCGAGCAGCGGTTCGTCCGCCTCTACGCGCTCGCCTTCCTTCTTGAGCCAGCGCGTGACGGTGCCCTCGGTGACGCTCTCGCCGAGCTGGGGCATGGATACCGTGACCGTCATGGCTTCTCGCGACTCCTTCGCTGCTCAGCCCTCGTGGGTGCCGGTGGTGGTGGTGTGGTGATCACCCGCGCTGCGGGTCAAGCGTGAACATGGAGGGGCTTCCCGGCGAGTGCGAGATGTGCCTCGCCGATCGCCTCCGACTGGGTGGGGTGCGGGTGGATGAGCTGCGCCACCTCGGCCGGCAGCGCCTCCCAGTTGTAGATGAGCTGGCCTTCGGCGATCAGCTCACCGACCCGGGCGCCGACGAGGTGCACGCCGAGGACAGGCCCCGGCTTGCCGGGCACATCCCCCTTGGTCGCGATGACCTTCGCCGCACCCTGGGTCTGCAGGATGACGCTCTTGCCGTTGCCGCCGAGGTTGTAGGTGAATTCCACGGTCTCGATTCCCCGGGCGGCAGCGGTGGCCGTCGTGATACCGACCGAGGCCACCTCGGGGTCGCAGTAGGCGATGCGCGGGACACCGTCGTAGTCGATGGGGGTCACATCAAGCCCGGCCACTCGTTCTGCAACCAAAATGCCTTCCCCGAAGCCGACGTGCGCCAATTGCAGCCCCGGGGTCAGGTCGCCGACGGCGGAGATCGTCGGGACGCTGGTGCGGCAGTAGGAGTCGGCCAGCACGAAGCCACGGTCCATGGCCACGCCGGCCTCCTCGTAACCGAACCCGGCCGACACCGGGCCGCGCCCGACCGCGACCAGCATCAGCTCGGCGTCCAGCGTCTTGCCGCCCTCCAGCGTGACGGTGACCCCGTCGGCCGAGTCCTTGATCGCTCTCGAACCTGGCCCCGAGCTGGTAGGCGATCCCGCGCCGCCGGAATGCCCGCTCCAGCAGCTTGGAGCTGGACTCCTCCTCGGCGGGGAGCAGGTGCGGGAGCATCTCCACGATCGTCACCTCGGCGCCGAACGAGCGCCACACGCTGGCGAACTCCACCCCGATGACCCCGCCGCCGAGGATCACCACCGAGCCGGGCACCCGGTCGAGCTTGAGTGCGTCGTCACTGGTGATCACGCGCTGGCCGTCGATGGCCAGGCCAGGCAGGCTCTTTGGCTCGGACCCGGTGGCCAGCACCACGTGCCCGCCCTCGAACACCGTGTCACCGACACGCACCGCCGTCGGCGACACCAGGCGGCCGTCGCCCTCGATGATGTCGATCTTGCGGCTGAGGATCGTGCTCTGCAGCCCTTTCCACAGCCGGTCAACCACCTTGTCCTTGTAGGAGTTGACCCCGCCCATGTCGATGCCGTCGAACCGGGCCCGCACGCCGAAGGACTCGGCCTCGTTCGCGTGATCGGCAATCTCCGCCGCGTGCAGCAGCGCCTTGGTCGGGATGCAGCCCTTGTGCAGGCAGGTCCCGCCGACCTTCTCCCGCTCGATGAGCGCCACCCGCATGCCGAGTTCGGCCGCCCGCAGCGCGCAGGCATAGCCGCCGCTACCGGCGCCGAGAATGACGATGTCGTACCGGCTGCTGACCGCCACAGACCTGACTCCTTGCCTTCTCTCCGTGTTGCCCTGACCAAGGTCCCCGCGGCCGGTTACAGCCGTCCGTCGGCCATGTCCTGCGCGACCTGGACCATCGTCCGGGTCGCGGCGCCCGTGCCACCCTTCGGGGTATACCCATGCGGGCCGCTTTCGTTGAACGCTGGGCCCGCGATATCCAGGTGCGCCCAGCGGACGCCGCTTGGCACGAACTCCTGGAGGAACAGGCCGGCGACCAGCATCCCGCCGCCGCGGCTGTCCGCGGGCAGGTTGACCAGGTCGGCGATGGGCGACTCCAGGCCCTTGGCCAGTTCGGCGGGCAGCGGCATCGGCCACATCGCCTCACCGGCACGGCGGGCGGCGTCCACCACCGCGTCCCGCAGGCCGTCGTCGTTGGCCATCACCGCGCCGACCAGTGGCCCGAGGGCGACGACCTGCGCGCCGGTCAGGGTCGCGACGTCGATGAGGATGTCGGGGGAGTCGGCGGCGGACGCGGCGAGCACGTCGGCGAGCACCAGGCGCCCCTCCGCGTCGGTGTTGGTCACCTCGACGGTGGTGCCGCCGAACATGGTCAGCACGTCCGAGGGCCGCTGTGCGGTCCCGCTCGGCATGTTCTCGGCGATCGGCAGGTAGCCGACCACCCGCACGGGCAGCCCGAGCGCCGCGATTGCCTGCATCGCGCCGAGCACCGCGGCAGCGCCGCTCATGTCCGACTTCATCGACTCCATCGACTTGGCGGGCTTGAGCGACAGGCCGCCGGAGTCGAAGGTGATCCCCTTCCCGGCCAGCACGAGCGTCCGGGCCGCACCCTCGGGCGCGTGCTCCAGCCGGACCAGCCGCGGCGGGTTCACCGAGCCCTGGCCCACGCCGAGGATGCCACCGTAGCCGTCCTCGGCAAGCGCGTCCTCGTCCAAGACGGTGATGGCGATCCCGCCGTCCGCCGCGACCTGCTCGGCCCGGGCCGCGAACATGGCAGGCACCAGGTCGGAGGGGCCGGTGTTGACCAGGTCGCGCACCAGGCTCACGGCGTCGGCGAGCACCTGTGCCCGCTCCGCCGCCGGTGCCGCGTCGCCGGCGTGGGCGAGCACGGTCAGGCTGGCACCTGGCGAAGGCTCGGTACGGTAGCGGCGGAACGAGTACCCGCCGAGCAGGCCCCCCAGCGCGACGGCGCCGACCTCGGCCGGATCTCGGGCGGGCAGGGCCAGCGCGATCCGCATGTCCCCGGCGCTCCCGTGGCGGCGCCCGGCGAGCAGGGCGCGGACCGCGGCACCGGCGGCCCGGCGCAGCGCCTCCGGGTCGAACGCGGTGTCATCGCCCCCTGCGGCACCCATCCCGACGGCCGCGATCAGCGGTGCGGCGAGCCTGCCGCCCGTCGGGATTCTGGTGACTTCCCCGGCCTCGCCCGTGGCGCCGAGCGTGGCCAGCGTCTGCGCCAGGGTTCCGCCTAGCGCCCCGTCCACGTCCTTGGTGCCCGGGACGGGAAGCGCCCCGCCTGCTTCCTTGGTGACCCCGATAACAATGGCGTCTGCCTCGACCAGGTGGGGTGAGGCTTCACTGATGTGCAACGTCATACCCACGGCCTCGACTCTAGTGCCTGGCAGAACCCTCCTGGCCAGTACCGGGGGGACCGGTGCCGGGAACGGCACCCGGCGGTACCGGCACAGCGTCATGGCTGGTGGCACACGGTCATTGGGGGTGCCCCCGGCTGGAGCAGCCGGGGGCACCTGGTGTGTGCGCGGTCAGCGCTGGGCGAACACAACCGTCGGCGGGTGCGCCGTGGCCGGCTGGGACCAGGGGCGGACCGGCAGCTTGATCGTGCCGAAGTGCGGATCGCGGAAGTTGAACAAGGTCATGAGGTTGCCGATCGCGGGCCGCACCTTCGGCACGTAGGCCTGGGGCGTCGCGTTCGGCAGGTTGTCCTCGCTGTAGGAGGTCAGCGGCTTCAGGCCCCAGTTGGCCTCGATGAACTTCAGGATCGACACGTGGTCGTTGTAGGTATGGTCCACGAAACCCTGGCGGGCGTACGGGGACACCACCATCATCGGCACCCGGGGACCGTCGCCGAAGAAGCTCACCGGCTGGATGTAACCGGAGTCGTAGTAGCCGCCGCTCTCGTCCTCGGTGATGAGAATCGCCGTGCTACGCCACAGCTTGGGGTTGCCCTGGATCGCGGCGACCGCGCGGGCGACGAAGTTCTCGTACGCGTACATCGTCGAGTAACCGGGGTGGCCGTCGTCGTCACCGGGCTTGAGGAAGGACACCGCCGGCAGGTTGTCGTGCGCCGCCTTCGAGACGAAGTTGGCCAGGCCGTACTGGACGTTCTTCCGCAGCGCCGGGTTGGTCATGATCGACGCCGAGTACTGCATCGGGTCGCAGATGCCGCAGTAGGAGAAGTTCGGGTGGCCATTGTTGTAGCCCTCGCCGAAGTACCCCCAGCTGATGTGGTGGGCCGACAACTCGTTCCCGATCGTCACGTAGTCGGTCTTCTGCGGCGGGACGGTGAACGGCGAAGTGTTCACGGTGCCGTCCACGTTGTAGCCGGCGTTGTAGTTGTTCAGTATGTAGTAGCGGCCGGGCTGGCAGTTGGCCAGCGGCTTGTACGGCAGGGTGGCCAGGTACTTGTCGATCACGCTGACGCCGGGTGCCTTGGAGTTGGCGCACTCGGAGTAGCTGCCGCCGGCGTACCCATCCTGCGTGTAGTTGTTGTTGGTGCCCGGCTTGGGGTTGGGGTTCTCGATCTCGTTGGCCGGCGGCGCCACGGCCTGGCCGGCCTTGTTCTGGTAGGAGGCTGCGAAGCCGGTGCCGAGCGCGATGTGGTTGGCGCCGGTGCCACCCTGCACGGCCTGGTGGTAGTTGTCGCTGATGGCGTAGTTCTGGGCGAGGTCCTTGATGATCGGCTCGTCGCCCTTGGCCATGTTGTAGAAGCCCATGGATAGCGCGCCCTGGTAGATCGGCGCGGGCGGGCTGGCGCCGTTGTCGTCACCTGCGGTGTTCGGCACCCAGGTCTGCAGCCGGTCGCCGGGCACAGTGGTCTGCTGCCACATCTGGTAGAAGCGGTGCAGTGGGTCGCCCACGTAGGCGCCGTAGAACTCACACTGCCCCTGGCTGATGAACTGGATGTGGGTGTCGAAGTAGGACACGTACCTGGTGATCTGGAACGGGCCGTTGGCCAGGTTCGCCGGGAACCTGCGGTCGGGCTTGTTCCCGTTCTGCCCGTCGCAGGACCGCGGCACGTACGTGGTGTTCGGCTGGGGCAGCGTCTTGTAGGGGCCGGTGAGCTTCGGGGTCAGCGTGTAGCTCTTGGTATTGGAGGCGGTGAACTGCGCGGCCTTGGCGAAGTTCGGGCCGGGGGCGCCGGTCTTGGTGACGATGCCTTCGGACAGCAGGTTCCAGATCTTCTGGTGGCCCGGCGGCTGATAGGTCGCGAACATGTTGTCGAAGCTGTGGTTCTCTCCGATGATCACGACGACGTGCTTGATCGGCGTGCTCGTCGGGGGGGCCTGGCTGGCACGTGGCGTGGTGCTGCCCGCGGCCGCTGCGGTCATCATGACCGTGACCGCCACGGCAGCGCCGGTCACCAGCGCCGGGTGCATGAACTTGTTTGGCATGCGGACTCCCTTTCCCCTCTCCCTGGGCGGGTGTTCTCGCGCCGCACCGCCCGGTGCCCGGGAGCGTGCGGCATACCCTTCCGAAGCGTGACGAGTCAGGAATGCGTTAAGCAAGACCCAAGATGAACGAATGGTGAGCGATTTAACAACGCCCGCCGACTCGGCCACCGGCGAATCCGCCAGCCTGCTGGTGTAACAGTCGTTAGGTCTGCTGTCTCATGGTTGTTACCATTGCCAGGAAGGCGAAGGCCGCGCGGACCGGCACGGCGCAGCCACCGGAGGGAGGTGCGGGCTCAGTGGCCGTCGACTTCCTCGGCGTAGACCCTGGCCGCGTACTCCTCCAGCGACTCCGCGCACCGCGCCAGTGCCTGCTCCACGGCCTGCCGGCCGCTGGCGCCGAACACGTCGCGCTGCCGGACCCGGTCGAACCACTTCTGCAGCTTGTCGAGGTCGACCTCGTTCTCTTCCAGTTCCGCGAACGTATAGTGCGCGGCCACGTGCTCCTTCTTCACCTGCGCCAGGAAGTCCTCGCAGCGGTCGACGATCTCCTCGTACTCGTCGTCCCTGGCCGCCTGGAACGCCGCATGCACGTCCTGCGCCCCGGCGAGGACGGCACAGGACAGCAGCACGGCCGTGCCGCCCATGTCGAGGATCTCGCTGCGCAGCTTGCGCAGCGCGCGCTCCGCGCCCAGGCCAGCCGGCAGGGCCGCCGCCGAGTTCTGCAGGTAGATGGCACCGAGGCTCTTCAGCCGCCGCCACACCGCCGAGCGCAGCCTGCTCGGCTCGGGCGGCACGCGGTAGATGAGCAGCAGCCAGCCTTCGCCGGGCGGCCGATCGTCGTCGGGCACACGCGTATTGTCCCAGGTTCCGGCGCAGGCCCGGTGCCCGCTGTCCCGCTGGAGGTGGCGTGAACTCCCTGGCCCTCTTCCTCACCGTCTTCGTCGCCTGCGCGGTGGAGGCGGTCGAGGCGCTCACCATCGTGCTCGCCGCGGGCGTGACCCGCGAGTGGCGCTCCACCCTGCAGGGGATGGCCGCCGCCCTGGCCGTGCTGGCCGTCGCGGTGGCGGTGATCGGCCCGGCCCTCACCCTGGTGCCGCTGACCGGGCTGCGGCTGGTCGTCGGCGCGCTGCTGGCCGTGTTCGGGCTGCAGTGGCTGCGCAAGGCCATCCTGCGCGCGTCCGGGTACAAGGACCTGCACGACGAGGGGGCCATCTACGCACGGCAGGTCGCCGCGGCGAACGCCGCGGGCCGGCAGTCGCGCCGCGGGGTAAGGGACTGGTACGCGTTCACGCTGTCGTTCAAGGGCGTCCTGCTCGAAGGCCTTGAGGTGGTCTTCATCGCCATCACCTTCGGCGACAACCAGCAGAACCTGGGCCTGGCCGCGGCCGGCGCGGCGGCCGCGGTGCTGGTGGTCGCGGCCGTCGGGATCGCGGTGCGGGCCCCGCTGTCGCGGGTGCCGGAGAACACCATGAAGTTCGCGGTCGGCATCATGCTGACGTCGTTCGGCGTGTTCTGGGGCGCCGAGGGCGCGGGGGTGTCCTGGCCGGGCAATGACGCGGCGCTGCTGGCGGTCGTCCCGGCGACGGCCCTGGTCGCACTTGGCTATCTGGCCCTGCTGCGCCGGGGGCGCCCGGCCGGCCGGGCCACCGCCGTCCCGGTGGAGAGGAGTGCCGCATGAGCAGGTGGCTGCGCTCGTTCGGGGCGTTCTGGTACGACTTCGTCATCGGCGACGACTGGCGCGGGGCCGCGGTGGTGGCGGCCGCCCTGGCCGCGACCGCCCTGCTGGTGCACGTGGCCTCGGTGAACGCCTGGTGGCTGATGCCGGTCGCGGCGATTGCCGCGCTCGGCTGGTCGCTGCGCCGCGCCACCGCCGGCAAGTCCTGACGGCGGCTACCCGGGGCCGCGCGCCTTGACCAGGCCGATCTCGTAGGCGAAGACCACGGCCTGTACCCGGTCGCGGAGGCCGAGCTTGGCCAGCACCCGGCCGACATGGGTCTTCACGGTCGCCTCAGACACGAACAGCCGGCCGGCGATCTCGGCGTTGGACAGGCCCAGGGCGACGTGCGCGAGCACCTCGCGCTCACGCACGGTCAGGCAGTCCAGGCCGGGGGGTGCCGGGCCGTCGTCGGCGGGGAACAGCGGGGCGAAGCGGTCGATCAGGCGCCGGGTGGTCGAGGGGGCCACCACCGCGTCGCCGGAGTGCACCGCCCTGATGGCGAAAAGCAGTTCCTCCGGCGGCACGTCCTTGAGCAGGAACCCGCTGGCGCCCGCCTTGAGCGCCGCGTAGGCGTACTCGTCAAGGTCGAACGTGGTCAGCATGAGCACCCGGGGCCGCTCGCCCGCCTGGCAGATGCGCCGGGTGGCCTCGATCCCGTCCAGGCGAGGCATCCGCACGTCCATCACCACCACATCGGCGGTCACCGCGCGCAGCAGGCTGAGCGCGGCCGCGCCGTCCCCGGCCTCGCCGACCACCGTCATGTCGGCCTGGGCGTCCAGCACCATGCGGAAGCCGGCGCGCACCAGTTCCTGGTCGTCCACGAGCAGGACGCGGATGCTCTGTTCTCCCCGCCCCCGCGCTTCGCGCCCGCCCCCGCTCATGCGGCGCCCACCTGCGCCGGGGTGAGCGGCAGCGTGGCCACCACCTCGAAACCGCCGCCGGACCGCGGCCCCGCGGTGACCGAGCCGCCGCAGGCCGCCACCCGTTCGCGCATGCCGGTCAGGCCGTGCCCCGGTGCCCCGGGCAGCGCGCTGCCGCCGAGGTCACCCCAGCCGTCGTCGCTGATCGTCAGCACCACCGCGTCCGGACAGTAGCGAAGCAGGACCGCCGCCGAGACGACCGGGCCCGCGTGCTTGCGGGTGTTGGTGAGGGACTCCTGCACGATCCGGTAGGCGGCAAGCGCGACGCCGCCGGGCAGCGCCTGCGGCGCCCCCTCGACGGTGAACGACACCGGCAGCCCCGCACCGCGCGCCTGGTCGAGCAGTTCGCCCAGCTCACCGATGCCGGGCTGGGGCGCCCGCTCGGAGCCGGCACCGTTTTCCTCCCGGCGCAGCACGCCGAGCAGCCGGCGCATCTCGGCCAGGGCCTGGCGCCCGGTGGCGGAGATGGCGGCGAGTGCCTCCCTGGCCCGGTCCGGGTCGGTGCCGAGCGCGTACGAGGCGCCGTCGGCCTGCACCACCATGACGCTGACGTTGTGCGCGATCACGTCGTGCAGTTCGCGGGCGATCCTGGCCCGCTCGGCCGCGGCGGCGACCTTCGCCTGCGCGTCCCGTTCGGTTTCCAGCCTGGCGGCCCGGTCCTCCAGGCTCGCGTAGTACGCCCGGCGGTAGCGCATCGAGTCACCGAGCACCCAGGCCAGCAGCGCAGGCCCGGCGAACAGCATCGCGCCAGCGGTCAGCCATTCCAGCAGGCTGTGGTTGATCAGGCTGATCCAGCGCAGGACGCCTACCGCCGAGCCGACCAGGCAGACGGCCAGCCCCCAGACCGAGGTGCGCCGCCGGGTGTAGGCGGCCAGCGTGTACAGCAGGATGAGGATGGCCACGTCGGTGGTTGCGGGCCGGGCGTCCAGCGCGACCTGGAGCCCGCCAGCGGCCACCGCGGTGTAGTAGGCGGCGACCGGGTGCTTGCGGCGGAACACCACCGGCACCACGAGCCCGAGCCCCAGCGGGATGCCCAGGAACATCCCCTTGGCGAACGTCCCCCCCACCCCGCCGAACAGCAGCGCGGCCGCCAGCATGCTGTCCACCAGCATCGGGTGGCGGCGCAGCCAGGCATACAGGGCGGACACGCGTCCAGGGTAGATCGGGGCGGCCGCGGGGGCGTCATCCTCCCGGGTACGCTGCCCTCATCCTCGCGGGCGATGGCCCAGATCGCGCGATGGGGCCTGCCGGCTTGCCGGCCAGGCGCCATCGGCGCGCCGGGGTTTCCAGGGGGTCGCCCCCCTGGGCCAGCACGGGAAAGGTGCCTCAGTGACCGCGTCTGTGACCGACTGCGTCTTCTGCCGGATCGTGGCGGGCGAGGTCCCCGCGCACATCGTGTTCGAGGACCCGGCCACGGTGGCGTTCCTCGACGCCCGGCCGGTGTTCAAGGGGCACGTCCTGGTCGTGCCGCGCCAGCATTACGTGACGCTGGCCGACCTTCCGCCAGCCGGTGTCGGGCCGCTGTTCGAGCCGGTCCGGCTGCTGTCCGCGGCGGTGCCGGCCGGGCTCGGCGCGCAGGGCACCTTCGTCGCCCTCAACAACGTGGTCAGCCAGAGCGTGCCCCACCTGCATGTGCACGTGGTACCGCGGACCAAGGGGGACGGGCTGCGCGGGTTCTTCTGGCCGCGGCAGCGCTACGCCAGCGAGGAGGAGGCCGCACAGTACGCCCAGCGGATCCGGGAGGCCATGGCCAGCGCGGCCGCCTGAACCGGTGCGGGGCCACCCCGGCCAGACCGGGCGCCCCGTCAGCCCGGGTTACCGGCCAGTGTGAAGTGCCGGTGCCGGTGCCGGTGCTTGCGGTGCCCGCCGAGGCGGCCGCCGGGGAACGCGTAGGGCGGCGGCAGCGCGGTGCAGCCCGCGCACGGCGGCGCGCTGCGGAAGAACGGCGGGACCGACGGTGAGTCCGTCGGCGGGTTGGTGGGCAGCAGGAACGGCTTGCGCGGCGGCTGGCTGAAGTTGAAGTCGCTGACCAGGTTGCCCAGTTGCGGCGCGTCCTCGCGGACGTCGGGGCGGCGGTCAGGGCGGCCGTCGGTCCTGGGGTTGAGCCGGGCACCGCCGAGGAAGTCGTCCTCGATGAACTTCAGGTAGGCGTCGCTGGACAGGGTCTGGTGGTCGATGTACCCCTTCCTGGCGTACGGGGAGATCACGATGCCGGGTACCCGCAGCCCGTAGCCGTTCTGGTCGATCGACGGGGGCACCACGCCGTCGTAGAACCCGCCCCAGTCGTCCCAGCTCAGGAAGATCGCGGTGGAGTTCCAGTCGGGGCTCTTCATCGCGGCGTTGATCAGCGCCGTCACATACGCCTGGCCCTGGTGGATGCTGGCGGGCGGATGCTCGCTTTCCGGATCGGACGGGGTGATCCAGCTCACCGAGGGCAGGCTGCCGCCTTTCGCCGCGCTGAAGTAGGAGTTCAGGCCCTGGACGTCGGCCACCTGGTGGTCGGTCCGCACGTCGCCGAACAGCGGCAGCGGGTTCCAGATCCCCGGCGTCGAGGCGCTCTGCCTGACCGGGGCACAGGTCTCGGCCGAATCGCTCGCGCAGTCCGGCTGGGTGCCCTTCTGCACGTAGTAGGCCCAGCTGACATGGTGTTCGTGCAGCAGGTAGGTGATGTCGGTCCAGGCCAGGTCGATCGAGGTGGTGCCGGTGGTCATCTCCTGCGCCACGGCATGGTCGAACACCTGGCCCGGGTAGGGCCCGACGATGTCGTTGACACAGCTCATCGGCGAGCGGTTCGCGCACCAGGCCGACCAGCCGGACACCAGGTACAGGTGGTCGGGCAGGGACCACGACTTCACCGGCTCGAACATGTGGTCGGCCAGCACGAAGTTTTTCGCGTAGGCCCAGTAGTCCGGCAGTTCCGCGCCGGTGTGGTAGCCCATCACGTCGGGCGTCGTGCCGAGGCTGCAGGCGGGGTCATTGGCGAACCGGCAGGTTCGGTGGGCGGCGTCGCGCTGCCGGATGAAGCCGTCCATCTTGCCGCCGTCGATGTCCGCGACCGCATTGGCCTCGCCGTGCGGGCCGCCGCCGTTGATGTCGGCGGTGTCGTGGTAGGGCCGCGTGCAGCCACCGGCGGGGTTGGGCACGCAGACGGCAGGCACGCCGTTGCGCATCGGGATGCCGTCGGCGCCGGGGTAGGTGCCGAAATAGCTGTCGAACGACCGGTTCTCCTGCATGATGACGATCACGTGCCGGATCTTGTGGATGCCGGTCAGGCCGGCGGTGGACTGCTGCGGCGGCGTCGCGGACGGCCCGGTTCCCGGCACGGGCGAGGTGCAGGCGGCGAGCAGGGCCGCCGCGGCGAGCAGGCTGGCCGTGGCGAGCGGGCAGGGGACCGGCCGGTGGGTGCGCATGCCGCAAACCTAAGCAGCGCTCCTGGGCGGCCAGCCAGGCTCCAGTAAAGGATTCAGCGGGGATCGCCTCAAAGAACGCTGGGAATCCGCCGGGCCCCGCCGAGGTGTTATTCAGCCGGTAAGCGCCTATCGTCAAGGTATGGCCGATTGGTGGTCGATCGAGGTTTTCCACGGCGAGTTCTCGGCGCGGCGGTGGCAGGACACCTACTCCAGCGCCCTGATCGAGTCGGCGCTATCCCACGGCGCGACCAACTGGGAATGGCACGAGCACAGGTGGGGCGTGGTGTTCGAGGCCGAGTTCGGCACGGACGCGCAGTGGGAGGCCTTCCGGAGCCTGCCCCTGGTACAGGCGGCGCTGGACGCGGTGCCCGATCCGGTCAACGGCCTGCTCGTCTACCGCGGCCGCGGCGGCGGGGCTGGTAGCTTGTCCCCCCGCAGGCCGCGGCCCAGCGCGGGTGCGGGCGCGATGGCCCTGCCCGAGCCGGGCGATGAGCCCGTTGTCCGGTTGACCGGTGTGACGCCGCCCGGCGTGCCCGAACCTGCGCAAGCCGGGGCACTGTAGGCTGCCGGGCCATCGCCACGGCCAGGCAGCCCGAGGGTTTTGCGGCGCGATGCTGGCACAGGGCAAGGAGCAGTGCAGGATGGAGGCATGAGGGATACCCGAGCCATGACAGGCGGACTAAAGTCAGCGATCGAGCGAAGCGGCTACTATCCAGGGCTGGTCGCCGACGCTGTGCTGTCCGCCCTCGGCTCCGAAGCCGTCGTCTCCTATGTGGTGCACCATGACGCGGTCTTCGACCCGGCGATGGAAGTCCGTCGGCACATGACCGTCCTGGTGCTGACCCCGACCCGGCTTGTGCACTCGCACACCGACGAGAACCCGGCCGAGGAGCCGGGGGAGCGCCCCCAGGCGGAGACCACCACCGAGGCGGTCCGCTTCTCCCGCATCTCCTCGGTGGCGGTCACCAGGGTGATACCGGACCCGGCGTCCTATGTGCCGGGCGTCACCATGCCGAGCGAGGTGGTGCTGACCATCGGCTGGAACGTGCTGTCGCGGGTCGAGCTTGAGCCGGCCCAGTGCGTGGATGAGAACTGTGAGGCCGACCACGGCTACAGCGGCACCATCACCGCCGATGACCTGGCGATGCGGGTGAGCGAGGCCGCCGACGGCGAGGAGGCGGTGCGGCAGGTGCTTGACTTCTCGACCGCTCTGGCCGAGGCGACCTCTTACGCGCACCACTGACAGGGGGGCGAATGCGAGCAGAGCCTGCCGTAGTCCCGGTCTTGCCGCGCTACGGCGAGAGCACTCTGTCGGATCTCGCCTGCTCCCTGCTGGCCTCCCTGGGAATCGCCGGCGAGGACAACCCGCTGGGCCTGCCGGTCACCGCCCGCGCATGCCTGCTCGTGGTGGACGGGCTGGGCTGGGAGCTGTTGCGTGACCAGCCGGCCAGCGCGCCCTTCCTGTCCGAGCTGGCGGTCAACGGTGCGCCGCTGACCGCGGGCTTCCCGGCGACCACGGTCACCAGCCTCAGCTCGCTGGGCACCGGGCGCCCGCCCGGCCAGCACGGCATGCTCGGCTATCAGGTCGCGATTCCGGGCAAGAACAAGCTGCTGAACGGCCTGCGGTGGGATAACTCCGTCGACCCGCGCACCTGGCAGCCGGGCAGCACGGTGTACGAGCGGGCCGCCGCGGCGGGCGTGTGCACCTACCGCGTGGCGGCGTCCGCGCTGGAGCGGACCGGCCTGTCGGTCGCGGTCATGCGGGGTACCGAATACCGCCCGGCGGACAGCCTGGGCGCCCTGGTGGCGCAGGCCGCCGAGGCGCTGCGGGGCGCCGACCGTGCCCTGGTCACCGTGTACCACGGCCAGCTCGACGGCACCGGGCACACCTTCGGGGCGTCCTCCGATGCCTGGCGTTATCACCTCGGCCACGTGGACAAGCTGGCCGAGCAGCTCGCGGCGGCGCTGCCCAGCGGTACCCCGCTGTACGTGACCGCCGACCACGGCATGGTCGACGTGGGCCCGGACGACCGGATCGACGTGGACTCGCTGCCCGCGCTGCGGGAGGGGGTGGCGCTGCTCGGCGGGGAGCCGCGGGCCCGGCACGTGTACGCCGCGCCGGGCGCGGCCGCCGACGTCGCCGCGGCCTGGGCCGAGGTCATCGGCGACCGGGCCTGGGTGCTGCCCAGGGACCAGGCCATCGACGCGGGCTGGTTCGGCCCGGTGCCCGATGCGCTTGCCGCGCGGATCGGCGACGTGGTGGCTGCTCCTGTGGGCCCGTTCGCGATCGTCGCCACCAGGGCCGAGCCGCTGGAGTCCTCGCTGATCGGCATGCACGGGTCGCTCACGTCCGCCGACCAGTTGGTGCCGCTGCTGCGCCTGCCCGCCCTGTGACGGGCCAGGCGGGCCCGCGGATCCCGCCTCGCTCAGCCTTTGTGCGGTTCACCGCGGGCGGTGCCGGCGCCGTGGGGTGCAGCTCCGCCCACAACGGGGCATGCCGGTTATCCACAGCATCATCCGGGGAGACGCAAGAGTATGCGGCACCTCGTCCACAGAATCCTGGGACTTACCCACAGGGCGAACCTGGTGTGGTAACCGTCATAGTGACGTCTCCCCGCCATTGCGGTGTAGCGGGGCAAGCCGGGACGGAGGGGTGCCCGCCATGGAGCCGCAAGACGGCCAGGCTGGCCCGTTGACCGACGTGGGCGCGCTCGCGCGGGCGCTGGCCGGGGATGCACCGCCGGTGTTGCTTGACGTCCGCTGGCGGCTCGGTGGCCCGCCGGGCATCGAGGCCTACCGGGCCGGGCACCTGCCGCGCGCGGTGTTCGTGGACCTGGACGCCGATCTTGCCGCGGAACCGGGCCCGGCGGGCCGGCACCCGCTGCCGCCGGCCGGCCGGTTCCAGGCGGCGATGCGCCGTGCCGGGGTCAGCAACGGCAGCACGGTGGTCGTCTACGACGAGGCGGACGCCACCGTGGCGGCGCGCGCCTGGTGGCTGCTGCGCTACTTCGGGCATCGCGACTGCCAGGTCCTTGACGGCGGGTTCCGGGCCTGGGTGGCGGCGGGCGGGCAGTTGGCCACCGGGGAAGGCGCGGCGCGGGGCGGCGGCGACTTCACCGCGCGGGCCGGGCAGATGCCGGTGCTCGACGCCGACGCCGCGGCCGGCCTGGCTCGCCAGGGCCACCTGCTGGACGCGCGCACCCGGGAGCGCTACCGGGGTGAGAAGGAACCGATCGACCCGGTGGCGGGGCACATCCCCGGGGCGGTGAGCGCGCCAACCACGGCGAACGTCAGCGCGGACGGCCGGTTCCTGCCTGCGGCGGGGCTGCGCGCCAGGTTCGCGACCCTGGGGGCGGCCGGTGCCGGGATGGTGGGGGCCTACTGCGGCTCCGGGGTCACCGCGGCCCACGAGGTACTGGCGCTCGAACTGGCCGGCATCCGCGCGTCGCTCTACGTCGGCTCCTGGTCCAACTGGGTGGCCGACCCGGCGCGCCCGGTGGCGACCGGCCCGGAACGAGGCTAGCGCGCCGGATCCAGGCCCTCACGTGCGCCTCTCCATGATCATGAAAGGCTGTCCGTCAACAGACGGAACCAGACGGTGCCGTTGCCCGTCCAACTGTGTGCGGGTGGGTTTGGGGCAGCCAGGCCGGCCCGCACCAACACCGAACGGCGGGCGCGGGCGCACCTGGCCCGGCCCGCCCTGAGACCGCGGGGCCGGCCCCGGGCGGCCAGGCCGGCCCCGCGGATCCGCCCGGCGGGGGGCCGTGGCGGGCGAAGAAGCGGGGCGCGGCCCGGTAGCGCCCGGCCCGGAAGGGAGTCGCGATGAGAACGCTAGGCAAGCCGGAGGGCGCGGCCAGGCGCGCGGCGCTTGGCGGCATCGCCGCCGGGCTCATGATCGGGCTAGCCGCCTGCGGCACCACCGTGGCCGGAACCGGAACCGCAGCGTCCGGCACCGCGCCGGCCGGGGGGGCCGCCGCCACGGCCCAGCCGTCGGTGAGCGGGGTGAACCCCGGCGGAGTGATGGTCGGCGCAGGGCCGGCCAAGGCCACGGCGCTGTGCCGGGCGGTGCCGGTGCTCACCCGGATGACGTTCCTGCGGTCCACCCGGCCACCGGGCCTGCACGTGCGTGAGGTGCTGCCGGCCGGGTTCACCATCAAGGACCCGGCCACCGTGCGGCAACTGGCCACGCTGCTGTGCGCACTGCCCGCAGTGCCGCCGGGCCAGATGGCGTGCCCGAACGACATGGGCGCCAGTTACCGGTTGTTCTTTGCGGCCGGCCATCGCGGATTCGGTGAGGTCACCGTCGACCTGTCCGGCTGCCGCGTGGTCACCGGGCTGGGCCCGGCGCGGTCCTGGTCCACGTCCACGGCGCTGCAGCAGGCACTCAGCCAGCACTTCGGCATCCACTTCCCGCTGGCCCCTTAGCCCGGCATGATGCGGTCATCCCGGCGGGGCCAGGTCGTGGCGGGCGGTCAGGGCCAGCCAGGTCAGTGCCCCGGCGATGAGCGCGGGGGTGGCCGGCCGCGAGCCGGCGACCAGCGCCACCGCGACGCTGACGGCCGCCACGGCGGCGATCCGCAGCGCGAGCCTGGCCGGCGGCCCCGTCGCACCCGCGACCAGAATCGCCCGGCTGTTAGACCGGCGGCCGGCCGCCGTCGCCGTCTCTCCCCATCGGCGGCCGGCCGCCAGCGGCTCGGCCCGGGCCCGGCGGTCGCCCGCCGCGCGGCCCGGGCCGAGCGAAACCGGCTCAATCCCGGGACCTGGCCCGGTCGCCAGCCGCGCGGTCCCGCGGGCCGGGCAAGGTCGGCCAGTGCCTCGGCCCGGCCGAAGCCGGTGCGGATGGCGGTGTAGGCGGCAGCAGCAGCGGCGAACCGCGCGGCATCCCCGCCGTCTGCCCGGTCCGGGTGGGTCGCCGCGGCGATCCGGCGCCACGCGGCACGGACTTCGTCGTCGGTGAGCCCGGGCCTGGCCGGCAGCCCTAACTCGCTGAACGGGTCCGCCTGCCGCGCTGGCCTCATGGGGTTCCCTGCCGTGTGTTTTCCCCGGCCGAGTGTACGCAAAGGCCGCAGCGGGGCGGGCAGGCAATGGGCCCAGGGCGAGGCACGTTGCCGGGCTCGCGGGTTCCCCCCAAGGAACGCGCAGGGAGCGAACCCCCGTGCGCGCTCCTTGCCCGCGCCCGCGCCCGCGGCCCGGCTGGCCTCGCCTTCCGCGTGACCGGAAGCCCCTCCAAGCAGGCCATGCCGGTGCCTCGCCCCAGGCTTGCCCGTAGCCAATCGCTCCGGGCGCCCCGCTGGCCATCCCCGGATTCCGGGATCTGCCGGGCGCAGCGCCCGGATCTACACTTGCGCTACCACATCCGTGCCGGTCACCGCAGACAGGAAGGCGATGGCGCCCCCCCAGCCCAGCAACCCGGCTGCCGCGCGTGTCACGACGCCATCCGGCCTGGTTGTGGGGATCCCGGAGGGCAGCAGGCTGGTGTTCGGCCGGGGGCCGGACGCGGACCTGACGATCGCCGCCGGGCGGGGGCTGTCGCGCCGCGCCGGGGTGATCAGCGCGATGGCCGCGGGCGCGTGGATCGCCAACATCAGCCGCACCCATGCGCTCTATGCCGAGGGGGATGGCTACCGGATCCGGCTGCCCCGGATGGAGGAGCACGACGAGCCTTCCGGCGGCTGGTTCGTGCGCGCCGGGACGGTGCTCGTCGGATCCCGGGCCATGCTGGACGAGGGGCGGCCGCTGGCGGTGATCGTCTCGGGCGGCGACGACCGCTGGGGCGTGCAGGCGGACGGGACCCGGGGCGACGCCGACGCGACGCTGCTGCCGATCTACCTGGATCCGATGACGAAGCTGTTCCTCGTGGCGCTGATGTGGTGCCGCCCCTGGCTGCTCGACCCAGGCGCGGTCACACCGCTGCCGCGGACCCCGGAGATCGCCAGGGACGCGCTCCAGGTCACCGGCGCCTATCACGAACTGGAGCGGTTCGACAGCGACCCCGCGTTCCGGGACCGGCTGTCCGCGCGGGTGGCCGAGCACATCAAGGTACTCCGGCACAAGATCACCGACCGGGGCCTGGTCAGCACGGACACCCGGCTCTCCGACGAGGTGGTGGTGCGGCTGCTCATCGAGCACGGCATCGTCACCGCGGCGGACCTGGGCAAGCTGAACGACCCGGCGTGGTGCTCCCGCCAGGAGGACCTGTGGTGGTCCAGGGACGGCTGAGCCAGCCGCCGCACCGGTCAGGGCGCGGGGGAAGCACGCGGCAGGGGCGGTGACAGGACCTGGAAGGACGTGCTCAGCCTGCGCCCGGCCGCTCCGGTGACCACGACATCGTGATGGCCCACGGGTATCGGCCCGGGATAGAACACATGCCCCTGGTCGATCGTGTAGTTGAAGGCTCCCGCGCCGTCGACCACCACCGGGACGCTCCGGCCGGCCAGCGTCAGCGTGACCGTGCTCCGCGGCGGCCAGCCGGCGCCGTGCACCACGAAGCCGGTGGCCCCGTCGCCGACCGGCTGGAGCATCTCGATCCCGGGACTCTTGCCGGATAGCGGAGCGAGCGAACTGGGCGGCGGCGCGGCCGGCGGGACGAGCGGCAGTGTTGCCGGGTTGCCCGACGTGGCGGGCGAAGGCTCGCCGGTCCCGCCGTCCAGTGCCACCGCGATCAGCACGCCGGCCGCCACCAGTGCCGCGGCCGCTCCGGTGCGCCCGGCCAGGCCGAGCATGGTGCCGCGCCGCCTTTTGCGGGCCAGCCCGGCGGGGGAGCCCGGGCGGCGCGGCTCGGCGGCTGGCCGGCCAGGCAGCGCAGCCGCGCGCCTGCGGGCCAGCCAGCGGCGGAGCACCGGCCCGCGCGGCGCCGACAGGGCGGTGCGTGAGCCGAACGTGGCATCCCCGGCGGCCCCGCCTTCGGTCCCGCCCTCGGTCGCGTCCCCGGCCGGGGCCTGGGCCGCGAGCTGCGGGCCGTGCTGGTAGTCGCCGATCAGCGCCATGGCCTGGGCGGTCAGGTAGGCGTGGTGCCCGTTGCGCGCCGCGGGCCCGGCGACGAACGGCCCGAGCTGGCTGAGCAGGCCAGCGGAGCTGGGCCGCTTCCTGGGGCTGCGCTCCAGGCAGGAGGTGACCAGGTCGGTCAGTTCCCCGGGCAGGCCGGCCAGATCCGGCGGCTCGGTGGCGAGCCGGACCAGCACGTCCATCACGGTCTCGCCCTGGTAAGGGGCGTGCCCGGTGGCCGCGTACAGCAGTGTCGCGCCCAGGGAGAACATGTCGCTGGCGGCCGACGCCTGGCGGGTGTCGCGTGCCTGCTCCGGTGCCATGTAGGCGGGCGTGCCCACGGCGCCGCGGGTCACCGTGAGCTGGATCCGCTCGGCGGCCCTGGCCACCCCGAAGTCGATCACCCGGGGCCCGTCCGGTGAGACGAGCACGTTGGACGGCTTGAGATCGCGGTGGACCAGCCCGGCGACGTGGATCGACTCCAGCGCCTCGGCACACCCGGCGGCCAGCCACCGGGTGGCCGCCACCGGCAGCGGGCCGCAGGTCCGCACCAGCTCGGTCAGCGAGGGCGCGGGGACGTACGCGGTGGCCAGCCACGGCACGTCGGCGTCGGCGTCGGCCGCTACGACCGCGGCGGTGAACACTCCGCTGACGCGGCGGGCCGCGGCCACCTCGTGCGCGAACCGGGCCCGGAACCCGGCCTCCTCGGCGAACTCGATCTTGATCGTCTTGACGGCCACCAGCCGGCCCGCGGTGGACCGGCCGAGGAACACCTGGCCCATCGCACCGGCGCCAAGGCGGCCCAGTAACACGTACGGGCCGATGCGCTCCGGATCCCACCGGCGAAGCGGCTCCAGCGCCGGCTGTACAACCATTCTTTCGTCCTCCCATGCACCTGCCCGGCCAGTCACTATGATGCCGAGTCCCGCGGCGTCGTGCCCGGTTTCGGCTGGTGTGCCGTAAGTCATGCCAGTCCGGCCACTAGAGTCCCGGCCGCCTACGCCGGGCGCCCGCCGGCCGGCCACGGGAGTCCGCCAGGGACCGGCCAGCCCGGCTCAGCCCGGTTCAGGCCGAACGCTTCGTCCAGGAGCGCCGTGACCGGCGCCGATCCACGTCAAGGACCCCGCCCCAGTCCGCGTGCTGCGGGAGAAGTACGCCACTCTCGCGGCCGCCAACACTGAGCCGACGGTGGGAGCCGGTTCCGTGCCCCGGCTTGGACGCCGTCGGGCAGTTTCAGGCGATAAACGTCTCGACGGTCCGGGCGAACCTTGCGGCGTCCTGGAACAGGAAGTCGTGGCCGGCATCACGATACATAAGCAGCCTCGCACCGGGCACGCTGCTGGCTAGCTGCCGGTCGTTGGCAGTCGCAATGAACTGATCCAGGGTTCCGCCGGCGACCAGCGTAGGCACCCGAAGGTCTCCCACCAGCGGGCCCACGGTGTCCTGTCCTGCCAGCCATTGCTGAACGGCGAGGTTCTGGCTGTGCTCTATTGCCGCGGACACTCCGTAGAAGCCCGGGTACTGCAGGATGGCTTTGCTGTAAGCCCTGGCTGCGGCGGCCTGATCTTTCGGGAAGAGCAGGGACAGTATGGTCGCGGGGTTCGGGGCGGCGGCCGCGGCATTGTGCTGGAGAGGCACCGCCTTACCGGTCCCGGCTGCGGTTGCGGCCAGGATCAGCCGGCTCACCTGGGCCGGATGGCGGATAGCCAGGGCCTGAGCGATCATGCCTCCCATTGACCATCCGAGTACGGCCGGGCGATGTAGCCCAAGTGCAGAGATCAGGGCGCTTGCCTGGCTGGCCATGGCCGGGATGGTCAGTTTGGCGGTCCCCGGGACCGCAGTGGTCCGGCCGACCTCAGCGTTGTCGAAGACGACAACTTTGTGATGGGCAGCCAGCGCGTCGACGAAACCCGGCGGCCAGTAGTCCATGGATGCATCCGCTCCTACGATGAGCAGCAGCGGCGTCCCGGTGCCGACCTCCCGGTACCCGACCGTCCCGGCGGGGGTGTGAACGATGCGTACGGGTGCAGTTAGCACGCTCGCCGCGCCGGCGTGCGGAGTAGTCGTGGTGCTCATGGCCGCGCCGATAACACCGGCGACGGCAAGGAGGACGACCAGTGACCCCAGCGACAGCAGGACGGCCGCGACCTTGTGCCTCAGCACCCAGCTTTCGTGCTGCTCGGGCGGGCCGGTGGGCGGGCTGGTGGGCGGTACAACTCCGTAACTCACGGGTCTCCTTCGGGAGGGATGGTTGTCGCCGGGTCACCTGGATCAGCCTGAGATGGCGTGTGACGTCTGCGTCATGAGCACCCTCCCGCCGCGCAAAATCGCGGGGAGAAAAGAAAATGACCCCAGCCCGAGAGCCGGGGGCCAGGGTCTGGAGCTTCAGCTTTCGCAGCTTCGAAGCTCTCGCTTTCACAAACACACTACACCCGTGCGCCGAAAGCGGATGATCACGCCAGCGCCCGCCGACCGGCCATGAGCGTCCGGCCCGGTTCCGCCAGGCCCAGCCGGATCCCGGGCCGCGGGCCAGCCTGGCTCATCCGGGTTCCGGGCCGAACGCCTCGTCTAGCAGCGCCGTGACCTCGGCGGGCGGCGCCGGGTCGGCCACCAGCGGGCCCGCCAGTACGGCCGGTGCCGCGACCGGCCGTTTGACCTGCACGAAAGTGACCACGCTCCGGTAGATATTGGCGGCCTGCCCGACGTCAGTGCGCGGATATGGTCGCGATATCGCGTGCTACAGTAACCGCCTTGGCCAGTCGGCCACGACAACCCTTCCATGACAATCACTCCCACGTGTGGGCCAGCATGTCCGTGAGCTCAGCGCCCATCCAGGACGTCCTCGTCGCCGGGGCCGCCAAAGCGCGACCGCGTGCTCCGGGTGGTCGTCATCGGAACCCTCGCCCCTCTCGCCGCATGGGTCATCACGCGGTGGATGTCGAGCGTCAATGCCGTCGATTTCCTTGTCTACCGTTACGCCTCGGCCATGGCCCTGCATGGTACGGACATCTACGCGCGGAACATCTCCGGGCCGAGGATCGCGCCTGGTGGGATGCCGTACACGTACAGCCCATTCGCCTTGCTGGCGTTGCTCCCCACGGTCCTGGGCAGTTGGCGTAACACCTACCGCGTCTGGAGCCTGGCCGCGCTGCTCGCCGTCGCGTGGACTGAGAACGCGCTGGTGGTGCGGCTGATTCCGCTCGGATCCGGTAAGCGCCGTGCCGCGGTCCTGGCGGCCGCCCTGATACTCACGGCCTTCTCGACCATGATGGTCAACGAGATCTCGTTCGGTCAGGTCAACAGCCTGCTGATGCTGGCCTGCCTCGCCGATCTGTTCCGGCCCCGGCACGGCCGGTGGGCCCGGCTGATCCCGCCTGGCACGCTCGTCGGCGTGGCCACCGCCATCAAGCTCACACCTGGTCTGTTCATCTGCTACTTCGTGGTCACCCGGCAATGGCGGCTGGCGCGCGCCAGCGTGCTGGCCGCCCTCGCGTTCCTGGCCGTCGCCGCGGTTGTCTACCCGGCCATGAGCCAGCAGTTTTTCACCTCGGTGATGTGGCACCTGCCCGGCAAGGTGGCATTCGACGGTGGGTTCGCCAGCTCCGGCAACCAGTCGGCGCAGGGCATACTCGCCGCCATCGGAGCATGGACCGGCCCGCTGCGGGCGCCCGCTTCCATCGCCGCCGCGGCCTTGGGGCTGTGGGCAGCACGCACCTGTCACCGGCTGGGATGCGAACCCGAGGCGTGGCTGACCGTAGCTCTCACGGCCCAGCTAGCTTCTCCCGTCAGCTGGATCCATCACTGGATCTGGCTCGCTCCAGCCATCCTGCTCTGCGCTATCCGCGCGCGCGGCCGCATCCAGCGCGCCGGTACCGCCCTCATTGCCGTGATGTTGCTCATTGGCCCGGGTGCTGGCGATTACCTGGTGCTCCACGGACCAGCATGGGCACTGCCATTTGCCCTCGTGCAGCGCGAATGCCTGGTGACGGCTGGAATCTGGTGCTGCGTCACATTCGTGATGTACGCACGCCGGAACGGCCGTGATCTCGGGGGTGTTGTGGGTGGCGTAGTTGTCGCAGACCAGGTGCACGTCCAACCTGGTGATGCCGTGCCGCACCCCGGAGCGCCTGACCGGCTCAGCCTGGTTCCGGGCCGAACGCCTCGTCGAGGAGTGCCGTGACCTCCGCCGCGTGCGGCGCGGCCGTGGCGGGCTGGCCCGCCGGTGCCACCGCATTGGGTGGCAGCGGGGCGGCGGCCCGGCCATCGGGCCCGGCGGCACGCTCCGGCCGTTCCCGGCGACCGTCGGCATGGCGCTGCGCTAGCTGCCACGGCGCCGGCGCCGTCACCGCGGCGGGGGTCGCGACGAGCCGCTTGACCTGCACGAAGGTGACCCCGCCCCGGTAGATGTAGGCGGCCTGCCCGACGTCGAGGCGGCGGATGAGCGCCGGGTCGGCGACCGGCGACTCGCGGACCCGTGAGGAGCCCTCGCGTCCCCACCGGGGCACGCCGAGCAGGCGCCGGCTGGTGTCCAGCGCGGGCTCCTCCCCGGCCAGCGCGGTGACCGGCTCGGGGTAGGGGGTGCGCAGCAGCCAGATGCCACCGTCCGCGGTCGCGGCAAGCCGGTATCTGTCGTCATCGTCGGGGGCCAGCCCTTGCCAGGACTGCGCCGACACCTGCACCGCCAGGCCGAGCGAACGGGCCCGCTCGTACAGTTGCCAGATCGGCAGCCGCCGGGACACCGCGCTGAACTCGTCCACCGCCAGCAAGATCTCCCGCCCGGCGCCTGGGCCGTGCGCGGCGTAGTGGGCGAGCAGGTCCACCAGCGCGCGGGCCTGCGACTCGGCGACCGCCACCTCGGCGGTTCCCTCCAGGATGCAGTACCAGGCGTCGGCGTCACCGTAGCTGCCCGGCCCGTCCAGCCCAGGCCCCAGCCGCCGGAACAGGGTCCGGAACCGCAGCGCGATGTCGGTGACGTGCCGGGAGGCCGACCGCAGCAGCGCCGCCTCGTCGCCGTGACCGGGCCCGGCGTAGGCGAGGGCGAGCCAGCCAGCGTCCAGCCTGGCGAGGAAGTCCGCCGCGCCGGCCGGCGGCCCGGCGGGCGCGCCTACCGCGAGGGCGACGATCGCCTCCATCACGTCGGCGTAGTACGCCGCGGCCCCGGTGCCGTGCTCGATCATGTCGAGCAGCGTGGTGGTCAGCTCGGCCGGCGGCAGCTCCCACAGCGACAGGCTGGCCTCGTCGGGCCAGACGGCGGTGAACCGCGCCCCGGCGCCGCGGAGCACCCGGCGGACCCGGTCCGCGACCCGCCGCGAGTCGGCGCCGCCCTTGCAGTCGAGCACGACGAGCAGCGGCCGCCGCCCGGCGCCGGCCGCGTGCAGTTGCAGCCCGCGGGTGAGGAACCCGGCCCACAGCCTGAGCAGCAAAGTGGTCTTTCCTGTCCCGGTGGTGCCGATGACCACCTGGTGCGAGCGCAGCCGCTGGTAGGGGATCATCGCCAGGTCCGCGGCGCGGTGCCCGGACGCGCGGATCACCGCGCCCGCCACGATGGCGCCGCGCCGGGAGACCAGCGGCACCGAGCCGGGTGCGGCGGTCCGCGCGCGTGCCGTGCGTACCTGGTGCCGCCACTGGCGCGCCTGGAAGGCGGCGGGGGAGGTGGGGAAGATCCCGCCGGTCCCGGTCTCCATCGCGTAGGTCCGCCGCGACCAGGCCAGCCCGCCGACGGCCAGGCCGAGCGGGATCGCGGCCGGGGCGATGGTCGTGGCGGCCAGCGCGGCGGAGCCTTCCCCCAGCTGGTGCCAGGAGGACAGCCACGCGTGGTACGGCGCGGCGGCGGCCTGCCATGCCGACCGGCTGGTCACGGCGACCGCCACCAGCCAGACCGCCACCATGGGCAGGCAGGCCAGCGCCGCCCGGTACAGCCGCCGCGGCGGCCAGCCGCCCCGCCAGGCCAGCGTCACCGCCAGCGCGGCCACCAGCGAGACCGGTGCGGCCGCGACTACCAGCGCCGCGGCCAGGGCGATCCGGGCCAGCCTGGCCGCCGTGCGGAGCACCGCCAGCAGCGCCATCAGGCCCAGATAACGCCGGATCACCGGGCCCGCCCCCCGGCGCGGCCCGGCGGCCCGCCCATGTCAGCCCCTGGCGGCAGGGCGCGGATCTCGACCCGGCCCGCGGCACCGGCCAGCGTGGCCCTGGCCCTGGCTACCGTCGGCCGGGCGGCGGCGGAGCACAGGTACACCGCCCGGGCGTGCCGCGCGGGCGCCCCCGGCACCTGGGCCTGCCCGGCCGGGCAGCCGTAATCCCCGGTCCTGGCGAGGATCTCGTGCATGATGGCGGCGGTCCTGGCGACCGTCTTCGGTGTCAGCTCGGCCTCGATCGCCCAGCACTCCCCGGCGAAGCCGGCCGGGGCGCCGTCCGGCCAGTGCACCTCGGCGTCGGGGATGTGCTCGCGTAAGCCGACCCGGCCCCCGGCCCTGGCGCGCAAGCGGCGCTCACCGCGCCAGAACGCCCCCGCCGCGGCATACCCGGGGGTGGCCTCCAGTGCCAGCCGCACCGCGGTGACCGCGCGCAGGTGCGCGAGCCGCGATAACGCGGGCGAGGCGGCCCGGTAGGGCAGCCCGCACGCGGACAGCCCGGACCGGGTCAGCCAGCACCAGGGCAGGCCGGGCCCGATCCTGGCCGATTCGGCGTGGCCGGCCCGCCGCCAGCCAAGGGCGACGGCGCGGGCCCGGGCCTGGGTGACCCCGAGAACGACCGCGAGCTGGTCGAGTTGCACGGCGTACATGTCGGCGACGAACAGCAGGGCGGCGATATCGCGCTCGGTGAGGCGCCCGGAGGCGGTGGTGGCGTCTGTCGTGCCCGCGCTGGCATCCACGAGTCCACTACACCACGACAGCGCGACACACGGTAAGTGTCAGGCGACACACGGCAAAATGGCGGCCCGGCGCGCGGCAATGGCGGTCCGACACGCGGTAAGTGGTAGCGCCGGGCGGTGGTCGTGAGGCACAATCCGAAGAGGAGTGCTAGCGGCAGCATGTCGCGAGAGCCGGGCATCTGGGTCGGCCGGCGGCGGAGCCGAGGTCGTTGGGGAAGACGCACCTCGTCCGCACGCAGGGAGGCCAGGGTGACCGTTCGCGGTGTTCTGCACGTACATTCCGCGCCCCCGGCGCTCAGTCCCCATGTGGAATGGGCGGCTGCCGGGGTCCTCGGTGTGCCTGTGAGCATGCCATGGGTAAGCCAGCCCGCCGCGCCCGGCATGCTCCGGGCTGAGCTTGACTGGCAGGGCCAGCCCGGCATGGCGGGGGAGATCACCTCCGCGCTGGCAGGCTGGAACCGGCTGCGTTTCGAGGTCACCGAGGAAGCCAGCCCGGGCTGCGACGCCATGCGGTTCAGCTACACGCCCGCGCTGGGCGTGTTCTCGGCCGTCACGATGGCGAACGGCGACATCCTGGTGCCCGAGAACCGGCTCCGGGCAGCGATGACGGTGGCGGCCGCTCCGGCCGGTGCCGCGCGCATGGCTCATGGCGGTGCCGAGAGCTGGGATGCGCCGGGCGCGCTGGAAGAGGAGCTTTCCCGGCTGCTTGGCGAACCATGGGACTACGAGCTGGAACCGTTCCGGTGCGCCGCGGACGGCGCGCCGGTCCGCTGGCTGAACGCCACCGGCTGATCCCGGCCCCGGCCCCGGCCAGGACCGTCCGGCGCGGACCGCGGCCGGCGATAGAATTGTCCCTGACCGGCCAATGATTCCGTGTCGAGGTGCGGCAGGCGGTACCCGGCAGCCGCGGCCAGGACTGCGGCTGGGGATCCGGGCCGCAGGCAGCCGCGGCTCGCTGGGCTAGAGGGCCTGGAGGAGACATGACGATCGAGATCTCCGTCCCCGACGAATGGACGCCAGGGCAGGCGGTTGCCGTCCGGGCCCTGTTGCAGCAGGCCATGCACGGCGGGCACCCGCTGATCGCAGCGATCAGGGCGGACGCCACCCCCGATCAGTTGCGCGATATCTACGGCCGGGTCGAAGCGCTCCTCCGTGATGCTGGCATGGCCGCGTGAGTGCGCCGCCACCGTCACAGGCGGCGCCGCGGAAGGTAATTCTCGACTGCGACCCTGGCATCGACGATGCGTTCGCGATCGCGTTCGGCTGCGGGCACCCGGGCCTGGAGCTTTGCGGCGTCACCACGGTGGCGGGCAACGTCGGCCTGGACCGGACCACCGGCAACGCGCTGGCCGTGCTGGAGTTCCTCGGCCGGAAAGATGTGCCCGTCGCGGCGGGCAGCCCGGTGCCGCTGCTGCGCCCGTTCACCGACGCGCACGACGTGCACGGCGAGACCGGCCTCGGCACCGCCAGCCTGCCCGCGCCGCGCGGCCAGCCTGTGGCCGCCCACGCGGTCGACTTCCTCATCGAACGGATCGCGGCCGCACCCGGCGAGGTGACCCTGGTCGCGACCGGCCCGCTGACCAACATCGCCCTGGCGGTCCGCCGTCATCCGCCGCTGGTCACCCAGGTCGCCGACTTCGTCATCATGGGCGGCTCGGCGAGCCGGGGGAACGTCACCCCGGCGGCCGAGTTCAACATCTGGTGCGACCCCGAGGCCGCGGCGATCGTGTTCGCCGCGGGCTGGCGGGTGACCATGGCCGGGCTGGACGTGACCCACCAGGCCCTGGCCACCGCCGAGGTCAGGGACCGGCTGCGGCCGCTGGGCAGGCTGAGCGACGAACTGCTGCTGCCGGGGCTGCGCGGCTACCAGAGCCTGGCCGACGCGGCTGGCCAGCCGGTGCACGACGTCTGCGCGCTCGCCCTGGTCGCCGCCCCCGGCCTGTTCGGCTGCCGGCCGGCCCAGGTCGAGGTGGAAACGCAGGGCCGGTGGACGGCGGGCATGACCGTGACCGACTTCGGCGCGGACGCGCACAACGCGCTGGTGGCGATGTCCGTCGATGCCGCGGGGTTCTGGGACATGGTGGTCGGCGCGCTGCACCGCACCGCCGCCGCCATGGACGCCGGCTGATCGCCCGCCCGGGTGCCGGGACGGCGTCAGCGGCGCGAAGTGCGGGCGACGACGAACTCCTCGGCGCGCTTGCGCGCCGACTGGAAGGCTGCCCTGGCCGGCGACAGCGGTATCCGCTCGTAGTAGTACTCGGCCAGCGGGAAGGCCGTGCCGCCGTAACGTGACTTGATGCTCGCCAGGTTCTCCTTGCCGCCGGATTCCCCCATTTCGAGGTACTGGCAGCCGGCCTCGCACGCGTGGCGCAGGCTCTCCGCGATCAGGACCTCGGTCAGCCGGTAGCGGGCCGGGAGCGACCGGTCGGCATACAGCCGCCAGCCGACCGCGCTGCCGCCGGTGTGCAGGGAGATCGCCGCGCCGACGGCCTGGTTGTCCTGCCAGGCGACCTGAACGTGGCAGTCGCCGCCCAGCTTTTCTGCCACGGTCGCGAACTTCGCGAACGGCTCCGCCCGCCGGGCCTGCCACCTGGCCAGGGCCAGCGGGACCTTCCGCTGCCTGGCCCGCCAGCCGGCCCACTTCAGGTAGGTGTCGTAGAAGGCCCGGACGAGTTCCGGGGTGTTACCGGCGGTGATGACGATCCCGGCCTGTTCCAGGTGCCGCTGGGCGCGGCGGATGCTGCTCCGTACCTTTGCCGGCACCGAGTGCGCCCAGTAGTCCTCGAATGGCTTCTCCAGGTAGGCGACGTGCACCTCGCGGGCTATCGCGGAGGTGCCGTGCCGCGCCTGTGACCAGGCCGGTGCCGCGCCGAAGGCGGGCCGCACGGTCGCGCTGAGGACGCGGTGCGCGGCGATGTCGGCGCACACCAGGTCCACCTCGTCCGGGCGCACCCCGCCGGGTGCCAGCACGCCACCGGTGCCCCAGCCATGCGGCCAGGACGCCTCGACCGCGGGCAGCCCCGGGATGCTCCTGCGGGCAGCCATCAGGACAAGCTGCCGCCCATCAGGCAGCTCGTAAAGCCGGCTGGCGTCGCGCCATCGGCTGCCCGCGCAGACGCAGTCCCGCCAGATGGGCGTCTGAAAGGGCATCGTTGAAGGGTCGGCGCTGGCCACGGACTGCCAGACCTCGGCGGGCACGGGCGTCGTCACCCGTACCGGGCGCCCCTGCCAGCGCATGTCCCGGGCGCGCGTGCCCGCCTGCGTAGTCCCACCCCAACGCGCACCGGTGCGCGTAACCGTCATGGTGCCAGAAACCCCCCCGGGTTCTTCCTGCCGTGACGCTATGTGCGAAAACTTGCTAATTAGCAAATAAAAGACGCACGCTGTTGGCGTCAAGTTTACGCGGATACGGCAGCAAATCTGCGCAATAGGCAATATGCCAGATATTTTGCGTTACGCACCCCACCGCTAACGATTGCGCGCGAGAAAGCCGTCCGCGGGGAGGCTGTTGAGGATCCGCCCCGGGGGAATGCCCATGTTCTCGGCGCGGGCGCAGCCGTAGCCGAGCCAGTCGAGCTGGCCGGGTGCGTGCGCGTCACTGTCGATGGTGAACAGGCAGCCCATGTCGATGGCCAGGCGCAGCAACCGGCCGGGCGGGTCGCGGCGTTCCGGCCGGCTGTTGATCTCCACCGCGACACCGTGGTCACTGCAGGCGGCGAACACCTGCTCCGGGTCGAACGCCGACTCGGGCCGGCCACGGCCGCCGCGCCCGCCGAGCAGGCGGCCGGTGCAGTGGCCGAGCACGTCCACGTGCGGATTGGACACCGCGGCGACCATCCGGGCGGTCATCGGCCCGGCGGGCATCCGCAGCTGGGAATGCACGCTGGCCACCACCACGTCGAGCCTGCCGAGCAGGTCCTGCGACTGGTCGAGGGAGCCGTCGTCGAGGATGTCCACCTCGATCCCGGTCAGGATGCGGAACGGGGCCAGCTTGGTGTTTAGCCGGTCGACCAGCTCGAGTTGCTCTTCCAGGCGCTCCGCGGACAGCCCGCTGGCCACGGTCAGCCGGGGTGAGTGGTCGGTCAGCGCGATCCACTCGTGCCCGAGGTCGCGGGCCGCCTCGGCCATCTCGTCCGGCGGGCTGCCGCCGTCGGACCAGTCCGAATGGGTGTGGCAGTCACCGCGCAGCGCCGCCCGCAAGGCGCTGTGCTCCGTGGCCGGCGCCTCGGCGAGCGCCCTGGCCAGGTACTCCGGCTGCTGGCCGGCCGCTGCCTGGGTGACGACCTCGGCGGTGGTCTTGCCGATCCCCGGGAGCGCTTCCAGGGTGCCCTCGCGGATGCGCCGGTCCAGCTCCGCCGTGCCCAGGCCGGCGATCACCTGGGCGGCCCGGCGGAAGGCCCGCACCCGGTAGGTCGGCGCGCCGGCCCGCTCAAGCTCGAACGCGATCTGCCGCAACGCCCGGACTGGCTCCACAGGCTCCTCCCTACCCCCACAGATACCAGGCCATGGCATGCCCGAGACTGTCAGACCCTCTGCATAGGCTCCAAGCATGGACTGGAAGATCGAGCTTGTGGCCATCCCGGTGACCGATGTCGACCGGGCGAAGTCCTTCTATGTCGATCAGGTGGGCTTTCACGCCGACCATGACCACCAGGTGAACGAGTCGCTGCGGTTCGTGCAGCTCACCCCGCCTGGATCGGCGTGCTCCGTGGTGCTCGGCAGCGGCATCACCGCAATGCCGCCGGGGTCGCAGAAGGGCATCCAGATCGTGGTGGACGATGCCGCCGCAGCCCGCAAGCACCTGATCGACCACGGCGTCGAGGCCACCGAGATCGACGAGCAGCCGTGGGGACGTTTCGTGTTCTTCGCCGACCCTGACGGCAACGCCTGGGCCCTCCAAGAGCTCCCGCCGCGAAGCTAGGGCAGCGGGGTCGGGCCTGGGTTCTAGGTGCTCGCTGGGCCGGCGCAGCGCGCCCTCGGCCAGGAGAGCCTCGTGCACTGCCCGGAATGCCTGGCGCCCGGCTGGTGTGCCGCAGTACACGGTGGCGTGGATCAGTATTTCCTTGATCTCGTCGACCGTTACGCCTGTCGTGAGCGCGCCCTTGACGTAGATGCCCAGCTCGTCGGGCCGCCCGAGTGCTGTCAAGATCGCGAGATTCAGCATGCTGCGTGTCTTGCGATCCAGGCCTGGCCTGCTCCAGGCGTACCCCCACGCCCACTCGGTCACGACGCGCTGGAAGGCCATCATGAACTCGTCGGTGTCGGCGAGGTTGGCGTCGACGTACTCAGCGCCCAGGACATCCCGCCGCGCTTGAAGGCCCCTTTCGAACAGTTCGCTCTCGGCCATGGCGGGCGGCTCCTTTCCGAGCGCCGGCCGGCACCGATGTGAGGCCACCGCTGGCGCGGACGTCGGGCTGATCATCGTTGATATCGAGGTCACTATCGAGCATTGCTCCTGGTGCTGTCCATCTTCTGGGCCCCCGGAACCCCGCGATTGGTGGTGCGGGTCGTCGGGCCGGCAGGGGCTCGGCGGAGGCTAGGGCTTCGGGGTCCAGACGTACGGGGTCGTGGTGGTGAGGGCCTGGAAGCCGAGGCGGCGCAGGATCGGGGCGCTGTCGCTGGAGGCGTCTACCTGCAGGTAGGGCACCTCCCTGGCGGCGGCGAGCTGGGCACGGCGCGCGACCAGTGCGCGGTAGATGCCCCGGCCGCGCCACTGCCGCAGGGTCGCGCCGCCCCACAGGCCGGCGAACTGGGAGCCGGGATGGAACTCGACCCAGCCGGCCGCGACCACCTGCCCGGCGGCCTCGGCGGTCAGCACGATGTAGTCGTCCGGCGTGGCTGCGACCTGGCGGATCAGGTGCTCACCGGTCCAGGCCCGGTCGAGGTGCCACACCTCCGACTCCATGGCGGCGATCCGGCGCATGTCCGCATCGGCGGTGACCTGCCGCAGCACCACGCCGTCGGGCAGCACGGGCTCGGCCGCTATGGCCGTGGTGAGCGCGACGACCACCGTCTCGGGGTCCTCAGGCATGAAGCCCGCGGCGCGGAGCCGGTCGGGCAGGTCGGCCGGTTCGTCGTATCCGTAGGTCTTCCATTCGACCGCCTCGCCACGGGCGGCGAAGTAGTCCCGCTGCCGGGCGATCAGCCGGTCAAGGTCGCTACCCCGGACTCCGGTATCCCGCGGCGCGCTGATGAAGCCGCGCTCCTGGCCCACCACGCGCAGCAACGGGCCGTCGGCTTCATGCCACACGCCGGCGGGCGGGTCCGGCGGCTGGGCCCTGGCCTGCGCGTCGAACGCGGCGAGCAGTGCCTCGGTATTCTCCACGCCGCCGACTCTACGGGCCGCGCAACCACTCTTCCCGGCGCCTCGGGCGGTGCTGACATCGTGGCGGTCGTGGGGCTGATGTCTAGGGGTGGCCGTTGGTGGTGGCAAGTTCGCTGACGACGGCTTTGATCGCCGGGCTGGCGTCCGCGCTGCGCCGCCAGACCGCAGTGACCTGGCGCACCGGCGGCGGGTCGAGGGGGCGGACGACGAGGCTGTCCCCGAGCGGGGGCCGCGCGAGGCGCGGGATGAGGGCGATGACCTCGCCGGTGGCGACTAGGGCGAGCTGGGTGGCGAAGTCGCCGATCAGGTGCCGGACGTCGGGCTGGCCGGGCTGGCCGGCCAGCAGGCGCTGGAACCACTGGTGGCACACGGTGCCCGGCGGGCTCGTCACCCAGGTGTGACCGGCGAGGTCGCGGCCGGAGACGGTGCCCGCGGCCGCGAGGTGGTGCGAGCGGTGCAGCACCAGGTCGCCGACGTCGGTGTGCAGTGGCAGTTGGGTCAGCGAGGCGGGCACCGGGGGCGGGAGGCCGTCGGCGTCGTGGATGATGGCCAGCTCGGCGGCGCCAGCGGTGATGGCGTGCACGGCCTGGTCCGGGTCGTGTTCGGTGATCGCGAGGCGCAGGTCGGGGCAGCGGGACGCCAGGGCTGGCAGTCGCGGGGCGAGCAGGCCCCGGATCGCGGTGGAGAACGCCGCCACGCGGAGCACCCCGGAGGGGCGGCCGTCCGCGGCGGACCGGGCCGCCTCGGCGCTGCGTTCCAGGGATTCAAAGACGTCTGCGGCCGTGTCGGCCAGCGCCTGGCCCGCGGGCGTCAGGACGACGCCTCGTCCCGCCGTCGCCAGCAGCGGCACGCCGACCTGGTGCTCCAGGCGCTTGATCTGCTGAGACACCGCCGACGGGGTGAAGTCCAGGTCCTGAGCCGCGGCGGCGATGGTGCCCAGCGCCGCCACCGAGCAGAGGGCGCGGAGCGCTCCCACCTCAATCATGCAGCCAGGCTACGTAATATTCGCGAAAAAGCATCGCTAGACCGCATCTTTGCGGTGCGCCGAGGATGAGGCCATGACACCCCCTCATGACCACGACGCCGCTCGTGACAAGAACGCCGCCCAGTTCGGATCCAGCCTGGTGGCCATGGTCACGCCGATGCGCCCCGACGGCCGCGTGAGCCGGGACGCGGTCACCCGCCTGGTCGACTACCTGCTGGCCGCCGGGTGCGACGGGCTCGTCGTGGCCGGCACGACGGGCGAGTCCCCGACCCTGACGCCAGCGGAGACCGCCGAGCTGATCACGACGGTCGCGCGGCGGGCCCGGGGACGGGCCCGGGTGATCGCCGGGGTGGGCACCAACGACACCGCCTGCAGCGTCGGCCAGGCCCGCCAGGCCGAAGACGCGGAGGCCGACGCGCTGCTCCTGGTCGCGCCGTACTACTCCCGGCCCACGCAGGCCGGCGTCGTCGCGCACGGCCTCGCCGTGGCCGATGCCACCGCCCTGCCGGTCATGCTCTACGACGTCCCGCACCGCACCGGCACCCAGTTCAGCGCGGCGGCTCTGATCGAGCTGGGCCGCCACCCGAGGGTGAGGGCCGTGAAGGACGCCAAGGGCGACCTGTTCGAGGCGGTTGCCGTGATGGCCGAGACGGACCTGGCCTACTACTGCGGCATCGACGAGCTGATCCTGCCCTACCTGGCGGCGGGAGCGAGCGGTGTCGTGAGCGTGGTCGCCAACGTGGCCCCGGCCCAGATCGCGGAGCTGATTTCGGCCGTCGGGCGCGGGGACCTGCCCCGCGCCCGGGCCATCAACAGATCCCTCGTGCCGCTCGTCGACGCCATCATGCGGACCTCCCAAGGCCCGATCATGGCCAAGGGTGCCCTGGCCGAGCTCGGGATCCTGGAGCACGCGACCGTCCGGCTGCCGTTGCTCGAATCACCGCCCGAGGACCTGGACAAGCTCAGGCTCGCACTCGCCCGCGCTCCGGTCGCCGCCTGACAACGTCACGGGCTGGCCAGGTCACCGTCCAGCCAGGCCGAGAACAACTCAGAAGCGTGGGCCGCGGCCCGGTTCCAGGCCCCGTCCGGGTTGCGGAAGAGCGGGCCGGTGATCTCCTCGCCCGGCGGCGGGGCGGCGAACCGCAGCCACGACGCCGCGATCGGCTGGGTCGCCTCCGGGTGGAACTGCAGCGCGGCATGCGGGCCGTAGGAGAACCCCTGCACGCACACCTCGTTCGCGGCAATCTGGGCCGCGCCTGCGGGCAGTTCGAAGGCGTCGCGGTGCCAGGACAGCCACGGCCCCTCCGCCAGCCCGGGATGCCCGCTCGTCACCTGTGCCCAGCCGATCTCCGGCACCGGCAGCCGGTACAGCCGGGCGCCGAGCACCCGGGCCAGCGCCTGGGCGCCGAAGCAGATGCCGAGCACCGGCACGGACGCGGCCAGCATCCGCTCGATGAACGCCAGCTCGGCGGCCAGCCAGGGCAGCGTGTCGTCGTAGGCGGTCAGTTCGGAGCCGAGGACGGCCACGGCGTCGCAGCCCGGTGCCGCGGGCAGTGGCTCGCCAGCATGCAGCGCCACGGTCTGGATGCCCAGCGACCGGCTCGCCGCCCAGTCCGCCAGCAGCCCGGCCGGGGCGTGGCTGCCGTGCTCGACCACCAGCAGCCGCCGCGTGCCCGGCCGCTCGTCAGCGCCGGTCACCTCAGCCCCGTACGCCGGGATGTCGCGTCTCAGCCACCGGCCGGGGCCGTCACAGTGGGATGTTGCCGTGGTTGCCGCGGCGTTGCGGCGCGTCCGCGATGGCCCGGATGATCGCTTCCCTGGTCTGGGACGGCTCGATGACCTCATCGACCACGCCCAGGGCCTGGGCCCGCTCCAGGCCGCCCGTCTCGCGCTGGTGCTCCGCGGCGAGGCCCGCCTCGACCTCGTGCAGCTTGTCCGGTGGCACGCCGGCGATGGTGCGGCGGTGCAGGATGCGGATCGCCGCTACCGGGCCCATCACCGCGATCTCGGCACCGGGCCAGGCGAAGACCTTGGTGGCGCCCAGGGAACGGGAGTTCATGGCGATGTACGCGCCGCCGTAGGACTTCCGCATGACCAGGGTGATCCGGGGCACGGTGGCCTCGGCGAAGGCGTGCAGCAGCTTCGCGCCGCGGCGCACCACCCCGTCCCACTCCTGGCCGACGCCGGGCAGATAGCCGGGCACGTCCACAAGCACCACCAGCGGCACGCCGAACGCGTCGCACATGCGCACGAACCTGGCCGCCTTCTCCGCCGAGGTGGCGTCCAGGCAGCCGCCGAGCCGCAACGGGTTGTTGGCGATCACGCCGACGGTCCGGCCGGCCAGCCGGCCGAGATGGGTGACCACGTTCGGCGCCCACCTGGGATGCAGTTCGATGCCAGGGCCGTCGAGCAGGGCGCCGATCATCGGCTTGACGTCGTAGGCGCGGCGGGGCGATTCGGGCAGGAAGCTGCCCAGGCTGGGCGCGCCGTCCGGCGCCGCGGTGCTCGGGTCGATGCGGCCCTGGTCGCCGAGCAGCAGGGCCAGTTCCCTGGCCCGCTCGATCGCGTCGGCGTCCGACTGCGCGACCACGTGGACCACGCCGGACCTGCGGGAGTGAGGTTCAGGGCCGCCGAGCCGGGCCATGTCCACGTCCTCGCCGGTCACGCTGCGCACCACGTCGGGGCCGGTGACGAAGATCCGGCCCTGCTCGGAGAGGATCACCACGTCGGTCAGCGCGGGCCCGTAGGCGGCGCCGCCCGCAGCGGCGCCGAGGACCACCGAGATCTGCGGTACCACGCCCGAGGCCCTGGTCATAGCGGCGAACACGGTGCCGACCGCGTGCAGGCTCTCGACGCCCTCGCGCAGCCGGGCACCGCCCGAGTGCCACAGGCCGATCACCGGCGCGCCCTGCGCGATGGCCTCCTCGTGGGCGGCCACGATCGCGGCGCAGCCCGCGGTGCCCATGGCGCCGCCCTGGACCCTGGGGTCGCTGGCGAAGGCGACCGCCAGCATGCCGTCGATCTGGCCACAGGCGGCCACCGCACCGCTGTCGTCGTGCGGGGTCAGCAGCCGGACGGTCCCGGGGTCGAACAGGGCCGCGAGGCGGTCCTCCGGGTTCCGGCTCATGGTCGGCTGCCCGGGGGTGGCAGCCGGGCGTGGTGCAGCCTCTGGCTGGATGCGGCTGTCTAGAACGGTCACCGAAGCCTCCTTGCGGTGTGGAGCGGGTTAGGCGGCGGTGAAGGCGAGCGTCACGTTGTGCCCGCCGAAACCGAACGAGTTGTTCAGCGCTGCCATGGGCGCGCTGCTGTGCGGGGCGAGTTCCCGCGGCTTGGTGGCGATGTCGATCCGGAGCCTCCTCGTCCGGGTCGTCCAGGTTGATGGTCGGCGGTGCCACCCGGTCGCGCAGGGCGAGGATGGTGGCGACCGCCTCCACGGCCCCGGCGCCACCGAGCAGGTGCCCGGTCATCGACTTGGTGGCGGACACCACCACCCCGTCGGCCGCCGGGCCGAGCGCGGCCGCGATGGCCTGGCCCTCCACCGCGTCGCCTGCCGGGGTGGAGGTGGCGTGCGCGTTCACGTGCACCACCTGGTCCGGGTCAAGCCCGGCGTCGGCGAGCACCGCCTGGATGGCGGCGACGATGCCGCGCCCGCTCGGCTCCGGCTGGGCGATGTGGTGCGCGTCGGCCGAATAGCCCGAGCCCGCCGCCACGGCGAGCACCTGGGCGCCGCGCCGCTGCGCGTGCTCGGCCGACTCGAGCACCACCATGCCCGCGCCCTCGCCGAGCACGAAGCCGTCCCGGCCCTTGTCGAACGGGCGCGAGGCGCGCTCGGGCTCGTCGTTGCGGGTGGACAGCGCCCGCATGGCGGCGAACGCGGCGATGTTCAGCGGGATGATGGCCGCCTCGGTTCCGCCGGCCAGCACCACGTCGGCCCGGCCCATCCGGATCATGTCGATCGCGTAGCCGATGGCCTCGGCGCCGGACGCGCAGGCGCTCACCGTGGTGTGCACCCCGGCGCGCGCGCCGAGTTCGATGCCGATCCACCCCGCCGAGCCGTTCGGCATGAGCATCGGGACCGTGAACGGAGACATCCGCTGCCAGCCGCGGTCGTGCAGCGTGTCGTAGGCGGCGAGGGTGGAGGCGATCCCGCCGATGCCGCTGGACACGACCACGCCGAGCCGCTCCGGCGGCACTTCCGGCGCGCCCGCGTCCGCCCATGCCTCCCTGGCCGCGACGATCGCGAACTGCTCGCACCGGTCGAGCCGCCGCGCCTGGACGCGGTCGAGCACCGTGGCCGGATCGACCGCGGCCCGCGCGGCGATCCGGGCCGGCAGGCTCGCGTACTCGTCATCGGTCAGCACCGCGGCGCCGCTGCGCCCGGCCAGCATGCCCTCCCAGGTACTCGGCACGTCGCCGCCGAGCGGCGTGGTCGCGCCGAGGCCGGTGACCACGACACGTGGCTGGTCTGCCCGCACTCCTCATCAGCTCCTTCGCTGCGGTGCCGCCGCGGACCCGGCGGCGCCGCGGCCAGCGGTCCCGGCGATCAGGCCGAGACCTCCGCGCGGCGGACGTAGTCGATGACGTCCTGCACGGTCTTCAGATTCTTCAGCTCGTCGTCGGGGATCTCCACGCCGAACTTGTCCTGGGCGGCCACCGCGATCTCGACCATCGACAGCGAGTCGATGTCCAGGTCGTCGACGAAGCTCTTGTCCGGGGTGACCTCGGCCGCGGGGACGCCCGCGACTTCGTCGACGATCTCCCCGAGGCCGGTCTGGATTTCCTGTTCGGTCATTGCCATGGGATGCGTCTTCTCCTTCGTTATCTGCGTTGCGGTCTGCGCCGGGACGGGTGCCCGGCGCCTGGGCCAGGTCAGGGTACCTTGATCACTTGCCCGGCGTAGCTGATGCCTGCCCCGAATCCGAGCAGCAGGACCGCGTCGCCCGAGGACAGCTCGCCGCGCTCGATCATGCGGGACAGCGCGAGCGGTATCGACGCGGACGAGGTGTTCCCCGCGTGCACGATGTCGTTGGCGACCAGCGCCTGCGGGGCGCCGAGCTTGCGCGCGATCGCCTCTATGATGCGCAGGTTCGCCTGGTGCGGTACGAACGCGGCCAGGCTGGCCGGGTCCACCCCGGCCTTCTCGCAGGCCTTCAGCGCGACCGGGTGCAGCGCGGTGGTGGCCCACCGGAACACTGCCTGTCCCTCCTGGTGGATGAACGAGTTCCGGTCGGCGATGTAGATCTTGTCGGCCATGCCGCCGTCGCTGCCCCACACCACCGGGCCGATGCCGGGGGCGGTCGTCCGGGTCTGTCACCGGGCTCACCACCGCGGCGCCCGCACCGTCGGCGAAGATGATGCAGGTCGAGCGGTCGGTCCAGTCGACCCACTGGGACAGCTTCTCGGCCCCGATCACCAGCACGTTGCGCGCGCTGCCCGCCCGCACCGCGTCGCTGGCGGTGCCGAGCGCGTAGCAGAAGCCCGCGCAGGCCGCGTTCAGGTCGTAGGCGCCCGGCGCGGTGATGCCGAGGCGGGTGGCCACGGAGGCCGCGGTGTTGGGGATCGGGACTTCCGCGGTGCAGGTGGCCACGATCACCAGGTCGATGTCGGCGGCGGACAGGCCGCTGGCGGCCAGCGCCTTGCCGCCCGCGGCCACGGCCATGTCCGCGACGGTCTCGTCCGGGCTGGCCAGCCGCCGGCTCTCGATGCCGACCCGGCTGCGGATCCACTCGTCGGTGGTGTCGACGGTGGCCGCCAGGGTCTCGTTGGTGAGCACGTTCGCCGGCTGATACCCGCCGAACGCGAGGATCCGCGAGCCACGGGAACCTTCAGGCAGTTGCATCGTGTTCACTTCTCCCTGCTAGCTCGGGGGAGCAACTCCCAGGACCCCCCGATGGCCTGCGGTCCCTGCGACTTCGTCGCCGGGGCCTTGGCCCGGGCTGTTGTCGGATGCGGGCCACGGGGTGCGCTACCCCGCGCGGCGGGCGTCATGCCGCCTCCGGTTGCAGCCGGACGAGCGGCTGGCCTGCGGCCACCGGATCGCCGTCCTCGACCAGCCACTCCAGGACGATGCCGGCGAAATCCGGAGTGACCGGCTCCTGCCCGCTGCGGGCCGCCACGTGCCCCAGCAGCGCGCCGGGATGGACATGGGCCCCGGGCGCGGCGTCCTGGCCCTCGGTGCCGGCCCGGAACGTGCCGGCCGCCGTGGCGACCAGCAGCCGCCATTCGGGGGTGTTCCCGGCGTAGTGGTGTTCCGGCGTGCCGTGCTCGGCCAGCAGCGCACGCGCCGCCGTCAGGTCGTCGGGGGTTTTCAGCGCGGCCCTTGCCAGCTGCGGCAGGGCCCGCCGGGCCAGGCCGGCCAGCGTGCCGCCTGGCGGGAGTTCGATGAGCGCGGTCGCGCCCCGGCCGGACATCGTCTGCATGCACTTGTCCCACCGCACCGGGGTGCTCACCTGGGTGACGATGCGCTCCAGCCAGTCGCGGCCGGAGGCGACCACCGCACCGTCGGCGTTGGAGACCAGCATGATGCCGGGGTCGCGGACCGTGACCGAGGCCGCCGCCTCGCGCAGTGCGTCCACGGCGGGCGCCATGTGGGCGGTGTGGAACGCGCCGGCCACGCTCAGCGGGCGCAGCCGGGTGCCTGCCGGCGGGGCGGCGGCGAATGCGTCGAGTTGCGCCATGGTCCCGGCCGCCACGATCTGGCCCGCGCCGTTGACGTTCGCCGGGGTGAGCCCGTGGGAGTCCAGCGCGGCGAGTACCTCGTCCTGGTCGCCGCCGAGGACCGCGGTCATGCCGGTCGCCTCGGCGGCCGCCGCCTTGGCCATGGCCCGGCCGCGCACGCCGACCAGGCGCATCGCGTCCTCCGCGGACAGCACGCCGGCGATCACCCCGGCGGCGAGTTCCCCGACGCTGTGCCCGGCCGCAATGCCGGCCTGCTCGCGGACATGGCCAAGATCCCCGCTGAGTGCCTCGGCGGCCGCGATGGCCGCCGCGACCAGCAGTGGCTGGGCGATGGCGGTGTCGGTGATCTCCTCGGCGCCCGCGGTGGTGCCATACCTGACCAGGTCGCACCCGGCGAGGTCGGACCAAGCGGTCAGGCGGTCGGCGAAGCCGGGCAGTTCCAGCCAGGGCGTCAGGAAACCGGGGGCTTGCGCGCCCTGACCCGGAGCTGCGATAACAAGCATCCTTCTAGCCTGCACTGTAGAAGTCCGCCATGGGGGATGAGAACATGACGAAGTTATGCCAGGTGACTTTGTAGGTTTCCGACAGGTTACGTTCGCTTGTGAACGAGCCGCCCGAGGATGATGGCCACCCACAGCGTGAATCCGCTCCGCCCGCTGGTGGCGGTGAGCCCGGTCAGCTCACTCACCCGGCGCAGCCGGTAGCGGACGGTGTTGGGATGCACGAAAAGCAGCCGCGCCGCGGCCTCCAGTGAGAACCCCTGCTCCAGGTAGGTCGTGACGGTCTCGACCAGCGCCGCGCCGCCGCGCAGCATGGGCTCGTACACGTCGGCGAGCAGTTCGGCGCGGGCCGCCTCGTCGCCGTCCAGGGCGCGTTCCGGTAGCAGTTCGGCGGCCAGTACCGGGCGCGGCGCGTCCGGCCAGGCCGGCGCCGCCCGCAGCCCGGCGAGCGCGGCGGCCGCGGACGGGGCGGCGGTGTGCAGGTCGGCGACCGCGTGGCCGACCACCACGGGCCCCGGCCCGAACCGGCCCGCAAGCTGCTGTGCCGCGGCGAGCGGGTCGGCGCTGCCGCCGAGCACGACCACCAGCCTGCTGCCCTGGACCCCGGCCAGCAGGTCCAGCCTGGACCGGCGGGCGATCGCCCGCAGGTCCTCGATGATGCCCGCCGGCTCGCCGTCGTCGGCGATACCTGCGATCACCGCCACGGGGGAGGAGGACCAGTTCAGTGCCGCCGCCCAGGAGTGCAGCCCGTCCCCGCCTTCCCCGCGGACCAGGGAGTCCACCACCAGGGCCTCCAGCCGGGCATCCCAGGCGCCGCGGGCCTCGGCGGTGCGGGCGTAGACCTGGGCGGCCCCGAACGCGACCTCCCGGGTGTAGCGGAGCACCGCCTCGCGCAGTTCCGCCTCGCCGCCGGGTGCGGCAAGCTGGTCGACCTGGGCCTCGACCACGTCGATGGTGATGCGCACCATCTCCACGGTCTGATGCAGGCTCACCGCCCTGGCCAGCTCGCGGGGCGCGGTGCCGAACACCTCGCCGGCCACGGCGGGGCGGCGCTGCGGGTGCTTCACCCAGTCCACGAAGGCGGCGATGCCGGCCTGGGCGACCAGGCCGATCCAGGAGCGGTTCTCCGCGGGCAGGGCGCGGAACCAGGGCAGCCGCTGCTCCATGGAGGCCATGGCGGCGGTGCCGAGCGAGCCCATGGCCTGCTCAAGCCGCCGCACGGTCTCGGCCCGGACCGTCTGGCCGTGGGCCGGCCCCGCCCGGATCCCGGCTGCGCCCGACGGCGCGGGCACACCCGGCTCGGGTGCCTGCGCAGACGCTGTCATCACACCAGCCTGTCACGGGGCTGCCCGGTTGCGGCGCGGGCGGCCCCCGGGCCAGCAGGGCTAGGCCATGCTGTGCAGGGCGATCTGGCACAGTTCCGGCAGCTTCGGCTCGGCCACGCGGGCGGCGATCCGCACGCCGGCCCAGGCCAGCGCGATGCCGTAGCAAGCGGCACAGAGCAGCAGCACCGGGATCCGCACCGCCGCAGGGTCCGCGCTGGTCAGCGCTTCAGCAGCCGCCACCGGGCTGACCGCCACCGCCGTGCCAGCCAGGCTGCCGAGGGTGGCCCCGAGGGCATAGCTGGCGTGCCCACCGGCAGCGCCGCGCACCGGGCTGCCCTCCCGCTTCTCCGTCGGATAGGGCAGGCGTGCTGTGAAGATGTTGCTCAGCGCCATGCTCGCACCGATGCCGGCGAAATCCACCGCCACGGCGAGGAACCCGGCCGCCGGGTGCCCGGCCACGGCGGCGAGACCGAAACTGATCACGGTGAGCAGCGGTACCGCGATCATGCTGAGGGCGAGGTTCTGCCCGGCGAAATAGCAGCGCAGCGCGCGGCGGCTGGTCATCGCCATGGCCTCGAGGATGAAGGCCGGCCCGGTCATCCCCGCCGAGTTGGAGTGGAAGATGGCGAGCAACGCAGCCCCGATGCCCGCGCTGGTCAGCAGCGCGCCGCGGTAGGCCGGCGTCATGAGGCTGCTCACCGACGCGGCGATCATGACGACCCCGACGATGCCCCAGTAGATCAGCGAGCTTGGCTCGCGGCGCTGGTAGATCCAGTACCGGGCGGCCATCGTGCCGCGCAGCCCGAACCGGGCGAACGGCAGCGCACCCTGGCGCACGGCGGAGGACTGCGTGGTGGTGTCGACCGTTACCAGGGCGCGGCGCAGGATGCCGATCCACAGCCAGCCGAGCGCCATGGTGACGGCCGCAACCAGCAGCAGGCACAGCAGCGCCATGCCGGTGCGGCCTGCCGAGGCATACTGCACGGCGTGCGCGGCCAGGCCCGGCGGCAGCCAGCGCAGCCAGCGGTCCAGGCCGGCGAAGCTCGCCGGCCTCAGCCTGCCCTCGAAGGCCATCCTCGGCACCACCTGGGTGAACACCTGGTAGAGGGCAAAGACCGGCAGCAGCAGGAACGCCGCCAGGTCCTTGCCGCGGCGCGAGCGCAGCAGCCGCGCCAGGCCGGTGGTCACGAACCGGGCCAGGGTGATGCAGAACAGTACCTGCAGCAGCACGGCGGCCGGCGCGATGAGCAGGCCAGGCAGCCCGCGCGCCAGCCCAATGGTCACCCCGAGCAGGCCGAGCACGTTGGCCAGCGGCCAGGCCCCGGTGGCCGAGGCGGCCAGCATGCCCACGGCGAGCGGGCGGGCCCGCAGTGGATAAGGCGCCAGCGTGGCGGGGTCCAAAGTAGCGTCCAGGCCGAAGGAAAAGATCGGCAGGACCAGCCAGGCGAACGCGAAGGCGGTGAAGACGGCCGTGGCCTCGTCCACCGCCGCGGCCTGGCCGCGCAGCATAGCCAGGCTGCCGAAAACGGCGACCGCGACCACCGCGGCCAGGGTGGCGCTGAGGATGAACGAGATCCTGGCCCGCCCGGACGAGCGCAGCGCGTTTCTCTGCGAGCGCAGCTTAAGTCCGACGAGGAGCCAAGCCACGACAGCCGATCCTCGCCACCCGCACGCACGCCGATCAGGTCTATAAAGGCCTGCTGCAATGTCTTGCCGTGCTGCACCTGCCGGATCGGGCCGCTGGCCACGATCCGGCCCTTGTCGATGATCGACACATGGTCACAGACCTGCTCCACCAGTTCCATGACGTGACTGGAGAACAACACGGTCGAGCCGGACGCGGCCAGGCGGGCGAGCAGCCTGCGGATCACGTCCCCGGAAACGGGGTCCACGCCCTCCAGCGGCTCGTCCAGGAACAGCACCGGCGGGTTGTGGATCAGCGCGCAGCCGAGCGCGGCCTTCTTCCGCATTCCGGTCGAGTAGTCCGCGACCAGCCGCCCGGCGTCCGCGGTGAGGTCAAGCACGCTCAGCAGTTGCCCGGCCCGGGAGCGGGCCTCCGCGGCCGGCAGGCCGCGCAGCCGCCCGGCGTACTCCAGCAGTTCCGCACCGCTGAGCCGCTCGAACAGCCGGCCCCGGCCGGCACCACCCCGATGACCGCCTTGGCGGCGCGGGGGTCGGACCACACGTCAAGGCCGTTGATCACCACCTGGCCGCCGTCCGGCCGCAGCAGGCCGGTCATCATCGACAGGGACGTGGTTTTCCCCGCCCCGTTCGGGCCGACCAGTCCGGCACACGACCCGGCCGCGACGTCCAGGTCGATCCCGGCCACCGCCTCCTGCGCACCGAAGCGCTTGCGCAGCCCGCGCACCACGATTGCCGCCTCGCCCATGCCCCCTCCTGCACGCCCCGCGGAGGTACCTGCCCACTTGATGGCAACGTCATGCCCCTGACCTGCGGGGATACCTAGCGCCACGGCAGCACGGCGCGGTCCAGTTCCGGGGCGAGCGGTACCGGCCGCAGGATCCCGGCTACCGCGAACCAGTGCCCGCCGAGCCACACCTGGGCCTGCCCACCAGCCCGGTCGATCCCCAGCGCGCTCGCGGCGCTGGCGCCGAGCACGGCGGCGGGGAACCGGGTCGGGGCCGGGTCCAGGAAGGTGCCCCTGGCCAGGTGCCCCTGCACGGTCCGCAGCAGGTTGGTGGTGGCCCAGTAGACAGTGATCGCATCCGAGTTGGCGGCCGGGATCCGGTCGTTGCGGTACACGTTGGCGGCCACGTCCCCGATCGCCGCCGCGGCCTGGACGGGGCCGATCCGGGCCGCCATGACCGGTGCCGTGGCGGGCAGGGCGGCCGTGCCCGCGTCGAGGCACACAGCCTCCCGGCCGGCGGCCTGGGCATCCTGGTTACGTTGCCGCTGGCCGACGCGGCCGGCGGCCCCGCCTGAGCCCGTCGGCGGGGGCCGCCGCGATCGGGAGGCGGCTAGCTGGCGGTCACCGACCAGCTTGTCCCGTTCCACTTCTCGATCAGCACGTCCTCTGCCGACGATGTGTCCGACACACCGGTCGCCCAGCAGTTGCTCGCCGAGGTGCAGGAGACGCTGTCGAGGGAGCTGAGCGTGGTCCCGCTGATCGTGCCCGTCGACTGCACCGACCACGCGGAGCCGTTCCAGCGTTCGGCCAGCGCCCGCTCGCCGCTGGAGACCTCTTTGGCGCCGGCGGACTCGCAGACAGAACCGCCGGCCGGGCAGGACACGCCTTTCAAGGCCGTGATCGACGCCCCG
Source organism: uncultured Actinomycetes bacterium (assembly GCA_963762735.1). Classification (GTDB taxonomy): domain Bacteria; phylum Actinomycetota; class Actinomycetes; order Streptosporangiales; family Streptosporangiaceae; genus DASXKD01. Next base: position 326,277 of record CAVXMG010000019.1, on the reverse strand, counting down.
TTGGGCTTCTTCGGCGGGGCATTGGCCCACGTCGTCCCGTTCCATACCTGCGCGATGGCGAACATGTTGGATGCGGTCCCTGTGGCCACGCAGTCCGTGGTGCTGGCGCAGGAGTCGCCGATCAGCTGGCCGTCGCCGGAACTCGGCGTGTGCACGACGGTCCAGTTGGTGCCGTTCCACTTCTCGGTCAGCGAGCCGGTCACGGTGCCGGGCAACGTATAGCCGACGGCCCAGCACCGGCTCGCGGATGGGCAGGTCACGCCGAGGAGCAGGCTCGCCGAGTTCGGGTCGGGGCTGGTCACGATCGACCACGCCGAGCCGCTCCAGTGCTCGGTGAGGCTGTGGCCCATCGAGAAGCCGGCCGCGAAGCAGTTGGTCGTGCTGCTGCACGCGACGCCGTCCAATTGGGCGTCGGTGCTGCCGGATGGATCCGGGACGGACAGCAACGACCACGACGTCCCGTTCCACTGCTCGGCCGTGGGCAGTGTGTCCCCGCTCGCTCCGTCGGTGAACCACCCGACCGCCAGGCAGTTGGCCGTTCCCGCGCAGGCGACACCGGTCAGCCGGGCAGCGGAGGATCCCCCTGGGCTCGGGCTGGATACCACCGACCATTGGGTGCCGTTCCACCGCTCGGCGAGGGTGCCGCCGAAGCCCTGAGTCACGGTCCGCTGGCCGACGGCCGCGCATTTGCTGGCGCTGAAGCAGGACACGCCGTCGAGGAAACCATGGACAGCCGCCGTTACCCGGTGCCGTGGCCCGGCGGCGGCGTTCACCGGGGAGCTGAGCAGCGCGGCCACCAGGCCGGCGGCCAGCAGCCCGCCCGCGGCCCCGGACCTGCCAAACGTGCCGATCACAGTGACCACCCGCCCCTTGGGCCCAGGATTGTCCGGTCTTTACCTAAATCTGGCACGGGTGACCGTTGGCGGCTAGCGGATAAATCGGGGAGCGGCCAGCGGGACCTGGCCGGGTCAGCCCGCGATCGACCAGGCGGTGCCGTTCCAGTGCTCGATCAGGCTGGGTTCCACCTGGCCATGCTTGTCGCTGCCCACCGCCCAGCAGTCCGTCGTGGTGATGCAGTCCACCGCGGCCAGGAGCGCACTCGACGATCCAGGGGGTGCGGGCACCGGCACGGCGCGCCAGCGTGATCCGTTCCAGTCCGCGCTGAACGTCCGGCCGCCGGAGTTCGTGCGCAGACCCACGGCCAGGCAGTACCGGGCGGTCACGCAGGCTACCCCGGCCAGCTCGGCGGCTGGCACGGCTATTGGGGTGACCTGCCACGCCGAACCCGTCCACTGCTCAGCGAGCGGGCGGTAGGGATCGTCGGTGGCGCCCACCGCCAGGCACGACCTGCCCAGGCAGGAGATGCCAAGCAGTTGGTCGCCGCGCGCGTGCCCGGTCGGCGTCGGCACCACCGACCAGGCCCGGCCGTCCCAGTGCCCGGTGATCGTGCCTGCATTGGTTTCACCGGTCACCCAGCAGTCGCGGTCGCTCGTGCAGGTCACCCGGTCGAGGACGTCGTGCCGCCGGAAGGCCGGCGCCGTCACGATGGCCCAGGCGTGGCCGTCCCAGTGCTCGAACCCGGCGGGGCCGTTTTCCTGGAGTTCCCAGCAGCTCGCCGTGCTGGAGCACCACACGTCGTCCGAGACGGTGGAGGCCCCTCCCGGGAAGACCGGCAGCAGGGCCAGCGACCATCGGGTGCCATTCCAGTGCTCGGCGAAGGGCCGCGCCTTGTTCGGCCCGTAGCTGCCTACGGCCCAGCAGAAGGCCGGGCTAACGCAGGACACCGACCACAGGGCCACGGCGGCGCGGGGGACCGGGGCCGGGACGGAAGCCCACACCGAGCCGTTCCAGCGGTCGATCACCGGATGCGCACGGCCTGTCGTGGTCAGGCCCACCGCCCAGCAGGTGTCCTGGCCAGGGCAGGAGACGCTGACAAGGAAGGCGGCGGGCAGGCTGGCCGCGCCCCCCGGCCCGGCCGCGCCCGCTGGCGGCGTCACCGCCAGGCAACCTGCCAGGACGGCTAACAGGACCGCGCTGACGCGGCGGCCCCGGCTCACCGGCCGGGTGCCAGGGCGGTGCTGACCGGTTGGTCCAGCCGGTACTTCGCGATCGCCTGGGACAGCGTCTCGTGCTTGACCTCGCCGCGCTGGGCGAGCTGGCTGAGCACCGCCAGCGTCACCGACTCCCCGTCCACGTGGAAGAACCGGCGCGCGGCCGGCCGGGTGTCGGAGAAGCCGAACCCGTCGGTGCCCAGCGACGTGAACGGCGCGGGCACCCAGCGGGCGATCTGGTCGGGCACCGCCCGGATCCAGTCGCTCACCGCGACCACAGGGCCCTGCTGGCCCTCAAGCGCCTGGGTCACGTAGGGCACCCGGGCCTGCGCGTCGGGGTTGAGCAGGTTCCACTCCTCGCAGGCGAGGGCGTCGCGGCGCAGCTCGGTCCAGGACGTCGCCGACCACACGTCGGCGGCCACGCCCCAGTCCTCGGCGAGCAGCCGCTGCGCCTCAAGCGCCCACCGGACCCCCACCCCGGAGGCGAGGATCTGCGCCCGGGGGCGTTCGGTGTCCGGCTCGCCGGCCGCGGGCGCGTACCGGTAAAGACCGCGCAGGATCGCCTGCTCCAGCTCGGCCCGGGCCTCGGGCGAGTCCGCGGGCATCGGCGGCTGCTGGTACGGCTCGTTGTAGACCGTGAGGTAGTAGAAGATGTCCTCGCCGTGCGGGTGCTCCGGGCTCTCCCCGTACATCCGGCGCAGGCCGTCGGCGACGATGACCGACACCTCGTACGCCCACGCCGGGTCGTAGGACACGCAGGCCGGGCTGACCGAGGCAAGAAGCTGCGAGTGGCCGTCGTTGTGCTGCAGCCCCTCACCGGTCAGGGTGGTGCGGCCCGCGGTCGCGCCGAGCAGGAACCCGCGGCCGAGCTGGTCGCCGAACGCCCACATCTGGTCGCCGGTCCGCTGCCAGCCGAACATCGAGTAGAACACGTACACCGGGATCATCGGCGCCGCGTGCGTCGCGTATGAGGTGCCCGCCGCGATCACCGAGCCCATCGCGCCGGCCTCGCTGATCCCCTCGTGCAGGATCTGGCCGATCTCGGACTCCTTGTAGGACAGCAGCAGCGCCCGGTCCACCGCCTCGTACGTCTGCCCGTGCGGCGAGTAGATCTTGGCGCTGGGGAACAGCGAGTCCATGCCGAACGTGCGCGCCTCGTCCGGGATGATCGGCACGAACCTGTTGCCGATGCCCTGGTCCTTCATCAGGTCCTTGAGCAGCCGCACGAACGCCATCGTGGTGGCGACCGCCTGCTTGCCCGAGCCATGCTTCAGCTCGTCGTAGACCTTCTCGCCGGGCAGCGTGAGCGGCTTGCCGCGGACCACCCGCTTGGGCAGGTAACCGCCGAGCGCGGCGCGCCGCTCCCGCATGTACTCGATCTCGTCGGAGCTCTCGCCCGGGTGGTAGTACGGCGGCAGTTCCGCCTCCAGCGCCGCGTCAGGGATGGGCAGGTACAGCCGGTCCCTGAACTCCTTCAGCTCGGCGACGGTGAGCTTCTTCATCTGGTGGGTGGCGTTGCGGGCCTCGAAGTCCGGGCCGAGCGTCCAGCCCTTGATGGTGTGGGCCAGGATCACCGTCGGCTGGCCGACGTGCTCGGTCGCCGCCTTGAACGCGGCGTAGACCTTGCGGTAGTCGTGCCCGCCGCGGGACAGGTTGCGGAGCTGGTCGTCGCTCAGGTGGGAGACCATGGCGCGCAGCCGCGGGTCGCCGCCGAAGAAGTTCTCCCTGATGTACTCGCCCGTCTCCACCGCGTAGGTCTGGAACTGCCCGTCGGGCGTGGTGTTCATCTTGTTGACCAGCACGCCGTCGGTGTCCTGGGCGAGCAGCGGATCCCAGTCCCGGCCCCAGATGACCTTGATCACGTTCCAGCCGGCGCCGCGGAACACCGCCTCAAGCTCCTGGATGATCTTGCCGTTGCCGCGCACAGGACCGTCCAGCCGCTGCAGGTTGCAGTTGATCACGAAGGTGAGGTTGTCCAGCTCCTCACGGGCGGCCAGGCCGATGGCGCCGAGCGCCTCCGGCTCGTCGACCTCGCCGTCGCCGAGGAATCCCCATACGTGCGACCTGCTGGTGTCGGCGATCTCCCGGGCGAGCAGGTACCGGTTGAACCGCGCCTGGTAGATGGCGTTCAGCGGGCCCAGGCCCATGGAGACCGTGGGGAACTCCCAGAAGTCCGGCATGAGCCGCGGGTGCGGGTAGGACGGCAGGCCGCCGCCGGGGTGGGACAGTTCCTGCCGGAAGCCGTTCAGTTGCTGCTCGGACAGGCGGCCTTCGAGGAACGCGCGGGCGTAGATGCCGGGCGCGGCGTGCCCCTGGATGAACACCTGGTCCCCGGACTCGCCGTGGTCCTTGCCGCGGAAGAAGTGGTTGAAGCCCACCTCGTAAAGGCTGGCCGCGGAGGCGTAGGTGGCGATGTGCCCGCCGACGCCGAGGCCCGGGCGGTTCGCGCGGGACACCATCACGGCGGCGTTCCACCGGATGTAGGCGCGGATCCGCCGCTCCACGTACTCGTCGCCGGGGAACCACGGCTCGCGCTCGGGCGGGATCGTGTTGATGTAGTCGGTGCTGCGCAGGCCGGGCACGCCCACCTGCTGCTCGCGGGCCCGTTCCAGCAGGCGCAGCATGACGTAGCGGGCACGGGCCCGGCCGCGGGTCCGGACCACGCTGTCGAACGAGTCCACCCACTCCCTGGTCTCGTCCGGGTCGATGTCCGGCAACTGGGTGGGAAGTCCGTCGCTGATGATAGAGAAGCGCTGACGACCGGCAGCCACGGGCTATCCCGCCTTCCGCATGGGTGGGCGGCTGGTCGCCGCCACGTCGGTGCAGCACAGCCGGGTGGTGACCGCCTGTGCGTAGGAGGTTGTCCAGACCAATTCTCATACCTGCGCGAGGTAAACGCACCCCCGCCCCGGCGCGCCTGGGCTCCTGCCTGCCCCGGGACCCGGCAAGATGTGCGGATTCCGGGCAGGAGGGAAGATCGTTCGGCATGGAAAGCGAACTTTTTGCGACCGCAACCGGGCGCCGCGAGCGCGTCACCGACATCACAGCGGAATGCGCGCAGTTCACCGCGCGGGTGGCCAGCGGCGGGGACGGGCTGCTGCACGTGTTCGTCCCGCACGCGACCGCCGGGCTCGCGCTCATGGAACTGGGCGCGCGCAGCGACGAGGACCTGCTCGCGGTGCTGGCGGAACTGCTGCCGGCCGATGACAGGTGGCGGCACGCGCACGGGTCCCGCGGCCACGGCCGCTCGCACGTGCTGCCCGCGTTCCTGGCGCCGTTCCTGGTGGTGCCGGTGCTTGATGGCACGATGGCGCTGGGGACGTGGCAATCGATCGCGTTGGTAGACATTAACGTCGATAATCCGGATAGACAGGTACGAATGTCTTTCCTCGGGTAGGCCTTAGGTGAAGTGGGAACGCTCCGCGTGTGACGAGATTTCGTGTCTGAGCCTCTTGACACTTGCGCGGGGGCCCGACCCAGTGTGGACTGTGCGGGCAAGAAGTGCCGACGCGGACGTAGCGCGCCTGGTACCAGTGCCCCGGGCAGATGCCCGGGCCGGGCGGCCAGTGCGGGACGTGGCGCCGTGGGAAAGGGCTTGAGGAGGGGTTAGTGAGCGCGACCGCGCGCCAGGCTCAGGATCAACCTGACCTGGCCGAGCGACTTGGCATCAAGCCAGGTCAGGTGGTGCAGGAGATCGGCTACGCAGACGACTGTGATCAGGCGCTGCGAGATGCGATCGCCCAGCGCAAGAACGTGGAACTTGTCGGCGAGGACTACGACGACGTGGTCGACGTGGTCCTGCTCTGGTGGCGCGACGGAGACGGTGACCTCTTCGACGCCCTGGCAGACGCGCTGACACCGCTCGCAGACGGCGGGTACATCTGGCTCCTGACCCCCAAGCCGGGCCGGGAGAACTACGTCGAGCCGAGCGAGATCGGGGAGGCAGCACCGACCGCCGGGCTGTCCCAGACGTCGAGCCTGTCCGCCGGGCGCGACTGGCTGGGCACCCGCTTGGTCGCGCCCAGGGCGCGGCGCTGACCGCCGGGCCCTGCGTCACGGGCGCGACCGGCTGAGGCGCCGCCCTTTCGGGGGACGTGCTGCCGGGGCTTGTGCGCAGCACGCCCGCGCGCCGGTGGTCCGGGAGCCGCGAGTGCCCGCGATACGGGGCCGCAGCGGGGATCCATCCGGGGAATGGCGCGGGTGGGCCGGCCGTGGTGGCACACTGGGCTCGTCGGCGAGCGCGTCATGCCCCGGCAGGCCCCCGCGAGGGCGGGCTGCCGCGGCGGAAGGGACCGTGGAATGGCGGTTGAGGTGGGCCAGGAGGCTCCCGATTTCGAGCTGAAGGACCAGCACGGGCAGCCGGTCAAGCTGTCCAGCTTCCGCGGCGAGAAGAACGTGGTGCTTGTGTTCTACCCGCTCGCGTTCAGCGGGGTGTGCAGCGGTGAGATGTGCGCCATGCGGGACGACTTCCCCGAGGTCGGACGGGACGACGTGGAACTGCTGACGGTGTCGGTGGATTCGACGTGGGTGCACCGGATCTGGGCGGAGCAGGAGGGCTTCGAGTTCGGCCTGCTGTCTGACTTCTGGCCGCACGGCGGCGTGGCGCAGGCTTATGGCGTGTTCGACGCGGACCGGGGCCTGTCGGTGCGCGGCACGTTCATCATCGGCAAGGACGGCGTGGTCCGCTGGAAGGTGGTCAACCCGATCCCGCAGGCGCGCGACATCGCCGACTACCAGAAAGCGCTGGCCGCGCTGGGTTGACCCCCTCAAGGGGCACGCCCGGCCTGGCGAGGAAGCGGAATCAGATGCCCTGCTATCGCTGCGGTGCGCGGCAGGTGGACCCGGCGCGCGGGCACAGCCCGTGGCGCCGCGGAGTCAAGCGCGACGAACAGGTCCTGGTGTGCCCCGGCTGCCAGGCGTCCGCGGACTGGACGGCCGACATGGACAAGTGCCGCCAGTGCAGCAGCGTGCACCTGGTGCGCCGGCTCGGCGAGGTGGAATGCCGCGACTGCGGGATGACCGTTTCCCCGGACCGCTCGGTGGCAGCCGGGCCGGTCGGGCCAAGCGCGGTGCGGGCGCCCGGGCTGTCCGAGGAGGTCGCCCTGGCGCTCGAGCGCGTCCTTGGCCGCGGTGCCGCCAGGTGATGGCGCCACCGTGACCGATGCCGCCGTGGTCGGCCGGATCCTGCGCGAATACCGGCTCGAGCCGGCGTCCGTGCGGCGCTACCAGGGCTCGGTGTCCGGCACCGAGGTCGGTTACCGGCTGCGGCAGCCGGACGGCACCATCGTGCTGGTCCGGGCCTACCGTGCCGAGGTTCTGCTGGCCCCGCACTTCCGCGGCTGCGGCACCGCGTCGGTCACCGACTGGCTGCTGGGCCGCGCCGCCACCCTGGACTGGCTGGCCGCGCAGGGCTACCCGGCGCCGCGCGCGGTCGCGACCCGTACCGGCGACCTCGTCGGGGTGGCGGGCGCCTGGCTGACCTGGGCGACCAGTGACATCCCCGGCCGGGCGCTGCCGCCCGGCGGCGGGCGCTCCGGGCTGCTCGGCGCGGCGCTTGGCCGCCTGCACGCGCTGGGCCCGGCGGCCGGGGTGGGGCTCGCGTCCTGGCATCCGGCGGCGGCGGTCCCGGCCGCGCTTGGCCGTCTCGACGCGGTCGCGCCGATGCTGCCGGGGGAGTGGCGCCCGCTGCACGCGCAGTTCCGCCAGACCCTGCTGGCGGTCCGGGATGCCTGCGTAGGCCTGCCGGTGGCGGTGGTGCACGGTGACGCCTGGCCGGGCAACGTGGTGCTCACCCCGTCCGGCGAGGCCGTGCTCATCGGCTGGGAGAACGGCGGGCTCGGGCTGCCGGTCCTGGACCTCGGTTACTGCCTGCTCGAATGCCATCTCGATCCGGGGCTGCCCCGCGATTCGCCTGAGGCGTGGCACATTGAGCCGGATCCGGGGCGGATCGCCGCCGTCCTGGACGGCTATGCCCGCTGGCGGCGTCTGGACGATGCGGAACGAGCGGCCCTCGCCGAGGGGATCCGGTTCGCCGCGGCGTACGTCGGCGCGATCCACTTCGAGCAGGCCCTCATCGGCGGGGTCCACGGCCCGGCCATGGACGCCAGGCTCGGCCGCCTGCGGAACCGGATCGCGGTCAGCCAGGCCGTCGCGGACCTCGCCGCCCGCCACCTCGGCGCCCGCTGAGCCGGTACGCTGAGCCCGGCCGTTCCGACGGCGGGCGCATAGCTCAGTGGTAGAGCACTTGCCTTACGGGGCCGCGACGGCAGTGGTAAGCACGTCCGGGTGCGCCTGCCCAAAACGGGGCTGCTGGCCAAGATCGCAGAGACGAGGAAGGCCCTCGACAGCGGCCTAGAGGTCAGCGCCTCCTACACCGTCAGGCAGTGCCTCGACGACTTCCTGGACAGCCTGGAGGGGTCCGCCCGGAAGATGGTCGAACCTGAAAGCTTCGGCCACAGCCGGACCAGCACATTCGAGCTGGATTACCGGCACAACATGAAGCCGTGCCGCTGGGCGGGCCAGAACGTCATGGACTCGTCGGGCAGCAGGCGAGCTAGATGCGGTGCGCCTACTTCGTGACTAAGGTGGCAGACCTCTACAATCGGCCGGGTGAACACCAAGGCGATCGGCGAGATCAGCGAAGCCGTCATCTTAGCCGAGTTCCTCCAGGCGGGCTTCCCGGTCCTGTTGCCGTTCGGCGACAATCAGCGCTACGACATGGTTGTAGAGGCCGATGGAGGCTTCCTCCGCGTCCAGTGCAAGACCGCCCGGAGGATCCACGGGGGGCCGTCTTATGCTTCTCCGCGCACAGCGGAGTATGGGGGGTTGGCGACCGCGCTGTCAGCCGCAGGCAGCCATACAGGGGCGACGTGGACCTGTTCGCGGTGTACTCACCGGACACCAGGCAGGTATACGTCTTGGAAGTAGACCAGGTGCCCGTGACCGATGTCTGGATGCGGCTGGAGCCCGCCAGGAACAACCAGCGGGCCAGGATCCGCCACGCCGAGGAGCACACGTTGGAGGCCTGGGCGGCCCGGATGGGTGCGACTCAGTTCTCTATGGGGAGCCCGCCGTAGCGCATCCGGCCCGCAGCGGTCACCGTGTCGATGAAGTGCAGCGGCCGGTCCTGGCGAGCATCGTGTAGAAGCCACCAGCGGTGGTGATGTCGGTGTCCAGCCGCCGTAGTTCCGCGGCGGTTCCCTACGAACACGCCGCGCCCTTGCTGACTGACAAGCAGCCCTTCGGCGCGGCGCGCTCAACGAGACCTGGTACAAGGACTACCTTCATTGATTTCCGGGCGAGGGTAGGATCCCCCGCGCGGGCCCATAGCTCAGCGGCAGAGCGCCTCCCTTACAAGGAGGAAGCCACTGGTTCGATCCCAGTTGGGCCCACCTGGCACTGAGCGAAGCATCCTGAGACAGGCAGGATTACACCAGAGGACTCCATGACCAGCTACGCCGCCGTCATCGAGCGTGCCGATGACGGCGGCTACGGCGCCTGGTGCCCTGAGCTGCCTTGGCCGAGGCGCTGGCCCGTGGCGAACTCATAGGCAACCGCGGGTGGGGCCAGCCTCACCCTGACCCGGTGGCTACCACCCTGTCCCCGAGCAGGCCGCGGCTCTAGCGTGGGCAGCCTTGGGTTCAGTTGGTGCGGCGGCATCGGGCCGCTGCTTCGGGCTGCGGTGGTTCACCGGGCAGGTGTCGTGACGGTAGACCGGCGCACTGCCGCTTGGCCGCTTCGTCGGAATCCGTCCGGGTTTTCGGCTCTGGCGCGCCGTACTCTCAGAGCAGAAGGCACCGGCTCTACAGAGGGGAGGCCGGTCAGGATGACGGACATCGATCCCCAGGCGGACATCGAGCTCCACCCTGCCGACGAGCACGTGACGGTTCAGGGTACCGCTGGCCGGGGCGGTGACCGGCGAGTGGCTTCGGTGCTATCAGAAGCTTGCGCTGGCTACGAAGGTGCCCGTACAAGCCCAGGCACGTGCATGACCGGGCCTGGATTGTCGTCAGTGTGCCAGCCAGCAGTGACCAGGGGGAGATAGCGGCGACGATGGACGCCGCCCGCGCCCTGATCGCCGAGGCCGACGCCGCTGCTGAGCGGTCGCCCGCAACGGCGAAGGCGGAGGCCAGTGTCCGCGATTGGTGGGCTGGCAGGCGGGGAAGCGCTGCCCGCAGGCCTGTACCTGGGATCGTGGCCGCCGGGGCAGGGGCAGAGAAACGCTGGCCGATGGCCGTCACGCTGGTGCTGGCGATGGCCGTGCCGCTGGTGCTCCCGGCCAGGTTCAGCCTCGGCCCGCCATGGGCAGTCCCGGCGGTGGAGGTGCTGCTGCTGGTAGCCATCATCGCCATTGACCGGGGTCACATCGACCGCCGGTCGGCTGCCGGCCGGGCGCTGTCCCTGGTGCTGGTGGCCGTGCTGGTCGCCGACGCGGCCGGGGTCACCGCCCGGCTGATCGCCGATCTCATTGAAGGCGGCCCGGAGACGAATTCGGCGGCGGATCTGCTCAAGACCGGCTTTCTGGTCTGGCTCTACACGATCATTGCCTTTGCCTTCGTCTATTGGGTGCTTGACGGAGGCGGTCCCGAGTCGCGTTTCCTGGCCCCGCTGGAGTTCCCCGACCTCGCCTTCCCCGCCCAGCTCAACCCGGGGACAGCCCGGCCGGGCTGGCGCCCTGAATTCTTCGACTACCTCTACCTCGGCTTCACCGACGCCACCGCGTTCAGCCCGACCGATGTGATGCCGCTCGCCCGCTGGGGCAAACTGGCCATGACCGTGCAGGCGGTCTGCTCCCTCATGATTCTGGGACTGGTGATTGCCCGGGCGGCCAATATCTTGCAGTAGCCGCACGCCAGGCTGATACCAGGCAGCTCGCCGAGCCGCCGGCGCTACGCCCCGGGCCGGGGCGAGGCCGTGCCGGGGTCGCCGACAGGCCGCAGGACCGCACGGCCCAGCCGATGGCTAGCTAGCAGGGCCAGTTCGATCTGCAGGCGGTCCTGCCCGATGGGCGCCGCAGGGCCTCCTCGGCCTTGCGCACTCGGTACTGGACCGTGTTCTTGTGGAGCAAGAGATGTTCGGCCGTCGTTTTGTAGCTGCCGTTCTCCTGCAGGAAGACCCGCAGCGTGCCGCGCAGCCGGGCGTTCTGCTCGTCGTCATCGGCCAGCGCCCCCAGCGTCTCGGTGACCCAGGCCTGCAGCAACTCGATCGAGCCCGACATCAGGGCCAGCGGCGCGACCTCGCCGAAGCTGGTCACGAGCGGGCCTGACGGTCCGGCCGCCAGCGCCACCGCCTGGGCGCTCAGCGCCTGCTGATGGGTACGGCGGAAACCCGCCAATCCCAGCGCGGGCGCACCGAAAGCGAACCGGATCCCGTCTGCGGCGCCGATGCCCTTGGCGCTGAGCCCCGGGAAGGCGATATCGTCCCGGGCACCGAGGGGCAGCCAGGCCCACGCGGAGGATTCGTCCTGCGGGATAAAAATCAGCCTCCCCTCACATTGGGCTTCGGCCGCTACCTCAGCGGTCCCATGTTCCAGCCGCCCGAGCGCATCACCGCCTCCAGACGCCCCGGTGATCCAGGTCACTACGCCGAGGTGGTGTTGCCTGAGCCGGTAGCCGAGCATGGCCTCGGAGGAGCTCACGTCCACCTGCTCGCCTCTTAGCAGGGCGCGGACGCGCGCCGCGCGGGCCGCGCTCTGGTTCCTGAGCCAGTTCTCCTTCTCCGATTCATAGGACGACACGAGCTCTTCTGACACTTGGTCGATGTAAGAGGCCAGGACTCGGGCGATACGCAGCCCGGCTGCGCTGACGATAGACGCGTTATCGGTCTGCCGTCCGAGTTCCTGCAGGCACCAGTCCTCGAATCGGGCTGACCCGATGCGGTAGGCGCGCAGCAGCGCGGCGATGGGGACGCCGCGCTGCGCCAGCCGGCGGGCGTATTCCTCCGCCGCCGCCGGGGCACGCACCTTCTCCAGGTCGATGCCGTGCTGCAGAACGTGCAGCAGGGTGGCCACGTTTTCCGCGACGCTCGATTCCAGTAGCGCCAGCACCTGTTTGTCGCTGCGCAACTGCGGTATCTCCCGGACGATCAGGCCGTAAATGTCCGCGGACATCTCGGCGGCCCGCGGATCAAGCGCGGCAGAGACCGCTGAGGCGCTCTCGGCAGCGGACGGGCTCGACCTGTCCATCGACGGATAGTACGTCACCTCCTGACCCACGGATAGTGCGTCAACTGCGCACTCGTGTTTCAACCCAGGGCTCGGACCTGCTTCATCACGGCTTCGGGCTCAGCCTCGGCCGAGTCGGTGACAGCTCGACGGTCGCACGACACGACTTCGGACCGGCGTCATCTGGTCGGGCTGCACCTGAGTGGGCCGGAGGTTCAAGTCCTCTCGTTCTGGCCAGTCGTTTGCGGGATTTGCGCAGCGCCGTCGGTCGGCATGTACGGATACGTCCTCTGGATCAGGGCGTTCAAGCGGTCCCGGTCCGGGGCGAGCAGGGCCTTGACGCCGTCCGCGCTGACATCCGCGACGATGACGTCGCCAACCTCGTCGTGGACGTCGCTGAACAGGCCGTGCGTGCTCATCTTCTGGGCCTGGTAGCGATTGTCGTCGGTCGGGCTGACGTAGTGGACCGCCCAGATCTTGTAACGGTGGACCAGGAACAGGTGGTTCAGCGTCATCAGGCGCTTCTTGCGTACGGCGCTGTCGAAGGTGTTCTGGTCCCGAACCGACAGGATGTTGCGCCCCCGGCGATCCACGATCACGTCGAAGATGACGTTGGCGACCTTTTCCCCGTTTGTCTTGGACAGGGTGAGCTCCAGCAACTCCGAGCCCGCCGTGTGCGGCCGCAGTCCGACCCGCAGCGGGCCCGGGATCTGGTGGTACTTGGTCCACATCGCGAGCCATTCCTCGAGCAGCTTGGTCGGCACCTCGGTCTGGACCAGGTGCTGATGCTGCGTCGAGCCCTTGCCCATCGCTTTAGTGGCCGCCGTGCCGCCCGAAGAGGCCATGAGGGCCGCGTCCAGCCGCGGCCCGCCCACGAGCGTCTGGGGCGTCCGGTAGGGCGATTCGACCAGGCGGAACTTTCGCTGCAGCCGGGCCAGGGCGAGCATGCCGTCCTGCTTGAGCGCGGTGGCGAACTCCTCCGCCGCCAGGCCATCGATCTGATGTCCGCCGTAGGTAATGAAGTTGAAGACGAACCCCAGCTTGCCGAGCTCTTCGGGGAATCGCCTCATTTCCGCCTCGCTCATCCCGGTCGTGTCCCAGTTGAACGATGGTGACAGGTTGTACGCCAGCATCTTGGACGGGAACTCGGCATGGATGGCCTCGGCGAAGCGCTGGGCGTCCGCCAGGTTCGCGGTCTTGGTCTCCATCCACAGCAGGTCGGCGAACGGAGCGACAGCCAGCGACCTGGCGATGGCGTACTCGATTCCGCTCTGTACCTGGTAGTAGCCCTCGGTAGTCTTGGAGACCTCGCAATCCCAGATGATGTCGATGCCCATCGATCTGGCCCTGGCCCGGGCCGCGTGGAACGACGTTTGGTTCGCGAAGGCCAGCCACTCGCCGGCGCTCATGTCGAACCGCTCACCCTCGCTGCCGCGGAACTCGATCACGTCCGCGACCGCCTGGGGATAGCTCTTCAGGTCGGCCTCGGACTGCCACGCCTCCAGGTACGGCGTCTCGACTCTCTCCAGCAGTGCCTCGACCGACGACCCGTCGGCCTGCTGGAACGCTTTCGCGCTCTCTTCGAGCACGCGCATCACGCCCGTCCGCGCGAGCCAGGCGCTGGCCTCGTCGTACTCCGCGGCGGAGATCTTGAACAACAGATGGCCGCGCACATCGTCGATGCCCAGCTCGCGGAGCCTCCTCAAGATGGCAAGGTAGCCGACCTTGTAGGTCGGCAGCTCGACGTTGGTGGCGCCCAGGATGAACGGATGATCGCGCTCGTCCCCGCGCCCCTCCAGGAACGTGGCCGCTTCGGCGTCGGTGCGGGCCACGACGATGCCGGGCACCTTCATGATGTCGAGCTGGAAACGCGCGGCGTTCAGCCGCTTGATCTGCTCGTCCACCCCGACGAGCACCTTTCCCCCCTGGTGCCCGCACTTCTTGGCGCCGGGTTTCTGGTCCTCGATGTGGTAGCCCGGGACCCCGACCTCGACGAAACGACGGATCAGATTCCGGACGTGCGCGTCGCCGCCGTGTCCGGTGTCGGCGTCGGCGATGATGAACGGCCGGTAGTCGATCTCGGGGGAGGCAGCACGCTGCGCCTCGCTCAGCCGCGAGCGGGCGAAGCGCTGGTTCCGGTCCGCGGTGAGCAGGGCGCGCACGATCGGCGCGGCCTCGTCGGGCACCTGGGAGAGCGGATAGCTGGCCAGGTCGGGTCCCGGGTCCTCCGTCACCGATCCCCTGGCCGACGTTGCCCAGCCGCCCAGGTAGATGCCCTCGATGCCCATCCGCTTCATGACCACCGCCTGACCGGGTGAATAGGGACCGAAGGTGGTGATCTGCTTGCGCTCGGCGAAGAGCTGCCGGAGCCGATCGTAGAACTGCCCGGCCGCCATCCTCGCCACGGTGTAGTCGGTGGGGATGGTGCCCCGTTGCTCCACCACCTGACGCGCAGAATACAAACGCGTGATGCCCTCGAACCGGGGACTGGCCAGACCATCTTTCCGCCTCGCCGATTTCCGACTCGAACGAGCTCATGGCTGGCTCCCCGGCGACTTCCGAATCTGATGACCTCATGGCTGGCTCCTGCCGCTCCTACGCTGCGGCGCTTCTCGCGACCTCGAAATCCAGGTTCCGTGTGATGCGGGTACCGTCCCGGCCGAATGCATCCATGCACTGGCCGATCCGCCGCATCCCCTATCCCGGTACGGCCGTGCGCAACAGCCGGTAGAGCCAAAGGTCCCATGCCCACCTCGCCCAGACAAGCCAGAGCCAGAACCGGCACCAGCCGTCGGGCTGCGCAGTAGCCGCAGCCCCGCGCGCTTCCGGGTACCCAGCAGCCCCGATCTCACGGCGGCAGCCCGCCCAAAGCGAGCGCACGGTCGTCGGCTCTACGCTGCCCTGTCAGTCCCGAGTAGCGGCTGCGCCCGCGGATCGAGCAGGTGAGCGTCCAGCCATTGCCAGGCCAATCAGCATCCCCTCGCCAGTGGGCTGGATGCAGCCTGCTGTGATGCCGTCTTCATCTGAACCTCCCCGCCTCTCTGGGCGTCTTCGGGGACAGTTGGTTCAGGCTGGGATGGCGGCGTCGACCAGAGCGGTCGCTATGGTGCGGGCCGCCGCCTCGGCGCTGGGGTCGCGGTCCATCCAGGCGCTGATTCCGGCGCCGTCGTAGAGCAGGACCAGTTGCTGGGCGAGCGACTTGGCGTCCTTGACGCCTGCCTGCTGGGCGAGGTCGTAGAACAGTTCGTGCAGCCAGGTGCGGTAGTCCGCCGCAGCCTTCGACGACACCGCCGGGCGGGGCGTCGGCGCACGCACTGACGAACGCGCAGCCGCGGAAACCTGGCTCGGTGAACGACAGGCCCTGCACCTCGAACGCGCCGACCAGGCGCTCCTTCGGGGTGTCGTAACGCGCTTGCAGTTCGCGCGCCATGCGCTCGGCGGCCGCGGCGTGCCGCGCCTGGAGGTAGGCGCGGACCAGGCCGTCCTTGCTGCCGAACGCGCTGTACAACGTGGCCTTCGCGACTCCGGCGTGCTCGATGACCCGGTCGATCCCGACCGACTGCACGCCCTCGGCGTAGAACAGCTCGCTGGCGGCGGCCAGCAGCCGCGCCCGAGGTTCGTCGAGGCAGACCTTGAGGACCTGGCAGGCATCGATCGGCTTGTGGCCAAGGCGACATCGATGTCCTGGTCAACAGCGCCGGGCGATCCGTCTGGGCACCGACCGAGGACCTGAAGGCCTCCGACTACGACTCGATGTTCGCCAGCAACGTCCGCGCACCGTTCTTCCTCGTGGCGGCGTTCGCCCCGGCGATGGCGGCGAGGGGATCGGGCAGCGCGTTCAACATCGGCAGCATGGCTCGCAATCTCGGCCTGGCCACCGGCGCCGCGTACGGCGCGACCAAGGCCGCCCTGGCGGCCCTGACCCGGGGCTGGACAGCCGAGTACAGCGGCCGCGGCGTCCGCTTCAACACCGTTGCCCCCGGCCCGGTCTACACCCGGCCCGAGGCCCGCGACCTGTTCGACGCGCTCGCCGAGACCACCGCCATGAAACGCGCTGCCGAGCCCGCCGAGATCGCCAAGGTCGTCGCATTCCTCGCCTCGCCGAAGGCCAGCTATGTCACCGGCGCGACCGTCGCCGTCGACGGCGGCCGTACCGCCATCTGAAATGGCAGGAGCTCCAAATACTTGTCTGATGAAAAGCTTCACGCAGGTGGGTGCTGGGTAGGCATTCGAGGTGACCTGCTGGTGGGCCGGAGCAGGATGAGGGACGCGACCCGCGCAGCCGGAGGCTGAGACCGGGCCACGAGCCGGAGATGGGGCACGATGACCGCTGAACGGGATCATTCTGCGATGGCTGGCCGGCCACGCAGCGGCGCCTGGTTCGCCGCTGAGGGCCGGGCCGGGATGATCTACCGGTCGTGGCTGCGGGCCGAGGGAATCACGCCTGAGGTGTTCGACGGCCGGCCGGTCATCGGCATCGCCAATAGCTGGTCCGAGCTCACCCCCTGCAACGCGCATCTGCGCACGGTCGCCGACGCCGTCAAGCGCGGCGTCTGGCAGGCCGGCGGGTTCCCGCTCGAGTTTCCGACGATGTCGCTCGGCGAGACGCTCATGCGGCCCACCGCCATGCTGTTCCGCAACCTCATGGCCATGGAGGTCGAGGAGCCGCTGCGGGCCAACCCGCTCGACGGCGTGGTGCTGCTGTCCGGCTGCGACAAGACCACCCCGGCGATGCTGATGGCCGCGGCGAGCGTCGACCTCCCGGCGATCATGGTCACCGGCGGCCCGATGCTGAACGGCAAGTTCCGGGGCGAAGATGTCGGCTCGGGCACCCACGTGTGGCGGTTCGAGCAGGAACTCGTCGCCGGGCGGATGACCCAGGAGGACTCCGTCGCCGCGGAGATCGGCATGGCCCGGTCGTGCGGCCACTGCATGACGATGGGCACCGCCTCGACGATGGCCTGCCTGGCCGAGGCGCTGGGCATGCAGCTTCCCGGGTCCGCGGCGTCGCCGGCCGCCGACTCGCGCCGCTACGTCACGGCACAGTCCGCGGGCCAGCGCATCGTCGCGCTTGTCCGCGAAGACCTGCGCCCGTCGCAGATCATGACGCGGCAGGCGTTCGAGAACGCGATCCGCGTCAACGCGGCGATCGGCGGATCGACCAACGCGGTCATCCACCTGCTCGCCATCGCCGGGCGGCTTGGCGTCCCGCTCCGCCTCGACGACTTCGACGAGCTCGCCAGGCCGGTGCCGACGCTGGTCAACCTGATGCCCTCCGGGCGGTACCTGATGGAGGACTTCTGCTACGCCGGCGGGCTCACGGCGGTCATGCGGGAACTGCAAGATTTTTTGCATAACGATCACGTCGGGGTAACCGGGCGCACCCTGGCCGAGACTGTGGCAGGCGCCGAATGCTGGAACAGGGACGTCATCGCCAGCCTGGACGCCCCGCTCCAGCCGCCCGGCAGCGGGACCGCCGTGCTGCGCGGCAACCTGTGCCCCGACGGCGCGGTGATCAAGCAGTCGGCCGCATCCCCGCACCTGCTCAAGCACCGGGGCCAGGCCCTGGTGTTCGACTCGATCGAGGAGTACCACGGGGTAGCCGCGCGGGATGACCTCCCGGTCGACGCGTCCACCGTCCTGGTCGTCCGCGGGGCCGGCCCGAAGGGGTACCCCGGCATGCCGGAGATCGGGAACTTCGTGCTGCCGCGCAAGCTGCTTGAACGGGGCGTCACCGACATGGTCCGCATCTCCGATGCCCGGATGAGCGGCACTGGTTTCGGCACCGTGGTCCTGCATGTCGCGCCGGAGGCCGCGGTGGGCGGCCCGCTGGCGTTCGTCCGCAGCGGCGACTGGATCGAGCTCGACACGCCCGGCCGGGCGCTGACGCTCGACGTGAGCGACGACGAGCTTGACCGCCGCCGGGCCGGATGGGCGCCTGCCCAGCCCGCGTGGTCCCGGGGCTACGCCCGGCTGTATCACGAGCATGTCCTGCAGGCAGATCAGGGCGCCGACCTGGACTTCCTGGTCGGCGCGAGCGGCGCCGAGGTGCCGCGGCACAACCACTAGCCGCGGCAGGCGCGGTGCGGATGGGAAGCGGCCCGCGGGGCGGAAGGGTAAGGAGAGGCGGATGGCGCTGTGGCAGTTGGTCGTCGGTGGCGAGCGCAGGCTCGCCCGGGGCCCGGCCGGCGAGGGCCCGCAGGAACTGCTGGAAGCCTCGCTCACCCTCGACGCGCTGCTCGCGGTGCCGGATGCGCTCGCCACGGAGCTGCGCGGGCCCTCGGCCGGGCCCGTCCCCGCGGGCGCGCGTATCGTCGCGCCGATCGGCAGCCAGGAGGTCTGGGCCGCCGGGGTGACCTACACCCGCAGCCGCGACGCCCGGGTGCTCGAGTCCGGGACACCGGATCACTACGAACGGGTCTACCTGGCCGAGCGGCCGGAACTGTTTCTCAAGGCAACGCCGGGCCGGGCGCGGGGGCCGGGCGAGCCGGTGGGCATCCGCGGGGATTCCGGGTGGGACGTGCCAGAACCCGAACTGGCCGTTGTCGCCGACTCCGCCGGTCACATCGTCGGGTACCTGAACGGCAACGACATGTCGTCACGGAGCATCGAGGGCGAAAACCCGCTGTACCTGCCGCAGGCCAAGATCTACACGGGAAGCTGCGCCCTCGGGCCGTGCCTGGCCACGCCGGACGAGGTCCCCGGCCTGGCGTCGCTGCTGATCACCCTGCGGGTGGTCCGGGACGGCACCACGGTGTTCAGCGACACGGTCAAGGTGGCCGACCTGCACCGCAGCCCTGATGACCTGGTGCGGTGGCTCTTCCGTGCGCTGGACTTCCCGGTGGGCGTGGTGCTGCTCACCGGGACCGCGATCGTCCCGCCGCCGGACTTCACCCTGCGAGTCGGGGACGAAGTGATCATCGCGGCGACCGGGCTGGGTGAGCTGCGTAACGTAGTGGAAGCCGTCGGGCCGCAGGCGGAAGGCGGCTGACGTGCAGGCGGTGCGCTGGCATGCCCGCGGCGACGTGCGGGTCGAAGTGGTGCCGCCGCCCCCGCCGCCGGGGCCCGGCGAGGTCCAGATCCGGGTGAGCTGGTGCGGCATCTGCGGCACCGATCTGGAGGAGTGGCAGAGCGGACCGTTGTTCATCCCGGTCGGCGCGCCGCACCCGGTGACGGGAGCCCGGGCGCCCCTGGTGCTCGGGCACGAGTTCGCTGGCGTGGTCACGGCGGCCGGCGAGGGCGTCACCGAACCGGTGCCAGGCCACCGGGCCGCCGTCGACACGATCGTCTACTGCGGCACCTGCCATTGGTGCCGGCGCGGCGAAGTGATCAGGTGCCCGTTGCTGGGGCGCTCGGCCTGCACGCCGACGGCGGGCTCGCGGAAATCTGCAACGCGCCCGCGCGCATGTGCCTGCCGGTGCCGGACTCCGTCGCCGACGACGAGGCGGCGCTGGCGGAGCCGCTCGCCGTGGCGGTGCGGGCGCTGCGCCGCGGTGGGCTCCGGCCGGGGGAGCGGGTCGCGGTCGTGGGCCTCGGGGCTGTCGGGCTGATGGCGCTGCAGGCGGCGATCGCGTTCGGCGCGGAGAGCGTGGCGGTGATCGAGCCCTTGCCGGAGCGCCGGGCGCTGGCCATGCGCCTCGGGGCGGACCGCCATGTGACGGCCGACGACGCCGCCGCGCTGGAGGCCGACGTCGCCATCGAATGCGCGGGCACCCCGGCGGCCATCGAGACCGCGATCCGGGCGCTGCGCACGGGCGGCCGGGCCGTGGTGCTCGGCATCGGCACCCGGCCGGCGACGGTGCCCCCGCTGGACCTCGTGGTCGGCGAGAAGTCCATCATCGGCTCGCTCTCACACGTCTGGGACGAGGACTTCCGCATCGCTCTCGGGCTGCTTGGCCGGGGTGCCGTGCAGGCCGCGCCGCTCATCAGCGACCGGATCCCGCTCAGCGCCGCGGTAAGCGGCGGCCTGGCGCTGCTGCGGGACGAACCAGCGAAGCACGTGAAGATACTTGTCCAGCCGGAGGAGCCAGGATGAGCACAGATCGCAGCGCGCTGCCCCGCCTCGCCGCGGAGCGGCTGTCCTCGGCCGTGGTGTCGGACATCCTTGACGATCTAGGCCACCGTGACCACGTCCTCGACCCCGCTATCCGCCCGCTCGGCGACGCCGCGGCGATCGCCGGCTGGGCGAACCCGTTCCTGGTCACCGAGGTGGACGAGATCCCGGCCGAGCCCTACGCCGGCGAAATAGCCGCGCTGGACGACATCGCACCGGATGACGTGGTCCTTATCGGGGCGGGCGGCTCGGCCCGCGCCGCCTGCTGGGGAGAACTGTTCTCCACCGCGGCGCGCGCCCGGGGTGCCCGCGGCACCCTGATCGACGGGTACTGCCGCGACGCTCAGACGATCGCCGCCATCGGCTACCCGGTGTGGTGCCGCGGGATGCTGCCGCTTGACGTCAAGGGCCGGCTGCGCTGACCGGATGGCGGCAGCCCGCCGTCGTCGGCGGCCTGCCGGTCCAGCCAGGGGATCTGGTGATCGCCGACGCAGATGGCGTGGTCGTCGTCCCCGCCGGGCTCGCCAGCGAGACCGTCGACCGCGCGCTGGAGAAGGTGACCAAGGAAAACGGTGTCAGGGACGCGCTGACGGCGGGGAGTACCCTGCGCAGCGCATACGACCGGTTCGGCGTCCTGTAGAGCGAGCCGCGGGCCGGGGTGGGCGGTGGGCTAAGGGTCCTCGACCGATATGAGATAGCGGACTATCAGCTCACCGGCCTGATCGCAGTGCCGCTCCGCAAGCGTCTTCGCGAGCTGGGTGTCACCAGCTTCGATCGCCTCAACGATGGGGCGGTGGACGTCTCCCACGTGCTCCAGCGGACCGTGTATGCGCTTGTCCAGCCTCAGCAGGGCGCGAAGGGCGGGCACGTAACGAATGAAGACCTCGTGCAGCCTGCCGTTGCCAGACAGGCGGCACAGCGCATCGTGAAATGCGAGGTCATTCGCGTAGATGCCGGCGGTGTCGTTGTCTGCCACAGCCCGTTCAATCGCCTCATTGAGCTGGATAAGCTCGGCGATCTTCACCGCATCGCGGGACGCTGCGAGAAGCTGCGCCGCGCGGCCTTCTATCGCTGCCCGCAGCTCGTATATCTCCCGTGCATCGCGGGCGGAGAGCGAAACGACGAACGTTCCCCGCCGTGGTTCCTCCTCGACCAGCCCCTCCGCGCGCAACAGCTTGAATGCCTCCCGGACCGGCCCGCGGCTGATCCTGAGCTGTTCGGCGATCTTGGCTTCCACCAGGTGCTGACCCTGCCGCAAACGACCGGAAAGTATCTCCTGGCGCAGCAGTTCGACCGCATCCGTAGCCAGGGATCGCCGGGTATCCAGGGGCGGCAGGGCTGTTGTGTCCACGGGGTGGTCTTCACTCACGCTCACGCCAGCATCCTTCCATGTAGCACGCAGAGACCATCAGCCTCGAACACGCTGGACCGCTGCTTGCCCCAGGCTCGCGGTCCCGCGCCGGAGAGGGCTACATCGTGCGTATCGTATGTCCTTAGTTAACTGTTGACAATTTACCGTAAACCGGTCTAGCGTCGGCTCCGTGGCTGCCCCTGGTCGGCGGCCCGCTATCCGCGCCGCAGGCCTCCGAGGTGCGTAAACGATGCTGACCGAACCCCCAGACAAGGTCGCGGCAGGTGCCGGCGCGCTGCTGGAGGCAGTTGCTTCAGCAAGCGACGAGCAGGAGCTCGCGGCGCTGGTGCTCCAGCTAGGGCAGCTACGTGACCAGGCCGCACTGCAGTCGCTGGCCAGCCTGCGGCAGCACTCCAGCGCCACCGTGCGCCGGGCGGTCGCAGAAGCTCTGCCGCTGGCGATGGTGGATGGCGCCAGCGCCTCGGCAGGCGTCGAGGCGCTGATCGGCCTGTGCTCTGATGATGACGCCGAGGTACGGGACTGGGCGGCCTGCTCGCTGGGGAGGAGCCTGGCAGCAGACGCAGCTGAACTTCGCGCCTTCTACGACACCCCGGAGATCCGCGCCGCGCTTTGGGCACGGGTGGCGGACGACGATCCCGCCACGCGCGCAGAGGCGTGCGCCGGGCTGGCGCTTCGGCATGTTGGCGAAGTCGCGGCACCGCTGCGCCGGGAGCTAGGCCGCGCTGACGTCGGGCGAGTCCCAGTGATCGCAGCAGAGGCACTCGGCTCTGCCGATTTGTACGACTCCCTGCTCGCGCTACGGCGCTGGTGGACCCGTGATCCGGAATTGCTGGAGAGGGCTATGCGTGCATGCGCACCCGGGCAGGCCGAACCCACCATAGGGAGCAACCATGGCTGACCATCGGACTGGTGACCAGCGCTCGGCAGTCGCCTCGGCCACTGCCGATCATGCGATCGACGTGCCCTGGAACATCGAGACGGGGGGCATCCGGCCGATCTCCGACAGTGAAAGGCACGGCAAGCCGTCTGAGATGTTCTGGGTCTGGTTCGCCGCGAATATGGGCATCACCGCGCTGCCGTTCGGCGCGTACCTGGTGACCTTCTACTCGCTGAACCTGACCCAGGCCATCTTTGCGGCGATCATCGGCTGTGTCCTCTCCTATGCGCTCGTGGGCCTGGTGGGCATCGCAGGGATCCGTGCCGGCGCGCCGACCATGGTGGTTTCCCGCGCTTCGTTCGGCGTCGTCGGGAACAAGCTGCCCACGCTCGTCAGCTACGCGACCTGTATCGGCTTCGAGATCCTGCTGATGGCCATTGCCACGCTCGCCTTCGGGTCGATCCTGTCCCGGGTGGGAATAGGCGGCGGTGACGGCACCCTCGCGATCTCGTTCGCGATCGCAGCGTTCATCACGATTGCGATCAGCCTTCTTGGCCACGCCACCATCGTCAAGATGGCCACGGTCTTCACCTGGATCTACGGGATCCTGATCATCCCGTTCATGATCTTCTCAAGCTCCCAGATAAGCCTCCACAAGGTGACCACGCTGCCCACCGGTCACTTCCTGGGCGGTTTTATCGGCGGCATCTCCATCGTCGCGGTAGGGCTTGGCATCGGATGGGTCAACACCGGCTCCGACTACACCCGCTACCTGCCGCGGACCACCTCCTCGAGGTCCCTGGTCGGGTGGACGGTGGTCGGCTCCAGCATCGCGCCGATCATCTTGATCATTTTCGGTGCGCTGCTGGCCGCCAGCGACCCGAATCTGGCCGTGGCGGCCAACCCGGTCTCCTACCTGGCCCGGCCGCTGCCGACCTGGTTCCTGGTGCCGTTCATGGTCTCCGCGGGTATCGGCCTGATCGCCGCGGCGCTGACCGAGATGTACTCCTCCGGGCTCAGCCTGATGACGCTCGGGCTCCGGGTGCCCCGCTACAAGTCGGTGGCGATCGACGGTGTCCTCATGATCATCGGCGTGGTGTACATCGTCTTCTTCGCGCCCAGCTTCTTCGGGGCCTTCGCCGGGTTCGTGGTGACCCTCGCGGCGATCCTGGCCCCGTGGGTCGCCGTCTTCCTCGTGGACATGTGGCTGTACCGGCGGGACGGGTACGTGGACAGGGACCTGTACACGGCCCAGGGCCGTTATGGGTCGTGGAACTGGGCCGGCCTGACCGCCTTCATCCTGTCGTCGGTGCTGGCCCTCGGCCTGGTGACGTCCACGGCGCCGGCTTTCCGCTGGACCGGGTTCTTCCTCGGCCCGTTCGGCGGCAAGAGCGGCGCCATCGGCGCCAGCAACCTGGGAGCGGTCTTCGGCATGATCCTGGCGGGCGTCCTCTACGCGCTGCTCAGCCGGTTGCTGCCGCCGCAGCGGCGGGGCGCCGGGGCACCGGCGGCGGAGTTCGCATCCCCGGTTGGGTCCGCCGAGTGAGCCGCCGGTTCAAGGTCGGCGTCCAGTTGCATCCCCAGCTGTGCAGCGTCGATGAGCTGCGGCAGGCATGGCGGGCGGTGGACGCGCTCGGCGTGGACAGCATCTGGATCTGGGATCACTTCTTCCCCCTGTACGGCGACAGCGAAGGCGCCCACTACGAATGCTGGACGCTGCTAGCCGCGATGGCCGCGGAGACGCGGGCGGCCACGATAGGGCCCCTGGTCAATTGCTGCAGCTACCGCAGCGCCGACCTGGTCGCGGACATGGCGCGGACCGTTGACCACATCAGCGGCGGCAGGTTCGTCCTTGGCCTGGGCGGAGGATGGAGCGAGCGCGACTACCACGAGTACGGATACCGGTTCGCTTCCGATATCGAGCGGCTGCGGAGCCTGGAACAGGCCATCGGACGGGTCCGGGCACGGCTGCACGCGCTCAACCCGCCACCCAGGGGGCCGATGCCGTTGCTGGTGGGCGGCGCCGGGGAAAAGGTTGCCCTGCGCATCGTCGCCCAGCACGCGCAGCTGTGGAACACGTTCGGGACCCCCGATCTGTATGCCCGCAAGAACGCTGTGCTTACCGACTGGTGCGCTCGGCTGGGCCGGGACCCAGCCGAGATCGAGCGCACCGTGCTACTCGACGACCCGGACTGGCCCGACGGGGACATCGCCAACTACGTTGTCGAACCTGCGACGATCGAGGCATTCCTCGAGGCAGGAGCCCAGCACATGATCGTGGCATGCGGTTACCCGTTCCGGCTGGAGTCGGTGCGCCGGCTGCTGGAGCTGTCCGAGGCCGGGCCGCGGCGTGGCTCCGGGCGGGACGCGGGCGCAGCGGGCACAGCGGTCCCCTCAATGGAAGGTGGAGGCACATGAACCGGGTGAGCGCCGAGGTGCTCGGCGACTTCCTCCAGCAGCCCTGGCTCGCGACGCTGGCGACCTACCGCAAGGACGGCTCGGTCCTGCTGTCGCCCGTCTGGTGGGAGTGGGACGGAGAGGCATTTCAGATCAGCGTGGACGACGGGGACTGGAAGGAGAAGCACGTGCGCCGTAACTCGCGTGTCTCCTTGTGTATCGCGGAGGAGGCGTCATATCCCGGGCGGGCGATGGAGGCGACGGGCCTGGCGGAGCTCATCCCCGACCCCGATGGCGCCGGCTTGCTGCGCATCGCCACCAAGTACTGCGGGCCGCAGGTGGCAAGGCAATACGTGGACAACAACCCGGCCACCGGCTACTGGATCCTCCGCATCGTCCCCGACAGGGTGCGCGCCGTGGATCATCTCGACGTGCCCTTCCTGGCCAACGCGGTGCCCCAGTACCCCTCGTAGCCCGAACACCTAGCAAGGAGCACCGACGACAATGGAGTTCCGCAGATTCGGGCAGACCGGCCTCAGCGTCTCCGCCATGGGTTTCGGGTCGTGGCCGATGGCTGGCAGCAGCTACGGCGGCATCGACGAAGCCGCCGCGGCCGGCGCCGTGCACCGTGCCCTCGAGATCGGGGTGAACTGCTTCGACACCGCACCGGCCTACGGCATGGGCGAATCCGAACAGCTCCTCGGCCGCGCACTGGGACGGCACCGCGGTGAGATCATCCTGGTCAGCAAGTGCGGCATCACGCTGCCGGAAGGCAGCCTGGTTGCCGTGCGCGACAATAGCCCGGCCGCCATCGCGGCCGAGGTCGAGCTGAGCCTGCGCCGCCTCGGCACCGACTACCTCGATGTGGTGCTGCTGCACTGGCCGGAGCCGGGCACCGCGTTCGGCGAGAGCATGCTGGGCCTCGACCGGCTGGTGCAAAGCGGCAAGGCCCGGTTCGTTGGCGTTTCCAACTTCACGCGTGAGCAGATGGAACGCTGCATGGCCGCCCGCCGCATCGACGTCGCGCAGGTTGGTTACCACCTGTTCGACCGCCGCATGGAGCAGGAGGTGCTGCCCTACTGCGCACAGCAGGACATCGGCGTGATGGGTTACGGCTCACTCGGCCACGGCCTGCTCACCGGCACGTTCACCGAGTCAACCACGTTCGCTCCCGATGACTGGCGCTCGGATGGCATCGTCTTCGGGCAGCCGCTGTTCCGGGGCGAGAACTTCCGGGCCAACGTCAGGGTCGTCAACAAGCTCGCCGCCGAGGTTGCCGCGCCCAGGGGCCTGTCGGTGGCCCAGGTCGCGCTGGCATGGGTCCTGCAGAACAAGGCGGTGTCCACCGCTTTGGTAGGGGCCAGGACGCCCCGGGAAATCGATGCCAACTCCAGCGCCGTGGACGTCACGCTCAGCGAAGCGGAGCTACGGCGGATCGATGAGATCATGCGGGGCGCAGCGGGCCGGGTGGCTGAGTTCTGGCCGCTGGAAAGCACGATGGAGCAGTGGGGAAACGAGATCCCGGCACGGGCGTAACGGGCAAAACAAGGATGGCTGCCGTGATCACACGTGATCGCCTCTACATCAACGGACAGTGGCTGCCCAGCGAGAGCGGCGAGACTCTCGAAGTGATCAGCCCCGCCACCGGGGAGGTGATTGGCATCGTGCCGAACGGCACGACGGCCGATGCCGACCGGGCCGTCGATGCGGCCTGCGCAGCCTTCCCCGCGTGGTCCGCGACACCGGTGAGCGCCCGCGCGGAGGCACTGCGCGCGCTGGCCGAAGGGCTGGCGGACTGGGCGGAGGAGATCGCCACCACGGTCACCCGGGAGGTGGGCACGCCGATCGAGCGTTCCCGCCCGTGGCAGGCGGCCCAGCCAGCACACGTGACCGGCCTGTATGCGCGGCTGGTGCAGAGCTACCCGTTCGAGGAGACGGTGGCCAACTCGATCGTGGTGCGCGAGCCGATCGGGCCCGCCGTGGGGATCGCGCCGTGGAACTTCCCGCTGCACCAGGCGATGCTCAAGGTGGCGCCGGCGCTGGCGGCCGGATGCACGGTGATACTGAAACCGAGCAGCCTGTCACCGCTCAACGCGTTCATCCTCGCCGACATCGTTGCGGCCTTGGGCCTGCCGCCGGGTGTGTTCAACCTGGTCGCGGGGCCAGGTGCCACCGTGGGGGAGCGGCTGGCGGCACACCCGGGCGTGGCCATGGTGAGCCTGACCGGCTCGACGGAGGCGGGGCGCCGCGTAGCGGCGCTGGCGGCGCAGACCGTCAAGCGGGTGACGCTGGAACTGGGCGGCAAGTCCGCCAACGTGATACTCCCGGACGCCGACCTGGAGACCGCGGTCCGCAACGGCGTGGACAACTGCTACGCGAACGCGGGCCAGACCTGCGCCGCATGGACCCGTATGCTCGTGCCGCGCTCATCGCTGCAAGAGGCGGAGGAGATCGCGGCGGACACCGCGCAGGGCTACCGGCTCGGCGATCCACTGGACGAGGCCACGACGATGGGCCCGCTGATCTCGGCCGATCAGCGGGACCGGGTGCTGACGCACATCGGCAAGGGCGTCGAGGAAGGAGCGAAGCTGGTCACCGGCGGGTCAGAGCCCCCGCCGGCGCCGGCCCGGGGCTTCTTCGTCCGGCCAACGGTCTTCTCCGAGGTGCAGCGCGGCATGCTGATAGCGCGGGAGGAGATCTTCGGCCCGGTGCTGTGCATCATGCCCTACCGCGACGAGGACGAAGCGGTGGCCATCGCCAACGACACCATGTACGGCCTGCACGGCGGCGTATGGTCGGCAGACCCCGCGCGGGCCATGCGGGTCGCGCGGCGGCTGCAGACCGGCCGGGTCGACATCAACGGCGCCGCTTTCAACTACGAGGCCCCGTTCGGCGGGTACAAGCAGTCCGGCACCGGGCGGGAGCTTGGCACCTACGGCCTCGAAGAGTTCCTTGAGCTGAAGGCAATCTCGACCTGAGGGCGTGCTCGATGGAGTTCCGGTTCTTGGGCCGCACCGGCGTGCAGGTGTCGGCCATAGCATTCGGCACGATGACGTTTGGTGGCCTCGGCCGGTTCCAGCATTGTGGCACCGTGGGCGAGGAGGAGGCGTCCAGGCACATCCGGCTGTGCCTGGACGCGGGGGTGAACCTTTTCGACACAGCCGATGTCTACTCACAGGGACGGTCCGAGGAAATCCTCGGGCAGGCACTCGGGCGGCACCGCGACGACATCCTGGTCGCGACCAAGGTGCACTGCGCCATCGGCCCGGGCGTCAACGACATCGGGCAGTCCCGCTACCACATCGTGCGGGCGTGCGAAGCCAGCCTGCGCCGCCTGAGGACCGATCGCATCGACCTCTACCAGATGCACGGCTATGACGGTCATACCGATGTCATGGAAACGCTCAGAGCGCTCGACGATCTCGTGCGCTCGGGCAAGGTCCGCTACGTCGGCTGCACCGAGTTTTCCGCCTGGCACCTGATGAAGGCCCTGGGCCTGGCGGACAGTGCGCACCTGACCCGCTTCGCGGCGCTGCAGAGCTACTACAGCCTGGCGGGCCGCGAACTGGAGTATGAGTTCGTCCCGCTCTGCCTGGATCAGGGCGTCGGCATCCTTGCCTGGAGCCCGCTGGCGGGAGGCTTCCTGACCGGCAAGTACCGGCCAGGGCAGCCGGACCCGCCGAACACGCGGCGCCGGAACATGGGCGACCCGGGAACCATCGACCAGGCCCGGGGCTACGAGACCATCGAGGTGCTCGAGGCCATCGCCGCCGAGCGGGGCGTGTCCGCCGCCCAGGCAGCCATCAACTACGTCCGGGGGAAGCCCGGCGTCACCTCGGTCGTCATCGGCGCGCGGAACGAAGGCCAGCTCGCCGATGACCTGGCGGCGGCGCAGTGGTCGCTTTCCGCCGACGAGATGGACCGGCTCGACAAGGTGAGCCAGGCCCCGCTGCCCTACCCGTACTGGAACCAGCAGCGCTTCAACACCGGCCGGATGAGCTGGCCGGAGGCCGCCGTCATGCGGTAGCGGCCTGCCGGCCGGGCAGGCGTACCGCGGCGGCGGCCGCCTGCAGTTCCCTGACCGGCCCGAGGTCGAAGGGGTGCCCGCAGCCGAGGATGATGTGCTCGGCGCCTGCCTCGGCGAACCCCTGCAGGTCGGCCGCCTCCTCGGCCACGTCAAGCAGGACCGTCCGCTCGATCGCGGCGGGGTCGCGGCCGGCCCGGCGGCACCATTCGTTCAGCACCGCGTTCTGCCGGGCGTACTCGGCCGGCGGCCCGAACGAGTTCCACATGTCCGCGTGCTCAGCGACCAGGCGCAGGGTCACCTGCTGACCGCTGCCGCCGATGAGCAGCGGGAGCGGGCCGAGCGGGCCGGGCTCCAGGGTGGCCAGCCGGCGCTTGATCCGCTCGATGCCCGCCTCCAGCGCGCGGAGACGGTCCCGGTCCGGCCCGAACTCATAGCCGTACTCACGGAAGTCCCGCTCGATGTTGCCCGCACCCACCCCCAGGACGGCGCGGCCGCCGCTGAGATGGTCAACCGTCCGGGCCATGTCCGCCACCAGGTCAGGGTTGCGGAAGTGGATGTTGGTGATGAGGACGCCGATCCGGGCGTGCCTGGTGTCTGCCGCCATCGCCGCGAGCAGCGACCAGGATTCGTAGTGACGGCCCTCGGGAGATCCTTGCGGCGGCCACAGGTAAGGCTGCCCCTCCCCGTACAGCGGGAAGAAGTGATCCCAGACCCACATGCTGTCCACGCCAGCCTCATCAGCCGCCCGCCACGCCCGCCTGAGGTCGGCCACGCTGGTGTGCTGGGGGTGAAACTGCACCCCCACACGCAGGCCAGCCCGGTCGCTCATGGCACGGCCCAGAACGCTATCTCGTGCGCCATGCCGGTAAGGAAGGCGCACAAGGCCCGGTCGGGGTCGGGCCGGCCTCGTCCACCATGCCCGCGAACCGCTGTGCCAGGTCACCGAACCCGGGTGCCTGGTAGGAGCCGACCCAGCGGCGGAACCGCGGCTCGGACGGCAGTGACATCCGCTGGCCGAGAGAGGAATAGCCCCACAGCCCGGAAAGCAGGGCGGCCAGGCCGGTGCCGTAGTCAGCCGCAGCATCGGTCAGCCAGCGGGTATATGAACGCGTCACCGGTGCCATCGTCAGGCCGGCGAGATCGGCGCCGAACAGCCCGCACAGCTCCCGGTGCCCGGGTATCTCCTCGGCCACGACGTTCCAGGCGAGCCGGAGCAGTTCCTCCTGCGGCCCGCGGGGCGCCTGCCAGGCCAGCCGGGTGAGGACCCCGATCTCCTGCTGGAGGAAGAGATAGTCCTGCTCCAGCCAGGAGCGCGCCTGCGCATCAGGCAGCTGCCCCGCTTCCAGGGCCTTGACCGTGGGGTGCTGAAGCTGAGCCGCCACAAAGGGCTGGCCAGCCTCGAACAACCGCTCGCTGAGGCCTGCGTGCTGGGCCACCCCGCTACTCGCCTGCCATCGTCGTCACGGCTTCACGCCGGCTGGGCGAGGCCTTCGCCCTGGCCCGCAGCGTCGCCAGCGCGGCGTACAGCAGGCACCCGATCACGAACGAGATCAGGATCCCGATGCTGCTGCTGCCGATCGCGCCGGTCTTGCCACCGAACGGGCCGAGGAGGTACCCCACCCACGAGAACGCCGATGTCGTCGATGTCACCATCCCCAGGCCGATCACGGTCGCGATCACGAGGGTTACCAGCGCCGGGACGCCCCAGGCGCCGTAGACGCCGTCACGGCGGTAGAAGTCGGTCTCCACATACGACTGCCGGTGGAACATGACCATGTCGGTGATGAAGATGGCCGCCCAGGCGGCGAGCGGGACCCCCAGCGTCACCAGGAAGCCTTCAAGCGGACCGAAGAAGTTGCTGGCAAAGAACAGCATGTAGGTGCAGCCAGCGGTCATGAGCACCGCGTCCACCAGGACCGTCTTGTAGCGCGGCAGGCGCACGCCCAGCGCCATGAGGCTCAGGCCGGAGGAGTACATGTTGATCAGCGTGGCGGCGATCAGCCCGCCGGCCGCGACGAGCATGTAGGGCACCAGGAACCACGTGGGCAGCGGGTGAGCCAGCGCGCCGATGGGGTTGCTGGTGGTGGCGAGGCCCGCGTTGCTGGCGGTCAGGAGAATCCCGAAGATCATGAGGATGACCTGGGGGAGGCTCGCGCCGAACGTCGTCCACCAGACGATCGCTTTGCCGCTGGAATCCTTCGGCAGGTACCTGGTGTAGTCCGCGCCGCCGTTCACGTAGCCGATTCCCAGCCCGGCCATGATGATGGAGATGCCGCCCACCAGGCCCGCAAACGTCCCGGACGGAAGGGACGCGGCCTTGTGCCAGTCCACCTGGCCCCATTCCAGCGCGATGAAGACCACCGTCAGGGCGCCGAAGGCGTAGGTGAACAGCTTCTGGATCTTGAGGATCGTGGCGTGCCCGAGCAGGCTCACCACGATCCCGACCGCGGCGATGATGACGAACGAGACCGCGATGACCGCGTTGCCGCCGTGTATGCCCAGCCGGACCAGCACCGTCTCGGTGGCGAGCACGGCCAGCGTGGTGACGACTATCTCCCAGCCGATGAAGGACAGGTAGCTGATTGCGGCCGGGAGGTAGTTGCCGTCGACCCCGAACGCCGCGCGCGAGATGACCAGCGTCGGCGCACCCGCCCGCTTGCCCGCCAGCCCGACGGCGCCGACGAGGAGGAAACCGAGAACCGCCCCCAGTACCGCGGCGACGATGCCCTGCACGATGTTGAGGGAGTAGAAGACGACCAGGAATGCGCCGTAGGTGATGCCGAGGATGCCGATATTCGCGCCGGCCCAGATCCAGAACAGCTCGCGTGGATTACCGTGCCTGTCGCTGTCGGGTATGACGTTGGTGCCGTTTGTCTCTATGCTCCATGGCCTGTCGCTTTCCGGGTTGGTCTGCAGCTCTACAAATCCCTGATCCATGGCAGTTGCTCCTGACGCGCTCCTGGTGGTTGGTGTCTCCTAGCGCACGGCATGCCCGTCGCTCG
Source organism: uncultured Actinomycetes bacterium (assembly GCA_963762735.1). GTDB lineage: Bacteria > Actinomycetota > Actinomycetes > Streptosporangiales > Streptosporangiaceae > DASXKD01. The sequence continues at coordinate 294,336 of CAVXMG010000019.1, read as the reverse complement.
GCCGGTATCCGGTGCCCGGCCATGAGGACTGGCCGTCGAGCCAGCGTTCCGGATCTGCCGCCGCGACAAGGGCAAGCCCGGCGGCTCCGGGCTCGGACATGACGAACTCCGGCGCTGTCCTGCCGAGGAGCTCGAGCGCGATCTCGGCGCGCCTGACGCGCTCGCGGCTCAGCGCGGTGACGACAGGGTCAAGGTGGGTCCCCGACGGATAGACGTCCGGCGCGCTTCTCAGCCCGAACTTCAGGTAGACCGGCGAGGCCACCCGGATGATCTCTGGCAGCTCGTGGTACCGCAGGAAGCCCCCGAAGTCGTCCGCGGATTCTATGTAGATGTCGAGCGGCAGTTCCGTTGCCGCGCGGATGGCGGCGATCTGCGGCACCGTCAGGTCCGTGGGGAGATTGAGCGTGCCGGCCCCGAGGCCGGTGACCACCCGCGCGGCGCTGGGGTTGGCCACTGCCAGCAGCACGGAGATCTTCGCCGTCATGTCCGCGGGGAGCAGTCCGGCATGCTTCATCGCATCGAAGGCCGCGAGCGTGCCGATGTCGGTGATCAGCACGCTCCGGAAGCCGTGAGCGGCCGCCCGGCGCGCATCCTCGAGTTGCTGCACCACCTGTTCCTGGCCCCGGGCGGCGCCGCCGATCAGGGCACCGGCCGGTGCGCGGGCCATGGCCGAGATGTCCCAGGCCGCGTGCGGCCTGGCCGCCAGGCTGACCTCTATCCGCGCCCGCCTGGCCGCCTCCGCCATCCGCCGCAGTTCGGCATCGGTTTGCAGCATGACGCCACTGCCCTGGGAGACCCGGTGCACCACCACGCCACGGCGGGCAGCCTCGTCAAGGACGGCCTCAAGCGCCGCCGGGCCTTCGGTGCTGGGGATCTCCACCCGGAACTGGGCGCCATCGGGAAACCGCTGCGTGGAGGACGGCGCGTCACCCAGGTCGCCGCGCGGGAGGCCGCTGCTGGCGAGGAATTCGCGTGTCTCCACCTTGTATGCCCGCCTTCCTGCCTCGCTATAGTCAGGACCATACAAACGGTAGTATGAGCAGGCAAGTGGCTATTTGTTATCAAACAAACTGTCTATGACCGAAGACTTGCACCCCCTGATCCCGGTACTCACGGAAGCGATCGACGACCGGAGTGCCCGGGGAATCGCGCGCGCGGTCGGCCGCCTTATCGGCGCCGGCGAGATAAGCCCCGGGACCCGCCTGCCCACGGTCCGTGATCTGGCCGCGGCGCTCGGCACCAGCCCTGCCCGGATCGATGCGGCATGGCGCGCACTCGCCGCCAAGGGCGTTATCGACACTCAGGGCCGGCGGGGCTCGTACGCCCGCGGCGCGCCGGCCGGCGGCGTGGCACCTTCACGGTGGTGGGGCCTGACCGGGCCGGCCAACCAGTTCAAGCTCGACTTGAGCACGGGCGCCCCCGATCCGGCGCTGCTGCCCCGGCTCGACGCGGCCTTCAGCCGGTCCGCGGAGCGCCTGGCATTGACCGGATATCAAGGGCCCTCCGTCGTTCCTGAACTGGAGCAGATCCTGCGGGCGCGCTGGCGGCCGCACGGGGAGCCGGAGCGGGTCACTGTGGTCAGCGGGGCACTGGATGCCATCGACCGGCTGCTTGCTGCCACGGTCCAGTTCGGCGACCGCGTGCTCGTGGAGGAGCCCGGCTACCCGCCCGTGTTCGATCTTGTCGAGGCACACGGCGCTGAAGCGGTGCCGGTATGCCTGGACGACGAGGGCGTCAGCCCCGCTGCCCTGCGGGAGGCACTTGCCTGCAAGCCCCGGGCGTTCATCGTGCAGCCGCGGGCCCAGAACCCGACGGGCATTGCCATGACCGCCAGCCGAGCCCGCGAACTTGCGCGAGTCCTGCAATCTGCAGGCGAGATCACGGTCCTGGAAAATGATCATTCAGCCGACCTGGCCACCGGGCGGGCGGTCACGCTCGCCCGCCACCTGCCCCAGCAGACCGTCCGGATCGTGAGCTTCTCCAAATCGCACGGGCCGGATCTGCGGCTCGCGGCGGTCGCGGGGCCCGCCAGCATCATTGATGCTCTGGCCGCCCGCCGTGCCCTGGGCCCGGGGTGGACGAGCCGTCTCGTCCAGTCACTCCTGGTGGTGATGCTCAGCGATCCGATGACGATCGCGGAGGTCCGCCACGCCCGCTCGGTCTATACCGCCCGGCGCAAGAAGCTGGTGTCTGAGCTGGACCGGCTCGGCATCATGACGACGGGCACGGACGGCATCAACCTGTGGGTCTCGGTCGTGCGGGAGCGCGAGGCAGTGCATGCCCTGGCGTCGCAGGGGATCTCCGTGGCGCCGGGTACCGCCTTTTTTCTCGACCCGCACCCGCCTGCCTTCATCCGGGTGACCTGCGGCGCCGTCGCCGAAGGCTATGCGGAGCTTGCCGTCGCCATCGCCGGGGCAGCCCGGCCCGCTGTCCCCTCCAGAAGCTCAGCCGTCTAGCCCGGACCAGAAAGGAAGGCCCATGCAACGGATCTCCACCGACCAGCTCGGAGACCTCTTCGAGCAGCCCTGGCTCGCCACGCTGGCCACGTACCGCAAAGACGGGACGGTTCTGCTCTCGCCGGTCTGGTTCGCGTTCGACGGTGAAGCTTTCCTGGTGAGCCTGGTCCATGGGGACGTGAAGGAACGGCACCTCAGGCGAACGCCGCGGGCGTCCCTGCTGATCGCCGAGGAAGCGTCCTACCCCGGCAGGGCAATCGAGGTCTCCGGCCAGCCGGCCGTGACGCCCGACCCCGGCGGGCAGGCGATCAGGCGGATCGCCGCCAGGTACCTGGGCGATGCCATCGGCGAGCGCTGGGTATCGCAGTATCCCGACTTCGAATGGGATCTCATGAGGCTGGTGCCGGAAACCTTGCGCGCACTCGATCACCGCAACGTCCCGTTTCTCGCGCTCGCGGAGCCGCAGTACCCACCGGCCACCGAGTGGCGGATCGAGATGCTGCATATGCCGGCGGTGGACTGATCGATGGAAAGGGTCAGCCTGTGAAGGCCTTCGCCCTGTGCCTCGACCGGGTGGGCGAGGACGCCGCCCCGGAACAAGGCGTGCTCGCGCCGCTGGGAATCTCGGTGTCCTGGCCAGCCGAGTCGGCAGAGGCGCGCGAGAAGCAACTCCGGATGGCCGACGCGCTGCTGGTGAACGTGACCGCCGTCGATGCTGGCCTGCTCGGCCGTTGCCCCCGGTGCCGGGTCGTGGTCACCTACGGGGTCGGCTATGACCACATCGATCTCGCGGAGGCCCGGCGGCGCCAGGTCGTGGTCGCCAACGTGCCCGACTACTGCACCGACGAGGTCGCGGACCACACCATGGCCCTGCTGCTCGGCCTGGCACGCCAGATCTCCGCGGGCGACCGCCTTGTCCGGTCTGGAGGGTGGGGGGTGGAGCACCTCGGCCCGGTCGGGCGGATCAGCGGCCGGACCCTTGGCGTCGTGGGTTTCGGCAAGACCGGCCGGGCGGTGGCGCACCGGGCGCGTGGCTTCGGGCTCCACGTCGTCGCCTACGACCCGGTCGCGCCCCCGGTCGGGGAGGGCATCACGGTAGCCGACAGCCTGCCCAGCCTCCTCCGGGCGGCGGATTTTCTGTCCCTGCACGTGCCGCTGCGCCGCGAGACTTCCCGGCTCATCGATGATCGCGCGCTTGCACTCATGAAGCCCGGCGCCATTTTGATCAATACCAGCAGGGGCGGCCTTGTCGACCTCGATGCGCTGCTGCGCGCGCTCGACCAGGGAACGCTGGCCGCGGCGGGCCTGGACGTCTACCCGGAAGAACCCCCCGCCGCCGCTACGGTGGACCGGCCTGACCTGCTGCTCTCGCCGCACTCGGCCTATTACTCGGTAGAGGCCATCGTCGACCTCAAGCGGTCCGCCGCGCAGGCGGTCGCGGTCGTGCTGACTGGCGGGACGCCCACCCACAGGCTGGCTTGAGGGCCGGGGACAGGCAGGAGCTAGCTGGGCATTTCCGCGACGCCTTGGGCCACCGCGCATGGCGCGCACAGCGCTACGTCCATCCCGCCGCCCCGGCCGGCATCGAGCCTGCGCGTGATCACCGCGCGGTGGTCGCATACCCCGACGTCATCGGGGTGCGAGACGGCGCACGGGCATTCGCAGTCGCGCTGCGGCCAGACAACCGCGACGCGCCAGGTTTCCATCACCGCCCGGACGGCCGGGTCGCTGGTGAGCTTGTGGAACGCCTCGGCGGTCACCGCCGCGGTGCGCCCGGCCCACTCGGCCGCCACGGCTGCGGCAGCGTGCCAGGCCGCACCGAGCTGCTGTAGCGGGCTGTCTCCGGTGGCGCTCACCAGCCCATCGTCTCACCCGGGCAGGGCAGTGGCCAGCGCGCGGCTCAGTCCTTGAAGTGGATGAGCTTCTTGACCCCGGTGCGCACGGCGTGATCGAAGGCGGTGACGGGGAGACGTTCCAGGTAGTACTCCTCGTACTCATAGGCCGTTCCGCCGACTCGCCGCTTGAAGTCGGCGATGCCCTTCGACGTCCCGGATTCGCCCTGGTGGAAGTACCGGCATCCGGCCTTGCAGGCGTCCTCGATCGCGCACTTCATCATCAGGTCGGGGGCACCGCTCTTGCCGACCCGCTCCCGGTCCAGGACGACCCGGGCGGCGTTCGCGTTGTGGTAACTGAGGATGAGGCAGGCTGCCGCTGGCTGGCCGTTGACGTAGGCGACGTAGATTTTGCAGGCGTCCTGCAGGGTCTGCGCGATGGTGGCGAACTTCTGCTCCGGGTCCCGCCGGTAGCCGCGTAGCCGGGCCAGCAGCAGCGGCTCGTGCTGCTGCGCGGCCCACCGCCGGGTCGCCTCGCGGAACAGTTCGTAGTACGCCGGGACCAGCCGGCCCTGGTCGTCACGCTCGACCACCACGCCCGCCTGCTCCGCCCTGGTCACGTACTTGCGGGTGGAGGAGGAGAACTTGTTGTGCCAGACGGCGTCGAACCCGCCGTCCAGGTCGATGGCGTGCGCCAGCCGGGCGACCCTGCGGGCCCCGGATGGCATCGCCGCCTTCCAGACGTCGCCGGCCCGGGGATTCGGGCGGATGCTCAACCGCAGGTACCGCGCGCGGGTGGTCAGGTCGTCGACGACCGCGCGGATGTGCTCCGCCCCCACCGGTGACGTGCTCACCATGCCGCCGATGCCCCAGCCCCACGGCATCGACCCGGCCAGGTCCAGGGTGGCCGGGACCCAGGGGAGCGCGATCATTGGCAGGACCATCTGCGTGCCGTCGTCGAACGTGTACAGCCTGCTGACATCCCGGCGATGAGCGCTGCGGCACAGCGCGTCCGTCCACTGCGGTGACTGGTAAGGGACCGCCTCGGCATCCTGGTCGAAGACCGCCTGCCAGGTGCTGCGCGGCGCCGGGCTCACCACGCTCCGCAGAGCAACAACCGCGGTCACCATCATTCCCCCTCGGACGTGTTGGCACATCGCAGCCAACCGGTGACGTGCCGCCGCTGCGCCAGAAGGCGACCGCTGCCTCTCCGGCGCCCTTGCACCCCCGTCACTCTAGAGCCATGGGTCGGTGTTTACGGAATTTTGGGGTCAAACGGAAGGAGCGTGCTCCCTGGGCCAGAACGTTCCGACTGCCGCTATTGGCTGGTGAGGCCCGCATCGTGCGCCAGCAGGCCGGCCTGGGTCCGGTTTTCGAGGCCGAGCTTGTCCAGCATCCGGGACACGTAGCCCTTGACCGTTGCCTCGGAGAGAAAGAGCCGGGCCGCGATCTGGGCATTGGACAGTCCCTCGCCCAGGCAGGCGAGCACCTCCACCTCGCGCTCGGTCAGCGAGCCGGCCAGCTTGCGGGCCCTTTCCCTGGCCGGCTGGCTGTCGGCGGAAGCGGCGATCAGCCGCCGGGCAGCGGCGGGGGAGAGCACCGTGTGCCCCTCGGCCGCCACCCGCACCAGCCCGATCAGGTCCTCCGGCGGCGTGGACTTGACCAGGAACCCGGCCGCTCCGGCCCGCAGCGCGCGCAGCACGTACTGGTCGGCGTCGAAGGTGGTCAGCACCACCACGACCGGCGGATCGCCGAGCTTGACGATCCGCTCGATAGCGGCGATCCCGTCGAGCACGGGCATGCGCAGGTCCATGAGCACGACATCCGGCCGGCTGGCGACCACGGCCGCCACGCCCGCCGCGCCGTCGTGCGCCTCGTCCACGACCTCGATGTCAGGCGCGGAGCCGAGGATCGTGCGCAGGTGCGCGCACACCATCGGCTCGTCGTCGACGACGACCACCCTGATCATGCCGCTCATACCGCCGGCTCTGCCGTCGGCACGTACGACGGCATGGTCGCCTCCAGGCAGAACCCGCCGTCCGGCGTGCCGGCGGCGCGCAGCGTGCCGTGCACCAGTTCGATGCGCTGGCGCAGGCCGGCCAGGCCGACACCGGAGCCGGTCGCGGCCAGGCTCCTGTCCGGCGGGGCGGCGGCCGCGGTGTTGCGGACGCTCACCCGCACCTGCGACTCGTCGTAGCTGACCCGGACGACCACCTGCGCGCCCGGTGCGTGCTTGCGCACGTTCGTCAGCGCCTCGCGCACGATCCGGTAGGCGGTGCGCCCGACCACCGGGGAGGCAAGCGCGGGGTCGCCCTGCTCGACCAGTTCGGCGGGCGTGCCGACGGCGGTCGATTCGGCGACCAGTTCGGCCAGCCCCGAGGTGGCAGGTGCCTGATCGTCCTCGGGCTCCGTCCGCAGGATGCCGACCAGGTCGCGCAGCTCATCCAGGGCCTGAACGCCCGCGGCGCGGAGTTCCCCGGCGGCCTGCCGGGTTGCCGCATCGGTCGCGGTGATGCCGAGCGCTCCCGCTTGCAGCACCATCAGGCTCACCCGGTGGGTCACGACATCGTGCATCTCGCCCGCCAGCCGGGCGCGTTCCTCCGCCCGTGCCTGCTCGGCAAGCAGGTGCCGCTCCCGCTCGGCGCGCTCGGCCCGGTCCCGTAGTCCCCGGAGCACCTCATGCCGCGCGCTGAAGTAGAGGGCAAGCAGCGGCCCGACAGCCGTCCGCAGCACGGCCGTCGTGATCACGGCCACCGACGGATCCCAGACCCTGGCCACGATGAGCGTCATCATGCCCACGGCAGCGAACGCGGCGCGCCGGTCCTTGCGGTAGTAGAACGGCCCGTACGCGGCCAGGACGGTCCCGTAGGGTGCCCACACGTTCCCGGCATGCGCGGGTGTCAGGGCCCCCACCGGAGAGATCAGCAGCGAGATCGCGAGCGTGAACCCGGTCAGGATGGCGATGACGAGCATCGGCGCCCGCCGCCGGGCCACGAGCGAGGCATCCGCGAGGGCCTGCAGCGCCAGCATGGCCCAGGCGAGCTTGCCCGGATGGGCCGGCCACCAGGAGGCGCCCGCCAGCGTGACAGTGGTGTCGAGCAGCACGAAGAAGCACGCGAGGCCCACGTCCACCGCCACGCGGTTCCGCGGGACGCATGATCGGGTGCTCATGCTGCTCACGCTATGACATCGCACTGCCGCCACCGGGGCCCGCGATACCTTCGGCCGGCCAGGGAACCTACTAAAGTCGCATGCCGTCCCGGCGCGGCCTCCTTTCGTCGCGGCAGGACCAGACCGGCGGCCCTGCCCCGGTGCACGGCCGCCGGGCTGCACTGGGGAACATGCAAACCAAACCAGCGTTCATCGCGACCACACCCCAGCCAGGCCACTACGACATCGACCCGGACCGCTCCCGCGTCACGTTCGCCACCCGGCACCTGTTCGGGCTCGGGCGGGTCAAGGGCAGCCTCGCCATCCGCGGCGGCACCGCGGACGTCGCCGACCCGGTCGCGGCGTCCGCCATCCACGCCGAGATCGAGACCGCGAGCTTCCGCACCAAGAGCCGCCAGCGCGATCGCAGCGTGCTGTCCCCGCGGTTCCTCGACCCGGCCGGGCACCCGGTGATGACCTTCCGGTCGGACCGGGTCGCCCCCCAGGGCCAGCAGGGCCAAGGCCACGTGACGAAGGAATGGGGCCTTGAGCCATCGGGGGGTTCCAGGGGGGTCGCCCCCCCAGGCCAGCACGTCCTGACCGGAACGCTGACGGTGCGCGGCACGACCCGGCCGGTCACGCTCACCGTCAGCCGCTGCGAGGTGTCCCGCGGCTCCTTCACCGCCCGCGCCACGGCCCGCATCGACCGGACCGAGTTCGGGATCACCGCGGCGCGCGGCCTGGCCGCCCGCTACCTCGACCTGACCGTGGAGGTCCAGTGCACCCGGAACTGACCGATGAGGCGGCACCTGCCGCGACCGTCACCCAGAACAAATCGGCTGCCATCGCCGTGGCCGGGCTGCGCAAGAGCTACGGCTCCGTGCACGCCGTGCGGGACGTCAGCTTCTGCGTCCGCAGCGGCGAGATCGTCGCCCTGCTCGGGCCGAACGGTGCGGGCAAGACCACGACGCTGGAGATCCTGGAGGGGTTCCGGGCCCGCGACGGCGGCGCCGTCGCCGTGCTCGGCCGCGATCCAGGCGCCAAGGCAGCCATGCGTGAGCTGCGCGAGCGGACCGGGCTGGTCCTGCAGGACATCGCTGTCGAGCCCTACCTGACGGTGCGCGAGACGATCGCCCGCCAGGCCGGCTACTACCAGGCCCCCAGGCCCGTGCCCGAGGTCATCGGCCTGGTTGGCCTCGCCGGGCTGGAGCGGCGCAAGGTCAGGGCCCTGTCCGGCGGCCAGAAGCGCCGCCTGGACCTCGCCCTCGGCCTGGTCGGCGATCCGGAACTGCTGTACCTGGACGAGCCGACGACCGGGTTCGACCCTGCCGCGCGCCGCGGTGCCTGGGACCTGATCCGGGCGCTGCGCGCGTCCGGGACCACGATCCTGCTGACCACACACGACATGGCCGAGGCGCAGGCGCTCGCCGACCGGGTGGTGCTGCTCAACAACGGCGCCGTCGTGGCCGAGGGGCCCCCGGCCGGCCTCGGCGGGCGCGATGCGGAACGGGCACGCATCACCTTCACGCTGCCGCCTGGCTTTCCGGTCGCCGGGCTTCCGGTACCTGCCGGCATGCACAACGGTGCGGTGGTGATCGAGACCGCCAGCCCGACCGAGGAATTGCACCGGCTGACCAGCTGGGCCGTTCATCGTGACATTACGCTGGCCGGGCTCACCGTGGACCGGCCCAGCCTCGAGGACATCTACCTGCGGCTGACCCAGGACGGCGCGCCGTCCGGCGCAGCGGAGAGGAGCCCACGATGACCACCGCCACGCTCACCGGCAGGCGGCTGCGCCGTCGTCACCCCCTGGGCCTGGTGATCCACCAGGTCAGGTACGAGCAGCTGTCGTTCTGGCGCAACCCGCAGAGCGCCGTTTTCACATTCGTCTTCCCCGTCCTGTTCGTGGGCATCATGGGTGCCCTGTTCGGCGGCGTGGGGAAGAGCTCGTACTTCGGCGGCCTGTCGGCGCTGCAGTACTACGTCCCGACGATCGCCGCGCTGTGCGTGCTCGGCTCGTGTTACGGGCAGCTCGCGGTCGCACTCGCGGCCCGGCGGCAGAACGGGATTCTCAAGCGGATCCGTGCCACGCCGCTGCCCGCATGGACCTATTTCATCGGGCTGCTCGCGCACTGCGTGCTGGTGAGCCTCGCCGACATCGCGCTGATCGTCGGCGTCGGGCGCCTGTACGGGGTGCCGTTCCCTTCGCACTGGCCCGCGATCGCGCTGACGCTGGTCCTCGGTGCCGCCAGCTTCTGCGCGCTGGGGGTCGCGGTGGCCTCGGTGATCTCCAACGCCGACGCCGCCCCGGCGGTCGCGCAGCTCGTGCTGTTCCCGCTGCTGTTCCTGTCCGGTACCTACATGCCGATCCACTCGGCGCTGCTCAACCGGGTAGCGGGCTGGCTTCCGGTCCGGCCGTTCAACGAGGCGCTGACCGGGCCGCTGTCCCGGCACACCGGCGCCGACTGGCGGGAGCTGGCCATCCTGGCGGCCTGGGGCGCGGTCGGCGCCCTCGTGGCGGTCCGGCGCTTCCGCTGGGACCCGAGGCCGGAGTGAACCGCCCGCGGGCCGGGGCCCTGGCCGGCCGCAGCAGCGGTGGCCCGGGCCCAGGCAGTCGCGCCGCTGCTTGACCGCCCACCCGGCCGGGAGTCTGATAGGCGTAGCCGTATCAGTCGGGAGGCGAGGCACGGTGCGCCTCCGTGCCGGCGTGGCGGCGGAGTCACCGACCGGCAGGAGGTCCAGGCCGTGGACTCATTCGAGGCCAAGCTCGCGGTGGTGACCGGCGGCGGCTCGGGCATGGGCCGCGAACTCGCCCGCCAGTTGGCGGCGCAGGGATGCTCGGTCGCGGCCTGCGACCTGAACGCGGACTCGGTCGCCGCCGCCGCGGCCATCGCCCGGGCGGATGCCCCGCCCGGCACCCGGGTCACCGATCACGCCTGTGACGTGTCCGACGAGGCTCAGGTCCTGCGGTTCCGCGATGAACTGCTGGAGCAGCACGCCAGCGACCACGTCGACCTGGTCTTCAGCAACGCGGGCATCGGCGGCTCCGGCAGCTTCGTCAGAGACAGCCGGGAAGACTGGGAGCGCACGTTCGCCATCGACTGGTGGGGCGTGTACTACTGCGCCCGCGCGTTCCTGCCGCTGCTCATCGCGAGCGGAGACGGCGTCCTGGTCAACACCAGCAGCGTGAACGGCTTCTGGGCGACGCTGGGGCCTGGCATGCCGAACAGTGCGTACAGCACCGCCAAGTTCGCCGTGAAGGGCTTCTCCGAGGCCCTTATCGAGGACCTGCGCAGCAACGCGCCGCAGGTCCGGGTCGCCGTGGTGATGCCCGGGCACGTGGGCACGGACATCGTCGCGAACTCCCTCCGCGCGCATGGGCTGCCAGAGCCGGAGCGGATGAGCGACGCCCAGGTGACCGAGCTGATCCCGGCGGAGATGGCGCCCGAGGGAGCGTCACCCGATGATCTGCGCCAGTTGCTGGCGCAGGCGAACGCCGACTTCAGGGACAAGGCGCCGCTCAGCGCGGCCGACGCGGCGGCCATCATCCTGGACGGAGTGCGCTCCGGAGCCTGGCGGATCCTGATCGGCGAGGACGCCAAGAAGCTGGACGCGGCGGTGCGCGCCAGGCCGGAAGCGGCCTACGACTACGCCCAGCTGGCCAGCATGCCGGACTTCGCGCCCGGGGCCCGGGCGCCGGAGCGCTGACGAGCTACCTGATGGTCAGCCGTGCCCTTGCAGCGCCAGGCCATGGACGCTGGCCTGGAAGGTGCCGGACGAGTCGGTGGGCAGCCGGGTGAACCAGACGAGCACGTAGCGGCCGCGGGCCGGGCTGGCAGGGCTGAGCCGCACCACCCCGCTCGCACCGGACGCGTCCGCCACCGGCTGCAGCCCGGCCATGGTGGCCGTATCGCCGACACGCAACTGGAGGCTGGCACCGGTGGCGCCGCCGAGGTCGATCTGCGCGCCGGTGATCGTCACCGTCCGGCCCATTTTCAGCAGCAGGCCCGTGCCCGGGTACAGGTTCCCGAACCGGGCCGAGTTGTACCAGTCGGTGTGCCAGCCGGCCGAGTGGCCGCCGCCGAGAACCAGGTGGGCCAGCTGGGGGTTGTCGCCGCCGTTCGGGCCGAACGCCGTCGCCTGGACCGGGGCGAGTGACTGCGCGGGCTGCGACTGCGCCGGGGACGGCGCCGCCGTATGACTGGCCTTCGCTGCCGGGGACGGTGCCGCCCGGTGGCTGGACTTCGCGGCCGGGCCAGGCTGGCCATGGCCGTCGTTATGGCCAGTCGCCGCGTGCTTCCCCGCGGCGGACGGGGCAGCCGCGGGCGGCCCAGCCAGCACGTGCAGCGCGGCAAAGCCGAGTGCCACCACCACGAGCGCCAGGCACACGAATACCGCCCAGCGCGCCGTGCGCCACTCCGGCCTGCGCCGCGATGCCATCCGGCCCCGGACCGCGCCCGCGCTCGCGCTTGCCTTGCGGGCTACCGGTGCGCTGGCGGCGGTCACCCGGGCCCAGGCCCCGGGCAGGTCCGGCCGGCGGTGCTGCGGGGCCGAGGTGGCCAGCAACTCGTCCAGGCTGACCGTGGCCATCGGGCCGGTCGCCCGGTGGTCTGTGTCGTAGTCCTCGATCAGCGGCTCGGGGTCGGTTCCGACGGCCTTCGCAATGGCGCGGATATGACCCCGGGTGTAGAAGTCGCCGCCACACTCGGAGAAGTCGTCCGCCTCGATCTTCCTGATGATCGTTTCCCGGATCCGGGTTCGCTTGCTGACCTGGGCCAGGGTCAGGCCCGCCTGGTGCCGCGCTTGCGCCAGGGTCTCGCCGATGGGCACGCCACGCCTCCACTGCTCTGCCGCTGCACCCACCGCCCCGCCCGGGGGCGCGGGTGGTACCGCTAGTTCCTTGCCCCCATGTCCGCCGGGAAACCGGCCTGCTCGCTGTGGATCTGGGTCACCCTGTCAGTACACCAGCCCCGGGGCGGTGCCACGCACAAGCGGCCGGTGCGGGCCTTGGCATCGGAGGCGAGCGGCTGCACTACTGGGTGGCCTTAACGGCGGCCAGCGCGGCCGTCACCTGGGCCGCCGTGGCGTCCTTGCCGATGCCGAGACCGGTCAGCACGCCCTCGCCATCCTCCTGTTCCAGCACGGCGAGAAGTATGTGCTCGGTCCCGATGTAGTTATGGCCCATACGCAGGGCCTCACGGAACGTGAGTTCCAGTGCCTTACGTGCCTGCGGGCTGAACGGGATAAGGGCGGGCACCTCGGCGGCCGGGGGCGGGAGGCCAGCGGTCACCGCCTGCCGGACCGCGTCCAGGGTCACGCCCTGCGCGACGATCGCCTTGGCCGCGAGCGCGTCCGGGTCGACGAGAAGCCCGAGCACCAGGTGGGCCGGCTCGATCTGGTCGTGGCCGCCCGCGCGGGCCTCGTTCTGCGCGGCCATCACGGAGTTCCTGGCCCGCGGCGTGAACCTGGTGAAGCCCTGGCTGGCGTCGAGATCGGGCACCTGGCTGGGGTCCTTGGGCACGAAGCGTTTCTGCGCGGCCTGCTTGGTGACGCCCATGCTCCGGCCGATGTCGGTCCAGGAGGCGCCCGAGCGCCGCGCCTGGTCCACGAAGTGGCCGATCAGGTGGTCTGCCACGTCGCCGAGGTGGTCGGCGGCGAGGACGGCGTCGGTGAGCTGTTCGAGCGGGTCGGCGTGCACCTTCTTGATGCCCTCGATGAGGTCGTCGAGCCGTACCTGGCCGGTCATGGGGGTTGGCTGCGTCATGGGTCAACTCTAGGTTGACGGTAGGGTTTCGTCAACTCTGCGTTGACGGTCGGCGGAGGATGGCGCCACGCGCATGCCGGGGGCGGCACGGCGGTAGCCTTCGGGGTATCCGGGCCGGCCATGGCGGCCGGGCGCCGGCCCGGGGCCGGCGCGGCGGCGGAACCGGGCGGCTCCGCCTTCGATGACGAGGAGCACATCGGCATGGGCCTCTTCCAGCGGGCGCACACCATCCTCCAGGCCAAGGCCAACAAGGCGCTCGACGCCGCCGAGAAGCCTGACGAGATGCTCGACCTGTCCTACGAGCAGATGCTCGACCAGATCAACCAGGTCAAGCGTGGCCTGGTGTCGATCACCGCGTCCCGCAAGCAGATCGAACTGCAGGAGCAGCAGCTCCAGCATACGGTGGACCATCTCCAGGACCAGGCCAAGGTGGCGCTCGCCCAGGGCAAGGAGGACCTGGCCAGGGAGGCCCTGTCCCGCAAGGCGGCGGCGCAGTCCCAGATCGACGGCATGGAGCCGCAGCGCCAGCAACTCGGCGAGGAGCAGGAGAAGCTGGAGCACACCCTGGCGGCGCTGCAGCAGCGGGTGAACACCTTCCGCACCCAGAAGGAGGTGCTGAAGGCGCAGTACAGTGCGGCGCAGGCGCAGAGCTCGATCGGCGAGACCGCCGCGGGCATCTCCAAGTCCTTCGGCGACACCGGCGCGGACATCCAGCGGGCCCAGGACAAGATCGCCAACATGCAGGCCCACGCCGAGGCCGTGGACGAGCTGCTGCAGTCCGGCGTGCTCGAAGACGTCGGCGGGGACACCGACGACATCCAGAAGGAGCTCGACGAGGCCGGGTCCAACGCACAGGTGGACTCCGAACTCGCCGCGCTCAAGGCGCAGATCGCGGGCTCGGCGCCGCCGCCGGAGATCACCGCGGGCTGAGCGCCCCGGCCCGGCGCGTCAGCCGGAAGGGCGAGGTGCCGGCGTGAGCGCATCAGGCGCGATTTCGATCAGGGACGCGGGACCGGAGGACTGGCCGGCGATGTGGGCGTTCATGCGGGAGATCGTGGTAGCGGGCGAGACCTTCTCGTGGGACACGAAGACCAGCGAGGAGGACGCCCGGGCAGGATGGTTCCGGCATGGCCAAGAATCCGGCTTCACGGTTGTCGCCACCGGCCCGAGCGGGGCCCTGCTCGGCACCGCCGAGTGCGGCCCGAACCAGGGTGGGCCCGGAGCGCACGTCGCGACCGCGAGCTTCATGGTCGACCCGCGCCACGCCGGGCGCGGCGCGGGCCGGGCGCTGGGGGAGTATGTGCTGGACCGGGCGCGGGCCGAGGGCTTCCGGGCCATGCAGTTCAACGCGGTGGCCGAGAGCAACGTCCGGGCGGTACGGCTGTGGCAGTCGTTGGGCATGCAGATCCTGGCGACAATCCCGGAAGGCTTCCGGCACCCGGCCGACGGCTATGTCGGGCTGCACATCATGTACCAGCGCCTCACGCCGGCGTAGCGGCCGCGGGTTAGACTCCGCGCGTGTCCACGCATCCCGCCCGCCGCCTGTGGGCCGTACTTGAAACACTGCACGACGTCACCTACTTCGCTCCCGAGGTCCGGTCCGCGGGGATAGCTCAGGGGCTCAAGGGCTTCTGGATGACCTACTTCGCGTGGCGCGCCGCGCCGCTCGGGCCGGTCCCCGCCGCCCCGGTCGTGGCCATGTTCGCCGGGTTCCACCCGGGCACGGTCGCCCGCGCGCTGCCCGAGGCGTGGTCGCGCACCACGCCGCAGGCGTGCCTGCAGGCGCGCGCCGCGGTCAGCGCCGCCGCACTGCGGGACGCGGGCGCGGACCCGGAGGCCTGCGGGCAGGCGGCCGCGCTGCTCAGCCCGGTGGCCGCCGCCGCGGACCCGACCGGCCGGCCGCTGGGGGCGGCCAACGCGGCACTGGAACTGCCCGGCGATCCGCTGGGCAGGCTCTGGCAACTGGCCACCACGCTGCGGGAGCACCGCGGCGACGGGCACATCGCGGCCCTGGTCACCGAGGGCATCACCGGGCTGCAGGCACACCTGCTGCAGTCCGCGTCCGGGCACATACCGCGGGCGGTGCTCCAGCGTGCCCGCAGCGGCTGGACCGACGAGGACTGGGCGGGCGCGGCGGACGCACTCCGCGACCGCGGGCTGCTCACCGCCGGGCCCGACGCCGCGCTCACCGCGGCGGGCCGCACGGTGCTTGACTCGGTCGAGGCGAGCACCGACGAGCGGGCCTGGAGCGGCGGGCTGGCGCCGCTCGGCGAGCATGGCGCCGAGGAGGTGCTCACCCTGCTCCGGCCCTCGGCGCGCGCGGTGGCCGCCTCCGGGATGCTGCCCGAGATCAACCCGACCGGCCTGTCCAGTGCTGGCCTGGGGGAGCGACCCCCCTAGAACCCCCCGATGGCTCAAGGCCCCGTTCCTTCGTCACGGGGCCTTGGCCGATCCGAGTACAGCTAGCGCCCCGGCCGCCGCGGCTAGGTGGTGGTGTCACGCACGGACTCACGGACCCCGCGTACCGTGATCAGCACCAGTCCGGTGACGAAGACCAGGTAGGCGCAGATCGCCCCGCCGCGGTCCAGTGGCGGCCTGGCGGGCCAGATCCACGGCGTCGTCAGCCCGTTGGCCAGTGCGGCTTCGGCGAGCACCCAGTAGGCCATGGGCCCGGTCCAGGCCAGCATCCCGCCGAGCACGATCGCGCACAGCAGGCCGACTCCGGTGATCCCGGCGACGTTACGGGCCATGGCGGCGAACCCGCCGGGCAGTTCGCCCCCGGTGGATCCGAGGGCCAGCGCGCCGATCGCCGCCGCGGTCAGCGCCACGGTCGCGCCCAGCCTGAGGTACGGCAGCCAGCGGCCGGTGGCCCGCTCCGGCTCGCCGAACGGGCCGTAGGTGGTCGCCGCGATGACCGCGGCGGCCCCGGCCTCGGTCAGCAGCGGGAACAGCACCTGCGCGGCTGGCCCGCCGGACACGCTCCAGTGCCAGTGCAGCGCCACCCAGAGCAGCGCGCCGCACCCGGCCAGCAGTGCCAGCGCGGTCGGGGCCCGGCGGCTGACCAGGTACAGCCACGCCAGCCGCAGCCACGCCGGGCCAGGGCGGGCCGCCGGGACGGGCACGGCTCCGGGTGCGGCCCGGTGCACCCCGGCGGCGGTCATGGCAGTTGTCCCAGGGAGATCTGGCCGGCCCGCAGCGCGCCCAGGTGGGTGGCGAGCCAGGCATGGCGGGCGGTGGCCGGCAGTGCGCCGAACCGCTGCGCGGCGGCGGCGATCGGCGGCGGATACGCGCCCGCCGACCTCGGCCCCCCGTTCTTAAGCGGCCATGGGCTGTCGCCCAGCGCGTTCGGCTGCGCGGCCAGCGGAATCCCGGCGTGCTGGAGCAGCGCCGCCTCGACGGCCGCCTGGGCCGGGTTGCCGAAAGCGCTTCCGGTGACAGCGAACGCGTGCACGGCCTCGACCTTGATCTGGTCGACGAACGCGGCGTCGTGCGACCCGAAGGAGCCCGGCAGAGCGATTGCACCGGTGGGCATGGACAGCACCGCGGGGCTGCCGCCGAGCGTGACGACCTGGCCCACCCAGCCCTGGACCGGATGCTCCTGGTCGGCGGCGAACAGCGCGGCGGTCTGGGTGGCGCGGACCGGCGCGCCGGGCAGCCCGGCGACCTCGCTGGCCACCGGCCCGACCGCGGCGGCGAGGTCCCCCAGGTAGGGCCGGTAGGCCGGCTGCACGCAGACCGGGATCCCGGCATCGCGGCAGGTCGGCGTGTACGGGATCGGCTTGTCGCTGGCCGCGTCGTGCAGCGCAGGGATGACCGCGCCGTACGGTCCCATGTGAGCGGACACGGCCAGGACGATCGCGGCCACGGTCGCCGCCGCCCCGGTCGCGGTGATTACCGCGGCCGAGCGCCGCAGCCGCGGCCCCCCGGCGGCCGGTGACAGCCCGAGCAGGCCCACCGCTGCCGCTGCGATCCCGGTGAAGAAGATCACCCGGGCGATCGGGAGGTCCGGCAGCCACTGATAGAAGATCCCGGCGTCCTGCCCGAAGTTACCGTTCGACATGGTGGGCAGGATCAGCGCCCAGCCGCTGTTGGCGCCGAACCCGGTCTGCGACGACAACCCCATGGCCAGCACCGTGCCGAACGCTGTCACCGGTGCGATGAACCGGCCGGGGAACCGGGCACCGGCGGCGAACCCCACGGAGGCGACCGCGGCCACGCCCGCGCCGTCCACCGCGATCGACCACCACGGCAGCCCGCCCCAGGCGACGACGCGGCCGAGGAGATACAGCATCACCGCCATGAACACCAGGTAGGCGCCCACCGCCCACACGACGGTCGCGGCCCAGGTGGCCAGCTGGGCCTCCCAGCGCGGCCGGACCGTGGCCGTCACCAGGTCGCCTGTGTCACGCCGGCCGTCCCGCGAGCCCATCCAGGCGGCCACGCCGGCCACGAACGGCGCGAAGTCGAGCAGGGCATGGCCCTGCCCCAGGATGTAGAACAGGCGCATGACCCACAGCGGGGGCAGGGTCGCCGCGATGCGGTAGGAGTCGAACCAGAGGAGCACAGCGATCAGCGGCAGGACCAGCGGCATCGCGTTGTGCCGCAGTTCCACCCAGAGCAGCCGCGCCAGGTTCCGCGGCGCCGCCTGGGGTGCTTGGCGAGGCGTGGACCGGACCGGGGCGCTGGTAAGGGTCATGACCGCGCCGCCGCCAGTACCGCGCTGTACCCGCGCTCCAGCGGCGCATCTCCGACGCCGTGCCCCTGGCCCCGGACGATCAGCTCGTCCGGGGTGCCGTGGAACACGATCCGGCCGGAGTCCATCAGCGTCACCTCGGTACACGCGGCGGCGACGTCCTCGACCAGGTGCGTGCTGACGATCACCGTGGCGCGCTCGCCGAACTCGCGCAGCAGGGCTCGGAACGCCACCCGCTGCTCGGGGTCGAGGCCGGCGGTCGGCTCGTCGAGCAGCAGCAGTTCCGGCTGGTTCACGATCGCCTGGGCGATCCCCACCCGGCGCAGCATCCCGCCGGACAGGGTGCGCAGCTTGGCGCGGGCCTTGTCGCCCAGGCCCACCTGCTCGATGGCGGTCGCCACGGCGCGCGGCACCTGCCCGGGCGGCATGTCCTTGAGCAGCGCGAAGTACTCCACGAAGTCGACCACGGTGAAGCCCGGGTAGTAGCCGAGGTTCTGTGGCAGGTACCCGAGCCGGCGCCGGATCTCCCGCCGCGGGCCGTAGCCACCGGGATCGCGGCCGAGCAGGCGCAGCGTGCCCGAGGTGGGCGGCAGTACGGTGGCCATCATCCGCAGCAGCGAGGTCTTGCCCGCCCCGTTCGGGCCCAGCAGCCCGAACACGCCGGGGCCGGCCTCCAGGGTCACCCCAGAAACGGCCTGCGTGTGGCCGAACTTGCGAGTCAGCTCGGTGAGCTCGACGTTCATGAGGTTCCTCTCGGGGTCCGCGTCGCGAACAACACGACCGCGGCGCAGCAGGCCGCGAATGCCAGGTAGGGGAGGACGAAGAAGGAGTCGGTGATGGCGGCGGTGAACCGCCCTTCGGCGGCCTGGCCGGCCAGGACCGCGATCAGCCAGCCAGCGGAGCCTGCCGCCACGCCGACGTTCGGCGACCGGGTGACCGTCGCCGCGGCGAGCGCCAGCGCGCACATCGCGGTCATCGGCACCAGCCAGCCGAACGTGACCGCGGCCGCGGCCCCCGACGCGGCCGAGGCGGCGAGCCCGAGGGCCGAGTTCAGGCCGAACACCGCGAGCGCGCGGACCAGCAGCACCATCCGGTCGCTGACCGCCATGCTCTGGGACAGTTCCCAGGCGGGGTCGATGCCCGGCCCGTAGGCGTAGGCGATGCCCGCGGCCGCGACCGCCGGCGCGAGCAGGGCCACCCATGGCGTCCCTGTGCTCAGCGTGAGCCCGACACCCGCAATCAGTATCACCACCGTGGCGATCACCCAGCCGAGCAGCAGCGACGGCGTGGTCACCAGTGCCCGGGCCAGGCCAGGGGAGCGCAGCAGCCGCCCGGCCGCCCGCTCGGCCGGCCCAGGCTGGCGGCGCCACACCTGCGCGGCCACGCCCAGCCACACCCGGTCCAGGTCAACGTCACCGGGGGCCGGGCCCCTGTCGTGGTACCCGCCGGTCAGGTCGTCACCACCGATCATCGCCCGCCTCCCTCCCGCACCGGCTCGTGGTGCCGCAGGGCCGCCCGCATGAGCCGCCTGGCCCGGTGCGCGCGGCTCTTCACCGTGCCCGCCGGGACCCCCATCAGCTCCGCCACCTCGGCCACGCTCCTGTCTTCGACGTACATCAGCCGCCAGATCTCGCGCGCCGGGCCGCCCTCAGGGCCCAGGGCGCTGACGGCCCTGGCCAGCTCGGCACGGGACAACGCCGCCTCCGCCGGGTCACCCGGATGCTGGCCATCGGCGGCGAGGAGGGCCGGCAGCAGCAGCTCGGCCGGCCCGCGGCGGCGCAGCCACAGGGCAGCCTGCCGCCGGGCGATGCCCCAGAGCCAGCCGCCCGCCGAGCCCTGCGGCCGGTAGCCGGCCGCACCGCGCCAGACCGCGAGGAACGTCTCCTGCAGCACGTCCTCGACCTCGGCGGCCGGCAGCACGCCGCGCAGCCGGGCGGCCAGCCAGGGCGCATGCCGGGAGAACAGCTCGCGGAGCGCGGTGTCGTCACGGCGGGCCACGGCGGCGATCAGCGCATCGTCGTCCATTGCTTCTCTATTGCGTGCTGGCGGCAACCGGTTCGCGCAATCGGCGAATTTTTTACAGCCGCCACTGTCACGGTAAACGACCGGCGCTCAGCGCTGCCTTATCCTCGGCAGCCATGCCGTGCGGGGCCCGGGTAGCCGGGCGGGCCAGGTCGATGAGGAGCGCGATCAGCAGCACCGTCCCGGTGCCGACGGCCGACTCCGGCCACGATGTCGGTGAAGTAGTGGAAGCCCAGGGCCACCATGCCGACGGGCACCGCGGCCGCGACGAGTACGGCGCCCGCCAGCAGCAGCAGCCGCACCGCGCGGGGCAGCCGCGGGCGCGGCGGGTTGGCGAGCAGTACCGCGCAGGTGGCAGCGAGCGCGAACATGGCGGTGGCGTGCCCGCTGGGAAAGCTGGGGTAGCCACCGATGCTCCGCCCGACGAGGGGCTTGAGTCCGAGCTCGGTCAGCGCCACCGCCGCGGGCACGGCCAGGCCCGCCAGCGCGGCTCCGCGCCACCAGCGCGTGACCAGGCAGGCCAGCACCAGCGCGGCCGTCAGCTCGGCTACCGAGAACAGGCCGCCCAGCCGGGTCAGCAGGTGCAGCGGCCCGTGGTAGCTGCCCAGGGCAGCCCGGATCCGGGCGTCCACGACCGCATCAAACCGGTCGGCGCGTGCCTGGTGGCCGAACGCCAGCGCGAGGCAGGTCGTCACCGCCACGCACCCGGCCACCAGCAGGGCGGCCAGGCGGTGCGTGCCCGGGGGCAGCAACGGGCGCGCCGCCTGCCGGCGCTGTCGCTGGATCCCCCAAGGCATCCGCCCAGCTTATGAGGGGCACCGTGACTGCCCGGGCGCCGGCTACAGGCCGCTGGGCCAGGTGATCGACTCGGGGGCGACCAGGGGAGTGCCGACCTCCAACTGAATCTGAGCGTGCTTGTTCAGCGGGATGTCGCGCGGGTTGCCCCGGTACACCTTGCCGTTGTAGAGCGCCGTGACGTGGCCCTTGGCCGGTCCGGCCTGGTCCGGGCCGAGCGGCTGGCCCCACTCGTCGAAGAAGTTCCCCAGCGTGTAGGTGCGGTGGACCGGCGACTCGGTGTGGATGATGCCGTCGGCGGCGTGCGTGTGCAGCCAGTAGAAGCACTTACCGCTGCCGATGAACGGGCCCTGCGGGGTGTTCTGCGCCTTGGCGTCGGGGATCCCGATGCCGGCGGGCACCTGGCGGGGCGAGCCGTTCACGAACAGGGTCAGGTGCGCGTGGATGTGGAACAGCACCTGCTCGCTGGTGTCGCAGCCGATGCCGTCCACCTTCTGGCCGGTGGCCTTGGTAGCGGTGCCGGTCAGCGGGGGAGCGCTGGGGATAGGCACGCCTTCGGGCCCGGCCGGGCCCGAAGGCGTGGCCGGCTTGAGCGTGCCGAGCGTGCTGAGCGCGGCAAGCTTCAGCGAGGGCGTGCCGCCGGACCCGGTGCCGCTGCTTGAGGTTCCGCCTGAGGTGGCCGCGAGCGTGATGCCGACAGCGGCGGCGACCACGATCACTGCCCCGCCGGCGGCGGCCAGCCAGCGCTGCTTCCGCTTGCGTTTGGCCTCGGCGGCCCTGGCCTGCGCGATCTTCTCGCGGGCCTGCTGCTGCCTGTTCCTGCTGCCCTTGGACACGGCACCGTTCCCCACGTCGGGCCACCGGCTGGTGGCTGGGCGCCGTGCGGCCGCATGCACGGAGCCTCGCTATCTACGGTCTACGTACGTAGACAGTAACATGGTGCGGAGAGTGCTCGAGAGCAGCGGCGGGCGCCTAGCCTGGCTGCTGCGGCGCGGGAGGCGGTATGCGCGGGTTCGGCGACCTGGAGTCGGTGATCATGCACATGGTGTGGGATCACGGCCGCCCGGTGACCGTGCGCGAGTTGTTCGACGAACTGCGGCACGAGCGGCCCATCGCGTACACCACCGTGATGAGCACCATGGACAACCTGCACCGTAAGGCCTGGCTCGCCCGGGAGAAGGACGGCAAGGCCTACCGGTACACCGCGACCGCCAGCCGCGAGGAGTACAGCGCCCGGCTGATGCGCGAGGCGCTGGACGGCGGCGGGGACACCGAGGCGGTGCTCAGCCACTTCGTCGCCCAGATGGGCGGGGCCGAGTCCGAGGTGCTGCGCACCGTGGTGGGCCGGCTGACCCGCGGGCGGGCCATGAAATGAGCGGGGCGCTGCTGGTGTTCGGCTACGCGCTGGCCATGGCATGGTCGGTGCCGGTGCTGCTGTCCAGGCTGACCAGACACGGCATCAGCGCCCGGCTCGGGCTGGCCGCCTGGCTGACGGCAATGGCCAGCGTGCTGGCCGGCGCCGGGGCGGCGGTGGCGCTGCTGGCCGGTGCGGCCATCGCGGGCTGGCCCCGGCTTGCCGAGGCGGTGTGCCGCTCGGTCGCGGGCCGGGCGTGCACCCCGGTGGTGTACCGCAGCGCGGCCTTCGAGGTGCCGCTGGGCGCCGCGGCGGCCGCGGCCACGCTGACCGCCGCCGTGCTGGCCTGGCGGTACGGCCGCGCCATGCGAAGGGCGGGGCGGCGCACCCGGGCACACGCGGAGGCGGCCAGGATCACCGGCCGGCGGCTGCCAGCGAAGGGGGATGGGGCAGCGGTCGTGCTTGATGTCCCGCAGCGGGCCGCTTACTGCGTGCCCGGGCGGCCCGCCGCCATCGTGCTCACCAGCGGCGCGCTCGCCGTGCTCGACCGCGCCCAGCTCGGCGCCGTGCTCGCGCACGAGCGGGCGCACCTGGCCGGGCGCCATCATCTGCTCATCTCGCTGAGCCGGGGCTTGGCCGCCAGCTTCCCGGGCGTGCCGGTGTTCACCCGCGGGCCCGCCGAGGTGGCCCGGCTGGCCGAGCTGTGCGCCGACGACGCCGCGGCCCGCCGGTCCGGCCGGCCGGTCCTCGTCGCCGCCCTGCTGGCAATGGGCACCGGCGCGGCCGTTCCTGCGCCTGCCCTCGCCGTCACGTCCGGCGCGGTCAGCGCGCGGGTGCACCGGCTGCTCGACCCGCCTCGGCGCGGCCGACGTGCCCGCTACGGCCTGGCGCTGGTGACCGTGATGCTCGTGCTGGCCTCCGCGTCCGGGCTGGTCATCGCATTCGCCGGGCCGCTCGCCGCGGCGCTCGGCTGACCGGCTCAGACCACGCCGAGCAGGTAGTCTGCCAGCGCCGCAGGCTGGGACAACGCGATCAGGTGGCCGCCGGGCAGCAGGTCCGCCTCGCTGCCGAGCCGGTCGGTGGCCAGCTTCTGCTGGAAGGCCGCCGGAAAGAACCTGTCGCCGGAACCGGCCACGGCGCGGACCGGGATGGCCGGCCATCCGGGAAAATCGCAGACCGACCCGAACACGACGTCCGCCTCGGGCCGCTGGTACGGCTCGCCGGCCGCGGCGACCTCCGGCGGAACGTCGTGGAGGAAGTAGGTGGCCAGGTCGAACTCGGTCGCGTAGCCACCGCGCTGCGCCGCGGCGATGCGCGCCCGCTCCCATCCGGTGTTGCCCCACCAGGCGCCCGGGGTCTCCCCTGGTACCGGGATCATCGCGTTCACGAAAACCAGGGCGGCTACCGGGGCCCGCGCGGCGGCCAGCGGCGCGGTGAACCCGCCGAGCGACTGGGCGACCAGCACCACACCATCGCGGCCGCTGATGGCGTCGGCCACAAGGCCGGCGTACTCGGGCAGGCCCGCGGTCTCGTCGTCGCCAGGCAGGTCCACGGCGGTCGCCTCATGCCCGGCCGCTCGCAGCAACGGGACCACACGGTGCCAGTACCAGGCCGTCCCGCCTGCCCCCGGGATGAGCACGAAAGAGCTCACATCACAGTCCAAGTGCCGGCGCGAGCCGGGCGTAACCGGGCAGCGGGTCGGCGTCCTCTTCGGTGATGAGCTGGATGCAGACGTGGTCCGCGCCGGCGTCGAGGTGGCGGGCAAGCTGCGCGGCGACCTCGGCCGGGCTGCCATGCGCGACCAGCGCGTCGATCAGCGCGTCGCTGCCGCCGCCACTCAGGTCTTGCTCGGCCCACCCCAGGCGGCGCAGGTTGCTCGTGTAGTTGACCAGCCCTAGGTAAGGAGTGCGCACCCGGCTCCGGCCGAGCGCTCGGGCCCGCGCCGGGTCGGTGTCAAGCACCACCTTGTGCTCGGGCGCGAGGAGTGGCCCGGGGCCGAGCAGGGCACGTGCCTGGGCGGTGTGCTCGGGGGGCACGAGGTAGGGGATGGCGCCCGCGGTCCGGTCCCCGGCGAGGCGGAGCACCCGCGGGCCCAGGGCGGCCAGCACCAGGCCGTCCCGCGGGACGCCGCCGTCCAGGAGTTCGCCGGTGTAGCGGGCCAGGGTTTCGTACGGATTGGCGTATTGCTGCGTTGCCTCGCGGTGGCCCGCGCCCACGCCAAGCAGGAACCGGCCGGGGTGGCGCTGCTGCACCCGGGCATACGACCGCGCCACCAGCCCAGCCTGGTCCTTCCACATGTTCACGATGCTGGTCGCCAGCGTCAGCGTGGTCGTCGCGTCCAGCAGGGCTTCGGCCTGGGCCAGGTCCCCGTCCGGCGAGCCGCCGAGCCACAGCGCGCCGAAGCCGAGCCGCTCGATGCCGGCGGCGATCTCCGGCGTCACCAGGCTCGCGCTGCGCCAGATCCCGAACCGCCCGATCTCCGCACGTCCCGTCATACGGCCAATGCTAGTGACGGTGCGGCTTGTGGCGACCGTGCGGCGGGGTCACCGAGCCCGGCGGCGGGATGGTGCCCGGGCCTGAGGTGCTGCAGGCGAGCGCGCCCGGGTCGACGTCAAGCAGCGGCTGGGCCAGCGCCGGCGGGGTGCGGAACGTCGGGTGCCGCAGGTCCAGCATGTCCAGCATGTTGTTGGCGTTGGCGTCCCGGTAGGTCAGCGCCGGCAGGTTCCACTTGGCCTCCACCAGCGCGCAGACGCTGGTGTGGTCGAACACCCGATGGGACACGTAGTGCGGCCGGGACCAGGGCGAGACCACCGCGCACGGCACCCGGAAGCCGTACTGCCGGAACCCGTTGTAGACGGACTGACCGGCCGGCACGGCGGGCGGGATGTTGTCGGGCGCGATCGCGGGCGGCGGCGGAACGTGGTCGTAATAGCCGCCGTGCTCGTCGTAGTTCCAGATCAGCAGCGTCTCCGGCCAGCCGGGGCCGGCCATCACCGCGTTGATGACCTGCGCGGCGAACTGCTCCCCGACCGCGATGTTCTGCGGATTCTCCTCTGACTGGTTCCCGTAGTCAGGCTCGACCATGCAGAACCCGGGCAGGTTGCCGGCTGCGGCGTCGGTGAA
The DNA here is from genome assembly GCA_963762735.1 of uncultured Actinomycetes bacterium. GTDB lineage: Bacteria > Actinomycetota > Actinomycetes > Streptosporangiales > Streptosporangiaceae > DASXKD01. The sequence goes on along the minus strand of CAVXMG010000019.1, from coordinate 269,147 downwards.
GAACTGCGCGATCGGGATGACCTTGGTGCCGTGGTTCTTGAGGTACAACTGCGGGTACAGCAGGGTCGTCGGCAGCGTCGTGTAGTAGTCCCGCCAGGTGATGCCCTGCGCATCGAGCTTGTCGAAGATGGTCCCGTTCGCCGGGTAGTCGCTCTCTTTCGGCAGCGTGTCGTCCACCTGCCCGATGGAGGTCGCGCCCATCAGGTAGCGCCGGTTCGGGTAGGTCTGGCCGAGCACCGAGCAGAAGTAGCGGTCGGCGATCGGGAACGCCTGTGCCAGTGAGTAGTAGAACGGCTGGTCGGCCTGCTCCCAGTAGCCCATCGAGACCGGGCCGCTGCCCGACTCCACGAATCCGTCGTTGCGGCCGTGGTTGAACTGGATGTGGCTGTTCAGCCAGTCCTGGGCGGGCTCGCCGTTGAGCTGGCAGGTGGTCGGCATGCGGAAGGCGTGCTGGAGGTCGCCGTTGGCGTAGGGGTTCGTGGCGGTGGGCAGGCCGTCATGGCCGAGCCGGAAGCCGTCGGCGCCGTGGCGGTTCAGCATGCCGAGCCGGTTGTCGTAGGAGTGGTTCTCCATCATCAGCACGACGATGTGCTTGATCTGCGGGATCGTGTCGGTGCCCGCGGGCAGGCGCGGGTACGGCCGTGAGTTCGGCCTGCGCAGGTGATGGTGGCGCCCCCGGTTGCCAGGTGCCGCGCGCCACCCGCCTGTCCCGGCGACCGCACCGGCGACGATCCCGGCCTTGAGCAGCCCTCGCCTGCTCGGGCCGCCCTGGTCCGCGGCAGCGCCGCCATCGGGGGCCGGATCGCGGTTGCCGTCTGGGGTGATCTGCTCGTCGCTCAAGGTGCCCTCCTGGCCCCGGGGACAGTGCCGTCTCCCGCAGCGTGCCAGACCACGGGGGCGGGGGAAAGACCGGGAGATGAACGGCGGCTCACGCCGCGGGAGCCGGGCGGAAACCCGCGGCGACGCCCAGGGGCCCGGGCGGCGAAATCCCAGAAGGCTGGAATTCCTTGCGGGCAGGCAACGCCGCGCCGCGCCGGGGCGTCTTCGGTGTTGCCCGCGCGCACCGGGCGCGCGGGCGCCTGGAGGCCATATGCGACACCCGCGATGGAAGCAACAGCGATGCGTTCTGGCGGTGACGGGCCTTGCCGTCGCCGCGCTCGCCGTGCCCGGCCTGCCTGCACCCGGGGCCGCCGGAGCCGCGGCACCAGCCGGCCCGCAACTCCGGCTGATCGCCGCCCAGCGCAGCATCACCCTGGACAGCTTCGGCGGCCAGGTCTACCTCGACCCGGGCATGTGGGTAGCGGCCACCGGGTCGCCGCTGCAGTTGGATGTGCAGCGGGCCAGCTACACCAAGCCGGTCACGATCACGCAGATCATCTACCCAGCCTCGGGCGGCACCGTGCGGCGTCCGCTGCCCGCGAGCGTGATCAACGGCTTCAACTACGGCCTGACCAAGTTCCTCAAGCTGACCGCCCGTAACTCCGCGGGCAAGGTGGCCGCGGCGGAGACGATCCCGTTCTGCCCCGACACCTACGACCCGCAACGGACCGGCCCGGGCAGCCCGCAGACCAGCCCGTACCCGCAGCAGTGCCCCACCGACCCGTTTCCGCTGAGCATGGTGTGGGGGGTACAGAAGGGCTGGGCCGCCGACCCGGCCGAGTCCAACTTCCTCGGCCACCAGGTCAAGCTCCCGCTGGGCGTGTACCAGGTGACCGGGACCATCACCCCGGAGTACACCAAGCTGTTCCGCATCCCGGCCCGCGACGCCACGACCACCGTCAAGGTGACCGTGGTGAAGGGCCCGAGGTGCTGCCCGATTCCCGGGTGCTGTCTCCCTGGCCAGCCGAACGGCCCGCGCGGGCACGCACTACCGCGGCCCCCGGCCGGCGTTCCGACCCTGCAGAACCCGCCGCCGTCGGCGCTGCCTGACCTGGTGGCGCTGCCGGCCTGGTCGATCAATGTGAGCCACCCGCGCAAGCAGGCCCATGATTTCCTGGACTTCGGGGCCACGGTGTGGGTCGGCGGCAACGGCCCGCTCGACGTCGAAGGGTTCCGGTCGCACGCCTCGCCGGTCATGAAGGCGTACCAGTACTTCTGGAGCGGCGGCAAGGTCATCGGCCGGGTCCGGGCCGGGACGATGGGCTTCGACAGCAAGAAGGGCCACAACCACTGGCACTTCGAGCAGTTCGCGAAGTACGAACTGCTTACCTCGGCCAAGTCGGTCGCGGTGCGCAGCCACAAGGTGGGGTTCTGCATCGCCCCCTCGGACGCGGTGGACCTGCTGCTTCCGCACGCGGTCTGGCAGCCGTTCTCGGTGGGCCTGCAGGGACAATGTGGCAGCCCGACGGCACTGTGGGTGGCCGAGGAAATGCCCGTGGGCTGGGGTGACACCTACATCCAGTCGATCGCGGGCCAGAACTTCGACATCACCGGCGTGCCCAACGGCACCTACTACATCGAAGTGGCCGCCAACCCGGAGAAGGTCCTGCACGAGACCACCGCAAGCAACGACGTCTCGCTTCGCAAGGTCATCCTCGGCGGTACCCCCGGCCACCGCACGGTGAAGGTGCCGCCCTGGCACGGGATAGACCCGGAGCCCTAATGGCAGGTGCCAGGCGGCGGGCAGCGGCGCCGCCGCCCGCCGCCTGGCCGCACGGTCACGGTGCCGGCGGGGCCCGCCGGTCCGGTAAGGTTGCGCCACTACCAGAGGGGGTGCAGGTGACCGGCCCGGCGCAGGAGCGGCCCCGGCTCGATGCATCGCCAGAAGACGCCGGGCGTGACCACGATGGACACGCTGGATCCTGATCCCCCCACCGGCGACGGCCGCACCGGCCGGTGGCATGCCGTCACGGCCACCGAGCGCGGCGCGGCACATCGGGCAGCGGGCCTCCCCAACCAGGACGCGGCCGAAATCCGCCCGCTCGGCGCCGACGGCATGGTGGCCGCGGTCGCGGACGGGCACGGGCATACCAGGCACTTCCGCAGCGCCCGCGGTGCACGGCTGGCCGTGTCCATCGCCTGCCAGGCCGTCGACGACCTCGCTGCCCGGCCGGGCGGGCTGCCCGCGGCACCGGAGGAACTGCGGCGCCTCCTGGTGCCGGACATCGTCACGCGGTGGCGCGGCGCCGTATACCGCGACGTGGCCGCCGAGCCGTTCACCGCCGCCGAGGACATGGTCCGCCGCGGTGACGACGCCACCATCCCGTACGGGACGACGCTGCTCGTGGCCATCGGGACGGGGGAGCGACTGCTGCTCGCACAGATCGGCGACGGCGACATCGTGTGCATCCGCGCAGGACGGCACGGCACTGATGGCGGTGCCGGGCGACCCGCTGCTCGACGGCCGCCACACCACCAGCCTGTGCTCGGTAGGCGCCGGCGATTCGTTCCGCGTCGCCGCGGTCGACCTGACAGGCACTGCCGTGCTCGGCGCCCTGCTGGCCACGGACGGGTACGGCAACGCTCAGGTGGCGCAGGTATGGGAGAGCGTGGTGAGCGCCGAACTTGCCGGGCTGATCGCGACCCGGCCGGTGTCCTCGATCGTCAGCCAGTTGCAGGCGCAGGCGGGCCAGTGCGCCTCGGTGGACGGCAGTGCCGACGACACTACACTCGCGTTGCTGCTCGCCCCTGCCGCCGCGAAGGCCGGGCCGGCCGCACCGGTTCCGGCAGGGGGCGGATGATCCGGCAGTCAGTGGCGGGCACCGCACGGCAGTGCGGCCGCCCGGGAGGGCACCAACGGTGAACGAGCTTCAGGTGAGCTGGGACGGCCAGCGGCACAGCTTCGAGCAGGGCCAGACCGTCAGGATCGGTCGCAGTACGGACAACGACATCGTCGTCAGCGATCCCTCCGTGTCCAGGCAGCATGCTCAACTGGCCTGGGGCCCGGACGGGTGGCTGTTCGAGGGCCTGGGCCGGGCCGGCACCTTCCTGCGCGGCGGCGCGGTCACCAGGCTGCTGGTGGCCGAGCCGGTGGAGTTGTCGCTCGCCTCGCCGCTCGGCCCGGTGGTCCGGCTGGAGCCGTCTCAGCTGGCCGACGGCGCGGCATCCCCGGGCTCCGCCACCTCGGTACTGCCTGAGGCCAGCGGGGGGTTCCAGGGGGGTCGCCCCCCCGGGCCAACACTGCCCGGGCCGCGTGACGAAGGAATGCGGCCTGAGGCCAGCGGGGGGTTCCAGGGGGGTCGCCCCCCCGGGCCAACACTGCCCGCGGATCCGGCCACGCCGGCACTGCCAAGCACCCCGGCCGGCCCGGCCGCGCCATCGCCCCCGGCGGACTGGGGCGCGGGCGCGCCGCCGCCGCCAGCCGCGCCCGCGGGCCAGGCCGGCCCGTTCTCCACCGCGGCGATGCCGCGCATCGGCGCCCCCGTGCGGCTCGGCGCGGCGGCCGAGGCCAGGGACGAGCTGGCATCTGCGGTCCAGATCCTGGTCCCGGTCCGTAGCTGGCTGACCGACCCCGGGTGGCGCCAGGGCCTGCGGCTGCTGGTCATCGCCTACGCGCTGCTTCCCTTGATATTCCTGGCGCTGTTCGCCTCGTCGGGGAACCTGACCACGCCCGGCTGGGCGTACAGCCTGTACGTCGCGCCGCTGTGGGGGGTCGCGTTCTGGCTGCTGATACGGCCACCGGAGCCGCACGGCAAGCAGGAACTGCTGATCGGGCTCGGCATCGTCATCTGGGTGATGATCTGGATGAGCGTCATCACGATCAACATCAACTCGGCGCTCAACCCCAAGAGCCTGATCGGCGCGCTGCTGATCGGGTTCAACGAGGAGATCACCAAGGCACTGCCGATCCTGGTGGCAGCGCTGGGGCTGCTGAAGCTGCGCTCGGTGAAGCTGGACGTCCGGATGTGGATGTTCTTCGGCACCATCGCCGGGCTCACCTTCGGCGTCCGGGAGGCGTCGCAGTACACCACGATCGCCATCGAGCACATCGCCGCGGCGGCCGTGAACCATTCCGCCAACGCGGCCGTCATCGGCGCGCTGAGCTTCGCCTACCGCGTTTTCGTCGACGGATTCCAGCACGCCATCTGGGCCGGGGTCGCCGCGTTCTTCATCGGCATCGCGGTCAACTACCCGCGGCGCCGGGTGCCGCTGATCCTCTTCGGCGTGACCATCGCCGCGGTGCTGCACGCGCTCAACGACTGGTACCTGTCCAACTTCTCCTCTCCCTGGCCGTGGATAGTGCTCCAGGCGTTCTCGCTCCTGCTGTTCCTCGGGTACACGATGTCGGCCGCCTCGATCGAGCGGCGGGTGCGGCGCACCCCGCTGTTCCGTGGTGAGTCCATGATCATGGACAAGTTCAGCGAGACCGGGGAGCAGCCCCGCGCCTGAAGCACCGGCGCCGGCCCGGCCGGCACCGCGGCGCTATCCCGTTCCATGGCAAATGAATTACCAGAGCTTTACTTTTCACTGATCCACCCATTACTCTCACCCGTCGTACGGTCGCGCAGACCACCGCAGGCACGGCCGAAGGGTGATAGCCGGCTCATTCCGTCGTGACTGCCCCCGCACCCACGAAGGAGCCCGAATGCTACGCAGATGGTGCATCCCCCTGGCCGGGCTGGCCCTGGCCGGCGGCGCGCTCGCCGCGTCCGCCCCCGCAGCCGCCAGCAGCCACCCCGCCGGGCCCACCATCCACCTGATCCGGCCCGCCATGCACGGCACGGCGCCGATGGTCGCCGGACGCCGGCCGACTCACGCCGTGGAGTCCCAGAACTGGTCCGGCTACGCGGCCCACGGCAAGACCTACAAGAAAATCTCGTCGAACTGGATCGAGCCCACCGGCCACTGCACGAGCAGCCGCACCTTCTCCAGCTTCTGGGTCGGCCTCGACGGCTTCGGCAGCCAGACCGTGGAGCAGACCGGCAGCGAGGTGGACTGCAGCGGCGGGCACGCCCAGTACTTCGGCTGGTACGAGATGTTCCCCGCATTCCCGGTGAACTTCTCCAACCCGGTGCGGCCGGGCGACCACTTCACCGGGTCGGTCACCTTCACCGGCGGCGGCCACTACACCCTGGTGCTGAAGGACACCACGCAGGGCTGGTCGCACACGATCAAGAAGACCCTCGCGAGTGCGAAGAACTCCTCCGCGGAGGTCATCGCAGAGGCGCCCTCCTCGTCCAGTGGCATCCTGCCGCTGACCAACTTCGGCACCGTTCACTTCAGCAACGCGTTGGTGGACGGGGCGGCGATGAGCAACGCCCACGGCGTCAAGATCACCATGGTGAACGGCAGTGGCCGCGCGAAGGACTCGGTCTCCGCGCTCAGCGGCGGCGAGAACTTCAGCGTGAAGTGGCTGCACAGCACCTGATGAGTGTTGCCTTGGGGGCGATCCGCTGAACCCCCGCTGATCTCGTGGCCCCCGCGACCTGTCGCGGGGGCCACGATTATTTCCGCTGAGGCCTGGGTCTGTTGGTAGTGCCTGCGCGGGCGATCCGTGGCGATGGCCCCTATAGTCCACGTATGAGCGAGCAGAGGGTGATCGTTCAGGCGACTGACGGGCGGCAACTTGAAGCCCTGGTTTCCGGGCCGGCCGACGGGCTCACGGTCGTGCTGCAGAACGGGACTCCCGCCGGGCTGATGGCCGCCCCGGCCATCGTTGCGGCGGCAGCCGAGCGCGATCTGCGCCTGGTCCTGTACGCCCGGCCCGGGTACGAGGGCTCCACGCCGGACCCTGGCCGCCGGGTGTCCGGCGCGGCCGCCGATCTCGCAGCAGTCCTCGACGGCCTGGGCACGGGGGAGTTCGTGACCGTGGGCTGGTCTGGTGGTGGCCCGCACGCCCTGGCCTGCGCGGCCCTGCTGCCCGGCCGGTGCCTGGCCGCCGCCACCATGGCCGGTGCGGCCCCATACCAAGCCGAGGGCCTGAACTGGTGGCAAGGGATGGCACCGGAGAACCTCGCGGAGTTCGAGGCGGCCGGGGCCGGGCCGGAGGCGCTGACCGGTTTCCTTGAGGCGGCCGCGCGGGAGCTGGCCTCGATAACCGCCGCCGGCGTGGCGGAAGGGCTGGGCGACCTGGCGTCGGCGGCCGACAAGGCGGCCGTGACCGGGGAGTTCGCCGACTATCTGGCGGCCTCGTTCCGTGCCGCGGTGGCGAGCGGGGTGGCCGGCTGGCGCGACGACGACCTCGCCTTCTTCGCCGACTGGGGCTTCACCATGGCCGACGCGGGCGCGGGCGCTCCCGTGTCGGTCTGGCAGGGCGATCAGGACATGATGGTGCCGTTTTCGCACGGCCAGTGGCTGGCCGCGCACATCCCGGGTGCCCGGGCCCACCTGCTGCCCGGCGAGGGCCACCTGACCCTGGCAGGCAGCTTCGGTGCCATCCTGGACGACCTCCTGGACCTGACCAGCAGGCAACGGTAATCACGGACGTGCGTGTCGAAACGTAGGCACAGGGTAATCCCTAGACTATAAGTAGTCGTGTGATGACTAGTGGTAGTGGTATGGACCGCTGAGAACAGTCACGCATCGGGGGAACCATGGCATGGCGAGCTGGCCTTAGCCAGCGGGTAACCGCGGCGGCCGCATGCGCACTGATCGTCACGGCGGCGGTACTGGCCATAGCTCTCGCCGCCACGGCCGGGGTCAGGGCGGCCGGCCGGGAACTGTCCCAGCGGCTGGTACCCGCCGCCGCCACCGCCGGCTCGCTGCTCAAGGCGTACCAGGCCCAGCAGGGGTCCCTGCGCGACTACGTGACCAGCGGCGAGGTATCCCAGCTGGCAACGCTGCGCGACGCGGGCCGGGGCATACCTGTCGCAACAGGCACGGCTCGCCACGCTGCTCCGCGGCTATCCGCACATGCCCGCCGAGCTTGCCGCCGCCGAGGCTGCCCAGCGGGTCTGGCTGGCCCGCATCGCCGCGCCGCAACTAGCGGCCATGGCCCGCGGTGACCTGGCCGGGGCCCGCGCCCTGCAGGCCAACATCCCGGTTACCCGCCCGTTCACGGTCGCGGTGCGGAACAGGGTGGCGGCCTTGCAGGCGATGATCACCGTGCAGCAGGCGATGGTCACCGGCCGGCTGCTCGATTCGCAGGGCGAGCTGATCAGCGCCCTGGTGGGCATGTGCGTGCTGGTCGCCGCGATCACCGCCGGTGCCGTGCTGGTGGTCCGCCGCTGGCTGCTGCGGCCGTTCATGGCGCTGCGCCGTGCGGCGGAGGATGTCGCGGCGGGCAACTACGACAACCCCATTCCCGCGCAGGGGCCGCTGGAGTTCGCCGACCTGGCACGCAGCATTGAGCACATGCGCACCCGCCTGGTGAGCGCCCTGGCCGAACGCGAGCGCGCCGAGCAGGGGTTCCGCCGCCTGTTCGAGGCCGCACCCGACGCGACCCTGGCCATCGCCATGGACCAGACCGTGGCCATTGCCAACGCGCAGGCCGAGGCCCTGTTCGGCTACCAGCGCGGCGACCTGGCAGGCCGGAAGATCGAGGCCCTCGTCCCGGCCGTAGCGATCACCATCGAGGCGGCACACCGCGCCGACTATTTCGCCGACCCCGAGCCCCGCCCGATGGGCGCCGACATGGAACTGCCCGCGGTTCGCTCCGACGGCACCGAGTTCCGGGCGGAGATCAGCCTGTCCGGCCTGTCCGCCGACGGCCAGCCGTTGATCATCGTCACCATCCGCGACATCAGCGAGCGCCTCGCCGTCCAGGACGAGCGGGAACGGTTGCGTGCCGAGGCCGAGCGGCAGCGCACCCAGGGGCGGCTGCAGCAGGCCCAGAAGCTGGAGAGCCTCGGCCAGCTGGTCGGGGGGGTCGCGCACGACTTCAACAACCTGATCCACATCATCACCGGCTACACCAACCTGAGCGGCGACCAGCTCACCGCGCTGGCACAGCAGGACCAGCGGCTGAAGCCGGTGCTTTCCGACATCAGCCAGATCCGCGAGGCCGCCGAGCAGGCGGCCCGGCTCACCCGCCAGCTCCTCACGTTCGCCCGGCACGACCTGGTGAAGCCGGAGGTGCTCAGCCTCAACGACATCGTCGAGGGCGCCAGCCAGATACTGCACCGCACCCTCGGTGAGCACATCGACCTCGAGATCATCAGCAACCCCGAGCTGTGGCTCGTCAAAGCCGACCGGGGCCAGTTCGATCAGGTGCTGCTGAACCTCGCCATCAACGCCCGCGACGCCATGCCGCGCGGCGGGAAGCTCAGCATCGAGACAGACAACCTGCAAACCGACGCCGCCTACGCCGAGGCCAGGCCCGGCCTGCGGCCGGGCCGTTACGTCCGGCTGCGTGTCTCCGACACCGGCACGGGCATGGACCAGGCCACCATCGACCGCGCCTTCGAGCCCTTCTTCACCACCAAGCCCAAGGGCCGCGGCAGCGGCCTCGGGCTGTCCACGGTCTACGGCGTCGTCACCCAGGCCGGCGGGACCGTGCAGATCTACTCCGAGCCGGGGCTTGGGACCACCTTTACCGTGCTGATCCCCGCCAGCCACGAGACCGCCACGCTCGCGGGCCGGGTGCCGGCCCCTGCGACCGAGGACCAGCGGGGAAACGGCGAGATCATCCTGCTGGTCGAGGACGAGGAGAGCCTCCGCCAGCTCGGGCACCGGATCCTGACCGGCCACGGCTACCACGTCCACCCGGCCCGTACCGGCCCCGCCGCGGTCCAGTACGCGGCCGACCCGGCCCATCGCTTGGACCTGCTGCTGACCGACGTGGTCATGCCGGAGATGCTCGGCACCGATGTCGCCGAGCACATCCTCGAGCACCGTCCCGGCCTGCCCGTGCTGTTCATGTCGGGCTACGCCCAGCCGATCCTCGCCAGCCATGGCGCGGACGGCCCGGAAATGAACATCCTCGAGAAACCGTTCACCGAGGTCACCCTGCTCACCCGGGTCCACGAGGTGCTGCGCCAGGCACAACACGCGGCGGGCTTACGTCCGGCGGCGCGCCGCCGCCCTGGGTGTTCAGGCGGGGGCCGCGGCCCGGCGCAGAGCACGGCGGAGCGCCAGCGCGAACGCGGCGGCCGCCACCGCGGCCGCGGCCCCGAGGCTCCACGGCTCGCCCGCGCCGATGCCGTGCTGCACCATCTCGGTGTCCAGCGCCTGGCCGAGGCACACCACCGCGGCCAGGGCGGCCAGCGCGGTTCCCAGTGCTTCCGCGGTCCCGGCCGGGAGCGCGGTGCGGGTGGCGCGGTCCTGCCAGCGCTGCCGCAGCGTGAGATACGCGGCCAGGGCGATGAACCCGAGCAGCCCTGCCGCGGTCGCCTGCAGCAGGAAGTCGCCGGCATGGTCGGCGAGCATGGCGGTCACGCAGGAATGCGTGCCGGGGTCCCCGGCGAGCCAGCGGGCGCAATCCGCCCTGGTGTAGGTGCCCGACGGCCAGGGCGCGGTCAGGAACTGGTCGCCCTTCACCGTGAGCAGCAGCCGGGCGGCCAGCCCGGCCCCGCCGATCGCCAGGAAGCCTGCCCCGCCGACCAGGGCGGCGGTGAGCGCGAGCCGGCGAACCAGCGCCAGCGATGGGCGGGTCAGCGCGGGCCCGCGGCCGGTGACCCCGTGCACCGGGCCCATCCGCGCGACCGCCTGCGCCTGTGCCTCCGGCTCTGCCAGCCCGGCGGCGACCCCCTCAGCGACCGCGTCGCGCAGGTGCGCCTCCACCTCAGCCAGGGTGTGCCGCACCTGGCGCGGGCTGCCGCTCAGCGTGACGAGCAGCCGGTCGAGGTAGTCCTCGATGGCGTCAGCCGGTGTGTCCGCGATGCCCCGGCTCATGCCGTCACCGCCGGCAGGGCCGGCCGCCACGGCGAAGCCGCGACAGGCGTGCCGAGCACCCGGGCCACAGAACCGCTGAACTCGCTCCACTGCTGCGACTGCTCGGCGAGCGCGGCCTCGCCCGCCGCGGTGAGCCGGTAGATGCGGCGGCGCCGGCCGGACACGACGTCCCACGCACTGGCCAGCAGCCCGGCCTCCTCCAGCCGGTGCAGCGCCGGGTAGACGGTGCCCTCGGGCAGTTCGAACGTGCCGTCGCTACGGTCGCGCAGCCGGGTGATCACCTCGTAACCGTGGCCGGAGCCACGGCTGAGCACGGACAGCAGCAGCAGGTCCAGGTGCCCCTTCAGTCTCTCGGATCGCATACCTAGCAATACTAGGCATGATCGCCCCGCCTGTCGAATCGGCGCGTCTGCATGTGACCGGAGAAGGGAGCGGCCGGAGGATGGCCCGGGCGCGGACAGAACTCCGCGCCCGGGCAACCTCCGTCCACTCCCGCACCGGATCCCGGATCAGCAGGCCACGGTAAGTGCGCTCCAGCGTTCAAGACGCCGACGCCGGCGGCGAGCGACTCGTGGGCGCATGCGCTTCGACACGAAGATCGCGATAGCGGTGCGCTCCGACCTCGCGGTCTGGCAGAAACTGAACGTGACGGCGTTCCTCGCCAGCGGGATTGCAGCGGGCATCGACGAGGTCGCGGGTAAGCCCTACGAGGACGGCTCGGGCAATCGCTACCTTGAGATGTTCCGCCAGCCCGTGCTGGTCTATGCCGGGTCGGGTGAGGAGCTAGGCGCTGTCAGGGAGCGGGCGATTTCCCGGGGTATGGCTGCTGCCGTCTACACCGAGGAAATGTTCTCGACCGGAGACGACGACGCCAACCGGGCCGTCGTCCGCGCGGTGGCCGCCTCGGACCTGGTGCTTGCCGGGATCGCCTTCTACGGGCCGCGCAATCCCGTGGACAAGGTCTGCCGCGGCCTGGCCCTCCATCCTTAATCACCACGGGATCCGGCGCGGGAGTGGACGGGGGTTGCTCTGGCGCGGAGTTCTGTCCGCGCCAGAGCCATCCCCCGGCCGCTCTCTCCCCGGCCAGCGGAAGCCGCCGGAAGTCTGGGCGCGGCGGCATACTGGCTGGGTGGGAGCCGAGCAGCCCGAGGACTGGGCGCGGTACTGGCGGTCGCCGGACGGGCAGGTCGAGGCGATGCATGCCCGGTTCCGCGGTCACGTCTACCACCGGCACAGCCACGACACCTACTCCCTCGGCGTGACCGAGTCCGGGGCGCAGGCGTTCACCTGCCGCGGCGCCGGACACGTCAGCACGGCCGGCCTGGTGATGGCCTTCAACCCCGACGATCCGCATGACGGGCGCGCCGCCACCGGAACCGGCTTCACCTACCGGATGATCCATCTGGCCCCGGCCTTGCTGACCGGCCTGCTCGCCGACCTGACCGGGACCGCGAGCGGCATGCCACTGTTCGCCGCGCCGGTGGTCACCGATCCGGCGCTCGCGGCGGCGCTGCGGCGGCTGCACCGGTCGCTCACCGGACCGGCCAGCCCGCTGGAGCAGTCCGAGCGGCTCGCCGCCGTGGCCGCGCTCGCCGCCCGCCATGTGAGCGGCCCGCGCCAGGACCTGCCCCGGGCAGGTCCGGTTACCGGGCTGACCGCCAGGGACCAGGCCACCGCCGCTGACCGGATCCGTGAGTTTCTGCATGACGGCGCTGCCGCGGAGGCCACGCTCGCCGACGTGGCCACGGCGGCGGGCTGCAGCCGGTTCGTGGCCTACCGGGCCTTCCGCGGCCGGTACGGCCTGCCCCCCAGCGAATACCAGCGGCTGCTGCGGCTGCGCGCGGCCCGCCGGGCCCTGGCCAGCGGCACGGCCGTCGCGGACGCCGCAGCCGCGAGCGGGTTCGCCGATCAGGCGCACCTCACTCGCTGGTTCCGGCGCTGCTATGGGATCACGCCGGGCGCCTACCGGGCGGCCTGCGCACGGGCCTAGCCGCGCACCGCCGGTGCAGCCCGGCCGGTGCCACCGGAACGGCCTGAGCTGGGAAAACGGAACTAGATACAACAGCTTTGCCCAAGCATTGCCAATGGATGACCCTGGCAATCGTACGGTCGCCGTGACCCAATGCAGGCACGGCGTTACGGGGCCGCGCATCGGGGAGTTCCGCCGTGACTGTCCCCGCTACTCACGAAGGAGCCCGAATGGTACGCAGATGGTGCATTCCTCTTGCCGGAGCCGCCCTGGTCATCGGCTCGCTGGCCGCCAGCGCCCCCGCGTCGGCGGCCGGGAGGGCACCGCACGCCGCCGCGGCCGTGCATCAGATCAGGCCGGGCGGCCGGATGATCAGGCCGGGCAGCCCGCTGGCAGGACATGGCTTCCAGGTCAACCAGGACCAGTCCACGAACTGGTCCGGGTACGCCGCCACAGGGAGTTTCAGCAGCGTGTCGGCGAACTGGACCGAGCCGACCGGGCACTGCACCAGCGCGACAAGGTATTCCAGCTTCTGGGTTGGCCTTGACGGCTTCAACAGCAGCACCGTCGAGCAGACCGGCAGCGAGGTGGACTGCTCCGGCGGCAGCCCCGTGTACTACTCCTGGTATGAGATGTACCCGGCGTTCCCGGTGAACTTCAGCAACACCGTGCGGCCCGGCGACAAGTTCTTCGGGTCGGTGACGTTCAACGGCGGCAGCAGCTACACGCTGGTGCTGCAGGACATCACCCAGGGCTGGAAGCACACCGTCAACAAGTCGCTCAGCGGCGCGGCGAACTCCTCGGCCGAGGTCATCGCCGAGGCGCCCTGCTGCACCGCCGGCGGCGGGATCCTGCCGCTGGCCAACTTCGGCACGGTGAACTTCAGCAATGCCACCGCGAACGGCTCTGCTATCGGCAACTCACAGCCCGGTGCAGATCGACATGATCGACAACAGCGGGCGGTTGAAGGACCAGACGTCCTCGCTGTCCGGTGGCGGCAGCTTCAGCGACACCTGGCTGCGCGCCAACTAACCCGATTACGGTGCGGCCCGGCCCCGGGCGCCTCGCGGTGCCCGGGCCGGGCCGCGCCCGTTTCTCAGCGGGCCCTGGTCAGGTCGTAGACGGTCACCCCGCCGACGGTCTCGGCCGTGAAATGGGCCCGCACCCACGTGCTGATCTGCGCCGCCGGGCCGCTGCCGCCACCGAAGCTGGCCTGGTTGGCGCCGACGAAGTAGTGGATCTCACCGGCCGCGACCATGCGCTCGAACTCGGCCAGCGTGGGCGCGTCGTCGGTGCCGTTGAAGCCGCCGATCGCCATGACCGGCTCGCCGCTGGCAAGCTGCAACGGCGCCGCGCTTTCCGCGCCGACCGTCGCCGCGGCCCACCGGTACCCAGCCGCGCCGCGCGCGAGCAGCCCGGTCAGGGCGGTCGCCACCTGGGTGTTGCCGCCCAGGCCGCCGCCCGGTGCGCCGCTGGCCCCGCCGGCGCGCCGCCCGGTACCCCGCCAGTCCCGCTGGCACCGCCAGCTTGCGGGAAACCGGCTCCTCCTGACGTGCCACCCGTGCCACGGGCGGGCGCGCTTCCGGTACCACCGGCACCGCCGGGGAACCCGCCCGAACCGCCCGCCCGCACACCGCCGGGTAGCCGGCCTCGCCCGGGCCCGGTGCCGCCGGGGAAGCCGCCCCCTGGCCCGCCGCCGAACGCGCCGGTGACCGCAGGCCCGGCCGTCGGGAGCGCGCCGGTGTGCGCGGTCGCGGCCGTGTCGATGCTGTAGGCGGCCGGACCGGCGAGCGCGGCGGTCAGGGCCAGCGTGACGGGCACGGCGGCCAGCGCCGCCCGGCCCCGGCCGGTGGCCGCCAGTCTGGCCATGGCAGGCAGGGCAAGCACCGCCGCGGCGGCGGCCAGCCCGCACAGCACGACCACGGTGCGCAGCCACGGCAGCCAGGCCGGAGTCCGGCCGAGCAGCAGGTACGCCCAGGCCGCGGTCGCCGCGATGCCTGCCGCCAGGGTCAGCCGGGCGGCCACGTGCTGGCGCCTGCGCCACAGTTCCACGGCGCCGATCCCGGTCAGCGCGCCGATCGCGGGCGCCAGGGCGACGGTGTAGTACGGGTGGATGATGCCGGCCATGAAGCTGAACACGCCGCCGGTCACCAGCAGCCACCCGCCCCACAGCACGGTGCTAGTGCTAGCCCGGGGGGACGACCCCCCGGAACCCCCCGCTGGCCTCAAGGCCCCGTTCCTTCGTCACGGGGCCTTGGCCCCGCAGGCCCGGGACGAGTGACTCCCCAGAACCCCACTGGCTGGCACTGCGGGCGCCGGGCCGGTCGGTGCGGGCGGCTCGCCAGCTCAGCCAGGCCAGGGTGGCGAGCCCGATCAGTGCGGCCGGCAGCAGCCAGCTCACCTGCCCGCCCATGTCGGCGGCGAACAGCCTGGTCAGGCCGGCCGAGCCGCTGAACCGCGGGCCCGCCCCGCCGCGGAAGCCGACCGAGCCGGCCTCGTTCCCGTCCAGCCTGCCGAGGCCGTTGTAGCCCAGGGCGAGCTGCAGCACGCTGTTGCCGGTGGAGCCGCCGATGTAGGGCCGGTCGGCCGCCGGGGTGAGCTGTACGATCGCCACCCACCAGCCCGCACCAAGGATCAGCGCCGCCCCGCCGGCCAGCAGCTGCCACAGCCGCCTGCGCAACCGCGGCGGCCCGGCCACCAGGTAGGCCAGCGCGAACGCCGGGACCACCAGGAACCCCTGGAGCATCTTGGTCAGGAACGCGAACCCGAGCAGGCCACCGGTCAGCACCAGCCACCGGGTGCGGCCCGACTCGATCGCCCGCGTCGTGGCGTAGGCGGCCGCGGTCATCAGCAGCACCAGCAGCGCATCGGGATTGTCGAACCGGAACATCAGCGCGGCCACCGGGGTGAGCGCCGCGACGGTGGCGGCGATCAGCCCGGCTGCCGGGCCGTACCAGCGGCGGACCGTCGCATACAGCAGCGCTACGGTGGCCACGCCCTCGGCCGCCTGGGGCAGCAGCAGGCTCCAGGAGTTCAGGCCGAACGCCCGGGCGGACAGCTCCATCACCCACAGGGACGCTGGCGTCTTGTCCACCGTGATGAAGTTGCCGGCGTCGAGCGACCCGAAGAAGAACGCCTTCCAGCTCCTGGTGCCCGCCTGGACCGCAGCGGCGTAGAAGTCGTTGGCCCACCCGCTGCGGGACAGGCCGATCGTGTACAGGGCCGCGGTCAGCAGGAGCACCGCTAGCAGCGCCGGCCGGGCCCAGCGGGGCTCGCCGGGCGGGCCGAGCGCCAGGGTGGCCAGGCGCGGCCGCCGCAGCGGGACGTCCGGGCCCGCGCCGCGGGGATCGGTCATGATCGTGGTCATTGATGATGTCCATTCGTTTCAGTAGCGGGGCTGGGAACGGTGGCAAGCGGCGCTTCGCCGTGGAGCGCTTGGCCAGGGAGCGTCTGGCCGGGGCGGGCCGGGGCACAAGTGGCTGGCCGCGTGTCCGGCGTGGCCCGGCGCCGGCGGAAGACCCAGTGCCGGTAGATCGCGAACCGGATCGCCGTGGCCGCCAGGTTGGCGCCGATCAGCACGGTCACCTCGGCGGCCCGGGCCGGCCGGGGCACCGCCGTGTGCAGTGCGGCCAGGGCGGCGGAGGTCAGCGCCAGCCCGGCGCCGAACGCGAGCAGCCCCTGGGCCTGGTGCCGGGCCAGGTCCGCCCGGCCGCGGATGCCGAAGGTGAACCGGCGGTTGATCGCGGTGTTGAGCACCGCGGTGGCCAGCAGGCTGATCGCGTTGGCCCACTGCGCCGACAGCGCGGTGCGCAGCCCGAGGTACAGCAGGACATAGGCGAGGGTGCTGGCCACGCCGACCGCGAGGAACCGGGCCAGTTGCCGGGACAGCGGCCCCGCTGGCTTCGGCGGGGCCATGGCGCGCAGCCGCGGCACCCGCAGCGTGCCGCGGAGCAGGCCCCAGCGCATCCGGGCGATGCCGCGCAGGTCAGCCAGGGCGGTGGCGGCCACCCTGACGCGCGAGTCCGGGTCGTCGATCCAGTCCACCGGGACCTCGTGAATGCGCAGCCCGGCCCGCTCGGCCAGCACAAGCAGCTCGGAGTCGAAGAACCAGCCGGTGTCGCGGGTCAGCGGCAGCAGCAGCCGCGCCATGTCGGCGCGGATCGCCTTGAAGCCGCACTGGGCGTCGGAGAAACCCGCGCCCAGCGCGGCGTGCAGCAACACGTTGTAGCACCGGGAGATCGCCTCGCGGCGCGGGCCGCGGACCACCCGGGCGCCGCGCGCCAGCCGGGTACCGATGGCCAGATCGCTGTGCCCGGAAAGCAGCGGCGCCACCAACGGCAGCAGCGCGTTCAGGTCGGTGGACAGGTCCACGTCCATGTAGGCCAGCACGTCGGCCCGGCTGGCCGACCAGACGCTGCGCAGCGCATTACCGCGCCCTGGCCGCTCCAGCCGCACGGCGCGGACGCCGTGCAGTTCCGCGGCCAGGGCCTGCGCGGCCGCCCAGGTCCCGTCGGTACTGCCGTTGTCGGCGATGGTGACCACGGCCCGGAACGGGAAGCGCCCGGCCAGGTAGCCCACCAGCCGTCGGATGCTCGGCGCGAGGTCGCGCTCCTCGTCCCGGACCGGGACGACGATCTCCACCTGCGGGAGGCGGTCCGGCTCCGGTTGAGGGAACTCATGACCCACTAGACACTCAAGTGATCTCATGTCTCTCAAGTTGCCTGGCTGGGCTGGGCCCGCCCTGGGCCGCTCCTCTGCGGCCTCTATGAACAGCGGCGATACGCCGAGCGGGGCGGCTCAGGCGCTCGCGGCGACGGAGGTCAGCCGGGGCAGGGCGATCACGAAACTGGTGTGCCCTGGGCGGCTGGTGATGCTTACGCTGCCGCCGTGCGCGGTCGTGACCGCCTGCACGATGGCCAGGCCCAGACCGGTACTGGTACCGGCGTTGGAGCGGGCGGAGTCGCCGCGCACGAACCGCTCGAACAGGGTGGGCTGCAGTTCCTCGGGGATGCCGGGGCCGCTGTCGGTCACGCTCACCCGCACCGTCGGCGGGTCCTCGCTCGTGGTGAGCGTGACCGTGACGGTGGTCCCCTCCGGGGTGTGCTTCGCCGCGTTGCTCATCAGGTTGGCGAGCACCTGGTGCAGGCGGTGCTCGTCGCCCTCCACCCCGACCGGCTCGTCCGGCAGTTCCAGCACCCAGCGGTGGTCCTGGCTGGCCGCCCGGGCGTCGCTGGTGGCGTCGATGGCCAGCCGGGTGAGGTCCACCGGCTCCTTGGCCAGCGGCCGGCCCGCGTCGAGCTGGGCGAGCAGCAGCAGCTCGTCGACCAGCACGCCCATCCGCGCCGACTCCGACTCCACCCGGGCCAGCGCGTGCGCGATGTCGCCGGGCACAGGCCCGGGGTGCCGGCGGGCGAGCTCCGCGTAACCGCGGATGGCGGCGAGCGGGGTGCGCAGCTCGTGACTGGCGTCGGCGGCGAACCGGCGCAGCCTTGCCTCGCTGGCGGCGCGGCGGGCCAGCGCCGCCTCGACGTGGCCGAGCATCCGGTTGAACGCCGAGCCGACCTGCCCGACCTCGGTGCGCGGGTCCGCGTCGGGCACCCGTTCCGGCAGGGTGACCTCGCCGCTGGCCAGCGGGCGCTCGGCCACCTGAGTGGCGGTGGCGGCCACCCGGCGCAGCGGCCGCAGCGACAACCGCACGAACGCGGTGCCCAGTACCCCGGTGAGCAGCAGGGCAGCGGCGAACACCACTATCTCGACGACCGCGACCTGGCGCAGGGTGGAGTTCACCTGGGTCATCGGCAGCCCGGTGAGGTAGGTGACGCCGGACTCGGGATCGTGCACCGCCAGCAGCCGGTAGTCGCCGAGGCTGGAAAGTTCGCTGGTGAACGGCTGCCCACCGACCGAATACGCCGTGAGCACCGCCTTGTCCGCGTGCGACAGCGGGCAGGTGCCGTAGGACACGTAGTTGTCGGCGAGCATGCCGTGCCTGACCTGGGCACTGAACGTCTGCTCTTGCTGCTGCTGCGCGCATTCGTACGCGGTGTGGGGCGGCGGCTGTGGCCTGTTGTCGCCGTCGGCGTCGCCGCCTGGCGGAGGGTGGCCGAGGCACGCCTGGTACCGCCCGCTCGCCTGCATGAGCTGCTGGTCGAGCTGGCCCAGCAGGTATCCGTGCAGCGACACATAGGTGACGGCGCCCACCGCGGCGCAGGCCACCGCCAGCAGCGCCAGCAGCCCCGCGATCAGCCGCCCACGCAATGTCCGGCGAGCGAGCCAGCGCCGGTGGCCGTCAGACCGCCTGCTGCCCGCGGCAGCGCCTGCCTTGCTCATGGGTCAGCTCGCCGGCTTGAGGACGTAGCCGACGCCGCGGACGGTGTGGATCAGCGGCTCCCGGCCCGAGTCGATCTTCTTGCGCAGGTAGCTGATGTACAGCTCGACCACGTGCGCCTGGCCGCCGAAGTCGTAGTTCCAGACCCGGTCCAGGATCTGCGCCTTGGACAGCACCCGGCGCGGGTTGCGCATGAGGAACCGGAGCAGTTCGAACTCGGTCGCGGTGAGCTCGATCAGCTCGCCGCCCCGGCGCACCTCCCTGGCCTCCTCGTCCATGGTCAGGTCGCCGGCCACAAGCTCGGTGTCGCCGCGCGCCCGGGTAATGCCGGCCCGGCGCAGCAGCCCGCGCAGCCGGGCCAGCACCTCCTCCAGGCTGAACGGCTTGGTGACGTAGTCGTCCCCGCCCGCGGTGATGCCGGCCACCCGGTCCTCGACCGCGTCCCGCGCGGTCAGGAACAGCACGCACACGTGCGGCAGCTCGGCCCGGACCCGGCGGAGCACCTCCAGGCCGTCGAAGTCGGGCAGCATGATGTCCAGGACCACGGCGTCCGGCCGGAACTCGCGGGCCGTCCGCACCGCGCTGCTGCCGTCGCTCGCGGTCTGGATCTCCCAGCCCTCGTACCGGAGCACGCTGGCGAGCAGCTCCGCCAGGCTGGGCTCGTCGTCCACGACAAGCACCCGGATGGGCGTGCCGTCGGCACGCTGCAGGGCCGGAGCCTGCGCCCCGGACGCCGCAACTCCCGGCTGTCGCCCGGTCATCTCGGTCACCTCAGCAGTCCATGACAGCTCCGCGGCCATCGCTGCACCTCACGCTACCCGGGTGAGGGCCAGTGCCAGCGCCGGGCAGCCGGCCACGGCACGGCGCGCCTCACGCTGCAGCCCGTGCGGCACCGGCTGGCCCGCCACGATCGGGTAGCCCCATTCGTCCAGGGTGATCAGCTCCGGCAGGAGCTCCGCACAGGCCCCGTGCCCGGCACAGGCCACGGGGTCCACTCGCAACCGCTTTCCCATCTCAGCTCCAGTCCTCCTCGGTCGCGGGTGGGGTGGCCGGCACCGGCAGGAACGGGCGCGGGTCCGTGCCGCTGCACCGCCCCTGCTCGTGCAGCCCGTCCTCGGCCGCGAAGACGCGCAGCGCGCTGCGGATGAACCGCACGCTGCCGTCCGGATGGTGGCAGGCGCCGCGGCCGGTGACCAGGCCGGCCCAGCGCTCGAGGTCGGCCCGCGCCCGGCGGTCCGGGGCGCGGCCCGGCCAGGTGCGCCATGGCGGCGGCGATGCGCGGCAGGCCGTTGAAGCACGGGCCGCACTGGCCGGCCGATTCCAGGGCCAGGTACCGGGCCACCCGTGCGGTCTCGGCGAGGCCGCACCGGTCCGCGGGCAGGGCGGCCAGCACCCCGGCCCCGACCGCCGCGCCGAGCGGGCGCAGCGCCGCGTTGGCCAGCGGCAGGCCCGCCGCCTCCGCGGCGGGCAGCCACGCACCGTGGTAGCCGCCGACGAGCACGGCCTGGACCGGGCCGAAGACGCTGGGCACGGTCGGGCCAGGCCCGGCGGCAGGGCCAGCTCCAGGCCGAGCAGGCCGGCCAGGCTGGCGCCGAGCGGCACCTCGGTCACGCTGGTCCGGCCGTCGGCCAGATGCAGGGTGGCCAGCATCGTGCCCGGCTCCGCCTCGGTCCCGGCCGTGCGGAACCAGGCGGCGCCGTAGCGCGCGATCAGTGCCAGGTGTGCCAGGGTCTCGACGTTCTGCACCAGCGCAGCCCGGCCTGGCGCTAGCCGCGGCAGCCCGCGCACCGGCCGGTAGGCGGGCACCGCAGGCCGCCCTGCCAGACGGCTCACCAGCGCGGACTCCTCCCCGGCGAGGAACCGGCCCGGGGCCGTCACCAGCTCCACGCGGGCGGCGTCGATCCCGGCGGCGGCCCGCTCGGCGATGGCCGCGGCCAGCCGGCCGTTCAGCCGCTCGTTGCGCGGCACGTAGAGCACGGCCGCGGCCGACCCGGCCGCCCCGGCGGCGAGCTGCAGCCCGTCAAGCACCAGATGCGGGGAGATCCACAGCAGCGACCGGTCCTTGCTGCTGGCCGGCTCGCCTTCGGCGCCGTTGCCGACCACGACCGGGGCTGGCCTGGCCTGCGCGGCCGCGGCGAGCTTGCGGGCGGCGGGAAAGGCGGCGCCGCCCCTGCCGGTCAGCCCGGCGGCCGCCACCTCGCGCAGCAGGCCGTCCCGGCCGCCCGCCGGGCGGAGCGGGCCATGCGCGGCCAGGTGCGCGCGCAGGTCCACCGGCACGGAACCGGAGTCGGGCAGCAGCCGCGCCAGGCCCGGGCCGGGCAAGCGGGCGGCGGCGCCGGCCGTCATCGGGGGATGCGGGAGGGTCAGGCTGTCGGTCATCACAGGCCGGCCTTTCTGGCGGACATGCGGTGGAGGGCAGCGGCGGCGCGCCCGGCCCGGGGAACCTCGCGGGCGGCATGGGACAGCCGCCAGGCCAGCGCGGCCACGGTGGCCAGCACGCAGCCGACCAGCACCCCGAGCACCAGGCCGCTGCGTGCGTCGGCGCTGCTGCCGATGCTGTGCACGACCGCCAGCGGCCAGGCGGCGTAGCCGAGCCAGTGGATGCGCCGCCAGAGCGCGCCGGCCCATCCTGGCGCGGGCCAGGCTGGTCAGGATCAGCGCGGCGACCAGGTCCAGCGAGATCGCCCCCAGGCCCAGCCAGAACGGCTTGTAGGGCGAGGCGAACGGGAGCACGAGCCGCGGCCAGGCCGATCGTCACGTAGGGGTCCGCGATCGCGGTCACCACATGGATCGCCAGGAACGCCACCGCCAGCAGTGAGATGTTCCGGTGCAGGCCGGTGACCGCGAAGGCGGGCAGGCCGGGGAGCCGGCCCTGCCGGTTGACCAGGATGCCGAGCAGCACCACGGCGGTCAGCAGCAGCAGCGTCACCACCCCGGTCGCCCGGCTGGCGTACCAGAGCGCGGTGCTGCCGGTGATCCCGGTCATGGCAGGCGGCCCGGTCGCTGGAAGTTCATGCCCTCAGCTTCACCGGCCGGGCGCAGCGCTCCCTCTTCGCCGCCTCTGAATTACCTCTGAACGCGATAGCCGTAGGCCGGCGGGGGGTTGCCGGGGGTCGCCGCCGCCCGGGGGCCAGCACCGCCTGGCAGAATGCGCGTCGGCGCCGTCAGCTCGGAGGTTCGCATGTCTGGCCACACCGGGCGCGTCCGGCGCGCTGTGGGCAGGGCGCTCGTGGATGTCTCACCGCTGCGCCGCCACGCCGGCTTCCGGCGGCTGTGGACCGGCCAGCTCATCGCCTCGGTGGGCAGCCAGCTCACCGTGGTGGCCGTCGGCTACCAGACCTACCGGCTCACCGGATCCACCGTGATGGTGGGCCTGGTCAGCCTGGGACAGCTGCTCCCGCTGCTGGCTGGCTCGCTGCTCGGCGGCCCGCTGGTGGACGCGTGGGACCGGCGCAGGGTCATGATGGCCACCCAGTTGCTGCTGGCCGTCGGGGTCACCGGGCTGGCGGTCAACTCGATGCTGCCGCACCCGCTGCTGTGGCCGATGTTCGCCTGCACCGCCGAGTCGGCAGCGTTCCAGGGTGTGGACTGGGCGGCCCGCCGCGCGTCGCTGCGGCGGCTGGTGCCCCCGGCCGACCTGGCCGCCGCGGTGTCCGTGCAGTCCGCGGGCTTCCAGCTGACCTTGGTGGTGGGCCCCGCCGCCGGGGGCCTGCTCATCGCCCACGCCGGGTTCAGCCTCGTGTACTGGCTCAACGTGGGCGCGTTCGCGCTGGCGTTCCTGACCGTGGCGCGGCTGCCGTCGCTGCGGCCTGCCGGCGGCGGGCAGCCCGCCGGGGCCGCGTCGCTGATCGGCGGGGTCCGCTACCTGAGGTCGAGCCCGCCGCTGGCCGGGGCCTTCTTTATCGACCTGGGGGCGATGGTTTTCGGCATGCCCCGGGCGCTGTTCCCGGCACTGGCGACGACCGTGTACGGCGGGGGAGCGGCCACGGTGGGCTACCTGAATGCCGCGGCGGGGCTTGGCGCGCTGGCGGGATCGCTTGCTGACCGGCCATATCGGGCGGGTGCGGCGGGCCGGGCGGGCGGTGGCGGTCTGCGTCGCGGTCTGGGGCCTGGCCATCATGGGGTTCGGGTTCGTGCCGTGGCTGCCCGCGGCGCTGGCCCTGCTCGTGGTGGCGGGCGCCGCCGACGTGATCTCGTCGGTGTTCCGGATGATGATCGTGCAGCGGGTCACCCCGGACGCCATCCAGGGCCGGGTCAACAGCCTGATGTTCGTGGGTCTTCAGGGCGGCCCGCGGCTCGGCGACGCGGAGGCCGGTGCCGCGGCGGAAGTTGGCGGCCCGCAGTTCGCCGCCTGGTCCGGCGGCCTGCTCAGCGTGGTTGCCGCCGTGGTGACCTGCTGGGCGATTCCGGAGTTCTGGCGCTACCGCACCGACCCGGGCCCGGCGCACGGCGCGGCGGGAGGGACCGGCCGGGGCACCGGCACTGCCCCGGCCGGAGAGCCAGCCGGCCGGGCCGCAGGCCCCGGAGAGGCCGGGCCGGACCCGGGCCCGGCCGGCTGACGCCATCGGATTCCGGGGTCGTCCCCGGGCCAGCAGGGCCACGGCCCGGTGACGGAGGAACCGGGCCGTAGGCCAGCGGGGGGCTCCGGGGGGTCGCTCCCCGGGCTAGCAGAGCTCCTGCGGCCAGGCGCCGAGGGTGACCACGGCGCCGGACTCGGCCACCAGCCGGGCCGGGAGCCGCAGGCCGGCCAGCCAGGCCAGCGCGGCCTCGCCGCGGATGATCGCCGCGGTGCTGGCGGCGTTCGCGTCGGCGCAGGTGGCTGCCGCGACGGACGCGGTCCGCCACACCGGCGCGGCGGGCAGCCCGGAGCGGGGGTCAAGGATGTGATGAAGCACATCGCCGCCGCGGCGCCAGCGCCGCGCGGCCGTGCTTGAGGTGGCCAGGCCACCGGAGTGGATCGCGATCACCGCGGACGGGCCGGCCGCGGGTCCTCGGGCCGCCCGGTGACGTCCTGGACCCGGATCCGCCACCCGCCGGGCGGAGCCACCCCGGCCACCGCGATGTCCCCGCCCAGGTTGACCAGGACGCCGCAGCCGAGTTCCGCGGCGATCCGCGCCGCGGCCCGGTCCGCCGCCCAGGCCTTCGCGGTCGCGCCCAGGTCCAGTTGCGTGCCACTGGGCAGGGACACCAGGCCGGCCGTTTCGTCGAGTTCGATCTCCCGCCAGCCGGGGACGCTGCGGACGGTCAGCCGCACCGGCGGGCCGTCCCTGCGCACGAGCGCGAAGTCGCGGTCGTAGCCGGCCGCGCTCAGCGCGCCGCCCACGGTCGGGTCCACGTCCCCGTCGGTGAGCCGGGCCGCCCGCAGCGCGACGGCCAGCGCCCCGGCCAGCAGCGGGCTGATCCGCACCGGGCCGATGCGACCGCGCCCATCCGGCGGCGCGTTGTCAAGCGCCACGATCTCGGAGTCCGCGCGGAACCTGCTGCACGCCGCGTCCAGGGCGGCGAGGTCCTCGGTGAGCATGCGCCGCGCCGGCGCCAGCGCCCGCAGGTCGGTGACCAGCAGGTGCACGCTGGTGCCGATCGCCTGCCAGGCCGCGGCCCCCTCCCGGCTGCCGGGCCCGGCGGCGGCCACGGCCGGCATCAGGATCCCCCGGAGGTGGTCTGGCCGCCGGAACCCTGCGCGGCGGAAATCCCGGAGCCGCCGGACAACCCCGAGCTGGCCGACGACCCCGAGGAGCCGGAACTGGCGGAGGAGCCCGAGCCCGCGGACCCGGACGAACCCGAGCCCGCGGACCCGGACGAACTGGACGAGCCGGACGAGGTGCCTGAGCCGCCGGACGCCGCCGCGCTCCCGGCGGAGCTTGTCGTGCTCGCGTGCGAAGAACCGGGCAGGGCGTAGGCGACGACACCGGCCACGGCCAGGCCCGCGGCACCGATGCCAGCTGTGACCGCGCGCAGCCGCGCGCGGCCACGGTCGCGGGCCGCGGCGGCTGCCACCGGGTTCGGCTGTTGCGAGTTCATGGGCTTCCCTTCGTCGTTCTCCCCGCAGTCTGCGGGCCCGGAGTCGGGGAATCCTCGGAACTGCCTCTGACTGTCCTCTGAGCGCGCCTGCGACCCCGCCGTGCCAGCCTCGGCGCGGTGCGGGCTTAGGGGAGTGCCTCGCGTGCCCTAGTCGCCCAGGCTGCCCATGGACAGGTTGACGGTTGTTCCCGTCATCCCGCTCGCTCTGTCGGACGCCATGAAGACCGCCATGTTGGCCACCTCCTCGAGCGCCATGACCCGTCGCGTGTGGGTCGTGCTTGCGAAGTACCCGGTGAACTGTTCCCAGGTAGTGCCCGATGCCTTGGCGCGAATCTCGGCGAGTTCCCGCATCGTGCTGGTCTCCGGTATGCCATGTGGCCGCAGGCCGACCACCCGGATGCCGTGCGGTGCGAGCTCGGCGGACAGGTCCCGGGTGAGTGCCTCCTTGGCGGCCATCGCCGGACCGTAGCCTCCGTTCAGCCGGGAGCCCATCCGCGCGGGGAGTGCGGTGACGGTCATGATCACTCCCGATTTCTTCGGGATCATGTGCGCCGCGGCCAGGTGCGCGGTCAGGAAGTACGACCTCGTGTAGGCCGTGATCGGCAGGGAGAACGTCTCGATATCCAGTTCGGTCAGGGGCACGCCCAGAATCTTCGTGTCCGGGATGCCGATCGCGTTGAACGAGATGTCGACGCGGCCCGCCTTGTCGATCACCGACAGCAGATGCCTGTCCACGGCCGGTTCGTCGAGAGCGTCGACCTCGGCCGCCTCGGCGTATCCGCCAGCGGAAACGATGTCCTTGGCGACAACTTCAACGGGTGCCTGCACGCGCCCGGTGAGGAAGACCCTGGCCCCCTCGCCGGCGAAGGCGCGCGCGACAGCGCCGCCGATCTCGCCTGCGGCCCCGTAGACCACGGCAACCTTGTCTTGAAGCAGCATCGCTGGTTCCTTTCTGTGCCTGGTTAGTGAGATCCGTCGGGGATGCAGACACCACGGCGCCGGGGAACTGGGCGCCCGCCCACCGCCCGGTTCGCCCCCTGGCCGGTGTCTGTACAGGATGGAAGCGCGGCAACGTGCGGGAAGAAGGTGAGGCGACGGTGGAGCTGGTGGCAGCCGACCTGATCGCAAGGGCGCGGGACGGCGACGGCGACGCGTTCCGGGAGCTGACCGAGCCGTACCGGCGAGAGCTGCAGGTGCACTGCTACCGGATGCTCGGATCCTTCCAGGACGCCGAGGACGCCCTGCAGGACACGCTGCTGGCCGCCTGGCAAGGCTTCGGCGGGTTCGAGGGGCGCGCCTCGCTCCGCACCTGGCTCTACCGGATCGCCACCACCCGGTGCCTCAACGCGCGCCGCTCAGCCAGCCGGCGATCCGCTAAGGAGTGGAACATCCCCAGGGTCGAACCGCCCGAGCCGACCCGGCTCGGCGAGGTCCTGTGGCTCGAGCCATATCCCGAGGCCCTCCTCGAGGGTGCCAGCGACGTGCCGCCCGGCCGGAAGCCCGTCACGAGCAGACTGAGTCGATCTCCCTGGCCTTCGTGACGGGCCTCCAGGTCCTGCCGCCGCGCCAGCTCGCCGTGCTCATCCTGCGCGACGTACTCGGATTCCGCGCCAGCGAGGTGGCCGACATGCTGGACTCGACCGTCGAATCGGTCAACAGCGCCCTCAAACGGGCGCGCGCCAGCCTGCAGCGCCGGCGGCCGCCGGGTGACGGTCACGAACGGCCTCCCGCCTGCGACTCACCCGCCGAGGATGCGATCGTGGCGAAGTTCGTCAGCGCGTACGAGTCTGCCGACGTCGATGCGCTGGTGGCCCTGCTGACCGACGACGTCTTCATCTCGATGCCGCCGATGCCCTTCGAATACGAGGGCCGGGACGCCGTGGCCCGCTTCTGCGCCAGTCTGTTCGGCGCAGGCCGCAGGTTCGACCTCGTGCCGGCGCGAGCCAACGGCCAGCCGGCGTTCGGGGCCTACCTGCGCGCCCCGACCGGCATCCGCCATGCGACCGGCCTCATCGTCCTGTCCCTCGCCGGCGACCGGATCTGCGCCATGACCCGCTTCGAAAGCAGCGTGCTGCCATGGTTCGGGCTACCGCGGTCGCTCCCGGGCCGATAGCCGGCGCACACGCGCCTAGGCTTGCGGGCCTTGCGGGCGGACGGAGTCAAGCACCACGCGGAGCTTGGAGGCCGCGGGAGAGGGCCAGGCCCCGGCCTCAAGCAGGAACCGCCCGGCCTCATCGAGGAGCCCGGCGGTCCCGCGGACCAGTTCGATCTCCACCTCGCGCCACGCCGTCGCGGTGCGCCAGGCAGGCGGGCCTGGCGGGGCGTGCGTATCGCCTCCATCTTGATCAGGGAGCGAGCCCGTTACCTCGTCGTCGGCGACCTCAGCCAGCACCTGCCCGGCGGCATCGGTGAGCCGGTGCACCGTGCGGATGGTCTGCAGCCGGGCGATCGGGCGCAGCGGCTGGCCGTGGATGATTCGGCCACCAGGCCGGTCAGCTCGCCGGGCACCGGCTCGCCGCCCGGGCCGAGCGGGGCGTGCACCTCGCGCCTGGTTTCGGCCCCTGCCGGAAGCTTCAGGTGCCAGCCGGCGTCGGTCCCGCCGGTGCGCCGCCGCAGCGTGATGCGCGCCGCTGCCAGGTCCAGCCCGGGAGTGTCCAGGTAGACGGCGGTCAGGTGGTAGGTGTCGGGGCCGGTGACCGCCGCCACGCCAGGCACCATGGACAGGTCAGGCAGCACGAAATCGGCACCGACCGCGTACTTGCGTTCGATCTCCAGCGAGCTGTCGGGGACGCTCATACATGCGACCCTACGGCGTGGCCGGCGAAACCGCTCCGCGTGTTCTCCGGGCCCCGGCCCGATTACGATGCCACACTTTCTAATAACGCTCCGTGTCCGGCATGGCTGATCGTTGCTGCCCGGCGCGGGCTGTACCGGGGGACTCGCGGGACAGGACAGACGGGGTCTTGTCCCGCGCCGGCCGGCACAAGGGGTCATGGGTCTGATCATGGAACACGCCGAGACGATCGAGGGTTACGAGGCGGTGCCGCTGGCGCTGCCGGATCAAGCCTGCCTGCAGGGCAGCGGGGCGGCGGTGCTGCGGCGGCGCAGCGCCCGGCCGGGCAGGCGTGCGGTCATGTACGTGCACTGCCGCGGGGACTCGTTCGCGCCGGAAGACCTCGTCGGCTGGTACACCGACCGCGGGTTTCACTTCTACGCGGCCGACCTGCGAGAGGTCGGTGCCGACGAGCGCCCGGGCGGCGACGCGAACCAGGCAGCCCAGGATCTGGGGGACTGCTTCACCTGCCTGGACGCTGCCGCCACCCATGTGCGTGAGGTCGACGCGATCGACACCATGGTCGTGTCCGCGCACGGCGCCGGTGCGGTCATCGCCGCGCTGTGGTGCCATGCGCGGCGCGGCAGCCGGCCCGCCGACGCGCTGGTACTTGCCAGCCCGGGCTGGGCCACCGCGCCGTCATGGCCGGAATGGGCCAGGCGGTCGCCGGCGCGCTCCGTGCCGTTGCTGGTCGGTGCCCGCCGCAGGCTCCGGCGCGGCCTGGACATCGCCTGCCCGGTCCTGGTGATGTGCCCGGCGGCCGGCTGGAACGCGCCGGGCGGTGCCGGGGGCCTGCTGGTGCCGCGGGCGCTGACCCTGCGGCGCGCGACGATGCGGCTGGGCGAGCACGTGACCTGGCTCAAGCTGGTCGGCGGGCTGCCCGGCCAGGCCTTGCCAGAAGGCGCAGGGCGACGGCGCGTGTTCGACGAGCTGGGCCGCTGGCTCAGTGCCTACCTGTCCGGGCAGATCCGCGATCAGCTGTTGTGACGTGCCCGCGCTCCGCGGCGGGGAGCGCGGGCACGGGCTACTGCGCGGGGTTACTGCACCATCACGTTAACGGTCGGGTACCCGCTGGCCCCGTTGGGCGGGGGCGGCGCCAGGGCTGAGGTCTGCGTGTACCCGGTCTTGTCCGTGGCGCGGGCCTCGATGACGTGGTCGCCGCGGGTCGCGTCCCATTCCCATACCCACTGCCGCCAGGTGTCGATGCCCGGCACCGCGGCAAGCCGGGCCTGGTGCCAGTCGCCGCCGTCCACCCGCACCTCGACCGCCTCGATGCCCTTGTGCTGGGCCCAGGCGACGCCGGCGACGGGCGTGCGGCCCGCGCGCACCGTGGACGAGCCGTTCGGCACGTCGATCCGCGACTCGGTCTTGATCGGCGCCCGCTGCGACCAGCCGCGCGTTGCCCAGTAGGCGTACTCGCCAGCCCACGTGGTCACCTTGATGTCGGTGACCCACTTGCAGGCGGACACGTAGCCGTACAGGCCGGGGACCACCAGGCGGGCCGGGAACCCGTGCGCGACCGGCAGTGGCGTCCCGTTCATCGCGACGGCGAGCATGGCGTCGCGCCCGTCCATGACCGTCTGCACCGGGGTGCCCGAGGTGAAGCCGTCCACCGATGTGCACATCAACTGCTCTGCTCCGGCGCGGATCCCGGCGGCGCGAAGCAGCTTGGACAGGCTCGTGCCCAGCCACAGCGCGTTGCCGATGTACGGGCCGCCCACCGGGTTGGACACGCAGCACAGCGTGATCCAGTCCTCCATCAGCGGGAGCTTGAGCAGGTCGTCGAACGTGAGCGTCATCTCGTGGGCGACCATGCCGTGGATCCGCAGCTGCCAGCTCGACGGCGCGACCTGCGGCAGCACCAGCGCGGTGTCCACCCGGTAGAACGAGCTATTGGGGGTCACGAACCGGCTGAGGCCCGGGATGTCCAGGTCTGTTCCCTTGGGCAGCGCAGGGGCGCGCTGGACCGGGGCCGGCAGCTTGATCGCCGCCCGGGCCTGCGACACGTTGCTGCGCTCTGCCAGGACGCGGCCGACCAGGCCGCTCGCCCCGGCCGCCGCCACCGCCACGGAGCCGGTGACCAGGAACTGCCGCCGCCCTGACGGGGACACCTCGGCGGATGCCCGGTGTGTGCCGCCTGACGGACGGCCAGCCAGCTCGCCGGGCCGCCGCGGCACCCAGGACGCGCCCGCGTCCGCTGCCAGGCCTGCAGCGGGGGGCTCCTGCGGGCCCGGAATCTCGCCGAACTCGTCATCGGCGGGGAGATCGCCGGCGTCCTCATCTGCCGCCTGGACGAGCCGCCACATGACGAACAGCCCGGCCGCGCCGCCTGCCAGGGAGGGCAGGATGTCGGCCGCGCCAGCGGTGGGGCGGGAGAGCGCGGCGACCAGGCCGACCGCGGTGAACACGGCCAGGCCCGCCACGCCGTACCGGAACCGCCGCACCGCGACGATGCCGATAACCGCGGCGAACACGGCGAGCAGCACCAGGATCCCGGTGACCAGCGCGGTCTTGTCGTTGGAGCCGAACGTCGAGATCGCGAAGTCCTTCACCGGCAGGGGGGTGAGGTCGATGCTGGCGCTGCCGACGGCGACCACGGGAGAACCCACCGAACCGGTGAGGCCCGCCACGAGCTGGCCCACGCCCAGCGCGACGGCGGCGGTGATCAGGCCCGTGAACACGCCTGTAACGACGCCAGGCCGGGTTCGGCGCCGGCCTGGCGTGGGAAGTTGCGGATCGGAGGACAATGTCACATCTTCTATTCGTTGTAGTCACCGGCAAGGATTGGCCGCAGGCGGCAGAAGGCCAATCCGATCGGCTACCGGCCACGAATCATAAGGAAGAGCGCCCCACGGCGCAGAGCCCGCCCCGCCGGCGGGCCCGAATATAGCCTGATGTGAGGATGAGGACGCGACGATGACCGCGGAGCTGCCGGGCGAACGCCCGAGCGTAGCACCCGCCAGCGAGCTGGCCGCGCTGCTCGCCAAGGTCGCGCGCGGTGACGAGGCGGCCTTCGCCGGGGTGTACGACCGGTTCGGGACGGTCGTCTATGGTCTGGTCCGCCGCATCGTCCGGGACCCGGCGCAGTCAGAAGAGGTCACGCAGGAGGTGCTGCTTGACGTCTGGCGCTCCGCGTCCCGCTTCGACCCGGGTGAGGGAAACGCGCGCAGCTGGCTGATGACGCTCGCCCACCGCCGCGCTGTCGACCGCGTGCGCTCTGCACAAGCTTCAGCAGAACGAGAGGCCCGTGCGGCCGTGGCAACGACGGATTACGACGTCGTGGCCGAGGAGGTGGAGACGCGCCTGGACGCGCAGCGGGTGCGCCGCTGCCTGGATTCGCTCACCGAACTGCAGCGCGAGTCGGTCACGCTCGCCTACTACGGCGGATACACCTACCGTGAGGTGGCGGCCCTGCTCGGCGTGGCCGTCGGGACGGTGAAGACCCGGATGCGGGACGGCCTGATCCGGCTGCGGGACTGCCTGGGGACGGAGTCATGAGGCTGCGCCGGACCGATCCGCACACGCTGGCGGGTGCCTACGCCCTGGACGCGCTCTGCGACGCCGACCGGGAGAAGTTCGAAGGCCACCTCGGCGTCTGCGAGGCGTGCCGGGCCGAGGCCGCCAGCCTGCGCGATGCGGCCGGCCGGCTGGCCGAGGCCACCGCCGCGGTGCCGCCGCCGCGGCTGCGCGGGCAGGTGCTGGCCGAGGCCGCCCGGATCCGGCAGCAGCCGCCGCCGGTCCGGGTCGCGGAGCGGGTGCGCAGGTCCTGGCATGGCGTGGGCTGGTCGGCCGCGCCGCGGCTGGCGGTCGCTATCGCCGGGGTCGGCATCCTGGTGGCCCTGGCCCTGGGCACGCTGCTGGTCAACGACCAGCACCAGCTGCACATGGACGCGACCCAGCGCGGCCAGATCGCGGCCGTTCTGAACGCGCCGGACGCGGACATCATGACGGTGCCCGCGCGGCCCCACGGCTCGGCCACCGTGGTCATGTCCCACGCCGCCCACGCCCTGGTGCTGACCACGGCACGGCTCCCGGCGCTGCCCTCGAACGAGTGCTACCAGGTATGGGTGATGGGCGTGCACCGGATGCGCTCCGCCGGGCGGCTGCCGCGCCCAAGCAGGGCATGACCGCGCCGATGATCGTCGCCGGGATCGGGGCGGGCGACCGGATGGGGGTCACCGTCGAGCCTGCCGGTGGCTCCCGGCACCCGACCTCCCCGGCGGTGCTGATGCTGGCCCTGCCCTCCGACTGAGCCGGCGCCACTGCCCTCCCGGGCAACAGGTGGGCCGTTCCTTTGCCTGCGGGGGCCCGCGGGCCGGCCGGTGAACGACAGCCGAACGTGGCCGGTGCACTAACGTGTGAACTCGTGAAAGCATCTCCGCAGGCGCAGCTGAAGCTCCTCGAACTGGCCGACTTGGACACCGAGCTGAGCCGCCTGGATCACCACCGTCGCACCCTGCCGGAGAATGCCGAGTTCGAGGCGGCACAGCAGCGCGACTCCGAACTGCGCGACGAGCTCGCCACGCTGGAGGCGACCGGCAGCGACCTGACCAGGGACCAGGCCAAGGCCGAACGTGACGTGGACCAGGTCCGGACCAGGATCGAGCGGGACCGGGCCCGGCTGGACGCCGGCCAGGTCTCCTCGCCCAAGGAGCTGGAGAACCTGCAGTCGGAGATCGTTTCGCTGGAACGGCGGCAGGGCGACCTGGAAGAGGTCGTGCTCGAGGTGATGGAGAAGCTGGAGGACGTGACCCGCCGCAGCGACGCGCTCAGCACCGAGCAGACGGCGCTCGCCGGCCGGCTGGCGGAGATCGCGGGCCGGCGCGACGCGGCGTTCGCCGAGATCGACGAGCAGGCGGGAAAGGCCAGGGACCGCCGCGCCGGGATCGCCGCGGACCTGCCCGATGACCTGCTCGGCCTGTACGACCGGCTGCGCGCCCAGCACACCGTGGGCGCCGCGGTACTGCGGAACGGCCGGTGCGAGGGCTGCCACCTGACTCTCAACAAGGTCGACCTGGGGCGCATCCGCGACGCGCCGCCCGACGAGGTGCTCAGGTGCGAGGAATGCCGCCGCATCCTGGTCCGCGCCGAGCTGGGCGCATGAGCGCCCGCAAGCTGCTGATCCAGGCCGACGGCGGCTCCCGGGGGAACCCCGGCACGGCCGGATACGGGGCCGTTGTGCTGGACGCCGTCACCGGCGAGGTGCTCGCCGAGGTGAGCGAGGCGATCGGCCATGCCACCAACAACGTGGCCGAGTACTCCGGGCTGGTGGCGGGCCTGCGTGCGGCCGGCAAGCTCGTGCCCGGCGCCACGGCCGAGGTCCGGATGGATTCCAAGCTCGTCGTCGAGCAGATGTCCGGCCGCTGGAAGATCAAGCACCCCGACCTGCAGCCGCTCGCGGCGGAAGCCAGGCAGGCGGCCAGGGCACTCGGCCGGGTGACCTACACCTGGGTGCCGCGGGAGCGCAACACCCACGCCGACCGCCTGGCCAACCAGGCCATGGATTCGGTCAGCGGGCGGGCTAAGGCGCCGGGCGGCAACGGGACCGTGCGTGGCTCCGGCGCCGGGAGCGGCGGGCGGCGGCCTTCCGGCACGGCCGGCCTGTGGTGAACCCGCCGTCCCTTCTCGTGGCCCGGCGACCGCGAGTTCGTTACCCGTGGGGCGCGAGCGCCTATCCTTGGTGGGAAGGGCGAGCCGGCCGGGCGGTCGCGCCGGGCCATGCGTGCATGGCCCGGTGAGGAAGGTCCGGGCTCCACAGGGCAGGGTGGTCGGTAACACCGACCCGGGGTGACCCGCGGGACAGTGCCACAGAGAACAGACCGCCCCGGGCCAGGTTTCGGCCAGGTCCGGGGTAAGGGTGAAACGGTGGTGTAAGAGACCACCAGCGCCCGGAGCGATCCGGGCGGCTCGGTAAACCCCACCCGGAGCAAGGTCACAAGGGCTCATGCGCCTTCCGGGGCGCGGGGCCTGCGCGAGCGATTGAGGGCGGCCCGCCCGATGCTCGCGGGTAGACCGCACGAGGCTGCCGGCAACGGCAGTCCCAGATGGATGGCCGTCGGCCCGCGTTCGCGCGGGTGCACAGAACCCGGCCTACAGGCCGGCTCGCCCCTCACCCATCCTCGCCCGCTGCGGCTACGGCCTTTCCGTCACCATCCAGGCGATCGGGCCGACGCTGGTGGTCACCGCCTTGTTCAGGTAGATGGTGAAATAGTTGCCAGACACGTTGGGCACCGCGGCCACCACATACACCCCGGGCACGTGGTCTTGCAGCAGCGCGGTCATCATGCTCTTGACGGTGATGCGGTTCGTCGAACTGATTTTGGGCAACCTGACCTGCACCGAGTTCTTCGGCGAGGCGGCGGTGCCCGCGACCGTGGCCACCCCGCTACGGCTGAACACCGCCTTGCCGTCCACATTCAGCGCGGTGCCGTCCAGGCTGGAGGCGCTCACACCGGTGCCGGTGGTGCTATCGCCGCCGACGCCGATGACCGCACCGGACCCGTAGACACCGATGTCTCCTGAGGTGCCCCACACCCCAAAGGCAGGGATGAGTCCTGTCGAAGAGTTCGTGCCGTACAGCGCCGCCTCGCCGTTCGTTGCCTCGGCCGCGAAAGCCGCGTCGGGGGTGGTGCTCTTGACAATGGTCCCGCTGGCCGCACAGTTCGTCCCGCTGCCGGAGCACGCCGCTCCGAGAATGATCGGCTGGCCGTTGTCTGCCCGGGCCGAGCCTCCCGCCAGGCCCAGGGACACCCCGGCCACGGCGACCACGACGGGTGCTCCGATGGCCAGGAGCACTAGTGCAATCTTCCGGTTACCTTGCTGGGCCATGCTGGCACCTCCCTGTTAGCTGCCCCGGCACAACCGGGGAAGTCATTGATCCCATGGAACTCCAAGGAGGCAGTGTCATGTCCAGCTCGCAGTTGTATGACGCCATCGGAGCCACCTACACCGTGACGCGGCGCACCGAGCCGCGGATCGCCGCGCAGGTCTGGGCTGCGCTCGGCGATGCGCGGACCGTGCTGAATGTCGGGGCTGGCACCGGCTCCTACGAGCCCTCCGACTGTGACGTCACCGCGGTGGAACCGTCGGCGGTCATGCGTGCGCAGCGTCCCGCAGGCGCAGCGCAGTGCGTGGCTGCCGCCGCGGAGAGCCTTCCGTTCGAGGACCAGTCCTTCGACGCCGCGATGGCCATTGCCACCGTTCATCACTGGCAGGACCCGATCGCCGGGCTGCGCGAGATGCGGCGCGTGGCTCGCCGCGTGGTGGTGTTCACGCACGACAGCACTGAAACCGGATGGCGTCGTCGGTTCTGGCTTACTCGCGACTACCTGCCTGAGGTCGCTGACCTCCTCGTAGGGCGGCCTTCGCTGACCGAGCTGGCCCGCGCGATCGGAGCCCGCACGGAGCCGGTGCTCATTCCGTGGGACTGCGCGGACGGCTTCTTCGAGGCCTACTGGCGGCGGCCCGAGGCGTACCTGGACGAGAATGTCCGTCGCGGAGTATCGGTGTGGGCCAGGGTGGGGCCGGACGCCGAGCAGCGGGCCGTGCGTAGCCTCCGTGATGACCTCGCATCCGGTCGGTGGGCCGAACGCAATCGCGAAATCGTCGATCTCGACGCGGCAGAGCTTGGCCTTCGCCTGCTCGTAACCTGAACCGCGCCGCCGACTGGGTACAAGTTGCTGCCCGTACCGGTTGGCAGGGCGGATAAGTCGTCGTCCAAGAAGTCAGTTGCGGACTTCGGCCTTGCTTGGTGCCATTGGGACCGTGGCTTTCGATTTCCAGGCCTCCTACGACGAACTCAACCCCGACGATGACGATTACCGCTTCTACGCGGCCCTTGCCATAGAGGTTGGCGCCCAGCGGGTTCTCGATCTAGGCTGCGGCACCGGCAGGCTTGCCCGGCTCATGGCAGCACAGGGCATCCATGTTGTCGGGATCGACCCGGACCCAGATATGCTCCGCGTGGCCAGCAGCAAACCAACTGTCGGCCACATTGACTGGCGCTGTGGCTATAGCGACAACGCCGGCCCAAACTCTGCTGATCTCGTGGTGATGTCCGGGCACGTCGCCCAGGTGTTCACCGATGACGACGCATGGAGTCGGGTGCTTGCCGACCTGCGCCGGGCACTCATCCCCGGGGGAACCCTCGCGTTCGAGACGAGGAACCCGGGGCACCGCAAGTGGCAGCAGTGGACCCGAGATCAGACGCTGCGCACCCTGACAACGCGGACCGGGCCGGTGGAGTTCTGGCACGAAACCATCCAGGTTGAGCTGCCGCGCGTCACCTACGAAACGCACACCCGCGACCTCTCCAGCGGCGAAGAGACCTGCAGCCGCAACGTCCTGGCCTTTCGCGACAAAGGCACCGTGCGCAGCTCGTTGCTGGCGGCGGGCTTTGAGATCGCAGACATCTACGGCGACTGGAACCGCACGCCCGCGACGGACTCGGCTCCCGAGATCATCGTGATCGCCGTCAAGAGCGACTCCTGAGCAAGCCCGGGTCGGAGCTAGCCAGCGTGTGGGAGAGTATTGCGTCCACCACTTGGTCGAGGGGCTGTCTGGCGTCGATGGGGATCGCGCCGGAGGCGCGCAAGCGGTCCTGAATTTCGGGCAGCTTGCGGCGTAGGTACTCGCGAGTGTCCCCGATACGGCCCCAGTCATTGTCCTGGCGCGCATCTATGCGTGCCAGCATGGTGGGTTCGTCGATCTCCAGCAGGAACACGTGAGTGAAGCGGTCGGCCAGCTCTAGCTCATTGTCCGCGCCGCCGCAGACGTACAGCGTCGCTGGTACTGCGGCCGCGATCAGTGCGTCGAGGCGGGCCGGATTCCATGCCCAGCTGTGCTGGGCAAGCCAGGCCAAGTCCGGCTCTGCCGGTTCTTCTTCCACCACTACGTTGCCGGCGAGGTCAACGGACCGCGCGAGCAACGGGTCGGCGTCGGCATCGATGGCTGCCAGGCCCCGGCGAGCAAGCACGGGGGCAATCGTGGTCTTCCCGGCGCCGGAACAGCCAGTGATCTGGACAGCGCTCATCGGTGTCTATCGTCGGCCAGCCCCAGAGGCGGCGCAAACGAGTTTGTGATCCCGCGCTGGCGCAGACGGATCGCGTGCCTGTCTCGGTTGGCAGTGACACGCACGCGATCGTGCGCGTGTCGGCCGCCCTCTGACTCATTCTCTGTTTGCGTGGCGGGCCCGAGCGCCTAGCGTTATTTCTCTATGGGCGCGGAGGACGTGCCCTGTCTGCGGCTTTGAGTCCAGCAGATCGGAGGTGCGGAGCGGATGACTTGTCACCTCCTCGCGCTCTGCTTCGATGCGAACGACCCGCTCCGTCTCGCACGCTTCTGGGCCGGCGTCCTGGGCTGGGAGATGGCCGACGACGATCCCCAGGACGGCAATGCGCTCCTGCCGAGCGATGACACCGGGTTCCGGATCCGATTTCGTCCAACTCAGGAGCAGAAGGCCGGCCAGAACCAGATGCACTTCGATCTGACGAGCACGTCCCTTGAGGACCAGCAGCAGACGGTGGCGAGGTCGCTCGGGCTCGGCGCCCGGCACATCGACATT
This sequence comes from uncultured Actinomycetes bacterium, assembly GCA_963762735.1. GTDB lineage: Bacteria > Actinomycetota > Actinomycetes > Streptosporangiales > Streptosporangiaceae > DASXKD01. The sequence goes on along the minus strand of CAVXMG010000019.1, from coordinate 231,727 downwards.
GGCCAGCGCCCGGAGGAGGGTCATGTCGTGCTCGCAGACCCCGAAGGCAACGAGTTCTGCGTCATCGAGCCGGGCAACAATTTCCTCGCCGACTGCGGATTCGTCGGAGCGCTTGCCTGCGACGGTTCGCAGGAGGCCGGGTACTTCTGGAGCGAAGCGCTGGGCTGGCCGTTGGTCTGGGATCAGGACCAAGAGACCGCGATTCGCTCGCCGCGCGGCGGTCCGAAGATCACCTGGGGCGGTCCGCCGCTGATGCCGAAGACCGGGAAGAACCGGCTGCATTTCGACCTCGCTCCACCCGTCGACGGTGATCAGCAAGCGGAGGTCGACCGTCTCGTCTCCCTCGGGGCGACTCGCATCGACATCGGCCAGGGCGAGGTCAGCTGGGTGGTCATGGCCGATCCCGATGGCCATGAGTTCTGTGTGTTGCCCCCGCGATGAGGCTACGCAAGGCGTCCCTGAGAAGTCCGCCGCGCGCCGTTAATCTCCGGTGACTCCGTCGATGCGCTCGCGGAGCAGGTCGGCGTGGCCGTTGTGCCGCGCGTACTCCTCGATCAGGTGGGTGAGGACATAGCGGAGCGAGAACGTCTCGTCGTCATAGTGCCCGGTGACGTCGAGGGACTCAGCGGCGTCCACGAAGCCACGGGAACGCGCACACTCTGCACGCCAGACCTCGAACGCCTCCTCCGGGTCGGCGTCCGTAACGTCGAATTCAGCACTGCCGCCGCTGAAATCGGCATCCTCGCCTGGTACCCGTGGCCAGTGATAGGGAATGTGCTGGCCGCTCATCACGAGCCGGAACCAGCTTTGCTCGACTTCGGCCATGTGCCGGACCAGCCCAAGCAGGGACAGAGCCGAGGGCGGCACTGCCCGCTCCCGTAGCTGTGCGGCGGTGAGGCCCGCGCACTTGATGGCCAAGGTCTCGCGCTGGTATTCCAGAAAGCCCGTCAGCGTGACGCGCTCGTCAGCCAATTGTGGAAGCTTGCTTCTGTTGTCAACGGCCACCGGGACATCATGACAGGCCAAGGCTCGTGTGGAGCCAGGGCACCTCGGGTGCCTGGGGCGTAGCCTCGGAGCGTGATCTTCAGTCAGGAACTGCGCGACGACGTGCTGGCAGGAGAGATCACAGTGTCGTTCCGGCTGTGGAAACGGCCCAAGGTCAAGACCGGCGGCCGGTATCCGGTGGGCCCGGGCTCAGGCCAGATCGAGGTCGACTCCATCGAACTGATCCCGTTCGCCGACATCACCGACGCCGACGTGCGGCACGCCGGGGAACCGGACCGGGAGACGCTGCGGCGCCGCGCCGCGCACGCGGGCCCGATCGACGACGGCACGCTGCTGTACCGGGTGGAGTTCCACCCCGTCTAGGTCGGGGTGGCGACCGGCCCTTAGCACGCGGTCTTGGTTTTGATGAGCGGCGCGTCCCGCGAGAGCTCCCGGAACCCGACGCTGTAGTACAGCCCGCGCGCCTTGGGATGCCCCGGCGCACCCAGGCAGGCGACCGTCATATGGGTGGCCCCGGCCGCCCGCGCCTGATGCATCCCGTGCAGAAGCATCGCCCTTCCCACCCCCAGACGCCGGTAGTCCGGATGCGTCCCGACCGGCTCGAACTCGGCGGTCTTGTTCGCTTCGTCGAGCCACATGATCGTCGAGGATGCCATCGTTCCGTCCGGCGCCTCCACCAGGATGTGCAGGTCGCCGCGATACGCCGCCGTCTGCCGGACGCCGTGGTAGCCCTCGGCCGTGTACGTCGAGGGAGCCCAGGCGTCCAGATGGGCCTGGACCGCGGCCTCCGGCCCGGCCTCGTCGGCGGTGCGGAACCGGAATCCGTCTGGCAGTACCGGCTGTTCCACGTCGGCGAGGTCCCGCTCGTTGAGCTGGGTCCAGGACCCGGCGTCGCCGAGCGAGGCCAGGTCGGTCTCATAGCCGTGCGCCGCCCATCGCTTCAGGGCGAACTCATCGGCTGCGCTCGGCATCACCGTACGCTCGATGTCCGCCGCCGTACCGTCGTACCAGTCGATCACCTCGTCAACCAGCCTGGCGTGGCCGGGATGGACCTGATACGCCAGATAGGCGCCGGTGACGTCTTTCACCGACCCGTCGCTCCGCCTCACCTGGTGCGGAAGATAGGCCCAGCTCCACGCCACCAGATCCCCGCCAGAGAACCACAGCCGGCGCGGCCAGCTTGCGCCGTCGCTGGCGTGCCCCTTGCCCCAGTTCCAGGCCAGCTCGCCGAACGACGCGTCGCTGCTCACCAGGTCCGGGCGGGTGGCGGTGACACGCTGCGCCAGACCCTGCATGAGCTGCACGTCCGCGGCGGTCACAAGCTCGAAGTTCGCCATAGTGCGCCACTGTGCCAGGGCTCCGCAAAGCCGTCGAACCGGTTTCCTGGGCCGCCGATCGCGGCAGTCAACAGCGCAGGACCGGCACAATGTAACCGTGCCCAGGAGGGAACTGGTTTCGCTCGCTGCTTGTGCCGCCGCCATCGCGTTGGCGGCCTGCAGTGCTGGCTCAAGCGCACCCACCGTGCTCAGCACCAGCCAACGCGGAGGACGGAACTGGCCTGCCACGAAAGGGGAAACCCTGCTGACGGAGGCGATCCCGTTTGGCAGGCCGCGGAATATAGCCGGATACGGCTGGGTCAAGCGGAAGGCTTCTTGTGGCCGTATGGGAGCTACGGCGCGATCGGCGGTGACAGGGGTATTCCGTTCCGGCGGGCTCGGGCGCCGGCTTGGTCCAGAGCGGCGAGGACCGCGCCCAGCCGGCCGTCGAGCGGTCCGTCGAGTTCCAGCACCGGAATGTCCTGCCAGGCGTTCAGCGGGTCGTCGTAGACCAGTTCCACCAGCGCTTCATTCATCTCCGATCGGAGCCCGAGCATCTCCGCTGCTGGCAGGACCTGCTCGGTCTCCGGCGTGATCACCGTGATGACCAGCAGATCCAGGCTCGCGAAAGCTGGCCGGAGTGCTGCGGCGCCGGCCTCATCAGCGGGGTCCGCCCCGATCGCGGCCATATAGGCGAGGTAGTCCAGCGGTGTCCGGTCGAAGACAATCGCGGGCAGCAACGGCGGCGAACTCAGGCTCTGCACCGAGCGTGCCAGGAGTGCCCGGTAATCCTCAAGCGATGGCGGGAACCCGAACTCGTACCCCTCTTCCTCCAGCAGGTAGTACGGCTCGTCCGCCATCACGTGGCCGGGCAGGCGCGCGCACAGCGCCCCGGCCAGCGTCGTCTTCCCGGTCCCGTGCGTCCCGGTGATCCCGACTCTCATCTGCGGTCCCGCTCCTGTGCCTGCAACGGTGGCCTCCGACGCTCTCCGATGCCCGGCTCCGCTGGCACCAGTCTGCGAGCGACGAACTCGCGCCAGAGGGTGATAGCGGCGGGCTTTGTCTCTGCGTGCTGGCCGGAGTAGCCGGTCAGTTCTTTCTCTGGTGATCCCAGCAGGTCGAACAGGGCCAGCCGGCCGTCCCCTTGGGAAGATCTCGTCGTCCCACTGGATATGGAACAGGGCCGGGGCGGTGACCCGCCGCGCATCGCTGGCGATGCGATCCGGTGCGTCCAGGCCCTGATGGAGGGCCGGGCCTTGCCGAAGGCCGAACTTGCCGAAGACCACGCAGCGGAGCTCGTCGCCCATGGCCGCCGGAGAAGACGGCAGCCACACCACGCCGGGAACAGGCCTGCCTGAGCGGCCAAGCTGGAACGACCGCTCAACTACGCCATCGTCAGCCACCCGGCGGCCGGTCCATTCGAGCGGCTCAGACACAGAAGGCATCTAACCAGGCGCGGCTCGCCTACAGTACGGGCGCGGCGGTCAGCGGCAGATCGGGCCGCCCATCCGAGGGCTGCCGGCGCTGGTCGCTAGCCTGAACCGGTGACCGTCCATGAGCTTTCGCGCGTCGATGCGCGCCGCATCGCGGTGCGCGCGCAACTGCTGGACAGTGAGCGGCCGGCCGGTTTGCTGGAGACGGTGCGTCACCTCACCCTGCTGCAGATCGACCCGACGGCGGCCATCGCGCCGAACGCCGATCTGGTGGCATGGAGCCGCCTTGGATCGTCGTACTCGCCGGCTGAGCTGGAGAACGCGCTGAGGGACCGGAAGCTGCTCGAACTGCTGGCGATGATCCGGACGAGCGAGGACATGACGCTGTACCGCGCGGAGATGGCCGAGTGGCGGGACGAGTCGCGTGGCTGGCAGGCAAGCCTCGACTGGGTGCGGGCCAACGACGCGTGCCGCCGGGACATCCTCGGCCGCTCGCCGCCACGGGCCCGCTGACCTCGCGAGATCTTCCGGACACCTGCAAGGTGCCGTGGGGGTCGTCCGGGTGGACCAACAACCGCAACGTCACGCAACTGCTGGAGTACATGGCGCGGCGGGGCGAGGTCGCGGTCGCCGGGCGCCAGGGCCGGGACCGGCTGTGGGACCTGGCAGAACGGGTCTACCCCGATGAGCCGGTGGTCCCGGCGGAGGAGGCGCTGCGCATCCGCAACGAACGGCGGCTGCGCGCCCTGGGCATCGCCCGCGCACGGGGGACGGAATACCGGGTCGAGCAGGCCTACGTGGGGGAGGCCGGCGAGCCCGCTGTCATCGAGGGTGTCAAGGGCACGTGGCGGGTCGATCCTTCGCTGCTGGGCCAGCCGTTCTCGGGGCGCGCGGCGCTGCTGTCGCCGTTCGACCGGCTCATCCACGACCGCAAGCGCACGGTCGAGCTTTTCGAGTTCGATTACCAGCTGGAGATGTACAAGCCGGCCGCCAAGCGCCGTTGGGGGTACTTCGCGCTACCGATCCTCTACGGCGACCGGCTCGCCGGAAAGCTCGACGCCACCGCCGACCGCAAAGCCGGCGTGCTCCAGGTCAACGCGATCCACCAGGACGTGACCTTCGACAAGGCGATGACCGCCGCCGTGGATCAAGAGATCGAGGACCTGGCCCGCTGGCTCGGACTGGATCCCATGCCGCGGTGAAGCAGTCGGTGCTGCCCCGCCTGGCCCTCCTGGCGCTCATCTGGGGTTCTTCGTTCTTCTGGATCAAGCTGGCGGACCGCGGCTTTCCTCCGGTCGAGGTGACCTTCGGCCGGCTGGCGCTGGGCGCGGCCGTGTTGCTGCCCATCGTCGCGGTCAGGCGGGAAGAGGTGCCGCGCTCGGCTGCCGTCTGGGGGCACATCGTCGTGGCGGCGCTGTTCGCCAACGCGATCCCTTACCTGCTGTTCGCGGTGGCTGAGCAGTCCGTCGGTTCGTCCACCGCCGGCATCATCAACGCGACCACGCCGCTGTGGACCGTGCTGCTGGCCCTGGCAGTCAGGCATCAGAGGTCGGTGACCGGCTGGCAGGGGGCCGGGCTGATCGTCGGTTTCGGCGGTGCCCTGCTGATCTTCTCGCCATGGCATTCCGCGTCCGGTGTGGCCTCCGCGGGCGGGCTGGAATGCCTGGGTGCGTCGGTCAGCTATGCCGCCAGCTACATCTACATGGACAGGTTCCTGGTCCGGCGGGGCCTGAGCCCGATCGCGCTCTCGGCCTGCCAGCTTCTGGTGGCGGCGCTGTGGCTTGCCCTCGCGCTGCCGGTTTCCGGGGCCCGCGCACCGCACATCGGCGCGGCCAGCCTGGCGGGGCTGGCCATCCTGGGCGTGCTCGGCACCGGAATCGCGTACGTGCTGAACTACCAGATCATCACCAGCGAAGGCGCGACCGTCGCCTCGACGGTGACCTACCTGCTGCCGGTGGTCGCGATCGTGCTCGGCGTCCTGGTCCTTGGCGAGACCGTGACCGTCGCGGCACTTGCGGGCATCGTGCTGGTGCTGGCCGGCGTGGCGCTCACCCGCCACCGGGAGAAGTCAGCCATTCGTGATCAGGCTCATTGAACCGGCTCGGCAGCGGGGAAGAACCAGGTACCGTCGAGGATTTCGGCGCGGGCGATGAGGCAGCTCCCCTCGGCACGTAACAGTCATGTGGGGCAGCAGCAGAGCATGAAGGAGCGCGATGGCAGCGGATGAGTACCAGCCGGTCAGGGTTTCCCGGCGGATCGAGGCGCCTGCCGCGGACATCTTCCGTGTGCTGGCCGACCCGCGGCGGCACCTGGAGATCGACGGGTCTGGGATGCTGCGGGGGGCCGTGACCGACGCGGTGATCACGGGCGTCGGGGATGTCTTCACGATGCGGATGTACTACTCCGAGCACGGCGACTACGAGATGAACAACCATGTCGTCGAGTTCGAGCAGGACCGGCGCATCGGCTGGGAACCGGTGGCGGGCCGTGGGCACCCGGACACGGCCCCGGACAATCCGGCCGAGGACCGGTGGGGACACGTGTGGAGCTACGAACTGACCCCCGACGGGCCTGATGCGACCATCGTCACCGAGATCTACGACTGCTCCCGCGCGCCCGAAGATGAGCGTGCGGGCATGGACAACGGCAAGATCTGGACCAAGAGTATGGCCAAGACGCTGGAGCGGCTCGACCGGGCCTGCACCGGGCAGTAGGCCAGCGCCGGGCGGCAGGTGCGGGACCCAAGCATCAGCCCCCAGCACCGGGCTGCTTGCGGCCTCGATAGTCGTCATTCTCCGCTAAAGCGCCGGGTGGGCGGCCAGCGCGGGGCCGGAGGCCCGGACGGGCCGCGGGCGGCAGCGCGAGCAATACCGCGCGTCCGGCGCCGCGGCCAGCAACCGCGCCGGGATGGCGGCCGCGCAGCCCTCGCACAGCCCGTACCGGCCACTGGCCAGCCGGCCGAGCGCTTCTTCGGTATCCGCGAGCGCTCGCCGGGCCGCGACCGTCCGGCGCAGCAGCTTGCGCACCTTCCGCTCTCCGGGCCTACCGGCCGGTGCCGCGCCTGCCGGTGCCTCAGCCGCCGCCGCGGCGGCGGCCGAGGCCGCCTCGTGGTAGGCCAGCGACAGTTCGGTGACCTCCTGCAGCTGGTCCCGCCACTGGGCCTCGAGCAGCGCGCGCCAGACCGGCCCCCGGGCCCCGCCGGCCGGAGATCGCGACCGGCCTGGGCCGGCTCCGGAGCGCGGCTGCTCCAGGCCGGTTCGTGGCCGCGGCCGGCCTGGGCCGGTTCCGGGGCGGGGCCGACCCAGGCCGGGTCTTTGGCAGGGCCGGGCCATGCTGGCGCCTGGCCGGCCTGCGGTGCGTGCTGTTCCTTCGTGGCCATCGGCTCAGTTACCCGGCAGCGTGCCCAGCGTGACCGTGACCGTCCGTGCCTGGCCCGCGCGGGTGATCGTGACCCCGACCTGCTGCCCCGGGTGCGCGGCGGCCAGCTCCTGAAGCAGCGTTCCGCTGTCCGGGGTCGGCGCCGGGCCGAGCTTGCGGATCACGTCACCGGCCCGGAGCCCGGCGCGGTCGGCCGGGCCGCCCGGAGTCACCGTGACCACACCGGCCCCGGCCGGGGCGCCGTCGGCACCGGTGACCGTGGCGATCCGGGCGCCGAGGGCGGCCCGGTGGGTGTTGGTCACGTGCCCGGTGGCGATGATCTGCCCGGCGATGTCGCGGGCCAGGTTGGACGGAATGGCGAAGCCGATGCCCTGGGCCTGGGCGCCGTCGTGCGGGCTGACGGCGGCCAGCGTCGGGATCCCGATCACCTGGCCGGCGGCGGTCACCAGCGCCCCGCCGCTGTTGCCCGGGTTGATCGGTGCGCTGGTCTGGATGGCGCCGGGCAGCGCCGCCGCGGTCGTGCTGCCCGTGGTCGGCTCGATGACCGCCCGGCCGGTCGCGGAGATGATGCCCTCGGTGACGCTGCCGGACAGGCCAAGCGGGTTGCCGACCGCGAGGACGACGTCGCCTGCCCGGGCCTTGCTTGAGTCGCCGAACCGGGCCGGGGTCAGGCCGGCCGGGTCCTCGGCCCGGATCACCGCCAAGTCGCCGCCGGGATAGCTGCCCACCAGGCGTGCCGGGCGCGGGGCCCGGTCGTCGGCCGTCTGGACACCGAACCTGGTGGCCTGCCCGGCGACGTGGGCGTTGGTGAGGATGTGGCCGGCCCGGTCGAGCACTACTCCGGAGCCGAGCCCGTCGGCGGTGCGGATCAGCACGACGGACGGCAGCACCGCACGGACCGTCGCTGCGTAGCTAGTCACGGCACCGCCGCGCACGGCAGGTCCCGCGGCCGGGGCGGCCGATGGGTTCGGGCTGACCGTAGGCGCTCCGGCCGTGGTGGCGCAGGCACCGACCCCGCCACCAGCGATGACGACGGCCATCGCTGCGACGGCCCCCGCACGCCGCAGCCGGTCTGTCACTCTCATCTGGACTCCCTGAGCTTGCTCAACCCTCGCGCCAGCGACTGGCTAACCGGGCTCAGGCAACCCCGTGGCTGTGGACCCGCGGTGCTGCCGCTGTGGTGACCGTATGGAGGAATGCGCCCCGGGGGCGTCCGCGGTCAGGCGCGGGGCAGGGTGAGGGTGAGCCGAGCGCCGTGGCCGGGCTCGCTGCGCGCGTCCAGCCGGCCGCCGTGGGCGCGGGCCAGTTCGGCGGCCACCGCCAGCCCGATTCCGCTGCCGGAGACCTGCCCGGCTCCCCGGCCGCGCCAGAGCCGGTCGAAGATCCTGGGCAGCTCATCGGCGGGGATGCCTGGCCCGGTGTCGGTGACCTCAAGGACGGCGGATGGCCCGTCCGGCCCGGCCCCGGCCGGGCCGGTGCGCACGGTGACCCGGCCGCCCGACGGGGTGAACTTCAGCGCGTTGGTGAGCAGGTTGGTGATGACCTGATGCAGCCGGCCAGGATCGGCCAGCACGTCGACCGGCGTGAACTGCCGCTCCAGGGCGATACCCGCGGCCTCGAACCGCCCGGCCAGGCTGTCCGCGGCCACGGCGGCGATGTCGGCCAGGTCGTGCCGGCTCAGCGTGAGCTGCAGGGCAGCGGCCTCGGCGGCGGCCAGGGTCTGCAGGTCGCCGACCATGCGGGCCAGCCGCAGCACCTCATCCCGCAGGGACACCAGCTGCTCCTGGGTCGGCTCGGTCACGCCGTCCAGCAGCGCCTCGTGGCCGGCCTGCAGGACCGCGATTGGCGTCCGCAGCTCGTGCGCGACATCGGCGACCAGGTCGCGGCGGAGCTGCTCCTGCCGGTCCAGGGTGTTCGCCATCAGGTCGAACGCGGTCGCCAGCTCGCCGATCTCCCCGGGGGCGGCGATCGGCCCGACCCTGGCCGCGCGGTCCCCCTGGCCCATCGCCCGGGTCACGGTGATCAGTCGTTCCACCGGCCGGGTGATGCGCCGGGCCACCACGAGTCCGGTGATCAGGGCGAGCAGCGCGGCGAGCCCGGCCGCCCCGGCGATGGCGCGCCACAGCGCGGTGCGCAGGGCCTGGTCGGCAGCACCCAGGCCGCTGTCGGGGAAGCGGGCGACGGCCCGGCCAACCTGCTGGCCGCGGACCACGATGGGGCGACTGACCTGCGGGCTCGACGCGTGCCCGCGGAAGGCCGGGGACACGGCAGTAGGCTGGCCGGCCTGATCGGTGATCTCCACATCGGCGCCGGTGCGGGTGGCCAGGTCGACCACCGGGCCCAGATTCGCGCCCGCCCAGCTGTCGGTGCGGTCCCATGCCGCGCCCGCGGCCACCGCGATCGCACTGGTCAGGTTGGACCGCTGCCGGCTCGCCAGGTTCGCGACGTCGGCAGCGGCGAACACCGCCGCCAGCACGGCGAGCAGCGCCACCGCGGCCAGCGCGACGGCGAGAAAGGCCAGCGCCAGCCGCAGGCCGATCGGGTCGCCCCGGGAGCCCGCGTGCTTCGCCCCTGGCTCAGCCCCGGAATCAGCCTTCGCCCTCGGCTCAGGCGGGGAAAGGGGCATGGCCCCGGGCTCAGCCCCGGACTCGGTCACCGGCCTGGACTCAGCCATCGCGGGCCAGGCCAAGACGGTAACCGCCACCCAAGACCGTCTGCACGATCCGCGGGGTGCCCGGATCGGTCTCGATCTTGCGGCGCAGGTTCTTCACGTGCGAGTCCACGGTCCGCTCATACCCCTCGAACTCGTACCCGCGGACCCGGTTGATCAGCTCGAACCGTGAGTACACGCGGCCGGGCACGGTGGCCAGTGCCAGCAGCAGGCCCCATTCGGTCGGGGTGAGGTCGATGGCCGCACCGCGCACCACCACGGTCCGCCGTGGCTCGTCGATGACCAGCTCGTCGTCACCGTAGCTGGTGACGCCCTGCTCGACGGCCGGGCCACCGCGGCCGCGCCGCAGGATCGCCTGCACGCGGAGCACCAGTTCCCGCGGGCTGAACGGCTTGGTGACGTAGTCGTCGGCGCCAAGTTCCAGTCCGCGGATCCGGTCCTCCTCGCCGCTCTTGGCGGTCAACATGAGCACGGGGACGCCGCCGCCCGCGGACCGCAGTTCCCTGGCCACCGTCTCGCCGGGGATGTCGGGCAGGCCGAGGTCGAGAACCACGAGGTCGGGCGATCCGGACGCAGCGAGCGTGAGCGCCTCGGCCCCGGATCCGGTGGACAGCACCGTGAACCCGGCCCGCTCAAGGTAGGAGCGCACCAGGTCGCGGAGCTTGCGCTCGTCCTCCACCAGCAGCACGGTCGCCGCCATCACGCTCACGCTCCCTCTCCGCCGGGTCCGGATCCCAGTCTTCACACCATCACCACGACAGTTTCACCCGCCCAGCATGGCTGTGCCATTTCGTGGGAGCCAGCAGCAGGAAGAAAGGGGGCAGCGGCAGTGACCGGAACTGACCTGATCGTGCTGGCCCCGTGGGTCGTATTCGGCGCCGCGCTCGGCGCCATCTGCGCCCGGCTGTACGTGGGCCGGTCCCGCGCCCGGCGTCGCCGTGCCCTGCGACGCACGGAGCGGGACCGGCCCGGGGCGGCCGTGTGAGCGACACCGCAGCGGCCGTGATCGCGGTGCTCGCGGCGCTGGCCGCCGCCGGAGCGGCCCCGTGACCGGGCTGTCGCACCTGGGCGTGTCGTCCCCGTTGTCTTACGTCATCGCCGTCCTGCTGCCCGCGTTCGACGCGCTCATCCCGGTGCTGCCCAGCGAGGCCGTAGTGATCGCGCTCGGCGTCGCCACCGCGGGCAGCGCGGATCCCCGGGCCACCGTACTCGTCGCGCTGGCCGCATGCGGCGCGTTCATCGGCGACAACGCCGCCTACCTGATCGGCCGCCGGCTTGGCCCGGCCGCCGGGCGGCGGGTATTCGCCAGGGAACGCGGCGCGCGCAGGCGGGCCTGGGCCGAGCAGTCGCTGCACCGCTTCGGTGCCCGCATGATCATCGGCTGCCGCTTCATCCCCGGCGGGCGCACGGCCGTCACGCTGACCTGTGGCCTGGTCGGCTATCCGCAGCGGCGCTTCGCCGTGGCGACCGCGTTCGCCGCGGCGATCTGGGCCAGTTACGCCTTCCTGCTCGGCCGGCTGGGCGGCCGCGCCTTCGAGGACCAGCCGTGGCTGGGCCTGCTGCTCGCGCTGGGAATCACCGTGGCGGTCAGCGTGGCGATCGAGGCGGTGCGGCGAGCCAGGGCCTGGCACCTGAGCAGCAGCGGCAGCAGCCGCTGAACGCGTCCACACGATCTGCACACCGGCTGTGCCGTGTCTGCACCAGGCCCGGGTGTGCTGGAGTCAGCACTTACCCGCAGCAGCCGGGCGCGGATCGTCCAGTACGCCGTCATCGACATGTCGACAATTGAGTGGCTGCCCGGGTGGATAGGCGGCGATTTTGCCGGCGCATGGTGAACACTTTCCGGCAGTTCCGCGTTGACGTATATGTACGCGTAAAGACCTTGACCGGGACCGCTGGGTCGCACGCGACCAACTGGGGTGCCGGACGGGGATGGCATGCGGGGCCGTTGGTTTCGATAGCGACATCAGGGGGTCGCGGTGATCACCACGGGCAAGGCCGCGGAAGCGGATGTGGCGTACATAGATGCGGGGAAGACCCTGCGCCAGGCAGGTCACCTGATGCGCGAACTCGGGGTGGGGGCACTGGAGGTCCGCGGGGAAGACGGCAGGATCCAGGGAACGATCAGCCGGGAAATGGTGGTCCGGCGGATTGCCGCGGGCGGCGATCCGAAGACGGTCACCGTGGGGGAGGTGGCGGCCGCTCCCCCCTACATACCGGCCCGGTCGCGTGATTCCGGTGCCGCGAAGCTTCCGGGCCTGGTCGCGTTACCGGTCCCGGCGACCGGGGTGACGATCCAAGGGCCGCTGGCTTGCGCCGCATGACCTCGCTGGCCTGGGCCGACGGGCCGTTTCGGCGTGATCGCTCAGGACGAACACGCACCGGAAATATCTGAGGGCTCTCCTTTCTTGAGTGTAGTTGACTCAACATTTGGAGGGCTCATGAGCGAGACGCTCACCCTGCCGGTGCTACCGCTGGACGATGAGGTGGTGCTGCCGGGCATGGTGGTGCCGATCGAGCTGACCGACACCGAGATCCGCGGCGCCATCGACGCCGCTCGCAATAAGGGCCCGGGCCAGGTGCCCGGCATCCATTCCGAAGGCAAGGCACAGGTGCTGCTGGTGCCCCGGCTGGCCGAGCGCGGCCTGGCGAGCATCGGCGCGCTGGCCGTGATCGAGCAGATTGGCCGGCTGCCCAGCGGTGAGCTGGGCGCGGTAGTGCGTGGCGTGTCCCGTGTCAAGATCGGCTCGGGCACGACCGGGCCCGGCGCAGCGCTGTGGGTCCAGGGCACCGTGGTCGAGGAGACCGGCCTGAGTGGCCGGGCCGCGGAACTGGCCAAGGAGTACAAGGCTCTGGTCGTCGGCGTGCTCGGCAAGCGTGGCCTATGGCAGATGATCGATGCTTTCGAGCAGCTCGACGACCCGTCGGTGATCGCCGACCGAGCCGGCTACGCGTCGTACCTGACCGCCGAGCAGAAGCTCACGCTGCTGGAGACCGCCGATGTGGTGCAGCGGCTCGAGCTGGCGATCGGCTGGACCCGCGACCACCTGGCGGAGCTGGACGTCGCCGAGGCGATCCGCAAGGACGTCACCGAGGGCATGGAGAAGCAGCAGAAGGAATTCCTGCTCCGCCAGCAGCTCGCCGCGGTGCGCAAGGAGCTGAACGAGCTTTCCGGCGACGGTGACAGCGAGGAAGACGACTACCGGGCCCGGGTCGAAGCGGCCGACCTGCCGGAGAACGTGCGCGAGGCCGCGCTCAAGGAGGTCGGCCGCTTGGAGCGGACCCCCGACGCCTCACCGGAGACCGGATGGATCCGCACCTGGCTGGACACCATCCTGGAAATGCCGTGGAACGAGCGGACCGAGGACGCCTATGACATCGCCGGGGCGCGGCAGATCCTCGATGAGGACCACACCGGGCTCGACGACGTCAAGGAGCGGATCGTCGAGTACCTGGCGGTGCGCAAGCGCCGCGAGGACCGTGGCCTCGGCGTCATCGGCGGCCGCCGCAGCGGCGCCGTGCTCGCCTTGGTCGGCCCGCCCGGCGTCGGCAAGACGTCGCTGGGCGAGTCGGTGGCCCGGGCGATGGGCCGCAAGTTCGTTCGTGTCGTCGCTCGGCGGGATCCGCGACGAGGCGGAAATCCGCGGGCACCGCCGCACCTACGTCGGCGCGCTGCCCGGCCGGATCGTCCGTGCCATCCGCGAGGCGGGCACGATGAACCCGGTCGTGCTGCTCGACGAGGTGGACAAGATCGGCGCCGACTACCGCGGCGACCCCGCCGCGGCGCTGCTCGAGGTCCTCGACCCGGCGCAGAACCACACCTTCCGCGATCACTACCTGGAGGTGGACCTCGACCTGTCCGACGTGGTGTTCCTGGCCACGGCGAACGTGCTCGAGGGCATCCCCGGCCCGCTGCTCGACCGGATGGAGCTGGTCCAGCTCGACGGGTACACCGAGGACGAGAAGGTGCTCATCGCCCGGGACCACCTGCTGCCCAGGCAGCTGTCCAAGGCCGGGCTGGAGAGTGCCGAAGTGACCGTGGCGAACGACGCGCTGCGGCTGATCGCCTCGGAGTACACCCGCGAGGCCGGCGTCCGGTCGCTGGAGCGCTCGATCGCGCGGGTGCTGCGCAAGGTCGCCGCCAAGGCGGCCGTCGAACCGGCTGCACTGCCGGTCGAGGTCACCGTGGCCAGCCTGCGCGACTACCTGGGCCGGCCGCGGTTCACCCCGGAGACGAACCTGGCGTCCGGCGAGCGGCGGACGGCCGTGCCCGGCGTGGCGACCGGGCTCGCCGTCACCGGTGCGGGCGGGGACGTCCTCTACATCGAGGCGTCGCTGGCCGACAAGGAGACCGGGTCCACCGAGGTCACGCTCACCGGCCAGCTCGGCGACGTCATGAAGGAGTCGGCCAAGATCGCGCTGTCCTACCTGCGGTCCCACGGGGCCGAGCTGGAACTGCCGGTCTCCGACCTGAAGGACCGCGGCGTGCACGTGCACGTGCCCGCGGGCGCGGTCCCCAAGGACGGCCCGAGTGCTGGCGTCACGATGACGACGGCGCTGGCCTCGCTCCTGTCCGGACGGCCCGTCCGCTCGGATGTGGCGATGACCGGCGAGGTGTCGCTCACGGGCAGGGTGCTGCCGATCGGCGGGGTCAAGCAGAAGCTGCTGGCCGCGCACCGGGCTGGCATCGCCACCGTGCTGATCCCGCAGCGCAACGAGCCCGACCTGGACGACGTGCCCGCCGAGGTGCTCGGCAAGCTGGACGTCCACCCGGTGAGCGATGTCCGCGAGGTGCTCGCGCTGGCCCTGGAGCCGGCCGCATCCGCGGACGTGGCACCGCTCGCTGCGTAACACCCTGACGCCCGGGCCCGGCTCGTTTCGAGCCGGCCCGGGCGTCAGCGCGCCGCCGCCAAGCCCCGGACGATCGCCCGGGCCACCGGCGACGGATCGGAGCCGTCGAGGGGGAAACCGTCCGGCACCGCGACGGCGGGCTGGGCGATCATCCGCGCCGTGGTGCCCCGGTGTGGCCAGGTCGCGGTGTGCACGATGAACGGGTGGCACAGGTAGACGTCGCCCGCCCGGCCGGTCGCCTCGGCGGCGCGCCGGCACAGCACCGACGGCCGCAGCCCGGCCGATGACGTCACCGCCGGGCATGCCCGGCCTCTCCGGCCGGGGCGAGGATCGGCGGGACGAACAGGTGCGATCCCACGATCAGCCGGGTGGGCGCGTCCTCGGGGCCGACGTCGGAGAACAGGAACAGCGCGAGCAGGCCGCGGTCGCGCGACCGCACGTTCGCCCACCACTCCTCGCCACCCCAGTAGCTGCCCTCGATGTGGTAGCCCACCTCGCCCGGGTAGCTCCTCGGACGGGAAGCGCACCGGCACGGTGCCGCCTACCCCGGCCCGCGGTACCCACCGGCCCGCGCCGATGAGTTCGTCGTAGGCGGCGTGCAGCCGGGGAGAGGTGCCCGCGGCGGCGAACGGCTCGCCCTTCGGGGCAGTCGATCCTGATCAGTGGCGGTGCCCAGGTGGCGCGGTCATCGGGGGAGATGCCGCGCTCGGCCAGCACGTCCCAGATCATCTCCCGGCAGGCGCGGGCGACGTCCTGGCCGAAAGCGCCGCGCACCACGACGTAGCCGTCACGCATGAAGGCATCCGTGTCCACCCGGCCGATTATGCGTTCCCGGCAGGCCCTGGTCACAACGGTTTTTCAGCAAGATCATAGATGCTGCGGCCGTGACGGGATCGTGCGCAGCACTGGCCTGCGCACGGGAGGGAGGCAGGCATGCCCGGGCAGATTCCAACAGGTGACATCCACCATTTGCGGCTCACCGTGACCGACCTGGAGCGGAGCCGCCGGTTCTACACCAGCCTGCTCGGGTTCGACGTCGCGGTGGAGTCGCCGCCGCCGGACGACCCGTCCGCGGCCGAGGTGTTCAAGGTCCTCTTCGGCGGCGTGGTCATGATCCGCGGGAACCTGCTCATGGGCCTGCGGCCGATGGCGCCGTCGGGGGACCGTTTCGACCCCGACCGGGTGGGCCTGGACCATCTGAGTTTCGGCGTGGCCAGCCGCGACGACCTGGAGCAGGCGATCGGCGCTGTTCGACGAGAACGGCGTGCCGCACGGCGAGATCACCACGCTGGGCGGGTTCGGCATCGACGTGCTGCCGTTCGAGGATCCCGACGGCGTCCAACTCGAACTAACCGCGCCCACACGCGCAGGGCTGACAACTCAGGAATGGTCGCTGCCTAGCCGAATGGGTGCAGCGGACGCGTAGCCGTGACGTGGCGCCGCCGTGTTCACCACGGCGGCGCCACGTCCGTTACGGCGCGGTATGCCTGTCAGGGCGCTGGGGCGCTCCAGATGAAGGTGCCCCAGTTGGTCAGGTTGTCCCTGAAGCCCTGGGGGACCATCTCGGTGGCCATGAACACCCGGCCGTTGCTGACCGCGCCCATGGAGTAGTCACCCCAGCGGCAGCCGCCGAAGTTCGGCCCGACGAACGCCGCGTAGCAGGTGAAGCTGTCCTCCGGGGCGGCGCCATTGGTGGCCAGGATCACCGGCCCGGTGGGACCGGTGGCGCCGTACCTGATGTAGGCCGGGCTCGGGAAGTTATGCGGCCCGCTCAGCGCGAACAGCAGGAACCCGGTGCCGTTGGCGCCCACCGCGGTGTACGGGTACAGCAGGCCGGCGTTCTTGACCGCCACCACGCCCTGGTGGGCGACCGTGGCCGTGAGCGTCGTCCCCGACAGCGCAGGGCTGAGGATGCCCCAGGCGACGCCGCTGGTGCCGTTGGCCAGCGCGGTGTCCAGCTGGGTGTAGATGTGGCCGCCTGCATAGGTCGGTTCCATCTCGGCGTCGAAGTCGGTCTGGATGGTCCCTGCCGGATCCTGGAATGCCTGGCCGAGCGGCCGTGGTCCCGGCTTCTGGGTGGCGTTCGGCGGGAACGAGTACCCCTGGGTGGTCACAGTGGTGCGGAACAGCGACGGGGGCCCGCTGCTGATCGCGGTGAGACCGGAGGTGTCGTTCAGCGCGTAGACCTGCACGTGGTTGTCGCTGAGCTGGTCGGGGTTGGACTCGACGAAGTACTCGGTGTTGGTGGCGAACTTCGCGCCGGGCGGCGTGCTGGTAGGTGCGATGATCTCCGGCTGGCCGAACGGGTCGTGGGTGATCCGGTAGCCGAAGACCGGCGGGACGATCCCGGTCTGCGCGACGTTCTCCAGTTGCTCCTTGGAGATGGCGTAGATGATCACGCCGTTGAAGCCCGACGTGATGCCGAACTCGTCGGTGGTCACGTAGATGCCGTTGGCGTCGGCGCCCAGGTTGTCGTAGTCACCGAAGCAGGGGCAGTGGCCGGTGGCGGCGTCGGTGGTGTCCCACGAGAACACCGTGTAGCTGCCGGTCGGGTCCTGGGTGTTGCTCACGGCCTCGAACTGGACGCTCGGTGTAACCTCCTGGCCTGCCGAGTTGACCGTCCCGACGATGAACTCCTGGACGAACCAGCGCTTGGTCGGGGCGTCGTAGTAGCAGCGCGGGTCGGAGAAGAAGTCCGTGGTGGGCTGGGCGAACACGCTCGTTGATCCGATCGGCGGCAACAGCTGCGTGCCGTTCTTGTCGTAGATCGCCAGCGCGTTGTTGATGAACTCCATCACATAGCCGCCGCCCGCACACAGGCCCTGGTCCGGAGGCTCAAGGTCGAACCCGCCGGTGGTGCTGGCCTGCTGGATGCCGCCCATGGCGCTGAACCCGTTCTCACCGGGCACGTTCTGGGTGGTCAGCCCGGCAGCGGCCGGGTTGGGATTGTTCTTCGGCGTGCCCTTGGGCCGACGGGCGGCGATCGCGGAGTCCACCACCCGGAAGCTGCCGCTGCTCGCGGCGGCCTTGGAGATAGGCGCGCCCTGGCGCTGGGCCGCCACCCGCGTCCGGTGCTCGGACTTGGCCAGCGAGCTGAAGTTCACCTGCCCGACGATGTTCAGGGGCAAGGTGAATACCGGGACGTTGACCACGCTGGAGCCGGTCGCGGCCAGGGCAGGCGCCTGGCCGGCGAAGCGGGGCCGCGGCCAGGCCGGCCCCGAGGGCAGCCGCCGCGGTAGCTGTCAGGAGTCTGGATCGGATGAAGGGGACTCTCAAGGCGTACCTCCAGGCACAGGAACATCGTTGTCCACAGTCGCCGCCGCCGTAACCGACGCTAGACCGTTGGGTATACCGGTGCAATAGCCCTGCTTCCGGTGAATACGGCTGAACCGGACCGGGTCATGGTCCGTGTCGATGGGCGGGCCTGTCCGGCGGTGCGAGGGGAGTCATCATGAGGCGCACATTGTCCTTTCGTGCGGCTGCGGCGGTGCCGCTGATTCTGGCGGCGGCCGCCGTCACCACCGGGCCGGCGGCAGCGTCCGCCACCTACGCCGGCCGTGCCTCGGCGGCGGGCCCCAATGTGTTCGCGTGGGGCGACAACAGCGCCGGGGAACTCGGCAACGGGACGCTGACCGGTACCGCGGCACCGGTGGCCGTCAGCGGGCTGGCCGGGGTGCGGGCGATCTCGGCGGCGGGGCGGCACGAGCTGGCGCTGCGGGCCAACGGGACCGTGCTGGCCTGGGGCGATGACACCTTCGGGCAGCTCGGCAACGGGGTCGTCAGCTCCAACGCGGACAGCGAGGTGCCGGTCGCGGTGCCCGGGCTCAGCACCGTGACGGCGGTGGCCGCGGGGGAGGAGCACAGCCTGGCGCTGCTGGCCAACGGCACCGTGCTGGCCTGGGGCGACAACCATGAGGGGCAGCTCGGCACCGGGACCACGAGGACTTCCGCCGTCCCGGTGCCGGTCCCGGGCCTGTCCGGGGTGACCGCGATCGCGGCCGGGTCGCTGTCCAGCCTGGCGCTGCTGAACAACGGCACGGTGATGGCCTGGGGCGACAACCGTGAGGGCCAGCTCGGCGACGGGACGCTGCGCAACAGCACGGTGCCGGTGCCGGTGCGGGGCCTGTCCGGGGTGACCGCGATCGCGGCCGGCGCGCTGCACTCGCTGGCCGTGCTCGCGAACGGCACCGCGATGGCCTGGGGCGACAACGAGTCCGGGCAGCTCGGCGTCGGCCGCCAGGTCAGCCTGCGGGTGGTCCCGACGGCGGTCGCCAAGATCACCGGGATCACCGCGATCGCGGCGGGGGAGGAGCACTCGGTGGCCCTGCTGTCGGACGGTTCGGTCTGGGTGTGGGGCGGCAACGGCGAGTTCCAGCTCGCCCGGCGGAACGGATTCCCCGGCGGAATCGGGCAGAGCAATGTGCCGCTCCGGGTGCCTGGGCTGGGCAAGGCCGAGGCCATCGCGGCCGGTGGCTCGTTCTCCCTGGCCGTGGTGGCCGGCGGCCGGGTCAGGGGCTGGGGGGACAACGCGTTCGGGCAGCTCGGGAACGGCGGCGCCCAGACCGGCCCGGCCCTGGTCACGGTCACCGGCCTGTCCGGCGCCGCCCGGGTCATGGCCGGTGGCGTGACCGCGCTCGCGTTCGGCCCGGCCGCCAGCGCGGCTGGCCCTGCCGCCGCGGCGGGCCCGGTCTCCAGCCCATGGCGGATCGCTGGCAACCCGCCGAACCCGGGCGGCATCGACGGCCTGAAGGACGTGATCTTCGGCTCGGTTGCCGCCGGCAGCGCCACCGACGCCTGGGCGGTGGGCGCGTCCGATGCCCTCTCGGCCAACAGCCAGCCCCTGGCCGAGCACTGGAACGGCCACGCGTGGAGCACGGTGGCGGTGCCGATGCCCGCCGGCGCGACCGGCGCCCAGCTCGACGGCGTGGACGAGCTGAGCAGCGGCGACGTGTGGGCGGTCGGCAACATGACCACCAGCGCTGGCGCGGAACGGACGCTCATCGAGCACTTCGACGGCACCGCCTGGGCCGTGGTCCCGGGCCCGGACCCCCGGACCGGCCCGGGTGCCTCCGACGAGCTGAAGGGCATCGGCGGGACCTCGGCGGGCGACCTCTGGGCGGTCGGCGAATACTCCGACGGCCAGAACTTCAACGCCATGCTGTTCGCGCACTGGAACGGCACGGCCTGGACCTTCGTGAAGGAGCCCGCGGCGCTGCACAATAGCGCCTTCGGCAACGCCGTGACGGTGCTGTCCCCGACCGACGCCTGGGCGGTCGGCGAGAACGGGCTGCAGACGGCCACCTTGTCCGCGCATTGGAACGGGACGGCCTGGTCATTCGTGCGGACCCCGTTCCCGCAGGACGGGAACGACCCGCAGAACTTCCTCACCGGGGTCACCGCCACCGGGCCGGGCGACGTCTGGGCGAGCGGCTACGAGGGCAACGTCAACCAGCAGAACTTCAGCCTGCCCTACGTGCTGCACTGGGACGGGACCGCCTGGTCGCTGACCGAGACGCCCAACACCGGCTCCGAAGGCAGCCTGCTGGCCGGGGTGACCGCGCTGTCGCCGACGGATGTCTGGGCGGCCGGGCAGACCGGCGAGTCCGACGGCGCCCTGCTGACGCTCACCGAGCATTTCAACGGCCGGGCCTGGTCGGTGGCGCCCAGCCTGGACCCGGGCGAGCTTGGCGACGCGCCGGACAGCACGTTCCAGGCGATCACGAGCACCGCCCCGCATGTGCTGTTCGCCGCGGGCAGCCTGGAGACGCCGACGTTCTGCTGCCTCGCGGCCCTCGCCGAACGGAGCACCACGGGCTAAACCGTAAGTTACTCGCCAGTTGACAGCGGCTGTCGCTTGCCCGACCCTGGAGCGATGACCGCTGGCCAGACCGCTGATCGCACCGGCGGGCTCGGGGAGACGCCGATCGGCGTCTCCCGGTGGACCGACCTGGACGGGCCCGTCCGCTACCTTGACTTCGGTGGCCCCGCCGACGGCCCGATGATCGTCTGCGTGCACGGGCTCGGTGGCTCGGCGGTCAACTGGACGGCGGTCGCGCCGCTGCTGACCGGGACCTGCCGGGTGCTGGCCCCGGACCTGGCCGGCCATGGCCTCACCCAGTCGCTGGGCCGCGGCACGGACGTCGCGTCGAACCGGGCGTTGCTGCACCGGTTCGTCATGTCGGTGACCGGCGGGCCGGTGATCCTCATGGGCAACTCGATGGGCGGCCTGATCTCGCTGCTCGAAGCGAGCGCCGCCCCGGCGGCGGTGGCCGGGCCTGGTCCTGGTAGACCCGGCGCTGCCGTTCGTGCCCGCGCGGCCGGATCCTCTCGTCACCGCGATGTTCGCGGCGTACCTCACCCCTGGGCTGCGCCATGCGGTGCAGGCCCGGCGCCGCCGTCAGGTCCCGGCCGAACTGGTCTCCAGCATCCTGCGGCTCTGCTGCGCGGATCCCTCGCGGGTGGCGCCGGAGGTGATCGCCCGGCATGTCGAGGTCGCGGTGCAGCGGGCCGCCTTCCCGACCATCGAGGCCGACTTCGCCGCCGCCATGCGCTCGGTCGTCCGCACCGTCGGCTACCCGCACGGGCGCGCCTACGCACGGCGGATCCGCTCGGTCACCTGCCCGGTGCTGCTGATCCACGGCACCGCCGACCGCCTGGTCCCGATCGGGGCGGCGCGCGCGGCCGTCCGCGCCAACCCCGCCTGGTCGCTGCGGGAATTCGGCGGCGTGGGCCACGTGCCGCAACTGGAGACCCCACGGGACACCGCGGACGCGGTGCTTGGGTGGCTCGGATCAGCGGGCCAGCAGGCCTCGCGCGCTGCTCCGGCCCGCGCGAACGGCCGCTGGCGCGGACCCTGACGGCATGCTGTGATGCGCGACTCCGGCGGGCGAAGCCGCAGGTAGAAAGATGCATTGTAGGCCGTTACCGGGGGAATCTATAACTAAGATCTGCATGTAACCGCCTGGCGGGGGTAAGCGGGCGGTGCAAGCGTCTGGACGGCCCTGGAGGTGCACATGGGTCTGAAAGCGGTGCCTGGGCGTTCCCGGCCCCGGGTGGGACTGGTGCTCGGCGCCGGCGGGGTGCTTGGCGCGGCCTGGATGGCCGGCGCGCTGCCCGCCCTGCAGGAGCGGTTGCCACGTCCGATCGGCGACCTGGACCTGATCGTCGGGACCAGCGCGGGCAGCGTCCTGGCCGCCGCGCTGCGCTGCGGGATCGGTATCGACGAGTTGGTCGCCCACCAGCGGGGCGAGGCCATCGGGCCGCTGGAAGCCTCCGCCGCCGACCGCCTCACCGGCGGCCCCTGGCCGCCCGCGCCCCACTTGCGCCTCGGCTCGGCCCGGCTGATGCTGGCCATGCTGCTGTCCCCGCACCGGGTGCATCCCGGCGTGCTGGCCAGTGCCTGGATGCCGCGGGCCGGGCGAACCACCGCCCGCTCCGCGCAGATGGTGCACGCCCTGCACTGCCACGCCCATGGCCTCCCGGCATCCGCCGAGCCGCCGGCCTGGGTGCGACCGCGAGACCTGGATCGTGGCCGTCGACTACCGCTCCGGCCGCCGGGCCGTCTTCGGCCGGCCCGGCGCTCCGCCCGCCCGGCTGCCCGAAGCCGTCGTCGCCTCGTGCTCGATCCCCGGCTGGTACCAGCCCGCGCTGATCGACGGCCGCCGCTACGTTGACGGCGGCGTCCGCTCGCCGACCTCGCTGGGCATGGTGGCCCGGGCCGGCCTCGACGAGGTGTTCGTGCTCGCCCCGATGGCCAGCGTCGTCGACGGACCGGCCGCACATGCCGCACGAGGTGCTGGAGCGGCAACTGCGGGCGCTGATGACGATGACGCTGCTGCGGGAGGTCCGGGCGCTGCGCGCGGCGGGCATCGCGGTCACCGTGCTCACCCCCGGGCCGGAGGACCTGGCCGTGATGGGCGTGAACCTGATGGATCCCCGCCGTCGGCGGCAGGTGTTCGAGACGTCGCTGACCACCTCGGCGGCCGCGCTGGCGGGCCCGGCCGGGCACGAAGCCGTGGCCTGACCCGCGCAGACCGCTCACTCCATCCGGTCGAGGATCTGCCGCACCAGATCCATCGAGGTATGCGGGTGCAGGAACGCGAACCGGGCGACGGTCTCGCCTTCCCAGGCCGACGGCGGGATGAACGCCACCTGGTCGGCCAGCAGCCGGTCGGCCCATGCCGTGTACTGCTCCGGCGCCCAGCCGCGGCGGCGGAACAGCACGACGCCGAGGTCAGGCTCGCGGATCAGCTCCAGGTAGCTGCGCTTGGCGATCTCCGCCGCGGTGTCCTTAGCCTGCCGGATCGCCACCTCGATCGCCTCGCTGTAGGCACGGACCCCGTGTACAGAAAGCGAGAACCACAGCGGCAGGCCACGGGCCCGCCTGGTGAGGTGGTAGGCGTAGTCGGTCGGGTTCCAGTCCGCGGGCTCGTCATGGATCACGTCGAGGTAGGACGCGTCCTGCTTGTGCACCGAGCGGGCCAAGGCAGGATCGCGGTACAGCAGCGCGGCACAGTCGAACGGCGCGAACAGCCACTTGTGCGGATCCAGGACGAAGGAATCGGCGTGCTCGATGCCGTCATAGGCCCGCCGCACGCTGGGGGCGAACAGCCCGGCTCCGCCATAGGCCCCGTCGACGTGGAACCACAGGCCGTACTCGCGGGCGACCTCGGCCGCGCCTGCCAGGTCGTCGATGATCCCGGCGTTCGTGGTGCCCGCCGTGGCAACCACCGCGGCCAGCGAGGCCGGATCGCCGTCAGCCTCGATCGCGGCGCGCATGGCGGCGCCGGTCAGCCGGTGGTCGGGGGTGGTCACGGTCAGCGCGCCCATCTCCAGGATGCGCAGCGTGTTCGCGATCGAGGAATGGGCGTCGCCGCCGACCACGGCGCGGAGGCGGCGGCCCTGGCCGGACGCCCCGGCCCGGCGCTTGGCCACCTCCCTGGCGACCATCAGCGCCGACAGGTTCGCCGCCGAGCCGCCCGACACGAAGCACCCGCCCGCCGAGCCGGGAAGCCCGGCCCGGTCGGCGATCAGCCGCAGCACCAGGTTCTCCGCGTGGATCGCCCCGGAGGCCTCCAGCCAGGAGATGCCCTGGATCGAGGCGCAGGAGACGAGCATGTCGAACAGCAGCGCGGCCTTGGTCGGCGCGGCCGGGATGAAGCCGAGGAAGCGCGGGCTGTCCGCGGAGATCACCGCCGGGGCCAGCACCGAGGCGTACGCGCCAAGCACCTGGTCCGCGTTGTGCGGCTCCTCGCTGGGCAGCCCGCCCAGCACGGCATCGAACTGCGCCGGGTCCCGGCGGCCCCCGTCCAGCGGAACCGGATCCAGCCGCAACCGGTTCTCGGCGTACGCCAGGACCGAGCGGATCATCTGCTCCGTTGTCGGATCCACACTGTGCATGGCGAAACCCTAGGCCATGCCCCCCGAGCGCTCGCGGCCGCACCGCGGCACGAACCGGCCGGGCTTGTCCCTAGTGCACCGCGCCGGGCGGCGGGCGCCACTGCCGCCAGCCCGGGTGCACCGCGAAGAATCGCGACGGCCCTGGCGGGATGCCGGCCAGTTCGGCTCGCGGTGCCAGTCCGAGCCCGGCCGGCACCGGCTCCCACCACGGCTCACGCCGGAACATCCGGCTGAACAGCTCCACCGGCTGGCCACCGGCCCAGCCGCCGAACGGCCCCCCGGCACGCCGGGCCGGGCCGAGGACGAGCTCCGCCGGGAGCCGCCTGGCCCGCCGCCTGCCAGCGGAAGTCACCGGACAGCCGCAGCTGCGCCCCGCTGTTGGCCAGGGCCGCATGCGGGGTGAGGCAATGAAAGATGATCACATCGCCGCATCCGTAGCTGGTGGTCGCCCAGCCAGGCGCGATCCGGCCGAGCGGCCGCGGCGGCCGGGGCGGCCCGAGATGGCCGCCGGGCCGCACCGCCAGCCCGCCGAGCCGCACCGGGATGTCCATCAGCGGAATCCAGCTCGTCAGCATGTCCTGGACACCGGCCACCGCGTAGTCATGGTGGATGTACCGGCCCCGGGTACGGGCACCGGGCCGTTCCGGGTAGATCGCGCGCAGCACCTTCGCCGGGTAGGAGAACGCCTGCGGCCCGAGGATGCGCCGGACCAGCGCGCGCAGCGGAGCCAGGTACGGGATCCGGTTGAACTCGGCACTGGTGAGGGCGCCCAGGAAGGCGGGGTCGGACAGCGCGTCCCCCGGGTTGACCGCCCGCGGCACCGCCGACGGCGTCCCGGCGGCGTCGGCCCACCCGCCGGCACTCAGGTGCGCCATGACCGCGGACCGGGCCGCGCGCAGCGGGCCGCCGGGCAGCAGGCCGCGAAAGAAGAGGTAACCGTCGCTGGCGAGGCGGCCGGCCAGGGCGGCCTGGTCGTGCAGTACGCCGCTGGAATCGGCCAGCTCGTCCACGGATCCCACGATAGCCAGGTGCTGGCCCGGGGGGACGACCCCCCGGAACCCCCGCTGGCCTACGGCCCCGTTCCTCCGTCACGGGGCCGGGGCCGTGCTGGCCCGCCTGGACCCGCCGGTCGGCTGGCAGGATGTCAGCGTGGCGGCGCGCGTGAGCCAGGGACCGGGGGAGCGGCGCACTACCGCCACGGCGGGCCCGGAGGTGACACGCTGAGATTTCACCGGCTGCGGGTGCTGCGCCGCCTGCCACATCCGGGGCGAGGCTTCACCCAGGGCCTGATCGTCGGCCGGGACATGGTGTGGGAGAGCAGCGGCGGGTACGGGCAGTCGGCGCTGCGCCGGTACCCGCTCGGCGCGCAGCAGCCGGAAGACCAGGCGTCCCTGCCGCCGGAGCTGTTCGGCGAGGGCATCTGCCGGGTCGGCGACCACATGTGGCAGCTCACCTGGCGGGAGCGGGTCGCGCTGCGCTGGGACGCGTGGAGCCTGGAACTGGTGGAGACGATCCCGTTCAACCGCGAGGGATGGGGCATCTGCGCTGCGGACGGCAGGGTCCTGACCAGTGACGGCACGAGCGAGCTGATCTCACGCGACCCAGGGACCCTGGAGCCGATCGGCATGATCGAGGTCCGCTGTGACGGCGAGCGCGTGACCGACCTCAACGACCTGGAATGGGCCGGTGGACGGGTGTGGGCGAACCTGCTGGGCAAGCGCTACCTGGTGGGCATCGACCCAGGCACCGGTGAGGTCACCGACATCGTCGACGCCAAGGCGGTGATGGAGCGCCACTGGGGCGACCGCGACGCGGTGCTGAACGGTGTCGCGGCGCTGCCTGGTGCCGGAGAGTTCCTGCTCACCGGGAAGAACTGGCGGTCGATGTACCACGTGCGGCTGGCCGGGGACCGTGCCCCCAAGGAGCCTGCCAGGCTCGTCGCCGGCTGAGCGCAGCTGCGGCCGGGGCGGTCCCGATGGCGCCGGTGTGGCTAGGCGCGGTACGCGCGCCCGGTGAGCTCGAGGAACACGTCCTCCAGGGTGGCGCCCGACACCCGCAGCCCGGTCAGCGCGTCCTGGCCCGCCAGCCCGGCAAGCACGGCCGCGGGCTCCCGGGTGGCGATGGTCAGCGAGACCCCGTCGTCGGTGACGCTGTCGGCGTCGGTCCCGGGCAGCAGGGCCCGCGCCTGGGCCACCGACAGGCGGCCCGACTCCACGCTGATCCGGAGCGGCTGGTCCAGCTCACGGATCAGGCCGGCGGGCGGCCCGATCTTGAGGATCTTCCCATGGTCCATGATCGCGACGCGGTGGCAGAGAGCCTCGGCCTCGTCCATGTGGTGGGTGGTGAGCACCACCGTGCGGCCTTCCGCGCTGATCTTCCGCAGCAGGTCCCACAGGTTCCGCCGGGCCTGCGGATCCAGGGCTCCGGTCGGCTCGTCCAGGAAGAGCAGTTCCGGGTCGTGCACGAGGGCGCAGGCGATGGACAGCCGCTGGGCCTGGCCGCCGGACAGCTTCTCCGTGCGGATGCCGGCCTGGTCCTCAAGCCCGACCACGGCGAGCATGGCATCCGCGCGCTGGGCGGAGACCCCGTACAGCGAGGCGAACGTGCGCAACTGCTCCCGCGCGGTGAGCAGCTCGAAGAACGACGACGCCTGCAACTGCACGCCGATCAGCGGCAGCAACGCGGGGTTTCGCGGCCACGGCCGCCTGCCGAGCACGGTCACCTCGCCGCCGTCAGGCTCGCGCAGGCCCTCGATGATCTCCAGCGTGGTGGTCTTGCCCGCCCCGTTCGGGCCCAGAATCCCGAAGAACTCGCCCTGTTCCACCGCGAACGTCACGCCGTCCACGGCCGCGACCTGCCCGTAGGACTTGCGCAGGTCGCGCACTGAGATCGTCGCTGGCATGCGCGCCACTGTACTGGTCTGGGGGAGCGACCCCCCTGGAACCCCCGATGGCTCAAGGCCCCGTTCCTTCGTCACGGGGCCTTGGTCCCGCTGGTCTGGGAGCGACCCCCCTGGAACCCCCGATGGATTCAGTGTCCCGCGACTCCGTCGTGCGGCATTGAGCTGTGCTGGCCGGCAGGGCGGCCGGGCTGGCAGCTACTGCTGGGCCGGGCCGGGGCCATGACCACTCCGTCCTGGCGGTGCTCCGGCGGCGTCATCCCGAGCACCCGGTAGACCGCATCGCCGTCCACGGTCTCCTGCTCCAGCAGCAGGTCCATCAGGCTGTGCAGCTCGGACCGGTGATTCCGGAGCAGGCCGACCGCCTGCTCCTCTGCCTCGCGGAGTAGCCGGGCGACCTCGGCATCGATGACCGCCTGGGTGGCCTCGGCGAATGGGCGGCTGGACATCCCTGGGCCGCCGCCGCCGAGGAACACCGAGCCGCCCTCGGGGTAGCCGACCGGGCCGATCGCCGGGGACAGCCCGAACTCGCGGACCATCTTGATGGCGAGGTCGGTCGCGGAGGCCAGGTCGTTGGCCGCGCCGGTCGAGCCCTGGCCGAACTCGACCAGTTCGGCGGCCCGGCCGCCGAGCCGCACGGCCAGCGTCTGGGTGAGGTAGTCCTCGCTGTACAGGTGCCGCTCTACCAGGGGCAGTTGCTGGGTCACGCCGAGCGCCTGCCCGGCGGGCAGGATGGTGACCTTGGCCACCGGGTCGGCGCGTGGCGATAGCGCGGCGACCAGGGCATGGCCCGCCTCGTGCACGGCCACGGCCTGCTTCTCCTCAGGGAGCAGCACGTTGGAGCCCTCCCGGCGGCCGAGAATGATCCGGTCCCTGGCCGTGTCGAAGTCGGCCGCGGTGATCACTTCCCGCCCACCGCGGACCGCGTTGATGGCTGCCTCGTTGACCAGGTTGGCCAGGTCAGCCCCGGAAAAGCCTGGCGTGCCCCGGGCCACCACCTGCAGGTTCACGTCCGGGTCCAGCTTCTTGTCCCGGACGTGAACCTTGAGAATGGCCTCGCGGTCGGCGAGGTTGGGCAGGGGGATGGTGATCTGGCGGTCGAACCTGCCGGGACGCAGCAGTGCCGGGTCGAGGACCTCGGGCCGGTTCGTGGCGGCGAGCACCACGATGCCCTCGGTGGGGTCGAAGCCGTCCATCTCCGTCAGCAGCTGGTTGAGCGTCTGCTCGCGCTCGTCGTTGGCGACGACCGCGCCCGAGCCGGCCCGCCGCTGGCCGATCGCGTCCAGTTCGTCGATGAAGATGATGACGGGCGCCCGCTTGCGCGCCTCGGTGAACAGGTCCCGGACCCGCGCAGCGCCTACGCCGACGAACAACTCCACGAAGCTGGAGCCCGCGACGGAGAAGAACGGCACCTCCGCCTCGCCGGCCACCGCCCGGGCGATGAGCGTCTTTCCGGTGCCGGGCGGCCCGATCATGAGCACCCCGCGCGGCGGGGTCGCCCCGGCCCGGCGGTACCGGTCTGGGTTCCGCAGGAAGTCCACCACCTCGACGATCTCCGCCTTGGCACCCTCGTACCCGGCGACGTCGGTGAACCGTGTATTCGGCCGCTCCGCGTCGAACACCTTCGCCCGGGACCGGCCGACCCCGAGCACGCCCTGCAGTTGCCCGCCGGCGCCCCGCGACAGCCGGATCCACAGCCAGCCGAACAGCAGGAACGGTGAGAGCAGCAGCACCCAGGTCAGTATCTCGGAGCCGAACGAGGGACCCGGCGAGCTGGCGGTGATCTCCACGTCCGCCGACTGCAAGTCGTTCAGGAACTGCTGCCCGGCCTGGCTCGGGATCACCGTCTCGTACGTGCTTCCGCTCTTCAGTGTCCCGCTGGCCTGGCCGTTCGAGCCGAGCGTCACGGTCTTCACCTGGTGTGAGCTGACCCGTGGACAGGAACTGGGAGTAGCTGAGGCTGACCTGGGTTGGTGTGCAGCGTGGGCAGCACCAGCCAGAGGAAAGCGAAGGCGATCAGCGCGACCGGCCACAGCCAGTGGCGCCAGCGCGGCGGTGAGGGCGGGGCGGACGCCGCCGGCTTGTCACCCGGCGGCGGCGGAGTCACCTGTTTGGTCACGGGATGCTCCCCACATCAACCACGATACCCAGATGACTGGTTAACCAGGCTGACCCTGGTCCCGCTTCCCGGGCCGCGGGGATTAGTCTGACGGCGAACGCCAGGCCCGGCCTCAGCGGGAGGAGAGGACCTCGGCGATTTTCGCGGCGGCTGCCGAAGGGTCGTCGGCGTCATGCAGCACTTCCCCCCAGGACCAGCGGTAGTACCAGCGAAGGTGGCCTCGGTCGTCGGTACCCGGAGTGCAGCCGATGCTTTCGGCCAGCATCGTCGCGCCCGGTGCGAAGATGTGCAGGGCGGCCGGGTAGGTGGTCTTCACCGTGGCGTGCAGGCCTTGGGTGTCAAGGGCCGTCGCCAGCCGGTGCAAGTGGTACGTGCGGGCGTGATCCCGTGCGCGGTCCACCGTCTCCTCTGCTGTCCATAGCGGTTCTCGGGGTCGCCATATTGTCCGCGCCGGGTGTACCGGCTTGTCAACCCTGGGGAGGGTAGGGGCCGTATCCCCCGGGCGCGTACGGTTCGCCCGGGTAGCCCGCTTCGTAACCAGGGGCGTAGCCATCAGAGCTGTACCCATCCTGATAGCCGGCCTGGTCCGCGTAGGGCTGCGCCGGATAGCCGTCGGCGTACGGCACGGAGCCCGCGGCTGGCAGCGGTGCGGCCATGTAGGCGGCCGTGCTGGAGGGCTCGGCGTAGGGAGCGGACGCCTCGTATCCCGGCGGAGAGTACACGCGCAACGGATCGGCCAGGTAGTTGTTGTAGCTCGCGGTGGCCTGGCTGTCGGCGAGTCGCGCGGCGGAGCCGCCGTTACCTGGGCCCGTGTGGGCGTAGGGGTTCCCGTACGCCGGCGTCTGCGCCTCGGCAGGCGGGCCAGCCGGTGCAGGCGGCGCGCTGTACCACTCCGCGGCGCGGGGGTGCCGCCTGGTAGGCGTAGCCGGGGTCGGCGTAGTCCGACACCGGGTAGCCGCCGCTGCCGTGCCCATTGCCGTTGGCGTGGGGGTGCTCCGCCGCGGGCGCGGTCTTGGCGTGCTTCCTGGCGTTGCTGTAGGAGCGGCTGTCGCTGGCCGGTACCGCCTTCAGCGAGAAGGACGGGCTGGTCAGCGGGTCGTCTTCGAGCGCACCGGGAATGGCGGCGGCGCGCTGGCAAGCCCGGTGAGCGCGGCCAGATCACGGTCCCTGGTGGGCTGGGGCCCGGTGGTGTCCCGGCGCCGGTGTTCGAGCCTGGGCTGCGGTCCGGTGTCCCGTGCCGGGCGCGGCCCGGAATCGGGCACGGAGCGCGGCTCGGAGTAGGAACGGCTGGCGGCTGCGGCGTCCGCCTCCCGCCGGGCGGGTGGCAGGGGAGCCGGGGCCTGCCGGGCGGCGCGGACCGGCAGGCGCTCGGTCACCGGCTCGCGCTGGTCGCGCTCCTTCCGGCTGGGCAGGTCACGCGACAGGTCGCGGTCGGCCGCTGACGGCCTGGCCGGACGGGGATTCCGCGCGGCGGGCCTGGCCTTGGCGCTGCCATTGGCCGGCGTCTTGGCTGCCGCATCGCTCGCGGGCTTGCTCGGCCGCGCCATCGTCGCAAGCGGCTTGTCGGCGGAAACCTCGGCCCAGTACTGCTCGTCGGAGAGCTTGTCCCATTCCGAGCTCGGCCAGTCGTCGTCATCGTCGCGCTTGCCCCGCTGCCGGGACCGGCTCTTGCCGCTGGCCGGAGCGGGCGCCGACTTGCGCCGCGAGTCCTGCCGGTCCCTGGGACCGGCTGCGGGGGACTCCATCGGGGGCTGGTCACCGGTCGCGTAGCTCCCGGCCGGGCCGAAGTCCATGGACGGGTAATCGGCCGAGGGGAAGTCGTCAGCGGCGGGCCGCTGCGAGGGACCGGTGTCATAACGGCTGCGGGCCTGAGCGGACGCCCCGACAGAGGAGCGAGCAGCGGCCGGACTGCGCGATTCGGCGGCTTCGCGGGGGCGCCGCGGTGCGCTGTCGTAGTCCTGGCCCCGCGGCGCCCGGGCCTGGGCGCGCGAACCGTAGCCAGGGTGCCCTCCGCGGCCGCCGGACGAAGGCACCCGCCGGGTGTCCCGGTCCCGCCAGCGCTCGTCCTGGTCGCGCCGCCGGTCGCGGCCGCTGGACCTCAGGTCACGCTCGTCATGCTCGTCACCGCGCCCGAGCCGAATGCTCAGAAAGACGGCAATGAGGACCACTACGATTACGGCCGCCAGGCCAACCACGAGCAGGATCATCGCACCACCCAACTAGCCATGGCCATCTGGGCAGCGCTAGCGAGGCGCACGCGGCCACGGCGCGGGCCTTCCCCAGTGTCGCTAGCGGCTTGGGATCACTCTTGGAGCGAACTCCTTGAGCAGTGATTCTGGCGGACCAGTATGGCCCGTGTCACGCGTTTAGAGAACTTTTACGGATGTCGTTTACTCAACGCAACCAAGCAATTACGAATCGATGACGGTAGTGAGCCTGCCACGGGCTATGGCGGCCCCCGCTATGGCCATCCAGGCCGTTTTCGCGCTCGTCGGCGCATGCAGGGAGAGCTTCCTGTCAAGGGCGTAAACGGTAAACCTGTAAAAGTGCCCGGGATTCGCCGGGCATGGAGGATCATAGCCGATCGTGCCTTTGCTGTTGTCCGCTCGACGCGCTCCTGGCGGAAGTCGCCCCGCCGGAATATCTGAGGATTGCGGACCTATGTCGAAGACGATCCAGAATATATACGGCGTGATCGGCGCGGCGGAGTCATCCATGACCAGCGCGAGTGACTTTGTTCCGGCCGGCGCGCCGGACCAGTGAATCGCCGGGTGCCTGCCCGCGCCCCGGCAACTGAACGCCGGGCCCATCTGCTTCCCGTTGAAGTCGGGGCTGGTCACTGTGATGGTGTCGGGAACGGCCACCAGGACCTTGCTGGGGCCGCCAATCAGAGCGCAGCCACTGACGAGAAGGAGCGCTGCGGCAGCGGCGACCGCCGGAATCCGCCGGCCGGACATGCCCGCCAACCGCCGCACCCGCCGATCTTGTCTCGTGCCCGCACGCCCCATCCGCAGTGATCGTATGCGCATGCGGGGGTTCCCGTGGCCGACCCCGGGAAAGCACCGCGGGCTGAGTTGCGCGGCCGCTACTCATTCGCTCGGGCGACTGGTCCCGAACATGATCTCGTCCCAGGACGGGACCGAGGAGCGCCGGGACCGGCCGCCCGCCGCCTTCCGGACCGGGCGCTCGCGCGGTGCGGGCACGGCCGGGGTGCTTTCTTCCTGGTCCGGGGCCTGGCGGGGGCGGCTCGGCGCAGGTACGCGGGCCCGCTCGGCCGGATGGCCCTGGTCAGCCTCGGCCGCTGGGCCGAGCTTGCTGGCGATGGGCGTGACCGTGGCGCGTGCCGCGGCACGCGGGCCCGGTGCTGGCGGCGGCAGTTCGGCATCGGGTAGGCACAGGCGCATGGCGGTGTCGTCGGCCGGCGCGACGTGCTTACGGTGCGGATCGAAGACCCACTCGGCCATGTGGGGACGGCTGCCCGAGTTGAACGAGAGGCGGACCTGCCATCCGCCGTCGGTCCGCTTGCGTGAATCCCACTCGGCATCTGCGGGATCGACCCCGGATGCCCGGAGACCCTGCTCTACCAGGTCCCCGAGGCTGCGGCCCGGCCCCGAATCACCCGACTGGCGTACGGTCGCGCCCTGGGCCTCCTGGGCGCGGTAGGCGCGCTCGGCCAGCACGGGGCCCTCGAACCGCCGTACGCGCTCGATCGGCACCCCCGCCGCATCGGCGATCTCCTCGGCGGTCTCCCCGGCGCGAATCCGGTCCTGGATCTCCTTGGGTCGCAAGGGACTCTCCACTTCGATCTCGTACTGCGCAAGCCGCGAGAACTGCCCGCGGGCCACGATCCGCAGCCGGTCGTCGATCCGGAGCGTGAAGCGGCCACCGCTCCCCGGCGCCGTGAGAACGGCGTAGGTACCGTCCTCACTTACCGCGACGAGGCGCAGTTCTTGCATTGGCGTCCCTCCTGCGCCGCCGGGCGACCCGGTGCACATGGTGCCGCGCGGCGGCGTAGCTCGGACCTCCCTCAGGTGAGTCTGACGGGTCAGTGCGCTGGAGGCCAGCACCGTGACCGGTGAGTCCGCGAGATCCACGCCAAGTATCCCCGTTCCAGGCTGGCGGGGGCCCCGGTTCCGGGATGGCCGGTCTGTCTGGGTAGTCGGGTATGCAACGGATTGCTATGTCAGGGCAGGCCGACTGCGCCATGATGAGGAACGGTGACAGGGGAGCAAGTTATCGGGATGAGGCAGAGGGGACCGCACCTGGTGCAGTCGGCTAACGGGGCATCGCCGCCGCGCGGCGAAGGCGATTCCGGGGGAGCGGAACTCGCCGACGTCATCTCCCGGCTTCGCCGGGCGATGCGCCGGGCGGCCCGCGCCGCGGATCCAGGCGGCAATCTTTCTGTCGCCCAGCTCGAGCTGCTTTCATGCCTGGCGGAGAACCCCGGCGCCCGTCCCGGTCAGCTCGCCAGGATGCTCCAGATCGCGCCCAGCTCCGAAGCGACCCTCGCCAGCGGCCTGCGCCGGGCCGGGCTCATCACCCGCTCCGGCGGGGAGGACGACCGGCGCACCGCGTCGCTTTCGCTGACCGTGGCCGGCGAGGCCGCGGTCACCCGCTGGCAGCAGGTCAACGAACGGCTGCTGCGGTCCGCGCTCACCAAACTGCCGCCCGCCAGCCGTGAGGTGGTGGCCGCCGCACTGCCCGCGCTGCGGGACCTGGCGGGGCTGATCGACGCGCTGGCCGACGCCCCGCCTCCGGGGCCTACCGGGCCTCGGCCCGCTTGACGTCCAGGTCGCGCTCGCCGGTTGCACCGCCCGGCGCCGGGCCGGGCGGAAGCGCATCCGGCCTGCTCATCCGGGACGGCCACCAGTTCCAGCGGCCCAGCAGCACCACGGTGGAGGGCACCAGCAGGGTCCGCACCAGGAAGGTGTCCATGAGGATGCCCAGGGCCAGGCCCAGGCCGATGTCACGGATCTGGCTCGCCGCCCGATCCGCTCCCGGCGACCACTGTCAGCACGATGAACGTGCCGGCGAGCACCAGCCCGGCCGAGGTTATCGTCGTGCCGGTCGCGCCCAGTGCCCGGGTGACCGCGTCGCGCAGCGGAAGCTGGCGCGCCTCCTCCCGGATCCTGGTCATCATCAGGATGTTGTAATCCTCGCCCAGGGCGAGCAGGAAGATGAACATCAGGAACGGCATGAAGAACACCAGGCCGCCGCTGTTACCGGCCTTGATGAAGATCAGCACCGACAGGCCAAGCGCCGCCAGGTAGGAGATGCCGACCGAGGCGATCAGGTACAGCGGGGCCACCAGGCTGCGCAGCACCAGCGCGAGCAGGATCCCGATCGCGATGATCGCGTAGGGGATGATGTGCTTGAGGTCGCTGTTGGAGATGCTGCTGATGTCGTAGAGGGCCGGTGCCTCGCCGCCCAGCGCCGAGTCCGACGCGCCTATCGACTTACCGACCGCCGTGGTCGCAGCGCGCAGCGATGGCGTCGCGTTCATCGCCTCGGTGGTCCCCGGGTCACCCGCCTTCAGGCCGGTCTCGTACAGCACGGTACGGCCGTCGGGGCTGACGAAGTTGGCGGTGGCCCGGTAGGCGGCGTAGGCGCCGGGCGGCACTGTGCTGCCAGCCGGGGGCGTGGGCGGCAGCAGCTTGGCCGGGCCGAGCTGGCTATGTAGCGCGGTGAACTGGGCCGGGGTCAGCGTGCCGCCGCCGGGGTTCAGCGGCCCGGCGATCTGGGTGAACTTCCCGGTTGCCTGGAGCTTGCTGGCCCCCGCGACCAGCGGAGCCGGATTCTGCCATACCGGGGTGTCGAACCGGTAGATCACCGTGGTGGGGTTGGCCGAGGACTGCGGGAAGTACTTGGTGAGCTGCGCCTGCCCGGCGGCGGAGTCGGTACCGGCGGGCGGGGCGGTGCTCCCGCCGAAACCGGCCGCCGTGTAGCCGAACACCGCGAACGCCAGGCCGCCGAACACCACGATCCCGGACACCAGGGTCGGGATCGGGTGCTTCACGATGCGGCCGGCCACCCGGCCCCAGACGCCCGCCTTGCCGCTGCCCTGGATGTTCCACGGCAGCAGCTTCGGCCGCCTGAACATGGCGCGGAACAGCGAGCGCTTCGGCGGCCAGCAGCGACAGGCGGAGGGACAGCAGCGCGGGCAGCAGCGTCAGCGCCGCGATCAGGGTGACGCCGATGGCGATCGCGAACGGGCCGCCGAGGTCGGCGTAGAAGGAGAACGAGGCGAGCAGCAGCGTCAGCATCGCCGCGATCACCGTGGCCGCGGAGAATGTGATGGACTCGCCGACCTTGGTCACCGAGCCGACGATCGCCTCCCGGGCCGGGGCCCTGGGGTGGAGGAAGTCGCCGAGCAGGCTGCCGCCCAGGCCGCGCGCGCCGGGGTAGTACTCGCCCGCGACGGCGTGCTGCCCGGCCCGCAGCGCCTCGCGGACCCGGAAGACCAGGAACAGCCCGTAGTCCGTGCCCGCGCCAAGCACCAGCACGATCATCAGGAACTCTGCGATGGGGGAGACCTGGAGCCCGTGCTGGGCGGCCTCCGCGACCAGTGGCCCGGCGATGGTGAACGACAGCAACGGCGGTATGACCGTCACCAGGGCGAGGGTGAACGACCGGAAGATCAGGACCAGCAGCACGAGGATGAACAGCAGCGACAGGAGCTGGATCTTGCTGCCGGTGTTACCCGAAGCCTTCTGCTGGTCCACTTGCGCAGCGATGTCACCCGTCACGTGCGCCTGCAGCCCGGCGGGCAGATGCGCCGCGGCGATCTGGGCGCGCAGGCCGTCGATCAGATCGGTGGCGTAGTTCGCGTTGCCGCCGCCCTGCTGTGCGAGCACGATCAGTTGCACCGCGTGCCCATCGGCGGAAACGCCGGCGTCCTGCACCTTGCCGACCCCGCTGACCGTCTTCAGCCGGGCGGGCAGCGCGGCGATCGCGCTGAGGTCGGCCTGCGACAGCGGCGCGCTGGGCCGTGCCGCGATGACCGGGATCGGGGCCAGGCTGGCGGTGCCGAACGGCGCCGCCAGCTCCGCGGCGTGCGAGCTCGGCGCGCTCGCCGGAAGGAACTTTTGGTTGTTGTTCTGAGTCACGCTGTTCAGCGAGGGCAGCCCGGAAACGGCGGCGATCGCTGCGACTATCCACGCGAGCAGCACGAACCAGCGGAGCTTGACTGCCAGGGAACCAATTGTCTGGAAGACCTTGTCGATGTGCACGTATCGAGCCTACGGGGCCGACCTGACAGGACGCTGTTAGGGGCCTGCCATAGGATCGGCTCGCCATGCTTACCCAGCGAATTCCCTCGATTACCCACAGGTGACCGCGATGACCGGGCCCCAGCGGGCCTCCGGAGGGCCGCTGATCAGCGTGATCCTTGCCGTCCACGGGGTCGCGGAATACCTGCCCGGCTGCCTGGACTCGATCCTCGGCCAGCCGGACCTGCCCGCCGGGATCGAGGTGATCGCGGTGGACGACGCCTCCCAGGACGGCTGCGGCGCCATCCTGGACGCCCGGGCCGCGGCCGACCCGCGGCTGCGGGTGATCCACCTGGCCGGGCAGGCCGGCCCAGGGCCGGCCCGGATGCGGGGCCTGGCCGAGTCGGCTGGCGCGTTCGTGTGGTTCGCCGACCCCGACGACCTGCTCGCCGAGGGGAGCCTGGCCACGATCGCGGACCGGCTGGAGCGGGACCGGCCCGACGTCCTGCTCCTCGACTACCGCATCCTGCGGGCCGCCGGAGGCAGCGAGCCGAGCCCCGGGTCCTTGCTGCTGGCCGCCGCGCCTGGGGTGCTCACGCTTGCCGGCCGGCCAGCGCTGCTCACCCGGACGATGACGCTGTGGAGCAAGGTGTTCCGGCGGGCATTCCTGACCGGGCTCAGCGTGTCGATGCCGCAGGGAATCCACGAGGACGTGCCGGTGTCCGCCACGGCTTTGCTGATGGCACAGCGGATCGCGCTGCTCGATCGGGTCTGCTACCTGTACCGCCGCAGGCCCGGCTCGTTTCTGGCTACGGCCAGCATGGGACATTTCGACATCTTCACGTCCTATGCGAGGGTCTTTGCCGCGGTGGCGGGCACCCCGGCCGACGGCGGCGCGGGCGCGGCGGTCCGGGCAGCGCTCTTCGGCCGGATGCTGGAGCACTACAGCTCGATCCTGGCCAGCGGGCTGGTGCCGCGCGCCGCGCGGCGGCAGTTCTTCGGCCGGATGGCGGCCGACTTCCGGCAGTACCAGCCGCCGGGATATCGCCGACCGCCGGGCCTACGCGGCCTGAAAACTGCCCTGATCTGCCGGAATGCCTACCGGGCCTACGCGATGCTCGCGCCGGTGAACGATGCCAGGGTGATGGCCCGCCGCGCGCTGGCCGGCGCGGGCTGACCAGCGGCGCGACCGGCCGCCGCCAGCGGTGGATCCCGCGGCACGGGCGCGGCGCCTCGCGGCATGCCTGCCATCTCACCCGCAAATCACGAGCAGGTCACGTAGTCTTTGCTGCGGTAATGGAACAGAGCGGGGATGAAGGACTCATGGACAATGCGACACTTCATCGGGCTCATTCTGGGGCTGGCGCTGGCCGCGGCCCTGTTCTTCGGCGGCGGCTGGGGGGCTGAGCACGTTTCCGCGCTGGCGGGCCACAGCGTCGGGCTGCCCAGCCGGACCGGCCTGATCGGCCTGGCCGCGGTACTAGGGGTCGGCCTGCTCATGGGCATCCTGATCGCGGTGCCCGCCGTATCGCCGCTGGCCGCCGGCCTGCCCGGACTCGTACTGCTGGGCTGGACGGCGCTGCTGGCGGTAAGCGCGCACCGGGCACTCGCCTGGATCCCGCTGCAGAGCCACGCGTTCGGGCTGGGCTTCCGCGTCCTGCTGCTCAACGGCATGCTGGCACTCGCCGGCATCGTGATGATCGTCCCGATGTTCCTGCCCGCGCGCTGGCATGGCACCCGCGGCGGCCTGGACGACGAGGACATCCTCGAACTGCCGGCCCCCACCGGGCTGCTCTCCTGACCAGGTAAACGTTGCGGTGCTGCCACGCGGCGGCTGTCCGGGCAAACGTCGCGGCGCTGCCGCCCCGCGGCGATCGGGGCGGCAGCGCCGTAACGGGCTCGTGCCCTGCTAGTGGGCGCCGGCGAACTGCTCGGCCTCGGTAGACCCAGCCAGCGCCACCGTGGCAGCGTCCGGCGTGATGGCCGAGGTCACCAGGTCGAAGTAGCCCGTCCCCACCTCGCGCTGATGCCGCGTGGCGGTGTAACCGCTCGCCTCGGCACCGAATTCGGCATCCTGCAGCCGCACGTAGGCCGGCATGCCCTCCTCGGCGTACCCGCGGGCCAGCTCGTACATCGAGTAGTTCAGCGCGTGGAACCCGGCAAGCGTGATGAACTGGAACTTATACCCCATCTGGCCCAGCTCGCGCTGGAACTTCTCGATGGTGCCGTCGTCCAGGTGCTTGCGCCAGTTGAACGAGGGCGAGCAGTTGTAGGCGAGCATCTGGTCGGGGAACTCGGCCTTGATCGCCTCGGCGAACTCACGTGCCTCCGCCAGGTCCGGCGTGGAGGTCTCCATCCAGAGCAGGTCGGAGTGGGGCGCATAGGCGAGCCCGCGGGCGACCGAGGCGGCCATACCGTTGCGGATGCGGAAAAAGCCCTCTGCGGTCCGCTCGCCGGTGACGAACGGCAGGTCGCGCTCGTCCACGTCGCTGGTGATCAGCGTCGCCGAGTGCGCGTCGGTCCGGGCCACCACCAGGGTCGGCACGCCGCAGACGTCGGCGGCCAGCCGGGCGGCGTTGAGCGTCTTGATGTGCTGCCCGGTCGGGATGAGTACCTTCCCGCCGAGGTGGCCGCACTTCTTCTCCGACGCCAGCTGGTCTTCCCAGTGCACCGCCGCGGCACCGGCCGCGATCATGGCCTTCATCAGCTCGAACGCGTTGAGCACACCGCCGAAGCCGGCCTCCGCATCGGCCATGATGGGCGCCATCCAGTGGGTCCCGTTGCCGTTGCCCTCGGCCCAGGCGATCTGGTCGGCGCGCATCAGGGCGTTGTTGATCCGGCGGACCACCTGCGGTACCGAGTTGACCGGGTACAGGCTCTGGTCCGGGTAGGTCTGCCCGGCCAGGTTGGCGTCCGCGGCGACCTGCCAGCCGGACAGGTAGATCGCCGGAAGCCCGGCACGGACCTGCTGTACCGCCTGGTTGCCGGTCAGCGCGCCCAGCGAGTGCACGAAGTCCTCGGCGTGCAGCAGTGTCCACAGCCGCTCGGCGCCCAGCCGGGCCAGCGTGTGCTCCTCCTGTACCGAGCCGCGCAGCCGGATGACGTCCTCTGCGGAGTAGGTGCGCTTGATGCCCCGCCAGCGCGGGTTCGTCGCCCATTCCCCGGCCAGGCGGGCCGCCTGGCCAGCCGGGCTGGCGTCCTTGTGCCCGTTGCTGCCTGCCGCATACGCGGTGCCCTCGAGGCGTGGATCGTGCATTGTCATTCCTCCCGATCCGTGTCGTCCCCTGGGTGGTTGGCACCAGCTTGGCCCACTAGGAGCCGGAAAGCCTGGACGGGCGTAGTGAATATTTGCAGATTTTCACTTAAGATGAACATATGCCGCAGTTTCTTAAAGAAGAATCTGACTCATTTCGTTCTGATGGTCTAGACCTTGCGACGTTCGGCCAGCGCCTGCGGCACCTGCGGCGGGCCAGGAACCTGACCCTCGCCGAGCTTGGCGAACGGGTGGGCCGGGCCCCCTCGGCGCTGTCCCTGCTGGAGAACGGCCGGCGCGAGCCGAAGCTGTCACTGATCGAGTCGCTGGCCAAGTCGCTGTCGGTGGCCCCGGAGGAGCTGCTGCGGCCGCAGCCGCCGAGCCGCCGGGCGCAGCTGGAGATCGCGCTGGAGGAGGCGCAGCACGACCCGCTGTTCCGCGACCTTGGCCTCTCGTACCTGAAGGTCGGGGCCAGGGTGCCCGGCGACGTGCTTGAGCACCTGGTCGCGCTGTATGGCGAGCTGCGCCGCCAGCGCACCCGCCCGACGGCCACGCCCGAGGAGGCCCGGATCGCCAACGCAGAGCTACGGCGCGCCATGCGCGCGCGGGGGAACTACTTTCCCGAGATCGAGCGGCAGGCGGCCGAGACGCTGGACGCGGTGAGCTACCGCGGCGGCGCGCTGTCCCAGAGCACGCTGACGGCGATCGTCGCCCATCACGGGTTCACCATCTCCTACGCCGACGACCTGCCCAGGTCCGTGCGGTCCGTGACCGACCTGCGGCACCGGCGCATCTACCTCAAGCAGGAGCCGGTCGGCGTGCACTCACCGCGGACCATCCTGTTGCAGACCCTCGGGCACTTCGTGCTCGACCACGAGCCCCCGCGGGACTTCGCCGACTTCCTCCGCCAGCGGGTCGAGGCCAACTACTTCGCCGCGGCGGTCCTGGTCCCCGAGCGGCCCGCGGCGCGCTTCCTGTCCGAGGCGATGCAGGAGCGGCAGCTGTCCGTGGAGGACCTGCGGGACGTGTTCTCGGTGTCGTACGAGATGGCCGCGCACCGGTTCACCAACCTGGCCACCCACCATCTGGGGCTGACCTGCCACTTCGTGAAGAACGACGAGGCCGGGGTCATCTACAAGGCCTACGAGAACGACGGGCTTGTGCTGCCCGCCGACGCCTCGGGGGCCATCGAGGGGCAGCGCATGTGCCGGCAGTGGTGCGGCCGGCAGGTCTTCTCCGCCGCCGACCGGTTCTCGCCGTGCTACCAGTACACCGACACCCCGTCGGGGACGTACTGGTGCGTGTCCCACGTGGACCCGGACCGCGAGCGCGGGTTCGCGATCACGCTGGGGATCACCTACGAGCATTCCCGGTGGTTCCGCGGCCGGGACACGGCCATCCGCCGGGAGTCCCGGTGCCCCGACGGCGACTGCTGCCAGCGGCCGCCGAGCGGGCTGGCCGGGCGCTGGGAGGGAATGGCCTGGCCGTCGGCCCGGGCGCACTCGCACATCCTGTCCGCGCTGCCTACCGGGAGCTTCCCAGGCGTGGATGAGACCGACGTATATGAGTTCCTGGAGCGCCACGACCAGGGCTGATCCATAA
This sequence comes from uncultured Actinomycetes bacterium, assembly GCA_963762735.1. Taxonomy (GTDB): domain Bacteria; phylum Actinomycetota; class Actinomycetes; order Streptosporangiales; family Streptosporangiaceae; genus DASXKD01. The sequence goes on along the minus strand of CAVXMG010000019.1, from coordinate 190,593 downwards.
CGGCCCGCGCGGCCGGCCGGCTTCGCTTGGACTGGAAGCTACTCATCGGTAACATAGGGGTGCGACCAGACCCTGAGGAGCACCATGAGCAGCGCCCCCGACACCGACGTGCCATTCAGCCTGGATCCCGGGCCCGGCCTGCGCGAGATGCGGGACTGGGTCCACGGATTCGCCGCGAACGTTATCAGGCCCGCGGCAGCCGAGTGGGACGAGCGGGAAGAGACCCCGTGGCCGATCCTGGAGGAGGCGGCCAAGATCGGCCTGTACTCGCTGGAGTTCTTCGGCGAGCAGTGGCTGGGGCCCACCGGCCTGGGCATCCCGATCGCGTTCGAGGAACTGTTCTGGGGGGACGCGGGCATCGGCCTGTCCCTGGTCGGCAGTTCGCTCGCGGCGGTCGCGCTGTCGTCCAACGGGACGAACGAGCAGATCGGCGAGTGGCTGCCGCAGATGTTCGGCGGGCCAGGCGACGTCAAGCTCGCGGCGTTCTGCTCCTCCGAGCCGGACGCGGGCAGCGACGTCTCCGCCATCCGCACCAGGGCGGTCTACGACGAGGCGTCCGGCGAGTGGGTGCTGAACGGCACCAAGACCTGGGCGACCAACGGCGGCATCGCGGACGTGCACGTGGTGGTGGCATCGGTGGACCCGGCGCTGGGCAGCCGCGGGCAGGCCAGCTTCGTGGTACCGCCGGGCACGCCGGGCCTGTCCCAGGGGCAGAAGTTCCGCAAGTACGGGATCCGGGCCTCGCACACGGCCGAGGTCGTGCTCGACGGCGTGCGGGTCCCCGGACGCTGCCTGATCGGCGGCAAGGAACGGCTGGACGAACGGCTGGCCAGGGTCAGGGAGGGCGGCAGCGCCGGCGAGCAGGCGGCGATGAAGACCTTCGAGCGGTCCCGGCCCAGCGTCGCGGCCATGGCCGTGGGCATCGCCAGGGCCGCCGTCGAGTTCGCCACCGAATACTCGCGGAACCGGGTGCAGTTCGGCCGCCCGATCGGGCAGAACCAGGCAATCGCGTTCATGCTGGCCGACATGCAGACGTCGGTGGACGCGGCCCGGCTGCTCACCTGGCGCGCCGCGTGGATGGCCCGCAACGGGCTGCCCTTCGACCACGCCGAGGGCTCGATGAGCAAACTCGTCGCGGGGGAGACCGCGGTCCGGGTCACCGACCAGGCCATGCAGATCCTCGGCGGCAACGGCTACACCCGGGAGTTCCCGGTGGAGCGCTGGCACCGCGACGCGAAGATCTTCACGATCTTCGAGGGGACCTCGGAGATCCAGCGCATGATCATCGGCCGCGCGCTCACCGGGCTGGACGTTCGGTAGCCCTGACCTGCGGATATACCTATCGTTGGCCTAGGAAGACGGGGCCTCGACCAGGTGCGACTTGCCTGTCCCGGAGGGGTCGGCCTCATGAGCGCGATCAGTAGGGACCGATGTCGTTTAGCCAGGAGTTCCGGGGAGGAGCCTGAACGTGGAGACATGTCTTGGGCGGACGATGCTGAAGTGCTTGCGGTCCACCGTCGCGACCTCCGTGAGGTTCAGGCGCTCGGCGATCGCGATCACGGCCGCATCGACGATGCCGAGGGGAAGGCTCACGTACTGCTCGACGAGTTCCGCGATGCGCGACATGTCGCCTTCCTCGAGTTCAGCAACGTGGAAGCCGTTGCCGCCGAATGACTTGAGGAAGGTGACCTCCGCATGCGGCCCGATGCGTGACTGGAGTTAGTAGCCGATCTCGCCCAGGACAGGAGACGGAACGAGGAGCGGCCCTTCGGCAGCGCGCATCAGTGCGAGGCACGCGGCGTGATAGTGGTCCTTCACGTTGCCCGCAGCGAGCAGGACGCCGGTATCACACAGCAGCATGTCAGCGGCCGAGTTCGGCCCGCAGGATCTCCTCTGACCTCTCTGCCAGATCCGGATCAGACTCGAAGGACGCGAAGAACGGCAGGTCCCGTACGCCGTGAGCGGCGTCAGCCCGGCCCCGGATCAGCTCAAGAACCGGCCGGACCTCCGCTTCGGGAAGCTCGTCTACCAGCTGATGCAGTTCCTCACGCATCGCGCTCATCCAGGCAGTATACGAGCACCGGCCTAGGGCAGCCTGATCGACAGGTCGGGACCCGGCCCGCCGCGGCCCATGTAGCTATCTGGCGCCTTTGCCGGGGCCAACCAGCCCATCTCGGTCGCGGCGTTAACGAGTCCCTGGAGGTACCTGGCGGCCAGGGGTATCTGCGGCCGGGAGACGTGCTGGCGCTTGTCCTGGAATGCGGTCACTGCGGGATGCGGCCCACGAAGCTGCTGGGGGACCTTGAACGTCCGCAGTGGTGTCAGCGCCGGGAAGTCAGGCTCGAAGTAAGCGGTTACTCCGATGACGGGGTCCATCCGGGTCGGCTCGTGGGCGAGCCGCTGCCCCATGGGGCAGCAGTCCCTCTCTCGCTAGGCAGGCGCAACCTGGATGACCTCGCGTTCGCTGGTGCCAGCCTTGAGATCGAGGCGACCACCCGCCGCCGTGACGGCCTCCAACACCTCCCTGCGAGCCGACGTTTCCGCAGATCAAACTAGTTATTGGGTATACCGATGACTCTGCCCCTGCGCGAAGATCTTCACGATCTTCGAGGGCACCTCGGAGATCCAGCGCATAATCATCGGCCGCGCGCTCACCGGCCTGGACGTTCGCTAGCCGGTCTGTGGCCGCTCCTGGGCCGTGGTAGGACATCGAGGGAGCGCCCGTGCATCTCGCCGCAACGACGACTCGGTCCGCATCATCCACAAGGGCCTGGACGCCGGGATCAACTTCATCGATACCGCCGACGCGTACGGCGAGTCCGAAGTGGCCGTGGGCAAAGCGCTCAAGGGGCGCCGCGACAGCGTTGTCCTCGCGACCAAGTTCAGCCGCCCGATAGGCGGCGACGACCCCAACCACCAGGGAGCCTCGCGGCGCTGGATCATGACCGCGGTCGAGAACTCGCTGCGCCGCCTGCAGACCGACTACATCGACCTCTACCAGGTCCACCGGCCCGACCCTGCCACCGACATCGAGGAAACGCTGTCCGCGCTCTCTGACCTGATCCACAGCGGGAAAGTCCGTGCGGTCGGCACGTCCGCGATGCCGGCGTCCGACATCATCGAAGCCCAGTGGGTCGCCGAGCGGCGCGGCCTGGAACGGTTCCGCACCGATCAGCCGCCCTACTCGATCCTCAGCCGCGGCATCGAACGCGAGGTGCTGCCGATCGCGCAGCGTTACGGGATGGGCATCCTCGTGTGGGGGCCGCTCGGGCAGGGAATGCTCACCGGCCGCGTCCGCAAGGGCCAGGAGACCGACCTGCGCCGAGCGCACATTTTCAGGCACCTCACCGACGACATCCTCGACCAGATCGACGAGATCGTCCCGCCCGGTACCGACGTCGGCACGCTCGACCAGGCGTACCTGCCCCCGGCCCTGCTGAACCCGACCTGCGCCGTCGGCCGATCGGTGAACGCACCTGTTAGCCCGGGGGAGCGGCTGTCAGCCGGCGAGTACCTCGCGCAGGGTGGCGGCAAAGGCATCCGGCTCGCCCATGCCGCCGTACTCGCCGCCAACGAATCCGTCGTGGCCGCCGGGGAAGGTGACCGGTGCCGTGCCGAGCCGTTCGGCCACGCCAATGCCTGCGCGGCCGGCCATCATCGTGGCCGACTGCGCTCCGACGCCGACGACGATACGGGTCGGTGCCGCCCGGAGTGCATCGAAATCGTGCTCGTAGCCAGGGGTCGAAAGGATGTTCAGCCCGAGGAGCGGGTCGTCACGGGAACCGCCGTCCTCGGCCGGCAGCCCGAAACCGGCGGGGTCCGGGCCAGGCTGGTCCGCGAAGCCGGCCGGGATCGGGCCCGCATAGCTGACGAGCGCGATGAATCTAGCCATCGCCGGGCCAAAGCCCTCGCGCTGGTAAGTCTCATGGATGCCCTCGCACGCGGCCAGCACCGGCTCGCGGTCCGGCAGCACCTGGGCGGACGGCGGCTCGTGCGCCACCAGGGTATGGACCTGCTCCGGGTGCCTGGCCACCAGGGCAAGCCCGTTGACGGCGCCGCCGCTGCTGCCGAAGATGTCCACCGGCCCGGCGCCAAGCGCCAGGATCAGCCGGCGCAGATCGTCGGCTTGCTCCTCGGTCTCAGTCCGCAGGGCGCCGTCGGTGCGTTTGCTGCGGCCCGCCCCTCGCGGGTCGTAGGTCACGACCGTACGGTCGGTGAAATGCCCGGCCAGGGTGCCGAATCCCGTTGCATCCATCGGTGACCCGATGAGCAGCAGGGCCGGCTGGGTACTGGCATCGTTGCGCCGGACGTCGTAGTGGAGCACGGCGCCCGGCGCGTCCAGGGTGTGCGTTTCCGGCTGGGTCATGACCGCGCCCTTTCCGAGGATTCTCGTCTCTACTGGTACTGACTCATCATGCCGGCGAAACCCATCGATATGCCGCCAGGTTCCGCAGCCCGCCGGCGAGATCCACCACTGAACGTACTCGTACGGTTACCATCTGGCGAACGGGCAGCGTGAGGGGGCGGCGCCGGTGGGACGCGGGTGATCGGGGCCACGGCGACGGCGCAGGACGCGCGCCCGCGCCGCGTGCCAGTCCGCGGCCGGCTCGCCGCCGCTGGCCGGGACCCGGTGATCTGGGTCATCGCCGCCGCCACCGCCGTGGGCCTGGCGCTGCGGTTGTGGCAGCTCAGCCGGCCGGGCTACCTGCTCGGGGTCACCGAGTACGACGACGGCCCATACTTCGGCAGCGCCGTGCGGCTGGTGGATGGCGCGCTGCCGTACCGCGCCTTCGTGCTGGTGCAGCCGCCGGGGATCACCTTGCTGATGGTCCCGGCCGCGCTGGCCGGCAAGGTAGTGGGCACGGCCTGGGGGATGGCCGCCGGGCGGATCCTCACCACGCTGGCCAGCGCCGCGGGGATAGCCCTGGCCGGGCTGCTGGTGCGGCACCGCGGTGCGCTGGCGGCCCTGGTGGCCTGCGGCGTGCTGGCGGTGTACCCGGACAGCGTGGCCGCGGCGCATACGGTCCTGGTCGAGCCGTGGCTGGTGCTGGCCTGCCTGGCCGGCGGCCTGGCGGTGTTTGACGGCGACCGGATCACGGCCAGCACCAGGCGGCTGGCCTGGGGCGGAGCCGCGTTCGGGTTCGCCGGGGCGGTCGAGTCCTGGGCGATACTGCCCGTCGCCGTATTGCTTGCTTTGTGCTGTTGCTGGCCCGGGAGAGCGACCCCCCTGGACCCCCGGGGCGCCGATGTCGCCTGGCCGGCAAGCGGCAGGCCCCATCGCGCGTGCTGGCCGGGGAAGACCGCCTGCTGGCGCCGGGCGGGGGTGTTCGCGGGTGGGGTCGCCGCCGGGTTCGCGGTGCCGGTGCTGCCGTTCGCCGCCCTGGCACCCCGGGGCTTTTACGACAGCCTGATCGTGGCCCAGGTGGGGCCGCGGGCCGGGGTGCAGCGGGTGCCCGTGCTCGCCCGGCTGCAGGAGATGGCCGGGCTCAGTTACGCGCACTTCCCGCTCCGGCTCGGCACGATCCACCTGCCGGGGCACACCGCCATCGTGCTCACCGCGGCGGCCGTCGTGCTGCTCACCACGGGCGGCCTGGCGGTGGCGGCACTGGCCAGCCACGCCCGGCCGGAGCCGCTTGACTGGTTCGCCGTTGTCACCCTGGCGCTGGTGGTGGCGGTGTTCCTGTGGCCGAGCCAGTTCCACTACCACTTCTGCGCGTTCCTGGCCCCGTTCCTCGGCCTGGCCATCGCAATGCCGCTGGCCACGCTGGCCGCGGCGATGACCGGCTCCCCGGCCCGCCCGGCCGCTGGCCCCGGCTGGCCGGCCCGGGCGGTGGCCGCGGTGGCGGCCGTCATCCTCGGCGTGTGCGCGGCCGCCGGGTTCGCCGCGGAGAACGGGCTGAGGCCGGACGTCAGCCCGGCCACGATCGCGGCGGCCGCCCGGCGGATACCGCCCGGGTCCTGCGTGGTCACCGACGAGGTGTCCCTGATCCTGCTGGCCGACAGGTTCACCGCCCGGGCGCCCGGATGCTCGCCGGTGCTCGACGGGCTCGGCACCGACCTGGCCCTGTCCGGCGGGCTGAAACCGGCCACCGGGGCGGGCCGGGTTCCCGCCGTGGCGGCGGTGTGGTGGCAGGCGTTCCGCAACGCCCGGTTCGCCTGGCTGTCCCGGCTGAACCACCGCCGGATCGCCTGGACCCCCGCGCTGCGGGGTTACTTCCGCAGCCACTTCACCCGGGTGCTCACCGACCGCCGCGGTGACGCCCTCTACCGGCGAACAGTGCACCGGCGCACCGCAACGGCGGGTGTCGTCGCCGGGCCCGCCACGGGCGGCGGCGCGGCCCGGGATGGCGCGGGCCACGGGGAGCGTAATGCAGCAAAATCAGCGCAGCGGCGGGTAGCCGACGTAGTTCTCGGCCAGGCTCACCGACGCCGCGCGGGACGTGGTCACGTACCGCAACTGGGACAGTTGCAGCGCCGCCGCCATCGCGTCGGCGCCCGGGGTGCGGTGCAGCATCGTGGTCATCCACCAGGAGAAGTGCGTGGACCGCCAGACCCGGCTCAGGCAGGTGTCGGAGTAGGCGTCGGCGAGCCGGTGATCCCCGCGGAGCAGTTCGGTCAGTGCGTCGGCGAGCACCGCCACGTCGGCGATGGCCAGGTTCAGCCCCTTGGCCCCGGTCGGCGGCACGATGTGGGTGGCGTCACCGGCCAGGAACAGCCGCCCGTAGCGCATCGGCGCGCTGACGAAGCTGCGCATCGGGGTGACCGCGATGTCCAGCGCGGGGCCTTCCTTCACCTCCCAGCCGGGCAGCGCGAACCGCTCCTGTAGCGCCTGCCAGATCCGGGCCTCCGGCCAGTCCTCGGCCCGTGTGTCCGGATCCACCTGCAGATACAGCTTGCTGACCTGCAGGTTGCGCATGCTGTACAGGGCGAAACCGTCGGCGTGGTGGGCGTAGATCAGCTCGCCGGTAGCAGGCGGCGCCTCGGCCAGGATGCCCAGCCACGCGTACGGGTATTCGCGCTCCCAGACGGTACGCAGCCGGTCAGGGATGGCCGGCCGGCAGATGCCGTGGAACCCGTCGCAGCCCGCGATCACGTCGCAGGTGATCTCATGCCGCTGGCCGCCGGACGCCGTGTAGGACAGCACTGGCGTGTCGGTGTCCAGGCCCGCCACCGCGGTGCCGGACACCTCGAACTCCAGCTTCCCGCCGTCGGCCACGCGCCGGGCGATCAGGTCCTTGACCACCTCGGTCTGGGCGTAGACGGTGACGGTGCGGCCGCCGGCCAGGTCGCGGAAGTCCAGATGGTGCCGCTCCCCGGCGAACTGCAGGTAGATGCCGCCGTGTTCGAGGCCCTCGCGGTCCAGGCGGCCGGCCAGCCCGGCCTCGCGGAACAACCGGACGGTGCCGTCCTCCAGTACCCCGGCGCGCTGCCGTGCCTCGCAGTAGGCCCGGCTGCGGATCTCCACGACCACCGAGTCGATGCCGCGCAGCGCGAGCAGATGCGACAGCAGCAGTCCGGCAGGGCCGGCGCCGACGATGCCTACCTGGGTGCGCGTGCCTGCCAGGGAGCGTCTCCTTCGGTGGGCCGCCCACCGCCGGCCCTGCGGCGGGCGGCGGGCAGCGGGGCTAGAACGGGTACGGGGCGATGTCTGCGCGCATGGTCACCCAGCGGGTGTCGGTGAACGCGTCCAGGTTGGCCGTGCCGCCGAAGCGGGCGCCGGTGCCCGAGGCGAAGACCCCGCCGAACGGCGTGTTCGGCGCGTCGTCAACGGTCTGGTCGTTGATGTGCACGATGCCGGTGGGGATCCGCCGGGCCAGGTCCAGGCCGCGCAGCACGTCGCTGGTGAGGATGCCCAGGGATAGCCCGTACTCGGTGTCCGCGGCCAGCTTGGCGGCCTCGTCCGCGGTGGCGAACCGGAGCACCGGCGCCACCGGGCCGAACACCTCGCTCGCGTAGGCGGGCATGGCCGGCGCGACCTCGGCCAGCACGGTCGGCTTGTAGAACAGCCCCTCGTAGGTGCCGCCCGCGGCCAGCCGGGCGCCCGCGTCCACGCTGCCGGTGACCAGGTCGTGCACCTTGTCCCGCTGCTTGGCGTCGATGATCGGGCCGAGCGCGACCTGCTCGGTGGCCGGGTTGCCGACCGGGAGATGCTCGGCCTTGCCGGCCAGCGCCGCCACGTAGTCGTCGTAGACCGCCTCGTGCACGATGTGCCGGCCGGTGGTCATGCAGATCTGGCCCTGGTGCAGGAACGAGCCCCAGGCGCCGGCGGACGCGGCCTTGGCCACGTCGGCGTCGTCCATCACGATCATGGCCGAGTTGCCGCCGAGTTCCAGGTGGCAGCGCTTGAGGTGAGCGGCGGCAAGCTGGCCCACGTGCCGGCCCACGGCGGTGGAGCCGGTGAACGAGATCACCCTGACCAGCGGGTCGGTGATCAGCGCCTCACCGGCGTCGGCGCCGCCCGGCAGCACGTGCAGCAGGCCCTCGGGCAGGCCCGCCTCCTCGAACACCCGGGCCAGCACGACGCCGCCGCAGACCGCGGTGCGCGGGTCCGGCTTGAGCACCACCGCGTTGCCCAGCGCCAGCGCGGGCGCGACCGAGCGGATGGCCAGGATCTGCGGGAAGTTGAACGGGGCGATCACGCCCACCACGCCGACCGGGACCCGCTCGGCGAAGCTCAGGTGCGGCGACTCGCTGGGCAGCAGCTCGCCGTAGGGGCGCGAGGGCAGCGTGGCCGCCTCGTAGACCTCCTCGGTGGCGACGTGCGTCTCGAACTGTGCCGCCGGGGGGATCTTGCCGCTCTCGCGGATGTTCCACTGCTCTATCTCGTCCGCGTGGGCCTTCCAGATGTCGCCCGCACGGCGCAGCACGGCGGCCCGCGCGGTGTGCGGGGTCGCGGCCCAGCCGGCCTGGGCGGCCGCTGCCGCGGCGGTCGCGGCGGCCACGTCGGCGGGCGCTGCGATGCCGGTCCGGCCCAGTTCCGCGCCGGTCGCCGGTTCGGTGACCGGGGCGTCCCCGCCCGCGGCGGTCCGCCATCCGCCCGAATAGACCTTGCCCCGCCAGATTGACTCTTCCAGGAACGCCATGGGCCCTCCTCGGCTGTGGGCGGGCTGCGCGCCGCCGTGTGCGGGTCGCGAACATAGGTTCTGAGCACGAACATGGGCGAATCTAGGTGATCGGTCCACGGGTGTCAACGCGCGGCCAGGCGGTGCGCCGGCGCACCTCGGGCCGCCTCCGGACGGCCCGCCGACGGGCCCGCGGACAGGCTCTTTCGCGGATCCGGGCGATCATGCTACCTCTGTCCTATGAGTGAACACCGAGACCGTCCGCCGCTGCTACCGGCAGCCGGTGAAGAGGCCATCGCGAAGGTCACCGCACGAGCGCACGAGGAAAGTGTCTCGCTGGTCTGGTTCCTCTATGCCGACCACGGCGGGATCATCCGGGGCAAGGCGGCGACCGCGCCGATGCTGCCTGCCCGCATGGTGACCGGGATCGGCCACACGGTCGCCATGATGGCCATGTCCATGCTGGACCACCTCCAGCCGGTGGACGGGATGGGCCCGGTCGGCGAGGTGCGCCTCCTGCCCGACCCGGCCACGTTCGTGCCGCTGCCGTACGCCCCGGGCGCGGGCGCGATGCTGGCCGACCAGGTCCTGCCCTCCGGAGAGCCCTGGGACGGGTGCGCGCGCACCTACCTGAAGCAGGCCATCGCCGCGGCGACCGCCGAGGGCTATGCGGTCACCGCGGCGTTCGAGCCGGAGTTCACCCTCGGCCGCCGAGTGGCAGACCCGGACGGCGGCCCTGACCGGCTGGTGCCCAACGACGACAGCCTGTGCTACTCGGCCACCGGCTTCCATCTAGCGCACGACTTCGCGATGGACCTGCTCGGCGCGCTCACCGCCCAGGGGCTGCGGCCGGAGCACTACTACCCAGAACTGGGCCACGGCCAGCAGGAGATGACCCTCCGGTACGCGCCCGCGCTGCGGGCCGCCGACAACCACGTGCTGTACCGGGAAGCGGTGCGGGGGACCGCGTTCCGCCGCGGGATGTGGGCGAGCCTCGCGCCCAAGCCCATCCCCGACCAGGCCGGCAACGGCACCCACCTGCACATCTCGCTGCGCGACGTGGGCCCGGGCGGTGAACTTGGGCCGACGCCGGTCTTCTACGACGCCGCGGACCAGTACGGCTTGTCCGCGACCGGATACCACTTCATCGGCGGCCTGCTCGCGCACCTGCCCGCGCTGGTCGCGCTGACCTGCGGTTCTGTCAACAGCTACCGGCGGCTCGCGCCCCAGATGTGGAGCAGTGCCTACACCGTCTACGGGATGGACAACCGGGAGGCGGCGGTGCGGATCTGCTCGCCGATGAGCGACGACAGCGCCAAGTCAATCAACCTGGAACTGAAGCCGTCCGACTCCAGCGCCAACCCGTACCTGGCCCTGGGTGCGGTCATCCACGCTGGCCTGGACGGGATCCGGCGCAAGCTGGACCCGGGCGAGGCCGTGAACGTCGACCCGGCTGTTCTTACTGATACTGAACGATCGGCCCTCGGTGCCCACCGCCTCCCGGAATCCCTGAGCGCGGCGCTAGACGCCCTGGAGGCCGACGAGTTGCTGATGGAGTCCCTCGGCGACCTGCGCCGCCGCGCCTACCTGGCGGTGAAGCGCTCCGAGGCGGCCGAGTTCGCCGACATGGACACGGCCAGGGAGTGCTTCGAGCACTTCACCAAGTTTTGACAGCGACCCCGGGCTGACCTACTTGTCCTGCGTCAACACCGCTCTGACCTGCGGGTTCACCCGTTTTGCCGACGTTGGGCCCCGCTGGCTGTGGCTGGCGGGACGCGTCTATTTCCGGCGCCCGCCTTCTGGGACCACGAACGTGCCCCAGCCTGGCCGGGTCCGTACCAGGCCCTCGCCGGTGAGGACACCGATAGCCCGGCGCACCGTGTTGCGGGAAAGCCCGTAATGCTGCACCAAGTAGGTGAGCGATGGCAACGCCCGGCCGCGCGGTAGCTCGCCGGATTCGATCTGCGCGCGCAGGATGCTAGCCAATTGCAGGTAGGGCGGCTCCTCAGCGCCATGATCAATGCTCACGCGATCAAGGTAACTGACCAGGCATTACCTAGCTAAAGCCTCATCGTGCCTGGACGTGCTTGACCGGGCAGGCATAATGTACTGCTGAAATGCCGTCAACAGTGGTCCTCGCCGGCGACTCACCGCCAGACGGGGCCTGAGGCTCACGCCTACCAGGAGGCGATCACCTTGACCACGGAGCCTAACGGCGAACAGGCCCGCGCCCTGGCCGACGTGGACCGCGATTACCCGCCCTGGCACGCGTGGGAGGGGGTGTTCGGCCTGCTCTACGCGCGCTGGTCGCAGTCCAGCCCGCCCATGGTGGTCCGGGCCGTCACCCCGGACGCCTTACGGCAGGCGATCAAAGCCGCCGAGGCGGAACGGGGCCTGCGGTGAGCGCCGTCGAGGACCAGGCTGCCGCCCTCCGCGACAAGTACGGCGAACGCTGGAAGATCTGGTACGTGCCCGCTGGCCCGTCGGCGGGAACACCTGGTGCGCCCGCATCCATGGCGATGACCTGCGAAACGTCGTCCACGCGGATAACGCCGAACACCTGGACGAGCACATTCGCCTGCGGGAAGAAGACCTCGCCGCCGATGCCGCGCTCTCCGAAGAAGCCACCCGCGGCCTGGATGACGACGACTGAGCCCCTGAAACATCCCGCTCACGGGCCGCGACTGGCAGATCTGGTGGAGCTGGTGCAGGCCGCGGTTGTCCAGGTATCCCCGGGTAGCGCTGGGCATTATCCCGTTGCAAGCTTGCTTGGCCCTAACGGCAGCAGTCCTGCCGATCGGACTTCAAACGAGACCAGCCAGCCCCGGACTGTGCACCGCCCTCACCTTGGAGCAGTACCCAGACGGCATCTGGTGTGCGCACGCCCGGCTCGGCTCAAGCGGGGGCAGCGTAACGGAACGGCGCAGATGACCTGCACGAGGCGATCGCCTTGACCTTCGCTAAGTCCGTCACTGACTGGTCACTACGAAGCATCGGAACCATCACGTCGATGCACCTTGTGCTCGACCAGCGAGACGACGCCGTGGTCGCTGAACGCCAAGTCCTACAACCCCGGCAGCGTCGGCGGCGCGACCACTGTAACATCAAGAAGATTCACTTCGCGTCGTCGGCCAGTGGCTGCAGCTTCGTGGTGGACGGCACCAGCGACAGCGCCAGCAACGGGACCATAAGGCTGAAGTACTACAACAAGACCCATAGGCTGCACACCGTCTCCGGCGGCAGCACTCTCCACTTCTACGATGTGAGCGGCTGTGACGGCCTGATCCACAACGGCGACGCCATGTTCATCGTCGTTTACTTCACCATCACCCCCTCGCCAGACGATCACCTCGCCCTGACCGTCCGGGGACACGCTGGCGGCAGCCCGGGCGGGGTGGGTAGCCTCGTCGGATGGGGCCAGGTGAGCGGGGCTGCGGTCAGGATGTGGGCCGGTCCGCTGCTGCTGGCCGGGGTCGCGCTCGGCTTCGACGCGCTGAATCGCAGGGTGCCCTTTGGGCTGCTGAGCACAGGCCCGCTTGATGAGGTTGCCCATCTGGCCACCGCGGCTCTGGGCCTGATGGTGCTGGCGTGCTTTGTCGATGCGCCGCGCCGGTTCTATGTCGCGGCGCTGATCGCCTCGGTGGCCATCGACATTGATCACATTCCGCTCTATCTCGGGCTGCTCGGGGACGAGGGCCAGCGCCCGGTCACGCATTCCCTGGCCACGGTCGCGGTGTTCGCCGGCGCGGCGGCCGTCAGCCGGCGGCACCGGGCCGTGCTGGCCGGCGTAGCGACTGGACTCGTGCTTCATTTCGCGCGGGACATAGCCGAGGGCCCGCCAGGTGTGCGGCTGCTCTGGCCGGTTGACGGGCGGTCGTGGACCGCCAGCTACTGGTGGTTCCTGGGAATGATCGTCCTCTTCACCGCTGCCCGGCTGATCCTGGTGACCACCGGTCTCCCGCGCACCCGCATCCGCCTGTTCCGGTCACCACCCCGCGACGCTGCCGGTAAGGACGTGATCCCGGTGTCGAAGAACGCCGGCACCGGGCCCTGACATCCATGGCCGTGCGCCTCTCGGCCCAATACGGCGGGCTGTGGCTGACTCGCGCCGTTCTCGCCCGCGGTGGTTCAGTCGGCGAGCGCCGCCTGCCGGTCAGGGGGTTACCACCGGGCTTTATTCGGTTGCGGCGGGGTAGGGGCCGGCCGACAGTGGCGGGATGGGCTTCTTTGACGAACTGCCGGCCGTCGAGCCGGAACCACCCGCGCCGCATCGGCCGTGGGACCCGCCGCAGGCGGAACTCCCCGGCATCGTCCCCATCCAGACGCTGACAATAGGGCGGACCGACCGGGCCGCCGTGGCGGTGACCGGCCTCTCCGCCTTTGCCGAGGGCTTCGAGGTCTTCGTGACCGCCCGCGTCCGGCCCGACGGCCCGGGCGGCGACCGCGAGCCCGGCGCGGGCACGGCCCGGCGATCGTTCCGCTTCGGGCTGCTGCTGTCCGATGGCAGCAAGGTCATCGGAGAGTACCGCCGCGGGCCAGCCCACGACACCCAGCCGCCAGGGCCCGTGCTGCGGGCGTTCATGAGCGGCGGCGCGCTGGGCACGCACTTCTCCCGCTGGTGGGCGTGGCCGCTGCCGCCCGCCGGGCCGCTTGAGTTCGTCTGCGAATGGCCAGCGATCGGGGTCGCAGAAACGCGGGCAGTGATCGACGCCCAGCTGATCCTCGACGCGGCGGCCCGCAGCACCCGGCTGTGGCCGGAGAACGGGGGCTGAACTCCCGGTTGCGGCGTGCCCGGGATGTCCCGAGTGGGTAAATCCTCAGGGTGACTCGCCGGGTTGAGGAGGAGCCGTGACCGCTGCTGACACCGACTCTGGCTCACTGATCTCCGAGCGGGTGGCCGGGGGCATCCTGCCCAAGGTGCTCACCACATTCGACATGGTCGCGATCTTCGTCGCGATCGTCTTGTTCATCACCAACTCGGCGGTGGTCCAGTCCGCCGGGCCGTCGGCGTTCGGCTGGTGGATCATCGGGTTTGCCGTGTTCCTGATCCCGTGCGCGATCGCCACGGGCCAGCTTGGCGCGATGTTCCCCGGGGAGGGGTCCATCTACCTATGGACACATAAGGCGTTCGGGCCGTTCTGGGGATTCTTCGCCGGCTTTTGCGCGTGGTGGCCCGGGGTGCTGGTGATGGTGGCCACCGGTACGTCGATGGTCGCGTTCCTCGGCTATGCGTTCCCGGCCCTGAACAACTGGCCGATCCAGTGGCAGGGCGTGCTGATCATCGGGCTCATCGTGGTGTCCGCGCTGGTCGCCATACTGCGGTTCCGGGTCACCCAGAACCTGGTCAACATCGTGTTCGCGCTGTACGGGCTGGCCATCCTGGCGATGTTCGTGTCCGGGATCGTCTACCTGGCCAAGGGCAACCACGCGGTGGTCAACCCGTGGGACTTCGCCGCCTGGAAGTCCGGCGCCCCGCACGGCATCAACTTCAGCAACTGGACCTTCTTCGGCCTGGTGGTGCTCGCCCTGCTCGGCGTCGAGGTGCCGCTGAACATGGGCGTGGAGATCCGCGAGCAGCGGTCGGTGACCCGGTACCTGCTGTGGGGCTCGCTCGTCGTGGTGGTCGCCTACCTGCTCGCCACCTGGGGCGTCATGGTGACCGTGCCGACGTCCAGTTCTGCGGGCATCACCGCGGTGGCCGGGGTGGTCACCATCGGGCTCGGCAGCGTGGCCGGTAAGATCACCGCGATCATCCTCGCGCTGTTCTTCCTGTTCATCACCGTGGTGTACAACTACTCGTTCGCCCGGCTGATCTTCGTGTCCGGGCTCGACCAGCGGCTGCCGAAGGCGATGTCACACGTGAACAAGGCCCGGGTGCCGGACACGGCGGTGTGGGTGCAGACCGTCATCGCCGCATTGTTCACGCTGCTGGCCTTCGTGGTGATCCCGAGCGTCACCAGCGGCAGCTCGGTGGACGCCGAGACCAAGATCTACGACGTGCTGCAGGCGGCGGTCACCGTGATCTGGTGCATCTCGATCGTGATCTTGTTCGTGGACATCCTGATCATCCTGCGGCGCTTCCAGGCCCAGTTCCAGGCGCGCAGGATCGCCCACCCGGCGGTGTTCTGGGCGTGCTCGATCATCGGCGGCCTCGCCTCGCTGGTCGGGGTGATCGCCACCCTGTCCGGCTCGTGGACCCCGCTGATCAGCAACAGCGCGGGCTCGATCACCGTGCTCGGGGCGACGATCACCTACGGCACCTGGTTCTGGTGGATCGGCGGCATCACGGTGGCCTCGCTCGCCGTGGCCGCGCTGCTCTACCTGGTCGGCCGGATGAGCGGGAACGGCGCGGAACCGCTCCCGGCCGGCGCCGGACGGCACCGGAGATCGGGCGCCGATGGCTGACCACGGCACGGTCAGCGAGGCCGTCGGCGCGCTCGCCCTGGTGGACCACCATGTCCACCAGGCGCTAGGCGCCGACGTGCCACGCGCCGCGTTCGAGGAGCAGATCAGCGAGTCGGACCGGCCAGCGCCGCCTGGCACCACGCAGTTCGACTCCCAGCTCGGTTTCGCGATCCGCCGCTGGTGCGCGCCCGTGCTCGGCCTGGAGCCCTCCGCGCCGGCGGAGGAATACCTGGCGCGGCGGGCCGGGCTGGGCCCGGAGCAGGCCACCGGGCTGCTGCTGCGCGCCACGGGCGTGGCCTGCTTCCTGATCGACACCGGCTACGTGCTCGACACCATGCTGAGCCTGCCGGAGATGGCGGCGGCGGCCGGCGCGCAGGCAGCCGAGATCGTCCGGCTGGAGCAGGTGGCCGAGCAGGTCATCACCGCCGGGGACGGGACCGCGGCCGGGTTCGCCGACCGCTACCGCGACGCGCTGCAGGAACGTGCACGGGAGGCGCTCGGCACAGAAAGCATCATGGCCTACCGGCACGGGCTGGACTTCGACCCCGACCCGCCCGCGCCCGCGGCGGTGACCGATGCCGCGGGCCGCTGGCTGCGCGAGATCGAGGCAGGCGGCGCCGTCCGGGTCACCGACCCGGTGCTGCTGCGGCACGTGCTGTGGGCCGGGGTCGACCGCGGCCTGCCGGTGCAGTTCCACACCGGTTTCGGGGACCCCGACTGCGACCTGCGCCGCAGCGACCCGCTGTGGCTGCGCGGCTTCATTGAGCGGTGCGAGCCCCGCGGGGTGCCGGTCATGCTGCTGCACTGCTACCCGTTCCACCGCAACGCCGCCGCCCTCGCCCAGGCCTACCCGCACGTGTACCTGGACGTGGGCATGACCTTGCACTACGTCGGAGCCCGGGCCGCCGCGGTGGTCGCCGAGTCGCTGGAACTCGCGCCGTTCGCCAAGGTGCTGTTCTCCTCCGACGCGGCCGGACCGGCCGAACTGCACTACCTCGGTGCGCTGCTGTGGCGCCGGGCCACCGCCGACGTCCTGGGCGGGTGGGTCGAATCGGGGGACTGGAGCGCCGGCGACGCCATCCGGGTGGCGCAGATGATCGGGGCGGAGAACGCGCGCCGGGTGTACCGGCTGCCCTGAACCCTTGGGGGGGACATGACAGGTGACGGCAGGCTGGCCAGGGGCATGGCCGCGGCCGCCCTGGCCGCGGCGGTGGCGACCACGGTTCCCGCGGGCAGTGCCGCGGCCGACACGGCGGCCGCCGGGACGATCACCACCGTGGCCGGGGGTGTCGGCGGGCCGGCCCCGGCCACCGATATCGCCATGTCACCGTGCGGGGCGACGTTCGCGGGCGGCAACCTGTACATCGCCGATGGCCTGGACCTGCGCAAGGTCAGCCCGGCCAGCGACTGGCTGACCACCGCGGCGGGCACCGGGTCGCCGGGCCCGGCCGGTAACGGCCTGGCGGCCACGCGGGCCGACCTGGCCGGGGCGTGCTCGGTGGCGCCGGACGCGGCGGGCAACCTGCTGCTCGCCGACACCAGCCACTTCCAGGTCCGGGTGGTGGCGGCCAAGACCGGCACGTT
Organism: uncultured Actinomycetes bacterium; assembly: GCA_963762735.1. Lineage (GTDB taxonomy): Bacteria > Actinomycetota > Actinomycetes > Streptosporangiales > Streptosporangiaceae > DASXKD01. The sequence goes on along the minus strand of CAVXMG010000019.1, from coordinate 173,542 downwards.
CTACGGGCAGGCGATGACCGCCGGGCACATCTACGCCGTGGCCGGCGACGGCACCGGCGGGTATTCCGGCGACGGTGGCCCGGCCACCAGCGCCGAACTCCGCCTGGCGGAGGGCGTGGCGGTGGACCACGCCGGGAACCTGGTGATCGCCGACACCGACAACGAGCGGATCCGGGTGGTGGCCGCCCGGTCCGGCAGGTTCTACGGGCAGGCGATGACCGCCGGGGACATCTACACCGTGGCCGGCGACGGGAACTTCGGATTCGCCGGCGACGGCGGCCCGGCCACCAGTGCGGAACTGTGGCTTCCGCAGAGCGTCGCCGTCGACAGCGACGGAAACCTGGTGATCGCCGACACCGAAAACAGCCGGGTCCGGGTGGTCGCCGCCAGCACTGGCACGTTCTACGGGCAGGCGATGACCGCAGGCGACATCTACACGGTCGCCGGGGACGGCAAGTCCGGGTACGGCGGTGACCGCCACCCCGCCACCAGCGCCGAGCTGAGCAACCCCGAAGGCGTGGCGGTGGACGCGTCGGGTGACCTGCTGATCGCCGACCGCCTGCGGCTCCGGGTGGTGGCGGCGAGCACCGGAACCCGGTACCAGCAGGAGATGATCGCCGGGGACATCTATACGGTCGCGGGCCGCAGCCTGGGCGGTCCGCCGTGCTGTACCCGCCGTCCTGCCATCGCGGCCCAGCTCACCTCGGATGGGGTGGCGCTGGACCACGCCGGGAACACCGTGATCGCTGCCCTCACACAGATACAGGTGGTGCCGTCCAGCACCGGCAGGTATTACGGGCAGGCGATGACCGCCGGGGACATCTACACCGTGGCGGGGGACGGCACCGAGGGGTACTCCGGCGACGGCGGCCCGGCCACCAGCGCCGAAATCGGCCTGGCGAACGAGATAGGGGTGGACGGGGCTGGCAATCTCGTGTTCGCCGACGCCTACAACAGCCGGATCCGGGTGGTGGCGGTGCAGAATGGCACGTTCTACGGGCAGGCGATGACCGCCGGGGACATCTACACCGTGGCCGGAGACGGCACCTTCGGCTACTCCGGCGACGGCGGCCCGGCCACCAGCGCCGAACTGGCCAATACCTACGGGGTGGCGGTGGATGCCGCGGGCAACCTGGTGATCGCCGACACGTTCAATTACCGGGTCCGTGTCGTGGCGGTCAAGACAGGCACGTTCTACGGCCGGGCGATGACCGCCGGGGACATCTACACCGTGGCCGGTGACGGCACACAGGGCTATTCCGGCGACGGCGGCTCCGCCACCAGCGCGGAGATCAGTGCCGCGCAGGGCGTGGCGGTGGACAACTCAGGGAACCTGCTGCTTGCCGATACCAATAACAACCGGGTCCGGGTGGTGGCGGCCCGCACCGGGAGCTTCTATGGCCGGGCGATGACCGCCGGGGACATCTACACCATTGCCGGCGACGGTGGCCCTGCGGCCAGCGCCAAGCTCGACCTGCCGGTGGCGGTGGCCGTGGACGCGGCAGGCAACGTGGCGATCGCCGACATGTTCAACAACCGGATCCGGGTGGTGGCGGTGCAGAACGGCACGTTCTACGGGCAGCCGATGACCGCCGGGGACATCTACACCGTCGCAGGTGACGGCTCTGCCGGATTCTCCGGCGACGGCGGCCCTGGCACCCAGGCCGAACTGGACAACCCCAACGGCGTGACGGTGGCCGGATCGGGTGCGCTGATGATCTCCGACGGTGCCAACGGCCGGGTCCGCGAACTGACCGGATGACGGCCGGGCAGGCCCAGGCCTGCTGCCAGCGGTTCCGCCGCGGACACGCAGGTCAAGAACGGCCGATAACGGCCTGCCCGAGATAACCGGCATGCCATGATGATCACGGCATTGACCAGGGACGGCGCAAGAAAGACCGCTGCGGCCTTTTCCAGCGGCGCGCGCATGGGCGGGAGCTTCCGTTGGCACAGGTTCACAATTTCTCGTACGGCCTGCTCAACCCGGTGCTGGCCTACCTGATCTCATGTCTGGGCTGTTTCCTCGGGCTGCAGTGCACGGCCAGGGCCAGGGCGATGGAGGGCGGCGCCAGGGCCCGGTGGCTGCTGCTGGCGGCGGTGTCGATCGGGATCACCGGCATCTGGGTCATGCACTTCATCGCGATGCTCGGCTACACCATCGGCGGGCAGGCGATCACCTACAACGTGCCGGTCACCATCCTGAGCATGCTGATCGCGATCGCCGTGGTGGCCGTGGGCCTGTTCATCGTCGGCTTCGGCCGCAGCGGCGACCGGAGCCGCCTGCTGCTCGGCGGCTCGATCCTCGGGATCGGCGTCGCGGGCATGCACTACATGGGCATCTGGGCGATGCGGATGCCGGACACGATGGGCTTCAACCCGGTCCTGCTCGTCCTGTCGGTGATCATCGCCATGGTCGCGGGCACGGCCGCCCTGTGGGCCGCGACCACGCTGAGCGGCCTGACCGCCACGCTCGTCGCCTCGCTGATCATGGGCGTCGCCGTCAGCGGGATGCACTACACCGGCATGGCCGCGCTGCACGTGTACCACGCGCCCGACGGCGGGATGCTGGCCATGGGCGCCGGGGCCGGCGCGACCTCGTTCCTGCTGCCGTTGATCCTGGGCATCAGCATCGTTACGTTCCTGGTGACCGCGATCGTCACGATGGCCCCCACGGCAGAGGAGATGCGCGAGGACGCCGCGTTGATGGAGCGGATCGCGACGCTGTCCACGAACCTGGAGCCGCCGCAGCAGCGGCGGTTACTGGCCCGCCTTCCGGCCCTCTCTTAGCGCCCGGGCCACGCGGGCGGCCGGCGCGCCGCCGGACGTGGCAGCGCCCGGCGGCTAGTGCGTTGCCCACTTGGTCCCGTTCCACTGTTGGAGCATCTGGTAGAACGGCTCGCCTTCGGCCGCGGGGAAGTAGTCACCCACCGCCCAGACGTTCGAGGCGGCGGTCGCGGCGACCCCGGTCAGGCTGTTCTGGTCGGTCTGGTCGGACACGCTGACGCTGCCCACGACCTTCCAGGAACTGCCGTTCCAGTGCATGGTCAGGGTCTTCGACGGGCAGTTGCCGCTGGGCCCGATGCACGGGCCCAGTCCGACGGCCCAGGCATTGGACGGCGAGGTCGCCGTGACACCGTAGAGTTCCTCGGTCTTGGACCCGGCGCCGGGCAGCGCCGCGCGGCTCCAGGCGGTGCCGTTCCAGTGCACGATCAGCGGCTGATCCGCGTCGGCGGCCGAGTAGAACTGACCGACCGCCCAGACGTCGGAGGGGGAGCCGGCGGCGATCCCGGACAACTGGGTGCCGAACGTGGCTACCGCGGGAGTGCTGGCCTGCTGCCAGGTGCTGCCGTTCCAGTGCAGGATCAGCGTCTGGTTCCGCGACTGAGAATCCAGGCTGAAGCCGGCGGCCCACGCGCTGGTGGCCGAGGTGGCCGTGACACCAAGCAGTTCGTTGTCGCTGGAGCTGGGATCCGGGGTGGCCTGCTTCGCCCAGGACTTGCCGTTCCAGCGCAGTGCCAGGGTGACCGTCGCCCCCGACGGTGACGTGTAGGAACCGACGGCGAGCGCGTCCGACGGGGAGATCGCGGTCACGCCGGTGAGCACGCTGCCGTCGGGTGTCGGGCCGGGGACCTGCTGCCACGCGCTCCCGTTCCAGTGCAGGTACAGGTTCTTCTCGCCCCCGTCGTCGGATCCCACCGCCCAGGCGTCCGACGCGGAGTCGGCCGACACCGCGACCAACATGGCCTGCCCGCCCGGGCTCGGGGCGGGCACCGCCGACCACCCTGCGCTGCCCTTGCGCAGCACCAGGCCGGGGCCGGGCGTGCACCCCTCCGGGGTCCCCGGGCACTTCCAGCCGACCGCCCAGGCATCGGTGGTGCCGGGTATCGCGGCCACCGCTGTCAGGTCACCCAGTGTGCCAGTGACCTCCGCAGCCGACCGGGCCGGCCCGGCTGCCCAGGCCGGCAGCACGGCAGTCAGGGCGAGCGCGGCGATGGCCGCCTGCGGCCGGCCTGACCGAAACGACGGCCGCCCGCGGCCGCCTGACAGGTATGTGAACATGGCCCCTCCCTCTGGTCGGGGCAGGAAGCCCCGGTCCGCCAACCCAACTCTGACATCTCCGGCAACCCGGCCAGAAGGGGCGAGTCACTCCGGTGCGATCCGCGTGACGGTGGTCCGTGCGGCCCGGGTGATCTCGCGCTAACTTGTGCGGAACCGTCCGTCGGCCGCCCGCCGCCGGGCCGGGCACCCAGCGACAGGGGAGGACCCCCATGACCGACACCGGCACCGCCACCGGGCCCCACCCGAACGGCCAGCCACACCTGGCCCGCTCCTCCGGCGAGGCCGTGCGCGACAATGCCCTCTACGCCGCCAGGCTGGCGCAGCGCGCGGCGGAGATCCGCGCCCATCCCGAGGCACACAAACCCAGGCTCGTGCTGTCCAGGCACGTACGCGGCGAGAGCCCCCTCGACAGGATCGCCGACGCGGTGAACAAGTTCTGCGGGTCGATGTGGGTGTTCCTCGGCATCACGGTGGGCATCGTGTTCTGGCTGTTCGCGGGCAACATCGTCGGGTTCGACAAGACGCCGTGGCCGCTGCTTCTCACGCTCTTGAACCTGCCGCAGCTGTCCATCATGATCTCGCTGCAGGTGAGCGCCAACCGGGCGCAGACGGCGAGCGACAAGCGCGCGATCGCCGACCACGAGACCCTCATCGCCCTGCACGAGATGGGCAAGCAGCAACTGGACATTCTGCACGGCCAGGACCAGGTGCTGGCCATCCTGAACAACTTCGCCAGCCATGACATGCCGGGCCGGCAGGCGGCGATCATGGCGGACGTCAAGCAGATCCTGGCGAAGGTGGACAGCCTGCCAGCGGCCGGGTGACCGGGGCGCGGCTCGCCCGGCCGGCGGCCGGCAGCGCCAGCCCGGGCACGCCGCTGGGAACCAGCCCAGGTGCCCCCGCGTCCAAGCGGTGTCTCATTCCCTTCCTGACGCCGGAGCGGCACCATGGCGGTCCAGTTCTCCTCAGCCCAGCGCGCGGTCGCGGCAGGCGTGGCCTCGGCAGGCCTGCTCATCGCCGCGTTCACCCTCGGCGCCGGCCAGGGCAGTGCCGCGCCCGCCGCGGCCAGCGACACCGCGGGTAACGCCGCCCTGACCGCTGCCGCGCCCGCCGCGGGCAGCGCCCGCATCACGGTCACCGGCACCGGGAACGTGTCCGGCGTGCCGAACCAGTTGTCCCTGTCCATGGGCGTGCAGACCAGCGCGGGCTCGGTGGCCACCGCGCTGCGCCAGGCCAACGCGGCGGCACGGTCGGTCACGGCGGTGCTGCGCCGCAGCGGGGTCGCGGCGCCCGACATCCAGACCTCGGGCCTGTCGATCTACCCCAACTACTCCAGTAGCTCCGGCGTCCCCCGCGGCTACCAGGTCAGCGAGCAGCTCACGGTCACCCTGCGCCGCCTGTCCACCGCGGGCAGCCAGATCAGCGCGGCGGCACGGGCCGGGGGCAACGCCACGACGATCGACGGCGTGTCGCTCAACCTGTCTGACACCAGCACGCTGCTGGCCTCCGCGCGGGCCAAGGCGGTGGCGGACGCCAAGGCCAAGGCGGCGGCCTATGCCCGTGCCCTCGGCCGCCCGCTGGGCCCGGTGATCAGCATGTCGGAGGCCGCGCCCGCCCAGCCGTTCCAGCCGGTGCCTTACGCCGCCCTCCCGAGCACGAGCCGCGCCGCCTCCTCGGTCCCTGTTCATTCCGGGACACAGCAGCTCAGCGTCACCGTCACCGTGGTCTTCGCGCTGGCCTGACCGGCCCGCACGCAAGACCGGCCGGCTAGCAGTCCGTGTCGCCGGGGGCGAAGATGTTCCCGTCCACCGGGTCCGTGCCCAGGTCGTTCCAGGACGCGGTGATCCACTTGCCGGTCACCTGCGCACAACTCTCGTCCCCGCCTACAGGCAGGTAGTAGAACCACGACCAGTACAGGCCGAGGCAGGACGGGTCCTCGTTGCCGTTCAGGTCCCAGAAGTGGGTGCCACGGGGGAAGAACTGCTCAATCCACTGGCAGTTCGTGACACCACAGGACGAACCCCCGGTGCAGGTGCTCGTGGCCGCGGAAAGCGGCAGCGTGCCGTGGTCGTCTTCGGCCGATGGCACGCCGGAAGTGCTGGCGGTGTCGGCGGTGGCGTAGAAGCCGAAGTGGTACCGGCCGTCCATGCTGCCGGTGGCGGCGGCGCCGATCGGGAACGGCCCGGTCGCCCCGGTGCCGTCGGTGCCGTTCCCGGGGGAGTGCGCGCCGCTCGCAGCGGTCGGGTTGGTGGTGAACGTGCCCTTGGCGTCCAGGAGTTCGCCGGTCCAGTAGTAGCACTCGCCGCTGCGGATCCCCGGGCAGAACGAGGACGCCACCTGGGCGTAGAACGTCACCGAGGCGGTCCGGGTGAAGGAGTCGCTGGCCCAGGTGTGGTTAACGCCCTGGGCCGGGTTGTCGTGGTTCCCGCTGTCCGGGCGGCTGGTGAGGACGGTGACGGCCGTCCAGGTCGGGATGCCCTTGGCCGGTCCCGCGGCGGGGGCGACGGCAAGAGGGAGCAGTGCGACCGCGCCGATCGCGGCGATGCGCCTGGCGGCCGGGTAGCGCTGAAGAGCTGTCATGGGCTTTTCCCCTCGGGTGGACGGGCAGCGATGCGCGCAGGCGGCCACCCGTCCGGGGCCGGCCGCGCATCCGCCCCATCGTGCCCGCGCCCGGCTCACCGCAGGGCAACCAGAGGCAAGGCATAGGTAAAAGGACAGAAAGGCACGTCGCAGCCCGGGCACCGGCCGACCGGCCCGGGACCAGGACCCGGGCCAGCACAGCCAAGCCCCTCCGACGAAGTCGCAGGGGCCGCAGGCCATCGGGGGGTTCCGGGGGGTCGCCCCCCTGGGCCAGCCATCGGGGGGTTCCAGGGGGGTCGCTCCCCCAGACCAGTACAGTGGCGCGGGCACCGGGCGGCCGGTAGGCTCCCCTCGTGCGCGGGAACCAGTGGTGGCGCCGCCCTTGAGGCGGTGACTGGTTCGCGCGCGTAACGACCAGAAGCGATCGCCCGGCAGCGGCGGTCGCTTCTCGCGTCCGGGCACCGGGCCCAACACAGGGGAGCAGACGTGGACCCGGCAGGACAGGCGGACCCGGCGGCTGCGGGCAGCCCAGCACAACCGAACGGATCGGCCGCGGCTGCGCAGGCACCGGGCACCAAGCGGACCGAGTCGGTCACCCGCGGCGGGGTGCGGGTGACCCGTACCGAGGAGCGGTTCCGCGCCGACGACATCGACCAGGTGTGCGCGCAGGTGGACGAGCGCCGCGGCGGAGTGCTCAGCTCCGGGATGGAGTACCCGGGCCGGTACAGCCGCTGGCACCTGGCCTACGTGAACCCCTGCGCGGAGATCGTGGCGCACGGGCGGGTGGTCACCGTCCGCGCGCTGAACGGGCGCGGCGCGGTGCTGCTGCCCGTGCTCGGCGCCGCGCTGGCCCGGGCCGGCCAGCCAACGGCGGCGGCCGGCCCTGACGAGGTGAGCGTGGCGATCCCCGAGCCGGCCGGGCTGGTCGCGGAGGAGGACCGGAGCAGGCGCCCCACGGTGTTCACCGCGGTGCGCGAGGTCATCGCCGCGTTCGCCGGCGACGATCCGCACCTGGGCCTGTACGGCGCGTTCGGCTACGACCTGGCGTTCCAGTTCGAGCCGGTCACGCCGCGCATCGACCGGGCCGCCGGCCAGCGCGACCTGGTCCTGCACCTGCCCGACCAGTTGTTCGTGGTGGACCGCAAGCGGGAGACGGCGATGCGCTACTCCTACGAGTTCACCGTGGACGGCGTGTCCACCGCGGGCCTGCCCAGGGACACGCCGGCGTCCGGCGGGACCGGGCCGGCCACGGGGAGCGTAGGGCATGAAAAACGCCCGGAGCCGGGGACCTTTGCGCGGATCGTGGACCTGGCCAAGGAGCGTTTCGTCCGCGGCGACCTGTTCGAGGTGGTGCCGAGCCAGGCGTTCCGCGCGCCGTGCGCCTCGGCCGCCGCGTTCTACCAGTTGCTGCGCACGCGCAACCCGGCGCCGTATGAGTTCTTCTTCAACCTGGGCGAGGGGGAGTGCCTGGTCGGGGCGTCGCCGGAGATGTACGTGCGGGTGACAGGGAACCGGGTGGAGACCTGCCCGATCTCCGGCACCATCCGGCGCGGCAGCCGACCCGCTGGAGGACGCGGAGAACATCCGCTCGCTGCTCAACTCGGCCAAGGAAGAGTCCGAGCTGACCATGTGCACCGACGTGGACCGCAACGACAAGTCGCGGGTCTGCGTGCCGGGCAGCGTCCGGGTGATCGGGCGGCGGCAGATCGAGATGTACAGCCGGCTGATCCACACGGTCGACCACATCGAGGGCCGGCTGCGGCCCGGGCTCGACGCGCTGGACGCGTTCCTCACCCACATGTGGGCGGTCACCGTCACCGGCGCGCCCAAGACCTGGGCCATGCAGTTCATCGAGGACCACGAGAAGGCGCCGCGCCGCTGGTACGGCGGTGCGGTCGGGATGATCGGCTTCGACGGCGGCATGAACACCGGCCTGACGCTGCGCACCGCGCACATCGAGCGCGGTGTGGCCACCGTGCGCGCCGGGGCGACGCTGCTGTTCGACTCAGACCCGGCCGCCGAGGAGAAAGAGACCGAGCTCAAGGCGCGGGCGCTGCTGGAAACGCTCGCCGAGGCCGCCCCTCCGGTTTCTCCTGCTGCCGAACGCTCCCCGGGGCCAGCCGCCGCCCGCCCGGACCCGTCGCCCGGCGCTGACATGCGGGTGCTGCTCGTCGACCACCAGGACTCGTTCGTGCACACGCTGGCGGGCTACTTCGCCGAGCAGGGAGCCCAGGTCACCACCCTGCGCGCGGGGTTCCCTGCCGCCGCGCTCGACGACTACCGGCCCGACCTCGTCGTGCTGTCACCCGGGCCGGGGCGCCCGTCGGACTTCGGCTGCGACGGCCTGCTCACCGAACTCGACGCGCGGTTGCTGCCCGCGTTCGGCGTGTGCCTGGGGCTCCAGGCGATGGTGGAGCACGCGGGCGGGGAACTGGCGCTGCTGCCCGAGCCGGCCCACGGGAAACCCGGCACGGTGCTGCGGCTGTCCGGCGACGACGGGCTGCTTGCCGGCCTGCCTTCGGACTTCGTCGCGGCCAGGTATCACTCGCTGCACGCCGTGCCGGGCCAGGTCAAGGGCGGGTTCACGGTGACCGCGGTGACCTCGGACGGCGCGGTGATGGCGATCGAGGACGCCGCCGCGGGCCGGTGGGGCGTGCAGTTCCACCCGGAGTCGATCCTGACCGCGGCGGGCGGCACCGGCCGCCAGGTGATCGCCAACGTGCTCCGCCTGTGCGCCGCCCGCCGTCAGGTCACCGCCGCCCGCTGCCGGCAGCCCGCGATGATGATCATGGGGATGTGGCCCACGGAGCGTGGCATAACAGGTCCGAAACGGGCCGCTTCGGCCTGGTTTCCATGATCACGGGCACTTTGGGGCTATATACGCCAAAAAGTGACCATGATCATGGTTGCCGGCCGGTGGGCCACATCCCCATGATCATCATGGTTCGGGGGTGCCGAAGCGGATCACGGTCCAGTCGCTGATCGGGCGATAGCCGAGGCGCTGGTACAGGGTGTTGCTTGTGGGGTTGGCCAGGTCGGTGAACAGCACGACGCCCTCGGCGCCGTCGTCGAGTGCCGCCTGGGTCACCGCGGCCGTCGCCGCGCCGCCGAAACCGCGGCCGCGCAGGCTCCGGCGGCGTGTAGACAGGGCCGATCCGGGCCTGCCCGGCGGCGGCCCGGTTCCGCCCGGCCAGCGACACCGGCCTGCCCTCGTGCTCCCAGAACACCAGCCCGCCGAAGCCGATCCGGTCGTTCACCACCCGCTCCGACTCGTTCGGCCCGCCCGGCTGCGCCTCGTCCTGGAACGCGTCGAGCCAGGCCAGCATCAGGTCGCGGTCCGTGGCATCCGCGGTCCTGGCCGTGCCGGGCGGTGGCGGGTCCGGCGGCAGCAGCGTGCCGAGCGCGTACAACCGCATCCGCATGCCGGTGTGTGCGGGCTGGCCGGTGTGGTCCTGCCAGGCGGCGGCGAAGGCCGCGGCCGGGTCCGGCATGGCGTTGACCCCGGGGGGCTGGTAGCCCTGGGCCGCCAGGTCCGCGGCCAGTCCGGCGGCGGCCTCGGCCGTCATGCCCGTGAGCACGGCCGGAAAGGGCGGCGTGTGCAGAAACGCTGCGGCGGCGGTGCCGCCGGGCTCCGCCAGCCAGCCGAACAGCGGCGTGGCGTCGCCGTACGCGGCCGGTCCCTTGGCGCGCAGCAACTCCGCCGCGGTGAGTATGACCGTGTTCTGCGCGGCGCGGGCCCGCAGGAAGCCGCCCGCGGCGGCGAGAAAGGTCTCCAGGTTCTCGGTGAGCTGCCAGGCCATGCCCCATCATCGGCGGCCGTGCGGGCGGGGTGCATCCCATTTACCGGCTGGTCCGTCTGGTTTAAGCCGAAATCGTGTAGCACGAAATCGTAGTAAGTGCACCGCCGCGGCCCCCCTGGCGAGCCGGCCAGACAGCAGGTCCGCGTATCGGCGAGGATGTGAGGCAGGTTGAGCGGCAGGGAGGCTGGCTGTGGAGTACCGTCCGCCGGGGGAGCGGGAGCCCGACTCTCAGTACCGGCTGCTGCTTGACCGGATCGTGTCCGCCGGGGTGAGCGTGCCCACCCGGCAGGGACCCGCGGCGCTGACGCTCATGCAGCAGGCGATGCATTTCGACCTGGCCAACGGCTTCCCGCTGATCACCGAGCGCAGCCTGAAGTCGTTCTGGCGCAAGTCCATCGGCGAGCTGTGCGCGTTCATCAACGGCGCGACGACACTCGCCGAACTGGCCGAGTTCGGCTGCGACTGGTGGGGCCCGTGGGCCACGCCGGAGAAGACGTCCCGCCGGGGGCTCGCGCCGGGGAGCCTGGGTCCAGGCTCCTACGGCGGCGCGTTCCGTGATTTCCCCACCGCCGAGGGGCCGGGCTTCGACCAGTTCCAGCACCTGGTGGAGCAGCTCACCGAACTGCCGGGCGACCGGACCCATTTCGTCTCCCCGTGGATACCGCAGTACCAGGTCCGCGGCCGGGGCAAGACCCCGAAGACCACGATCGCGCCCTGCCACGGCTGGGTGCACGTGCGGGTGCTCGCGGGCGGACTGCACCTGCACATGTTCCAGCGCTCGGGGGACGTGCCGGTCGGCGTGCCGGCCAACATGATCCAGTACGCCGCGCTGCTGCTCATGCTGGAGCAGCTCACCGGCATTCCGGCGGTGGCCTACTACCACACGATCTCCGACGCGCATGTCTACGAGAACCAGCGGGACGCGGTCGCGGCCATGCTGGCGCGCGAGCCGCGGCCGCTGCCCACGGTCCAGCTCACCGAGGACGGCCGGAAGGTCACCGACATCCACGAGTTCCGCGCCGAGCACTTCGAGGTCAGCGACTACGACCCGCACCCGGCGATCTCGTCCATCCCGGTCTCCCCATGATCGTGTCGCTGGTCGTGGCGGCGTCGGCCAACGAGGTCATCGGGGCCGACGGCGCGCTGCCCTGGCACCTGCCGGAGGACCTGCGCAGATTCCGTGAGCTGACCACCGGCCATGTGGTGGTCATGGGCCGGCTCACTTACCAGTCCATTCTTGACCGGCTCGGGCACCCGCTGACCGGCCGGACCTCGATCGTGGTGAGCCGGACCCTCGGCGATCCCGGGTACCCCGGGGTCCGGGTGGCCCCGTCGCTCCCGGAAGCGCTGGCCCTGGCCGAGCTGCTCGCGGCCGAGGCGGGGGATAGCGAGTTCTTCGTCATCGGCGGGGAGTCGGTCTACCGCGACGTACTGCCGGCCGCCGACCGGGTGTACCTGACCCGGGTGCACGGCCACGTGGCCGGGGACCGGGCCATGCCCGACGGCTGGCTGGCCGGGTTCGAACTGGCCGGCCGGGACGACGAGGCCGGCGCGGACAGTCCGCTCCCGTACTCCTTCCTCCACTACCGGCGGGCGGCGCGGTGAGCCTGTACTGCTTCGAGAACGTGCGCACGCCCGAGCAGCGGGCCGAGATGGCCCGGCTCGACGCGGCAGGGATCTGCCTTTTCTGTCCGGAGTACCTGGCCAGCCATCCGCGGCAGCGCATCCTGCTGTCCACCGAGCACTGGAGCGTGACCCCGAACGAGTTCCCCTACGAGGGCACGAGCCTCCATCTCTTGCTTGTGCCCCACCAGCATGCCGGAGACCTGCTAGAACTCAGTGATGAGGTGCGTAGCGACTTCTGGGTGGCGCTCGCGGCCACTGCGAAGGCCTATGGGGTGCGGCACTACGGCCTGGGTGTCCGCAACGGTGACTGCCGCTTCACGGGCGCGACCATCGCCCACGTCCATGCGCACGTGCTTGTGGGCTCGGACGATCCGGACGCGCCGCCGGTTCGGATGAGATTCAGCTCCCGGCACGGGTATCAACCCAGATCAGGCTGATACCCCGGGCCCGCAGCGTCTGCTCGCCGTCGAGTACCGAGTACTGGCCGGCGAAGAAGCAGCGGGCGAACCCGGCCTCGGCGATGAGCCGGGCGCAGGCCGGGCACGGGAACGTCGTGGTGTAGAGATCGGCGCCGGCCAGGCTGATGCCGTCCCTGGCCGCGCCGGCGATCAGGGCCGCCTCGGCGTGGATCGCCGTGGACAGGTCCGCCCGGATGCCGCGCTCGAACGCGTCCCTGGGATCCCCGTTCAGGTACGGGGCGTACTCGGTCGGCAGATGGTGGTTCCAGACAGCGCCGAGCACCTGGCCCGCCCGGGCGGCCACCGCCCCCACCTGCCGCCACCAGTCCGAACTGCGCCCGGCCAGGGCCTGGGCCTGGCCCAGCAGCTCGCGGGGCAGCTCGGCGGCGGTGATCTCGCCGTCGAAGTTGACGGGCGTATTCGCGGTGGCCCAGTCCCGGTCCCAGCGCAGGAAGGTCCGGTCGAACACCAGGCTCCGGCCGGCGCCCAGCTCGTAGCGGTCCGCGATGTCCCGCATGACCTCCTCGTCGGGCAGCACCAGGGGGTCGCCGGTGACGGCGGCAGCCAGGCCCGCTGGCTCCACCACGCGGATGCTGGCATCGCCGCCGTCGAGGCGGAGGTAGCTGGCCGCACGTGCCGCAGGCAGGGCCCGGATGTCCTTGGCCAGGCTGGGGTAGTCCGCGGTGAACCCGGAGCCGAGGAGCAGGATCTCCGCGGCGTCGGCGTGCCGCCTCAGGAAGGCCTCGTACCCGGCATGGATCACCGGGAGGTAGAGCAGTACCTGCTTCACGGGGATGCCGGCGGCTCACCAGGTGGTGCCGGCTCGGGCAGGCCGAGCTGGATCCGGCGCAGCCGCGCCGAGGTGCTCACGGTCGCCATCCGCTCCAGGACCGCCACCCGCCCGCAGTAGTGCTCCTCAAGCTCGGAGATCTCGTCGCGGCTGTAGGTGTCGGCGGTGGCGACCAGCACGTCCGGGCGGATGGTCTTGATCAGCCGCCACCGCTCGTCGTGCAGGTGCTTCAGCGTGACCAGGCCGACTCCACGCTGGTGGGTCACCATGCGCAGCCGCTCCATCTCGGGCACCGCGGGGCGGTGCGGGCCCTTGCGGGCACTGATCTTCTCGTCGCTGTCCAGGCCGACGATGAGGAAGTCGCCGAAGTGCCGGGCCGCCTCCAGGTACATGGAGTGGCCCTCGTGCAGGATGTCAAAGGAGCCGCTGGTCAGGACGACCTTGAGGCCCAGCGTGCGAAGGGCGCCCACGATGGCGTGGATCCGGTCGTAATCCGGCACGTAGCGCAGGTCGAAGTTGGACGCATCCGCGAAGAGCCCGCTGTTGACCAGGGCAAGCGACCCGCTCGCGACGGCCGGGCCGGTCCCGTTGCCCTGGGCCGCGCGCGTCTGTTCGTCCACTGGCGCACCCTGTTTCACGGGCCGATCATAGCGGCCAGGAGGCACCGGGCAGCGGGTCAGCGTGCAGGCGCGCCGTCGGGGCGGCCGAGGCGACGAGGGCGGCGGCGCGGGCCATCATCGCGGCCGGGCCGCTGATGACGATGTCTTCCGTCCCGGCCAGCAGATGGGCGGCGGCAGCCTCGGCCACCGGGCCGGTCAGCCCGCCGTAGCCGGGTTCCTCCGCGGCCACCGGGATGACCGTCAGCGACTGGCGCGCTCCGGCGAGCCGCTGCAGTCCGGGCAGGTCGTACAGGTCGGCCCGGGTCCGCGCGCCGAAGAACAGCCGCACCTGCGGCTGGGATTGCCGGCGGACCGGGCTGGTGAGCGCCTCGGCGATCGCCTTGACCGGGGCGAGCCCGGTGCCCCCGGCGATGCATACCACCCGGGCGGAGCGGATCGCGTCCGCGGTCATCTCGCCCCGGGCCCGGCCGAGCACCACGGTGTCCCCGGCCCGCGTCTGGTGCACGAGCGCGGTGCTGACCCTGCCGCCGGGCACGGCCCGGACGTGCAGCCGGAGCAGTCCGTCCGGTGCCGGGGCATTGGCGATCGAGTACTCCCGCCACACCCGCGGCCAGCGCGGGACCTGGACGCTGATGTGCTGGCCGGCCAGGTAGGGCAGGGGCAGGTCCGGGCGGAGCGCCAGGACGGCGAGGCCGGGGCGCCGCCGGTCGTGCTCGACCACCTCGGCCAGCCACCAGGCCGGCTCCCCGGCCGCTGCGTCGCTGGCGGCGGTGGCGCCCCGGGCGGCCCCGGTGCCGTCGCCGGGCTGGCCGGCCGCGCTGCCGGCTGTCATCGCGGCGGTGATCGCGGCGAGCGCCCGTTCCCAGGCCGCCTGCGTCTGGTCCGACCAGGATCCCGCGCTGAAGGCCTGCAGCGCGGTCAGGAGGGCATCGCTGAACAGCCGGTAGTGGTGCCCGGTCACGCCGAACTTGCGGTGGTCGCGGCCCAGTTCGCCGAGCCAGCGGGTCAGCGATTCCGGCTGGTCGAACGACCACGCGCACCGGGTCAGCGCCCCGAACACCCATTTGCGGCTTTCGCCGAGAGTGAGCGGAAACATGGGCCGCAGTTCCGGGTTGCGCACAAAAAGCGTGGCGAAGAAATGCGCCATGAACCGCTCGGATTGCGGCTCAAGCAGGGCGAGGGACTTCTTCAGCAGCCTGGAATCGGAGCTGGGCACCCGGCCTGGCCTGGGTTCCGCAGGCCCAGCTCGGCCGCCCAGCCCGAGAGTCATGAGCAGGAGTCTGGCATTGCCCGGCGGCACCGACAAGCGATTCACGCCACATTAGGAGAGAACTCGTTCCGCCCCAAATGAATGGCCTGCACATTCGAACCGGATTAGTAGCGGGAATATCCTTGCCGTACCCGAATTGCCCGGCCCGCGAGCGCTCGCCGCGGCGCTGCCTGGCGAGGCGCTAGAGCGGCGACTGGTAGCTGGAGATCCAGTGGGTCTTCAGCCAGAGCAGAGCGCTCGACCAGGCGCCGGTGACCTCCAGGACGCCCACGACCACGAGCATGGCCCCACCGGCCACGCTGAACGCGCGCGCGTGCCGCCGGGCGAAGCTGAACGCGGTGACGCCGCGTTCGAACGCCAGCGCCACGATCAGGAACGGAATGCCCAGCCCGAGGCCGTAGGCGACGGTGAGGATCGCACCGCGCACGGCGGTGCCCGAGGTCGTGGACAGGGTCAGCACGAAGCTGAGCGTCGGGCCGATGCACGGCGTCCAGCTCAGGCCGAACAGCACGCCCAGCATCGGCGCCCCGGCCAGCCCCGCACGGGGGCGTATCGAGGGCCGCAGGATCCGCCCGGTGACCGGGAGACGGTCGAACACCCCGGCGAACAGCAACCCGAGCACGATCGTCAGCACGCCGAAGACCTGGGTCAGCCCCACGCTGTGCCGTTCCAGCAGGGCACCGAGCCCGCCGAACGCGACCCCCACGCTGGCGAACACGGCCGTGAAGCCCAGCACGAACAGCAGCGTGCCGAGGACCGCGCGGCGCCTGGGCGGCCGCGGGGCGGCCGTCCGTGTGCTGGGCGCCACCGTAGTCACCGCGACGCCGGCCGCTGCCCCGCCGCCAGGACCAGGATCGCCTCCGGTCACGGCACCGCCCGTCCCGGCGTCCTGCTGTGCGTCTACGCCGGACATGCCGGTCACGTAGGAGAGGTAGCCGGGGACCAGGGGGAGCACGCAGGGAGAGAGGAACGTCACCGCACCCGCGGCGGCCGCCACCGGGACCGCGAACAACAACGGCCCGGACAGGATCAGGTGACCGACCCCGCCACTCATGCGGTACCTCCCGGACCGGCGCCACCCACGCTGCGCCGGCAAACCCGGGCCGGCCGCAAAGCTGTGCCGACCAGACTATGCCCGCTGTCCGCCGGGCTCGCCGCGGCCTGTGGCCGAACGGCTCGGCAGCGCGCCGCTCCGGCCCCGCTGTGCGGCCGGCTCCGGCCCGCTGCGCGGCCGCCGGGTGGCAGCGCCGACCGCCTGACCGGCTGCTCCCGGGCAGCCGGCCGTAGTCATCCTCCAGCCGGACGATGTCGTCCTCACCGAAGTAGTCACCATGCTGCACCTCGACGAACACCAGCGGGACGGCGCCGGTGTTGTGAATGCGGTGGGCAGCCCCTTGTGGGACGTCGACCGCGTCGCCGCCGCGCACCTCGAGGCGGCTGCCGTCCAAGGTGACCACCCCTTCTCCGGCGACCACGAACCAGTGCTCGGAACGACGGGCGTGCCGCTGGTAGCTGAGGCGCTGTTCCGGGCGGACCTCGATCGTCTTGACCTTGAAACCGTCCCCCTCGGCCAGGACGGTATAGGCGCCCCACGGGCGCATGGCAGGCTCAGTCACCGGATCATCCTGCCCGATGCGACGGCCACTGTGGGCGCAGCCAGGGTCCTGCGCTGTGACCAGCAGTTTCGAAACGTGCATGAGATCCCATTGCTGGCCGGTTAGGTGCGCGTTATTGTGCGCTCAAGCTTGGGTTTTTGTGTGATTACGGAGGTTTGCTATGCCGAACCTGTCTCGTCACGTTCTCTTGCGCCTGTCTCCGGGCTTTCCGGCAGCTCATCGCGGGCGCCGCCGGGGGCTGATACGGGCGGCGGCCGTGGCAGCCGCTCCGGCGGCGCTGATCCTGGTGGCCGGGGCCGGTGCCGCCGTCGCCGGGCCCGCCGGGGGCGCGGCCGGCACCTCCCCGTTCCCCGCGCACGCCGCGGCGGCGGGATCGGCGCGGGCGGCCAGCCCAGCCGGGGCGGCCGCCGGCCCCGCCCGCATGGGCCCGCATCGCAACTGGCCATGGGCGCAGGGGCCGAGCATCAACTGGGCGCTGTCCGGACAGGCGAGCGCGGACTCCGCCCAGTCCGGGGATCCGGCGTCGAACGCGATCGATGGTGACGCCGGGACGGACTGGTGCCCGAACTCCTGGGAAGGCACCCTCACCATCGACCTGGGCCAGACGCGTTTCCTGAACGGCCTCGGCATCACCCTGGACGCGGCCAGCCCGTCCGCAGGCGCGACCATCCAACTGGCCTCAACCTCGGGCCAGTGGACCACGCTGCCGCCGCGCAGAACATCGCGCTGGATCCGGGGAACCCCATGTACATCCAGGTGCCGCGCGGCACCCAGGCGCGGTACGCCCAGATCAACGTCAAGAGCGGGACGGGCGCGCCGGTGTGCATCGGTGAGTTCCGGATGTTCGGCCCGGACCCGGCGGCGGCGCAGATGGCACTCGGCGCGGACCTGTCGTTCACCCCGCAGGAACTCGCGGCCGGAGCCCACTTCACCGACCGCGGCTTCCCCGGCTCGCCGATCTCGATCATGCGTGCGAACGGCGCCAACTACGTCCGGATGCGGCTGTGGGTGAACCCGCCGCCCGGCTACAGCAACCTGGCCAGCGACCTGGCCCTGGCCCGGCAGGTACACCAGGCCGGGATGAAGATCTACCTGGACATCATGTACTCCGACTTCTGGGCCGACCCGCAGCACCAGGACATCCCTGCGGCCTGGCAGGGCCAGGACCTCACCCAGCTCACGGCGACCGTGCAGTCCTACACCCAGCAGGTGATCTCGGCCTTCGCCCAGCAGGGCACGCCGGTCGACCTGGTGTCGATCGGCAACGAGATCCGCAACGGGATGCTGTGGCCCGTTGGCCAGGTCGACTGGACCGCCAACACCGGCTGGGACAACCTCGCCACGCTGCTCAAGGCCGGGGTCGCCGGCGCCCAGGCGGGCAACCCCCGCGGCCACAAGCTGCTGATCATGATGCACTTCGACCAGGGCGGCAACAACCAGATGAGTCAGGAGTTCTACCAGAACCTGATCTCGCGGGGCGTGCCGTTCGACGTGATCGGGCTGTCCTACTACCCGTTCTTCCACGGCACGATCTCGCAGATGAAGGCGAACGTGGACGCGCTGGCGACCCAGTTCGGCAAGCCGATCATCATCGCCGAGACGCAGTACGCCTGGACGCTGGCCAACGGCAACGAACAGGCCGGCGACAGCACCGGCGACTTCGTCTGGGAGCCCAGCCAGATCTCGGCCGGGTATCCGGCGAGCCCGGGCGGCCAGCTCTCCTTTGTCAACGACGAACTGTCGATACTCGCGCAGGTGCCGAACGGGCTCGGCATGGGCCTGTTCTACTGGGCGCCGGACTGGATCCCCGGCGTGGGCTGGGAACCTGGGGCCGGCGTCGGGTCGCCCAACGTCAACCTGACGCTGTTCGACTTCCAGGGAGCCGCGCTGCCGTCCATCGGGATCTTCGGCAACCCCGTGGACGTCTGCGCCAGCTACGACCCGTGGAACACCCCCTGCATCATCGGAGGCTGAGAAGGGCTGTCCCTCAGTCGTGCTGGGCGGCGCCGGGCGCGCTGCCCAGCACGTAGAGGCCGATCGTCATGCACAGTAGGGCGATGCCGGTCAGCATGGCCATGCCCAGGGACGCGCCGTCGTCACCGGCGTTTACGAACGCGGCGCCGTTGAGCGCCGCGCCGAGGATGGCGAGCAGGCTCACCGACGACAGCCAGATGAGCGGGCGGTGCCGCACCACGGCGGACCGGACAACCAACTGGATGGCGCCCACGATGAGCAGCAGGCCCAGGCCCGCGTGGATGGCCAGGCTTACGGGCCCGTTGGCGAAGGCACGGCCGATCGCCGTGAACACGCCACCGCCCTGATCGTGCGCGGGCACGGTGACGTACAGGTTGACCACCATGCCCAGCGCGTACTGGACCAGCAGCGCGACCGCCATGCCCAGGGTTATCCGGCGCAAGATCGGCACCGCACCGGCCCGCTCGCTGGTACCGCGCGCTGTGGAACTCGAGTCGATCATCGCCACCACCTCCGGTGCCAGAGCTAGCTTCCGTCTCTCGATAGTTTCTACTCGCAATGATTATGAGGCGCAAATATATTACTCAGATGATAGTCTTAGGCAGTGCAGACCCCTGACCCGGCGCCGGAACTTCAGCCGCGCAGCAGCGTTGCGTTCCTGCTGGTGCAGCTCGGATTCCACATTGCCGGACTGTTCGGCGAACGGCTCAAGCCGCTGGGGCTGGAGCAGCGCCAGGCCGGGATGCTCGTCCGCCTTGCCGAGAATGACGGGCGGTCGCAGCAGGCCATCGCGGAACTGATGGGGGTGAACCCCACCCGGATGGTGTTCCTCACCGACGAACTGGAAGAGCTTGGGCTGGTCGAGCGCAGGCGCAACCCCGCCGACCGGCGCTCGCACGCTCTCTACCTGACCGAGGCGGGCACCGCCATGCTGGCGCGGGTCAGGGAGGTCACCCGGGCCCACGAAGCCGCCATCACCGCCAGCCTGAGCCATGCGGAGCGGGACCAGTTCACCGCCCTGCTCCAGCGCCTCGCCAGCGACCAGGGCCTCGCGGAGCACTCGCTGCCTGGCATGCCCCCGCGCCACGCGCCCCGCTAGCCCGGGGGAGCGACCCCGGAGGCAAGCCCCCGGACCCCACGGCCCGGAACCCACCTGGCGGGCGATACCGGGCCGGATTGACCGCCGCGTGCGGAGAGCGCAACGATGTTGCGTATGCGAACCACTCCGCCCTTCCGTGCCGACCACGTCGGCAGCCTGCTCCGCCCCGCCAGCGTGCTCGCGGCCCGCGACGACTTCGCGGCCGGCCGGATCACCGCCCAGCAATTGCGGGCCGTCGAGGATGCGGCCATCGCCGACGTCGTGGCGATGCAGCAGAATGCCGGCCTGCAGTCGGCCACCGACGGCGAGTTCCGCCGGGCCTCCTGGCACATGGACTTCATCTACCAGATCGGCGGGGTCAGCAAGGCACCCGGCAACCTGGCGGTGAAGTTCCACAACCCGTCCGGGGACATCGAGTTCACCCCGGCCGCCCTGCACGTGGGCAGCAAGGTCCACATGGCCAGGACCATCTTCGAAGAGGACTTCTCCTACCTGAAGTCGCTCGCGGGCGTCTCCACCGCGAAGCTGACCATCCCCTCGCCGAACATGGTCCACTACCGTGGCGGCCCGGCCGCGATCGACCCGGAGGTCTACCCGGACATCGAGGAGTTCTGGCGCGACCTGTCCGCCGCCTATGCCGACGAGGTCGCCCGGCTCGCCGCCCTGGGCTGCACCTATCTCCAGTTCGACGACACCAGCCTGGCCTACCTCAACGACCCGGGGCAGCGGGCCGAGATCGCCGCCCGGGGTGAGGACGCCGAGCACCTGCACCTGCGCTACATCCGCCAGGTCAACGACGCGCTCGTGGCCAAGCCCGCGGGCATGGCGGTCACCACGCACATGTGCCGGGGCAACTTCCGGTCCTCCTGGGCGGCGTCCGGCGGGTACGACTTCGTCGCCGAGGCCCTGTTCAGCGAGCTGAACGTGGACGGGTTCTTCTGTGAGTGGGACGACGAGCGCTCCGGCGGCTTCGAGCCGCTGCGCTTCGTGCCGCCGGGCAAGATGGTCGTGCTCGGCCTGGTCACCACCAAGCGCGGCGAACTGGAGAACCCGGACGCGCTCAAGCGCCGCATCGAGGAGGCAGCCAAGTTCGTGCCGCTCGACCAGCTCTGCCTGTCGCCGCAATGCGGCTTCTCCTCCACGGTCGAGGGCAACGTGCTGAGCTACGAGCAGGAAGTAGCCAAGCTGGATCTGATCGTCAAGGTCGCCCAGGACGTCTGGGGCTAGCCGAGTGACTGTGCCGCGTTGAGCGGGCACAGGCTCCGGGCCGACCTGACCCCACTGCGGACCGCACGCGACTTCCGGCTGCTCTACGCCAGCCGCACGGTCATCGCGCTGGGCACCCAGGCAACCGAGGTTGCCCTGCTCGTCCAGGCCAAACAGCTCACCGGGTCCACGGTCGCGGTCGGCCTGCTCGGCGCGGTCGAGCTGGTGCCGTTGGTGGTGTTCGGCCTGTACGGCGGGGTGCTTGCGGACCGCTTCGACCGGCGGCGGCTGATCCTCGCGTGCGAGGCCGCGCTCGGCTGCTGCGCGGTTCTTCTCATGCTGAACGCACTGGCGGCGCACCCGCTCGTCTGGCCGCTGTATGTGGTCACGGGGCTGATGATGGCGGCGGCGGCGCTCCAGCGGCCCTCGCTCGACGCGACGATGCCGCGCGTGGTGCCCAGGGACCAGCTCACCGCGGCCGCGGCACTGATGTCCATGTCGCAGAACGTGAGCTTCCTGGCCGGGACCACGCTGGGCGGCGTCCTGGCTGCCGGGCCAGGCCCGCAGTACGTGTACGGCCTGGACGCAGTCGGCTTCGTGGTGTCGTTCTGCTTCCTGTGGCCGGTGCGGTCGCTGCCCGCACCGGACGCCGGGCCCGAGCCGGTGACCGGCTTCGCTCCCGGCCTGCAGAGCGGGGGCGGGCGCGAAGCGCGGGGGCGGGGAAAGCGGAGCATCGCCGCAGGCTTCGCCTACGCGCGCGGGCGCCAGGACCTGCTCGGCTCCTACCTGGCCGACCTCGCCGCCATGACGCTCGCCTACCCGAACGCGCTGTTCCCGTTCGTGGCCGCCGACCTGCACGCGCCGTGGGCGGTGGGGCTGATGTTCGCGGCGCCCTCGGCGGGCGCCCTCGCCGTCACCGTGGTGAGCGGCTGGATGGGCCGGGTGCGCAGGCACGGCCTGGCGATCGCGGTCTCTGCCGCGGTCTGGGGGCTGCTGATCACCGCCTTCGGCCTGGCACCCGACATCGCGGTGGCGCTGGGGTGCCTGGTGCTGGCCGGGGCGGCCGACATGGTGAGCGGGATCTTCCGGGACACGCTATGGAACCAGACCATCCCGGACCGGCTGCGCGGCCGGATGGCCGGCCTGGAACTGCTCAGTTACGGCGTCGGGCCCTCGGCCGGGCAGATCCGGGCCGGCGCGGTCGCCAGCGTCACCAGCGCCAGGTTCTCGCTCGCCTCCGGCGGGCTTTTCTGCGCCGGGGCCGTCGGCGTGGTCTGCCTCGCCCTGCCCGGCTTCACCCGCTACCGGGCCCAGCCAGGCGCCCCCGCCGTGGATGCCGCCGACTGACGGGTCCTGCCCGGCCGATCCTGACCCGGGTGGCAGACTGCAAGCTGGTTGCAAACCCTGACGGGCAGGCTGGCCGCAGTACCCAGCAGCCCGGGAGGCGACGATGGCAAGCCATGCCGCAGTGGAGAGGTTCCTGCACGCGGTCGAGACCGCGACGATTCCGTCCTGCGACGCCTGGAGCGCGGACGCGACCCTGGACGCCACCGTGCCGAACTGGCGGCTGCGCGCCAGCGGGCCTGACGCGATCCGTGCCGAGTACGCCCGCTGGTTCGCCGACCCGGGCCACTTCGACGAGCTGCGCCGCTACCCGGTCGGCGACGGCGCGGGCGAGGTCGTGGAGTACACGCTGAGCTGGTCGGAGAACGGCGTGCCGCACGCGGCACACCACATGCACCTGCTGACCCTGGCCGACGGCCTGATCGCGGCCGACACGGTCATGTGCGGCGGCCGCTGGCCCGCCGGGCTGCTCGCCGAGATGGAAGCCGCCGGTGCCTGACCTCCGGCCCGCCCGCCCGGTCCTGCCGGACCTGGCCGGCCTGCTGGCGGGCGCAACCGGGCGGGCGGCGCTGGACGACGCGCCCGGCAAGTCGGGGGCCCGGATGGAGCGGCTTGTGATCGACGGGCGCCCCTACGTGCTCAAACACCTCGACCTGGCCGAGGACTGGACCATGCGCGCCTCCGGCGACCTGCGCGGCGCGCCGCTGACGCTGTGGGAACGGGGGATCCTGGACCGGCTCCCGGACTGCCTCAACCAGCCGATCGTGGCGGTGGCCAGGGAGCCTGGCGCCGGCCCGGCGCCGTCGGGCGGCTGTGTCCTGCTGATGCACGACGTGAGCCGCTGGCTCGTCCCGGCCACCGACGAGCCGGTCACGCTCGCCCAGCACCTCTCGTTCCTGCGCCACATGGCCGCGCTGCACGCCGCGTTCTGGGACTGCGGCGCCGAGTGTGACGTGGTTCCCGCCATGCACCGCTACCTGGAGCTGTCCCCGTGGCTGGGATACGCCGAGGCGGCGCTCGGCTCGGATCACCTGGTGCCGCGACTGGTCGCCAAGGGCTGGCCGCTGCTGGCCGAGGTCGCGCCGACCGCGGCGGCGGTGGTCACCCCGCTGGCGCACGACCCGGGCCCGCTGGTCCAGGCCCTGGCCGCCACCCCGCACACGTTCGTGCACAGCAACTGGAAGCTGGACAACCTCGGCACCGACGACGCAGGGCGCACCGTGCTCCTCGACTGGGAACAGCCGGGGCGCGGGGCGGCCCTGTCCGACCTGGCCTGGTACCTGGCGATCAACTGCCGCCGCCTGCCGCAGGACAAGCAGGCCGCGATCGGCGCCTACCGGGACGCGCTGGAGGAGTCCGGCATCGACACCGCACCGTGGTGGGAGCGCCAGCTCGCGCTGTGCCTGCTCGGTGCCCTGGTCCAGTTCGGCTGGGAAAAGGCGCTGGGCGGGTACGACGAGGAGCTGGCCTGGTGGGAGTCGCAGGCGGTGGCGGCGCAGCGGTTCCTGCTCTGATTGTGCTGTGCTGGCCCGGGGGAGCGACCCCCGGAACCCCCGGTGGCTCACCCGGGGGAGCGACCCCCGGTGCGCCGGATCAACGGGGTGCTTGCTGCCAAGCGTCCAGGCGCCGGGCTGCCTCCTGGCGCATCCCGTCGGCGTAGCCGCCTGCGCCGCGGGCCAGCCGCTCGGCGCGGCGGGCGGCCAGGTCCAGCCATTCCTGGCTGGCGAAATCGGCGGCTACCTCCCCGGTCCACCACCACGACTCGATGGCCACGGCGGCCTCGATCCGGTCCAGGTCCATGGCGATCTGGGCCGGGTCCGTGGGCAGGCCCAGGGCCCGGGCGGCCCGGTGCCGCAGCAGCCGGGCGGCGGTGGCGTACCGGGGGATGCCGAGCGCATCGGCCCGTGCCTCCAACCCGGCGGCGGCGTCCAGGGCCCGTTGTGGCTCGCCCTGGGACAGGGCCAGGCGGGCAGCCAGGAGCTGGTGCCTGAGGTCGAGCCGCCAGCCGAAGACCAGGTCGCCGTGTAGCAGCGCATGGGCCTCCGCCAGCCTGGCCCGGGCACCATCCAGGTCACCGGAGTCCAGGCCGTGCTCGGCCAGGTCTTCCAGGGCGGCAATGCGCAGCTCCGCGGTTCCCTCCCGGACCGCGCCGTCGAGTGCCTGGTGGTGGAGGTCCAGCGCCTCGCTGGTCGCGCCGATGTTGCGCAGAACCCAGCCGGCGAAGTTGACCGCCCGGCCTGCGAACCGTGGCACGTGCCGGCGCTCCACCTCGGCGGTGTAGGTCGCCAGGGCGCCCAGAGCCAGGGCCGGGTGCCCCGCCACCGCGTGCGCGTGCCCGGTGAACAGCAGCGAGTGCAGCGTGGCCGAGGTGTGCTCCACCCCGACCTGCCCCCTTGCCGCCGGGCGCAGCAGCGCCAGCGCCTCCGCTACCCGGCTCTGGTGGGCCCGGAGCACGCCCAGCCATGCCGCGGCGGTGACCCGCTCCTGGCCGGAAGCCAGCGACAGCGCCTCGCCGAGCAAAAGTTCCGCCTGGGCCAGGTCCCCGGCAGCGTGCCGGGTCCGGCCACCCACGGCCAGGCACCGGGCCCGGGTGGCGGCGTCGGCCGCAGCCAGTGCGCCGTCCTCGGCGAACTGGATAGCCGTCGCGAACCTGCGGTCGAAGTAGGCCGCCCACGCGCCGACCGCGAGCGCGGCCGCGCCGACCGCCGTGGGCCCGGCCGCCAGGGCGCAGTCCACGTCGGCCAGGGCCTCGGGGTACCGGCCGCGGCGGGTGCGCACCCCGGCCCGGGCCAGCCATCCCGGTGATCCGGCGTGGAGCCGGAGGGAGTCGTCGAGAAGCTCTTCGGCGGCCGCGTGGTCGAACCGTTCCGCTGCGCGGGCTGCCGCGTCGCGCAGGGCCTGCGCGGCAAGCTCCACGTCGCCACCGAGCCGAGCGTGCTGCGCGACGGTCAGCGGGTCGGCATCGGCCCGGCTGGCCAGCACCCGGCCGGCGTGCCGGTGCAGCAGCGCAGCGCGGCCCGCCGTGGCGGTTGCGGCCAGGGCCTCCCGCACCAGCTCGTGCCGGAACGTGAAGGTGCCGTCCTCGTCGGCCAGCAACTGCCTGGCGGTGGCCTGCTCGGCGTCGTCCAGGAGCTCGACAGCGGGGCGGCCAAGCACGGCCGCGAGCAGCTCGATATCCAGCCGTGGGCCGATCACCGCTGCGGTCCGCAGCAGCGCACCGGCGGGGCCAAGCTCGTCACACCGCCTGGACACCGACTCCACCAGGGACGCGGCCAGCTCGGCGCCCGCCACCTGCTGGGCCAGTTCGGTCAGGAAAAGTGGGTGCCCCTTGGAGCGCGGGTACAGCTCCCCGATCCTGGCGGGGCCGACCAGCTCGGTAGCTGCCTCGCGGTCAAGCACGTCGAGATGGACGATCGCGGTGGCGGGCAGGGGCGCCCCCTCGCCTGACCGGACGGCCAGCACCAGGGCCAGCGGTACCTCGCCCCGCTGGACGAAGCGCACCCAGTCCGGCAGCGCGGGCCCGGCCAGGTGCGCGTCGTCGATCAGCACCACGACCGGGCCGCTGCCGGACAGGCGGCTGAGAAGCCGTAGCAGGGCCGCGTACAACACGGCGGGGCCGAGCAGGCCATCGGTGAGCCCGGACAGCGGCCGGGACACTGGCTCCAGGGTGAGCACCGGCCGCAGCAGCGCTTCGTCGGGGCCGAGCAGGTCGGCGGCCCGTTCCGGGCCGAGGTTGCGCAGCAGGCCGGTGAGCGAGCGGAGCAGGGCGTCCAGCGGGAGGCCCCGGTCGAGCGGCCCGCACGCCGCCATCAGCACCGTGTCCCCGGCCGCTTCCCGCCTGGCCGCCCAGGCGCGCAGCAAGGTGGTCTTGCCGATGCCCGCGTCCCCGTCGACCACAACTACCTCGACCTGACCGGCCCTGCCCCGCGCCGCGATCGCGTCCAGGCTGGCGAGCTCGTGGTCCCGGCCGACCACCCCCGGCGCGCCGGTCCCTGGAACCGGCACAGGCTGGGCCAGCTCACCGCGCAGGATCGCGGTGAACAGCGCCGCGGTCTCGGGTGAGGGATCGGTGCCGAGCTCGTCAGCCAGGCGCTGTCTCGCCTTGGCGTAGCTGGCCAGCGCCGCCGCGGTCCTGCCCCCGCTGACCTGGGCACGCAGCAGGATGCGCAGCGCGGCCTCGTCGTAGGGGTCGTGTTCCAGCGACTGCTCCGCCGCGTCGCACGCGGCCGCCCAATCGCCGGCCTCAAGCAACGCGATGGCCGCCACCTGGCGGGCCCGGGCGGCCAGTCGGTCCAGCGCGGCCAGCCGTAGCTGCGCCCATTCGCCGGGAGCCGGTGCCTGGCTGGAGCCACGCAGCAGTGAAAGCGCCACCCGGGCCGCCGCGGCGGCACCGACCACGTTCCCCGCGCGGTGGCGCCGCTGCGTCTCATCGGTGAGCATGGCCAGTTCGGCTGCGTCGAGCCAGTCGCAGCGCAACAGGTAACCGCCGTCGCGATGGTCGATCCGGTCGCGGCCGAGTACTGAACGGAGCCGGCTCATCAGCACAGCTAGCTGGTCATCTGGCCGGGCGGGTGGAGCGTCGCCCCACAGTGCGTCGGTAAGCACGGCCGACGGCACCGCCTGCCCGTCGGCGAGCGCCAGCAGCCGCAGGGCGATCCTGGCCTTACGGCTGCCCAGCGCCTGCGGCGCCACGCCATCCACGCCGAAGTCGCCGAGGACCCGGACCGCCAGCGACTTCATGCAGGTAATCAAACCGCCGCCGGGCACCTGCCGCATAGCCACCGGCTGCAACCGGGTTGCAACCACCATTGGCGACGCTGGCAGCAGGAAACGGTTGATCGCCAGGAGAAGGGAACTGCCATGACCGATAAGGCGGAACACAAGAGCTTCGGGACGCCCGACGAGACCCGCGCCTTCGAGCGCGGCACCCTGGACTTGCTGCGGATCGGCGGTGCCGACATCGGGCTGCTCACCTTGCAGCCAGGCTGGCGATGGTCGGACCACGTCAAGCCGATCGCGGGCACCGACCTGTGCGAGGCCCCGCACTTCCAATACCACGTGCGGGGCACGCTGCACATCGTGATGGCCGACGGTGCCGAGTTCGACGCCCGGCCCGGCGACGTCACCGCGCTGCCCCAGGGCCACGATGCCTGGGTCATGGGAGACGAGCCGGTGGTCGTCGTGGACTGGTGGGGCGCCAGCAACTACGCCCAGGGCTGAGACGCGGTTACCCCGGGGCCCGGGGTACCCGTGCCTCGTCGCAGCGGGCCCGGCCCGGGGCGGGCCCGGGCCCCAGGCCGGCCAGGGCATCTTCGATGCCGCGGTGGAACGTGGGGTAGGCGTAGATCATTTCGCGCAGGCGCTGGACGGGCACCGCGGCGTGCACCGCCACCACCAGCGCGCCAAGCACCTCGCCGCCCCACGGGCCCGCCGAGGTAGCGCCGGCCAGCACCCCGCGGTCGCAGTCCTCGACGAGCTTGATGAACCCGTCGTTGCCCGCCTTGTGGATCCAGCCGCGGGCCGACTGCGGCACCTGGGTCACGCTCGTGCGCACGGTCAGGCCCGCCTCCCGGGCCTCCCGCTCGGTGAGCCCCACCGCGCCGATCTCCGGGTCGGTGAAGGTGACGCGGGGCACGGCGTGGTACTCGGCGGCGCAGTGCTCGCGCCCCAGGATGTCGTCGATGACGATGCCCGCCTGGTACATGGACATGTGCGTGAAGGCGCCCTTGCCGGTGATGTCGCCCAGGGCCCACACGCCGGGGGCGGCGCGCATGTGGCCGTCCACGGGGATGGCCCGCAGCCGCTCGTCGATCCCTGCCGCCCCGGCGCCGACCGAGGCGAGGTCGGCGCGGCGGCCGGTGGCCACCAGCAGCGCCTCGCCGGTGAGTTCCGCCCCGCCCTCCAGGGTGACCGTGAAGCCACGGCCGGGGGAGCAGGCCACCGCGGCGGCCGGGTGCCCGGTCCGCACCGTGATGCCGTCCCGGGCGAACACGCCGGCGAGCAGGTCCCCGGCCTCGGGCTCTTCGAGCGGCAGCAACTCCTCCGCGCCCTCGGCGACCGTCACCTGGCTGCCGAACCGCGCGAAGACCTGGGCAAGCTCCGCGCCGATGGCGCCGCCGCCGAGCACCACGATGGATTCCGGCACCTGCTCGGCCTCGATCGCCTCGTGGTTGGTCCAGAACGGGGTGCCCGCCAGGCCCGGGATCGGCGGCACCGCGGCCGTGGTGCCCGTGGCGATGACGATTCCCAGGCGGGCCCGCAGCACCTGGGCCGCACCGGCGGCGGGCCCGCCCGCGGGGGTCACCGTGACCTCCCCGGGCGCGGTGATCCGGCCGTGCCCGCGGACCAGGATGCCGCCCTTGCCGGTGAACCGGTCCGCGGCGGCCTCGTCATCCCAGTCGTCGGTGGCCTCGTCGCGGATCCGGCGGGCCACCGGCGCCCAGTCCGGCGAGATCTCGCTGTGGCCCGCCATGCCGGGGATCCGGCGCCCCTCGGCGAGCAGGTCCCCGGCCCGGATCATCATCTTGGAGGGGACGCACCCCCAGTACGGGCACTCGCCACCGACCAGCCGGCTCTCCACCCCGGCCACCGCCAGCCCGGCCTCTGCCAGCGTGCCCGCCGCGTGCTCACCCCCTGGTCCCATGCCGATGACGACAACATCGACGTCTCGCCCGTGTTCGCTCAATTTCCCCTCCCCAGGGGCATCAACCCGGCGCCCCAGGGTACGGCAGCGGGGAATGTCAGGACCGGCGGGTAGGTTTCTAGGAATCGACCGGCGATCGACCGAGGGACGGGGCCAAACTCATGACGAGCAGCCGCCCTGACGTCGCGCAACCCACCGGCCCGGCCGACGGGCCCGGCGCGGAGCCGTTGACCGAGAGCGACGCCGAAGAGCACATCCACGGGATCTGCTTCAAGACCGGCCCGCCCCACCGGGTCGGGGTTGAACTGGAATGGCTGGTCCGCGATGACCGCGACCCCGGTATCCGCGTCGACCAGCAGCGAGTGGCCGCCGCCCTCGCCGGGCTGGGCGCACCTGGCGCGCTCCCTGGTGGGGGCCGCCTTACCACAGAGCCCGGCGGGCAGGTGGAGATCAGTTCCGCGCCAGCGGAGGGCCTCGCCCCCTGCGTGGACATCACCTGCCGCGATCTCGCCGCCCTCCGTCACGCGGTGCTCCCTGCTGGCTTGTGCCTGACCGGGGAGGGCCTCGACCCGCTGCGGTCCCCGCACCGGGTGCTTGAGCTGCCCCGGTACGCGGCGATGGAGGAATTCTTCAACCGGGCCGGCCCGTGGGGCAGGCTGATGATGTGCAGCACCGCCTCGGTGCAGGTCTGCCTGGACGCGGGCGTGCAGGGCACCGGCCCGGCCAGCGTCGGGTGGCGGTGGCGGCTGCTGCACGCGCTCGGCCCGGTGTTCGTCGCCGCGTTCGCCAACTCCCCGCTGCGGGAGGGCCGCCCGACCGGCTGGAAGTCCACCCGCCAGGCCATCTGGGCCCGCCTTGACCCGTGCCGCACCCGTCCGCCGCAGAACGCCGTGCCCGCGGGCCGCGGGCACAGGCAGACGCTGGACGCCGACCCCCGTGCGGCATGGATCGACTATGCGCTGTCCGCCGAGGTCATGTGCGTGCGCAGGCCCGGGGACGAGCCCTGGACCGCACCGGCGGGGCTGACGTTCCGCGGCTGGCTGCGCGGCGGCGGCGAGCGGCGGCCCACCCTGGAGGACCTCTCCTACCACCTGTCCACGCTGTTCCCGCCGGTCCGGCCGCGCGGCCACCTGGAGTACCGGGTCATCGACGCCCAGGCCGGCGACGGGTGGATCGTGCCGGCCGCCGTGGTCACGGCACTGCTCGACGATGAGACCGCGTCACAGGCGGCGATGGGCGCCGCGGAAGTCCTCTGGCACACGGCAAGCACCGCATGCGGCGGCGACTTCGGCGACGAGGCCGGTGCGGGCGGCGGGGCGGGCTGGGACTGCGGAAGCCCGTGGGAGTGGGCGGCGCGGCACGGTCCCACCGATCCGATCATCGGCGACATCAGCGTGAAGTGCTTCGAGGCCGCCGAGCCCGCGCTGGCCCGGCTGGGCGCCCCGGCCCCGATCAGGGAGGCGGTCGCCGCGTTCGCCGAGCGATACGTCACCCGGTACCGATGCCCCGCCGACGACCGCCTCGACGAGGCACGGGCGGCGGCAAGCGCCTGCGACCCTGCTGATCCATCACCCCGCCACCCCGCCCTCCCACCCATCGCGGAAGGAATCAGTCCATGACACCGACCGGCTCCGAGGCACTGCGGGACCTGGTCGCCAGGAACCTGGTGGCCGCCAGGGAACGTACCGAGCTGCTGACCGGCTCAGTCGATGACGCCGACCTGGTGCACCAGCACTCGCCGCTGATGTCACCGCTGGTGTGGGACCTCGCGCACGTCGCCAACCAGGAGGAACTCTGGCTGCTTCGGGAGGTGGGCGGGCGGGACCCGATGCACCCGGAGATCGACCCCCTCTACGACGCCTTCGAGCATCCGCGCGCGGAACGGCCCACGCTGCCGCTGCTGCCACCGGCCGAGGCCCGCGCCTACGCCCATGAGGTCAGGGGCCGGGTGCTCGACCTGGTGGACGCGGCCACGTTCGGCGGCACCCGCCTGCTCACCGGTGCGTTCGCGTTCGGCATGATCGCGCAGCACGAGCAGCAGCACGACGAGACCATGCTCATCACCCATCAGATCCGCACGGGCGCGCCCGTGCTGACCGCCGCGGCGCCGCCCGCCGCTCCGGCCGACGCGGCGTCGCTGCCGCGCGAGGTGCTCATCCCCGGTGGGCCGTTCACCATGGGAACCTCCACGGAAGCCTGGGCACTGGACAACGAGCGTCCCGCCCACACCGTCACGGTGCCCGCCTTCTACCTCGACACCACCCCGGTGACCAACGCGGCCTACCAGGAGTTTCTTGCCGACGGCGGGTACGAGGAGCCGCGCTGGTGGAGCCCGGCGGGCTGGGACCACCGGCAGCGCGCGGGCCTTGCCGCGCCGCTGTACTGGCGGCGGGAGGGCGGCGGCTGGGTGCGGACCAGGTTCGGCATCGCCGAGCCGGTGCCGCCCGCCGAGCCGGTCGTGCACGTGTCCTGGTACGAGGCACAGGCGTACGCCGCGTGGGCAGGCCGCCGGCTGCCGACCGAGTCCGAATGGGAGAAGGCCGCGCGGCACGACCCGGCCACCGGGCGGTCGCGCCGGTTCCCGTGGGGCGACGAGGACCCGACGCCAGACCGGGCGAACATCGGGCAGCACTACCTCCAGCCGGCCCCCGCGGGCAGCTACCCGCGCGGCGCGAGCCCGGCCGGCGTGCGGCAGCTCATCGGCGACGTGTGGGAGTGGACCTCCAGCGACTTCCTGCCCTATCCGGGCTTCACCGCCTGGCCCTACAAGGAGTACTCCGAAGTGTTCTTCGGCAGCGAGTACAAGATGCTCCGCGGTGGCTCGTTCGGCGTCGCCCCGGTCGCCTGCCGGGGCACGTTCCGCAACTGGGACTACCCGATCCGGCGACAGATCTTCGCGGGCTTCCGCACCGCCCGCGACGCGGAACCCCCCGCCCACCCCCCCGTTCCCCCTTCATCAGGCGCCGGGGCGCCCCGCTAGCCGATGTGCCGCCACCTGGCCTACCTGGGCCCGCCCGCGACGCTGCGGGCGCTGCTTCTCGACCCGCCGCACGGGCTGGGCACCCAGGCGTGGGCGCCGCGCCGCCAGTGCCACGGGACCATGAACGTCGACGGGTTCGGCGTCGGCTGGTACTCCGGCGGGGACCCGGTGCCGGCCAGGTACCGCCAGGCCGGGCCGATCTGGGCCGACCCCAGCTTCGCCGACCTGGCCCGGGTCACCAGGACCCGCGCGCTGCTCGCGGCGGTCCGCTCGGCGACGGAAGGGACCGAGGCCGGCGCGGCGGCCGCGGCCCCGTATACGGCCGGTCCCTGGCTGTTCTCACACAACGGCACACTGAACGGATGGCCCGTGGCCACCGGGTCCCTTGCCGCGACCCTGGCTGCCACCGACCTGCTCGCGCTGGAAGCGCGGTGTGACTCGGCGCTGGCCTGGGCCCTGGTGTCGGCCCGCCTGCGGGCGGGCTGCGCCCCGGCGGACGCCCTCGCCCAGACCATCGGCGCCCTGGCCGAGCACCAGGTCAGCGGCCGCTTCAACTTCCTGCTCAGCAACGGGGAGGTGATCGCCGCTACCGCGGCGGGCGACACCCTCTGCTACCGGCTGAGCGGCGGCGGCGTCCTGGTCGCCTCGGAGCCGGGTGACGACGAGCCGGGCTGGATCCAGGTGAGCGACCAGTGCGTGCTCACCGCGACCCCCGGCGGAGTGGATGTCCGCCCGCTGCCCGTGCCAGCCCCGCCTGCCCCCGTGACCGCACCCAGCACGACCGCCCCAGCCGCAGAAGAAAGGAAGATCCACCGATGACGGCATTGCGGGTCGAACGCTGCCTGCCCGACGGTTTCCTCGCCGAGGCACTGCGGGCGGACGCCCGGGCCGGCCTGTCGGCCACCCCGAAGGTGCTCCCGCCGAAGTGGTTCTACGACGAGCGGGGCAGCGAGCTGTTCGAGAAGATCACCCACCTGGACGAGTACTACCCGACCCGGGCCGAGCGGTCCATCCTGCGCGCGGCCGCCGGGCAGATCGCCGCCGCCACCCGCGCCCGCACCCTCGTGGAACTCGGCGCTGGCGCGGCGGACAAGACCAGGCTGCTGCTCGACGCGCTGGCCGGTGCGGGGACGCTGGCCAGCTTCGTCCCGGTGGACGTGAGCGAGACCGCGCTGATCGAGGCCGCGCGCCGGGTGGACGGAGAGTACCCCGGGCTCGCGGTCACCGCCGTCGTCTCCGACTTCGAGGAGCACCTGGGCCTCCCCGAGGACAGCGAGCGCCGGCTGGTGGTGTTCCTCGGCGGGACCATCGGGAACCTGCTGCCCGGCCAGCGGGCGGCGTTCCTCACCTCGCTGCGGGCCCGGCTCCGCCCGGGGGACGCGTTCCTGCTCGGCACCGACCTGGTCAAGGATCCCGCGGTGCTGGTCGCCGCCTACGACGACGCGGCCGGGGTGACCGCGGCGTTCAACAAGAACATCCTGTCGGTGCTGAACGCGGCGCTGGGCGCGAACTTCGACCTCGACGCGTTCGAGCATGTCGCCCTCTGGGATGCCCGCGAGGAGTGGATCGAGATGCGGCTCCGCTCGCTGGAGCGGCAACTGGTGACCCTGCCCGCGATCGGCCTGGAGGTGACGTTCGGCGAGGGCGAGGAAATGCGGACCGAGGTGTCGGCGAAGTTCCGCAGGGAGCGGGTGGCCGCGGAACTGGCTGCGGCCGGGTTCACCCTGGCCGGCTGGTGGACGGACGAGCAGCGCAGGTTCGGCCTGTCGCTGTCGGTGCCTGGATGATCCGATCACTCAGCGGCGGAGCGCGCCGCGCTCCATCCGGTGCACCCGCGGGTCCGCCAGCCGCAGCGCCTTGATCAGCTCGCCGGCCACCCGCTCGGCGGCGATCGTCCCGCAGCTGAACAGGTCCACCGCGATCAGGTTCTCCTCCGGCCAGGTGTGGATGGCCAGATGTGACTCGGCCAGGATGAGCACCAGGGTGACCGCCCCGTTCGGGAAGATCACGTGGCTGGAGTCGAGTACGGTGCCGCGGCCGGCCTGCACCGCGGCGGTCGCGGCCGCGGTCAGCTCGGCGATATCGGAGACCGGCGAGCCTGAGGTCAGCGCGGCATCCACCGTCCAGAGTTGCTTGGGCACAGGTACTGTCGCAGCCGATGAAGGGGGAATGGGGAGGCGGGTGGGCGACCGGCCCGGCGCGAGCTTTCCTGGCATGATGGGGGAGGATACCCGATGGCCCGCCGCAGGCCGCGGTCAGCCAAGCCGGGCCGCCCCCGCCTGGGACGCTGAGAACTCACGAAACTCAGTACTCACGGGAACTCAGCACCCATTCCAGGAAACACTGGACGCAGCACCCACACATAACTGCACCTACAAGAACACTTCGCATGGACGTTGACGCAGTAACCGCGGAGGTCGCCGCCGCGGTCGGGCTGGCGGAGGGGCCGGCGCGTTGCCGACGTCCTCCGGGTGATCGCCCGCCATGAGCCGGTCGCGGCGCGCGAGATCAGCCGGCGGGCCGAGCTGCCGGTCCCGATCGTCGCCGCCATCTGCGGCGAGCTGCGCAAGCGCGGCGTGGTGGACCGGTCCCGGCCGGTGCGGCTGACCCCGGAGGGCCGGGCCAGCCTGACCGGGCAGGCCGAGCCGGGGACGGCGCAGGCCGAGATCACCGGCCGCTGCCCGTGTTGCGGCGGCCTGGGCGTGGTGGTCCCTGATGGGGTCGCGGGGCTGGCCGGGCCGCTGGAGCGCGCGGAGCTTGGCGAGCCCGCGGCAAAGCTGGACCTGGATCAGACCCACTGCACGGCGGACACCAAGCTGCGCCGGGTGCTGGCCATGCACGAGGCAGGCGCGCTGGCCGGGCAGCGGATCCTGCTGCTCGGTGATGACGACCTGGTCAGCGTGGCGCTAGCCGTCTTCGCCGGGCACGCAGGCGCGGCCGCGCGGCCGCGCGGCGTCACCGTGCTTGACTGCGACCCCGACCTGGTTCGCTACCTCCACGACGAACTGCGCGACCCCGGCTTCCCCGCCGAGGTCATCGAGCACGACCTCCGCGATCCACTGCCCGCCGCGCTGACCGGGGCATTCGACGTGGCCTGCACGGATCCGCCGTACACGGTGGCGGGGGCGGAGCTGTTCCTGTCCCGCGCGGTGGACGCCCTGGCCCCGGGCGCCGGCGGGCACGTGTTCTTCTCCTTCGGCCCGCGCCGGCCCGCGGAGACCGTACAGACCCAGCAACTGATGGCGGACATGGGGCTCGCCATCCGCTCGCTGACGCCCGGGTTCAACTTCTACGCAGGGGCGGGCATCCTGGCGGGCACCAGCCACCTCTACCACCTGCGCACCACGCAGGACAGCCGGCCCGCCCGCACCGGGCGGTACGACGGCCCGCTGTACTCGGCGCAGACCCGGGCCGCCGTCACCCGGCCGTACCGGTGCGTGGCCTGCGGGACGGTGCACGAGGTCGGCCCCGGTGCCCGCTGGACGCGGATCGCCGAGCTGAAGGCCGCAGGCTGCCCCGCCTGCGGTGGCACGGTGCTGCGCCCGCAGCCGCTGCGCGCCGGGCAGGGGGCAGGCCGCCCATGACCGACGGCACCGCAGAGTTCCTGATCCGCCCGGCCCGCGACGGCGACCTGGACGTCATTGCCGGGTTCGAAATCGACATCGCCCGGGCGTCGTTCGGCGACGAGGCGATCGAGGACGCGGCGCTGCACCGCAAGCGGGTCGCTGCCGCGCTCGGCAAGCCGGGAGAGGTCACGCTGGTCGCGGTGGCCGTGAAGGGGAAGTGAAGAGGAATGGGGAGGCGGGCGGGGGTGGGGGCGACGGCGCGCCGGTGGGCTGGGCCTGGCTGTCCGGGCGCACCAACTCACTGACCGGCGCCAGGTACGGCAACTTCCGGTCGCTGGCCACCGCCGACGTCGCCGATCGCGGCATCGTCGCTGAGCTGCTGATGGCCGCGGTGGTGCAGGCGGCGGCGCAGGCCGGCTACACCCACCTCACCGGCAAGACGCACGCCCGCAACCTGGGCATGCGGGCGCTGTACCGGAAATTCGGCTTCGAGGCCACGCACCTGACGATGGAGTGGCGGCCGGGA
Organism: uncultured Actinomycetes bacterium; assembly: GCA_963762735.1. Classification (GTDB taxonomy): domain Bacteria; phylum Actinomycetota; class Actinomycetes; order Streptosporangiales; family Streptosporangiaceae; genus DASXKD01. The sequence continues at coordinate 137,385 of CAVXMG010000019.1, read as the reverse complement.
GCCAGCGCCGCGGGCGAGCCGGGCGGGGAGGCTGGCCGGTGACCACAGCCGCCGCGCCGCGCCTGGTCAAGTGCGTGGTCTGGGACATCGACAACACCCTGCTCGACGGGGTCTACCTGGAGTCGGGGGACACCCCGCCGACCGCGAACCCGGCCATGGCCGCGGCACTGGCCGACCTCGCGTCCCGTGGGATCCTGCACGCGATCGCGAGCAAGAACCCGCCGCAGGCCGCGGCGCACGCCGCCGCGGTGACCGGCGCCAGGTTCGCGGCCGTCGAGTGCGGCTGGGGCGCGAAATCCGGCGCGCTGGCCCGCATCGCCGCGGAACTGGCGATCGGCACGGACGCGCTCGCCTTCGTGGACGACGACCCCTACGAGCGCGCCGAGGTCGGCGCGGGACTTCCCGAGGTGCTCGTGCTCGCGCCGGACGAGGTCGCCGATGCGGTCGGCTGGCCGGAGTTCGGCGCCGCCGCGGTGACCGACGAAGCGCGCAGACGGGGCGAGATGTACGCGGCCCGGCGCCGCCGCCAGGCTGCGGAGCAGGCCTTCGGCGGAAGCCGTGAGGAATTCCTGGCCTCGGCAGGCACGCAGGTCACCATCGCCGCCGCGGCCATGGCGGACGTGCCGCGGCTGCACGAGCTGGCCGTCCGCACCAGGCAGTTCAACTCGGCCGGGCAGGGCCTGGCCGAGGCGGAGTTCACCGCCCTGATCACGGCGCCGGACACCGACGTCGCCACCGCAGCGCTCCGCGACGCCTTCGGCGATGACGGCATCGTCGGAGCCTGCGTGACCAGCCACGAACCTGATGGCACCTGGACCGTGCGGCTGCTGATGATGTCCTGCCGCGCGATGGGGCGTGGGGTCATCGGCGCCCTGCTCGCCTGGGTCACCCGGTCGGCGGCCAGGGCAGGCGCGCGCGAGGTGGCCGTCCGGTGCGTGCTGACCGAGCGGAACGTGCCGCTGCGGCTGGCGCTGACCGGGGCCGGATTCCGGGCTGGGCCACCGGACGGGGCGGAGCACGGCGCGGAGGACGGCGAACCCGCGGGCGCGACGTTCCGCAGGGGCACCGGCGCCCCGCTGCCGGCGCTTCCGGCCTGGGTGCGGGCCCCGGGTGAGCCGGAGCAGGCAGGCAGCGGCGCGGCGGCCCCGGGCGGGGCCGACCCGGATCCGGCCGGCCCGGTCCTAGCCGAGCTGCGGCAGATCCTGGCCCGCATCACCGGCCGGGACGAGCTGGCTGGCCTGCCCGCCGGGGCACCGCTGTTCGGCGATGCGGTGGCCCTCGATTCGCTCACCGGCACGCTGCTGCTGCGGGAGGTCCAGCGCCGCTTCGGGGTGGACGTGGCCGGCACCGACCTGAACCTGGACGCGCTGGCCACCCTGGGCACGCTGGCCACGTTCGTCGCCGGGCAGGCGGGCTCATGACGGCGGCATCGGGGCGCCCGGGGACGGCCGGCGCGTCCCGGGCGGCGGACCCGGCCGACCGGACGGCCGAGGTGTCCTGGTTCGACATCAGGGAAATCAGCCTGAACCGGTCGGACCTGGCCGAGCTTGACGCGCGGGAGAAGGCACGGGCGGCCGCGTTCGTGTTCCCGGCCGACCGGCACCGGTACCAGGTCGCGCATGTGATGCTGCGCCGGGTGCTGGCCGGCCACCTGGGCACCGATCCCAGCCGCCTCACCTTCGGCCGCCAGCGCTGTCCCACGTGCGGGGGCCCGTCAGGCAAGCCCGTGCTGGCTGTACCGGCCTGGGGGGACGACCCCCCGACCCCCGGGCGCCGAACGGCGCCTGGGCCGGGCTGTCCTTCTCGCTCGCCCACTCCGGCGAGGCCGTGGCCATCGCGGTGGCCCGCGGCCCGGTCGGCATCGACGTGGAGCGGGAGGCCACCGGGTGCGTGTGCTCGCTGGCCTCGGCCATGCACGAGGCCGACGCCGCGATCGTGGAGGTGCTGCCGGAACCGGAGCGGCATCTCGCGGTGATCCGCTGGTGGGTGCGGGCCGAGGCGGTGCTCAAGTGCGCCGGGACCGGCATCGCGCACGGCATGGACGCGTTCCCGGTGCTGGGCGCCCCGGTGCGCAGCCGGGTCCCGCCCGGGCCGCGGCTGCCGTTGGAGCCCGACGTTCCCGGCTGGGCCGCCGCGGCCGGCTGCTCGTTCGCGGCCCTGTCGGCGCCCAAGGGCTACCAGGCGGCGCTGGCCCTGCCCGGGCTGCGGCTGATCCGGTACCGCTGGGGCCCGGATCGCTGACCGGCTCGTCCCCGGCCCTCGCCCGTAACCCGCGCCCGGTAGTCTCGCAGCAGACGGGAGGTGGTGGGCCATGACCGTTGGGCGGGGTGGTGGGGCCGGAACCAACTTTGGGCGGGGTGGTGGGGCCGGAACCAATGCCGTCTATGCGGTGGATGCGTGCCGTACACCGGTGGGGAAGATCAAGGGAGCGCTCGCCGCCGTCCGCCCCGATCACCTGTCCGCCGACGTTATTTCAGGGCTGCTCGCCCGCAACCGGTGGCTGGACCCGGCGCGGATCGACGACGTGTACTGGGGGGCCGCCAACCAGGCGGGGGAGGACAACAGGAACGTGGCCAGGATGGCGGCGCTGCTGGCCGGCCTCCCGGTGGAGATCCCCGGTGCCACGGTGAACCGGCTGTGCGGCTCGGGCATGGAGGCAATCGCCTGTGCCGCCAGGGCCATCGCCGCGGGCGAGGCCGACGTGTGCCTGGCGGGCGGGGCGGAGTCGATGACCCGCGCGCCTTTCGTGCTGCCCCGGGCGGAGGGCCCGTTCCCGCGCGAAGCCGGTCTCGCCGACACCCGGCTCGGCTGGCGGCTGGTGAGCCCCCGGATGACCGAGATGTACCCGCCGATCAGCCTCGGGGAGACGGCGGAGAACGTGGCCGACCGCTACCAGGTGAGCAGGCAGCGCCAGGACGAGTTCGCGCTGCGCAGTCACCAGCGGGCGGCCGCGGCGCGGGACGCGGGCCGGTTCGCCGGTGAGATCGTCCCGGTGACCACCCCTGCCGGGCAGGTAACCGCAGACGAGGGCATCCGGGACGACCTCACCCTGGCCGAGCTGGCCGCCAAGCGGCCCGCCTTCCGCCGGGACGGCAGCGTGACCGGGGGAAACTCCTCCCCGCTCAACGACGGGGCGGCGGTGATCCTGCTGGTGTCGGAGCGGGCGCTGTCCGGCGGCGCCCCGGACCCGATGGCCAGGTACGCGGGCACCGCCGCGGCGGGCGTGCACCCGGACTACATGGGCATCGGCCCGGTGCCGGCCATGGGCAAGGTACTGGCCAGGGCCGGCTGGCAGGCGGACGCACTGGACCTGGTCGAGGTCAACGAGGCATTCGCGGCCCAGGCGGTGGCCGTGGCCGACGAGCTCAAGCTCGACCCCGACCGGCTGAACGTCAACGGCGGCGCGATCGCCATCGGCCACCCGCTCGGCTGCTCGGGCGCCCGCATCGCCACAACCCTGCTGCACGAGCTGCGCCGGCGCGGCGCCAGCCGGGCAGCGGCCACCATGTGCATCGGCGTCGGTCAAGGCGTCGCCACCCTGTGGGAGAACTGAGGCCAACGATGAGCGCCACCTGGTTCCCTGGAATCACCCCCAGCCGCGAGACGCCCGCCGAGATCGACACCAGCGTTGCCCACCCGGCCCGGGTCTACGACTACATACTCGGCGGGAAGAACAACTTCGCGGCGGACCAGGCGGCGGCCTCGGCCGCACTGGCGGCCAACCCCGCCCTCGGCACCGCCATGCGGGAGAACCGGGCGGTGATGCGGCGGATGGCGGCGTTCCTCGCCGGCGAAGCGGGTATCCGCCAGTTCCTCGACATCGGCACCGGCCTGCCGACCAGCCCGAACCTGCACGAAGTGGCGCAGGAGCGGGCTCCAAGCGCGCGGGTGGTCTACGTGGATAACGACCCCATCGTGCTCGCCCATGCCCGGGCGCTGCTGGCCAGCAGCGCCGACGGCTCCTGTGCCTACGTGGAAGCCGACCTGCGCGCGCCCGCTGCGATCTTGGCCGACCCGTTGCTGCGGGCGACCCTGGACCTGGCCAAGCCGGCAGCGCTCGTGCTGGTGGGGATCCTGCATTTCATCCCGGACAGCGACCAGCCGCATGACGTGGTGGCCCGGCTCGTCGCCGCCCTGGCGCCCGGCAGCTACCTGGCCATCCAGCATCCGACCGCGGACTTCTATGCGGCAGGCGCGGGATCCGCGGCCGCCTACCAGCGCGCCGGGATCGCGTTCCAGTACCGGACCAAGGAGGAGTTCGCCCGGTTCTTCACGGGGCTTGAGCTGGTGCCGCCCGGGATCGTGCCGATGGCGGAATGGCGGGCCGAAGCCGAGCCGGACCCCCGCCCCGCTCCCTACAGCGGCCTCCGCTTACGCGGCGGTCGCCCGCAAGAACTGACCAGCGGTACGGCAGCCGGCAGACAGGCCGAGGGATACCGTGGACCGAGTCCTCACCGTGCCGAACGCGATCAGCATGGCGCGGCTGGCCGGGGTCCCGGTGTTCCTGTGGCTGGTGCTCGTCCCGCAAGCGGACTGGTGGGCGGTCGGCCTGCTGATCGCGGCCGGCCTGTCCGACTGGCTCGACGGCAAGCTCGCCCGGGCGTGGAACCAGCAGAGCCGCCTGGGCGAGGTGCTCGACCCCGCGGCGGACCGGCTGTACATCGCGGCGACCCTGATCGCGCTGGCGGTGCGGGCCATCATCCCGTGGTGGCTTGTCGCCGTCCTGGTGTCCAGGGAACTGGTGCTCGGCGTGACCCTGCTCGTGCTGCGATGGCACTCCTTCGGCCCGCTCCAGGTCAGCTTCGTGGGAAAGGCGGCCACCCTGTGCCTGCTGTACGCGTTCCCGTTGCTGTTCATCGGCTCCCATGACGGCACCGTGGCGCTGGTCGCACGGGTCACCGGTTGGGCGTTCGCAATCTGGGGAACTGCCCTCTACTGGTGGGCGGCCGGGCTCTACCTCATGCAGGCGCGGCAGGTGATGGCCGCCGCCAGCCGAGACGAGGCGGGCGGCCGGCAGCCCCCGCTGGCCCAGCCGCGACAGCCCGGTCATGATGGGGCTTAGCTGGCATCCGAAGGGAGACGCGCACGACGTGAAGGCACTGGTGATGGCGGGCGGGGAGGGGACGAGGCTGCGGCCGATGACCGCCAATCAGCCCAAACCGCTGCTTCCCGTGGTCAACAAACCGATCATGGAGCACGTGCTGGGCCTGCTCAAGCGGCATGGGTTCGCCGAGACCGTGGTCACCCTCCAGTTCTTCGCGCCGCTGGTCCGCAACTACTTCGGTGACGGCGAAGACGTGGGAATGAGCCTGCAGTACGCGACCGAGGAGACGCCCCTCGGCACGGCCGGGAGCGTGAAGAACGCCGAGGATGCGCTGCGATCGGGGCCGTTCCTGGTGATCTCAGGGGACGCACTGACCGACATCGACCTGTCGGCCATGGTCGCCTACCACAAGAAGCAGGGCGCCCTGGTGACCGTGGGCCTCACCCGGGTCCCGAACCCGCTCGAATTCGGCATCATCATCGTGGATGACGACGGCCGCATCCAGCGCTTTCTGGAGAAGCCCACCTGGGGCCAGGTGTTCTCGGACACCGTCAACACCGGCATCTACGTGATGGAGCCCGAGGTGCTCGCCGAGGTGCCGGCCGGGGAGCCGGTGGACTGGTCCGCCGACGTGTTCCCCCGGCTGGTCAAGGCGGGCGCGCCGCTGTACGGCTGGGTGGCCGAGGGGTACTGGCAGGACGTCGGGACGCATGAGAGCTACCTGAAGGCCCAGGCGGACGTGCTGTCCGGCCAGGTGGAAGCGGACATTGACGGGTTCGAGATCTCTCCGGGGATCTGGGTGGCCGAGGGCGCCGAGGTGGACCCGGAGGCGGTGCTCACCGGGCCGCTGTGCATCGGGGAGTACGCCAAGATCGAGGCGGGCGCGGAACTTCGCGAGTTCACCGTCGTGGGCAGCAACGTCGTGGTGAAGGAGGGCGCCTTCCTGCACCGGGCCGTGGTGCACAACAACGTGTTCATCGGCCCGGGCGTCACCCTGCGCGGCTGCGTCATCTGCAAGAAGACCGACGTGATGGCCTCGGCCCGGATCGAGGAAGGCGCGATCGTGGGCGACGAGTGCCTGATCGAGCCCGAGGCCTACCTGTCCGCCGGGGTGAAGGTATACCCGTTCAAGACCATCGAGGCCGGCGCGGTGGTGAACACCAGCGTGATCTGGGAGTCGTCCGCGCAGCGCACGCTGTTCGGCCCGCGGGGCGTGTCCGGGCTTGTCAACGTGGAGATCACCGCGGAACTGTGTGTGCGCCTGGCCGGTGCCTACGCCAGCACGCTGCGCAAGGGCGTCACGGTGACCACCTCACGTGACGTCTCCCGGGCGGCCCGCGCGCTGAAACGGGCCATGCACGGCGCGCTCAACGCCAGCGCGATCAACGTGGTGGACCTGGAGGCCCAGCCGCTGCCCGTGGCCCGCTTCCACACCGCACGCAGCGACGCCAGCGGCGGCATCGCGCTGCGCACCACCCCCGGCGACCCCCAGTCGATCGACATCATCTTCCTCGACGAGCGCGGCGCCGACCTGTCCCCGGCGGCCTGCCGCAAGCTCGAGCGGGTGTTCTCCCGGCAGGAGTACCGGCGGGCCTTCCCCGGCGAGATCGCCGAGCTGATCTACCCGCCGCGCGTTGTCGAGTCCTACGCTGCCGAACTGCTGCGCTGCGTGGACATGTCCGGAGTACAGGATGCCGGGCTCAAGGTGGTGCTTGACTGCGCCGGCGGGACCGCCGCGCTGGTGCTGCCCTCGCTCCTGGGCCGGATCGGCGTCGATGTCCACACGCTCAACAACCGGCTCGACGAGGAGCTGCCGACCCAGACGCTGGCACAGCTCCGGGCAGACATGCAGCGCCTGGCCGAGGTGGTCGCGTCCTCGCGGGCCGCGTTCGGGGTCCGGTTCGACCAGGTCGGAGAGCGCATGCACGTCGTGGACGACCGGGGGGCGATGATCAGCGACGACCGGGCGCTGCTGGTGCTGCTCGACCTGATCGCCGCCGAGCGGCGCAGCGGCCGGGTGGCGCTGCCCGTCAGCACCACCCGGGTGGCCGAGCAGGTGTGCAAGTTCCACGGCGTCCAGGTGAGCTGGACACCGACCTCGCAGCGCGGGCTCACCGAGGCCGCCGCCGCCGACGACGTGATCTTCGGCGCCGATGGGCGCGGCGGGTTCGTGGTGCCGGAGTTCAGCCGGAACCTCGACGGCATCGCGGCGTTCGTCTGGCTGCTCGGCCTGGTCGCCCGCACCCGGCTGACGCTCAGCCAGATCGACGCCCGCATCCCCTGGGCGCACCTGCTCAGGCGTTCCATGCCCACCCCCTGGGTGGCGAAGGGCAGTGTCATGCGCACGGTGATGGAGGCCGCCGACAACCGCGAGGTGGACATCACCGACGGGGTCAGGATCGTCGAGCCCGACGGCGGCTGGGTCCTGGTGCTGCCCGACCCCGCGGAGGCGATCACCCATCTGTGGGCCGAGGGCGCCGACGCCGACGCCGCGCAGGATCTGCTTGACCACTGGGCCGGCGTGGTGGAACAAGCGGGCACCTAGCGGCGGGAACACGGCGGTCCCCTTGCGGAGTTTGAGTGACCAGGACGGGTCTGTGCTGGCATGAGACAATCGCACCTTGCCCTGTTACTCGCCGGGGAGATCCAGGGGGCGCCGGAAGTTTGACGTCGGAGGTTGCCATGTGGCTAAGTCGGGGCTGGCGGCGCCGCCGTGCCCGCCGGAGCAGAAACGCGTGGCGCATGGACCAAGCACCGGTTTCGCAGGTAGCGTGGGCGCACGTACCCGAGTTGACGCCACGAGCCGCGCCCGCGGATGTGGCACCCGCGCCGAGCCCTTGGCCCGCGGAGGAGAGGCTGGACCAAGCGATGCCGAGCGTCTACTGTGCCCGCTGCGGGCGCGCGAGCCCGGAAGGGGCCCGCTTTTGCTCGCACTGCGGCGCACCGCTCGTGCGCGGCGGGGGGGAGCGGCCCGGCGAGAGCACCTCGACGATCTCGCTGGGCGGAACCGACCTGTCCGACGCCGAATACGAGGAGCCGCTAGCGGAGGGGGCCGCGACCGAGGCCCTGCCCGCCGGCACCGCCCTGCTTCTGGTGAAACGCGGCCCGAATGCGGGCAGCCGGTTCCTGCTGGACAGCGACCTCACCACGGTGGGCCGCCACCCGGGCAGCGACATCTTCCTCGACGACGTCACGGTGTCCCGGCGGCATGCCGAGTTCTACCGGCACGGGGCCGGGTTCGTCGTGCGCGACGTGGGCAGCCTGAACGGCACCTACGTGAACCGTGAGCGGATCGAGGAGACCGCACTGAACGACGGGGACGAGGTCCAGGTCGGCAAGTTCCGGCTGACCTTCCTCGCGGCCCGGCGCTCGCAGGCAGACCGTGGCGGAGGCGCACAGGTCGGGGCATGAGTGCTGAGCCAGCCCGGGCATATTTTGGCATCGGCGAGATGATTGCCCAGCTCCGCGCCGAGTTCCCGGATATCAGCGTCTCCAAGATCCGTTTCCTGGAGGCGGAAGGGCTGATCCAGCCTGCCCGCTCTCCCTCCGGCTACCGCAAGTTCGGCCCGGCGGATGTGGAACGGCTCAGGTACATCCTCACCGCCCAGCGGGACCGGTACCTGCCGCTGCGGGTGATCAAGGACCAACTGGAGGCCGACCAGGCCCAGTCCGGCAGCCCGCTGACCAGGAGCCAGCTTCTGGACGCGGCGGGCATCGACGAGCGCTCGCTGGCCGAGCTCGAGGAGTTCGGCCTGGTGCTCAGGTCCGGGCGGCAATACCCGCCCGAGGCGGTCGACGCGGTCCGCGCGATCATGGCGCTCGGCCGGTACGGGGTCCAGGCCCGGCACCTGCGGGTGCTGCGTGCGTCCGCGGACCGGGAGACCGCGCTGATCGAGCAGGTCGTGGCCCCCATCCTGCGGCAGCGGAACCCCGGGGCACGGGATCGGGCCGCCACATCCGCACGCGATATCGCATCGCTCGTGCTCACCGTGCACGCGGCCCTGATCGAGATGACGCTGGCCGATGCCGGTTTCGCCGGGCGCGAACCAGGGGGTAACGGTCGCTGAACGACAGGGCGCGGGCGTCCCCGCTGCCCGTGCGGGTGTACTTTGACAGAGGAATGCCTTCAGCAAGGTTCAGGACGGACAGTGCCTGACGAGAGGCGAGGACGGAGCCGCCGTGAGGAAGATGGAGGTCGTCGGCGTCCGGGTCGAGATGCCCACGAACCAGCCCATCGTCCTGCTCAAGGAGACCGAGGGGGACAGGTATCTGCCGATCTGGATCGGCCCGGTGGAGGCTACCGCCATCGCGTTCGCCCAGCAGGGCATGGTCCCGGCCCGGCCGCTCACCCATGACCTCTTCCGCGATGTGCTCGAAGCTCTCGGCGTGCAGCTGACCACCGTGAACATCACGGCGTTGCGGGACGGGATCTTCTTCGCGGACCTCATCTTCTCCAACGGCAAGGAGGTGAGCGCCCGGCCCTCGGACTCGATCGCCCTCGCGCTGCGTACCGGCGCTTCGATCTTCGCCGCCGAGGAGATCCTTGACGAGGCCGGGGTCGCGATCCCGGACGAGCAGGAGGATGAGGTCGAGAAGTTCCGCGAGTTCCTCGACACGATCAGCCCGGAGGATTTCGGCCGAGCCACGTGACGAAGTCACGAGGTGAGGCCCCCGGGGGCCCGGGGGCCGTCCGCCGGGCCAGCGCTGTGGGCGAGCTACCTGATCTGGCCGGATTGCCGGCCAGATGCGACGCGCCGTACCGGGTCGTTGACGAGCATGCTCACCTGCGCCTAGCGTGCAAATCGGGTACCCAGGGTGGTGACTTCCCGGGTCGGAGGCAGGTGTGGCGGTAACCAGGAGTAACGACGGCGAATCGCAGGCACGCGGCGCCGCCATGCAGCACGCCGGGGAGCAGGGCCTGCTGTTCGGTGACGAAACCCTTACCGTCCATTCCGACGATGTCGGCTACCGGGGCCCCACGGCCTGCGCGGCCGCCGGGATCACCTACCGCCAGCTCGACTACTGGGCCCGGACCGGCTTGGTGGAGCCCAGCGTGCGCGCGGCGCACGGATCCGGCTCCCAGCGCCTCTACAGCTTCCGCGATATCTGCGTGCTCAAGGTGGTCAAGCGCCTGCTCGACACCGGCATCTCGCTGCAGCAGATCCGCACCGCCGTGATCCATCTGAGGGACCGCGGCACCGACGACCTCGCCCGGCTCACCCTGATGAGCGACGGGGTCACGGTGTACGAGTGCACCTCCACCGACGAGGTGGTGGACCTGCTGGCCGGCGGCCAGGGCGTGTTCGGCATCGCGCTCGGGCGCGTCTGGAAGGAAGTCGACGGCACCCTCGCCGAGCTTCCCGCCGAACGTGCGGAGAAGGGCGAAAGTGCCGGCGGGCCGGCGGGCCACAGCACCAGCGCCGGGGACGAACTATCCATGCGCCGGGCCCTGAGAAGCGGGGGCTAAGCTCTCGGCGCATGGCCTCCTCCTCGTCCGGGATGAACTTCACCGCGTTCCGTAGCCTGTCGCGTGCCATGTTGCGCGGATTCGTCAGGGACCGGACGGCCCTGGCCTTCTCGATACTGCTGCCCGTGCTGTTCCTGGCGCTGTTCGGTTCGCTCTACCGGAACAACGTGACGCCCAAGCTCAGCGTCATCGAGATCGGCAACGTCAGCCTGCTCAGCGATGCCGCGAGCCAGCCGGGCCTGTCCGGGGTGCTCACCGTGACCCACAACAGCGACAAGAAGGCCGCCGTCCGCGAGGTGCGCCGGGGCGACGCCGATGTGGCGGTCCAGCAGCTCGGCAACCAGCTGGTCGTGCACTACTCGATCGCCGACCCGACCACGGCGAGCATCGTGCAGACGGTCTTCTCCTCGATCGTGGAGCAGGCGGACCAGGCACGGGCCGGGCCAAGGGGCAGTTACCAACTGCTCACCAAGCAGGTGGAGAGCACCACGCTCAAGCCCATTCAGTTCCTCGCGCCCGGCCTGCTTGCCTGGGCCATCGCCTCGGGGGCCACCTTCGGCGCGGCCATCACGCTGGTGAACTGGCGGCACAACAAGCTGCTGCGGCGGCTGCGGCTGGCCCCGGTGAGCACGGGTTCCGTGGTGCTTGCCCGGGTCGGAGTGAGCCTGCTCGTGGCATTGGTCCAATTGGTCGTGTTCCTGCTGATCGCCACCACGCCCTACTTCGGCCTGAAGCTGACCCCGGGCTGGTGGGCGGCCATCCCGGTGCTGATCTGCGGGACCCTGGCCTTCATGTCCATCGGCCTGCTTGTCGGCTCGTTCGCCAAGACCCAGCAGGCGGCCACGGCCATCGCGAACCTGATCATCCTGCCGATGGCGTTCCTCGGCGGCGCCTTCATCCCGCTCGACTTCGCACCGAACTGGCTGCGGGACGTTTCCTACGTCATGCCGCTGCGCTACCTGGTCACCGGGATGCAGGACGTCATGGCGCGCGGCGAGGGCGCCGGCGCCGCGCTGCATCCCGATCGGCATCCTGGCCGCCCTGACCGTGGTCCTGACGACCATCGCGGTCCGGGTGTTCCGCTGGGACGAGGTCTAGGGGGTTGTGCTGGCCTGGGGGAGCACTCCGCTCTCCGGGGACACCCCGGACCCCGATGGCCTGGAACGGCCCCGGCGCGGCACCGGGCGCAGGGCAGCGGCTCGGGTAAGATCGCACGTGCTGGTGACACCGTCCGGGAGAGACCACGGGCTTGCGCCCGGGGCGCCGAAGGGGCAACCTCCCCGGAACCTCTCAGGCATCAGGGACCGGACGGGACAGGCGTCTCTGGAGTCGGCGCGGCGAGCGTGGCGACAGAGGGGGAGACCGCAACAGGTGGCTCCCGCCCTGGAGGCTCGCAATGGACTTCGCGTCACGGCATATTGGGCCCTCACCCGCCGAGCAGGCGCACATGCTCGGCGCGCTCGGCTACGACTCGCTCGATGAGCTGACCGCGGCCGCGCTGCCGCCAGGCCTGGGCGGCGACGCCAGCCTGGCCGGCCTGCCGCCCGCTGTTTCCGAGCCGGAGGCGCTGGCGCGGCTCCGCGCCCTGGCAGACCAGAACCAGGTGCTGACCTCCATGATCGGCCTCGGCTACTACGGCACCGTGACGCCGGCCGTCATCCGCCGGAACGTCCTGGAGAACCCCGGCTGGTACACGGCCTACACGCCATACCAGCCGGAGATCTCCCAGGGCCGGCTGGAAGCGCTGCTGAACTTCCAGACCATGGTCGAGGACCTCACCGGGCTGGCGGTCGCCGGGGCCTCCCTGCTCGACGAGGCCACCGCCGCCGCGGAGGCGATGACCCTGGCCCGCCGGGCCGCGCGCACCGGCAGCGTGTTCCTGGCCGACTCCCGCTGCCTGCCGCAGGCGCTCGCGGTGCTGGCCACCCGGGCGGCACCGCTAGGCATCGACCTGGTGGTGGCCGAGGTGACCGAGCAGGAGGTGGCGGCACAGCCGGCCGGGGAACTGTTCGGGGTGCTGCTGCCCTACCCCGACGCCACCGGAGAGGTGCGCGACCTGCGGCCGGCGATCGCCGCCGCCAGGGAGCGGGGCGCGCTCGTCGCGGTCGCCGCCGACCTGCTGGCCCTCACCCTGCTGATGCCCCCGGGCGAACTCGGTGCCGACATCGCGGTGGGCAGCACCCAGCGGTTCGGTGTCCCGATGGGGTACGGCGGCCCGCACGCGGCCTACATCGCGGTCCGTGACGGCCTGGCGCGCCAGTTGCCCGGGCGGCTCGTCGGGGTGTCCCTGGACGCCGGCGGGCAGCCTGCCTACCGGCTTGCGCTGCAGGCAAGGGAGCAGCACATCCGCCGGGAAAAGGCGACAAGCAACATCTGCACCGCGCAGGTGCTGCTCGCGGTCATCGCCGGGATGTACGGGGTCTACCACGGCCCGGACGGGCTGAGCGGCCATCGCGGGCGGCGTGCACCGCAAGGCCGCCGTGCTGGCCGCCTCGCTGCGCGCGGCGGGCTGCGCCGTCGCGCACGAGAACTTCTTCGACACCGTCGCCGTGACCGGCATCCCCGGCGGCGCCGCGGCGGGCGTGGCACGCGCCCGCCGCCTGGGCTACAACCTCTACCTGGCCGGCCCGGACACCGTGCAGGCCGCCTGCGACGAGACGACCACCGACCAGCACCTGCGGTACGTGGTGGCGGCTCTGGCCGATGTGGACCCGGCCGGGGTGAGCCTGGCCGGCGCGGGCATTGGGCGGGGTGGCGGGGTCGAGGCCAGCAGAGTGCTCCCGGCCGGGCTACGGCGGACCACCGGGTTCCTCGCCCACCCGGTGTTCCACGAGCACCACAGCGAGACCTCGCTGCTGCGGTACCTGCGGCGGCTGGCCGACTTCGACCTGGCGCTTGACCGGTCGATGATCCCGCTCGGGTCCTGCACGATGAAGCTGAACGCGGCGGCGGAGATGGAGCCCATCACCTGGCCGCAGTTCGCTGACCTGCACCCGTTCGCCCCGGCCGACCAGGCCCGGGGCTATGCCAGGCTGATCGCCGACCTCGGCTCGTGGCTGGCCGAGATCACCGGGTACGCGGCCGTGTCGCTGCAGCCGAACGCGGGTTCCCAGGGCGAGCTGGCCGGCCTGCTGGCCATTCGCGCCTACCACGCCGCCCGCGGCGACCAGCAACGGGACATCTGCCTGATCCCGGAGTCCGCGCACGGCACCAACGCGGCCAGCGCGGTGCTGGCCGGGCTGCGGGTCGTGGTGGTCAAATGCGGCAAAGACGGCGCCATCGATGTCGCGGACCTGCACGGGAAGCTGGCCGCGCATGCGGGCAAGGTCGCCGCGATCATGCTGACCTACCCGTCCACCAACGGGGTGTTCGAGGAGACCGTGACCGAGGTCTGCGCCGCGGCGCACGACGCGGGCGGCCAGGTCTACGTGGACGGCGCCAACCTGAACGCCCTGATGGGGCTGGCCAAGCCGGGACGGTTCGGCGCCGACGTGTCGCACCTCAACCTGCACAAGACGTTCTGCATCCCGCACGGTGGCGGCGGTCCCGGGGTCGGCCCGGTCGCGGTCGGTGCCCACCTCGTCCCGTTCCTGCCCGGCAGCCCCGCGCCGGGTGCGGACCCCGGCAGCGCCGGCCCGGGCGGCGTGGGCCCGGTCGCCGCGGCGCCCTACGGGTCCGCCGGGATCCTGCCGATCTCCTGGGCGTACATCGCGATGATGGGCGGCGACGGGCTGCGCCGGGCCAGCCAGGTGGCCATCCTGGCGGCGAACTACATCGCCCGGCGGCTGGACGGGCACTTCCCTGTGCTCTACACCGGCCGCGACGGCCTGGTGGCGCACGAGTGCATCGTGGACCTGCGGCCGCTGACCAAGCAGACCGGGGTCACCGTGGACGACGTGGCCAAGCGGCTCATCGACTACGGGTTCCACGCGCCGACCATGTCGTTCCCTGTGGCCGGCACGCTCATGATCGAGCCGACCGAGAGCGAGGACCTGGCCGAGATCGACCGGTTCTGCACGGCGATGATCTCGATCAGGCAGGAGATCGCCCGGGTCGCCGCCGGCGACTACGACCGCGAGGACAACCCGCTGGCCAACGCGCCGCACACCGCGCCGATGCTGCTGGCCGCCGACTGGAAGCACCCGTACTCGCGGGAGGAGGCCGCCTACCCGCTGGCCGGCGACCACCGGGGCAAGTACTGGCCCCCGGTGCGCCGCATCGACCAGGCCTACGGCGACCGGAACCTGGTCTGCGCCTGCCCGCCCGTGGCGGCCTTCCAGGACTGATCGTCTCCCAGGATCGTCGAGCCCGGCCCGAGAAGCCACCGATGACCGTGTTCGAACTGCGCCGGGGCCGGTTCGCGCAGACCGCGGAAGTCACCGGCGCGGACTGTCTCGACATCGTCCGGCCGTTCCCGGTCACGATCGTGCCGGCCGACCTTGTGGTAACGGGTTCCGGGTGACGCCTGAGGGCGCCGGACGCGCATAGAGTTGCTGCCGTGGCTGATCCGCACGGCTACCGGCCGGCCCCGGGCTCGATCCCGGAGTCGCCCGGCGTGTACCGGTTCCGTGACAGGCATGGCCGGGTCATCTACGTGGGCAAGGCCAAGAACCTGCGGTCCCGGCTGAACTCCTACTTCGCCGACTTCGCCAGCCTGCACCCGCGCACCCAGGCGATGCTGTCCACCGCGGCGGGCGTGGACTGGACCGTGGTCGGCACCGAGGTGGAGTCCCTGCAGCTCGAGTACTCCTGGATCAAGGAGTTCAGCCCCAGGTTCAACATCAGGTACCGGGACGACAAGAGCTACCCCTACCTGGCGGTCACGCTGGGCGAGGACTACCCGCGGGTCATGGTGATGCGGGGGGCCAAGCGGCGCGGCACCCGTTACTTCGGCCCTTACTCGCACGCGTGGGCGATCCGGGAGACCGTGGACACGCTGCTGCGGGTGTTCCCGGTCCGCACCTGCTCGGCGGGCGTGTTCAAGCGGGCCGGGCAGATCGGCAGGCCGTGCCTGCTCGGCTACATCGGCAAGTGCTCGGCGCCGTGCGTGGGCCACATCAGCGAGGCCGGCCACCGGCAGCTCGCCGAGGATTTCTGCGACTTCATGGCCGGGCAGACGGCCCGGTTCACCAAGCGGCTCGAAGCGCAGATGCGCGAGGCGGCGCAGGCCGAGGAGTACGAGCGGGCCGCGCGGCTGCGGGACGACATCCAGGCACTGAACCGGGCGCTGGAGCGGCAGGCCGTGGTGCTCGGCGACGGGACCGACTGCGACGTGATCGCGCTGGCCGAGGACCAGCTCGAAGCCGCCGTGCAGGTGTTCTACGTCCGCGGCGGGCGGGTTCGCGGCCAGCGCGGCTGGGTGGTGGACAAGGTCGATGACGTCACCGCGGGCGAACTGGTGGAGCAGTTCCTCGGCCAGGTCTACGGCGAGGACGCCGTCGCCTCGCCCGCGGCGCGCGGCGCGATGCGCGATGCCCGTGACGGTGCGGCGGATCCCGAGCCGGCCCGGGGCAGCATCCCGCGCGAGGTACTTGTCCCGGTCCTGCCGCCGGCCGCCGCCGCCGTGGAGGAGTGGCTGTGCCGCCGCCGCGGCAGCCGGGTGAGCCTGCGGGTACCGCAGCGCGGGGACAAGAAGGCGCTGCTTGAGACCGTGGCGCGCAACGCCGGGGAATCGCTGGCACAGCACAAGATGCGCCGCGCCAGCGACCTGACCACCCGCAGCCGGGCGCTGCACGAGATCCAGGAGGCGCTCGGGCTGGAGGAGGCGCCGCTGCGCATCGAGTGCTACGACGTGTCCAACCTGCAGGGCACCAACGTCGTCGCGTCCGCCGTGGTGTTCGAGGACGGGCTGGCCCGCAAGAGCGAGTACCGCAGGTTCAGCATCAAGGGCACCGGCGGCGAGGGCGACGTCGCCTCGATCCACGAGGTCATCACCCGCCGGTTCCGGCGGTACCTGGAAGAACGGGAGACCACCGGCGAGCTGGACACGCTGGGCGACCCGGCCGGGCAGTTCGCGGCCCGCGACCCGGCCGGGGACGACCCGGCCACCAGGCGGCCCGGGCCCCTGGACGACGACGGCCGGCCGCGCAAGTTCGCCTACCCGCCGAACCTGGTCGTCATCGACGGCGGGCCTGCCCAGGTCGATGCCGCGGTCCGCGCCCTGGACGAACTGGGCATCGACGACGTTGCCGTCTGCGGGCTGGCCAAGCGGCTGGAGGAGGTGTGGCTGCCCGGCGAGGACGCCCCCGTCATCATGGCGCGCAGCAGTGAGGGCCTGTACCTGCTGCAGCGGGTGCGGGACGAGGCACACCGGTTCGCCATCACCTACCACCGGGCAAAGCGGTCAAAGGCCCTGGCGGTGAGCGAGCTTGACGGGGTACCGGGACTCGGCCCGGCACGGCGGGCTACGCTGCTACGGCACTTCGGCTCGGTACGCAAGATCGCCGGCGCGACCGAGGAGGAGATTGCGGAAGTACCCGGGATTGGCCCTCGCCTGGCCAGCGCGGTGCTGACGGCACTGTCACCGGGGCATGGTGAAACGAGCGGCAGGGGGGCGCCGTGAGAAGCATGCATTGGCCAGGGCGGGGCCTGGGTGAGCGGGCAGACCAGCGAAACCAGCGACAGGGGGGCGCCGTGAGAGGCGTGCATTGGCCGGGGCAGGCCAGGTGAGCGGGCAGGAAGAGGCCGCGATGGCGAGCCCGGCAGCCGATGTTGTGATCATCACCGGGATGTCGGGTGCGGGGAAAAGCACGACCGCCAAGTCCCTGGAGGACCTGGACTGGTATGTCATCGAGAACCTTCCGCCTGGCCTGCTGCCAACCATGATCGACCTGGCGATGCGAGCCAACGGCACCCTGCCGAGGATCGCCGCCGTCATTGACCTGCGCAGTAGCCGGGCGTTCTCCACCGACCTGGAGTCGAGCATCCGTGCGCTCGGCTCACGCGGCATCCGGCCGCGCGTGGTGTTCCTCGAGGCGAGCGACGAGACGCTGGTGCGGCGTTTCGAGAACGTGCGCCGCCCGCATCCGCTGCAGGAGGACGGCCGGGTGGTGGACGGGATCGCCGCCGAACGGCAGCGGCTGAGCGGGCTCCGGGAGGAGGCGGACCTGGTACTCGACACCTCCGCGCTCAACGTCCACGAGCTGCGCGCCCGGATGCGCGATTTCTTCGGCACGCCCGCGGCCAGCGCGCTGCGCGTGAGCATCGTCTCGTTCGGCTACAAGTACGGTCTTCCGGTGGACGCCGACCTGGTCGTCGATTGCCGGTTCCTGCCCAACCCGCGCTGGGTCGACTCGCTCGCGCCGCTCAACGGCCAGGACGAGCGGGTCCGGGACTACGTGCTCAAACAGCCCGGTGCCGAGGAGTTCCTTAAGTCCTACACCGAGGCCCTGCGGATCACCTTCGACGGGTACGGCCGGCAGGGGAAGCAGTACGTGACGCTGGCGGTGGGCTGTACCGGCGGCAAGCACCGCAGCGTGACCATGGCCGAGCAGCTCGGCCTCCGGCTGGAGGAAGCCGGCCTGGGGACCCAGGTGGTGCACCGCGATCTGGGGCGTGAATGACGGACGGCGGCCACGTTCCTGTCGTCCCCGCCGTCCGGCCACTCAACCCGAAGGTCGTGGCACTCGGCGGCGGCCATGGCCTGTTCGCGTCGCTGTCCGCGCTGCGCCGGGTCACCCGGCAGCTCACCGCGATCGTGACGGTCGCCGACGACGGCGGCTCGTCGGGCGTGCTCCGCCGCGATTTCGGCGTGCTGCCGCCGGGGGACCTGCGCATGGCGCTGGCCGCGCTGTGCGGCGACGACGCCTGGGGCACCACCTGGAGCCGGGTGGTACAGCACCGGTTCGAGGGGCCCGGCGGCCTGGGCGGCCACACCGTCGGCAACGTGCTGATCGTCGCCCTGTGGGAGCTTCTCGGCGACACCGTCCAGGGCCTGGACTGGGTCGGCAGGCTGCTCGGTGCGCACGGGCGGGTGCTCCCGATGGCGTCGGTCCCGCTGGACCTGGTCGCCGAGGTGGAAGACGCCGACCCGGCGCGGCCGGGGGAGATCACCCTGGTCCGCGGGCAGGTTGCCTGCGCGTCCACCACCGGCCGGGTGCGCTCGGTGTCGCTTGTTCCCGCGGACCCGCCCGCCTGCCCGCAGGCCATTGCCGCGGTCGCCACCGCGGACTGGGTCGTGCTCGGCCCCGGCTCCTGGTTCACCAGCATCCTGCCGCACCTGCTGGTGCCCGAACTGGCGGAGGCGCTGATCGCGACCCCGGCCCGCCGCGTGGTCGCGCTGAACCTGGTGCCGCAGGCAGGGGAGACCGACGGGTTCTCGCCCCATACCCACCTGGAGGTGCTCGCCGAGCACGCGCCCGGGATGAAAGTGGACGTGGTGCTCGCCGACCGCCGGGCGGCCGGGGGGTACGCCGCCGAATTGGAGAAGGCCGCCGGGCTGCTCGGTGGCAGGCTGGTGATGACAGACCTGGCGATGCGTGACGGGTCGCCGCACCATGATCCGCGGCGGCTGGCAGGGGCGTTCGCGGAAATCTTCGAGGGGGAGTGAGCAATGGCCATGACCGGCCTGGTCAAAGATGAACTGAGCCGTGTTGAGGTCCTGAAGCCGTGCTGCCGCAAGGCGGAGGTGTCTACCCTGCTGCGCTTCGCAGGCGGCCTGCACATCGCCGGCGGGCGCATCGTCGTCGAGGCCGAGCTTGACACCGGTGCCGCTGCCCGGCGGCTGCGCAAGGACATCGCTGAGGTGTTCGGCCACGCGAGCGACCTGATCGTGGTCGCGCCCGGCGGCCTGCGCAAGGGCAACAGGTACGTGGTCCGGGTGCGCAAGGACGGCGACAGCCTGGCCCGCCAGACCGGCCTGGTGGACAACCACGGGCGGCCGGTGCGCGGCCTGCCCCGGCACGTGGTGTCCGGCCCGGCCTGCGACTGTGAGGCAGCCTGGCGCGGTGCCTTCCTGGCGCACGGCAGCCTCACCGGCCCCGGCAGGTCGATGGCGCTCGAGGTGACCTGCCCAGGGCCCGAGGCGGCGCTGGCCCTGGCCGGGGCCGCCAGGCGGCTGAAGATCCACGCGAAGGCACGTGAGGTACGCGGCGTGGACCGGGTCGTGGTGCGGGACGGGGACGCGATCAGCGCGCTGCTGACCCGGCTGGGCGCGCACGACAGCATGCTCGCCTGGGAGGAGCGCCGGATGCGGCGGGAGGTCCGGGCGGCGGCGAACCGGCTGGCCAACTTCGACGACGCCAACCTGCGCCGCAGCGCCCGCGCGGCGGTCGCGGCCGGGGCCAGGGTGGAGCGGGCACTGGAGATCCTGGGCGCGGACGCGCCCGAGCACCTGACCGTGGCCGGGTTGCTGCGCATCGAGCACCGTCAGGCCAGCCTGGAGGAACTCGGCCAGCTCGCCGACCCGCAGCTCACCAAGGACGCCATCGCAGGCCGGATCCGCCGCCTGCTCGCCATGGCCGACAAGCGCGCACGTGACCTGGGCATCCCCGGTACCGAGGCACAGCTTCCGCCGGACATGCTGCTGTCCTGACGTGGGCACGGGGAATGGCCTGCCGCGCGTGGCCGTTCCGCCGAGGGGAAGGGCCGTTCGATAGGCTCGACGTGCCGCCCAAGTCCGCCCTCACATCACCAAGGAGAACAACGCCGTGACTATCCGCGTGGGCATCAACGGGTTCGGCCGCATCGGCAGGAACTTCTGGCGCGCCGTCCATGCTGCGCAGGCAAGCGGGCAGGACAGCGCCATCGAGATCGTCGCGGCCAACGACCTGACCGACCCGGCCACCAACGCGCACCTGCTCAAATACGACACGGTGCTGGGCAAGCTGGACGTGGACGTGACCACCGACGGCAACATCATCCGGGCCGGTGAACAGGAGATCCGGATCCTCGCGGAGCGGGATCCGGCCGCCCTGCCCTGGGGCGACCTGGGCGTCGACGTGGTCATCGAGTCCACCGGCAGGTTCACCTCCCGGGATGCCGCGGCCGCGCACCTGACCGCGGGCGCGCGGAAGGTGATCATCTCCGCCCCGGCCAAGGGCGAGGACATCACGATCGTGATGGGCGTCAACGACGACTCCTACGACCCAGCGCGGCACCACGTGATCTCCAACGCGTCGTGCACGACGAACTGCGTCGCGCCGATGGCCAAGGTGCTGGCCGACAGCTTCGGCATCGTCAAGGGCCTGATGACCACCATCCATGCCTACACCTCCGACCAGGTGCTGCAGGACTTCCAGCACAAGGACCTGCGCCGGGCCCGCGCCGCCGCGCAGAACATCATCCCGACCACCACCGGCGCCGCGAAGGCGACCTCGCTGGTGCTGCCCGAGCTCAAGGGCAAGATGGACGGCATCTCGATGCGGGTGCCTGTGATCGACGGCTCGGTCACCGACCTGGTGGCGCAACTGGAGCGCGAGGTCACCGTGGCCGAGGTCAACGCGGCGTTCCAGGCTGCGGCCGACGGGCCGCTGAAGAACTACCTGTACTACTCGACCGACCCCATTGTCTCCTCCGACATCGTGGGCACGCCCTGGTCCTGCACGTTCGACTCCCCGCTCACCATGGCCATCGGCGACCAGGTCAAGATCATCGGCTGGTACGACAACGAGTTCGGCTACTCCAGCCGGCTCGCCGACCTGACTGTGCTGGTCGGCTCGGGCCTGCGATGAGCGCTGCCCGCCGTCACCCGGCCTGTTTTCGCTGCGCTACGCACTCTCGTGGCCGATGAAGCGCGCTGAGGATCTCGACGTTACCGGCCAGACCGTCCTGGTCCGCGCCGACCTGAACGTGCCCCTGGACGGTGCTGACACATCAGCGACGACGGGCGGATCCGGGCCAGCCTGCCGACGATCCGTGACCTGCTCGCTCGCGGAGCGAGCGTCATCGTCTGCGCGCACCTGGGCCGGCCAAAGGGGGACGACTACGCCGCACGCGCGGCGGGCGGGCCCTCGCTGCGGCCGGTGGCTGACCGGCTCGCGGAACTGCTCGGGCAACCGGTGACGCTGGCCGCCGACGTGGCCGGCGAGTCGGCCAGCGTCATCGCGTCCACCATGGCCACCGGTGAAGTCGCGCTGCTGGAGAACGTGCGCTTCGAGCCCGCGGAGACGAGCAAGGACGACGGGGTACGCGGTGAACTCGCGGGCCGCCTCGCCGCGCTTGCCGACCTGTACGTGGGCGACGGCTTCGGTGCCATGCACCGCAAGCACGCCAGCGTCTACGACACGCCGCGGCTGCTCCCGCACGCCGCCGGGCAGTTGGTCCTGGCCGAGGTCGCGGTGCTGCGGCAGCTCACCAACAGCCCGGCCCGCCCCTACGTGGTCGTGCTCGGCGGCGCCAAGGTCTCCGACAAGCTGGCCGTGATCGGAAACCTCGTCGGCGAGGCCGACCGGCTGCTCATCGCGGGCGGGATGGCGTACACGTTCCTGGCCGCCCAGGGCCACCAGATCGGGGACTCGATTCTGCAGGCCGAGCAGATCCCGCAGGTCACCGACGCTCTCGCCGACGCGGACAAGGCCGGTGTCGAGGTGGTGCTGCCCGTGGACCACGTGGTGGCGGACCGGTTCGACTCCGGCGCACAGCCCGAGATCGTGCCCGGGCCGGACATTCCGGACGGCAAGATGGGGCTCGACATCGGGCCCGCCACCCGGGCGCTGTTCGCCCGCAAGCTGGCCGACGCCAAGACCGTCTTCTGGAACGGCCCGCCGGGGGTGTACGAGTTTCCCGCGTTCGCCGCCGGCACGCTGGCGGTCGCCGAGGCGATCAGCGCCGTAACCGGGCTGACCGTCGTCGGCGGCGGTGACTCAGCGGCAGCCGTTCGGCATCTCAAACTGCCAGCCGGTGCGTTCACGCATATCTCGACGGGAGGCGGCGCGAGCCTGGAGTACCTGGAAGGCCTCGAACTGCCGGGACTGGCGGCGCTGGAGGCGGGCCCGTGAGCGGGGGAGGCGGCCGGATGCCGCTGATCGCCGGCAACTGGAAGATGCACAACAACCACCTGGAGGCGCTCGCCCTGGTGCAGAAGCTCGCGTTCACGCTGAGCACCAAGGACTTCAAGGCCGTCGAGGTGGCCGTGCTGCCCCCGTTCACCGCGCTGCGCAGCGTGCAGACCCTGGTGATGGGGGACAAGCTGGAGATCCGCTACGGCGCGCAGGACATCTCCGCGCACGACGACGGCGCCTACACCGGCGAGGTGTCCGGGTCCATGCTGGCCAAGCTGGGCTGCGGCTACGTGCTCGCCGGGCACTCGGAGCGCCGGCAGTACCACGGCGAGGACGACGCCCTGGTGAACGCGAAGGTCAAGGCCGCGCTGAAGTGGGGCCTGGTGCCCATCCTGTGCGTCGGCGAGACCCTGGAGGTGCGCCAGGCGGGCGGCCACTTGGCGCACACCACGGCACAACTGGACGGGGCGCTGGCCGGTGTGCCCGCAGAAAAGGTCGCCGGGCTGGTGATCG
This sequence comes from uncultured Actinomycetes bacterium, assembly GCA_963762735.1. Lineage (GTDB taxonomy): Bacteria > Actinomycetota > Actinomycetes > Streptosporangiales > Streptosporangiaceae > DASXKD01. The sequence goes on along the minus strand of CAVXMG010000019.1, from coordinate 114,422 downwards.
CCTACGAGCCGGTATGGGCGATCGGCACCGGCGAGGTCGCCAGCCCGGAGGACGCCCAGGAGGCCGCGGCGGCCATCCGTGACCGGGTTTCCGCGGTTCACGGCGCCGATGCGGCCGCGAATGTGCGTATCCTGTATGGCGGGTCGGTTAATGCCGACAACATTGCAGTGATGATGGCCCAACCAGCCATCGATGGTGCCCTGGTCGGTGGGGCCAGCCTCGATGCCGGTACATTCGCGAGAATCTGCCGGTACCGGGAACTGGCCGTCGGTGCCTGAGCACGGTACCCGGAAGGACGAGATCGGCAGTGGTCATCGCAATTTCGGTCGTCCTGGTCATCACGAGCCTGTTGATGATCCTGCTTGTGCTGCTTCACAAGGGCAAGGGCGGCGGGCTGTCGGACCTGTTCGGCGGCGGGGTCTCCTCCTCGCTCGGCTCGTCCTCCGTAGTGGAGCGGAACCTGGACCGGCTCACGATCTTCACCGGAGTGCTCTGGTTCCTCTGCATCGTGGCCCTGAATCTGTTGCTCAATCACTGAGGGTCGTGGCCCGCTCCTGGTCGGGTGAGCGGATTTAAGCAAGGGGTGGTCAGTGGGTAGTGGCAATGCCATCCGCGGGAGCCGCGTAGGCGCGGGTCCCATGGGCGAGGCGGAACGTGGCGAGGCGGCACCGCGGATACGCGTGTCCTTCTGGTGCGCAAACAACCATGAGACACGGCCGAGTTTCGCAACCGATGCGGCGGTCCCCGAGCACTGGGACTGCCCCAGGTGCGGCTTCCCGGCCGGCCGGGACGAGGCCAACCCTCCCGGCCCGCCGCACAGCGAGCCCTACAAGACGCACCTGGCCTACGTGAAGGAGCGGCGCACCGACTCCGACGGCGCCGCCATCCTGGCCGAAGCGCTCGACCGGGTCAGGCGCGCTTAACGCGCTTAAAGGCCAGCCGACAGGGCCAAGGCCCCCGCGACGAAGTCGCAGGGGCCGCAGGCCATCGGGGGGTTCCAGGGGGTCGCTTCCCCAGATCAGAACTAGTGGGCGAAGCCTTGGCGCTTGCCTTCGGGGACCAGCGGTGCGCAGTCGTTCGGGTGTGCTGCCAGTGCGCGCCAGTGGTGATCCAGGTCGGTCAGCAACAGGTCGGCCAGGTCCTTGGCGAAACCGTTGCGGATCACCACCCGGATGACCGCCGTGTCGGTGAGATCCGCGGGGAAGGTGTAGGCGGGCACCAGCCAGCCGCGGGTGCGCAGCCGCTCGGACAGGTCGAACACCGTGTAAGTGGCCTGCGGGTCCGCGATCTTGAACGCGAACACCGGGAGTTCGCGCCCCTCACTGATCAGCTCGAACGGGCCCATCTTGGCGATGCGCCCGGACATGTGCACAGCGACGTCCTGGCACGCCTGCTGCACCCGCTGGTATCCGGAAAAGCCGAGCCGCAGGAAGTTGTAGTACTGGGCGGCCACCTGCGCGCCCGGCCGGGAGAAGTTCAGCGCGAACGTCGGCATCTGGCCGCCGAGGTAGTTGACGTTGAACACCAGGTCCCGGGGCAGCGCCCCGGCCTCGCGCCACACCACCCAGCCCACTCCCGGGTACACCAGGCCGTACTTGTGCCCGGAGGCGTTGATCGAGGCCACCCGGGGTACCCGGAAGTCCCAGACCAGGCCCGGCTGCAGGAACGGCGCGACGAACCCGCCGGACGCCCCGTCCACGTGGATCGGCACGTCAGGGCCGCCACCGTCGGCCAGCTTGTCCAGTTCGGCGTTGATCTCACCGACCGGCTCGTAGCTGCCGTCCATGGTGGACCCGAGCACCGCCACCACGCCGATGGTGTTCTCGTCGCAGTGGGCTGCGGCCTCGGGGCCGGTCAGGTGGTAACGCCCTGGTGCCATCGGCACCAGCCGCGGCTCCACCTGCCAGTAGCGGCAGAACTTGTCCCAGCACACCTGCACGTTCGAGCCCATCACCAGATTGGGCGGGGCGGCGGGGTCAGAGCTAGCACTGCCCGGGTCGGTCGCCGCCTTCGCCGCGCGGCGCCGCTCGCGCCAGCGCCACAGCAGCGCCATCCCGGCCAGCATGCAGGCCTCGCTGGACCCGGTGGTGGAACAGCCGGTCGCGTCCACGCACTCCGGTGCGTGCCAGAGGTCGGCGAGGATGTTGACGCAGCGCGCCTCCAGTTCCGCGGTCTGCGGGTACTCATCCTTGTCGATCATGTTCTTGTCCAGGCACTCGGTCATGAGCTGCCGCGCCTGAGGTTCCATCCAGGTGGTGACGAACGTGGCGAGGTTCAGCCTGGCGTTCCCGTCCAGCAACAGCTCGTCCCTTACCACCTGCAGCGCGGTGTCGGGCAGCATCTGGTGCCGGGGGAGCGTGTGCCGGGGCACCGGCTCCTGGGCGAGCCGGACGTAGACGGGGTTGATGTCGAATTCGGACGGCTCGCCCGACTGCCGGGCGTCAGTGTGCAAGGCCATAAACATGGATTCTCGCAGGGGCCCCGGCGCCCGGGGTAACACCGCTATCCGATCTTCACCCCCCGCTGCGTGCCTGAAGCTCGGCGATCATCAGGAAGCCGCCGCCGGTGCCCGGCGCCGCGCTGGTCATGTCCAGCCGGAGCTGGCTGCTGCGGACCGGGTCGAAGGTGAGCGTGGTCGGCTGATTGGACCCGGTGGCCCAGTCGATGGCCAGGTTCCGCACGGGCGCGAACTCCCGGCCGTCCCAGTACGACACGGCGATCGTGGCGGGCAGCGCGAGCGGCCCGCCGGTGGTGAAGTAGGCGACGGCCGAGTCGATGGACTGCGGCTGCGGCCACGACAGCGTGACCCAGTCGCCCGGGTTGGAGACGCTCACCGCGCGCAGGTTGGCGGTCTGCGCCTTGTCGTAGTAGTTCGACCACCCGGTGGACAGGTCTCCGTCCAGCATCGCCGCGGGCACCGTGGCGGGCGCGCCGGAGTAGCTCGCGTCGGCCGCCGGTGGCTGGCCGGACCCGGCATGCGCGGGCCCACCGGAGCGCGCCGCCGCGAGGGCCGGTGCCGCGGCGCGGGCAGTGACGGCCCGGCGGCCACGCGCCGCCACGGAGCCGAGGGTCACCTGGGCGCCGCGCAGCCCGGGCGAGCTTGCGGTGACCGTGATGCGGTCGCCGTGCCGGGCTGCCGCGCGGCCGCCCTGGGGCGCTGAGCCGACGATCACCAGTGCCCGCCCGTTGAACGCGGGAACCGAGGATGCCTGGTAGCTCTGCGGGTTCTCCTGGCGGCCGTTGTCCACCCCGGCGAGCATGGCGGGCCCCGTGACGCGGAACTGGATCGGATTGGCGGCGCCGGGCACCGGCACGCCGGCCCGGTCGGTGATCTCGACGGCGATGAAGGCCAGCGAGGTCCCGTCCGCGGGGATCGCCTGGGTGCTGGGCGTGAGCGTGAGCGCCTGCGGCTGCCCGGCGGTGACGACCGAGTCGGTGGCCACGGTCCGGCCGTTCTGGGTGGCGACCGCGGTCAGCCGGCCCGGCTGGAACGGCACGGTCCAGGTGAGGTGCAGCTTGCCGGTGCTGCCGTTCGGGCTGGTGTAGCTGCCCGACGGGTAGTTGTAGTCGTCCCCGGTCGGCTCGGTGGTCTCCAGGTACCGGCGGCCGAACGTGGTCACCTTCTGGTCGAAGGATTTCGCGCCCAGGGACTGCCCGTTGAGGAACAGTTCCACCGTCGCGACGTTGGCGTACACCCACACGGACACCGGCTGCCCCGGCTGGAAGCCGGTCCAGGTCATCGGCACGATATGCACCATCGGGGCGGTGGTCCACTGGCTCTTGAACAGGTAGTAGGCGTCCTTCGGGAAGCCCGCGGTGTCGATCGCGCCGAAGAAGGACGCCTTCACCGGGAACACGTCATACGGGGTCGGCTCGCCGATGTAGTCCTGGCCGGACCACAGGAACCCGCCCTGCCAGAACTCGCGGTCGCGGTCCTTCTTCAGCTCGTACTCGCCGCTCATGGTCCACGAGGCCAGGTTGTTGTCGTAGGAGGAGGTGGCGCGCTTGCCCGGGGTGTAGTTCTCGCCGGTATTGAGCAGTTGCGGGTCCTGGTACACGCCGCGGCTGGACTCCTCCGAGCAGGTCTCCGAGCAGAAGAAGAACGCGCCCGGGTAGGCCCCGTGCAGGGCGTCCATCGACATCGCCGTGTTGTAGTTCACGCCGAGCCCGTCGAGCATCCGGACGATCTGGTCCGGGGGCGAGCCAGCGGACGGCAGGCTGCGGTACTTGTCCGAGCCCATGACCACCGGCCGGGTGGTGTCCACGGCCTTGATGTCGGCGATCAGCCGCTGCGCGATGGCCGGGCCGCCCGGCAGGCCGGTGTCGGGGGTCTCGTTCCCGATCGACCAGAGCACCACCGCGGGCGAGTTCTTCGCGGCGTTCACCATCTCGGTGATGTCGTAGTCGCTCCACTGATCGAAGTACAGGTGATAGTCGAACGGGAGCTTCCCGGTGTGCCAGCAGTCGAACGCCTCGACCATCATCAGGATGCCGAGCTGCTCGCAGACACCGACCAGCTCGGGGGCGGGCGGGTTGTGCGCGGTGCGGAGCGCGTTGACCCCCATGCTGCGCATCAGCTCCATCTGGTGCACCAGCGCGTCGTAGCGCACGGCGGAGCCGATCGCGCCCTCGGTGGCGTGCAGGTCCACTCCCTGCAGCTTCACTGGCTGGCCGTTGAGCGAGAAGCCCGTGCCGGAGTCGAAGCTGAAGTACCTGATGCCGAACGGGGTCGTGGTGGCATCCACCACCGTGCCGCCGACGGACAGCTCGGTCCGCAGCGCGTACATGCTGGGGCTTTCGGTGGACCACAGCGCCGGGTTGCTCACCTTCACCGTGACGGTGGCGGACTGGGCCTGGCCGGCCGGCACGCTCACCGTGGCCGTGCCCTGCCCGGCGGGCCGGCCGCGCGGGTCGGTGATCGTGAGCGCCAGGTCCACGTGGCCGCCGCGCTGCCGTCGTTGGCCACGTCCGTCTGGACCTGCACGGCCGCGTACCCGGACTGGAGGCTGCCCTCCAGATCCGGGGTGGTGACGAAGGTGCCGTGCCGCGTCACGTGCACCGGGCCGGTGACGACCAGGTAGACATTGCGGAAGATGCCGCTGCCGGAGTACCACCGGCTGCTCGGCTGCGCACTCGGCACCTGGACGGCGAGGACGTTCTCGGTCACCCCGTCGGTGTGCACCAGGCTGGTGACGTCGAAGTTGTAGCCGGTGTAGGCGTAGGGGTGGTTCCCCAGTAGCTGGCCGTTGAGCCAGACGGTGGGGTTCATGTAGACGCCGTCGAACTCGAGCGAGATCCGCTGGCCGGCCAGCGACGGTGGCAGCGTGAAGTGCTTGCGATACCAGGCCAGGCCGGTCTGCAGGAACCCGGTGCCGCTGCTGGTGCCGGGCAGGTCCACCGGGGTGAGGTAGATGGCCCAGTCGTGCGGGACGTCGACGGCCTGCCAGCTCGAGTCGTCGAAGCCCGGCTGGTAGGCGTTGGCATACGCGCCGGTCGGGTCGTTGGTGCCGTTCGGGTTCACCAGGACGAACTTCCAGTCCTGGCCGAAGTCCAGGCACCGGTCCGCCGCGGCGCGGGCGGCCACCCGGGCGCCCTCGCCGGCCGGGCGGCGCCCCGGCCGCAGCACCGGGGCAAGCGCCGCAAGCCCTAGGCCGGCCCCGGCGCCGTAGAGCAGTTGCCGGCGTGATGGCTGGGCCGCCGCGCCGCCCGGCGCCGCTGGGAGGTGGTTGCTCTGATCACGGTCCACGGCCCTCACCTTGTCCTTTGTCGAACGTATTCGCTCACTAACCATCAGAAACACAAACTAAATCAAACACATCCTCTCGCCTGGCACCGAGATGTCAAGAGACCACCGGCCGCCCAGGCAGCCGCTCCGAGACCGGGGGAGTGCCGGATGAGAACATGGCCGAAGCGCAAGGGGAGGATGTGACAATGAGACTTCCGGTCAGCCCGCCGGTCGCGCCGATGCTCGCCAAGGCGGTCAAGGAGATACCCGACGGCCCGTACAGCTACGAGCCGAAGTGGGACGGGTTCCGGTCCATCATCTTCCGTGACGGTGACGAGGTGGAGATCGGCAGCCGCAACGAGCGGCCGATGACGCGGTACTTCCCCGAGCTCGTCACCGAAGTCGTCGAGCAGCTTCCGGAACGGTGCGTGATCGACGGGGAGATCGTCATCCCTGACGGCGGAGGCGCCCGGCTCGACTTCGAGGCGCTGCTGCAGCGGATCCATCCGGCAGCGAGCCGGGTGAACCTGCTGGCCACCAGGACTCCCGCCCACTTCGTGGCGTTCGACCTGCTCGCGCTGGGGGACACCGACTACACCCAGCGGCCGTTCAGCGAGCGCCGGGCCGCCCTGGAAGACGCTCTCGCAGCGGTCCGCGCCCCGCTGCACGTCACCCCGGCCACCACCGACCGGGAGCTGGCCGGGCGGTGGTTCTCCCAGTTCGAGGGCGCCGGGCTGGACGGCCTGATCGCCAAGCCGCTTGACGGCGGGTACGAACCGGACAAGCGGGTCATGTTCAAGGTCAAGCACGAGCGGACCGCCGACTGCGTGGTGGCCGGCTACCGGACGCACAAGTCCAGCGAAGAGGCGATCGGATCGCTGCTGCTCGGCCTGTACACCGGCGACGACAAGCTGGCCAGCGTGGGCGTGGTCGGCGCGTTCCCGATGGCCAGGCGCCGGGAGCTGTTCGCCGAGATGCAGCCGCTGGTCACGACGTTCGAGGGGCACCCGTGGAACTGGGCAAGGCCGGAGGGCGTGGTGGGCACCCCGCGGGAGGCCGAGGTCAGCCGGTGGAACTCGGGCAAGGACCTGTCGTTCATACCGCTGCGCCCCGAGCGGGTGGTCGAGGTGCGTTATGACCACATGGAGGGGCGCAGGTTCCGGCACACGACCCAGTTCGTCCGCTGGCGCCCCGACCGGGAACCGCAGTCGTGCACCTATGCGCAGCTCGAAGAGCCGGTCAGCTTCGACCTCGGCGACATCCTGGGGTGACCCCGCCGCGCGCCTGCGATCAGCCGGCGCTGCGCCGCACGTACCGGCAGAACAGGTGGCCCTCGTCCGCCAGCGCGTGGGCAAGGGTGAACGGCAGGGTGCCGCCGCCCGGCATCGGCAGGCCGCCGGTCACGATCCGGCCGGCCCCGGGCCGGCCAGCAGCGGGCTGATGGTAAGGCACAGTTCGTCGAGCAGGCCCGCGTCGGCAAGCTGAGCCAGCAGGTGCGGGCCGCCCTCGCAGGAAATCCGCTGGTGCCCGCGCTCGGCCAGGGCGTCCACCGCCGCCTTCAGGTCGACGCTCGTCTCGCCCGCGACGATCACTTCCGCGGTCCGCGCGGCCGCGGCCCGCCGGCCGGGCATGGCGGACTCGGTGGTGATGACGATCGTGCGGGCGTCCGGGGGAGCGTCGGCGAGCAGCGCGCTGCCGAGGTCCAGGTCGAGCGCGCGGGTGACGACCGCGATCGGCGGGGACGGCGGCCTGCCGTCCCGCAGCCAGGCCCAGCGCAGCCCCTCGGACTCAGGCCGCACCGGCCCGTATCCTTCGGCGCGCGCCGTGCCCGCGCCGACCAGGATCACGTCGGCGTGCGCCCGGAGCATGGCGAACACCTGCTGGTCCGCCTCATTGGACAGGCCGCCGGAATGCCCGTCCACGGTGGCCGCACCGTCCAGGCTCGCCACCATGTTCGCCCGCAGCCAGCGCGCTGGCGGCGCGCCCAGGTCCGGGTAGTCGTAGAGCGCCGCGAGGGCGGCATCGGTCAGGGCGGAGCCGCCCGGATAGGCCTGGCGCATCACCGCAGTCAATCAGACCGCTAGCCAGGCTCGGTGGGCGCGCTGCGGCGCAGCACGACCATGGAGAACCCGGTCAGCGTCACGTGGTCGCCAGCGGCGATCTCTGGCCGGTCCGCCAGTTCTGCCGGATCGTCGGTCGCGGTGTCGGCCACCACCGTCCAGCGCTCGCCGTACTTGACACCAGGCACCGTGAAATCCAGCGTCTGCTGCTCCGCGGAGAACATGATCAGGAACGAGTCGCCGCGGACCCGTTCGCCGTGCGGTCCTGGCTCGGTGATGGCGTCGCCGTTCAGGAAGACCGTCATGGCGAGCCCGTGCGCTCCCCAGTCCTCCCCGGCCATCTCCCGGCCGGACGGGGTGAGCCAGGCGATGTCCGCCAGGTGCCCGTCGCCCGCGAGCTCGCCGCGGAAGAACCGGCGCCGCCGGAACACCGGATGCTCGCGGCGCAGCGCGGACAGAGCGCGGGTGAAGCCGAGCAGGCCGGCCTCGCTGCCTGCCAGCTCCCAGTCCACCCAGGAAACCTCGTTGTTCTGGCAGTAGGCGTTGTTGTTGCCGCGCTGGGTGCGCCCGATTTCGTCGCCGGCCAGCAGCATCGGCACGCCCTGCGCGCAGAACAGCGTGGCCAGGAAGTTGCGCCGCTGCCTGGCCCGCAGCGCGTTCACCACCGGGCCGTCCGGCCCTTCGACACCGCAGTTCCAGGACCGGTTGTCGTCGGTGCCGTCCCGGTTGCCCTCGCCGTTGGCCTCGTTGTGCTTGGTGTTGTAGGACACCAGGTCGGCCAGGGTGAAGCCGTCGTGGCAGGTGGCGAAGTTGACCGAGGCCACGGGGCGGCGGCCGCTGGTCTCGTAGAGGTCACTGGAGCCCGACAGCCGGGACGCGAACTCCGGCAGCGCCGCGCGCTCGCCGCGCCAGAAGTCGCGCACGGTGTCCCGGTACTTGCCGTTCCACTCGCTCCACAGCGGCGGGAAGTTGCCCACCTGATAGCCGCCCTCACCCACGTCCCAGGGCTCGGCGATGAGCTTCACCTGGGACACCACCGGGTCCTGATGGACCAGGTCGAAGAACGCGGACAGCCGGTCCACGTCGTGCAGTTCCCTGGCCAGCGCCGAGGCCAGGTCGAACCGGAACCCGTCCACGTGCGCTTCGAGGATCCAGTAGCGCAGCGAGTCCATGATGAGCTGCAGGGCGTGCGGCGAGCGCACGTTGAAGCTGTTACCGCACCCGGTGTAGTCCACGTAGTAGGTGCGGTCGTCGTCGTTGAGCCGGTAATAGGCGGCGTTGTCGATGCCGCGGAACGACAGCGTGGGGCCGCGGTGGTCGCCCTCGGCGGTGTGGTTGTAGACCACGTCGAGTATCACCTCGATGCCCGCGTCGTGCAGCGCCCGCACCATCGCCTTGAACTCGGAGATCTGCCCGCCGGGCTGGCGGGCGGCGGCGTACCCGTTGTGCGGCGCGAGGAACGCGACGGTGTTGTAGCCCCAGTAGTTGGTCAGGCCCCGCTGCTGCAGCGCATGCTCGGACACGAACTGGTGCACCGGCATGAGTTCCACGGCGGTCACCCCGAGCCCGGTCAGGTGCTCGATCACCGCGGGGTGGGCCAGCCCGGCGTAGGTGCCGCGCTCCTCGGGGAGCAGGTCGGGGTGGCGCATCGTCAGGCCGCGGACATGCGCCTCGTAGATCACGGTCTCGTGGTAGGGGGTGCGTAGCGGCCGGTCGTCGCCCCAGTCGAAGAACGGGTTGATCACCACGTTGACCGGCATGTACGGGGCACTGTCCGTAGTGTTCGGCGAGGCCGGGTCGTTGAACCGGTACCCGAACACCGCCTCGTTCCAGGTGACGTCGCCGTCCACCGCCTTGCCGTACGGGTCGAGCAGCAGCTTCGCCGGGTTGCACCGGTGCCCCTCGGCGGGCGCGTAAGGCCCGTGCACCCGGTAGCCGTAACGCTGCCCCGGGGTCACGTCGGGAAGGTAACCGTGCCAGACGAATCCGTCGACCTCGGTCAGCCCGATCCTGGTCTCGGTGCGATTGGGCGGGGTGGTGGGGCCAGGGCTAGCAGAGTGCGGGTGGTGGGGCCAGGGCTAGCAGAGTGCGGGGTGGTGGGGTCGGTGCTAGCAGAGCCGTCGCCGCCGTCGAACAGGCAGAGTTCCACAGCCTCGGCGACCTCGGAGAACACCGCGAAGTTGGTGCCGCCGCCGTCCCAGGTGGCGCCCAGCGGGTAAGGGGTTCCGGGCCAGTGCCGCATCACCGGGCCCCGCCCGCCGCCTCGGCGCGGGCGCGGTCGGTGATGGCTGCCAGGTCGAGCCCGGCAGGCAGAGTGCCGAACGGTGCTCCGGGGCCGCCGAGCGCCTGCGGGCCGAGCCGGGACGCGCAGAACCCGCTGGAGACCGCGCCCGGCGCGTGCCGCACGAGCAGCGCCGCCGCCAGGGTGACCGCGATCTGCCCGGCCAGCCGCCTGGCTTCGTGTTGCGCCTCCAGGCTGTTCGCAGCCGCCAGCCCGGTCAGCTGTGCCTTCAGGGCGGCCGTGGCGCCGTCCAGGGCCTCCTCCGCGCCCGCGGCGGCGTCCAGCTCGGCGAGCAGCGCGTCGGCCGCGCCCTCGGTCCTGGCCAGCGCCCGCAGCACGTCGAGCGACGTCACGTTGCCCGAGCCTTCCCAGATCGAGTTCAGCGGCGCCTCCCGGTAGATCCGCGGCAGGCCGGACTCCTCCACGTACCCGTTGCCGCCGAGGCATTCGAGCGCCTCGACCGCGTGCGCCGGGAAGCGCTTGCACACCCAGTACTTGGCTGCGGGCAGCGCCACGCGCAGCAGTGCCGCCTCGCCCGCGTCCCCGCGCGCCGCCCGGTCCGCCGCGCCGGCGAGGCGGAAGGCCAGCACCGTGGCGGCCTGGGATTCCAGGCTCAGGTCGGCGAGCACGTTCGCCATCAGCGGCTGCGCGGCGAGTTCCTTGCCGAACGCCAGCCGGTGGCTGGCGTGATGCACCGCGGCGACCGTGGCTGCGCGGATGCCCGCTGCGCTGCCGATGACGCAATCCAGCCTGGTCGCGCTGACCATCGCGATGATCGTGGCCACGCCACGGCCGGGCTCGCCGACCTGCCAGGCCAGCGCGCCGTCGAACTCGATCTCGGCCGAGGCGTTGGACCTGTTGCCGAGCTTGTCCTTGAGCCGCTGCAGGCGCATCCCGTTGCGCGTGCCGTCGGGCAGCACCCGGGGGAGCAGGAAACAGGTCAGCCCGGCCGGGCCCTGGGCGAGCGTGAGGAACAGGTCGCACATGGGCGCGGAGCAGAACCATTTGTGCCCGGTGAGCAGGTGGGCACCCTCGCCGGCGGCCGGGACGGGCTCCGCGCGGGTGGTGTTGGCCCTGACGTCGGAGCCGCCCTGCTTCTCGGTCATGGCCATGCCGGACAGCAGGCCCCGCTTGCCCTCGGGCGGGCGCAGCCCCGGATCGTAGGCGCAGGCGGTGAGCAGCGGCTCGAACCTGGCCGACAGGCCGGGGGCATGCCGCAGCGCGGGCACCGCGGCGTAGGTCATCGAGATGGGGCAGCCGTGCCCGGCCTCGGCCTGGGTCCAGACGTAGAACTTCGCGGCCCGGGCCACATGCGCGCCGGGCCGCGGGTCCGCCCACGGTGCCGCGTGCAGGCCGTGGCTGACCGCGGTGTCCATCAGGGCATGCCAGGCAGGGTGGAACTCGACCTCGTCGATGCGGTTCGCCGAACCGGTCGTGGGTGCGCAGTACCGGCGGGTGCTCGTTGGCAAGGCGGGCCTGCTCGGCGGTCTCTGGGCGGCCGGCCAGCAGCCCTAGCTCGTGCAGCCCGCCGGCGGCCCAGCCGGCGCCCTCCCGGTCCACGGCCTCCAGCAGTGCCGGATCGGCAGCCACGTCGTGACCGGCCAGCTCCGGCACCTGGTTGACGGACCTCATGGGTGACCCGCGGGCCCAGGGTCACCACGCCCACCAGCCCCCTAAACGTGCAGGCCGCATTCGGTCTTTCCGGTGCCCGCCCAGCGGCCGCTGCGCGGGTCGGCGCCGGGCTTGACCGGCAGCGTGCAGGTGGCGCAGCCAATCGACGGGTAGCCCTCGTCGACCAACGGGTTCAGTACCACCCCGTGCTCGGCGATGTAGGCATCCACCTCTTCCTGGGTCCAGCCGGCGATCGGGTTGACCTTGACCATCGCGCGCTTGGGATCCCACTCGACCACCTTGGTGTCGCTGCGCGCGTCGGTCTCCTCGCGGCGCACACCGGTGATCCACGCGTCGTAGGGATCAAGCGCCCGCTCAAGCGGGACCACCTTGCGCAGGTAGCAGCACAGGTCGGGGTTGCGGCCGTACAGTCGCGGGCCCAGTTCGGCGTCCTGCTCAGGCACGGTGCGGGACGGGGTCACGTTGATGAGGTTGATCGGGTAGGTCTGCGCCACCGCGTCCCTGGTCCCGATGGTCTCCGGGAAGTGGTAACCGGTGTCCAGGAAGACCACGTCGATGCCGGGCTTGACCTGGGCCGCCAGGTGGATGATGACCGCGTCGGTCATGGAGGAGGTGATACAGACACGCTCGGCGAACGTCTCCACCGCCCACGCGATGACCTCGCGTGCCGGGGCATCCGCCAGATCCTTCGCGGCCTGCACGGCCTGTGCAGCGAGTACCTGCCGCCGCGCCGCCTCCTCAGCGTCCCCCGCCGTGACCTGCTCGGGGTACGTAGGCTTGGTCGCGCTCACTCTCACAGGAAGGCTCCCATCCGGTTAAGCGTAGCCGGTCACGCCCGTACAGCCCCTGCAACCACATGCCTCGCAGAAAATGTTCCCACGAACCTACGCCCGCCCGCGCCGCTTGTCGCTCATCGGGAGTTTCCCGAAAAAATCCCGATCACACCCAGTCCAGGCGTCCAGCACGGCCAGCAGAGCTAGCCCTGCCGTATCCAGGCCATCGGTGGCTCGGGCGACTTGATCCGTGGCTTGTGCTGGCAGTCACACCAGTTACCGCCCGGGCACTCTTCGTGATGCGTGGCCCGGCAGGCAGAGCAGACCATAGGCCCATTATCGCCGGTCTCGGCCGGAGCACCCGCAGGGGACTCACCACTGCGCGGCTGGCCAGCCGAGGGCTGCTGGAATGGCTAGCTGTGCCGTGGCCGCACTTAGGCGGCGTTGGCGCGGCGCATCCTGCGGCGCCGTTCGGAGGCCCTCTCCTCCTCATTCAGGCCACCCCAGGTACCGTACTTTTCTGGCCGGGAAACGGCATAGGTGAGGCATTCCGCACGCACCGGGCATGCGGCGCATACCGCCTTTGCCTTGCGTTCCCGCACCTCACGCTCTGGCTGACGCTCTCCGTCCGGCCCGAAGAAGAGCACGATATCCTTGCCTCGGCACGCGCCGGCGTCTTGCCAGGCCCAGCTCGGCCGTGGAGGCATGGCCACCTGCCGACGTACCTCAGACATGAATCGGTCTCCTCTAATTTCCGTGTGTTCCTCAGCCCAGCAAACGCCGTGTTGGACGGACACGCGGTCGCATGTTGTTGCGGCATTTACCCCGTCCATCCATCCAACGCACTACGCCGCCCTCGTGTTCCCACGCATACGGATACGCGCGCAGCGCTGCGCGCGCCAGGAGTTCCGGGGGCAATCAAGGCGCCGGACGGGCGGGGGCCGTTGCGCGCCTGCCGTCCCGACGAAGCCAGCCGGTTCAACCGAACCGACGCTCAATTGTGCCATCCGCTATGACCGTTCCGCAGGCAGGCGAGAGAATCAGGCAGGCCCAACTGCGAGCGCAGGGTTACTGGTTGCCGATAAACGATCACCAACTGGACAAAGCTGAGGATCGAGGGTCACCATGGGCAGCATGTCGGCGTCGGACGCAGCACCGTTGCCCCGGCTTGGCGAGGTCTATTTTGACGTCAGGGGCGAATCACGCAGCATGCGGCTGAGCTGGTACGCGGACACGGGGGTGGCCGTGTTCAGCATCTGGCAGGGCGGCACCTGCACCGGGACGTTCCGGCTGCCGATCGCCGACCTGCCCCGGATGGTCGAGGCGCTGCAGCGCGGACCCCATGGCGACACCAGGGACGCGGGGGGCCCGCACGACGACCGGCGGGCCACCGAACTGCGCAGCATGCCGGGCCAGCAGGGCGGGACCGGGCATGGCGCGGGTCATGCCTCCGGCCAGTACGGTCCCGGTGACTTCGGCTCAGGCGACTACGGCAGGACCGAGCAGCGCGACGGCCCGGACCGTGGCCTGGCGCCCGAGCCCGACACCGGCTACTCCGACCCAGGATTCCCGGCGGGCAGCCCGGGAGGGTACGTGCGCACCGGTGCGCACGGGAGGTATGAGCAGGAGACCCGGGCCGTCTACCCGGACGACAGCCTTCCCGGCGGCCCAGGCGGTTACCGCGAGGAGCGCGGGGACAAATACAGTGACGAGCCGCCGACCGGGGTGTACCGCGGCGACCTGCTGAGCCAGGAGCACCGCGACGGCAGCCATCGGCAAGACCGGCACGGCGGGCACCAGGACGACCCGCTGCCCAGCGGCTACGCGGACGACCCGCTCTCGGCCGGCTACCGGGATGAGCCGCGCGGCGGCGCTTACCGGGCTGACTCGCTTCCCGGCGGCTACCGGGCGGACCTGCCCGGCGGGCACCACGACGACCCCCTCCCCAGCGGCTACGCGGACGACCCGCTCTCGGCCGGCTACCGGGCCGCGCCCCGAGACGACGGGCACCACGACGACCCGCTCCCCAGCGGCTACGCGGACGACCCGCTCTCGGCCGGCTACCGGGATGAGCCGCGCGGCGGCGCTTACCGGGCTGACTCGCTTCCCGGCGGCTACCGGGCGGACCTGTCCGGCGGGCACCACGGCGACCCGCTATCGGCCGGCGGATACCCGGACGAGCCACGCAGCGGCGGGCACCGGGCGGAACGGCACGGTGGCGATTACCCGGACGACCCGCTCACCCGTGGTTACCCGGAGGAGCGGCACACCGGCGGCTATCCCGACGATCCCCGTGGCGGCTACGCCGAGGAGCCGATGACGGCGCGATACCGCGCGGAGCCGCCCACCGGCGACTACCCGACCGGGCCTTCGGATCCGGCCATTGACGGCCCGGACTACCAGGGCCCGCCCGGCAATGCCGGCTATTCGCCCGCGCGGCCATACGTGGCGCCCGTTCCCGGCGGTGCACGCGGAGCCGGCGAAGGGCGCGGGCGGCGCCGTGGCGGCGGCCGGGAGGAAAGCGACCCTTCTCCCGATTCCTTCCCTTATGGCCGCCCCGCCCGCTGAGCGCGGAGTACGCGGGCGCCGAAGATAGCCCGGCCGTATTGACGTTCTCACCCGTTGAAGGCCTCTGGCCTGCGGCCGCCCAGCAGGCACGATAGTTCGCCGCGGGCCGCCGGCGGCCCCGGTAGCCGCGAATGGCGTTCAAAGCATCACTCAGAGTATGCCAAGTACGGCTCCCACCGTTCCCTCAGCAGGGTTGACCTGGGTGTCGTTACGGTTGAGCCGCCGCAGGGAGGATATATTTGCCACAAGGGGAAGGGGGGGTCAGGAGTGGCACAGAAGGTTTCAGTCACATACGCGTGCGACTACGACTCGAAAGAGATTCCGGCGGGCCAGCACAGGTTGCGCAGGTTCAGCATCGACGGCCGGGACTATGAGATCGACCTTTGCCTGAAGCACAGCGAAAAGTTCGACGAGTCCGTCAGCCGCTATGCGTCACACGCCCGTAAGCCATCGGCGCGAGTGGTACGGACAAAGCGGAGAACGGCTGCGCACCGTAAGCACAGTGCGCAGGTCCGCGCGTGGGCGAAGGCGAATGGGTTCACGGTGAGCGAGCGCGGGCGCATTCCCGCGGACGTCGTCGCCAAGTACGAGTCGACCCACGGCTGAGGCGGTGGCGGCGCGGCCGATGCTGTTCGCTGCCTTCGTTAGGCGAGCCAGGGTTTGCGAAAACCCTGGCTCGGTCGTTCGTGCTCGCTGGCGTTGGTGTGGCTTGGCCGGGGACTCGGGCCAGCTCAGGGACGGACGGGCCTTGGGCTGGCCCGTCGGCGCCTACCGGTTCCAGATTAGCCTTCGGGGGGTCTTGCGTCTTGGGCTGGCTGGCGTTCGGGGGCGGGGACCGTATGCGGCTGGCCGGCCAGGCCCAGGTCGGCGGGGCCGGCCTGCTGCCCGTCGGGGGACGCACCGGGGGCTGCCGTGGGAGCGTCCGCGGGTGTTGCGGAGGCCGATTGCCGGCCGTTGGCGGTTCCGGGCTTGGCCGGGGTGCCGCCAGGCTTGGCGGGGCGGCCGACGGCCGCCGCGAGTACCTGTGCGTTCGGCAGTGACATGGGCCCGTCGGCGCTGTCAAGGCGCAGGTAGGTAATACCGATCTCGGTCACGGTGCCTTCGATCAGGCCACCCATCGCCCCGGAGCGCAACTGGATGGCCTCGCCCACGTTAAAAGGCCGGGAAAGCAGCAGGACGAGCCCGGCGAAGATATTACCCAACGACTGCTGTGCAGCGATCCCGATGAGGATCGTGGTGAGCGCACCACCGACGATGAGCTGGCCGACGGGGACCTTGAACAGCGCCAGTGCGATAACGAACGTGAGAATGGCCCCGGCCAGGACGATCGCGTACCGGACCACCGCCGCGTGCGCCGAGCCGGTGACCGGCTGGAGAGCCTCACGCGCCCGGCGGGCGAGCCCCAGAATCGCGACAATCGCAAACAGGCAGAACGCGGCCGTGGCCGAGGCGGCGACAATCTTGCTCCCGACGTGACCGTGCCCGGTCCACCATTCGAAGTCACGGTCGGCCGTGCTCGCGAGGATCCCGATCGCCACCGCGAGCACCAGCGCGATGATCGCGCGCCACGGCCGCGTCCGCGCCTTGACCTTGGCCATCTGCCTGGCCTTGTCAAGCTGGCGCTGTTCGTGCAGGTCCACCGCGGTCCTTCCCTGGTAACCGGCTGATCTGTAGTCTCACGCTACCCAGGAAAGAGGCGTGATCCCGGGGGCGGGCCCGCCCCCGGGATCAGCTGTGGATCTTTCGTCAGGAAGACGGCTTGATGAACGGCTGGCCCACCGGAAGGAGGACCCGCCCGGCCATGCCGTTGCCCACCCCGGCGGCCGAGGCGTACCAGGCGGACAGCGCGGTCAGGATGCCCACGTAGCCACCGATCTTGACGATGTTCGCGTTGGCCGCGAAGTTCCCGATGAACAGAACGACCTCGGTCGCCTCCAGGGTCAGGAACACCACGAACACCGCGGTGTTCACCATGCTGCTCCACAGCAGCATGTAGGTGTTGAAGATCGCGAACGCCAGCAGAATCCAGGCGACATCCTTGCCAGCCTTCGGGCCCGCCGTCGGGGCCACCAGCAGCGCCCACAGGCCCAGGCCGATCCAGAACCCGCCATAGGTGGAGAACGCGGTAGCACCGAACACATTGCGGTTACGGAACTCCCACATCCCGGCCAGCAACTGGCCCAGCCCGCCGTAGGCGAAGGCATAGCCCAGCCACGCATCACCGCTGGCACTGCCCATCCAGTTGGCGTTCGCCGCCGAGAGCAAAAACGTGGTCAGCGCAAAGGCGGCAAGCCCGAGAGGTGCCGGGTCTGCCGCTGGTGCCATGACGATGAGTCGGTCGTCGTTAACCGTCAACTTCTTCCTCCTGTCGAGGGGTGCGTCCACCAAGTCGCGGGCAGACCTTCAAGGCGGCGAAGAGGACACTGGAATTGAGTGGAAGCCGTGCAATGGCCGCGACCTGATAGTCGAGCGATCAGAGCGGCCAAGGAGACCTTCCTCCGTCTTCACATGTGGCTTTGCAGAACCACGGGGAAGACCTGCCCTGAGGGTAACGCCGTGAGCCGCGGTTGGGGAGACCCAGGTTTTGGCGCGGTCGAAATCGTTTTACATGGTCGGCGGCAGGCTCGGGTACTCAGCCGGGGTGCGCGCTCCTGGCAAGAACCCGGGACAGCCCGGCCCGGGTGGCGATCACGTAGAGCCGGTCCTGGGCACCCAGGCGCAGGTCCCCGGCGGGGGACCAATTCACCGGGCCGCCCCCGGCCGGTTCCACCGCCAGCACCCGCACCAGGCCGGTCTGGTGCACCGTCTGCACCGCCGCCCCGTCCAGCTCGGCGCCGGTGCCCACCCCGAGATCGGCGATCAGCAGCACGTGCCGGCCCACCGCGATCGTGCGCAGTACCTGGTGCTCGAGCATGGCCGCGGCAAAAGACGGGGCCGCCAGGTAGGGCACGCTGCGGGAGATCGTGTGGCCGACGCTGCGCTGGACCCGCGCGGCGAGGTCGTCGTCGCCGAGCCGGAGCACGATCCGGATTTCGCTGGCCAGGGCGCGGGCGTGCAGTGCCGTCTCCAGGTTGACGCTGTCACTGTTCGTCACCGAGACCAGGGCCTGGCAGGTGGCGACCCCGGCCGCGCGCAGTATGTCCTCCCGGTGCGTCTCGCCGATCACCACTCGCAGCCCCAGCCGCCGGGCCATGGCCACCCCGGCCGCGTTCTCGCTCTTGTCCACGCAGGCCACGCTGATACCCAGGTCGTGCAGCTGGCCGACGATCCGGGTGCCGACGTTCCCCAGCCCCACGACGATGACATGGTCGTTGAGCGGGCGCTCCTTGTGCCGCAGCGACCCGGTCAGCCGCGCGCCGACCACCACGGCGGTGAGCACCGGCAGGAACGCCAGCCCGTCGAAGGTGAGCAGCACCTGCGCGATCTTCTCCGACGCGGGATAACCCGGCGCGCTGACCGCGGCGCCCGCGGCATCCAGGCCGGTCAGGTAGGCGGCATTGGCCAGGGAGAAGTGGCTCGCGGTGAGGAGCAGCAGGAACCCGGTGAGCAGAATGGCGAACAACACGCCGAAGGCCAGCCCCAGCCTGTTCCAGAGCAGGTGCCTGGCCAGGCCGGCGACCGCGCGCACCGGGTGCCGGCGCTGCCGGGCGAGCAGGTTGCGGGGCGCGCCGTCCGCCACCGCGAGCACCAGGTCCGCACGGGCCTCGTCCTGCGGCAGCAGCCCCGGGGACTGCGGATCCTCTGTCATCGCCAGCCCGCAGACCACGCGCCGGGCATGGATGTCGGTGCGCCTCGCCACGAAAAGCGTGCGCCCGGCAATCCTGATATGGCTGGGCGCCGGCTCACCCAGGGCCGCTGCCACGAACGACGGCGCCGACATGGACGAACCTGACAGCACCGCGCAGTCGCGGAAGAACGTCCTGATGCGCTCGCCCAGGCTGGTGTTGAAGATGGCCATCACCAGGCGCAGTTCCGGGTTGAGCTCCTGGGCGCGCAGCGCCGCGTGGAAGTTGCCCAGGTCGTCCTGGCGCAGCAGGGCCAGCGACCTGGCCGACTGGACCCCGGCGGCGGTGAAGGCGCTGGCGTCCAGGTCCGCCCGCTCGATGATCCGCACCTTGGGCAGCCGGGCGATGCGTGGCCCCTGGTCCTGTTCCCTGGATCGCAGCAGGACCGTCACCTCTTCGCCGTAGGTGGTGGTCAGTTCCTCGATGACCCGGGCGGCGAGGGCGTCGTCACCGCAGACGACAAGATGGTCGCGGCGCGCCGCGAGCCGGGACAGGGGAGGCACGGCGAGATCCTAGCCGGATCGGTCGTACCCGGCCGGATCGGGGCGAAACGGATAGGGATCCCGTGGCCCGGATCAGGGCGAGGCGATCCGGCCGAGCTGTGGCGGCAGCCGGCTTGCCGCGCCGCGGTCGAGCAGGAACAGGGTCCGTTGCCTGCCCCGCGCGCCCGCCGCGGGCACCTGAACCGGGCCCACGTCCGACAGGGCCAGCCGGACCGCCCCGGCCTTTTCCTGGCCCGCGGCGAGCACCCACACCTCCCGGGCGCTGCGGATCGAGGGCAGCGTGAGCGTCAGCCTGATCGGCGGTGGTTTCGGCGCGCCACGGACCGCGACCACGCTCCGGTCGTCGTACAGCGCGGGCATGGCGGGGAACAGGGACGCCACGTGCCCCTCGGGGCCGATGCCGAGCATCAGGACGTCGAACCCAGGGACGAGGCCGTGGTCCTCGGGACGGGCGGCGGCGCGGAGCTCGGCGGCGTAGCGGGCCGCCGCGGCCTCAGGATCGGGCCCGTCGGGGCCGTCGGTGCCGGGCATCCGGTGTACCCGGGCCGGGTCCATGTCGAGGTGGCGCAGCAGGGCCTGTTGCGCCGCGGCCTCGTTGCGCTCCGGGTCACCGCTGGGCAGGAACCGCTCGTCGCCCCACCAGATGTCCAGGTGGCGCCAGTCGACCGCGTCCCGGGCCGGGGCGGCGGCCAGCTCGGTCAGCACGGCGGTACCGATCCCGCCGCCGGTGAGCACCAGCGACGTGCGGCCGGTCGCGGCCTGGACGTCCACCAGCTTGGTAACCAGCCGCGCCGCGACCGCCTTGGCCAGCAGGCCCGCGTCGTGGTGGACGATGACCTCGGGCGGGCTCACGGGGAAGAACCGTGCTGGCCTGGGGGGGCGACCCCCCTGGAACCCCCCGATGGCCTACGGCCCCGTTCCTTCGTCACGGCGCCGTGGCCCCGGTCTTCAGGAACCGGGCGAGGGTCTCGGCGTACACCTCGTCGGGGTCGAGCCGGCGCAGTTCCTCCTCCAGCAGTTCGGGCGTTTCCCTGCGGTGCAGGGCGACCCGGCGCTCGGGCTGGCCCGGACGGCACAGGTGCGCGACCCGCCCGTCCGGCCTGGTGATCACGATCTCCCCGTCGCTGGTGGTGAAGCTGACCTCGGTGATTCCCGGCCCGGCGGACGGCTGGGCCACCACGTCGACGCCGTACGCGTGCGACAGCCAGGACGCGATCAGGTCGGCCGTCGGGTTGCCCGCCATGGCGCTGACCGTGCCACCGGCGACCTCCCCGGACGGCTGGTCCATGGTGGCCGCCAGCAGCGCCCGCCAAGGCGTGGCCCGCGTCCAGGCCAGGTCGGTATCGCCGGGGTGGTACCCGGCGGCGAGCAAGGTCAGTGCGTCGCGGGGCGAGCCGGCCGCCGCGGCGTCGGTGATGCGCCGCTGGGCGAGCGCTCCAATGGGGTCCTGCGCCGGGATGGGCGGCACGGTGTCCGGCCACCAGGTGACCACGGGCGTGTCCGGCAGCAGCAGCGGGGCCACCACCGAGTCCGCGTGCTGGCCGAGCGGCCCGTACATGCGCAGCAGCACCGTCTCGCCCGGGCTGGTCTCGCCGACCCGGATCTCGGCGTCGAGCCGGGACCGCTGCTCGGGCCGGCGGATGATCACCACGATGATGCGGCACGGGTGCTGGCGGCCGGCCGCGCTGGCCGCCCGGACCGCGTCGTACTGCTCGCTCTCGTTGGTCACGATGACCAGGGTGAGCACCATCCCGCTGGCCACCCCGCCCAGGCGCAACCGCGCCTGGCGGAGCGCGTCGTTGATCGCGCTGGTGGTGGTGTCGGTGAGGTCGATCGTCATGTCACAGCCTCCGCCACGCCCGGCCGTCCCTGGCCAGCAGGGCGTCCGCGCTCGCCGGGCCGGTCGACCCGGCCGGGTACTGATCCGGCTTGCCGTGTTCCGCCCAGAACTCCTCGACCGGGTCGAGCACCTCCCAGGACAGCTCCACCTCCTGGTGCCGCGGGAACAGCGGCGGGTCGCCGATGAGCACGTCGAGCAGCAGCCGCTCGTACGCCTCCGGGCTGTTCTCGGTGAACGACTCGCCGTAGGCGAAGTCCATGTTCACGTCCCTGACCTCCATGGCGGAGCCGGGGACCTTGGAGCCGAACCTGACCGTCACGCCCTCGTCCGGCTGCACCCGGATCACCATCGCGTTGTGCCCGAGTTCCTTGGTGTCGGTGGCGTTGAACGGCAGGTGCGGTGCCCGCTGGAACATCAGCGCGATCTCGGTCATCCGGCGCGGCAGCCGCTTGCCGGTGCGCAGGTAGAACGGGACGCCCGCCCAGCGCCTGGTGTCCACGCCCAGCTTCACCGCGGCGTAGGTCTCGGTATGCGAGTCCGGGGCGATCCCGTCCTCCTCCAGGAAGCCGGGGACCTCGATGCCGCCCTGCCAGCCGGCCGCGTACTGGCCGCGGGCGGTCCCGGTGGCCAGGTTCTCCGGCAGCCGGACCGCCGACAGCACCTTCTCCTTCTCGGCCCGCAGGGCCGCGGCGTCAAAGGAGACCGGCTCCTCCATCGCGGTCAGGGCCAGCAGTTGCATCAGGTGGTTCTGGATCACGTCGCGGGCGGCGCCGATCCCGTCGTAGTAGCCGGCCCGGCCGCCTATCCCGATGTCCTCGGCCATGGTGATCTGGACGTGGTCCACGTAGCTGCGGTTCCAGATCGGCTCGTACATCGTGTTGGCGAACCGCAGCGCGAGGATGTTCTGGACCGTCTCCTTGCCCAGGTAGTGGTCGATACGGAAGACCGAGTCCGAGCCGAACACGGAGTTCACGATCTCGTTGAGCTGCCGGGCGCTGGCCAGGTCGTGGCCGAACGGCTTCTCGATCACCACCCGCCGCCACGGCCGGTGCCCGTCCGGACCGGTCGGCGGCGAGGACAGGCCCGAGCGCTTGAGCTGCGCCACCACGTCAGGGAAGAACTTCGGCGGCACGGACAGGTAGAACGCGTAGTTGCCGCCGGTGCCGCGCTCGGTGTCCAGTTGAGCTACCGTCTGGGCGAGCCGGTCGAAGGCCGCGTCGTCGGCGAACTCACCGGGCACGAACCGGATCCCCTCCGCCAGCTGCTGCCAGACGGTGTCGTTGAACGGGGTGCGCGCGTGCTCCTTCACCGCGTCGTGGGTGACCTGCGCGAAGTCCTCGTCCTCCCAGTCCCGGCGGGCGAAGCCGACCAGGGAGAACCCCGGCGGCAGCAGCCCCCGGTTGGCCAGGTCGTAGACGGCCGGCATGAGCTTCTTGCGGGAAAGGTCACCGGTGACGCCGAACAGCACCAGGACGCACGGCCCGGCCACCCTCGGGATGCGCCGGTCCCTGGGATCCCGCAGCGGGTTGACCGCGCTCACCGGCCCGATCCCGTCGCGCCAGCCTGGGCGGCGTCGAGAACCTGGGCCAGCCCGGCCGCGCGGTCCCGCAGGTGCAGCCGGACCGCTGGCCGGCCGCGCTGGTGCAGCGCCCCGATATCGCCGAGCGCCTGGGCGAGCTGGAGCCTGCCCAGCGTGAAGTCCCGCCCCGGAACCTGCACGTCGCCGTGTACCGCGCCGGTGATCTGCAGGAACACTCCGTTCTGCGGGCCGCCCTTGTGGTACTGGCCGGTCGAGTGCAGGAACCGCGGGCCCCAGCCGAAGGTGACCGGGTGGGTGGTACGGCTGGCCAGCGCATCCCGGAGCCCGGTGGCGGCCGCCTCACCGTCCCGGTCCAGGTAAGCCATGATCGCCAGGTACCCCCGGTCCGGCAGCGCCATCAGCAGCGAGTCGAGCACCCCGGCCAGCCCGCCGGCGGCGGGCAGCAGGCCAGGCTCCGCATACACCTCGACCGCGCCGTCGGTGAGCGCCGGCTCGCCGGTGGGCAGCGGGCCGGTGCCCGCCTCGGCCAGCAGCCGCGCGGTGTTCTCCTTGGACTCGGCCACGTTGGGCTGGTCGAACGGGTCGATGCCGAGCATCTGCCCGGCCACCGCGACCGCGTACTCCCAGACCAGGAACTGCGCGCCGAGCGGGCCCGCCACCGAGGTGTCGGCGGGGGAGGCGGGCGTGCCCAGGCCGACCAGGTGCAGGTCGGGACCGGGGGAGAAGCCGGGCGCGTTCTCCCCGCCGACCACGACGGGCAGGATGCCCCGGCCCTGCTTGCCGGTGGATTCGGCGATGAGCTGCTCCGCCCAGTCGCCGAAACCGGGCAGCCCGGACCCGCAGTCGGCGAGCACCACCTTGTCGTGCCCGGCCAGCGCGTACCCGCCGAGTGCGGCACCCAGCTCCAGGCCGGGATTGCCGTCGTCCGAGGCCAGCGCGGGCAGCATCGCGTCGGCATCGTCGAGGAGCCGCGCGGCGTCCGCGCCCGCCAGCGCGGTGGGCACCAGGCCGAAGGCGGTCAGCGCGCTGTAGCGGCCGCCCACGTTGGGATCGGCGAGCACCACGTGGTATCCGGCCTGGCGGGCCGTGGCCTCCAGCGGCGAGCCGGGGTCGGTGACCATCACGAACCGGCGGGCGATCTCGTCGGGGCCGAGGCCCATATCGGCGAAGGCCCGCTCGTACACCCGCCGGTGGCTGTCGGTCTCGATGGTCGAGCCGCTCTTGCTTGAGACCACCACCAGCGTCCGGTCCAGCCGGTCGGCCAGCGCCCGGAGCACCGGGTTCGGGTCGGTGGTGTCCAGCAGGGTGAGCGGGACCTTTGCCGCCCGGCTGATCACCTCGGGGGCCAGCGAAGACCCGCCCATCCCGCACAGCACGATGTGGTCGAGTCCCTGCTCGCGCGCGTCGCTGGCGAGCACGGCGAGCGAGCCGAGCAGCGCACGGGATGCCCGGGGCGCATCAAGCCAGCCGAGCCTGATCGCCGCCTCGGCGGCCGCGTCCGGTCCCCAAAGCCCTGGATCCTTGGCCGCCAGCGAGGCCGGCAGGCCGGCGGCCGCGAGCTTGTCCGCGGCCGGGCCGGCTACCTCCCGGACCGCGGCGCTGCGCCAGGCGACCGACACGGCTTGTTCCCTGCCGGGCGGCCGCTCCATTTCCCCGGGCTGCGTCATCTACGCTCCAGCTCCGCTTGAATCGTGTCCAGCAGCTCCTGCCAGGACGCGGCGAACTTCGACACGCCCTCTTCCTCGAGGACCGTGACCACGTCCTCGTAGCCGATGCCGAGGCCCGCCAGGTCCTCGAACACCTTCCTTGACTCCTCGTAGGTGCCACGAATGGCGTCGCCGTGCAGCACACCGTGGTCGGCCACGGCCAGGATGGTGGACTCAGGCATCGTGTTCACCGTGTCCGGCGCGACAAGTTCTACCACGTACATGGTGTCGGGGTAGGCAGGGTCCTTGGTGCTGGTCGAGGCCCACAGCGGCCGCTGGATGCGCGCGCCCTTGCCGTGCAGCGCCGACCAGCGCGGCGAGGATTCCGCGAACCGTTCCTCGAAGAGCTGGTAGGCCAGCCGGGCGTTGGCCAGGGCCGCCTTGCCGCGCAACGCGGCGGCTTCCGGGGTGCCGATCTTGTCCAGCCTGCGGTCCACCTCGGTGTCCACCCGGCTGACGAAGAACGAGGCAACCGACGCCATCGAGGACAGGTCGTGGCCGGCCTCGGCGGCCTTTTCCATCCCGGCGAAGTACGCGTCGATGACCTCGCCGTACCGCTCCAGGGAGAAGATCAGCGTCACGTTGATGCTGATCCCCTCGGACAGGCACTGGGAGATCGCGGGCAGCCCGGCCAGGGTGGCCGGGATCTTGATGAACAGGTTCGGCCGGTCCACCAGCCACCACAGGGCGCGGGCCTCGGCGACCGTCTTCTCGGTGTCGCCCGCCAGCCGCGGGTCCACCTCGAGCGAGACGCGGCCGTCCACCCCGTCCGAGGCGTCGTAGGCGGGGCGGAGCACGTCGCAGGCCCACCGGACGTCGTAGGTGGTGATGGCGCGGGATGCCTCCTCCACCGACACCCCGCGCAGCGCCAGCTGGGTTAGCTGCTCGTTGTAGGCATCCCCGTGGCTGAGGGCATGGTCGAAGATCGTCGGGTTGGAGGTCACCCCGACCACGTGCCGGTCACGGGCGAGCTCGGCCAGGTTGCCGCTGGTCAGCCGCACCCGGTTGATGTCGTCGAGCCAGACGGCCACGCCTGCGGCGGACAGTTCGGCGAGTGCATCGGAATGTGTCGTCATGGCTGTTGCTCCTTACTGGCCCGGCTAACCTGCCGCACCGGTATCCCTTCCCGCCTTCGCCAGGCTCGACCGCGCCGCGGCCGCCACCTTTTCCGCCGTCAGCCCGAAGTGCCTATAAAGATCCTGGTAACTCGCGGAGGCCCCGAAATGCTCCAGGCTGACACTCTCACCAGCGTCACCGACGAACGCCCGCCAGCCGAGCGCGATGCCCGCCTCGACCGACACCCGCGCCCGCACATGTGCCGGGAGCACCTCCTCCCGGTACGAAGCGTCCTGCGCGGCGAACCATTCCACGCACGGCATGGAGACCACCCGCGCACCGATGCCGTCGGCCGCCAACTGCTCCCGCGCGGCGACCGCGATCTGCACCTCACTGCCGGTGCCGATGAGGATCACCGCAGGATCGCCCCCCGGAGCGTCGACCAGGACATACCCGCCCCGGGCGGCGCCTTCCGCGCTGGCGAAACCAGCACCGGTGCGGACGGCTTCCGCGCTGGCGCTGCGGTCGAACACCGGCATGCTCTGCCTGCTCAGGCAGAGCCCGGCCGGCCGGTCGGTGTGCTCAAGGACGGTGCGCCAGGCCACTACCGTCTCGTTGGCGTCCCCGGGCCTGACCACGTCAAGGCCGGGGATGGCCCGCAGCGCCCACAGGTGCTCGACCGGCTGGTGGGTCGGCCCGTCCTCGCCGAGCCCGATGGAGTCGTGCGTCCACACGTACGTCACCGGCAGCCCCATCAGGGCCGCGAGCCGCACCGCGGGCCGCATGTAGTCGCTGAATACCAGGAACGTGCCAGCGTAGGGCCGGGTCAGCCCGTGCAGGACTATCCCGTTGCAGATGGCCCCCATGGCGTGCTCGCGGATCCCGAAGTGCAGCGTCCGGCCGTAGGGATTGCCGGGGAACATCCGGGTCTGGTGCTCCGCCGGGATGAACGACGGCGCGCCCTTCATCGTCGTGTTGTTGCTGCCAGCAAGGTCGGCCGAGCCGCCCCAGAGTTCGGGCAGCACCCCCGCGAGATCGTTCAGAATCGTGCCAGAGGCCCGGCGCGTCGCCGTGCCCTTGGCGTCCGGCGGGAACTGGGGCAGTGCTGAGGCCCAGCCGTCGGGCAGCCGCCGGGCGGACAGCCGGTCAAGCAGCGCCGCGCGGTCGGGGTTCTTCTCCCGCCAGGCCGCGTAGGACTCCTCCCACTCGGCGTGCAGCTTCTTGCCGCGGTCGGCGACCTTGCGCGCGTGGCTGACGGCCTCGTCCTCCGCGGGGAAGTTCACCTCCGGGTCGAAGTGCAGGATGCGCTTGGTCTTGGCTACCTCTTCGGCGCCGAGCGCCGCCCCGTGCGCCGCGCCGGTGTTCTGCGCATCAGGCGCGGGCCAGGCGATGATCGTCCGCAGCGCAATGAACGACGGCTGGACGGTGTTGTTCCTCGCGTTCTCGAACGTCGCGGCCAGGGTCGCGACGTCCTCGTGGTAGCCCTCGGCCGTCCGCCAGCTGACCCGCTGCACGTGCCAGCCATAGGCCTCGTACCGGGCGGCGACGTCCTCGGACTTGGCGATGTTGGTGTCGTCCTCGATGGAGATCGAGTTGTCGTCGTAGAGGACGATCAGGTTGCCAAGATCCTGGTGGGCGGCCAGCGACGACGCCTCGTGGCTGATGCCCTCCTCGATGTCACCGTCCGAGGCGAACGCGTAAATGTGATGGTCGAAGGGGCTGGCGCCGGGCGCCGCGTCCGGGTCGAGCAGGCCGCGCTCCCGGCGGGCGGCCATGGCCATGCCGACCGCGTTCGCGATGCCCTGCCCGAGCGGCCCGGTAGTGGTCTCCACCCCCGGGGTGAGCCCGTGCTCGGGATGACCGGGGGTGCGGCTGCCCCAGGTGCGGTAGTGCTCGATGTCGTCCAGCGTCAGCCCGTACCCGGACAGGTAGAGCTGCAGGTAGAGGGTGAGGCTGGAGTGCCCGCAGGAGAGCACGAACCGGTCCCGGCCCAGCCACTGCGGGTCGGCGGGATCGTGCCGGAGGATCCGCTGGAACAGCAGGTACGCCGCGGGCGCCAGGCTCATGGCGGTGCCGGGGTGACCTGACCCGGCCTGCTCGACCGCGTCCATCGCGAGCACGCGGATCAGGTCGACCGCGCGCTGGTCCGCGGCTGACCACACCAGGTCCGCGCCAGATGCGTTGCTCACCGTGAGATCAGCGCTCCTCTCCAAGCGCAGGCGGGCCAGGCGGGCGCAGGCCGAAGATGCGGCCGCCGGGAGTCATCACTGTTCCGACCCTATCGGCCGTCGTAACGGGCCATCTCACCCGCGTCGGGGGTCAGTACGCTTCCAGGCATGCTGACCCAGGACCCGCTGGCGGTGGTCGAAGGGCGGCCGTACGGTCGCGGGGTGATCATCGGCGTGGCCGCCGGGCTGGCCTGCGCGCTGATCGTCCTGGGCATCGACGTGGCGGAGAGCGTGGACAGCGCCCGGCACAGCGTGGTCCCGTTCCTGGTCGCGCTGCCGCTGGCGCTGCTGCCGGTGCCGCTGCTGATCGCGCTGGTGCTGCTGCTGGACCGGCTGGAGCCCGAGCCGCCGGGCAATCTGGTGTTCTGTTTCGTCTGGGGCGCGGGCATCGCCGCGCTGCTGGCGGGCATCGTCAACACCGCCGGGCTGCTGTACGTCACCCAGCCTGCCCTCGGCAAGGGCAACGGCCAGTTCGTCTCGGCGTCGATCGGCGCGCCGGTGGTGGAGGAGTCCCTCAAGGGCCTGGTGCTGGTCTGGCTGCTGTGGCGGCGCAGGCAGGAACTCGACGGCCCCACCGACGGGATCATCTACGCGGCCATGGTGGGCCTCGGCTTCGCGATGATGGAGAACATCGGCTACTACATCTCGGCCCTGGCCCGGCCGGCGGCCGGCGGCGTGCCGCTGCTGGAAGCCACGTTCGTGTTCCGCGGCCTGCTCGCGCCGCTTGCGCACCCGATGTTCACCGCCATGACCGGCATCGGCGCCGCCTACGCGGCCACGCACCGCCGCGGTGGCTGGGCCCTGGCGCTGGGCCTGTTCGGCGCGATGTTCCTGCACGGCCTCTGGAACGGGCTCACCAGCCTCGGCCTGGACGGGATCATCCTCGCCTACGGGCTGCTGGCGTGCGTACTGGTCGTGCTGATCACGGTTGTGATCGCCGACCGGCGCCGGATGGTCCGCGACATCCGCCGGTTCCTGCCCGCCTACCAGGCCGCCGGGCTGGTCAGCGATGCCGACCTGCGGATGCTGAGCACGCTGTCGGAGCGCCGCCAGGCACGGCGCTGGGCCCGCCGCACCGGCGGGCGGCCGCTGGCCAGGGCGATGGTCGCCTACCAGCTCGCCGCGACCGAGCTTGCCCTGGCCCACCAGCGCCTGGCCCGCGGCGGATTTACGCCAGGAGAGTTCGAGGAGCGCCGGCGGGTACTGGCCGGGGCGATGGCCTCGGCCCGCAAAACGATCTGGCGGCGTTAGCCCGGGGGACGACCCCCGGAACCCCCGCTGGCTCAAGGCCCCGTTCCTCCGTCACGGGGCCTTGGCCCTGTGGGCTCGCGTGCTAGTCGCTGGCTTGCGGCTCCGGCGGCCGGGGGGCCGACTTGCCGCCTTGGGTGGCCCCACTGCCGTCAGCGTACGGGGGCGGGCTCGGCCGCGGGGGCTTGCGCCTGGCCGGTCGCTGTGGCCAGGGCACCGCGGTCGCGCAGCGCGAACATCAGCCGCAGCGCCACGATCCAGATCAGGGTCGAGCCGCAGACGTGCACCCAGACCAGGCCGGGCGGCAGCCCACTGAAGTACTGGATGTACCCGATCATGCCCTGCAGGCCGATCAGCGCGAGCAGTGCCCAGCCGAGGCGGACGGCCGGGGCCGGGGCGCGGGTCAGCCGCAGGCCGACGGCGAGCGGGACGGCGAGCCCGCCGAGCAGCCAGCCGATGTCCGCGTGGAACTGGGTCGCCCCGGCGAGCGGCAGGTGGAACCGGGGGACCGCGCCCGCGCCGGCCAGCGGCCCGGTTCCGGTCACCACGGTCCCGGCGGCCAGCATCAGCGCCACCGCCGCCACCACGCCGTAGCCGAGCAGCCGCAGATCGGCCCGGACCAGCGACCGGGCCGGCGCCACGCCCTCGGTGCACCTGACGTGCAGCGCGACGGCGGCTGCGAGGACGGCGATCGAGGCCAGGAAGTGCAGGGCGACAAAGGCCGGGTTGAGCTTGGTCAGTACCACGATGCCGCCGAGCACCGCCTGGGCGAGGATCCCGGCCGGCTGTACGACGGCGAGCCAGACCAGGTCCCGCCGCCTGCGGCCGCCGGGACGGAACCGCCACGCGGCGACGAACACCATCACGGCGATCAGCGTGATGGCGACCGTGACCATCCGGTTGCCGAACTCGATCCAGGTGTGGAACATGGGGTCGCCCGCCGAGTGGGCGGCGACCAGGCTGCCGCGGGTGCACTGCGGCCAGTCCGGGCAGCCGAGGCCGGACTCGCTGAGCCGGACCGCCGCGCCGGTCGCGATGATCCCGGCGGTGCAGATCACCCCGGCGAGGGCGATGCCCCGCATGGCGGCCGGCGAGGGGTCGAGCACTGCCCGTACCGCGCGCCCGGTGAGCGCCCGGCCTCCTGGGCGCTGGCGGTGCGAGGTCTCCTCGGCAGGCACGGACCCAATGTTATTGGTTGGGGCGGCGGGGTGCTGGACTAGCAGAGCCTCATGCCTCGGGAATCTGGGGCTCCCTGGCCCCGCGGGCGGCGCCAGCGCAGGCGACCATGACGCAGCCGATGGCCAGCCATTCCCTGGCGGCCAGGGACTGGCCGAGCAGGACCAGCCCGACCAGGGCCGCGACCGCGGGTTCCAGGCTCATCCAGATGCCGAAGAGCCGCGGCGGGATCCGGCGCAGCGCCTCCATTTCCAGCGAGTACGGGATGATCGAGGAGAGCAGGCCGATGCCCAGGCCGGTCAGCAGGATGGCCGGCCGCAGCAGTGTTTTCCCGCCCGCCGCGACGCCCACCGGGGTGATCAGGACCGCGGCGACCAGCATGGCGATGGTGAGCCCGGTGGAGCCATGGAACCGCTGCCCGGTGGCCCGGCTCAGCAGGATGTAGGCGGCCCAGGACAGGCCCGCCAGCAGCGCGAACGCGAACCCGGCGGCGGCGCTGCCGTGCCCGGTGGTCGCCGTGGTGCCGCCGTTGGCCAGCAGCGCCACCCCGCTCCCGGCCAGGCCGACCCACAGCACGTCGAGCAACCGCCGTGACGAGGCCACCGCCACCCCGAGCGGGCCGAGGAACTCCACGGTGACCGAGATGCCGAGCGGAATCCTGGCGAACGACTGGTAGATGGAGAAGTTCATCACCGCGAGCGTCAGGCCGAACCCGGCGACCACCGCCGCGTCCCGCCAGGCGCGACGCCGCGCCAGGCCGGTCAGGGCGCTGCGCAGCGGCCTGGCCCCCACGACGAGCATCACGGCAGCGGACGTCCACAGCCGCAGGCCGGTGACGGCGGCGGGCGCGATCTGGGTGAACAGCCTGGCCGCGAGCCCGGCCCCGAGCTGGACCGAGAAGATGCCGGTCACCACGAGCGCGGAGGGCGGGACGGCGGTCCACGGCGCGCGGCGCGCTGCCGGTCGGCCCGGCTCGCCTCCGGGACCGGCGGCCGGTTCCTGATCGCGGGCGCTGGGCTGCGGGAACCGCCACTTTCCCAGGGTCACGAGCGGCTTACTCCCAGCGGAACAGGCGCGCGGCCAGCGCGATGCCGACCGCGGCCCACACGATCAGCACGGCGATGTCGCGCACCGGCAGTCCTGCCCCGTGCTGCAGGACGCGGTGCAGCCCGTCGGAGAGCGCCCCTGAGGGCAGCAGGGTGAGCACGGGCCGCGCCGCGGCCGGGAACTTCGTCAGCGGGAAGATGATCCCGCCGATCCCCAGCAGCACCAGGTAGACCAGGTTGGCCAGGGCCAGCGTCGCCTCGGCGCGCATGGTGCCGGCCAGCAGCAGCGCCAGGCCGCTGAACGCGGCCGTGCCTGACAGCACGAGCAGCGCAACCCAGAGCGCGGCGCCCGGGCCGGCGTGTGGCCGCCAGCCGAGCGCCAGGCCCACCCCGATGAGGATGATTACCTGCGCAACCTCGACGGCGACCACCGTGACGGTCTTCGCCCCGATCAGCCCGCCACGGGACAGGGGAGTGGAGCCGAGCCGTTTGAGCACCCCGTACCGGCGCTCGAACCCGGTGGCGATGGCCTGGCTGGTAAAGGCGGTGGACAGCACCGCGAGCGCGATCACCCCGGGCACCAGGAAGTCGACCCTTGCCTGCTGGCCGGAGCCCACCTTGACCAGGTCGTCCAGGGTGAATGCGGTCAGCAGCAGCACCGGGATGATCAGCGTCAGCAGCAACTGCTCACCGTTGCGCAGCAGCGTCCTGGTCTCCAGGCCCGCCTGCGCCATGATCATCTTCGCCATCGGCGCGGCCCCGGGATCCGGCGCGGGCCAGTCCACCGTGTCGGCCATGGGCGCGTGGCTCATGACCGCAGCTCCCGGCCGGTCAGTTCGAGGAAGACGTCTTCCAGGGTGCGGCTCTCGATCCGCAGTTCCTGGGCCAGCACACCGCGCTCGGCGCACCAGGCGGTCACGGCGGCGACCAGCCGCGGGTCCACCCGGTTGTGCACCTCCACCAGGTAGTGCCCGGCGGGCGACTCCTTCGCCGCGGTACCCACCGGCAGTGCGGCGAGTAGGCCATCGATGTCCAGCCCTGGCTCGGCCCGGAAGCGCACCTGACCGGCGGTACCGGTCAGCTCGGCCGGCGTTCCCTCGGCGACCAGCCGGCCGTGGTCGACGATCGCGACGTGGTCGGCGAGCCGTTCGGCCTCGTCCATGTGGTGGGTGGTGAGGATCACGCTGGCCCCGGCCGCGCGCAGCCCGGCGATCAGGTCCCAGGTTGCGTGCCGCGCCTGCGGGTCAAGTCCGGAGGTGGGCTCGTCAAGGAACACAAGCTCCGGCCGGCCGATCACCGCGGCGGCGAGGGAGACCCGCTGCTGCTGCCCGCCGGACAGCCGCTTGACCTGCGTCCGCGCCGCGCCGGTCAGCCCCAGCCGGTCCAGCAGCCACGCCGGGTCCAGCGGATGCGCGTGGAACCGCGCGAGCACGCCCAGGTACTCCCCGGGGCGGACGGCCGGCGGGATGCCACCGGACTGCAGCATTACCCCCACCTTGGGGCGGAGCGCACGAGCGTCGGTGACCGGGTCCAGCCCGAGCACTGCCACGGTGCCCATGTCTGGCCGCCGGTACCCCTCGCAGATCTCGATCGTGGTGGTCTTGCCTGCCCCGTTCGGCCCGAGCACCGCGGTCACCGCACCGCGGCGGGCCTGCAGGCTGAGCCCGTCCACCGCGGCCGCGTGCCCGTACCGCTTGACAAGATCGCAGATCTCGACCGCGGGGGTATCAGTCACGCTCGCGAGTTTAGAGGGAAATTCCGGCCCTGCTGGGCCGTGGCCGACGCGGCAGCGACCAGAGCCTTGATCAGGCGCGGGTCGGCGCCGGCCTCGGGATGCCACTGCACCGCCACCAGGAACGGGTCACCTGCGTCGCTGCGCTCCACCGCCTCGACGACCCCGTCCGCCGCCCACGCGGTGGCGACCAGTCCGTCGCCGAGACGGTCTATCGCCTGGTGATGCGCGGTCGGCACGTCGACCCCGGCCCCGTTGGCGCCGAGGATGCCGGCCAGCCGGGTGCCCGCCGCGATCCGTACCGGGTGCGAGCCGAACGTGCCCGGTGCCGGGGTATGCCCGGCGTCGCCCCGCAGGTGCTGGCAGAGGGTCCCGCCGCGGGCCACGTTGAGCAGTTGCATGCCACGGCACACGCCGAGCACGGGCTTGCCGGCCGCCACGGCGGCGGTCCAGCATCTCAAGCTCCGCCGCGTCGCGCGGCCCGCTCACCCGGGAGGTGGCCGGATGCGGCTGCGCCCCGTACCTGCCGGGGTCGATGTCGCCGCCGCCGGTGAGCAGCAGCCCGTCGAGCCTGCCCACCGCCGCGGCGATGCCGGGCAGCGGCGGCAGCAGCACCGGGATCCGCCGGCCGCGGCCACTTGCTCGGCGTAGTTGGCGGGCAGCAGCACGGCGGGCTTGTGCCAATGGGACCAGCGGGCGTCCTCGCAGTAGGCGGTAAGCCCGATAACCGGCGCGCTGCGCACCTCATCGCCTCCAAGGCCGGGGGAGTTAGCTGACGGGCGGACTCTAGCCGACTACAGGGGCGTCACGTACGCGCCGGAGATGCCGCCATCCACCAGGAACGTCGACGCGGTCACGAACGAGGCGTCGTCGCTGGCCAGGAACGCCACGGCGGCGGCGATCTCCTCGGGCTCGCCGAAGCGGCCCATGGGGACGTGCACCAGCCGCCGCTGCGCCCGTTCCGGGTCGGCGGCGAAAAGCTCCTGCAGCAGGGGAGTGTTGATGGGGCCCGGGCACAGCGCGTTCACCCGGATCTTCTCCCTGGCGAACTGCACCCCAAGTTCCCTGCTCATGGCCAGCACGCCGCCCTTGGAGGCGGTGTAGGAGATCTGCGAGGTCGCGGCGCCGAGCACGGCGACGAACGAGGCCGTGTTGATGATCGAGCCGCCGCCGGCCCGCTGCATGTGCGGGATCACATACTTGCAGCACAGGTACACCGAGGTGAGGTTCACGTCCTGCACGCGGCGCCACGCGTCAAGCTCGGTGACCAGGATCGAGTCGTCCTCGGGCGGGGATATCCCGGCGTTGTTGAACGCGATGTCGACGCGCCCGAACTCGCTGGCCGCGGTCTCGTAGACGGCGCGCACGTCGTCCTCGCTGGTCACGTCCGCCTGGACGAAGATCCCCCCGGCCTCGGTGGCGGCCGCCTTCCCTGTCTCGCCGTCGATGTCCACCGCGACGATCTTGGCTCCCTCGGCGGCGAGCCGCCGCACGCAGGCCAGCCCGATGCCGCTTCCGGCCCCGGTGATCACGGCGACCCGGTCCAGCAGGCGTTGCATGAGCGCTGATCACACTCCCCTAGGCCCGTGTTACTCGTGCCCTTGTCGGTGTCCGACGCGTCATTCATCAGTAGCGATGAAGACGTTCTTGGTCTCGGTGAACGCGTCGAGGGCATCCGGTCCCAGTTCGCGCCCGAGCCCGGACTGCTTGAAGCCGCCGAACGGGGTCCAGTAGCGGACCGAGGCGTGGGAGTTGACCGACAGGTTGCCGGTCTCCACTGCTCGCGCCACCCGGATGGCCCGGCCCACGTCGCGGGTCCACACCGAGCCGGACAGGCCGTAGGGCGTGTCGTTGGCCATCGCCACCGCCTGGGCCTCATCGGAGAACGGGACCACCGCGACCACCGGGCCGAAGACCTCCTCGGTGTAGGCGGGGTCGTCGAGGCGCACCGGCGCGAGCACGGTGGGCGGGTACCAGTAACCCGGGCCCTCAGGGGCGCGGCCGCGGAACGCCACCGGCGCGCCCGCCGGCACGTAGGAGGCCACCCGGTCCCGGTGCTCGGCCGAGATCAGCGGCCCCATCTCGGTGTCCTCATCGGCCGGGTCGCCGACCGCGACCGCCTTGACGGCGGGCTCGAGCAGCTCAAGGAACCGGTCGTACACCTCGCGCTGGACCAGGATCCGGGACCTGGCGCAGCAGTCCTGGCCGGCGTTGTCGAACGCGGCGACCGGCGCGGTGGCCGCGGCCTTTTCCAGGTCCGCGTCGGCGAACACGATGTTGGCGCTCTTGCCGCCCAGTTCCATCGTGACCCGCTTCACCTGCCGGGCGCACCCGGCCATGATCTCCCGCCCCACCTCTGAGGACCCGGTGAAGACGATCTTGCGCACGTCCGGATGGTCGACCAGCCGCTGGCCCACCACCGAGCCCTTGCCCGCCAGCACCTGGAACACGCCCTCGGGCAGCCCCGCCTCCAGCGCCAGCTCGGCTATGCGGACCGCGGTCAGCGGCGTCCGCTCGGCGGGCTTGGCGATCACCGGGTTGCCGGCGGCCAGCGCGGGCGCGGCCCCCCAGCCGAGGATCGGCATCGGGAAGTTCCACGGCACGATGACGCCGACCACGCCGACCGGCTCGTGGAAGGTGACGTCGAGCCCGCCCGGCACCGGGATCTGCTTGCCGCACAGCCGTTCCGGCGCGGCGGAGTAGTAACGCAGCACGTCGCGGACGTTGCCCGCCTCCCACCGGGCCTGCCCGGCCGGGTGGCCCGAGCCGGCGGTCTCCAGTTCGGCCAGCTCGCCGATGTGCGCGTCGATCACGTCGGCGAAGGCGCGCAGCAGCGCGGCCCGCTCGCCTGGCGCCACCTTCCGCCAGGCCGGCTGGACGGCCACGGCGCGCGCGATCGCCTCATCGGCCGCTGCCGCGGAGGTCTGCTCGACCTGCGCCACCGGTTCCTCGGTGGCCGGGTTGAGCACGGTGAAAGCGGCATCGTCCGTTGATCTCGCCTCCCTGTCCGCGTTACAGTCCGCTCGAAGCAGCGCTGCAGCTCCCAGTCGGTCACCGCGGCGTCGAACGCGGCCAGTTCCACCCTGCGCGCCGTTCGCGTAATGCTCGACCACGTCGTTGCCGAACGCCTTGCGGGCGAGGTGGCTGTCTCAGCCAGGCGTCCAGCGCGTCCCGCAGCGTCGATGGGCACCCGGGGGCCCGGCTCCGGTGTAGGCATTGCCCTGGCTGGGCGGCTCCAGCGGCAGTTCGTTCTCGATCCCTTCCAGGCCCGCCGCGATCATCGCGGCGACCGCCAGGTACGGGTTGACGTCGCCGCCGGGCACCCGGTTCTCCGGGCGCAGCGAGTGCCCGGACCCGACCAGGCGGATAGGCACAGGTCCGGTTGTCCACGCCCCAGCGCACGGCGGTGGGGGCGAAGCTGCCCGGCACGTAACGCTTGTAGGAGTTGACGTTCGGCGCGTAGAAAAGCATGAGCTCGGCAAGCCCGGCGAGCTGCCCGGCCAGGAAGTGCTCGCCCGCCGGGGACAGGCCGTAAGGCCCGTCCCCGGCGAGCACCGGGCTCCCCGCCGAGTCCCGCAGCGACAGGTGGATGTGGCAGGAGTTGCCCTCGCGCACGTTCGGCTTGGCCATGAACGTGATGCTCATGCCCTCCTGCGCGGCGATCTCCTTGGCACCTGTCTTGTAAATCGAATGGTTGTCGCACGTGGTCACCGCGTCCGTGTACCGGAACGCGATCTCGTGCTGGCCGAGGTTGCACTCGCCCTTGGACGACTCGACGTACATGCCCCGCGCCGGCCATGCCCAGCCGGATCCGCCGCATCAGCGGCTCCACCCGGCCGCTGCCCAGGACGGAGTAGTCCACGTTGTACAGGTTGGCCGGGGTGAGATCGCGCCAGGCCTTGGCGTGGGCCTGCTCGTAGCTGTCGATGAAGACGCAGAACTCCAGCTCAGTCCCGGCGAAGGCGGTCCAGCCGCGGGCGGCCAGCCGGTCGGTCTGGGCCTTGAGGATCTGCCTGGGGGACGCGGTCACCGGGCTGCCGTCGGTCCAGGCCAGGTCGGCAAGGACCAGCGCGGTCCCTTCGTGCCACGGCAGCATCCGCAGCGTGCCCAGGTCGGGCACCAGGACGAAGTCCCCGTACCCGCGCTCCCAGGACGACATGGCGTACCCCTCGACCGTGTTCATCTCGACGTCCACGGCGAGCAGGTAGTCGCAGCCTTCCGCGTGATGGTGGAGCACCTCGTCGATGAAGAACTCCGCCGCGAGGCGCTTGCCCTGCAGGCGCCCCTGCATGTCGGTGAACGCGAGCACGACCGTGTCGATCGTGCCCGCGCCCACCGCCCCCCGCAGCTCGTCCAGGGAGAGCATTCCCGGACGGGCAGTCGTGCTGCCGGATTCGGGCACTGTCACGTGGTCCCTTCGTCAGGCGATGCGTGCGCGGTCAGCTGGCCAGTTCCTGCTCGATCGCGGCGAGTTCCTCGGGGGTGCCCTGCACCTTCGGCCCCTTGAACCAGTTCTTCGCGGACACCAGCCAGTAGATCCCGGCGAAGCCGAGCACGACGGCCACCGCCACGATCGTGTAGTTGAAGTTCGACCGGCTGATCGGGCTGTAGACGGGCAGGATGAACAGGATGCTGATGATCACCACCCAGGTCACCGCGATCCAGCCGACCACGTAGCTCCACCGGCCCAGGTGCCAGGGCCCCCGCTGGAAGTTCTCGCCCTGGCGCAGCCGCAGGAAGGTGGGCATCACGTAGGCGATGTATAGCCCGATCACCGCGATGGACGTCACCGCGTAGTAGGCGGCGCTGTTCCACAGGTAGGGCAGCCCGAGTATGAACGCCCCGGCCGCGGCGAGCCAGATCGCGTTGGTGGGCGTCCTGGTCCGCTTGTTCACCCGGTGCCAGAAATCGGAGGCGGGCAGCGCACCGTCGCGGGAGAACGCGTAGATCATGCGCGAGTTCGCGGTGACCGAGGACATGCCGCAGAACAGTTGCGCACCGATGACGATGAGCAGCAGCAGTTTCGCGCCGGTGGTCCCGATCGCGTCGATCATGATCTGGGCGGGCGGCACGACCGCGAGCGCCGAAGTCGCGTAGTGCTGGATCGCGAACGTGAGCCCGAGAAGCAGCACCCAGCCCGCGAACAGGGAGACGACGATCGACATCACGATGCCGCGGGGCCCGCTGCGCGCCGCCGTGTGGGTTTCCTCGGTCATGTGCGCGGAGGCGTCGTAGCCGGTGAAGGTGTACTGGGCGAGCAGCAGGCCGATCAGCAGCACGTAGAACGTGCTGTGCCAGCCCGTGTTGTTGACGATGCCCGTGAAGACGAAGTGGGCCGACTGGTGGTGCGACGGGACGAAGATGAGCACGCCGACGATGATCAGCACGCCGAAGATGTGCCACCAGACGCTGACGTCGTTCAGCAGCGCCACCAGCCTGATGCCGAACTGGTTCATGATGCCGTGCACCAGCAGCACGGCCGCGAAGATCAGGATCGTGACCCAGTGGTACAGCGGCGTGCCGAACACGAGGTTGAGCCAGGCGTTGATGAAGAACGCCGCGCCGAAGTCGATGCCCGCGGTCACCGCGACCTGGCCCAGGAAGTTGAACCAGCCGGTGAACCAGGACCACGCGGGCCCGTTCTTCGGCGCAAGCTTCGCCGACCAGTAGTACAACCCGCCCGCGGTCGGGAAGCTGGAGCACACCTCCGCCATCGCCAGGCCGACGAATAGCGTCATGACGCCAACGAAGGGCCAGCCCCAGGTCATGACCACCGGGCCGCCCA
Organism: uncultured Actinomycetes bacterium; assembly: GCA_963762735.1. Taxonomy (GTDB): domain Bacteria; phylum Actinomycetota; class Actinomycetes; order Streptosporangiales; family Streptosporangiaceae; genus DASXKD01. Next base: position 75,738 of record CAVXMG010000019.1, on the reverse strand, counting down.
CGTTCATGCCGTACCCGTACAGGGTGAGGCACCCGGAGAGAATCGAAATGATCGTGAACGAGACGGCAAAGTTGGAGAACCCGGACATGCGCCGGCGCAGTTCCTGGGCGTAACCCATCTCGTGGAGGCGTTGCTCGTCCTCAGTCATCGCCGCGCGTTCATTGACGGCCACGGGAACTCCTCATGTGGTCACGCGGCGTACACGCCGCGGGGTCGTGCTGCCGGGCGGGCGCCTGGGGCGTCTCACCTGACCGCTGTGTCCCAATGGTTTAGTATCTGACCATTGAGGATTACACTCCCGGTCATGTCAAGACCTGCGCCGGAAAAGAATGTCGGGAGCTGACCTCGCCGCTCTGCTCGGCCCCGTGCGGGCGGGCAACGCGTTCGAGGAGACGGTCGAGCGGATGCTCACCGTCATCAAACTTGGCCTGGTAGCCCCGGGGAACCGGTTTCCGCCAGAACGCGAGCTGGCGGCCCTGCTCGGCGTGCAGCCGGCTCACCTTGCGCGAGGCGATCCGCGCACTCCAGCAGGCCGGTTACGTGCAATCGCGGCGGGGCCGGTTCGGTGGCACGTTCGTGACCTACGAGCAGCCCGCTCCCGACCCCGGTGAGGCGCGGCGGATCGCGCTGGAGGACGCCGGCAAGCTCACCGATGCGCTCACCTTCCGGCTGGTGGTGGAGACCGGTGCCGCCGAGGTGCTCGCCCAGTCCGGCGGCGACCGGGGCCGGGGCGTGCTGCTGGCCCGCCTGGCCGACCTGAACAACGCCACCCCGGGCGACTACCGGCGGCTGGACACGCTGTTCCACCTGGCGATCGCCGAGCTGGCCGGGTCCAGCCTGCTCGCCGCCGCCTGCACCGACGCCCGGATGCGGCTGAACGACCTGCTGAACGCGATCCCGGTGCTTCAGCACAACATCGACCACACCGCCCGCCAGCACACCGCCATCGCCGAGGCGATCCTGGCCGGCGACGCGGCGCACGCCCGCCGCGCCGTCGCCGAGCACCTCGACGGCACCGCCGCCCTGCTCCGGGGCTTCCTCGCCACGCCATCACCGGGGGCGCCCCGCTCGGCGCAGGCGGCCCCGCGCATCCGGCAGGCATAACTCCTTCCGCCGCAGGAGGCTGTACGGCCGAACATTCGGTAGGCCAGGAACGTGGTGCGCACGCCAGGTGCGCCGCCGCGATGCCGCCCCAGGTACCGAGCCAGCCGGTGCCGGGCACCGTTTCGCACCGGCCCACGGGGCGCGACGGCATAACCCGGCAAACGGCGAGGCTGGACGGCTACCCGGGACAGCGCCGCATGCCGTCGGCACAGGCAAGCATGCAAGCGATAACGACACATGTCGCCGCACCGTGGATCCCACGACGGCGAGCATCCGCCACGATGTTCTGGGCCATTTCTGGGTGAGGGTCTGGGTAGTTGCCGAGTTTGAGATGCGCTGGTGTCCTGAACCGTTAATTTGGCAGCAGTAGGTGAGTGAGTACAACCTGCGCCATAGAGTTGTGACGGGCTGTGCTCGAATACAGATCATCAGTGACTTCGGTGCTATCTTCTGAAACATTAACGTGGGCTGCAGCGTCAGCGAATCGACTTAGTGCGGCAAAGCACAGCAAGTGAAGATATTCGTTTACGGGGGCGGGTATGACACGACATTTCGGTCTAGTTGCACCCACGGTGGGCGCACTCGCGACCGGCACACTGGTGTTTTTCCTCGCGGCATGCGGATCCGACAGTGTCGGCGCGTCCGTTGGTACCGCCACGTCTCATGCTGCCCACGCATGCCATCCAGGCCCTTCGGCTGACTGCGCTGGCGCTCACCTTGCTGGGGCGAACTTGTCGCATCTGAATCTCAGCAACGCTGATTTTGCTTACGCCGACCTCAGCGGCGCTGATCTCGGTTCCGCGAATCTCACGGGTGCAGACCTGCGCTGGGCGGATCTGAACGGAGCCGACATGATGAGGGTCAACCTCAAGCGAGCGGACAAGTTCGGCGGCAACTTCATGGGAGCCGACCTCAACGGCGCGATTAATTCCGATCTCAATAGCGCCTCCGCTTCGTCAACTCGGTACGTTATCTGCCATACGGTCCTCCCCTCAGGGCGACGGCCTGTGGATGACTGCTAGTGGTCGCGCCCGTTAATTCCACGCGGATCGCGCGCCCCCTTAGATTGGCGTGTCAGCGGTGTTATGCAGTGCCAATGTGAGACCCGTTGCGATGGCCCGGTGAGAGACCGGTGACAGGCCAACGGTCGGATGCCGGTCCGCGCCATCCAGATCCGGCGGCCGGACTGGGCGTCATGGCCGCCGGCTGCCGCGTTCCCGGCGATTGGCTCCTCCTGGGGCAAAGCGGGCGATCCATGTGCGCCGGGCCCGCCTGGTCCGTGCCGTGGCCCGTGACCGGCGCGAGGGCCGCCCGCGGCGGGCTCAGGTTGCCAGGGACATGGTTCCGGCGGGCCTCGTGTAGCGCCGGGCATCGTTCCGCACCGGCGCATGGGGCGCACGGCATAACCCGGCGATAGCGAGGCTAGACGGCTACCCGGGATAGCGCCGCGGTTCCACCAGGTAGCTGCGCCCGTGGGGGAGCCGCCAGAGCAGCATTCCTGGCTCGGGCTGGTCAAGCCACCAGCCTTGGGCCTGTTTTGCCTGGTGATGCCGTCGGCACAGGCAGGCAAGATTGCATTCGCAGGTCCGCCCGCCCTGGTGGTGCGGGATCGTGTGATCCTGGTCGCAGCGCGCTGCCGGATTGCGGCAGCCGGGGAACCCACAGGTGCGCTGGCGGACGTTGACCACGTGCCGCAGCGACGGGGCCGGCTGGTAACCCTTGGATTCGCGCTCATGGAAGCACCCGCCGACCGCGAGTGGCCGGATCGTGACGCTCAGCGCCCAGCCATCCGGCGGCCCGGCGCGAGCTGCCGCGGGTTCCCGGCCCGCCGGGCCATCCTGGCCTGACCAGGGCTCCCGGCGCGGCCGACCGTCCCGGCCCGGCGCGGCTGGGCCGGCCAGGGCGCATCCGTGGGCCACCGCGCGCCCGTCCCGGCCGGTCAGGGTGAGGCACCAGCGCGCGCCGGGCTGGCGGGCGATGAGATCCGCGAGAGCCCGCGCGTCGTCGGCGGGAAGGGGGCCGAATCCGGCAGCCTCGCCTGGCTCGGACGACCTTCCGAGCCAGGTAGCCAGCGGCATGGTCAGGTTGACCGAACCGGCCAGGCCCCGGCCCGGCAGGTACCGGCTCGGGAGCAGATGGCGGCCCGGGAGCAGCCGCCTGGCTGCTCCCGGCCGGGGCGGGGAATGCGCCGGAGCCGCCGTCGTCCGGCCCGGGCACGGCACTTGCCGTCCTGGTCACTCCGGGAGCCCGCCTCGGTAGTCCCAGGCCCGGATGGCTCTCCGCGTGGCGAACCCTTCTATCGGCTGCCCCCGCAGGAGGGCCAGGTAGACCTGAGCCCGCAGCTCGCTGAGGCTCTCCTCCCGGCCGGCCGACTTCAGCTGCCGCGCCAGGGTATCGATCCGCTTGTCGGCCGCGAGGACGTCGGCGGGAGGCAGGTCCCGGCCCGCCAGCGCGGCCGTGCCGCAACGCTCGTCCCAGACCTCGACCCGGGCATCCTTGCGCGCCTCCTCGCGGCGCCGCTTCGCGGCCGCGGGATCCACGGCGAGGACCGCCCGCTGGGTCGCCGCTCGCAACTGGCCGCTGGTCTGACCGGGGGCGCGCCCGATGACCGCGGATTCCACCGCTGCCGCGTGGGCGTCGCTCAGGCAGCTGACCCCTTCGCTGATGACCAGCGCCCTCGCTCGGTCGATCTGGCCGGTCGCCAGCGCGGCCCGGGTCAGCGGCAACCGTGCCAGGCCGCAGGCGATATCAAGCAGCGCGTCGGCGCTGCGCGTGGTCAGTGTCAGCGCGGCCGCCAGCTCGTCGCCCACATGCTCGGCCAGATGCGGATCGGCCCCGGCGGCCACCTCGGCCTTGCGGCGGCGGTCCAGCTCAGCGACGGCCGCGAGTTCACCGGCTGCCGCCCACGAGGCCAGCCGCCGCCAGGCCTGGAGCACGCCGACCAGGGCGTCGTCGGAAAGCGTGCCCAGCCCGTCCGCCCAGGCGTTCTGCGCGAACCCGGCAAGCTCCGGACCCGGCGTTAAGCGGTCGAGATGGCCCGCCCGCAGCGAATCCCGCATCGGCGCCGAAGGGCCCGGCGGCGCGCTGGGCCATTCCGGCCATTCCTCGCCCGCTGCCCCAGTGGCGCATGCCAGCCATTCCTCATCCAGCTCCTGGGCGCTCCACATCCCGTGGTGCCCGGGAACCGTTCCGGAACAGTTCGCCTGCCGCAGCATCCCGCCTTATTCAAACTGACATTCGATTCAATGCCAGCATACTGCTTGCCCTCCGACATTTCGGCACCCGCTGCGCACCGCATCGCGGGCACGATCCGGTTTTGGCTCGCAGTCCGGCCTGCCTGGCCGGGCGGACGGCGACGGCCGCCTTGGCTAACTCGTCCGGGGACCGCCCTGACGACGTTGGCCCTGAACTGCTCGGTGTTCTGGCGGACCACGAAGGCCGGCCGGGGTCGAGCCGCCAGCTTTCGGCGAGCCCGCCGATGTCCACGGCGTCGAAGCCGAACTGGTCGGTGAGCCTGGCGACCAATTGCTTGGCGTCGGGATCATCTCAGGCGAGGGCCAGCGCCCGGCGCTTCGGGTCACCCTTCGGGTGGCCGTCGCCGGACATGTCCGGAGCGTCGATCATGCTGAAGGCGCGCACGACGCGGCTGGTGGGCAGGTGAGCCTGCAGGACTCCCGGCGCGGTGGTGGTGCCGTTATCAATCTCGGCGACGAGCCCGAAGTCCTGCTCAGCGAGGTCTTCCAGCGGGACGCCGCCGATGAAGTGGTCCAGGCCCCACCGGGTGGCGACATGACCGATGACCAGGATCCGCTGCCCGTCCCAGCGCAGTGCCAGGTCGGTCGGCGAGGAAGCGGCCGACGCGGGCAACGGCCTGCCGCCAGCTTTCCCCGCCCGGGTAGGGCCGGTCCAGATGCTCGCGCCGGCCAGCGTGCAGTTCGGCCACGGGCATCCCGTTGCGTTGCCCGTAGTCACATTCGCGCAGCCGCCAGTCATAGAGCACCGGGATCACAGTGCCGGCGAAGGCAACCGAGGCTGTCTCGGCAGCGCGGGCCAGGACGGAGCTGAACACGGCGGTGATCCCGTCGCTCATGTGACGGCGCCCAAGCTGCTGCGCCTGCGTCCGGCCCCGTTCGGACAACTGGCCGGGCAGCCAGCCGGTGGCGTGCCCCTGTTCGTTGTCCACGGTCGTGGAATGGGTCTCAAAGACCAGCTCGATGGCCACCAGCCGACCCTATGAACAGCGTGCCCGGGATTCGGTTCGCCGCGACGGCCCGGCTCAATGTCGGCCGGAGTGCGAGCGCATCAGCGAGGTCTTCAGGTTCGGCTTGGCGGCCACGATCAGGCAGGTGATGGTCTTGTGACCGCTGGTCCAGGACGACTGCAGCGGATAGAGGTAGTGCAGCGTCATCGAGTTCTTGATCTTCGACGTCTGCACGCTCTTCCTGATCCGCGCGTGGCAGCCGGTGTCCGCCTGACGCTTGAGGGCATCGACCCCCGGATAGCTGGTGCCGGTGGCGTTGAACTGGACGAACGCCTGCGCGTTGTGCGGCGTGCTGCACGGGACCACGGTCACGTAGGTGACCCCAAGCACGGTCTGGCTGGCCGGCGGGTTCTGGAAGCACTGGCCCGGGCGCAGCGCGAACACGTTGGTGGACAGCGGCCCGTGGCTCGCCGTGGAACTGGGCCCCGGTGTGGGTGAGGAACTGTGCCCGGTGGACGCCGGCGGCGGCGACGGGTTCTTGCCGCTGTGGAGTACGAAGTAGGCACCGATCAGCACCAGCCAGAGCGCGGAGAAGGCGATCCCGGCGATGGCCAGGCCCCGGCCGCGCTGCCCGGTGCGGCGGATCTGGCCCAGGGCGAGGATGCCGAGGACGATGCCCGCGACGGCGCCGATCACCGTGATGCCGAGCAGTCCAAGGATCAGTGACGCGACCGCGAACCCGTTTGCCTTACCAGGGGCGCTCGCACGCCGCCCCGGTCCGCCCGGCGGACCGCCCGGGCCCGGGCCTTGCCGGGTGAACGGGTCCTGCGGGTTGAACAGATCGCCGGAGTTGTACGGGGCCTGCGGGCCGGTCGCGCCCGGCGTGTAGGCCTGGGTCGAGGCACCGCGCAGGGCCGCCGTCTGCGGCCCGGTGAGATCGCCCGCCCATGGGGGCGCGTCGGCGGGACCGGTGCCGAAGTCGCCCGCCCACGGCGGGGCGTCGGCGGCACCGCTGCCGAAATCACCCGGCCGGGCCTGGACACCGGTGGACCCCGCGGCGAAACCGCCGGCCGCGGTCACGGGGCCTCGGCCGGCCCAGGTGGGCGGGTCGCTTGGCTGGCGCGGGTCCGGCGCGCCGTCATCGAGCCAGAGCTGCCAGCCCGGGGGCGCGGGCGGCCAGGACGGATCGGGCTGCCAATGGGGAGGCGGCACGAAACCCGGTGGCGGCGGCGGCCAGCCGGGGGCCGGGTTGAAACGCAGTCCCAAAGGGCCTCCCTCGGGGAAGTTTTGGTTTGGGTAACCCGATATACATTGAAAAGGCCCCCGTCGGCCGAAGATAGCAGCCAGAGCGCGGCGAGGTGTGAGCTACTGCATGGCCGATCGAGTTGCGACCGGGTATGGATTTACGCCACACTGATGTTGTGGAAAGCGTGGACAGGACAGGCACGCTCCCGGTTGCGGGCAGCGGCGGTGACGCACGAGGCGCCAGTGGCGTCAGTGACGCATGCGCCGGTGCCGCCCGTGGCGGCGGCCTGCCTGACCTTGCTGTCCCTGGCCCCGCCACCCCGCCCAAGGCTGTCCCTGGCCCCGCCACCCCGCCCAAGGCTGTCCCTGGCCCCGCCACCCTGCCCAAGCCCGCCGTCCCCGCGTCCGGCACCGCGGGCGCCGTGACCTACCTGGGCTCCGAGCGTGGCACCCGGGCCCGGATCGCCCGGCTGATCCTGGAGAACGGGCCGGTCACCGCGGCTGCGCTGAGCACCCGGCTGGGCCTGACCCCGGCCGCCGTGCGGCGGCACCTGGACAACCTGCTCGCGGGCGGCCTGATCGAGATCCGCACCGCGCGGCGGATGGCCAGCAGCGGCCGCGGCCGCCCGGCCAAGCTGTTCGCGATCACCGACGCGGGCCGCAGCGCCTTCGAGCACGCCTACGACGACCTGGCCACCAGCGCGCTCCGCTTCCTCGCCGAGGTGGCGGGGCCCGAGGCAGTCGCCGGGTTCGCCCGCCGCCAGGTGGCCGAGCTCGAGCGCCGGTACGGACCGGCGATGGAGTCCGCGGGGGAGAACAAGGTAGCCGCGCTCGCCGAGGCCCTGTCCGCGGACGGTTACGCAGCCTCGGCGACCAGTGCCCCCGCGCTGGCGACCGGCGGCGGGGAACAGCCCGGCGGGGAGCAGCTCTGCCAGCACCATTGCCCGGTCGCGCACGTCGCGGCCGAGTTCCCGCAGTTGTGCGAGGCGGAGACCGAAGCGTTCGCCAGGCTGCTCGGTACCCCGGTGCAGCGTCTGGCCACTATCGCGCATGGCGACGGGATCTGCACCACGCATGTGACCGCGCCCGCGCTTGTCCACATCCGCACGATGACCACCACGACCAGTCAGCCTGGAGGCTCTGGAGCATGACGACGACCGCGCACCCCGAACTCGAGGGTCTGGATCGATACAAGTTCGGCTGGGCCGACTCCGACACGGCCGGCGAGTCCGCGCGCCGCGGCCTGTCCGAGGAGGTCGTGCGTGACATCTCGGCCCGGAAAAACGAGCCGGAATGGATGCTCGACCTGCGGCTGAAGGGCCTCAAGCTGTTCGGCCGCAAGCCGATGCCCGACTGGGGCGCGGACCTGACCGGCATCCACTTCGACAACATCAAGTACTTCGTCCGGTCGACCGAGAAGCAGGCGGCGAGCTGGGACGACCTGCCCGCGGACATCAAGAGCACCTACGACAAGCTCGGCATCCCCGAGGCGGAGAAGCAGCGCTTGATCGCCGGCGTCGCCGCGCAGTACGAGTCGGAGGTCGTGTACCACAAGATCCGCGAGGACCTGGAGGAGAAGGGCGTCGTCTTCCTGGACACCGACACCGCGCTCAAGGAGCGCCCGGACCTGTTCCAGGAGTACTTCGCCACGGTGATTCCGGTCGGCGACAACAAGTTCGCCGCGCTGAACACGGCGGTCTGGTCCGGCGGCAGCTTCATCTACGTGCCGAAGGGCGTGCGCGTGGACATCCCGCTGCAGGCCTACTTCCGGATCAACACCGAGAACATGGGCCAGTTCGAGCGGACCCTGATCATCGTCGACGAGGGCGCCTACGTGCACTACGTCGAGGGCTGCACCGCGCCGATCTACTCCTCGGACTCGCTGCACTCGGCGGTCGTCGAGATCATCGTGAAGGCCGGCGGCCGGTGCCGCTACACCACGATCCAGAACTGGTCGAACAACGTCTACAACCTGGTCACCAAGCGCGCCGTGGCGCAGGCGGGGGCGACCATGGAGTGGATCGACGGCAACATCGGGTCCAAGGTCACGATGAAGTACCCGGCCGTGTACCTGATGGGCGAGCACGCCAGGGGAGAAACCCTGTCGGTGGCGTTCGCCGGCGAGGGCCAGCACCAGGACGCGGGCGCCAAGATGGTGCACTGCGCGCCGAACACCTCCTCCCAGATCGTCTCCAAGTCGGTCGCGCGGGGCGGCGGGCGGACCTCCTACCGCGGCCTGGTCCAGGTCCAGGAGGGAGCGGCGCATTCCAAGTCCACCGTCAAGTGCGACGCGCTGCTTGTGGACACGATCAGCCGGTCCGACACCTACCCCTACGTGGACGTCCGCGAGGACGACGTGGAGATGGGGCACGAGGCCAGCGTTTCCAAGATCTCCGAGGACCAGCTCTTCTACCTGATGAGCCGCGGCATGACCGAGGACGAGGCGATGGCCACCATCGTCCGCGGCTTCGTCGAGCCGATCGCCCGCGAACTGCCGATGGAATACGCGCTCGAACTGAACCGCCTCATCGAGCTGCAAATGGAGGGGGCGGTCGGCTGATGAGCGCGCTCTCAGGGGGCCGTGGAATCCACGGCCCCGGTTTCCCGGTTGCACGAACACCGGTCGGAGTACCCGGTCCCGACAGGGCGTGAAGAGGAATGGCGCTTTACGCCGCTGCGTCGCCTGCGTGGCCTCCACGGTCGCTCAGCCGTTGCCATCGGGGAAAGTTACGGTCGAATGGTCGATGCCGCACCGGGTGTCACTCGCTGTGCATGCGCAACGCAGTGACCCCACGGCACGCCACCCCTTTGAGCCCGCCGACCGGGTCAGTGCGCAAGCTTTTACCTTGTTCGAGGAAGCGCTTGTCGTCACGGTTCCCCCGGAGACGGTGGCGTCACGGACGACGGTGATCAGCGTTCGCGGGGACGACACGTCCGGGGCGGCGTTCGGGCACACGGTCATCGACGTGGGGCACAACGCCAGGGCTGTCGTCGTGCTGGACCATCAGGGGAGTGCGACGTACGCCGACAACGTAGAGATCGTGGTCGGTGACGGGGCTGCGCTGACGCTGGTGAGCGTGCAGGACTGGGCCGATGACGCGGTGCACCTGTCGCACCATCAGGCGACCCTCGGGCGGGACGCGCGGCTTCAGCACACCACGGTGACCCTTGGCGGCGACGTGGTACGGGTGGCCCCGGACGTTCGTTATGCCGGTCCTGGCGGAGATGCGGAGCTGCTCGGGCTGTATTTCGCCGACGCCGGCCAGCACCTGGAGCATCGTCTTTTCGTGGACCACGCGCAGCCGAACTGCCGCAGCCGCGTGGATTACAAGGGAGCCCTGCAGGGCGACCAGGCGCACACGGTCTGGATCGGGGACGTCCTGATCAGGCCCGAGGCTACCGGGACCGACACCTATGAGCGGAACCGCAACCTGCTGCTGACCGACGGCGCGCGCGCCGACTCGGTGCCGAACCTGGAGATCCTCACCGGCGAGGTCGTCGGCGCCGGGCACGCGAGCGCCAGCGGCCGGCTGGAGGACCACCAGCTGTTCTACCTGATGGCGCGCGGTATCCCGATGGAGGAGGCGCGGCGGCTGGTAATCCAGGGATTCTTCGGCCAGCTGATCGCCAAGATCGGCCTGCCGGGCCTTCGCGATCAGGGCGTGCTGAACCTGCAGGACCGGATCACCGGGGCGGTCGAGGCGGAACTGGCCAGGGAGCCCCGATGAGCGAGACCGCACAGTTTGTCCGGGCGTGCGCGCTGGCCGACGTGCCCGACGAGGGAGCCCTCGGGGTGGAGATCGCCGGGGTGCCCGTCGCGGTGGTGCGCGCCGAGGGCGAGGTGTTCGCGCTGCGTGACGTGTGCTCGCACGAGGAGGTCCCGCTGTCAGAGGGCGAGATCTACGACCACACGGTGGAATGCTGGCTGCACGGGTCGTGTTTCGACCTGCGTACCGGCAACCCGACCGGTCCCCCCGCCACCGAGCCGGTGCCGACCTACCCGGTGAAGATCGAGGATGGCGACGTCTATGTTGCGCTGCCCGCAGGCGCCACCTGACGCGCCGCCCGGTACGAGCGACCAGCTATCAGAAATCGAAATCAGGAGAAGGAACAGCAATGGCCACCCTTGAGATCCGCGACCTGCACGTCAGCGTGGCGGACGGCAGTGACGACGGCAGCCAGGAGATCCTGCGCGGCGTCGACCTGACCGTGTCAGCGGGCCAGACCCACGCGATCATGGGCCCCAACGGGTCGGGCAAGTCCACCCTCGCCTACGCGATCGCGGGGCACCCCAAGTACCAGGTCACCCAGGGCAGCGTCACGCTCGACGGCGAGGACGTGCTGGCGATGAGCGTGGACGCGCGGGCCAGGGCCGGGCTGTTCCTCGCCATGCAGTACCCGGCGGAGGTGCCCGGGGTGTCGGTGTCCAACTTCCTGCGCACCGCGGTCACCGCGGTCCGCGGCGAGGCGCCCAAGCTGCGGGTGTTCCTCAAGGACATGCGCGAGGCCATGGCGGCGCTGTCGATCGACCCCGTGTTCGCCGAGCGCAACGTGAACGAGGGCTTCTCCGGCGGGGAGAAGAAGCGGCACGAGATCCTGCAGCTCGAACTGCTCGCGCCGAAGATCGCGATCCTCGACGAGACCGACTCCGGGCTGGACATCGACGCGCTGCGGGTGGTGTCCGAGGGGATCAACAGGTTCGCCGCCGGCGAGGGCCACGGCGTGCTGCTGATCACCCACTACACCCGGATCCTGCGGTACGTGAAGCCCGACTTCGTGCACGTGTTCGTGGCCGGCCGGATCGTCGAGGAGGGCGGCCGGAGCTGGCCGAGAAGCTGGAGGCCGAGGGCTACGACCGCTGGACCAAGGCCGGGGCCGCATCATGACCCTGGACGTAGCACGGATCCGCAAGGACTTCCCGATCCTGGAGCGCACCGTCCGCGACGGCCAGCCGCTGGTCTACCTGGACAGCGCCAACACCTCGCAGAAGCCGCGCCAGGTGCTCGACGCGCTGGCCGACTTCTACGAGCGGCACAACGCCAACATCCACCGGGCCACCCACCAGCTCGGCGAGGAGGCCACCCAGGCCTACGAGGGCGCCCGGGCCACGGTGGCCGGGTTCATCGGCGCGGCCGAGCCGGCCGAGGTGGTGTTCACCAAGAACGTCTCCGAGGCCATCAACCTGGTCGCCTACTCGATGAGCAACGCCAGCGCGGCGCGTTCGGGCGGGCGGTTCGCGCTCGGCCCTGGCGACGAGATCGTCATCACCGAGATGGAGCACCACTCCAACATCGTCCCGTGGCAGCTGCTGTGCGAGCGGACCGGGGCGACGCTGCGCTGGTTCGGCGTGACGCCCGAGGGCCGGCTGGACACCTCGAACATCGACGACCTGATCACCGAGCGGACCAAGCTGGTCGCGCTCACGCACCAGTCCAACGTGCTCGGCACCATCAACCCGGTGCGGGCGATTGCCGACCGGGCGCACGCGGCCGGGGCGCTGGTCCTGGTGGACGCCGCCCAGTCGGTGCCGCACATGCCGGTGGACGTTGCCGCGCTTGGCGCCGACTTCCTCGGCTTCACCGGCCACAAGATGTGCGGTCCCGACCGGCATCGGGGTGCTCTGGGGGCGCCGCGAGCTGCTGGAGGAGATGCCGCCGTTCCTCGGTGGCGGCGAGATGATCGAGACGGTGTGGATGGAGCGGTCCACGTTCGCGCCGCCGCCGCACAAGTTCGAGGCCGGCACCATGCCGATCGCGGAGGCCGCGACCCTGGCCGCGGCCATCGGCTACCTCGGCGACGTGGGCCTGCCCGCGCTGCGTGAGTACGAGCACGGCCTGGTCGCGCACGCGCTGGAGGCGCTGCGCGAGATCGACGGGCTGCACATTCTCGGCCCGGCCGAGCCGGTGGACCGGGGCGCCGCGATCTCGTTCACCGTCGACGGCGTGCACCCGCACGACATGAGCCAGGTGCTCGACTCCCGCGGCATCGCGGTGCGGGCCGGGCACCACTGCGCGTGGCCGCTGCACCGGGCGATGGGTGTCCAGGCCAGCACCCGGGCATCGTTCTACCTGTACAACACGTACGAGGAAGCGGACATCCTGGCCACCGGGATCCGGGAGGCCCAGCGCTTCTTCGGGGTTGGGGGCGGCTGATGCGGCTGGAATCCCTCTACCAGGAGATCATCCTGGACCACTACCGGCGCCCGCACCATGCGGGCCTGCGGGAACCGTTCGACGCCGAGGTCCGGCACGTGAACCCGGTCTGCGGCGACGAGGTGACGCTGCGGGTCACGCTCAAGGACTCCGACGCGGGCAATGGGCGGGGTGGTGGGGCCGGAGCCAGCGCTGTCGTGGCGGACGTCTCCTACGACGCGCTCGGCTGCTCGATCAGCCAGGCGAGCGCGTCGGTGCTGGCCGACCTGCTGATCGGCCGGACGGTCACCGAGGGCATGCAGATCAACGACGAGTTCCTCGCGCTCATGCAGTCGCAGGGCGAGGGCGAGCCGGACGAGGACGTGCTCGGCGACGCCGTGGCGTTCGCCGGCGTGTCCAAGTTCCCGGCGCGCATCAAGTGCGCCCTCCTGGCCTGGATGGCCTGGAAGGACGCGACCGCACAGGCGATGGGTGAGCACGAGACCGCATGAGGCGGCACCCGAGAGGGAGGCAGTGAGATGAGCGAAGAAACGGTCCAGGTGGACGAGGCCACCGCGGCGAACGAGACCGCGCAGCCGGGTGCGGGCGCCGGCCTGACGCCGGAAACGGAAGACCTGCTGGAGGCGCTGCGCGACGTCGTGGACCCCGAGCTGGGCGTGAACGTGGTGGACCTGGGCCTGGTCTACGGCGTCACCCTCGGCGGCGACGGCGTGGCCACCATCGACATGACGCTGACCAGCGCCGCGTGCCCGCTCACCGACGTCATCGAGGATCAGGCCGCGTCCGCGCTTGAGGGCCTGGTTGCCGACTTCCGGATCAACTGGGTGTGGCTGCCGCCGTGGGGCCCGGACAAGATCACCGAGGACGGCCGCGAGCAACTCCGCGCCCTCGGCTTCAACGTCTGACCCATCGACGGCTTGCCGGTGGTTCCGGACGGCTACGCGTATGAGTTGTAGTTATCCGGGGTGGGGGTATCCGGCCCACTGATCACCGGACCACATATCACTTGCGGCGCATTCTGGAAGTAGCTTGGCAGGTGATGGCGTATCCAGCTGGCCCAGAGCGGTAGATGGCTGTGATATCCACTGCTGGACTCGAGCACCCAGGTGTAGCTGCCGCTGAGGTTGGCTGACGCGCCCGGCAGCAAATCAGCGGTGACTCCGCCCTCGCCGGACAAGCCGCTGCCACATAGCCCCACGCTTCCTTGGACACCCCCGAAAAAGTCAGCTGTGCCTCCTTCGGAACAGCCAAATCCTTGCAGGTCGACAGGCGTTGAAGCGTCAGTGTCGAATGCCGCTGAGAAATCTGCACCGGGCCCAGCTTGGATGCCCACCCCGCCTTCCGCTGAGAGGCTCATAGTCGTTGCCGACCACCCGCCACTGCCCTGCCAGGTGCAGATCTCCGCTGTTCCGCCGCCGCCAATCCCTACGTGGACGTCGAATGAGCCGGACACACATTCAGCGGTTGCCCACAGTCCACTTGGATCCATCACGTTTATCGGATTGTCGGAGGCATAAGAATATGGCTGGCGAGTAGCATCAGCGGCCGGGTCACTGCCGGTGAATTGCCCGGTTGATGGGTTGTAGAACCTCGCACGGAGGTAGATGAGGCCGGATTCGGTGTCGGTGAACTGGCCGTCGTACTGCAGGACGCTGGTGGCAGTGCCAGTGTGACCGAGCGTCTGACCGTAGGAGTTGTAGTTGTAGGTGCCGACGTTCTGGCCGGTCGAGTTGGTGATCAGCCGGACGTTGCCCTGCTGGTCGGTTTGCAGATAGGTGACCGCGTTGCCGGAGATGTGCTCGATCGGCTGTCCGTTCGGCCGTAGATGAAGTAGACGGGCCGTTAACAAGCAGCAACGGCAGCGTACCCGAGGTGTCCCAGGCGAAATGGGTGACCGCGCCGCTGAGGGTCTTGGACATGCGCAGCCCATCGCCGTTGTACGCGTAGCTTGCGATACCGCCATAGGAGGTCAGCCGGTTGGCCTGGTCGTAACCAAGCGTCGTGGCCGACCCATTCGACGGGGCAATCCTGGTGAGGTCGCCTTCGGGGTTGTAGCTGTAGGTGGTGGTGACCGTGGCAGCGGTCGCTGACGGGATCTCCACCGCGGCAAGGTTCCACTGGTCGGTCGCATGCAGGGTGTCGGCGATGGTCACGGTGGTGTTAGCGGTGACGACCGGGCTGGAGGCCTTCTGCGCCCAGTAGGTGGCGTGAACCGTGGAGTCGGCGTCCTGGTGCACGATGGCCTGGCCGCTGGCCGCGGTCAGCGTCCTGGCGTGCGTGGGGTCCTCGCCGACGGCCCACACCAGTGAGTGCGGCTGCTTGGTGGTCAGCGAGACCGCCGGGTGCGTGCTATTGCCGTTCGCGGTGGCGTGCGCGCCTGCCGCCGGCGCGGCGCCGGTGAACGCCGCGACGGTGATCGAACCGTCCTGGCTGGCAGCTCCCAGGGTCGCGGTGACGGCGGCGCTGGTAACCGGGGTCACCGCATAGGCCTGCCAGATCTCCGCCGTCCCGGCCTGCTTGTTGGACCGGGCCACCTCTTTCCAGACCAGCCCGCCACCAGTCACGCCGGTGATCGTCTGCGATCCGGAGGACGGCCCGGAGGCGGAGATGAACGCGAGCAGCAGTTCGTTGTTGGCCTGGGTGCTCACCGCGGGCGAGGTGATCTTCGTGCTGCGGCTGGTCTGGTCGGCCGAGACCGACTGGTCCAGGACCGGGGACTTGGTGGTGGCTGGCGTGGTCGCGGAGGTCAGCTCGTCACCAGCGTTGAACGCCTGGGTGCCGCCGGTGGGAAGCCCGGTCAGGTTGGCCGCCGCGTCGTAGGTGAAGGGCTGGCCGTTGTGCGAAGCCAGCTGGGACAGCGGCGTATAGGTGTAGTCGTTGGTCCCGCCGGAGATGCCGGTGTTGACCGAGGACGTGACCTGGTTGTCGGCGTCCCTGGTGTAGCTGAACTGGGCCAGCGTCGCTGATGCCGTCTTGTCGGTGATCGAGGTCACCTGGTTGGCGTCATCGTAGGCAGTCGCCGCCGTGACGCCGTTCGGATAAGCCTCGCGGAGCAGGTTGCCGCTGGCGTCGTAACCGAAGGTCGTCTTGTGCCCCAGCCAGTCGCTGAGCGCGGTCAGCTGGTTCGCGCTGTTGTAGATGCGGGTGACCGTCTTGCCGTTCGGGTAGGTGAGCGTGGTCATGTTCCCGGCCGCGTCATACCCATAGGACACCGTGCTGCCTGCCCCGTTGGTGACACTGCTGGGGCGCCCGTCGGAGTCGTAGCTGTAGCTCGTCGTGCCGGTGCCATCCGTCATCGACACGCGCCGCCCGTCGGCGTCGTAGCTGTAGCTCACCGCGGGAGTGGTGCCGCTGGAGTAGCTGATGTTGGTGAGCTCGTTCGCCTGGTCGTAGCTGAAGGTGGTGACCGCCCCGGGCAGGTTGGTGAGGCTGGTCCGGTTACCCGCGGCGTCGTAGCCGTAGCTGGTGGTCTGGCCGAGGGGGTCGGTCATCGACGTGACGCGGTTCAGGGCGTCATAGGTGTACCGGGTGACGTTCCCCGCCGGGTCTGTCTGGCTAACAGTGTTGCCGTCCGCGTCATAGGTCGTGGACCTGGTTGTGCCGTTGGGCAGGGTGACCTTGGTCTGCTGGTTATTGCCGTTGTAGGCGCAGTGAGTCACGTTTCCCTTGGAGTCGGTGGCTTGGGTGACGTTGCCGTCCCCGTCGTAACCGTAGGACGTGGTATGCCCGTTGGGATCGGTGACCGAGGTGACCTCACCTACGGCGTTGTACGTGGTTGCCGTGGTATTGGCGACGGGAGGGTTGCCCGCAGGTGGGCAGTGGACACCTGCGGCGGTTGCGTCTGGGGATGCCTGGCAGGTGCGCTCGCCGTCCGCGTCGTAGGCGTACGCAGTGGTGTCGGTTATCCCTGACGACGGCGACACGCTGGCCGTGGCCACATCGCCCTGCGAGTCGTAGGTGTAGGTGGTGACATCGCCGTCCGGATTGGTTGCCGAGGTGACGTCGCCGGGATGTGCACCGTCGGCGTAGGCGTAGCTGGTGGTGTTGCCCACCGGGTCGGTCACCGACAGCAGGTTGCCGTTGCCGTCGTAGTTGTAGCTGGTGGTCTCGCCGAGCGGGCTGGTCTTGGACGTCACCTGGTTGAGGCTGTTGTAGCTGTAACTGGTGGTGCTGCCCAGTGGGTCGGTCACCGTCAGCGGGTTGCCGTTGCTGTCGTAGGTGCTGGTCGTGATGTTGCCGTTCGGATCGGTCACGCTGGTGACGCCTAGCGTGGCTGGGTCGTAGGTGTAGCTGGTGGTCGCTGCCTGGGGCGTTCCGGCACCATTGGTGACCGACGTCAGCTCCAGGTTGGCGTAGGCATGGCTGGTGACGTTGCCGTTCGGATCCGTCATGGTGGTGGTACCGCCCGCCTGGGTGGCGGCGTCGCCGGAAAAGCTGAACGTCGTGGTCCCGCCGTCGGGGTCGGTCTGCGAGGTGACCTGGCCGCTGGCGTTGTAGGCGTTGGTTGTCACCCCGCCGCGCGGGTCGGTCATGGTGAGCAATTCATGGCCGGAGTCGTAGCTGAAAGACCAGGTACGCCCGGCGGCGTCGGTGGTCTTCACCAGGTTTCCGCTGCCGTCGTAGCTGAACGACATGGTGCGGCCTATTGGGTCGGTCACCTTCGCGATGTGCGAGCCGGTGTAGGTGAAGGTGAGCTGCAGGCCGGCCGGGTCGGTCACCGAGGTCAGGTTGCCGCCGCTGTAGGCCAGCGTGGTGGTGTAGCCGTTCAGGTCCGAGATGCTCGTCAGTTCGCCGCTCGCGGCAAAGTTGTACGAGATCTGGCCCTGGTCACGGGTGAAGGTATAGCTGCCGTCGGAATTCTGGACCAGGGTGGCCAGCACCCGCGGCGGCGGCGAGAAGGTGCCGTCGCCGTTGTTGTTGAAGGTGACGGCCGAGCCGTCCTCCTGGCTGATCGTGACGTTGCCGGAGGAGTCAGTCGCCAGTGACATGTTGTAGTTGTCGGTCCAGCCGAACCCCAGCGGGCCATCCGTGCCCGACTGGCTGGAGCTGTAGGTGCGGGTGAAGGCCAGCGGAACCCCGCGGCCGGGAACAGTGAAGTCGGTGAACGTGTGCCAGAACACACCTGTGGCACAGTTCACCGGCTGTGACGTGGAGCAGGTGGTGGACTTCTCGCTCGGGTTGGACGCGCCGCCCTGTTCGGCCGTGGTGGGGCCGCCGGTAAACACGGAGGTCAGCGGCTCCTCTAGGGAGAAGTAGGCGGTCGCTCCGGGCGCGAGGCCACCGGTGAAATCGACCATGCCACCGGTCGCGCCGGCGTTGATGCCGCTGAAGCTCGTGTTCGGCCCTTCGTAGCCGGTCGGGCCGAATGGGCATCCGGACGGTGCCGGGGACTGGCTGCAAAGACCATCGCCGTCGAAGCCAAACAAATCGGTGTCAGCGGACACGGCAATGCTGTTGATCGTGCTGTTTGACGAGTTCAGCACCCCGATCAAGGTGTCTTCGGAACCGTCGAAAGGGCCCTGGCTGGGGTCCTGCAAGACGGTGTAACCCGAATCGGTGGCCTGGATAAGGAGACCGCAGCTTGTGTCCAGCCCCACGGGAGGGCATTCGTTGTAGGGGGGTGCTGGTGGCGTGGCGGCAACGTTCATCGCCCGGTTGGTGTACCGGGCATGGGCGGCCTTGTAGTGAATCGTGATCTTCACCCTGTGCGCAGGCCGGGGCCTCTCATGAGCGGCATGGTGAGGCCGTGGCGCGTCCCGGTCGGCGTGAGCTGACCTGGGCATCTGGTAGGCGGCTACGATCGCTCTCCGCGGTCTCGTCGACACGGACGGGACTCCGCCCTGAACAGGAACCCTTACCGCGCTGCCATTTACCGCCGCAGACGCTAATCCCACCGCCCCAAAACCCGCCGCAGGCAGCGACAACGCCGTTAGGGTGATCGCGGTGAACGCCACTACCAGTGCATGCACAGATTTACGCATTACTTGCCCCCCACTCGCCAGCCGCTGATGCGACAGCCCTCATGCATGGCAAGTAAGGATGCTCCCGGCCCTCTCGTAGAAGGCAGCGACTTACCGGGAGCCGCCAGGCTGAAAGCGTTACGCCAAAAGAAAAGCACTCTACGGGGCGGCTGACAAGACATCTCAAAAAAGTATTAAGGAAAGTATCCGATTAGTCGGTTTTACCTATTTGATCACTTTTAGACCGGAAAATAGCTTCGAGAGTGCAGTGCACCCATCTCAGCCAGCCGGGAGAGCCTCGTCATCCCAGCCGCAACGTCTGACCCAGCCGCTGACCACGGCCGTTCAAGGCCCCGGCCGGGCCGCCGTTCGTTGCCGGGCCGGTGAGTTGACAACCGGACGGCAGCGGATGTCGTTAGTCCTGACGTGAGGCTACGACGAGAGCGCTCCGCGCTGGCGGCCCGGGATGAGGCGGAGTTCGAATCCTATGTCGCCGGCGACGGCGGGCGGCTGCTCGGCTTCGCCCTGCTGCTGGCCGGGGACTACCAGGACGCCGAGGACCTGGTCCAGGTGGCGCTGCTGCGGTTGGCCAGCCGGTGGCCCGCGGCCTCGCAGAACCCGCAGGGGTATGCCCGTACCATCCTGGTCAACCTCGCCAGGGACCGGTGGCGGGTCCGGCGGCGCAGGCGGCCTGAGGCCCTGGTCGCGGACGCGGCCCGGCTGCCGTGCGGGGCCGCCCGTGACGACGCGGCCGCCGTGCTGGACCGGCAGGCGCTGCTGTGCGCGTGCCGGCTGCTGCCGACCGCGCAACGCGCCGTCCTGGTGCTCCGGTTCTGGGAGGACCGGTCGATCGAGGAGACGGCGGCCGTGCTCGGGTGCACCCCGGGCACCGTGAAATCTCATACCCACCGTGCCCTGCGGCGGCTGCGCACCGTCTTGCAAGAGGCACCGGACGAGGCCATGCCCCCGGTGCCCCTGGTTCTGGGCCCGGCGGTTCGCCCGGTCACGGATGGGGCCCGTTTCCCGGATCAGGAGGATCGACCGTGCTGACCGATCATGACGTGACGGAGGAACTGGCCGCGGCCTTCCATGACCAGGCGGACCCGGTGACCCGGATGGCCCTCGACCCGGCCGGGATCTTCCCGCGCGGGGCGCGGGCGCGGCGGCGCCGCGCGGCGATCCGCGTGGCCGCGGCCAGGCGCGGCCGCCACCGCGCTGGCGGTGGTTGTCACCGTGGCGAACCCCGGCGCGGGACCCGCGCCCGGTCCGGCGCGCCGCGCCCAGGCCACCCGGCCTGCTGCTCGATGCGGCCGTGACCGGCCCGCCGCCCGCCGGCGCCGCGGCCTCGGGCATGCCGCGGTACTACGTCACCACCGACCATTTCCGCCCGGTCGCCGAGGTCCGCGACTCCGTGACGGGGAAGGTCCTCAGCACGGTCACGCTGCCGCGACGGATCGATCCGAAGGACGTCCCAGATCGCGGCGGCCGGTAACGGCCGCACGTTCGCCCTCGCGCTGCTGTCGTTCCCGCGGACCCGGTTCTACCGGCTGCGGGTCGCCGACGGCGGCCGGTCGGCCCAGCTGACCAGGCTGAACGCCGCCCCGCTGCCGCCGGGGGAGTACGCCGACGGCATCGCGGTCAGCCCGGACGGGAGCAGGCTGGCGGTGGCCATCCAGCGCAGCGGTGGGCAGCACGGCACGGTAGAAGTGATGTCGCTGGCCACAGGCGCGACCCGGATCTGGACCACCACCCAGGCCGGCATCCCGGCCGGGGTGTCCTGGGCCGGGGGTCACACGCTCGGGTTCTTCTGGGAGGGCACGGGCGCGGCGCAGGGCAGTTCGGGGCTGTGGACGCTGGACACCGCGGCGCCGGGATCCGGCCTGATGTCCGGCCGCCACGTCCTGCCAGCCAGCACGGGCGGGGACGCGGTCCAGTACGCCCAGTTCATCCCGGCCGGGATGGTGATCGCCGCAGTCACCTACGACGGCACCGCACACGTCAGCCGGGGCACAGTGGTGGGCGGCATCGTGGAACTGTCCGCCCGGACCGGCCGGCCGCGCCGTACCCTGCTACTCGAGCACGCGGCGTACTCCGCGGACCCGGGGCAGCCCGGCTGGTACATCAGCCCCTGCCAGCTGGCGGCGGCCGACCGCACCGGCAGCCACCTGCTGGTGAGCTGCGACCGGTTCGGCCGGCTGGACCGGGGCCGGTTCACCGCGCTGCCCGGCGCGGCACCGATGTCGGCGGTCGCCGCCGCCTGGTAGCCCAGGCGGGGCCTCAGGCGGTGGCCCGGTCAGGCGGGGCCGGTCAGGTGGATGCGGACCGCGAGGAACAGCCGCGGGGTGTCCCGCAGCACGGCCAGCCTCGGGTCGGGCACGGTGAGGAAGCGGTCCACCGCGTGCTTCATCACCGGCCGCAGCCGCGGGTCGGCCCGGGCGCCTGACATCGCCTTCCGCTCGCCGCCGAGCACCACCGCGTCCAGTCGTCCCGCGTAGGGGACCAGCACCTGCACCGCCGTGTCCACGGCCGCCGCGACCGCGGCCGTGGCCTGGTTCTCCCGGCGGCGGGCGAACCGGTGCTGCGAGGTGCCGCCCGCGGCGGACCGGCCGTGCACCAGCCGCGTCCCGACCTTGGAGCTGACCAGGCGCGGCGGGCTGCCGGTGAAGACCCCTGCGGCGAACCCGCCAAGCCGGACCAGGAACACCCCCACGGTCCGGTCCACGGCGGCGTGCGCGGCGATCAGCCCGGCCAGGTCCGCCGGATCCTCCGGCCAGGTGCCCCCTGCGGGCGCCGCCATCGGCGGGAACGGCGGGTGGCACTGCGCGACCGCGCCGTCGGCGGCGCGGAAGGTCATGGTCAGCCGGCCCGGCTCGGCGGTGACGGTGCCATGGCGCTCGGCGAACGTGGCGACCCACCGGGCCAGCCGGTCCGGCGCCACCTCCACCCAGCGCCCGCCGCCCGCCTCCGGGCCCTCAGCCATCAGATACCTCTATCCGTCCTCATGATCATGACTTTAGTGGTGCGGGAGGCCCAGCAAACTCATGATCACCAGGTGTTCGGAGAGATCACGGGCTATGAACCGCCAGCACTGAAATGCGGCGGCCCGCCGCCCCGTCGGTCACCAGATAGGTCGCGGTGAGCCGGTTGATCTCACCGCCGTCGCTCCGCTCGCGCAGAACGTTCCCCCGGTAAAGTAGCGCGCGTGGAGTTCAAGCCATGGTGATGGCGGAGCTGGTGCCGGCCAGCATGCCGAGTTCTGTGTTCTGGCCGGCGCCGTTGGGGACCACCCACAAGAAGCCGGTGTTGGCCTGGAACGCGGCCTCGTATCCGTCGCCGTCCAGGGCGGTGATGGCGGGGCTGGTGGCTGTTTTCATGCCCAGGCCCAGGTCGTGGCCGGCGCCGTTCTGGACGGCCCACAGGTGGCCGGTGTTGGCCTGGAACGCCGCCTCATACCCGCCCAGCTCAAGCCCGGCGATGGCCGGGCTGGTGCCGGCCTTCATGCCCAGGCCCAGGTCCGCCCCGACCCCGTTCTGGACGACCCACAGCTAGCCGGTGTTGGCCTGGAACGCTGCCTCGTACCCGGCGCCGAACGCCAGGGTGTGATCGCCGGGCTGGTGGCTGTTTTCATGCCCAGGCCCAGGTCCTGGCCGACACCGTTGTGGACGACCCACAGGTGGCCGGTGTTGGCCTGGAACGCGGCCTCATACCTGCCGCCGGGCAGGGCGGTGATCGCCGGGCTGGTGCCGGTCTTCATGCCCAGGCCCAGGTCCTGGCCGACACCGTTCTGGACGACCCACAGGTGGCCGGTGTTGGCCTGGAACGCCGCCTCATACCCGCCGCCGGGCAGCGCGGTGATGGCCGGGCTGGTGCCTGCCTTCATGCCCAGGCCCAGGTCCTGGCCGACTCCGTTCTGGACGACCCACAGGTGGCCGGTGTTGGCCTGGAACGCTGCCTCGTATCCGCCGCCGGGCAGCGCGGTGATCGCCGGGCTGGTGCCCGCCTTCATGCCCAGTTCCAGGCTCTGGCCGGTGCCCGGCCCGCTGGTCGTCCACAGGAACTTCGTATTGGCCTGGAACGCAATGTCATCACCGCCGCCGGACAGGAACGCCGAAGCGCCCCCTGGCGTGTGCGCGGCGAACGCGGCCGACGACAGAACGCTGGACGCCAGCACGGCCACCGCGAGGCTGGCCAGGACGCCAGCCGGACGGAAGCGTGCGCCAGCACTTCGCGCCGCCATCCGCGGGCGTGTTCCCTGGCGGGCTGTGGTGGTGAACATGTCTTTCTCCTGTCTGCTCGTTCCCTGCCAGGAAGGTTCCTTCCGACAGTTCACAGGTTGCCTGGCATCGGTATCTGCACGCAGAGATCGAATGACCCCTTCTTCGCGGAGACCTGCGCCGGGGTCTAACCACCCACGGCCCGGATCTGCGGCGGCGCAGCGGCTAGACGAGGCCTGCCTGCAGGGCCAGCCGGGTCAGGTCTGCGCGCCGCCTGGCATCCGGTCTTGTCACGGATGCGGTCGAGGTGGGAGCTGACGGTCCGCACGCTGATGTAAAGCTGGGCGGCGATCTGGGCGTTCGTGCATCCCTGAGCGACCAGAGTCACCAGTTCCCGTTCGCGGGCGCTGAGCCGCGCTGCTACTGGCAACTCCTGCGGCTCTGCCGCGGTGAGCATAGTGACCAACTCCGCTGCGGTGGCTGCCGTCATCGCCGCGCCGCGCCGCTCGGCTGCGCGGGTCCGCACCGGTCCCTAGTGCTTGCCCGGCCTCCCGCAGCGGCGCATCGCGGCGTTGTGCATCCTGCGGCAATCGGTGAAGCCGTGGGCTTGCGATCTGGACATCGTAGCTGCCCACACGGTGACGGCCTCGGCCCAGCGCTGCGTTGCGGCGCACAGATACCCGCAGGTGTCCAGGCAGTTGAGCAAGCGCAGCGGGTCGCCCATCCGGGTGGTGAGCTCCAGTGATTCCCGCAGGTGCGCCCCGGCCTCTGAGATGCGGCCTGCCCGCTGGTCCATATCCGCCATCAGGCCCAGGCAGAGTGCCTGACTGTGCGTGTCGCCTGCCCGCTGGGCCTGGGCCAGCCCGTCCGCGACACATTGCTCGGCCGCCGACAGATCGCCGGTTTCCAGCAGCACAGGATGAGAATCTCGCTGCCCCGGGCGATCCAGCCGCGAGCATCCCACTCGACCTGTTGGCTTGCATGGCACGCCAGGCGACCACCTGATCGCCCGCGTGTACGCGCCGAGGCTCTAGTTTCGCCAGCGCCAGCGCTTCCCCGGCCAGATAGCCCATTTCCCGGGCCAGCGCCACAGCACGGCGGGCATCCTCGATCCCCTCCGGGACGCGGTTGACGTTCACCAGGGCCGCCGACCAGCCGCCAGCGCGTCACCAGCACCGGCGACGGCTCCCGGTCCGCCACGGCGTCACGCCGCGAAGTAACCTACGCGCGCGAACGTCGGTAGTGAGCAGCAGCTGGAACGCCGTAGTAGCCGAGCAGCACGGCGGTGTCTTTCCCGCCGCGTGCCCGGCCGCGGCGCGCAGCAGCGCATAGCCGGCCGCCAGGCGGCCCCGCAGATGCCACCAGGGCGCCAGCGCGATCTCCAGCCGCAGCGCCGTGGCCGTGTCGTGCTCCAGCGCCCAGGCCACGGCCTCGGCGCACGGTGGCGTCCTCGGCATCCAGCCAGCGCGCGGCGTCCAGCTCCCCGGCGCTGGCCTGCATTCCGGCGCAGCCTGCTCCGCCACCTGCTAGCGCGTACCTGGCCAGCGCGGCAGCCGCCCCTGGCCGCTCGCCCGCACTCGGCAAGCCGGCCCGCCCCGTAGGCGCGCAGAGTCTCCAGCATCAGGTAGCGGGCCCGGCCATCCGGCCCGGTCCGCGGCGGGGCCAGCAGCGAGCAGTCCACCAGGCGCAGCGTCACCGGCCCGGCGCGGCTCCGGCGACCGCCTCGCGCACCCTCCAGTGTGAACGGCGCCAGGGAACACCGACACCTGGCGGAAAACCCGCTGCTCCTGTTCGCTGAGCAGCTGGTAGCTCCACTCCACGGTCGCCGCCAGCGACCGGTGCCGCGCCGCCGCCAGCCGGTCACCGCCGACGAGCAGGCCGAACCGTTCATCCAGGCGATCCAGCAGCTGCGTCACACCCAGCGCCTCAACCCGGGCCGCGGCCAGCTCGATCGCCAGCGGCATCCCGTCCAGCTGCTGCACCAGCCGCGCCACCACCGGGCCGGACTCGCCGCTCAGGCTGAAATGCGTGTCGACCCGCCGGGCCCGGTCAGCGAACAGCGCCACCGCCTCAGACCCGCCGGCCTCATCGCCCGGCGCGGGCAGCGCCAGCGGCGGCAGCCGGTACCGGGTCTCCCCGGACACCCCCACCGGCTCCCGGCTGGTCGCCAGGACCCGCACATCGTCGGCGGCCGGCAGCAGCGCCCCGCACAATTCCGCCACGGCCACGACCACGTGCTCGCAGTTATCCAGCACCAGCAGCATCTGCCGGCGCGCCAGCACCGCCGCCAGCGAATCTGACACCGGCACCCCCGGCAGCTCGCGCACGCCCAGCCCGCGGCCACCGCCGACGGCAGCCGCGCCGGGTCCGTGCCGGCCGCCAGCTCCACCAGCCACACCCCGTCAGCGAACCGGCTCGCCACACGCCCGGCCACCTCACCGGCCAGCCGGGTCTTACCGACCCCGCCCGGCCCGGTCACCGTCACCAGCCGGCACTCATCCAGCAGGCCAGCAACCTCGCCGACCGCATCCGCCCGGCCGACAAAGCTCGTCAGCGCAGGCGAAAAACCATGCATGTCCGCCACCACGCCACCCACAGCCACCACCTAGGGCCAACCTATCCGCAGGTGGGCGCGCCGTACCGAGCTAAGCCGGGGACGGAGCGCTCTAAGTGGTCCAGCGCTCGGCCAGGTGCTCGCGGCCGGGCGGCGGTTCGTACGGCTCCGGCCAGAAGTCCGTGACCCGGACGATCAGCCCGTCGGCGATCTCGAAGAACGCCATCGCGTCGTCGGCCTGGCCACCGACGCGCCACTCGAACCACACCACGCCGTTGCGGTCGTCGGCGATGATGACCTTGGGCCGCAGATGCCAGTCACCGGGATACTCCTGGTTGAACTGCAGGTAGCGGTCACGGCCACGGATGCGCTCCCGCGACTGCGGCAGCTCGTAGACCACGTCGGGATGCAACAGCCCGGCCCAGGTATCCCAGTCGCGGGCCTCCAGGCTCGTGATGAAGCGCTCCACCAGCTCGCGGTTGCCATCCATCCTGGCAAGCTACCGCACGCGCTGCTGGTGCCCGGTGTTCGGTGTTCGGTTGCGGGACAGAGCTGACTGCTAGGCTTTGCTTTAGCAATTCGAGGATGCTGAGGACCCTTCGTATGACGCTGAACCAGCTCCGCACGTTCCTGGCCGTGGCCGAGCACGAGTCGGTGCACGGGGCGGCGCAGGAACTCGTGGTCACCCAGGCGGCCGTGTCGGCATCGCTCGCCGCCCTGCAGAAGGCACTGGGGCTGGCCCTGGTGACCCCGGACGGGCGCGGGCTGCGGCTGACCGACGCCGGCAGGGCGTATGCCGGCTACGTCCGGCGCATCGTCGGCCTGCTCGACGAGGCTGGCCTGGCGGCCGCCGCTTGCGCGGATCCGGAGCGGGGTGAACTGCGGATCGCGGCCGTGACCACCGCCGCCGAGCAGGTGGTGCCGGGCATCCTGGGCGGCTTCCGGCGGGACCACCCACTGACCGGGGTCCGGCTGGAGGCCGGGAACAGGGACCAGGTGCGCTCGCTGCTCGACCGGCACCTGGTCGACCTCGTGGTCAGCGGCAGGCCCGAGCCCGGGTGGGAGGTGGCCGTGCACGCCGTCCGGCCGCACGATCTTGTCGTGGTGGCCGCTCCCGACCTGGCCGCCGACGCCGCGCGGGCGGCCGGCCCGGGGATGCGGCCGGGCTGTTGGCCTGGCTGTCCCGGCAGACCTGGCTGCTGCGCGAGCCCGGCTCGGGGACCAGGGCCAGCACGGCCGCGCTGCTCGCCGAGGTGGACATCGCGCCGCTGGCGCTGATGGTCGGCTCCAACGGGGCGATCAGGGAGTCCGCCCGCGTGGGGCTCGGCGTCACGCTGGTTTCCAGGGACGCGGTCGCCGCGGAACTGAGCCGGGGAACGCTGGCCGAGATCGGCGTGCCGGGCACGCCGCTGCACCGCGACTGGTACCTGCTGGGCCGCCGGGAAGAACTGCCGCCCCCTGCATCCCGCCTCGTGGACCACGTGCTGCACACTGGGGCCTTCCGCGCACCCGAGCAGGAGGAGCCCAGATGACGCAGACCGTGCCGGTGACCGGGGTGGCCCAGGTGGGCAAGGACCGGGTACGGGTGATGACCGGGCTGACCACCCACGCGGGCGGGCCTTACCTCTGCGGACCCGCCCTGACCTGCGCCTGTGCCCCCGAGGACAACCTGGCCATGCACGCGGCGCTGTATCAGGCGCAGCCCGGCGCGGTGCTGGTCTGCGACGGCAGCGGCAGCACCAGGTGCGCCATGTTCGGCGAGCTGATGGCGACCGACGCGGCGAACCAGTGGCTGGCCGGCCTGGTGCTGCAGGGCCCGGTCCGGGACATCGCCGACATCGACGAACTCGGGTTCCCGGTCTGGTGCACCGGCACCGCACCGGGGCAGGCGGCCAAGACCACGGTGGTGTCGGTGGGCCTGCCGGTGGTGGTCGGCGGCGTACTGGTGGCCTCCGGCGACCAGGTGATCGCCGACCGCGACGGCGTGGCCGTGGTGCCCGCGGCGCAGTGGTCGGCCATCGAGGCGGAGGTGGCCGCGCTGGCCGCCAGGGAGGAGAAGATCCCGCGCCCGGCTCGCGGCCGGGGAGCGCCTCGCCGACATCAACGGCCTGGACCTGGCCAGGTTCGTCGCTGCGAGAGCAACTCATAAACCTAAGCTTGATAATCAGCGCAAAACCTTCAATAGACACCCGAGCAATTCGCTGGCATCGTGGAGCGCGGGAGGGCCTGGGGCACATCCAGGCCTCCGCGAAACCGCCGCGGAGGAGCCATGGCGCAAGGGCAGCAGGAGGATCAGCGTTGGAGCGCGGGGGTCATCCCGTACGCGCAGATGGGCTACTACGCGCCCGACTACGTGCCCGCCGACACCGACCTGCTGACCGCGTTCCGGATCACCCCGCAGCCCGGCGTGCCCCCGGAGGAGGCCGGCGCCGCGGTGGCGGGGGAGTCCTCCACTGCCACCTGGACCGTGGTGTGGACCGACCGGCTCACCGCCTACGACCACTACCAGGCCAAGTGCTACCGGGTG
This sequence comes from uncultured Actinomycetes bacterium, assembly GCA_963762735.1. Classification (GTDB taxonomy): domain Bacteria; phylum Actinomycetota; class Actinomycetes; order Streptosporangiales; family Streptosporangiaceae; genus DASXKD01. The sequence continues at coordinate 47,781 of CAVXMG010000019.1, read as the reverse complement.
GACCCGGTGCCGGGACGCGAGGGCGAGTACATCGCCTACATCGCCTACGACATCGACCTGTTCGAGGAAGGCTCCATCCCGAACCTGACCAGCTCGATCATCGGCAACGTGTTCGGTTTCAAGGCACTCAAAGCCCTCCGCCTGGAGGACATGCGCATCCCGCTGCACTACGTCAAGACGTTCCAGGGCCCGCCGCACGGCATCGTGATGGAGCGGGAGTACCTGAACAAATACGGCAGGCCGCTGCTCGGCGCGACCACCAAGCCCAAGCTGGGGCTGTCGGCGCGCAACTACGGCCGGGTCGTCTACGAGGCGCTGCGCGGCGGCCTGGACTTCACCAAGGACGACGAGAACATCAACTCCCAGCCGTTCATGCGCTGGCGGGACCGGTTCCTGTTCACCATGGAGGCGGTCAACCGGGCGCAGGAGCAGACCGGCGAGATCAAGGGCCACTACCTCAACGTGACCGCCGCGACCATGGAGGAAATGTACGAGCGCGCCGACTTCGCGGCCGAACTCGGCAGCGTCATCGTCATGGCCGATCTCACCGTCGGGTACACGGCGCTGCACTCGATGGCCCGGTGGGCCCGGCGCAACGGCGTCCTGCTGCATCTGCACCGGGCCGGCCACGGCACCTACACCCGGCAGAAGACGCATGGGGTGAGCTTCCGGGTCATCGCCAAGTGGTGCCGGCTGATGGGGGTGGACCACATCCACGCCGGCACCGTGGTCGGCAAGCTGGAAGGCGACCCGGCCATGGTCCGCGGCTACTACGACACGCTGCGGGAGGCGCGGATACCGGCCAACCCGGGCAACGGGATCTACTTCGACCAGGACTGGGGCTCCATGCCCGGCACCATGCCGGTCGCGTCCGGGGGCATCCACGCCGGCCAGATGCACCAGTTGCTGCACTACCTGGGCGAGGACGTGGTGCTCCAGTTCGGCGGCGGCACCATCGGCCACCCGCTGGGCATTGCGGCGGGCGCCACCGCGAACCGGGTCGCCACCGAGGCGATGATCAAGGCACGCAACGAGGGCCGCGACTTCCTCACCGAGGGCGGGGACATCCTCCGCGACGCCGCCAAACGCTGCCAGCCGCTCCAGGTCGCGCTGGACACCTGGGGCGAGATCACCTTCAACTACGAGTCCACCGACACCCCGGACGTCGTCGCCACCCCTACGTCCTGACACGGAGCCACCCATGCGGATCACCCAGGGCACTCCCTACCCCTGCCGGCCCTGAACACCGCAGCAATAGACACGGAGCATCCATGCGGATCACCCAGGGCACCTTCTCTTACCTTCCTGATTTCACCGACGACGAGATCGCCGCCCAGGTCGGCTACGCGCAGGCCCGGGGCTGGGCGGTGGCCGTCGAGTTCACCGACGACCCGCACCCGCGCAACGTGCTCTGGGAGATGTGGGGGCTGCCGATGTTCGGCCTGGCCGACCCGGCCGGGGCGATGCAGGAGGTGCTCGCCTGCCGGGCCGAATATCCCAGTCACTATGTGCGGGTGACCGCCTACGACGCGAGCCTGGGCCGCCAGACCACGGCGCTGTCGTTCATCGTCGGCAGGCCCGCGCAAGAGCCGGGGTTCCGGCTGGACCGGCAGGAGTCCGCGGGCCGCCAGGTCCGCTACTCGCTGCACCCCTACGCCGCCGACCGGCCACGGGGCGAGCGTTATGCCGCTGCTTCCGGACAGGACGGGGCGCGGGGCGGCTGATGGCCACCCCAGCCCAGCCCGCGCCACGCGGGTTTGCCTTGGCTCGCCCCGGGACCACCGCGCCGGAGCCCGCGGAGCCCGAGCCTGCCGAGCCCGCGCCGTTGCCGCCGGACGCCAAGGTGGACCTGGGCTCGCAGGAGCAGGCGCTGCGGATCGCCGCGCTGCTCACCCGGCTTGACGAGGAATTCGTCGGGCTGGCGCCGGTCAAGGACCGGGTGCGGGAGATCGCCGCGCTGCTGCTTGTCGACCGGCTGAGGCAGGGTTACGGCCTCGCGTCTTCGCGGCCGAGCCTGCACATGTGCTTTACGGGCAGCCCAGGAACCGGGAAGACCACGCTGGCCATGCACATGGGTGAACTGCTCAAAGAGCTGGGATACCTGCGCACCGGGCAACTCATCAGCGTGACCCGTGACGACCTGGTCGGCCAGTACGTGGGCCACACCGCGCCGAAGACCAAGGAGGTGCTCAAGCGCGCGATGGGCGGGGTGCTGCTCATCGACGAGGCCTACTACCTGTACCGGCCGGAGAACGAGCGGGACTACGGCCAGGAGGCCATCGAAATCCTGCTCCAGGTGATGGAGGCACAGCGCGAGGACCTGGTGGTCATCCTGGCCGGTTACGCCGACCGGATGGATGTCTTCTTCCGGTCCAACCCGGGCATGGCCTCCCGCATCGCGCACCACATCGACTTCCCCGACTTCACCCTGGAGGAGCTGCTGCGGATCGCGGACACGATGCTGGACCGGGAGCAGTACCGGATGGATGGCGGTGCCAGGGAGGCGTTCGCCGAGTACGTGCGGCTGCGGATGGCCCAGCCCCGGTTCGCCAACGCCCGTAGCATCCGGAACGCGATCGACCGGTTGCGGCTGCGCCAGGCGCGGCGGCTGGTCGCCGCCGGGGGAGTGATCGCCAGGGACGACCTGATGGAGATCAGCGCTGCGGACGTGCGGACCAGCCGGGTGTTCAGGGGAGGGCTGGGCCCGGCTCAGCAGGCCCACGCCCCGGTGACGGAGGAATCGGGCCGTCAGGCCACCGGGGGGGTCCGGGGGGCCGCCCCCCCGGGCCAGCAGGCCCCCGGGCAGTGAACGGCACGGCCAGGCTTCACGGTGGTGCCGCGGCCCGGCGCGCTGGTGAGTTCCAGGTTCCCGCCCAGCAGTTCGGCGCGTTCGCGCATACCCGCCAGGCCGAGCCCGGTTGGCGGTACCGCACCCTCCGCCGGGCGCTGCAGCGCTCCTGGGTCGAAACCGGTGCCGTCGTCGCTGACCTCAAGCACGGCGCGCCCCGCGTGCCGGGTCAGCCGGATCCGCACCGACTCGGCGCCCGCGTGCTTGGCCACGTTCTGCAGCGCCTCCTGCGCCGTCCGGTACACGGCGGTCTCCACGTGCCCGGCCATTCGCAGGTCGTCGGCCTCGACCCGGACGTCCAGGCCGGGGAAGGAGTGGCCGAGGCTTTCCAGGCTGGCCGCCAGCCCCAGGTCGTCCAGCACCGGCGGGCGCAGCCCGGCGATCGCCGACCTGGTCTCGTCCAGCGCCGCGGCGGCCAGCTCCTGGGCCCGCCGCGACCTGCTCCGCCGCCACCTCGGGGTCGGCGGCGATCGTGTCGGCGGCGGCGGACAGGTGGAAGAACAGGCTGACGATCCGCTGGCTGATCCCGTCGTGGATCTCCCCGGCCAGGCGGCGGCTCTCCCGTTCCTGCCATTCCACCATCCGCTCGGCGAAGCTTTCCAGCGCCTCCTCCCGCTCGGCCAGCCGACGGTGCAGCCTGGCGTTCTCGATCGCGCCCGCGACCAGGCCGGCCACCGACCGCAGCAGTTCCACGTCGGCGCCGGTGAACTCGCGCCGGGCCCGGGTGTGCACGTTGAGCACGCCCACCAGGTGCCCGAGCGGCGTCACGATGGGCACCGACAGCATCGAGGTGAACTCCTCGCCGCGCAGCGCGGGGATGTAGAGGTACCGGGGGTCGGCGGCCTTGTCGTCGGTGATGACGACGGGCTCGCCGTGCTCGGCGACCCACCCGGAAACGCCCTCGCCTACCGCCAGCTCGATCTGCCCGACCAGGCCGTCGAACGGCGGGGTCGCGCCGTGCAGCCGGAGCGCCCGGCCCTTCTCGTCGAGCAGGTGCACGAAGCAGACGTCGGTCGCGGTGGTCTCGGTCACCAGGGTGGCCACACCCTGCAGCATCCGGTGCAGGTCCAGGCCCGCCGAGATGGTGTCGATGACCCGGAACAGCAATTGCACCTCGCGCTCGGCGTCGACTCCGTTCGCCGCCATTGAGCGCCGCCGCCCGGCTGGCTACCGCCAGGCCCGCTGGTCAATGGAACACGCCCTCGCGCAGCGCCACGGTGACCGCCGCCGCCCGGTCGGACACGCCGAGCTTGCGGTAGATGCCCCGCGAGTGGGTCTTGACCGTCTCCTCGCTCACCACCAGCTTGGCCGCGATCGCGCGGTTGGACAGCCCGGCCACCAGCAGGGAGAGCACCTCGCTCTCCCGCTGGGTGAGCCCGAGGTGCGCGCCCGGCCAGAACTCGCCGCGGTGCAGCCGGGCCGCGGACAGCGCTACCCGCCCGGCCAGCGACGGGTCGATGAGCACCTCGCCGTCCTGGATGCGGCGCAGGTAGTCGACCAGCTCGCCGCCACGGATCCGCTTGAGCAGGAACCCCGCCGCGCCGACGCGCAGCGCCTGGTAGAGGTACTGCTCGTCGTCGTAGACGGTGAGGAACACGACCTTGCAGGACGGGTGCGCGGCCAGCATGTCCGAGCACAGGTCAAGACCGGACGCGCCGCGCAGCCGGACGTCGAGCAGCACCGCGTCCGGTTCCAGCCGGGCGACCAGGCTGACCGCCTCGCCGGGGTCGCTGGCCTCGCCGGCCACCTCTACCTGGGCGGCGTAAGGCCGGAGCATGGCCTTGAGGCCGTCGAGGACCATCTGGTGGTCGTCGACGATCACCAGCCGCATCGGCGGGGACTGGCCGTTCATGCCTGGAAAGGTACCCGTCATCGCCCTGTCCAGGTCATTCCCTGGCTTCGAGCAGGTGCCACAGCACCAGCAACTGGGCGATGGCCAGCGCCTCGTTGCGCTTGCCAGGCGCGTACTCGCCCAGCGTGTCCGGCAGCACCGTGCCGTGGTCGAAGGAAAGCTGCTCCCAGATCGCCTTCTCCACGATCCGGCTGTCCTCACGGGGCGCGTGCCCGTGCACGTGCAGCGCGTCCACCGGGCGGCCGTCTGAGTCCCTGATCAGCTTCAGGTGGACCGTGCGCCGGTCGTCGTCGGTGAGCACGTGGGACAGGTCGGGGTGGCCGATGGTCGGGCGGAGCAGGATCTCCGCGGACAGCGAGCCATCGCCGCCCGGCAGGGCGCCATCGAGCAGACCATCTCCGCCCGGTAGGGCGTCATTGGACGAAGTGCCGCCCAGCGGCGGGGCGTGCCCCGCCACCGGCGCGAACCTGAGCGCGATGTCGGCGCACTGCCGCTGCGGCCGGATGAACGCCGCGGAGTCCGGCTCCCGGCGCTCCAGCTCGGCCAGCACCGCGCCGGGGGTGTACCCGCGCTCGGCGCAGTCCCGGCGGATCTTCCACTTCCGCCGGATCTCCTCGGGCGGGTCCAGGTAGATGGCGATGTCGAAGCAGGCGCGGGCCAGCTTGGTGTGCAGCGGGAGCAGGCCTTCCACGATCACGAACTCGCGCGGCTCGACGAGCACCGGGCGGCCCAGCTCGCCGGTGGAGTGGTCGTAGACGGGCTTGAGTATGGGCCGGCCGAGCGCCAGGAGCTGCAGGTGCTGCTCCATCACCTCGATGTAGTTGCAGTCCGGGTGCAGCACGGTGAACGGCACGTCCCTGCGCTGCGCCCGGTCGTAGCGGTGGTAGTCGTCCACGCACAGCGCGGTTGCCCGGTCCGCGCCCAGGGTCTCGGCGATGCCCCTGGTCAGTGTGGTCTTACCCGCGGCGCTGTCGCCGGCGATCGCGAGCATCACCGGGCGCCGCGGCTCTGGCTGGTCGTGACGCCACAGCCGCATGAGCTTGTCCGGCATGGTCGTGGTCCTCGCCTCCGCCCGCGCGTTCCGATGCGGTGAACCGCCACGGTAGGCAGGCACGGCGGGCGGGCACATCCCCCGCGCGGGGAGTCAGGCGGGGGAATGTGCTGGATCCGGGAGACACCCTGAACTGGCTGACGGTATCCTTCGGGGGCCGGGGCCGTCGGGTACCCTGGCTGCGTGCCGCCGCTCCCGTTGTCCGTGTTGCCGTGACGCCGCGCCCCGGGGACGCGGGGCTGCCTGGGACCAGTGACCGGACAAGAACGGGGAGTGGGTTCTCGTGATCGTGGCAGGCGGCCTCGAACTGCGCGCGGGCGCAGAGTTGCTGCTCGAGGCGGCGAGCTTCCAGGTTGCCCCCGGCGACAAGATCGGCCTGGTGGGACGGAACGGAGCGGGCAAGACCACGCTCGCGCGGGTGCTGGCGGGGGAGGCACAGCCCGCGGGGGGCACGGTGCGCCGCACCGGCACGATCGGCTACCTCCCGCAGGACTCGCGGGCCGGCGACCTGACCGGCCTTGCGATGGACCGGGTGCTGTCCGCCCGCGGGCTTGACGAGGTCAGGGCCGCGATGCGCACCGCCGAGAAGCAGATGGCCGACCCGGACCCGGACCGCAGGGACGCGGCCGTGCGCCGCTACAGCAACGCCGAGGAACGGCTGCACGGCCTGGGCGGTTACGCGGCGGAGGCCGAGGCCGCGTCGATCGCCGCCAGCCTGGGGCTGCCCGGCCGGGTGCTTTCCCAGCCGCTGCAGACCCTGTCGGGCGGGCAGCGGCGCCGGGTGGAACTGGCCAGGATCCTGTTCTCCGGCGCGCAGACCCTGCTGCTCGACGAGCCGACCAACCACCTGGACGCGGACTCCACCACCTGGCTGCGCGATCACCTGAAGGCCTTCCGCGGCGGCCTGATGGTCATCAGCCACAACTCCGCCCTGCTCGAAGCGGTGGTGAACAAGGTCTTCCACCTCGACGCCGAGCGGACCACGCTGGACATCTACAACGTCGGCTGGAAGACCTACCTGGCCCAGCGGGAGACCGACGCGCGCCGCCGCACCCGGGAAGCGGCCGGTGCCCGCCGCCAGGCGGCCGTGCTGCAGGCGCAGGCGGACCGGATGCGCGCCAAGGCCACCAAGGCCAGGGCGGCGCAGGGGATGGAACGGCGCGCCCAGCGGCTGCTTGCCGGGGTGGCCGAGGAGCGGCGCGGCGAGCGGGTCGCCAAGCTGCGCTTCCCCGAGCCCGCGCCGTGCGGCAAGACACCGCTGGCCGCGCGGGGCCTGTCCAAGTCCTACGGCTCGCTTGAGGTGTTCACCGACGTGGACATCGCGGTGGACCGCGGGGCCAGGATCGTCGTGCTCGGGCTGAACGGGGCCGGGAAGACCACCCTGCTGCGGCTGGTGGCCGGGCTGGAACCGCCGGACACCGGAGAGGTGCTGCCAGGGCACGGGCTGCGGCTCGGCTACTACGCCCAGGAGCACGAGACGCTGGACATGGACCGGACCGTGCTGGAGAACATGGCCTCGGCCGCGCCGGAGTTGACCGGGCCGGAGCAGCGGCGCGTCCTCGGCTCGTTCCTTTTCCCCGGGGACGACGTGACCAAGCCCGCCGGGGTGCTGTCCGGTGGCGAGCGGACCCGGCTCGCCCTTGCCCTGCTGGTGGTGTCCGGCGCGAACGTGCTGCTGCTTGACGAGCCCACCAACAACCTTGACCCGCTGAGCAGGATCGAGATCCTGAACGCCCTGCGCCGCTACCGGGGGGCGATCGTCCTGGTGACCCACGACGAGGGTGCCGTCGAGGCGCTGTCCCCGGAGCGGGTGATCCTGCTGCCCGATGGCGTGGAGGATTCATGGAGCGAAGATCTGTCCGATCTGGTAGCCCTGGCCTGACCTGGCAGCACGCGAAAAGTAGTGATCACTTACCTGGATGTGGGTAGCCGATTGGGTGCTTATGAGTGATCATGGCGGAAGACGGTGACGCAGCGGTCAGCTAAGCTCACGGGAGGTACGCGTGACCGAAACCCTCAAGAAAGGCACCCGGGTAACCGGGTCCGATCGCGCCAAGCTGGCGGCCGACCTGAAGAAGAGATACGACTCCGGGGAAAGCATCCGCGCGCTCGCTGCGACGACCGGCCGTTCTTACGGCTTTGTGCACCGGATCCTGACCGAGAACGGGGTGTCGCTGCGCGGCCGGGGCGGCGCCACGCGCGGCAAGGCCAAGGCGAAGCGCTGAGGGGACAGTGACGTCCCGCCTGGCCGGACTGGACCGCGCGGGCCTGCGATTCGACCTTGGTGAGCCCTGCCCGGGCGCGGCCACGGTAACGCTGTCGCGCCCCGAGCGGCGCAACGCCATGACCCCCCGGATGTGGCGGGGACTGGCCGAGATCGGCCGGTCCCTCCCGGCAGACATCCGGGTGGTAGTGGTACGGGGCGCGGGGCCTTCTTTCTCCTCCGGCATTGACCTGCGGATCCTGGCGGGGGAGGGGGCGGACGACGCCGACCGGGTGCCGAGCCCGGCGGATCCCGGCTTCGAGGACTGGGTCGCGTCCTGCCAGGAGGGGTTCGCCTGGCTGCGCAGTCCGTCGCTGATCTGCATCGCGGCGGTTCGCGGCCACGCCATCGGTGCGGGGTTCCAGCTTGCTCTTGGCTGCGACCTGCGGGTGCTCGCCGACGACGCGATGCTCTGCATGAAAGAGCCGTCGCTCGGCCTGGTGCCCGACCTTATGGGGACAAAGCCACTTGTCGACATTGTGGGCCTGCCCAGGGCCCTGGAGATCTGCCTCACCGGGCGTTCCGTGCCGGCCGCCGAGGCGCGCGAGCTGCGCCTGGCCGAGCTGGTGGTGCCCGCGGCGGACCTGGACGGCGCCGTGGCCGACCTTGCTGCCGCGCTGCTCGCCGTGGACCCGGCGACGGCCCGGGCCACCAAGGAGCTTCTTGGCAAGGCCGCAGGCAACACCCTGGAGCAGCAGGCGGCGGCCGAACGCCAGGCCCAGGCGGCGTTGCTACGGTCACGGCTCCCTGACGAAGGAACGGAGCCGTAGCTATCCCGCAGGCTGGCTGGGCACCTCGTAGTAGACGACCCCGTCCTTGACCGTGCTGGCCAGCCGGCCCTGGGCCGCCAGCAGCTCCAGATGTGCCCGCGTCTCGATCACGGCGAGCATCTGGTTGAACGGATCCAGCTCGTCGAGCTGGCGTGCCCGGCGGGTCCACCGCAGGGCCCTGGCGGCCTCGAACGCGGTGGCCGCGCCGGCCTGCACCGCCGCCAGGCAGCGGCCGAGCCGCTCGTCGTGGTGGGCAAGCAGCTCGTCGACGCGGGCGTGCGCGCTGGGCGCCACCGGCCCGTGCGCGGGCAGCAGCCGCATGTCGGGCAGGCTGCGGACCAGCTGCAGCGACGACAGGAAGTCCTGCAGCGGATGCGGGGACGGCACCGCCTCGAACCCGATCGACGGGGTGATGTGCGGCAGCACATGGTCGCCCGCGAACAGCAGCCCGGCGGCGGCGTCGCGGAACACCACATGGCCCCGGGTGTGGCCAGGGGTGGGAATCACGGCCAGGGTCCGGTCGCCCGCGCCGATCTCCTGGTGCGGCGTGAGCCAGCGGTCCGGCTCCTCCCAGTCGGCGGCGCCGCCGGGCAGGGCACGGGCAACGTCGCCGAGCTTGCCGATGATCCCGTCCGCCCCGCTGGCCCGCAGCTCGGCCAGCTGCGGCGCGAACGCCTCGGCCGTGCCGCCGGACAGCGCCGCGATGGCCTTCCGTTCGCCGAGCCCCAGGGACACCGTGCTGCCGAACTCCCGGCGCAGCTGCACCCCGAGCGTGTAGTGGTCCCTGTGCACATGGGTGACGAGGAACGACCGGACGTCCCCCAGCCCGGCGCCGAGGGCAGCCAGGGCCGTGGCGAGGGCCTCGCGGGCCACGTCAAGCGCCCAGCCGCTGTCGATCAGCACCAGGCCGTCGCCGGCCTCGATGACGTAGACGTTCACCGCCCGCAGGCCGTCGGTGGGCAGGGGCAGCGGGACCCGGTGCACCCCGGGGGCGACCGGGTAGACGCCCGGCTCGGCCCACTCGCGGGCGACGGTCCTGGCGTCGGCGGTCACGGCTGGAACCCTTATCCTGGGCACGTTCGCCCTGAGCGCACCGGGGAAGAGCAGCGCCGACGCCGGTGTTGCGGGTGTCATGTACCAGGCTCAGTGGCACGCGATGCGCTCGTTCACACGGGACAAGTCGGTCACTCACCAGCGGCTGAGCCGTGGCCTCGTGCGGCGGATCGCCACGTATGCCCGCCCCTACCGGCTGGACCTGGTCATCTTTCTGACGTTGACGGCGCTGTCCGCGGTGATCGCGGTGGCCGTGCCGCTGCTGATGCAGACCATCATCGACCGGGGCATCCTGCCCGGGAACATGGCGGTCGTGCTGTGGGTCGCCGGGACGGTGGCCGTGCTCGCCCTGCTGGGCGCCGTCCTCTCGATCGCCACGCGCTGGTTCTCGGCGCGCATCGGGGAAGGGCTCATCTACGACCTGCGCACCGAGGTGTACGAGCACGTCCAGCGGCAGCCGATCGCGTTCTTCACCAGGGCGCAGACGGGATCCCTGGTCAGCCGGCTGAACAGCGACGTGATCGGCGCACAGCAGGCGATCACCTCGACGCTGTCGTCGGTGATCTCCAACGTGATCGGCCTGATCCTGGTGCTCGCGGCGATGCTCTACCTCTCCTGGCTGGTCACCGTCGTCACGCTGGTGATGATGCCGTTCTTCATCATCCCGGCCCGCTTGGTCGGCCGCAGGCTGCAGCGGCTCACCCGGGAATCGATGCAGCTCGACGCCGAGATGGGCTCCACCATGACGGAGCGGTTCAACGTCGCCGGGGCGATGCTGGTCAAGCTGTTCGGCCACCCGGCGGAGGAGGCCCGCGTGTTCGCCGGCCGGGCGGCCAGGGTCAGGGACATCGGCGTGACCACCGCCATGTACGGCAGCACGCTGTTCATCGCGCTGAGCCTGCTCGCCTCCATGGCCACTGCCGTGGTGTACGGGCTCGGCGGCTCCCTGGTGATCCACGGCGCCATCCAGCTGGGCACGCTGGTCGCGCTGGCGGCACTGCTCAGCAGGCTCTACGGCCCGATCACCTCGCTGTCCAACGTGCAGGTGGACGTGATGACCGCCCTGGTGAGCTTTGACCGGGTGTTCGAGGTGCTTGACCTCAAGCCGCTGATCGCGGAGCGGCCGGGCGCGGTGGCGCTGCCCTGGACCGGGCAGGGGACCGGGGCCGGGCCCGCCTCCGCGCTGGCGGTCGAGTTCGACCACGTGTCGTTCCGTTATCCGAGCGCCAGCGAGGTGTCGCTGGCCTCGCTGGAGTCGATCGCGCTGCCTTCGCCTGAGCGGGCCGGCGCCAGCCAGGACGTGCTGCGCGACGTGAGCTTCACCGCCCCGGCCGGGCAGCTCACCGCGCTGGTCGGCCCCTCAGGGGCGGGCAAGACCACCATCACCCACCTTGTCTCGCGGCTTTACGATCCCCGGGCCGGCGTGGTCCGCATCGACGGGCACGACATCGCCGATCTCACCCTGGACTCGCTGCACGAGGCCGTGGGCGTGGTCACGCAGGACGCGCACATGTTCCACGACACGATCAGGGCCAACCTGCTCTACGCGCGCCCGTCAGCCACCGAGGGCGAGCTGGTCGAGGCCTGCAAGGCAGCGCAGATCTGGAGCCTGATCGCCACCCTTCCGGACGGGCTGAACACCGTGGTCGGCGACCGCGGGTACCGGCTGTCCGGCGGGGAGAAGCAGCGCATGGCCATCGCCCGGCTGCTGCTCAAGGGCCCCGCCGTGGTGGTGCTCGACGAGGCCACCGCGCACCTGGACTCCGAGTCGGAGGTGGCGGTGCAGCATGCGCTGAAGACCGCGCTGGCCGGGCGGACGTCGCTGGTGATCGCGCACCGGCTGTCCACGATCAGGGAAGCCGACCAGATCCTGGTCATCGACGGCGGGCAGATCCGCGAGCGCGGGCAGCACGAGGAACTGCTCGCCTCCGGCGGCCTGTACGCCGAGCTGTATCACACCCAGTTCGCCAGCCAGGAACCCGCGGCGATCGGGGAGGCGCTGGCTCCGGTCCAGGCTCAGCTTCCGTAGCCGACCCGGCGCAGTTCCTCGCCGGCCACGTTCTCGACCTCGGCCGCCTGGGACGGGGCGAGCAGCCGGCGCCAGGCGCCCGGCTCCAGCGGGGTGCCGGACACCTGCGGCTCCACCGGCTGGATCTCCGCGCCGGTGAACGCCGACAGCGCGGTCGCGGCGGCGGCGGGCTGCCGGATCATCTCCTCATACCGCAGCGTGACCAGTTGCTCGGCCGACAGCCGGGTGCGCAGCCTGGCCATCAGCCGGATGGTGCCGCGCCAGCGCATGGCGCACTTCCCGGCCACCGAAGACTCGGCCCACAGGTGCCGGTCCGGCGCGCTGTCCACGCCGAGCAGCGGGTGGGTGACCTCGGCGTCCAGGTTCACGAAACCGGGCCGGAACCATGCCAGCGCCGGGGGATCGGTGAGCATCCCCGCGACCACGTCCCGGCCGTCGCGGACGATCTGCACCAGGCGTGCGTCCGGGAACGCGTCCACCAGCGAATCGGCACAGTAGAGCAGCTCCGGGCTGGCGTCGCCGTACCTGGCGATGCCCTGCTCGGTGACGCACGGCCGGTTGCCGGGAGTGCCGCCCGCCTCGCGGCAGGCCGGCGTGCAGCCCAGGCAGCAGTCCGGGCCGACCTGCCAGCCCTGGGCGAAGGCGTCGCGCAGCACGGTGGCGGCCGCCTCGGGGTGGCCACGGGCCAGCGACGGGGTCCGGGCGAACGCCTGTACCACGGGCAGGACCCAGCGCTGCCCGAGCGTCATGTGGAACCCTGGCGAGCGCTTGACCGCCCGTGCCAGCATCTCGGTGCCGGCCAGCGGCGCGCCGATCACGAACACCGGGTTGCGCACCTTGCGGCCGTTGACCACCAGGATGTGCGGGCGGGCCAGGGGCGGCCGTGGGTGGCCGGCCATGGCGCCCTCGGGCGGCGGGCCCGAGCCTCCCGTCGCCTGCTCGGGGCGGGGGATCGTGGTCACCGCTGGCCGCGCCCCGTGGCCGTGCGCCCGCCGGGCCGCCGGCAGTGGCTGGGCTCGTGCGCCGCGAGGTTGAGCGCGGCCTGGATGAGCGGGACGTGGCTGAACGCCTGCGGGGTGTTCCCGACCTGGCGCCCGTACCTGGGGTCGTACTCCTCGCTGAGCAGGCCGACGTCGTTGCGCAGGCCGAGCAGCTTGTCGAACAGCTCGTGCGCCCGGTCTTCGTGGCCGATCATCTGCAACGCGTTCACCAGCCAGAAGCTGCAGGCGAGAAACGCGCCCTCGCTGCCGGCGAGGCCATCGACCTGCGATTGGCCGGTGGCGAGCTGGTAGCGGCGGACCAGGCCGTCGGAGACGAGTTCCCTGGCGATGGTCTCCACGGTGGACACCACCCGCGGGTCGTCCGCGGGCAGGAAGCCGACCTCGGGGATGAGCAGGACGGCGGCGTCCAGCTCCTCCGACCCGTAGTACTGGGTGAACGCGCCACGCTGCTCGTTATACCCATGGGCGCACACCTCTTCGTGGATCTTGTCGGCGATCTCGCGCCAGTGATCGCCCGGGCCCGGCAGGCCCTGGGTGGTCGCCCGGCAGGCGCGGTCGAAGGCGACCCAGGCCATCACCTTGGAGTGCACGAAGTGCCGCCTCGGCCCGCGCACCTCCCAGATGCCCTCGTCGGGCTGGTCCCAGTTCTTCTCCAGGAAGCCGAGCAGGGCCCGCTGCAGCGCCCAGGCGTGCCGGTCGAAGCTGATGCCCGCGGCCCGGCCCATGCTGAGCGCGTCGATCACCTCGCCGTACACGTCGAGCTGGCGCTGGCCGACGGCCGCGTTGCCGATACGGACCGGTGCCGAGTTCTCGTAGCCCGGCAGCCACTCCGCTTCCCATTCGGCCAGGCGGCGCTCGCCGGTCACGCTGTACATGATCTGGACGTCTTTCGGATCCCCGGCGATGGCCCGTTGCAGCCAGGCCCGCCAGGCCGCCGCCTCCTCGGTGTAGCCGGTGCGCAGCAGGGCTTCGAGGGTGATGGTGGCGTCGCGGAGCCAGCAGTACCGGTAGTCCCAGTTGCGCACGCCGCCGATGTCCTCGGGCAGCGAGGTGGTCGCCGCCGCCACGATCCCGCCGGTCGGGGCGTAGGTGAGCGCCTTGAGGGTGATCAGCGACCGGACCACCGCCTCCCGGTGCGGCCCCTCGTAGGTGCAGCGGAACGCCCAGTCCCGCCAGAACCTGGTGGTCAGGCCCAGCTCGGCGGCGGGGTCGGCCCGCTCGGGCTCGCCCTCGTGGGAGGGCCGCCAGGTCAGCACGAACGGCACGTGCTCGCCCGCGGTCACCCGGAACGACGCGTGGTGGGCCATGTTACGGCCGGTCAGGGTGACCGGCGTGTCCAGCCACAGCGAGTCAGGCCCGGCTACCGCGCAGATCCTGCCGTCCTGGCGCCGCACCCAGGGCAGGATCGCCCCGTAGCCGAGCCGCAGCCGCAGCGTGCACTCCATGTCCACGTGCCCGTGGACGCCCTCCACGATCCGGACCAGGACCGGCGGCTTGCCGTCCCGCGGCGGCATGAAGTCGACCAGGCGCACCGTGCCGGTGGCGGTCCGCCACTCGGTCTGCAGGATCAGCGTGTCGCCCTGGTAGTGGCGGGCCACCTCGGCGTCACCGGGCTGCCCGGCCGGGCAGATGCTCCAGTGACCGTGGTCATCGGTGCCGAGCAGCCGGGTGAAGCAGGCGGGGGAGTCGAACCGGGGCAGGCAGAGCCAGTCGATCGAGCCGTCCTTGCCCACCAGCGCTGCCGTCTGCATGTCGCCGATGAGCGCGTAGTCCTCGATCAGTCCCGCCACCGGTTCCTCCAGTGCGCTGGCTCCTCTGCCCGGTCAACCGTACCTGCCGGGCCCGCTGGCCGGGATGGGTCCTGGGCGCTCTAAGCTGGCAACCGTGCACGTACCTCGCCCGGCGCGGTTCCTGGCCGTCACGGCGGCCGCCGCGGTGCTGTGTGCGGCCGCGGCGGGCTGCGGTGCCTTCGACCGGGCGTTCGGCAAGCAGGAGGCGGTGGTGCAGTTCCAGGCGAATACGCCCGCCTCGACCATGCTGAAGGCCCGCGCCGCCTGCTCGCACCTGGCCGGCGCGTACGCCGAGCCGATCCCGAAGCACGCGCTGCCGGTGGACCTCCCCGACGACATCAGGTACGAGGTCGGCAGCGCGAGCGACGCGCAGCTGGCCCGGCTGCAGCAGTGCCTGGAGCACTTCCCCGCGGTCGTCGGTATCGAGTTTTCCAGCCCCTCCGGGGACTGAGGCCCCCTAGCCCCGTTTTCCGCACATGTGGATCTTTAGAAGTTCTCCGGTGCGGCGGGTTGATCGTGGGTCTGGGGGGCAGCAGCCTGCTGGGCTGTGAGACAAGACGCGCAGTTCGGGCCGGGGTCGGCGGAGAAGCTGCTGGGTGCGTTGCCGGTGGTGGCTGGTTTCTGTTCCCGGCTGAAGATCCGTGACATTGTCGATGGTGCCTGTCCGGTGCGTGACCTGGCGGAACTCACGCATGGGCAGGTGATCGAGGCGCTGGTGGCCAACCGGCTGACCTCGTCCGTCACCGCTGGTGCATGTCCAGGCGTGGGCGCGGGACTGGGCGGTCGGCGAGGTTCTTGGCGTCGAACCTGGACTGCTCAGCGATGACCGGATCGGGCGGGCGCTGGATGCGATCGCCCCGCATCTGGACCAGATCGCCGGGTCGGTCGGGGTGGCGGCGATCGAGGCGTTCGGGATCGATGTTGCCCGGTTGCACTGGGACATGACCCCGATCTCGGTGCACGGCGAGTATGGCCAGCACGAGGAAGGGTTTCCCGTTCCGAAGTTCGGCCATCCCAAGGACCGCCGCCCGGATCTGAAGCAGGTGCAGACGGGGATCGCGGTCAGCGGTGATGGCGGCATTCCGGTGTTCCACCGGGCCTTTGACGGCGGTGCCGGGGAGGTCGGCCAGGTCATCCCGGTGATGAAGGCACTTCAGCAGATGGCCGCCGAGCGCAGGCTGCTGATCATCGGGGACTCCAAGCTGATCTCGTATGCGAATCTGGCCGCGATGGACGGCGGCGAGGTGACCTTCGTGGCCCCGGCGTCCAAGACCTACGTTCCGGTGGCGCAGCTGGCCGGCCTCGGCTGTGGAGCAGGCGGCGCAGGTCGACTACGTTGCCCAGCGTGACCAGGGCAAACCCGCCGACCGGCGCGGAAGGTGGCATGTGGTCGAAGACACCATGACCCTGGCCGGTCCCCGTCAGGGCGATCCGGTCCTGACACTGCGGCGGATATTCGTGCATTCCTCGGCCCGCGCCGATGCCGCTCTCACCGCCCGCACCAAGAAGCTGGACCGGGCCCGCGATGACCTGCAACGGCTGGAACGCGGCCTCGGGTCGCGTCACTACCCGACCGAAGACAAGGTCAGCGCCCGAATCGCGGTGATCAGCCGGGACCGGCGAGTCGGCGCCTACCTGCGGGCCTGGACCGGAACCGGCCCCGGAACAGGCAAACCCACCCTGGCCTGGCGGTTCGACCAGGATGCAATCGACGCCGAGGCCGCCGCCGACGGCTGGTACGCCCTGCTCACCAACCTGGATGCCGGCGAAGCCGACGCCGCCGGGATCCTGATCCTCTACAAAGGCCAGGAAGCAGTCGAACGCCGCTACTCCGCGTTCAAAGGCCCGCTCGCCGTCGCCGCCCTGTTCCTGAAGAACAACCGGCGCATCGCTGCCCTGGTCACCGTCATCTGCCTCGCCCTGCTCATCTTCTGCCTGGTAGAACGCCAGGTCAGGCAGAGCCTCGCCGAACAGGGCACCACCATGATCGACGGCCTGTACGCCGGGCGCCCCGCCATCCCCACCGGACGGCTCATCCTCAACGCACTCTCCGCCATGAAGATCATCCCGGGCGTCGGCCACAGCCCACCCGTGATCCCGCAGCCAACACTCCTCCAACTCCGGCTGCTCGACCTCCTCGGCATCGACCCACGGCAACTCCGCTGACGATCACTCATGTGCGGAAAACGGGCCTAGCTGGCTTGCCCGGCCGGCTTTCTCCGGGCCCGCGGCACGGAGTTCCGCAACCCGCCCGCAGGGCCGACGCAATAAGCTAACGAGCCGTGAGGCTTCGGTCGGCCGCCCGGCCGGTGTGGCAGCTCGGCGTGGCGGCGGCGGCCCTGGCCGCGCTGGCCGGCTGCGGGCTGCTCTCCTCGCCGGCCGCGTGGCCCCGCCGGGCGCGGGCGAAGGCCCCGGGCCGGCCCCGGTGACCGGTTCCCCGTCCTCGCCGGCGCCCGCTGCCCCGTCCTGCCCTGCCACCCCGGCCAAGTTCACCTGCGCGATGCGCTGTTCGCCCTCTTCATGGCCCTCTCCCTGGCCGGCGAGGCCAGCTTCCTGGCGTCCGCACAGGGGATCGTGGGCAACGAGGCAGCCGACGCGTCCCGGCTGGCCTGGGCGGCGACCAGCCCTGGGGTCGACTCAGCACCGATCCAGTCGGCCCTGCTCCGCTACCTGCGAGCGACCAGGGCCAATGAGTGGCACGGCAGCAGCGCGGCCGATGGCGACGATCCTGCCACCGCGGACGCTCTGGCCAGCCTGGAGGGCGCCGTCCGGGCCCAGGCGGGCCGCCCGGCCATCGGCACCCCCACGAGCACCGAACTGCTTGCCTCCCTGGACGCCCTCACCAACGACCGCCGCGCCCGCCTGGCCGCCGCCGCCCATCAGCTCCCCGCCCTGTACGTGATCGTCCTGGCTCTCACCGGGCTGGCACTGCTCCTGAACACCATCGTGCTCACCCTGCGCAGCGGCCTGCGGCCCGCCCTGCTGGCCAGCGGGCTTGTGATCGTGATCGGGCTCAGCCTGGCCCTGCTCTTCGCCCTCGGCACGCCATGGCGAGGCTCGATCACCGTGAGCGGGCAGCCCATCGACTCCGTCGCACACGACCTGACCACCGGCTACTTTCACCGCTGACCTGGGAATCTGGGCGAATCGAGTTGTGCTTTCCGACATTGTCTATTAAGTTGATCTGGATATTAAAGTAATCGGGAAAGGCGGATGTTGATGCGGCGTGTGCTACTCACGGCAGGAGTAGCTGCTGTCACCCTTCTGGCGGCTGGCTGTGCCTCCTCCAATGCGACGGCGGGCTCGAATTCGGGCTCGTCGCCCGTGGTGCTGAGGCTGGGCTTCCTGGCGAACATCACCCACGAGCCCGCACTGGTGGGCCTGGCGAAGGGCTACTTCACCAAGGACCTGGGCAAGAACGTCACGCTGAAGACCTCGGTCTTCAGCACCGGCACCGAAGAGACCACGGCCCTGTTGGCCGGCCAGCTCGACGCGGCCTACGTCGGCCCCAACCCGGCGCTCAACGCGTGGCAGAAGTCCAACGGCACTGCTATCAAGATCATCTCGGGCGCGGCCTCGGGGGGCGCCTCCCTGGTCGTGAAGAAGGGCATCACCAGTGCCGCCCAGCTCAAGGGGAAGTCGCTCGCCACGCCGTCGCTGGGCAACACCCAGGACGTGGCGCTGCGCTACTGGCTGAAGCAGCACGGCGAGACCACCACGCCCACCGGCGGTGGTGACGTGGCCATCAAGCCGATCAAGCCGAACTCAGCCGCCGTGCTGGAGTTCCAGTCCGGCCAGATCGACGGGGGCTGGGAGCCCGAGCCGTACGCTACCGAGATGGTGCTCGACGGCGGCACCCGGCTGGTGAACGAGGCCAGCCTGTGGCCCGGCGGCAACTTCGTCACCACCAACCTCGTGGTTGCCCAGTCGTTCCTCAAGGCCCACCCGTCCACGGTGAACGGCCTGCTCAAGGGTCAGATCCAGGCGAACTCCTACATCAACGCCAACGGCACCGCGGCGGCCAGCGTGGCCAACGCCGAGCTGACCAAGCTGCTCGGCAAGGGCCTGAAGCCGAACGTGCTCGCCGCGGCGCTGCCGTACATCCACTTCACCAACGACCCCATCGCATCCTCGCTGACCGCAGATGCCCAGCACGCGGTGGCCGTCGGGCTGCTCACGCCGGTGAAGAACCTGTCCGGTATCTATGACCTCGGACCGCTCAACGCACTGCTGAAAGCGGACGGCCAACCACAGGTGAGTTCATGAGCCTTGACCAGCGTCAGGCTGCGCCCCCGGGACACCTCCCGGGGGCGTCAGCCCGTTCCGGCGCCATGACAGACAGCCTCGACGGGGCGGACGGCACCAGCGCCATCTCGATCAGCGAGGTGTCCAAGGCCTTCGGCCACGGCAAGACCACAGTGCACGCCCTCGACCGGGTGTCGCTGGACGTGACGCTCGGCGAGTTCGTCTGCCTCATCGGCGCGTCCGGCTGCGGCAAGAGCACGCTGCTGTCGCTGGTGGCCGGTCTGGACACGCCGACCGCAGGCACGATCGACACCTTCGGCCGGAAGGTCGCGCTCATGTTCCAGGAGCCGGCCCTGTTCCCGTGGCTGACCGCGGCCAAGAACGTAGAACTTGCGCTGCGCCCGAGCGGCATGGCCAGGAAGGCCCGCCGCGACCGGACCGCGGAACTGCTGGAAGCGGTGCACCTGTATGGCTTTGGCGACAAGCGGCCGCACGAGCTGTCCGGCGGCATGCGCCAGCGGGTGGCGATGGCGCGGGCGCTGGCCACCAGCGCCGACGTGCTGCTCATGGACGAGCCATTCGGCGCGCTGGATGCCATGACCAGGGACCTGCTGCACGACGAGCTGGACCGGATCTGCATGGACCGGGGCCTGACCGTGCTGTTCGTCACCCACAACGTGCGGGAGGCGGTACGGCTCGGTGACCGGGTCGTGGTGCTGTCCAGCAGGCCTGGCCGGGTCATCGACGAGTTCGCGGTGCCGATCCCCGGGCCGCGCCGGATCGACTCCCCGCAGGTCGCGGAGCTCGCGGGCAAGATTACCGACCGGCTGCGGGAGGAGATGGGGCGTCATGGTCAGGCTCACTAGCCGCGGCCCCGGCACCGGTGCCGTCGGCCCCGAATCCGCCGCCCTCGCCGGCCTGGACAACCTGGAGCTGCCCACCACGAGCCGGCATTCCTGGAGCGCCCGCAGCATCTGGGCCGTGATCTGGCCGAAGCTGCTGGCGATCGGCCTTGTCCTCGGGATCTGGCAGATCATCCACCTCACCGGCTGGAAGAAGTACGTGCTACCCGGCCCTGCCACGGTCTTCGCCAACCTGTGGGGCCAGATGCAGCATGCCGTGCTCTGGCAGGCCATAAACGTCACGATGCACCGCGCCGTGATCGGGTTCGCGCTGTCGGTGCTCATCGGCGCGGTGGTCGGCGCGCTGGTGTCCCGGATCAAGCCGCTGCGCGCGGCCGTCGGCTCGCTGATCACCGCGATGCAGACGATGCCGTCGATCGCCTGGTTCCCGTTCGCGATCATCCTGTTCGGTGTCACCACGAACGCGATCATTTTCGTGATCGTGCTTGGCTCCGCGCCGTCGGTGGCCAACGGGCTGATCACCGGGGTGGACTACATCCCGCCGCTACTGCTGCGGGCCGGGAAGACCATGGGCCTGTCCCGGATCGCCACATACCGGTACCTGATCCTGCCGGCCTCGCTGCCGGCCTTCGTGTCCGGGCTGAAGCAGGCCTGGGCGTTCGCCTGGCGCAGCCTGCTGGCCGGCGAACTGCTGGTGATCATCCTCGGCCAGGTGTCGATCGGTACCCTGCTCAACGCCGACCAGGACCAGGCCGACATGCCCAGCGCGATCGCCATCATGATCGTCATCCTGGCCCTGGGCATCGTCATCGACATGCTGTTCAGCAAGGCCGACGCCGTGCTCCGGCGGCGCCGGGGGATGACCGACCCCGCATCGGCGTAACGCACCCGCCAAACGCCCCCGCCAGGGCGCACCGGCCGACGGCCGCCATCGAGCGCACCGGCTGCCCTCTAGAGGGCCAGCCGGTGCGCTCCGGTGTAGACGTTCATCGTGGTGCCGCGCAGGAATCCGACCAGGGTCATGCCGGACTCCTCGGCAAGCTCCGCGGCCAGCGAGGAAGGCGCGGAGACCGCGGCGAGCACCGGGATGCCGGCCACCAGCGCCTTCTGGGCCAGTTCGAACGAGGTGCGCCCGCTCACCAGCAGCACGTGGCCAGCCAGCGGCAGGTGCCCCTCCTGCAGCGCCCGGCCGATCAGCTTGTCCACCGCGTTGTGCCTGCCGACGTCCTCGCGCAGCGCCAGCAGCGTGCCATCGGCGCGGAACAGCCCGGCCGCGTGCAGCCCGCCGGTGCTCGCGAACACCCGCTGCGCCTCGCGCAGCCGGACGGGCAGGCTGGCCAGCACGGCGGGGGAGACCTGCACCGGGTCGGCGGACACGTCGTAGCGGGCCCGGACCCGGATCGCGTCGATGCTGTCCTTTCCGCAGACCCCGCAGGCGCTGGTGGTCAGGAAGTTGCGGCGCAGGCGCCCGGCGGCAGCCGGCACCGGGCCGGCCAGCGTCACGTCGGCGACGTTCTCGTCGCACATTCTGATCCCGGCGATGTCGCCAGCGACGGCCACCACGCCCTCGGCGGCCAGGAACCCGGCGGCCAGGTCGAGGTCGTCACCGGGCGTGCGCATGGTCACGGTCAGCGGGTCGCCGTTCAGCCGGATCTCCAGCGGTTCCTCGACGGCGAGCAGGTCGGCACGCGGGTCGCTGGCGGCCCCGGCTGCCGCGCCGTCGCCGGCCTGCACCCGGAGCACCCGCCGCCGCGCCGTCCGCCCGGTCATGACCTGCCAGTCACCTCCACTGCCAGCCTACGGCCCTGTTGACCCGGGGGGCGGCCCCCCGGAACCCTCCGCTGGCCTACGGCCCGGTTCCTCCGTCACCGGGCCGCGGCCCTAGCATCAGGATCATGGGTTCCGCGGGCGTCGTGCTGGCCGGCGGGCGGTCGTCCCGGATGGGCACGCCCAAGGCGGCCCTGGAATGGCACGGCTCGACCCTGCTACGGCGCACCGTCGCCATCCTGGCCCGGGCGACCGGCGGCCCGGTCGTGGTGGTCCGGGCGCCGGGGCAGGCGCTGCCGCCGCTGCCGCCGGGCACCGAGGTCGTTTCAGATCCGCGCGAGGGCCTGGGCCCGGTGCAGGGGCTCGCCGCCGGGCTGGCCGCGCTGGCCGGCCGCGCGGACATCGCTTTCGTCAGCGCCACCGACCTGCCGTTCCTGCACCCGGCGTTCGTCCGGCGGGTGCTGGCCGCCGCAGCGGAAGGGGCGGATGTGGGGCTGCCGGTGGCCCGGGGTTACCCGCAGCCGCTGGCCGCCGCCTACCGGGTGACGCTCGCGCCGCTGGCCGCCAGCCTGGTGGCACGGCAGCGGCTGCGGCCCGCGTTCCTTTTCGAGGCGTGCACGGTCACCCGGCTGGACGAGGCGGCCCTGTGCGCCGACCCGGAGCTGGCGGCCCTGGATCCCGGCCTGGACTCACTGGTCAACGTCAACGAGCCGGCCGACTACCGGCGGGCCAGGGCCCGCCCGGCGCCGGAGGTGGCGATCGCGCGGACGGCCGCGCTGGCCGGCGGCCACGGCGGCCCGTGGCAGGTGCGCGCGGCGACCTTGGCCGGCGCGGCGGCCGCCGCCGGGCTGGACCTCGGCGGCCACGTGGTGGCGTCGGTGAACGGGGGCCCGGCCACCACGGACGGCCAGGAACCGCTGGCGGCCGGTGACACCGTGTGGCTGTGCTAGCCCGGGGGAGCGACCCGGGGGAGCGACCCGGACCCCCCGTCACCGGCCTTGGCCCTGTCCGCGGACGGACGAGCGCGTGCCGACGGCGCGCGGCGCGCGCCGCGGCATTTGCGCGGACCGGCGTGGCATTGCGGCTCTCGGGCGTGACCTGCTTGGATAGGGTCGTGGCACGACGGAAACTGACCGCCTGGCCCGTCTACCGGCAGGTGACCGGGCTGGACAGGCTGGGCCGCGGAGCGGCTGTTCGCTCGCCGGGCACCGAGGCCGCCGCGCCGCGTACCGAGTCGGCCGACCGTGTCGTCCAGTCGATCTGCCCGTACTGCGCGGTCGGCTGCGCCCAGCGTGTCTACGTCAGCTCAGCGAGCGGCACCGACGTCGTGACCCAGATCGAGGGCGACCCGGACTCGCCGGTCAGCCGCGGCCGGCTGTGCCCCAAGGGCGCCGCAAGCAAGCAGCTCGTCACCCATCCCGGCCGGGTGACCACCGTGCTGTACCGGCGCCCGTACGGCACCGACTGGGAGCGGCTCAGCCTGGACCAGGCGATGGACATGATCGCCGACCGGGTGATCAAGGCCAGGGCCGCCGGCTGGCAGGACCAGTGGCAGGGCGCACCGGTGCAGCGCACCATGGGCCTTGCCAGCCTTGGCGGCGCCACCCTCGACGACGAGGAGAACTACCTCATCAAGAAGCTCTGGACGGCGCTCGGTGCCATCCAGATCGAGAACCAGGCCCGCATATGACACTCCGCCACCGTTCCCGGTCTGGGGACGAGCTTTGGCCGCGGCGGCGCCACCACCTTCCCGCGTGACCTGATCAACTCCGACTGCATCGTGATCTGCGGGTCCAACATGGCCGAATGCCACCCGGTGGCGTTCCAGTGGGTGGTGGAGGCCAAGCGGCGCGGGGCCACGATCATCCACATCGACCCCCGGTTCACCCGGACCAGCGCGCTGGCCACCCATCACGTGCCCTCCCGCGCGGGGGGTGACATCGTGCTGCTCGGCGCGCTGATCAACCATGTGCTGTCCGGCGGGCACGAGTTCCGGGAGTACGTGGCCACCTACACCAACGCGGCCGACATCCTGCCCGAGGGCTTCACCGACACCGAGGACGGCGGCGGGCTGTTCTCCGGGTTCGACCCGCAGACCCGCCGCTACGACAACGCCACTTGGCAGCCCACCGGCGAGCGTGACGAGACCCTGTCCCACCCGCGCTGTGTGTTCCAGGTGCTCAAGCGGCACTTCGCCCGGTACACCCCGGAGATGGCCGAACAGGTGTGCGGCATCTCGGCGGCCGACTTCGCGACGATCGCCGACACGCTGGTGGCCAACAGCGGCCGGGAGCGCACCACGGCCTTCGTATACGCGGTGGGCTGGACCCAGCACACCACCGGGGTACAGCACATCAGGACCGCCGCGATGCTCCAGTTGCTGCTTGGCAACGTGGGGCGGCCCGGCGGTGGAATCCTCGCGCTGCGCGGCCACGCCAGCATCCAGGGCTCCACCGACATCCCCACCCTGTTCGACCTGCTCCCCGGCTACCTGCCGGCACCCCGGCCGGAGGACCAGACGCTGGAGGCCTACCTGACCCGGCTCCCGGACACCGGGTTCTGGGGGCTGAAGCGGAAATACATGATCAGCCTGCTCAAGGCCTGGTTCGGCGACGCCGCGACCGCGGACAACGACTACTGCTTCGGCTACCTGCCCCGGATCACCGGTGACCACGGCACCTACGCGACCGTGCTTGACATGATCGAGGGCAAGATCAAGGGCTACTTCCTGTGGGGCCAGAACCCGGCGGTCGGCTCGGCTGGCGCCCGGCTGCAGCGGCTCGCCCTGGCCAAGCTGGACTGGCTGGTAGTGCGCGATCTGGCCATGATCGAGAGCGCCACGTTCTGGCAGAACAGCCAGGAGATCGGCACCGGCGAACTGGACCCGCGGCGCTGCGCCACCGAGGTGTTCTTCATGCCCGCCGCCTCGCACGTGGAGAAGGACGGCACGTTCACCAACACCCAGCGGATGCTGCAGTGGCATCACAAGGCGCTGGATCCGCCCCGCGACGCGCGCAGCGACCTGTGGTTCGCCTACCACCTGGGCAAGCGGATCCGGGCCAGGCTGGCGGGCTCCACCGACCCGCGCGACCGCCCGGTGCTTGATGTGACGTGGGACTACCCCGAGGAGGGCGAGCAGGCGGACCCGTCGGCGGCCGCGATCCTGCAGGAGATCAACGGCCGCGGCCCTGACGGGCTGCTGAACGGCTTCACCGAGCTTGCCGACGACGGCTCGACCGCATGCGGGTGCTGGATCTACTCCGGGTGCTTCGCTGGCGGGGTGAACCAGACCGCCCGCCGCAAGCCGCACACCGAGCAGTCCTGGGTGGCCCCGGAGTGGGGCTGGGCGTGGCCGATGAACCGCAGGATTCTCTACAACCGCGCCTCGGCCGACCCGCAGGGCCGCCCGTGGAGCCAGGCCAAGGCGTACGTCTGGTGGGACGCCGAGGCCGGCCAGTGGGCCGGCCACGACGTCCCCGACTTCGAGCGCGCAAAACCACCAGGCTTTGTCCCCGCACCCGGCGCGACGGGGCCAGCCGCGCTGGCCGGCAGTGACCCCTTCATCATGCTGAACGACGGCCGCGGGCACCTGTTCGTCCCGGCGGGACTGGCCGACGGGCCACTGCCTGCCCACTACGAGGCGGCCGAGTCGCCGGTGAGCAACGTGATGTACTCCCAGGACAGCAGCCCGGTGAGCAAGCTGTACCCGGATCACAAGGTCACCAGGGAGCAGGTCAGCGGGCATGACGCCACCTACCCGTGCGTGGTCACCACCTACCGGCTCACCGAGCATCACACGGCGGGCGGGATGAGCCGGACCCTGTCCCGGCTCGCCGAACTGCAGCCCGAACTGTTCTGCGAGGTGTCCCCGGCGCTCGCGGCCCAGCGCGGGCTGGAGAACGGCGGCTGGGCCACCATCATCACCGCCCGGGCCGCGATCGAGGCGCGGGCGCTGGTCACCCGCCGGGTCCGGCCGCTGCGGCTGGCCGACGGCACCGTGATCCACCAGGTGGGACTGCCTTATCACTGGGGCAGCACCGGCCTGGTCACCGGCGACACGGTCAACGACCTGCTGCCGTTCGCGCTGGACCCGAACGTGCTCATCCAGGAGAGCAAAGTGGCCACCTGCCAGATAGTCCCCGGGCGCCGGCCCCGCGGCCGGGCCCTCACCGCGCTGGTGAACTCCTACCGGCGCGCGGCCGGCCTGGACGACCTGGTCACCGAGGAGCCCGGGGAAGGAGGGACCGCGCATGGGTAACCGGCTGTCCGGCCCGCTGGCCGACGTGTCCGGGGACGCCGGCTACCGCGAGCACCCGCCGCGCGTCGGTTTCTTCACCGACACCAGCGTGTGCATCGGCTGCAAGGCTTGCGAGGTCGCCTGCAAGGAATGGAACGGCGTTGCCCGACACGCACGGCGACGACGTGCTCAGCCTCACCGGCATGTCCTACGACAACACCGAGGCCCTCGGCGCGAACGCCTGGCGGCACGTGGCGTTCATCGAGCAGGCCAAGCCGGTCCAGGCCGGACCGGATGGCAACGGGGACGGCGGCGCGGAGGCCACCAGGTGGCTGATGGCCTCGGACGTGTGCAAGCACTGCACCCACGCCGCCTGCCTGGACGTCTGCCCCACCGGGGCGCTGGTGCGGACCGAGTTCGGCACCGTGGTGGTCCAGTCCGACGTCTGCAACGGCTGTGCCTACTGCGTGTCCGCCTGCCCGTTCGGGGTGATCGACCGGCGCGAGGACGACGGCCGGGCATGGAAGTGCACGATGTGCTACGACCGGTTGCGCGGCGGGCTGGAGCCCGCCTGCGCCAAGGCCTGCCCCACGGACTCGATCCAGTTCGGGCCGCTGGACGAACTGCGCGTGACCGCGGCGGCACGGCTCGCCGAACTGCACGACGCCGGCGAGAGGAGCGCGCGGCTCTACGGGCACGACCCGGACGACGGGATCGGCGGGTCCGGCGCGTTCTTCCTGCTGCTCGACGAGCCCGAGACCTACGGCCTGCCCCCGGACCCGGTGGTGACCACCGCCGACCTGCCCAGCATGTGGAAGTGGGCCGGGGTCGCGGCTGCCGTGCTCGTGGCCGGCGTCGGTGCGGCGTTCGCCGGGCGCAGCCCGGCCGGGCTGCCACGGAGGCGCGGGTGACCGAGGAACGGCAGGTCCCCGACGCATCGTTCGGCTCCTACTACGGCCGGCCGATACTCAAGGTGCCGCGGTGGCGGGAGCCGCACCTGCCGGCCTACCTGTTTCTCGGTGAGCTGTCGGGCGGCGCCGCCGTCGCTCGGCGCGGCTGCGGCCGCGACCGGCCACCCGTCGCTGGCCCGGGCCGGGCGGCTGGTGGCCGCCGCGGCCGCCTACGCAGGGGCGGGCTTCCTGACCGCGGAACTCGGCCGCCCCGAGCGGTTCCTCAACATGCTGCGCGTGGCCAAGCCGACGTCACCGATGAGCATGGGCTCGTGGACCCTGGCCGCCCACTCCGGCCTGGTCACCGCGGCGGCGGCGAGTTCGCTGACCGGCGTGCTGCCAGGCCTGGGCACCGCCGCCGGGGCGGTCATCGGCGGTCACCGGGCCTGTGCTCGCCGCCTACCCCGGGGTGCTGCTTGCCAACACCGCCGTGCCCGCCTGGCACAGCGCGCTACCGGGAACTGCCGTTGCTCTTCACCGGCGGCGCGATGACCGCGGCGGCGGCGGCCGGCCTGCTCGCCGCGGCATGGCCGGGAAGCGGCGCGGATCCCGGGCCCGCCACGCGGCTCGCGCTGCTCGGGGCGATCACCGAGAGCGTGGCCGGGTACGGCCTGGAGCACAGGCTCGGCGAGGCAGGGAAGCCGTACCGCGAAGGCTCGGCCGGGCGAGTCCTCCGCGCGGCACGGGTCATGACCGTGGCGGGCAGCGTGTGCGCGCTAGCCGCCCGCCGCAGCCGCAGCGCGGCCGCGCTCGGCGCGGCGCTGCTGGCCGGCGGGAGCCTGACCGCGAAGTTCGCGGTGCTGCGGGCGGGCGTGGCCTCGGCCCGCGACCCGCGGTACGTGGTCGCACAGCAGCGGCCCGCGACCGGCCAGCCCGCCCAGAGCCAGGCCAGCGCCCGTCCCTGAGATACTGCGATATCGTATAATCCGATATCGTGATGGCTGCGGTCAAGGGCCTGCGGCCCTGCCGGCACCGATGTCACGCAGTACCGTTGACCGAGATCTATGGCCGACAGCTCGTCTACCCCCGGCATTCCCGCCGCGCGCGCCCTGGCCCTGTGGCACGCCGCGCGCGAGGCCGGCGGCTGCCCGGCCAGGCTCCCGGCGGTACGGATACCGCTGGCCGAGGCCGCGGGCCTGGTCACCGCCGAGCCGGTGTGGGCCGGCCGGTCCTCGCCGCCGTTCGACGCGGCGGCCATGGACGGGATCGCGGTGCGCGCGGCCGACACCGCTCGCGCCAGCCAGGACGCCCCGGTGCTGCTGGGCCCCGGCGGCTACGACGTGGTGGACACCGGCGACCCGATACCCGCCGGGCGCGACGCCGTGGTCATGCGGGAAGACGTCCGCTACGTGAACGGCGCCGCCGAACTGCGTGCGGCGGTGCCGCCGTACCGGCATGTGCGCTCGATCGGCGAAGACGTGAGCGCCGGTGAACTGCTGCTGCCCGAGGGCTGCCGGCTGCGGGCCGTGGACCTGGCTGCCGCGGCGGCCGGCGGGGCCACCACCCTGCTGGTGCACCGCCGCCCGGTGGTCGCGATCCTGCCCACCGGGGACGAGGTACGGCCGGCCGGCACGCAGACCGGCCCCGGCGAGATCCTCGACACCAACTCGCTGATGCTGGCCGCGCAGGCCCGGGAGGCCGGCTGCGAGGCCCATGCCCTGCCGATCGAGCCCGACGACCCGGCCGGCCTGGCCAGTGCGGTCAGCGCGGCGGTGGCCTCCTGCGACCTGCTCATCATCGTGGCCGGTGCCGGGGCCGGCCGGGACGACCACACCGCCGGGGTGGTTTCGCGGCTGGGCACCCTGGCGGTGCACGGGGTCGCGATGCGGCCAGGCCACCCGGTGGTGCTCGGCGTGGTCGGCGGCACGCCGGTGCTCGGCGCACCGGGCTACCCGGTGGCCGCGGCGCTGGCC
Organism: uncultured Actinomycetes bacterium; assembly: GCA_963762735.1. Lineage (GTDB taxonomy): Bacteria > Actinomycetota > Actinomycetes > Streptosporangiales > Streptosporangiaceae > DASXKD01. The sequence continues at coordinate 19,149 of CAVXMG010000019.1, read as the reverse complement.
TTCGACATCTTCGCCTGGCCGCTGCTGGCCGAACTGGAGGAGGCGGCGCCGCCCAGCCGCCCGCGGGCCCGGGCCCGGCTGGCCCAGGGCCTGTCCTCCCGGCCCGGCAGGGACGAGTGGGTGCGGGTGCGCCTCGGCGTGGTCGGCGGCACCATGGTGGCCACCCCGCTGCGGCGCGGCGCCAGCCTGCTCACCTCCCTGGTCCGCGCCGACGGGCTGCTTGTCGTGCCGGCCGGGCAGGAAGGCCACCAGCCAGGTGACGAGGTGGACGTCGCGCTGCTGCGCGGCCTGGCCGAGATCGAGCGGACGATCGTCGCGATCGGCGCGCACGACCTCGCGCTCGACCTGGCCGCGTCCGCGCTGCGCACCGAGGATCCGGCGGTCACCCTGGCGCCGCTGATCGCTGGCCCGCTTGACGGGCTTGCCGCGCTCCGCGACGGGCTGTGCCACCTGGCCGGATCGCACCTGCAGGACCCCGGCACCGGCGAGTACACGCTGCCCCACGTCCGGCGTGTTCTGGGTGACGCCGAGGTCGCCGTGGTGCGGCTGGTGCACCGGGACCAGGGGCTGATCGTCGCGCCCGGCAACCCGCTGCGGCTGGGCGGTATCGGCGACCTGGCCAGGCCCGGGGTGCGCTACGTCAACCGGCCGGACGGCTCCGGCACCCGGGTGCTGCTCGACCATGAACTGGCCGCGCTCGGCATCGCCCCCGCCGACGTGAACGGCTACGCCAGGCAGGCGCGCACCCACCTGGCGGTGGCGGCGGCCGTGGCCGCGGGCCGTGCTGACGCGGGCCTGGGCATCCTGGCCGCCGCGCGCGCGTTCGGCCTGGACTTCGTGCCGGTCACCCGGGAGCCCTACGACCTGGTGCTGGCCGCGGTCGCGATGGAGGGACCGCTGCTTGCCCCGCTGTGGGCGCTGCTGGCCGCAGACCGGTTCCAGGCGGCGGTCACCGACCTCGGCGGCTACTCCACCAAGGAAATGGGCCGCCGGCTCCGGTGATCCTCGGGCCCGGCCCGGGGCCAGTCGGCGCGCAGCGGCGCCTTGCGGGACTGGGCGATCAGGTACTGCACGCCTGGCGGCGGGGCGCTGCGCCGCGGCACGGCCGGCGCCGGAATGCAGCGCCGCGCCAGCACCGCCACGGCGGCGAACGCCACAAGACCGGCCAGGATGTAGGCGTTGCCCGCGAGCCAGTCCAGCCCGTGCCAGTGGTACTCGCTGTTCCACGGGTGGCTGCCCGAGGCGCCGCTGCCCGGCGCGTACCAGATCAGGCCCCACGGCACCAGGGGGCCCGGCCGGCCCAGCATCGGCCACGCCCCGTACACCGCAGCCAGCGCGGCCAGCAGTGCCCAGCACGCCCACCGCACGAGGCGGGCGGCCTGAAGTGCGGCGTCGGCGAGGACCGCGAGCGCGGGCGCCACCCACACCCAGTGGTGGTCCCAGCTCACCGGCGACACGATCAGCCCGGTGAGCGCGCAGGTGATCCAGCCGTGCACCGGCCGGCCTGACCGGTGCAGCCGGGCAGCGGTGATCAGCCCGGCCGCCGCAGCCAGGCCGGCCGCGGCCGCCCACCACCACAGCCCGCCGGCCAGGCTGCCGGACTGCCGGGTGAACATGCCGCGCAGCGACTGGTTCGCCAGGAACCCGACGAACCCGGTGCGGCCGGCCCGCAGGAAGTCAGGCCCGAACCACCACTGCCACGAGGCCTGCGGCAGCACCAAGAAGCCCGCGCCCGCCAGCGCGCCGAACGTCACCGTGGCCACCGCCGCCTGGCGGAACCGGCGGGTGAGCAGCAGGTACGCGATGAAGATCAGCGGCACCAGCTTGACGCCGGCCGCCAGGCCGATGCCGATCCCCTTCCACCACCGCCGGTCGGCCAGGCACAGATCCGCGATCACCAGGGCCATCAGCAGCAACTCGACCTGGCCCAGGTGCAGGGTGCGCTGCACCGGCTCGGTCCACAGCGCGACCGCGCTCAGCGCGAGCGCACCGGCCAGCCGCGCCGGCCCCGCCAGCCAAGCCCGCCCAGGGTCAGCCACACCGCCAGCCCGAGGGCGGCCATGCTGGCCGCGGTCGTCGCCCAGGTCAGCGTGGCCCATGGAACCCAGGCCCAGGCCGCGAAGACCAGCGCCGCGAAGGGCGTGTAGGTGAACTGGAAGTGCGGCATCATCGGCCAGACGTAGAGCATGCCGGGCGCGTGCGCCACGGTGTGCCCGGCGGCCACGTAGACCCGCAGATCGAACCAGGTCAGCATGTCGCGCAGCGGATGGAGCGTCACCTCCGCGGCGTAACCGGCCAGCGCGAGCGCGAACAGCGCCGCAGCCGCCAGCACCGCCCGCCCGCCCCGCGTACGGGCCGGCCTGCCAGCGGGGCGCGCGGGCGGGCTCGGGACCAGCGCGGGCGCACGGGTGGGCCGGGGGCTGGCGAGCAGCAGCACGCGTCACTCCTCGGGGCTCTGAGCCTTTAATCACGGACCGTACTCAGAGGATAACGAGTTGTGACGGAAGCATGGCCGAGGCCCCGCCGGCGCAAGGCCAGCTACAGGCGTTCCTCGGCCATGTCAAGGACGGGCAGCTCGCCTGAGCGCGGTCACACCGGGTACGTCACGCCGGTGAGCCGCTCCGATTCGGCCCAGAGTCGCTGCTGCGCGGCCTGGTCGCGGGACTTGGCATTGGAAGAGACCCGTACCGGGTAGCCCTTGGCCTGGCCCAGCCCGCTGGGCCCGTAGTACTCGCCGCCCGCCGCGGCCGGGTCGGTGGCCGCGCGCAGGGTGGGCAGCGCGCCCATCGCGGCGCTCTGGGTGAACAGGCCCCCGATGGCCGGGTAGGCCGCCTGGATCACGCCGGGCAGGCTGCGGGTCAGTTCGGTGAAGGCCACGCCCGGGTGCGCGGCGAGGGCGGCCGTCGGCGCGCCCGCGGCATGGAGCCGCCGCTGCAGTTCGTAGGTGAACATGAGGTTCGCCAGCTTGGACTGCGCGTAGGCGGCCATCCGGCCGTAGTGCCGCTCTGACTGCAGGTCGGCGAAGTCGATCCGGCCCGCCCGGTGGCCGGTGCTGCTCACGGTGACCACCCGGGACCCGGGCACCGGCAGCATCGCCTCCAGCACCAGGCCGGTGAATGCGAAGTGGCCGAGATGATTGGTACCGAACTGCAACTCAAAGCCGTCGGCGGTCTTGCCGTAGGGCGGCCACATCAGCCCGGCGTTGTTGATGAGCAGGTCAATCCGGTCATGGGTGGCCAGGATCTGGTCGGCGGCGGTGCGGATGGCCGCCAGCGAGGCCAGGTCCAGCCGCACCACGGAGACGGTGGCCTCCGGCACGGCGGCCGACAGCCTGGTCAGCGCGGCCTCCGCGCGGCCGGCGTCGCGGCAGGCCAGCACGGTGTGCGCGCCGCGCCGTGCGAGCACCGCGGCCGCCTCGAACCCGATGCCCGAATTCGCCCCGGTCACGACCGCGACGCGGCCGCTCTGGTCCGGCACGTCCGCCACCGTCCAAGGCCCCTGCCTGACGCTCATCGGCGCGTCCTTCCGCGGTCCAGGCCCCCTTTTAGAGGGCTAAGGGTCTCGCGGGTTGCCCCGCCGTGTCGAGACCGCGCCGGAGCCGGGGGCCGGGCCGGCCTGGCGGGCAAGCCGCATGGCCCTGGCCGGGGCCGCTACGCTCGGAACCATGCCCATGCATATCCCCAGCCCTTCGGTCAACGGCTTCCATCTCGGCCCGGTGTTCGTGCACTACTACGGGCTGATGTATGTGATCGGGATCACCCTCGCGATCATCATCACCCAGCGCCGCTGGCAGCGGATGGGCGGCGATCCGGGGCTGGTCGGGGATGTCGCGCTGTGGGCGGTGCCGGCCGGGATCATCGGCGGCAGGATCTATTTCGACATCACCACGCCCAAGTACATCCCGCACCACTGGTACGGGATCTTCGCGGTCTGGGACGGCGGGCTGGGCATCTGGGGCGGGATCGCACTCGGCGCGGCCGTCGGGATCTGGCGGGTGCGCAGGCACGGTGCCGACGGAGGGCTGTTCGCCGACGCGGTCGCCCCCGCCCTGCTGGTGGCGCAGGCGATCGGCCGGATCGGCAACTACTTCAACAAGGAACTGTTCGGCGGGCCGACCAGCCTGCCGTGGGGACTGTACATCCCGCAGAGCTACCGGCCGCCCGGCTACCTCAGCGCCCAGACGTTCCAGCCCACGTTCCTGTACGAGCTGATCTTCGACCTGGCGCTCGCGGCCGCCCTGGTGTGGCTTGGCCACCACCGCGGCATCAAGGCGCCCGGACTGTTCGCGCTCTACGTCACCGGGTACTCGGCGTTCCGCATCTTCGAGGAGTCGCTGCGGGTCGACCCGTCCGAGCACTTCCTCGGCCTGCGGCTGAACATGTACGTGGCCATCGCCGGCACCGTCGCGGGCGGAGTCTGGTTCTGGTACACCCAGCGCTACGGCAAGGGCGTGCCCGCCACGGACGGCGCCGTCGCGCGGAGCACCGCCGCGGCGCAGGCTGCTGCCGAGGCGGACGGCGCCGCGGCCAGCGAGGCGGAGCCGCCTGCCGAGGCGAACGGAGCCGCGGCCAGCGAGGCGGAGCCGCCTGCCGCGGCGGCAGGAGAGCCGGCCGATGACGCGGTCACCGAAGATGCGGCCGAGCCCGGCCCCGGCGGCGAACCGCCCGCCGAGGTCGGCGCGGACGCGGGCGGCGACCACTCCGCCGAGACCCCGCCCGCCTCGTGATCATGGCGATTTTGCAGGCGTGCAGGTGACTGGGCAGGTCGTCTGGCCATGCTGACTATCCTGACGAAGTGCACAAGACCCTAGGGCAGCGTGGCCGGCTGCCGGATCGGCATCGCCGTGGTCATCTGGGCCAGCGCCGCCTTCGCCGGGTTCGAGAGCATCCGTAAGCTCCTCCATCACGGGCACACCACCCACGTCGCCGCAGGCATCGCCGGGGCGGCGCTGGGCATCATCGGGAACCAGCTCGTCGCCTGGTACAAGCTAAGGGTCGGCAAGCGGATCAACTCGGCGACGCTGATCGCCGACGCCCGGCATTCCTGGCTGGATGCGCTGTCCTCGGCCGGTGCGCTCGCGGGCCTGGTCGCTGTTGCCTTCGGCCTGCCCTGGGGCGACCCGGTGGCCGGGCTGGCGGTGACCGCTTTCATCTGCCACGTCGGGTACGAGGTCACCAAGGATGTCGTGCACCGCCTCGCCGACGGCGTAGACCCAGTCATCATCACAACAGCCGAAGCCGCAGCCGGATCGGTGCCCGGAGTCATCCACGCGCACGCCCGGGCCCGCTGGACCGGCCGCACCCTGCGCGTGGAAATCGAGGGCTGGGTCGATCCGGAGCTGCCCGCCAAAGACGCCGATGCGATGGGCCGCCTGGTCGGCGACAATCTCTCCCGCCAGCTCCCCGAGGCAGGCAGCTTCACCTGGACAACACGGGCAGCGCCAGCCTGATCACTAGCATGCCTCGGACGCGCGGGTCAGTTGGTCGAAGGCTTGACTGTCCCTGGCGTCTTGTTGTGGTGGCGCTCGAGGCATGATCAACGGCCGCTAGCCGTCAGATCCCGCTCAGCGGGCCAGGGGTGCACAGGCAGAACGGGTGGCCGGCCGGGTCGGCGTACACGCGGAAGTGGTCACCGGGCTGGAAGTCGAACTTCGTAGCGCCGGCCGCCAGCACCCGCGCCTCGGCCGCGTCCGCGTCGTCGACGAGGAAGTCCAGGTGCATCTGCATGGACGAGGACGGGTCAGGCCAGGCCGGTGGCTGGTAGCGGGGGGCGGTCTGGAAGTCGAGATCTCCGCCCGGGCATTTGACCGTCGCCCAGTCCTCGTCGGCGGAGGTCACCGTGCCGCCGGTGATCTCCGCATAGAACGCGGCCAACTTGCTGGCGTCCGGGCATTCGAGCGCGACCGAGCCGAACTTGATCGAGTCAGACATGCGAATCAGTATGCCGGCCGCCTCGGACAACTACGGGCACTGCCTCTCCCGGCGCCAGAAACGCGTGAGGCCCTATCTGTCACACATCCGGGCGCGGGGAGGTTTCCGCAGGGCAACCAGGGGCTCCAAGGAGGTCATGAGGGTCACCGGGCGGCGGCCAGGACCGCGGCGGCGACCCGCGCGACGGCGGCGGGCTCCGGAGTGCCGTCGGCGTCGGTGAACAGCAGGTGCGCGGCGCCGATCAGGATGGGGGCGAGTGTGCTGATATCGGCGTCGGCCGGGACGCGGCCCAGGTCGCGCTCGGCGGCGAGGTAGCCGGCGACCATGACGGTGGACTCGGAGACGAGCGGGATGCGCGAGCCAGTGGCGGCCGTTAGCCGGGCGCGCAGTTCGTCACGCGCGATGACCAGGTGGATGAGCGCGAGGATCGCCGGACTGAACAGGTCCAGGAGCGCAGCGGCCAGGTTGCCCCCGACGGCGCCGGTCCCCGCCATGGCGCGCAGGGCAGCCGCCTGGGCGCCGATCCGCGCGACGCCGTCGAGTGCGAGCCCGGCGAGGAACGCGTCGAAGTCGGCGAAGTGCCGGTGCAGCACTCCTTTGGCTACGCCCGCTTCGGCGGTGACCGCGCGGCTGGTCAGGCCGCCGGGGCCGTCCCGGAGCAGGACACGCCCGGCGGCGTCGAAGAGCTGCCCGCGCGGGTCGCGGATGGCCACCCCTGTCGGCACTGGTCGTCCGTCCTTCCTTCGCCGTCCGCGAACGCATCAAAAAATGGGCGTGCGCACCTTTAAAGTGGGCGTATGCCCACTCTAGCGTCAGAACCTGAGGGAACCCCTGAGACCGGCACCGGGGGCTACGACCGGGCGCAGGCATCGCATCTCCAGCGGCAGGTCGCCGAGGGGTTCGGTGCCGACGCCGGCCGCTACGACCGGGCCAGGCCCACCTATCCCGTCGACCTGGTGGACCGCATCATCGCCGCCAGCCCGGGACGCGATGTCCTCGATGTCGGGTGCGGCACCGGCATCTCCGCCCGGCTGTTCCAGGCGGCCGGCTGCCGGGTGCTCGGCGTGGATCCCGACCCGCGGATGGCCGAGCTGGCCAGGCAGGGCGGGACCAAGGCGGAGGTCGCAAAGTTCGAGGACTGGGACCCGGCCGGCCGCACGTTCGATGCGGTCATCGCCGCGCAGGCCTGGCACTGGGTGGACCCGGTCGCGGGCGCGGCGAAGGCCGCCGCGGTGCTGCACCCGGGCGGCCGGCTGGCGGCGTTCTGGAACGCCTTCGATCCGCCGACGGACCTGCGCGAGGCGTTCGCCGAGGTCTTCCGCCGGGTGCTCCCGGACTCGCCGTCCGGCGGCTTCTGGGCGAGGCCCGTCATCGACACCTACCGGGCCGGGTGCGCAAGGGTGGCCGATGCGATACGGCAGGCAGGGGCGTTCGGCGAGCCCGAGGAATGGCTGTCTTACTGGGAGCGGCCCTACACCAGGGACGAGTGGCTGGACCTGGTCCCGACCACCGGCGGCTTCACCCGGCACCCCGGGGCCATCCAGCAGGAACTCCTCAACGGCCTCGGCGCCGCCGTCGACGCGGCAGGCGGCACCTTCACCATGTCCTACGCGACGATCGCCGCCACCGCCGCCCGGCTGGCCTCTTAGCGGACCGGAGCGGGGCGCTGCTCAGTGAGGTGCCCGGGACGGCCGAGCTCGCCGGCGCGATCCTGCTCGTGGCCACAGCCGACCGCCTTCGTCTCACATAACGGATAGCTATGATCATTATGTGGATATGGGCGGAACGCGGCGCTGGCGGATTCTCGCGGCCGGGACGGTCGCGCTGACCGCTGGCTGCACGTTCCAGTACGGGCTCGCCTACCTCATCCCGGCGCTGCGGGCGCACGGCCTGTCCCTGGAGCAGGCCGGCATCCTGGTCGCCTGCCCCACGGCGGGGCTGCTGCTCACCCTGGTCGCCTGGGGAGCGGCGGCGGACCGGTTCGGCGAGCGCGTGGTACTGGCCAGCGGCCTGGCCGGTGCGGGCGTGATACTCCTAGCCGCCGCGCATGTCCAGAGCCTGGCTGCGCTCGGCGCGTGCCTGGTGGCTGCCGGGGCCGCGGGCGGTTCTGTGTACGCGGCGAGCGGGCGGCTCATCCTCGGCTGGTTCGCCGCGTCACAGCGCGGGCTGGCGATGGGCATCAGGCAAAGCGCCCAGCCGCTCGGCGTCGCGGTGGCGGCGGTGAGCCTGCCCACGCTGGCTGCCCACGGGCTGGCGGCGAGCCTGACCTTCCTCGGCACATTCTGCCTGGCCGCGGTGCTGCTGGTGATCGTGGTGGTCAGGGACCCGGTGCAGCGGGCCAGGAGCAGGGCGCAGCGGGACGGCTCACCCTACCGGGCCCCTGTGCTGTGGCGGATCCACGCGGCGAGCGCGCTGCTCGTCGTCCCGCAGTTCACCGTGGCCACGTTCGCGCTGGTCTTCCTGGTCACCACCCGCCACTGGCCGGCCCCGGTCGCCGGGGCGCTGCTGGCGGTCGCCGCGACGGCCGGTGCCGCGTCGCGGCTGGCCGCCGGCTACTGGTCGGACCGGGTCGGCAGCCGGATGCGGCCGATGCGGGCCCTGGCCCTGGCCATCTCAGCGATCCTGGTGGCCCTGGCCGCCGCCGCGGCGGACACCTCGGTGCTCGCGGTGCCCGCGCTGCTCGCCGCCGCGGTGCTGGCAGTGAGCACCAACGGGCTCGCCTTCACCGCGGTAGCCGAGTACGCCGGGCCGAACTGGGCGGGCCGCGCCCTGGGCATCCAGAACACCGGGCAGAACCTGCTGGCCGCCGCCACGCCGCCGGTCATCGCCGCGCTGATCGCCACGCACGGCTATGCGATCGCGTTCGCGGCCGCCGCGGTCCTGCCGCTGATCGCCGCGGCGCTGGTACCGGTCGCGGCCGTGGACGCTGCCGCGCCTGCCGAGGCTACGGCGCGGCCGGGGTGAGGCCGGTCCCGAGCGGGGCCAGGCCGTTGTCGGCACGGTCGCGCTCCCGGTCGGCCCACCACCGCTGCCCTTCGGCGGGCAGGGTGTGGATCGGGTCGTAGTAGGCGTACTCCCGGCGCAGCGCGAGCGGGTCGTCGGCCTCCACCGCGGTCCGGTAGTTCTTGGTCCAGTAGGAGATGCCCCGCTCGGTGTCGTACCTGGCCACCTGGTGCACCCACCGCTTGCCCACGTACGGCACATCGCAGACGATCCGTGGCGTGGCGAACCCGGGCAGGTAGCCCATGATCTGGTGCTGCAGTTGCTGGGCCTGCGCCAGGGAGATCCGCCAGTGCTCGCTGCCGGGGATCATGTCGCACATGTAGAAGTAGTAGGGCATGATGCCCGCCCCGTCGAGCAGGGTGAAGGACAGGTCAAGCAGGGCCGCTGCGCTGTCGTTCACGCCGCATAGCAGCACGCCCTGGTTCCGCACGTCCCTGATGCCGGTGTCGAGCATCGCCCTGGTCGCCTTCGCCACCAGCGGCGTCACCGACTGCGCCGCGTTCACATGGGTGTGGATCGCGATGGACACGCCGCGCTCACGCGCCGTCGCGCCGAGCCGCCCCATGCCGGCCCTTACCTCATCGCTGAGCCAGAACTGCGGCAGCCCCATCAGCGCCTTGCTGGCCAGCCGGATGTCGCGGATGTTGTCGATCTCCAGCAGGGCGGCCACGAAGGCCTCCAGCCGCGGCCAGGGCAGGTTGGCGACGTCCCCGCCGGAGACCACCACGTCCCGCACGCCGGGGGTGGCCCGCAGGTAGGCGAGCATGGCATCCAGCCGGTCCTCGCGTGCCAGGGTGAACTTGTGCTTGGCGATCACCGGCGTCGGGTTGCCGACCAGGTCCATCCGCGTGCAGTGCCCGCAGTACTGCGGGCAGGTGGGCAGCACCTCGGCGAGCACCTTGGTCGGGTACCGGTGGGTGAGGCCCTCCACCGCCCACATCTCCGCCTCGTGCAGCGAGTCCCGGCTCGAGTACGGGTGCGAGGGAAAGTCCGAGCGGCGGTCGCTGAACACCGGAATCATGTACCGGCGCACCGGGTCGGCGTAGAACGCCTCGGTGAAGCCCGGGTCGGCAGACGCGGTGCGCGGCGCCATCGTGTTCAGCATCTGCGGCGGGACCAGCATGGACATGGTCGCCCGCTCCCGCTGGTCGCGCTCCAGGTCCGCGCAGAACTCCTCGCTCAGCCCGGCGCCGAGCACCTGGCGGAGTTGCTTGATGTTCTTCACGCAGTGGGCCCGCTGCCACTGCGCCGACTCCCACTCCTCGCGAGTCACCTGCGCCCAGCCGGGGAGCCGGGTCCAATCGGGCTCGGCGAGCTCGGCACGCCGGTACACGTACGGCTGCTCGATCACGGGATCACCACCGTTCTGGGCGTAGAAGACGGGACGATAGCCTTATATAAACGAAGGATACGAAAGAACCTTGCGAGAAAATAGTATGCAACGACAAGACTTCCCGGGCTCACCGCTGGGGCTGCACCGCGTCATCGAGCCGGCCGGCGCGCTGCCGCAGGCCGCCTGGCGGCTGGACTCCAGCCCCGGCCTGTGGCCGGACGAGGCCCGGGTGCGGGTGCACAGGCTGAACCTGGACGCGGCGTCGTTCCGCCAGCTCACCGAGGCCGTGAACGGGAACGCGGCGGGCACCGAAGGCGGCCACGCGGCCGCGATGCGCGCCGCGGTGCTCGGCATCGTCGGCGAGCGGGGCAAGATGCAGAACCCGGTGACCGGCTCGGGCGGGATGCTCACCGGCGTGGTGGAGGAGGTCGGGCCGGACTCGCCGCTGGGCCTGGCCCCCGGCGACCGGATCGCGACCCTGGTGTCGCTCAGCCTCACCCCGCTGGTCATCACCGACGGGCTGGCCCGCTGGGACGGCCGCAGCGAGCAGGTGCCGTGCGACGGCCACGCGATCCTGTTCGGCCGCTCCATCGCCGCGGTGCTGCCCGCGGACATGCCGGTCCCGCTGGCGCTCGCGGTGCTTGACGTGTGCGGGGCACCGGCGCTGACCGCACGGGTGGTGCGCGAGGCCTGGGCCGGCGGCACGCCGCCGGTGGTGGCGATCCTCGGCGCGGCGGGCAAGAGCGGCAGCCTGTCCGCGGCCGCGGCCCGGGAGGCCGGCGCCCGGTCGGTGATCGGGCTGGTGCCGACGCAGGCCGAGGCGGACCTGCTCACCGCCTCCGGCCTGGCCGACAAGGTGGTGATCGCGGACGCCCGGGATCCGGCGGCGGTCGCAGAATCGGTGCGTGCCGCCGGCGGCCCCGCTCACGTGACCGTGGTGTGCGTGGACGTGCCCGGATGCGAGGGGGGAGCGGTGCTGGCGACCGCCGACGGCGGCACAGTGATCTTCTTCTCGATGGCGACCTCGTTCAGTGCGGCCGCGCTCGGCGCCGAAGGAGTCGCCGCCGACATCACCATGCTGATCGGTAACGGGTATGTACCCGGACATGCCGCCCTCGCGCTGGACCTGGTCCGCGCCGAGCCGGGGGTGCGGAAGATCTTCGAGAGCCGGACGGCGGAAGGGTGACGGTCATGCCGGATAGCGAACACACGGGCGTGCTCAGCCTGGACCCCGCGATGGTCCGCAAGGCGCGGGAACTGGCCGCCGTCGCGGGCCAGCCCATCGTGGAGATGGCCCGCACGCACACCACCGTGTCGGTGGAACGGGCGGTGCTGCGGCTCGGTGGCCTGGACGGCGCCGACCCCGGCGACGGCATGCCGTGGGTGAACCATCTGGTGGACGCGGTGGCCGACGGCTGCGGGCTGCAGCACGGAGTGGCCCTGCCCGCCTGGGACGCGCTGGTAACCGGCGGCTACCCCAGCCTCGCCGCACTGGCCAGCGACGCCGCCGGGGGCAAGGTCAAGTTCCGGCTGCCCGAGGGCGGCGACGCCGCGGCGGCACGGATGGCCGCGACCGCGGCACTCTCCGACGGCTTCGCCCGGATCGACGCCAGGAGGGCCGAGCGCGAGGCGATGATCCGGGCCACCGCCGACCCGCCGAAACCGTGGATCTACCTGATCGTGGCCACCGGCGACATCTACGAGGACATTCCGCAGGCGCAGGCGGCGGCGCGGGAAGGCGCGGACATCATCGCGGTGATCCGGTCCACCGGCCAGTCGCTGCTTGACTACGTCCCCGAGGGCGCGACCCGCGAAGGCTTCGCGGGCACCTACGCGACCAGGGAGAACTTCCGCCTGATGCGCGCCGCGCTTGACGACGTCTCGCGCGAGCTTGGCCGGTACGTGCGGCTCACCAACTACGCCTCGGGGCTGTGCATGCCCGAGATCGCGGCGCTTGCCGGGCTCGAGCGCCTCGACATGATGCTGAACGACTGCATGTACGGGATCATCTTCCGCGACATCAACCCCCGCCGTACCTTCATCGACCAGCGGTTCTCCCGGCAGATCCACGCCCGCGCCGGGATCATCATCAACACCGGCGAGGACAACTACCTGACCACCGCCGACGCGGTGGACGCCGCGCACACGGTCATGGTCAGCCAGCTTCTCAACGAGTACTTCGGCCGGGAGGCTGGCCTGGCCAACTGGCAGCTCGGGCTGGGGCACGCGTTCGAGATCAACCCCGCGGTGCCCGACTCGTTCCTGCTCGAACTGGCCCACGCCCAGCTCGTCCGGCAGCTGTTCCCCGGCGCGCCGCTGAAGTACATGCCGCCGACCAAGTACATGACCGGCAACGTGTTCGCCGGGTACCTGCTCGACGCATTCTTCAACCTGTGCGGCGCGCTGACCGACCAGTCGATCCTGCTCATAGGCATGATGACCGAGGGCATCCACACCCCGTTCCTGTCCGACCGCGACCTGGCCCTGGAGAACGTGCGTTACGTGCTGCGGGCCGCGGGACGCCTCGGCGAGAACTTCCGGCCACCGCCGGGCGGCTTCATCGAGAAGCGGGCCCAGCAGGTCCTGGCCGAGTCGGTGGACCTGCTGCAACGGATCACCGCCGAGGGGCTGCTGAACGCCATCGCCGACGGCACGTTCGGGGTGACCCGCCGCCCGGCCGACGGCGGCCGCGGCCTGGACGGCGTCATCGAGCGCGCCGGCGGCTACTTCAACCCCGCAAGCGAGTTCCTCGAAGGCAGGGAGCAGTTCCTGGAAGCGGGGCGGTCATGAGCGCCGCGGAGCAGGGTGGCAAGGTAATCCGGCCGTACGGGGACACCACCGGCGACGGGCGGATCCAGGTCTCGTTCACGCTGCCGCTGCCGTCGGGCACCGAGGAGGAGCGGGCGCTCGCGGAGGGCGCCGCGGCCCAGCTCGCGGCCAAGATGGGCGTGGAACCGGCCCTGGTGGTGCACGCCAAGGCAATGGGCCCTGACTTCACCTTCTTCATCGTCTACGGCACCGTCCGGCACCTGGTCGACCTCGCCGACGTCAAGGTCGCGCGGCGCGAGTTCCCGCTGATGTCCGCCGCCGAGGTCAACCGGCGGATCCGCTCGGCCCTGGGCCGCGAACTCGTGGTGGTCGGCGCAACCGTCGGCGTCGATGCGCACACCGTCGGCATTGACGCCATCCTCAACGTCAAGGGGCACGCGGGGGAGAAGGGCCTGGAGTCCTACGCGGAGATCCGGGTGGTCAACCTGGGCGCCCAGGTGGCGGTGGCGGACCTGGTCGACCGGGCCGGCGGCGCGCACGCGGACGCGGTGCTGGTCAGCCAGGTCGTCACCCAGCGGGACGCGCACATCAAGGCCGCCAGGGAGATCTCCGAGGCGTTCACGGCCGCGCGCGGCCCGGCCCGGCCGCTGCTCGTCGTCGGCGGGCCCAGGTTCGACCCGGCGATGGCGCAGGAGCTTGGCGTGGACCGGGTGTTCGGGCGCGGTACCACGCCCCGCGAGGTGGCCAGCTACCTGGTCCACACGCTGGCCCCCGAGCGGCAGGGAAACGCGGCGTGACCGCCGCCGAGGGCCTGACCGTCACCCAGCGCCGGTACGTGTCCGCGGCCGATGCCCACTACGGCGGGAACCTGGTGGACGGCGCGTACGTGCTGGCCCTGTTCGGCGACGTCGCCACGGAGGCCTGCATCCGCATGGACGGCGACGAAGGCCTGTTCGCCTCCTACTCCGACGTCCAGTTCCGTGCGCCGGTCCTCGGCGGCGACGTGATCGAGACCACGGCGACCGTGACGCGGGTCGGGCGGCGCAGCCGGGACCTCGCCTTCGAGGCCCGCGTCGTGTGCCGTGCCGACCCCGAACGCGGGCCGTCGGCCTCGGACGTGCTGGACGAGCCGGTGGTCGTGGTGACCGCGCGGGGGACGGTGGTCGTGCCTGCCCCGGCGGGCTAACGCAGGTTACCCGTGCTCCCTGACGATGGGGCGAGTAGGCTTGCCGCGCTATGACGACCGATGCCGTTGTGATCGTGCAGCTGCCGCGCGGCAGCTCGGTGGACCAGTACCTGCGCACATACCCGCCGCCGAGCCTCGCGTCCGGGCGGGTCGTTGTTGACCAGGTGGCAGCCGAGCCGGGCGGGCGCCTTGGGCCTCCGGAGACCGGCGAGGTTGTCATGTCGGTCCTTTCCCCCGAGGCGCTGACCCGGGACGAGCAGCAGGTCCGGGACGTCATCCGGCACGCCGCCGCCGGCGCCGGGCCACTGGTGATCATCGTTGAGGCCGCCGAGGAACTGCGGGAGGACGAACTCGCCGTGGTCCTGGATGCCGCGGCCCGCGGCCGCCGCGACGTGGTCCTGCGCGTGATGGAGGGCGTCTAGCCGCCACCGCTGGCGCCCGCCACCCGCAGGCGCCGGGCAGTTCTTCGCCAGGTCTGTGCCGTCTGCCGCCAGCCCAATCCCGAAAGCTGAAGGCAGCTCCTGCTTGCATGACACTTTAAAATGACAGTAGCATTCAGATTAGAGATGCTACTGGATGGCGGTGAGTGTCATGAGCGTGATGACGAAGGGCGCTGGCATCGGGGGAGCAGCGCGGAAGTGGTGGGCGCTGGGCGGGCTGACGCTGGGCGTGCTGGCGGTCGGGCTCGATGCGACGGTGCTGAGCGTGGCACTGCCGACCCTGGCGGGGTCGCTGCACGCATCCGCGACCGACCTGCAGTGGTTCGTGTCGGCGTACACCCTGGGGCTGGCCGTGGGGCTGCTGCCCGGCGGGCTGCTCGGAGACCGGTTCGGGCGCAAGAAGGTCATGATGATCACCCTGGCCGCGTTCGGGCTGAGCTCGCTGGCCTGCGCGTTCTCCACGAGCCCCGGAGAGTTCATCGCGGCCAGGACGGCCCTCGGGCTGAGTGCCGGGTTCATGATCCCCCTGGTCCTGTCGATCATCACCGTCATGTTCGCCGACGACGAGCGGACCAGGGCGGTGGGCATCTGGGCGGCGGCCAACTTCCTGGCCCTGCCGATCGGCCCGATCGTTGGCGGCTGGCTGCTGTCGAACTACTGGTGGGGCTGGGTGTTCCTGATGAACCTGCCGGTGGTGGCGATCGGCCTGGCCGCGATGGCGCTGCTGGTGCCCGAGTCCCGGGCCGCCGAGCGGCCGGGGCTGGACCCTGTGGGGATCGCCGCCTCGTGCGGCGGCCTGGCGCTGCTGGTGTACGGCTTCATCGCGGCCGGGCAGTACGGCTGGTCCTCGGTCATCGCGATCGTGGCCATGGCGGGCGGTGCGGCCATCTTGACGGCCTTCGTGCTCTGGGAACGCTGGCTCGGCCAGCACGGCAGGCAGCCACTGGTGGACCTGGGGCTGTTCCGGTCCGCCCGGTTCACCTGGGGGACGGTGCTCCAGGCGTTCGGCATCTTCGCGATGTTCGGCCTGCTGTTCGGGGCGCCCCAGTTCTTCCAGGCCATCCTCGGCGTGTCGGCGATGGGCAGCGGAGTGCGGCTGCTGCCACTGATGGCGGGCCTGGCGCTGGGTGCAGGCCTGGCCGACCAGGTGGCCGCGCGGCTGACCACCAAGCTCACCGCCGCCCTGGGTTTCACGCTGCTGACCTGCGGCCTGGTGCTCGGCGCCACGATGACCGTGGCCAGCGGGAACGCGTTCATCGCCACCTGGACCGCGATCACCGGGGTCGGCTTCGGGCTGGCGCTGGCCACCGCGGCCTCTGCCGCACTGGTGGACCTGCCCAAGGACCGCGCGGGGGTCGGCTCGGCGGTCATGCAGGCGGTGCAGAAGGCGGGCGCGCCGCTGTCGGCCGCGATCCTGGGCAGCGTGCTGGCGGTGGGATACCACTCCGGGCTCGACCTTGCGGGGCTGCCCGCGCCCGCGGCGAACGAGGTCCGCAGCAGCGTGTTCTCGGGCCTCGCGGTGGCCCGCGAGACCGGCTCGGCGGCGTTGCTGGACTCGGTGCGGTCCGCGTTCGTGCACGGGACCGACGCGATGCTGTGGGTCAGCGCCGGCGTTGGCGTGGCGGGAATCGTGATCGCGCTGGCGTTCCTGCCCTGGCACGCCGTGCCGGACGCGGAGGCCGTGGCTGCTACCGGCCAGGCCCTCGAAGGAGCAGAATCGCCTCATGAGCGTGTTGCCTGACGCCACTGCCCAGGTGCCGGCGCCCGGCCCGGCCGGGCAGCCGGGCCGGCCCGGCCAGGGCTGCGGGAGCGCAAGAAGGCCAGGACGCGTGCTGCCATCAGGGAGCACGCGCTCCGGCTTTTCCGCGAGCAGGGGTACGACGCCACCACGGTGGAGCAGATCGCCGAGGCCGCCGAGGTGTCGCCGAGCACGTTCTTCCGCTATTTCCCCACCAAGGAGGATGTCGTCCTGCAGGACGACATGGAACTGCTGTGGATGGATGTGTTCCTGGCCCAGCCGGCGGACATGGGGCCGATCGCCGCCCTGCGCACCGCGGTCCGCGCCGCCTTCGACGGCATGGGAGCGGAGGAGTTTGCGCAACTGCGGGAGACCATGGATATGGCCATTGCGGTGCCCGCTGTCCGGGCCCGGATGCTGACGGAATTCGCCAGGACCACCCAGGTCATCGCGGAGGCGGTGGCCGAGCGGACGGGGAAGGCCGCGAGCGACTTCGAGGTCCAGGCGCTCGCCGGGGCCGTCGTCGGGATCGCGATGGCCGCCTGGTTCGATCAGCCCGGGGACCTGGACAGGTTCGGCGCCAAGCTCGAGCGGGGCCTGGCGCTGCTGGAGGCTGGCCTGCCGCTGTAACGCTGGCGCGGGCACGTGCAACGGCAGCCGCACGGTCACCGTGGTTCCCTCGTCCTCCCGGGACTCCAGGCTCAGCTCGCCGCCGTGGCCGGTCACGATCGTGCGGACGATCGTCAGCCCGAGCCCGGTGCCCGGGATCCGGCGGGCGACCGCGTTGGAGGCCCGGTAGAACCGGGTGAACAGCTCCTTCTGGTCATACTCGGGGATGCCGATGCCCGTGTCGCGGACCCAGATGACCGCCGCGTCGTCGTCCCCGGCCGCGGCGACCTCGACCTCGCCCCGTTCCGGGGTGAACTTGACCGCGTTCGACAGCAGGTTGACCAGCACCCTTTCCAGCTGGGCGGGGTTGCCCGAGACGATCAGGTCCGCGGCGGGCGGCGGGCAGGTCAGCCGCAGCTTGGCGGCGGCCGCCGAGGGCCTGATCGCATCCACCGCGCCGGTCACCACGTCCGCCACGCGCAGCGGGTGCATCGCCACGCCGAACGCACTCGATTCCAGCGTCGCCAGCGTGAACACGTCGTCGACCAGGTTGTGCAGGTGGGCGGTGCTCCGGCCGATCGTGGCCAGCATCGTGCGCTGCCGCTCCGTGACCGGGTCGGCGTCCTCGTCGACGAGCATCTCCAGGTAGCCCTCGATTGTGGTCAGCGGCGACCGCAGTTCGTGCGACACCGTGGCGAAGAAGTCCGACTTCGCCACGTCCAGCGCCTTCAGGTCCCCGACCAGGCGGTTCTCGGCCTCGTAGAGCCGGGCATGGTTGAGGCCACGGCCAAGGTCGGCCGCGATCGACTCCACCGCGTCCACTTCGGCGGGGGTCCACGCGTGGCTGACGTGGATACGCTGCGCGACGATGGTGCCCAACAGCTCGGCACCGACCCCGAACGGCGTGATCAGCAGCGAGTGGACGCCCCCGAGCCGGGCCAGGTCCAGCAGTTCGGGGGAGTAGAGCGCGGCGAGTTTTTCTCCTTCCGCCCCCTGGATGTCCCGGATTACCAGGCTCGTCTGCGACCGGAAGAGATCGTGCAGCCCCTCCAGGGTGTGCGCATGAACGCGCCGGACGGCGTCGTCAGCGGCGACGGTCTCGGCGAAGTCGTAGCCGACCCTGCCTGCCAGCCGGCCATCCCCCACGAGGCGGAGGTAGACGATGTCGGCCTGCAGGTTCTTCTGGACGGTGGCCTGCGCCTCGGCCAGGACCTCGGCAGCGGCTAGGTGCTCCCGGATCCGCAGCCCTGCCTCCCGTGCCACGGTGCGCAAGCGGTTGTACTGGGCCTGCTCCTCGCGCAGCCGGTCCGCCTCGTCGGCCTGCGCGTTGACTGACCGGGCCACCTCCCGCACCTCCGCCGAACCGGTCACCGCCGCCCTGGCCCTCCGGTCCCCTGCGGTGAGCCGGCGAACCGTCGCGGTCAGGGCATGTAGTGGCCTGGTGATGGTCCACAGTGTGCTGAGCGAGCTCGCCAGCACGAGCAGGAGAGCGATACCTAGCGCCGCCGCGCCCCAGGCGAGGCCGACCCGCAGGGCATGCGCGCTCCTGTCGGTGAGCTCACCGAACTGGCTACCCACATGCTCCTGGAACTGGTAGTTCGCCGCGTAGAACCGGCCCGCGACGGCAGGCAGGCCACCGGCCAGCGCCTGGGCCGCAGCGGACCTCGGGGGCAGCAGGGAGACCTGCCTGGCTATCGCGAACAGCCGCGCCCCGGCCCGCACTTGCTCGGTGACGTAGCCCTGCAGGCTCTTCGCCGCCGTGACCCGGAGCGCGTCCACATTGCTCTCGTAGCCCGCCTCCTGGCCCCGCAACGGCAGCAGGTCGGACTTGTGGCCCGACAGCGCGTAGCCGTTCACCGCCCCTTGGGCCACGTCGAACTCCACCTGCAGCAGCCCGGCCTCGTGCTGAAGCAGGTAGTCCTGCACGGTCAACTGCTTGGCCGTAGCGTCCTGTCTGGTAGCAGCAACATAACCGAACGCAGCCGCGATCCCGATCAGCCCCGCGCACACCGCGAACACCACGAGAAGCTGGCCGATTATCGATGCCCGCGTCCTCATATTTGTAACTCTACGCGGTTAATTAGTGACGCTTTGAATCCAGTCTAAGATTCCATGGGGTTGCGGCCTGGTGCGGGTCTACG
>CAVXMG010000018.1:0-76249 GCA_963762735.1 uncultured Actinomycetes bacterium | reverse complement strand
TCTCCGGCAAGATCACCGCGAGATTGAAGCTCATCGTTTCCTATTCCCCCTGGCCTGTGCGCCGGCCGTGATGGGTGGCCTTCAGCAGTTCGGTGACGCCATCCTCGATGCCGTGGGCCAGCACCTCGAGGTCGGGCGTGGAATCGTAGTCGCCGGTGATCCCGAACGTCAGCATGTCGCAGTAGCTGAAGATCGCGATGCCGGTACGGAGCGTGGTGGCGATCGGCACGTAAGGCATGATCTCCACGAGCTTCCGGCCCATGGCGTAAAGCGGCTGCCTTGGGCCGGGCACGTTGGTGGTCACCGTGACGATCTGACGCTGCGGCAGCAGGTAGGCGAGCCGGACCGCCAGGGACGCCAGGGGGTACGCGGTCAGCTGGCCGAGTGCGATCAGCGCCTCGCCCGCCGCGGCCTCGTTGCTCGCCTTGAGCGCGGCCAGTTCGGCGCGGACCGCTTCGAGCCGCTGCCGCGGATCGGCCAGGTGCACGGGCAGATCGGCCACCAGCACGGATACCCGGTTCTCGTAGATGTTCTCCTCGCCCGCGCCGCGCAGCGACACAGGAACCAGCGACGGGACCATATGCGGGCCCGGCTGCTCGCCGCGGGCCAGCAGGAGCGCCCGGAAGCCGCTGCTGATCGCGGCCAGCACGACATCGTTCACGGTGCCGCCAAGCTCCCGCTTGATCTTCTTTACATCCGTGAGCGAGGCCCGTGCCCAGGTGTAGCGCCGCTGTCGGCCGATGGGGCCGCACAGCGACGACGCGGTGGCTGGCTGAGCGGAGCCGGCCAGCTTCGCCACGGCCTGTACCACCTCGGCGGCCTGCTCGGTGGCCTCGCCGGGACGGGTCAGCGCGTCGGTTAGCGTGCGCGCCCCCGAGGCGTACCGGGCCGCCAGGTCGAGCGCCGCCCCGGTGAGGAGCGAGAGTGCGGAGGGCTCCGCCGGGACGGGCTGGTCGTCGGCGGGCGGCGGCGGCGACTGCTCTGGGGAAAGATCGAACATCACCCGGTACAGGTCGGTGCCGGATACCCCGTCCACCATGGCGTGGTGGACCTTCGAGATCAGCGCCCACCGGTCCTCGCTGAGCCCGTCGACCAGCCAGTACTCCCACAGCGGGTAGGCACGGTCCAGGCGCTGGGACATCACCCGCGCGATCAGCTTGTTGAGCTGATCGGCGCCGCCCGGGGCGGGCACGGCGGTGTGCCGGACGTGATACCGCAGATCGAAATTCGGGTCGTCCACCCATACCGGCGGCCCCAGGCGGAACGGCACGGTGCGCAGCTTGCGCCGGTACATCGGCACCAGCGGCAGGCGCAGGGCGATGGCATCGAGGAACTCGCCGTAGGAGGGTGTCGGCCCTTCGAACACCGCGATCGACGCGATCGCGAACGATACGTGATCGTCCTGGTCCTCCGCGTCCACAAACTGGGCGTCCATCGGGTTCAGCCGCTGCATGGCGCCCTCCTGCTCAAGGCCGTCCGCCGACGGGGGCGGGCGTGGTTCGCTACCTGCGGCGATAGTAGGCGTAGCCGGCTCGCGCGCGCTGCGGTCGTTGGTCCCAATTGTGCGGACCTCGGTCCCTAGGCAGCCCGGCTCCCGGCCCAGGCGGGACCGCGGCCGTGCAACGGGGCGCCGGGCGCGTGGCGGCCAGCGGCTCGGCGTGGCCCGACGGTCAGCCGCTGTGGCGTACATTGTCAGGCAAGCGTGAGCACCAGCGCCGGGGGACTGAGCGGGAGGTGCGGTGAGCGACGAGACGCCGGTCCCCGGCGAACTCGCCATCGGAGACCACCTGGCCGGGTACCGCGAGGCCGGGCAGGTACAGGCCGTGAAGATTGGTCATCTGGCATGACGGCGCCATACACGGTGCCACCCCCGATGATGCCGCCCCCGCGGGCGCGGCGAACCGGCCGGAGGATATTGATCTTCGTCATCGTCCTGCTGGCGATCCTCGGCCTGCTCTTCGGCCTGGACCGGGTCGCGGCAGCCGTTACGGCCGACCGGATCGCGACCAAGCTCCAAACGGAGGGCTTCCCGGTCAAGCCGAACGTGTCGGTCGAGGGGTTCCCGTTCCTGACCCAGCTCATCCGCCGGCACCTCGACGGTGTCGAGGTCACCTCGCCGAAGTTCCCCGTCGGCCCGGTCACGGCGAGCATCGACGTCCACGCCACCGACATCACGCTCGACTCCGGCTACCAGTCCGGCACCATCGCGCAGGTCACCGGCACCGGCCTGATCACCTTCGCCAGCCTGGCCAAGCTGCCGGCCCTGGCGGCCGTGCCCGGCCTGAAGATCAGCGGCGCCGGGCCGCACACGGTGAAGCTGTCCGCCAGCCTCGTGATACTGGCAGCCACGGCCATCGCCCGGGTGAAGCTGGCCAGCCCGCACGAGATCGTCCTGCGCCTGGTCTCTGCCAGCGGGGTGCCTGCCGCGCTGCTCGACCCGATCCGCCATCTGACCGTGCAGATACCCGCGCTCCCGCTGGGGCTTACCGTGCAGTCCGTCACGGTCAGCCCGCTGGGCGTGGTGATCCGCGTGTCCGGAAGCAACGCGAGCTTCGGCCAATGACCGGGGGTGGCGCGGTGGTCATCGGCGGGGGCGCCACCGCCTTGACCGGCGAGCTGGCACCCGGCGGGCCCGGCGCGTCCCGCGCGGTGGCAAGCTGTGTCCTGCGGCCAGGCGGCCCGCCCCGGTGGCGGCGCCGCCTCCGAGACAAGCGCACCCCCCGAGGACAAGGAGAATCGATGCCCACCCGTAGCGCGCGCACGACATGGACCGGTGGCCTTCAGGACGGGACCGGCACGGTGGAGCTGGTCAGTTCGGGTATCGCTACCTTCGAGGTCAACTTCCCCCGGCGGGCGGCCGAGGAGGCGGGCGGGGTGACCAGCCCGGAGGAGCTCATCGCCGCCGCGCACAGCGCGTGCTTCGCGATGCAGTTCTCGGCGATGCTGGGCGAGGCCGGCGGCAGCGGGCAGTCCCTCGTTGTCGGCGCGCAGGTCACCCTGGGCCCGGATCCGGCGGGCGGGTTCCGGATCACCGGCATCAAGCTGACGGTGCGGGGCTCCGCCGAGGGCGTGACCGCGGAACGGTTCGCGGAGGTCGCCGAGCAGGCCAAGAGCACGTGCCCGGTCAGCAAGGCGCTGGCCGGGACCAGTATCTCGCTGGAGGTGGTGGCCGGCTGAGGCCGGTCCACTGAGGGCGCGCCCGGGGGACATGTCCTAGCCTCGGCATCATGGATCTTGGCCTGCGTGGTTCCCGTGCCCTTGTCACCGGCGGCAGCCGGGGCATCGGCTTCGCCATCGCCGATGCGCTGGCCGCCGAGGGCGCTGCCGTGGGGATCGTCGCCCGCGGCGCCGATGGCCTGGCCACGGCCGCCGGGCGGCTGGCCGGCCACGGCGTGCCGGTGGCGACCGCCGCCGCCGACGTCACCGACACCGCGGCGCTCGGCGCGGCTGTCCGGCAGATCGCCGGTGAGCTTGGCGGCCTCGATCACCTGGTGGCGAACGCCGGCGGCACGGTCGGCGGGAACCTGGCCGACTCCGCGCCCGGCGATTTCGCCGCCACATTTTCGCTGAACGCGGGGCACGCGGCCGAGCTGATCCGGTCCGGCCTGCCGTACCTGACGGACTCGCAGACGGCCTCGTGCGTGATCATCTCCTCGATCACCGGCATGCGCCCAGCCCCGAGGGCCACCTACGCGGTCGCCAAGGCCGCCGAGATCCACCTGGCCGCCACGGCCGCCGCCGAGCTGGCGGGCGCCGGGATCCGGGTGAACGCGGTCAGCCCTGGCTCGATCATGTTCCCCGGCGGCAGCTGGGACCGGTTCCGCGCGCAGAACCCGCAAGACTTTGCCGCGTTTGTCGCCAGCCAGTTCCCGTTCGGGCGGCTCGGGCACCTGGCGGAGGTGGCGGATGTGGTCGCCTTCCTGCTGTCGCGCCGGGCGTCCTGGATTACCGGGGCAAACATTGTGGTGGACGGGGGCCAGGGCTACCCGAGCGCCCGCCGTTTCGCGTAATTGCCCGCAGCTCAAATAGGGAAATAACCGGCTTTAATCTGCCGGTTACGTATCCGGGATGGTGCCCTTCGTGGGTCCTTGACCGTTTGATTGCCGCGTTGCTAGATTCCCCGGCGGGGAGTATTTCGCATAATTGCGAGATGCGCGCCCTTGCCGGGGGCAAGGGCAATTTCCGCAGTCGGCCTTATTCGGGGGGAGACGACGTGCGAAATAGCTTGATGAGAGCCCGCGGATGGGCGTGGAAGCTGGCCATCCCGGCGGCGGCCCTGGGCGTGGCCGCCAGCCTGGGACTGACGGGCTCGGCTTCGGCGACCCTGACGGGAGCGGGCGGAGGGCACCACATGGCGGGCGCGATCGCCCCGGCCAAGGTCAACCTCCTGGACTGCAACGGATGGAGCCCGAAGTACAAGCCGGCGTCCACGGCCATGCGGATGCGCTGCACGGACATGCATGGTGCTCGCTACGGCGGGACGTTCCAGCGCTTCTACGA
Source organism: uncultured Actinomycetes bacterium (assembly GCA_963762735.1). Lineage (GTDB taxonomy): Bacteria > Actinomycetota > Actinomycetes > Streptosporangiales > Streptosporangiaceae > DASXKD01. The sequence continues at coordinate 71,749 of CAVXMG010000018.1, read as the reverse complement.
CAACGGCCACTACGTGGGCCACGACGAGCCGAGCGTGAAGTTCATTTCCGCACTCCCGGGTTCGGGCAACACCATGAACTACGCGATGCGCCTGCCGCGCGACCCGCACAAGCGACCGACCGCCCGCGGCACCAGGACGGACTACGCCGAACTGAGCCTCGCGCCGTGGTTCGGCCTGCCCATGTGCGACCCGCATTCCTACCCGCAGAACCCGTGCACGCCGGACAGCGACACCAATTCCGGGGCGCTGACCAACCCGAGCGCCGCTGGTTCGGCGTTCATGGAACTGCAGTTCTACCCGCCGGGGTTCACCCCGTTCATCGACAACGTGAGCTGCAGCAGGTCGCAGTGGTGCGCGGCGCTGACCATCGACAGCCTCGAGTGCACCTTCAACTTCGGGTCCTGCAACACCAACTGCGAGGAGCCGGTCAACTTCTCCTACCTGCAGACCAACGGCATCCCGCCGGGCTCGCCCGCGCCGCAGGACCCGAGCACCAAGACGATGCTCGGCAACGCCAAGACGCTCAAGCTGAACCCAGGTGACGTGCTCAAGGTGTCGATGACCGACCCGGCGGGAGGTTTCACCGCCAAGGTCGCCGACCTCACCACCGGCCAGACGGGGTTCATCCAGGCGAGCGCCAAGAACGGGTTCGCCGACACGAACTCCTCCGACTGCTCCGGTAACCCGTTCACCTGGCACGCCGAGTACAGCACGGCCAAGAAGCAGAACCAGGTGCCGTGGGCCGCGCTCGAGGGCGGCGTGCTGATGGAGCAGGAGATCGGCCACGGCGAGTCGTGCGCCCGGCTGATCGGCAAGGAGAAGGTCAGCGCCAGCTTCAGCAACGGCAGTTCCTACACCGACCCGAACGTCTATCAGACCTGCGGCGGCGGGATGGAAGGCAGGGGCAAGAAGGGCGAGGGCCCGTGCAACCTGACCACGGGCGCCTGCAAGAACTCAGAGACCGAGGGGCCGCACGGGCCGGTCCCGTGTACGGCGGCCACGTCCAATTGCGAGTTCTCCGACGGATTCTGCCTGCCGAAGGGGACCAGGCCGGTCACCATCAGCGGCCAGCCCGGCAAGGAGTACGAGCGGGTGAGCACCTGCGAACAGAACCAGTTCGAGAACGGCGACCTCGACTTCGACGGCACCGGCTACCGCAAGGACTGGCCGAACGGTTCCGGCAGGTTCCCGCAGACGTTCCGGTACCTGGGCCCGTTCACGAACGGGCATGCGTACCCGCAGATCCAGTTCGAGAGCAACGTCGCGGCATCGGAGAACCTCTGCAACGTCGGCACCGGCGCCGGCTGCAAGGCCCCGCCGACCGGCGGCGCGGGCTTCTACCCGTTCTGGACGCTGACCAGCAAGCAGCAACTGAAGGGCGTCTCCGGGCGCGGAGTATGCCTGTGGAACTTCGGCAACAACATCGCCGGGGTCACCACGCACAACTTCGGCAGGGATGCGCAGTACGGCGTTCCCGACACCGCCAGGTACGGCGGGACCATCATCAGCAAGGTCCTGGCCAACCCGGCGCTGGGGAAGGGCTGCAAGGCCCTCGCCTGACCCATCCGCTGCGGACCTGCCGCAGGCAGTACCGGCCACGCCCGACGGGCCCTGACCGGCGCACTTCAACTGTGTGTAATTGACTTAACTCCTGTGCGCAATCGCGTCTGGTGGGCTTATATCTGACAGGAGGCCGGGGGAGTTGCGCTCGGGGAGGGGTATGCCGACGTTAGCGCGCAAGCCTGCGCGCGGGAACTGGATATGGCTGGGCGGCGCGCTGTGCGCGGTAGTGGTGCTGGCCGGCGTCGCCGTGGGCGCCGCGATCGGCGGGCCCGCGGGCAGCGGAACGCGGGCAGCGGCCCAGTCGCCGGGCGGCGGCCCGGAGCCAAGCGGCCCCGGCGCCGCGCAGAGAAGCGGCGGGCCGCCGGCCAGGCACGCCACCGGGCGCCCGGGCAGCGGCGGCTACCTGGCTGGGACGCCGGCCGTGGCGGTGTTCTATGACCCGGGCGATGCGCTGGGCAGTTGCTCGCTCGGCCCCTTTCCGGCCGGCGGGCGCTATGTGAGCCTGCCGCCGGAGCGGTTCGGCCGCAGCGCCGCCTGCGGCAGCTACCTCACCGTGCTGGGCCCCCGCGGACAGGTGCGGGCGGAGGTCGTCGACCTGTGCCCGGGCTGTGCCGCCGACATGATCAACCTGAGCCGCGCCGCGTTCACCCGCATCGCCGACCCCGGGCCCGGCTCCGCCAGGGTCAGGTTCTGGCCCGTGGACGACCCGCCGCTGCCCGGCCCGCTGATCCTGCGGACCGGCCAGACCAGCGCCGGCCTGCCCACGCTCCAGGTCCGCCGGCACGGCAACGCGCTGGCCACGGTGGCGGTTGCCACGCCCGGCACAGCGGCTCCCGCCTGGCGGCCGTTCAGGCTGAACGGCAACGGCATCTGGGTGGCCGGCGGTCACCTGGGCCCGGGCCCGTTCAACATCCGGATCGCCGACAGCCGCGGTCACCAGGTCGTGATCCTGCGGGTCACGCTCCGCCCCGGCCGGACGATCCGTACCCGCACGTGGATGTACGGGCAGCCGAAGCCGCAGGGCGGCTAGGGCGTGCCCGGGCTCAGATCAGCTTCCAGGCCTCGGTGAGGACGCTGCGCAGGATCTGCTCCATCTCGTCGAAGTGCTCCTGCGTGCAGGTCAGCGGCGGGGCGAGCTGGATGACCGGGTCGCCGCGGTCGTCGGCACGGCAGATCAGCCCGGCGTCGTACAGGGCGTGCGACAGGAAGCCGCGCAGCAGCCGTTCCGACTCCTCGTCGGTGAACGTCTCCCTGGTCGTCTTCTCCTTGACCATCTCGATGCCGTAGAAGTAGCCGTCGCCGCGCACGTCGCCCACGATGGGCAGGTCGCTGAGCTTCCCGAGGGTGGCGCGGAAGGCGTCCTCGTTGGCCCGGACGTTCCCGAGCAGGTCTTCCTTCTCGAACACGTCGAGGTTCGCGAGTGCGACGGCCGCAGAAACGGGGTGGCCGGCGAAGGTGACCCCGTGCAGGAAGGTCGCGGGCCCTTCGGCGAACGGCTCCATCAGCCGGTCGCTCACCATCATGCCGCCGAGCGGCGCGTAGCCCGAAGTCACGCCCTTGGCGAAGGTGATGACGTCCGGCTGGTAGCCGTAGCGCTGCGAGCCGAAGTAGTAGCCGAGCCGGCCGAACGCGCAGATGACCTCGTCGGAGACAAGCAGCACCCCGTAGCGGTCACAGATCTCGCGCACCCGCTCGAAGTAACCGGGCGGCGGCGGGAAGCAGCCACCGGAGTTCTGCACCGGCTCCAGGTACACCGCGGCCACCGACTCCGGGCCCTCGCGGAGGATCGCGCGCTCGATCTCGTCCGCCGCCCACCGGCCGAAGGCGGTCACGTCGTCGGCCACGAAACCAGGCGCGCGGTAGAAGTTGGTATTGGGCACCCGCACCCCGCCGGGGGGCAGCGGCTCGAACGGCGTCTTGAGGTCGGGCAGCCCGGTGATGGCCAGCGCGCCCATGGTGGTGCCGTGGTAGGCGATCTCCCGGCTGAGCACCTTGTACCTGCTGGGCTGCCCGATGGCCTTGAAGTACTGCTTGGCCATCTTCCACGCCGACTCGACGGCCTCGGAGCCGCTGGTGGTGAAGAAGACCCGATTCAGGTCGCCGGGGGCGAGCATGGCCAGCCGCTCGGCGAGCTCGATCGCCCGCGGGTGGGCGTAGGACCACAGCGGGAAGTAGGCCAGCTCGGCGGCCTGCCGGGCGCCCGCTTCGGCCACCTCGGTCCTGCCGTGCCCGATCTGGCTGACGAACAGGCCCGACAGCCCGTCCAGGTAGCGCTTTCCCCTGGTGTCGTAGACGTACTGGCCAGAGCCGCGCACGATCACCGGCACGTCGTTGCCCTGGTAGGACGACATGCGGGTGAAGTGCAGCCACAGGTGCCGGCGTGCCCTGGCCTCCAGCGAGTCGGAGCCGATGTCGGCGGCGTGGTCACTGGTCATCTGGTCCCCCAGCTGTAGGTCTGCTTGCGGAGTTTCAGGTACACGAAGGTCTCGGTGCTGGTGACGGTCGGCACGCCGCGCACCCGGCTGAGGATCTCCAGCAGGTGGTCGTCGTCCTCGCAGACCACCTCGACGAGGATGTCGAAGGAGCCCGAGGTGATCACCACGTAGTCGATCTCGTCCATGTGCGCGAGATGGTCGGCGACCCGCTCGAGGTCGCCCTCGCATTTGATGCCGATCATGGTCTGCCGGCGGAAGCCCAGCGTCATAGGATCGGTCACGGCGACGATCTGCATGACGCCGCCGTCGATGAGCCGCTGCACACGCTGCCGCACCGCGGCCTCGGACAGCCCCACGGCCTTGCCGATCGCCGCGTAGGACCGCCGTCCGTCCTGCTGCAGTTGCTCGATGATCAGCTTGGATACGTCATCGAGCACCACGTGGGCAGAGGCTGGGCGGCGGGCCCGGCCGCGCCGTGCCGCGGCGGCGCTTGCGGCGACGGGGATGACGGCAGTCCCGGGCGTATGAGCCATGCGTCGCCTCCTTCGCAAGGCAATCGTGTCATGCCGCGGGACTCTGTCAACTGATTTAGTAGAAACTAATGCTATCTGCTACGGAATCACTTGTGAACGGTTCGATTGTCTGCCAGGGTCGGACCTGTGGCATCTGCGGTTTTGAATAACTTCGTCAACGGCGAGTATGTCGCCGCCGCGGCCAGCCAGACGAGCGCGGTCGTGGATCCCAGCACGGGCGAGGAATACGCGCGGGCCCCGGTCTCCGGCCCGGCCGACGTCGAGGCCGCGCTGCGCGCCGCGGCGGGCGCGTTCGAGGTGTGGCGGGAGACCACGCCTGCCGAGCGCAGCCTGGCGCTGCTGCGGATGGCGGACGCGACGGCGGCGCGGGCGCAGGAGATCGTCGCCGCGGAATGCCGCAACACCGGCAAGCCCGTCGGCCTCACCATGGCCGAGGAGATCCCGCCCCTCGTGGACGAACTTCGGTTCTTCGCCGGCGCGGCGCGCATCCTGCAGGGCACCTCGGCCGGTGAGTACCTGGCCGGGCACACCTCGGTGCTTCGCCGCGAGCCGGTAGGGGTATGCGCCCAGGTCACGCCCTGGAACTACCCGATGATGATGGCCGTGTGGAAGTTCGCCCCGGCGATAGCCGCCGGGAACACGGTCGTGCTCAAGCCCTCCGACACCACCCCGGTGAGCACGCTGCTGCTGGCCGAGATCGCCGCCAGCTTCCTGCCGCCCGGGGTGTTCAACGTGGTCTGCGGCACCGCCGAGACCGGCCGGGCGCTGGCCTCCCACGACATACCGCGGATGGTGTCGATCACCGGGTCGGTGCGGGCCGGCATGGAGGTTGCCCGGGCCGCGGCCGACGGGCTGAAGCGGGTGCACCTGGAACTCGGCGGCAAGGCGCCGGTGATCGTCTTCGACGACGCCGACGTGGCGGCCACCGCGGCGGGCATCGCCCCGGCCGCGTTCTTCAACGCGGGCCAGGACTGCACCGCGGCCACCCGGGTGCTGGCCGGGCCCGGCATCGCGGCGGACCTCACCGACGCCCTCGCGCAGCAGGCGGCCAAGACCACCGTGGGCGGCCTCGACGTGCCGGACGCGGACTACGGCCCGCTGAACAACCAGGCCCAGCTGGCCCGGGTGGAGGGCTTCCTTGCCCGCCGCCCCGGCCACGCGCGGATCGTCACCGGCGGCACCCACACGGGGGAGCGCGGCTACTGCTTCGCGCCCACCGTCGTGGCCGGGCTGCGCCAGGACGACGAGATGATCCAGGAGGAGATCTTCGCACCCGTCATCACCGTGCAGCGGTTCTCCGGCGAGGACGAGGCGCTGCGCTGGGCGAACGGGGTCAAGTACGGGCTGGCCGCCAGCGTGTGGACCCGCAACCACGGCCGGGCGATGCGGTTGGCCAGGCTGCTGGACTTTGGCGCGGTCTGGATCAACACCCACATCCCGTTCGTGTCCGAGATGCCGCACGGCGGATTCAAGCACTCCGGATACGGCAAGGACCTGTCGATGTACGGGTTCGAGGACTACACGCGGATCAAGCACGTGATGAGCTACCTGGGCGAGTGAGGCCGGCCCCGGGTGGCGTACCGCATGTAAAGAGGGCCTGGGCCGGGCCGCCGGCGTTCGCCGGGGTTTGATCGAATGAGGGTGCTCTCCTTAGCGTGGACAGCAGCGCCCGCCCGGGCCAGATGCGAAGGAACGCCCATGACCCTTGACCTTGGCACCGCCGATCAGCTCCGCACTGCGCTGGCGACCGTGGCGGCGATCCCTGTGACGCCGTTCGGGCCCGATGGCCAGGCCGACTGGGATGCCCACGACCGGGTGATCCGGCGCATGGTGGACGCTGGCGTCCGGCTGGTCACGCCGAACGGGAACACCGGCGAGTTCTACGCGCTCACCGCCGCGGAGGCGCGGCGCGCGACCGAGTCGGCCGTCGCGGCCGCCGCCGGCAACGGCGCCGAGCAGCCCGCCGAGGTGCTGGCCGGGGTGGGGCATGACCTGCCCAGCGCGATCGAGGCCGGGCGGCATGCCCGCGACCACGGGGTGCGCATGATCATGGTGCACCAGCCGGTCGGCCCGTACATGTCCGCGGCGGGCTGGCTGGAATACCACCGGGCCATCGCCGGGGCACTGCCCGGCCTTGGCGTGGTGCTCTACATCCGGGATCCGCGGATCGGGGCACGCCACATCCGGCTGCTCGGCGACCTGTGCCCCAACGTGATCGCGGTCAAGTACGGCATCAGGGACCCGGTCCAGTTCGCGGGCGTCGCCAGGGACGCAGGGCTGGACCGGTTCACCTGGCTGGCCGGGCTGGCCGAGCTGACCGCACCCGCCTGCTGGACGGCCGGGGCGCGCGGGTTCACCTCCGGGCTGGTGAACGTGGCGCCGGGGCTGGCGCTGTCGATGCTCGAGTCGCTGCGCGGCGGGGACATGGCCGGTGCCATGAAGGCGTGGGAGGACTGCCGCCCCTTCGAGGAACTGCGCGCCGCCGACTCCTCGGCGGACAACGTGAGCGTGGTCAAGGAGGCCCTCGCCCAGCTCGGGCTGTGCCGGCCGGACGTGCGCCCGCCCAGTCACCGGGTATCCGAGGAGGTGCGGGCCCAGATCGCGGAGATCCTCGCCGATTGGGACCTGTCCCTGGGCGAGGAGAACCAGTGACGCGCAAGACACCGGAAACGCTGCGCAGCGCGGGCTGGTTCGGCCCGATGAGCCTGCGGTCGTTCAGCCACCGGTCGCGGATGCGGCAGCTCGGGGTGGACGCCTCCGAGCACATGGGCAAGCCGGTCATCGCCATCCTCAACACCTGGTCCGAGCTGAACCCGTGCCACATGCACCTGCGGGAACGCGCGGAGCAGGTCAAGCGGGGCGTGTGGCAGGCGGGCGGCTTCCCCGTCGAGTTCGGCGTGTCCACGCTGTCGGAGACCTACTGCAAGCCGACCCCGATGATGTACCGGAACCTGCTCGCCATCGAGGTCGAGGAGACGCTGCGCTCCTACCCGGCCGACGGCGCGGTGCTGCTGGGCGGCTGCGACAAGACCACGCCCGGGCTGATCATGGGCGCCGCGAGCGCCGGGCTGCCGGCCATCTACGTTCCCGCCGGGCCGATGCTCCGGGGTAACTACCGGGGCCAGCCGGTGGGCAGCGGCACCGACCAGTGGAAGTTCTGGGACGACTACCGGGCCGGCCTGATCGGCGACTGCGAGCTGGCCGACCTGGAATGTGGCATCGCCCGCTCGCCCGGCCACTGCATGACCATGGGCACCGCGTCCACCATGACCTCCGCCGCCGAGGCGCTCGGCATGACGCTGCCCGGCGCCGCGTCCATCCCGGCGCCGGACTCGGCCCACTACCGGATGGCGGCGGCGAGCGGGCGCCGGATCGTGGAGATGGTCTGGGAGGACCTGACCCCGGCGGACATCCTGAGCAGAGCGGCGTTCGAGGATGCGGTCGCGTGTGTGCTCGCGCTTGGCGGCTCCACGAACGCGGTGATCCACCTGATCGCGATGGCCGGACGGTGCGGGGCCGGGCTGACCCTCGACGACTTCGACGCCACCTCCCGCCGGATCCCCGTGCTCGCGAACGTCCGGCCCACCGGTGCCTACCTGATGGAGGACTTCTACTACGCCGGCGGCCTGCCCGCGCTGCTGGCCCAGCTCAGCCAGGTGCCCGGTGCCCTGCACCCGGAACGGGTCACCGCGAACGGCCAGACCCTCGGCGAGAACATCGGCCAGGCCCAGGTCTGGAACCCCGACGTGATCCGCTCGCCGGACAATGCCCTGTCCGCCGACGGCGGGCTGGCCGTGCTGCGCGGCAACCTGGCTCCCGATGGCGCGGTCATCAAGCCGCTCGCCGCCGAACCGGGCCTGCTCACGCACACCGGGCCCGCCGTGGTCTTCGACAGCTACAGACAGATGCAGGAGCGGATCGACGACCCGGCCCTCGGCGTGACCCCCGACTCGGTGCTGGTGCTGCGCGGTGCGGGGCCGCGCGGCGGGCCCGGCATGCCCGAGTACGGGATGCTGCCGATCCCCAAGTACCTGCTGGCCCAGGGCGTCAGGGACATGGTGCGGATCTCCGACGCGCGGATGAGCGGGACCAGCTACGGCGCCTGCGTGCTGCACGTCGCGCCAGAGGCATGGGTGGGCGGGCCGCTCGCCCTGGTCCGCACGCGGCGACCCGATCACCCTGAACGTGGCGATGAGGGTGCTGCGGCTGGAGGTGGACGACGGTGAACTGGCCCGGCGCCGTGCCGCCTGGCAGCCACCGCCGCCCCGGTTCGGGCGCGGCTACGGTGCCCTGTTCAGCGAGCAGGTCACCCAGGCCAACGAGGGCTGCGACTTCGAGTTCCTGGCCCGTACCGGCGCCACCCCGGACCCGGAGCCCAACCCGCAGTAACGCCGGGGCGGCCGCGTAATGTTGGCTGGCGTGCCAACGATCCTCATCACCGGGGCGGCCGGCGGGATCGGGACCATGCTGCGCCCGCGGCTGGCCCGCCCGGACCGGACCCTGCGCCTGCTGGACATCGCCGACATGACCGCCGGGCCTGCCGAGGAGGTGATCCGCGCCTCGGTCACCGACATGGACGCCATGACGGCCGCGTGCCACGGCGCCTCGGCCGTGATCCACCTGGCGAGCATCTCCGGCGAGGCCTCCTGGGAGGAGATCCTCCAGCTCAACATCCAGGGCACCTACGTCGCCTTCGAGGCGGCGCGGCGGGCGGGCGTGCCGCGGGTGATCTTCGCATCGTCCAACCACGCGGTCGGCTTCTCGCCGCGGGAGAGCTTCCCGGTGCCGGACTACGCCTTCCCCGCGCCCGACACCTACTACGGCGTGGCCAAGGTGACCGGCGAGGGGCTGGCCGCCCTGTACCACTACAGGTACGGCCTGGACACCATCTGCATCCGCATCCTGAGCTGCTTCCCCAAGCCGCGCAGCGCCCGGTCGCTGTCCACCTGGCTGTCCCCCGACGATGCCGGGCGGCTGTTCGAGGCCTGCCTGACCACGCCGGACCCGGGATTCCGGGTGGTCTTCGGCGTCTCGGCCAACACCCGCGGCGGCTGGGTCAGCCTCCGCGAGGCGGAGGCGCTCGGCTACTCCGCCCAAGACGACGCCGAGTCGCTCGTCGACGAGGTGATAGCCGAGTTCGGCGAGCCCGATCCCGCCGACCCGGTGTTCCGTTACCTCGGCGGCGAGTTCACCCTGCCCGATCTGGACGCCGAGATCCCCTGATCCGGGCGGCCAAGCATGCGGGCCTGGGCGAACCTCTACCCGTGGGACGTGGACGGCGACCCGGCGGCGGCCGACCGGATCGCCGGCCTGGGCCTGACCGGGGTGACCCTGGCCGCCGCCTACCACGCCGTGCGTGCGGTGACCCCGTTCCATCCGCAGCACCGGATCGTGACCAGGGACGCGGCGGTCTACTACCGCGCCGATCCATCCCGCTGGCGGGCCGGCCGCGCTGGCCGGCGGGCCAGCCCCGTCCCGCCGGCCGCACGGCAGCGGCCGGCCCGGCTACGGCCCGCGGTGGCCCGGCCGGCTGGCTCGTTCGAGCGTGCCGCCGCGGCGCTGCGCTCCCGCGGCCTGGCGGTGACCGCGTGGGCCGTGGTGACGCACAACGACCGGCTCGGCGTGACGGTGCCGTCCGCCGCTGTGCGCAACGCCTTCGGCGACGCCTACCCGTGGGCGCTGTGCCTGGCCTCGCCCGCCGTGCGCGAGTACGCCGCCTGCCTGGCCGGTGAGGTGGCGGCGCTGCCCGAGGCCGACGCGGTCGAGCTGGAAGCCTGCGGCTGGTACGGCGTCGAGCACCTGAGCGCGCACGACAAGACGGCAGGCGCGGCCGCGGGCGCGGCGGCGCAGTGGCTGTTGTCGGTGTGCTTCTGCGCCGCGTGCCAGCGCGAGTACGCGGCCGCCGGGGCGGATCCGTCCTGGCTGGCCGCCTGCGTCCGCGCCGCCGTGGACCTGCCCGAGGAGGCGGCGCTGCCGGGTGAGGCGGCCGGGGTCCTGGCCGGCGTCCGGGCGGCTCTAGCGACCAGGTTCCAACGCGAGGTGGTCGCGGCAGCCCGGGACGCGGCCCCGGGCAAGCCCGTCTACCTGCACGTCCACCCCGACCCGCGGGCGACGGGGGCCAACCCGGGATGCGAGCCCGAAGCGCTGGCGGGGGCGGCCGGAATCGTGCTGTCCTGCTGGGACCCGGTGACCGCGCCGGCGCTCGTCACCCGGGCGGCGGCGGCCGCACCGCCCGGCACCGCCGTCGCCGCGTCCCTGCTGGCGGTCGCAGGGCTCGGCGGCAATCCGGCGACGCTGCCCGCCCAGGCCGCCGCGGTGCGCGCCGCTGGCGCCACCGAACTGCGGCTCTACCACGCCGGGCTCGCCGCGGCGGCGGACCTTGCCGCCATCGGCCACCTCTGCTCGGCCAGTGCCTGAGCCGCCGGAACCTTCTTGGCCGCTAGGCAGGCGCCGGGCACAGCGCTTGGACAGCGGCAGCGGTGGGCAGGGCCGTGTCGCGGCAGGACGGCTCCCTTCCAGCAGGGCACACGAGGGCGCGGGGACCCCTGCGCGGCCGGCTGGCGCAATTCGAGGGGTGCCTGCAGGTGCGCCGGTTCCCGGCTTCACGGCGCGGCGGTGCGGGTAGCGGCCAGCCGGGCGACCTTGGCGGCGAGGCGTGTGGCCTGCAGGGACGACGGCCGCAGCCAGGCGTAGTCGCTGACCTCTTCAATCTGCAGCACTACGCCCGGGTCTGTTACCGAGAAGGCGAAGCGGAAGTCGGCATGCCAGTGCGCGGGCTCGCCTTTGGCGGGATTGGCGGGGATGTAGTGGACGTCGATGTCGAGCGGGATGCGATCGAGGCCGGGCGGGCTGACTGCCAGCCGCCAGGAGATGCCGGTCTCCTCGCCGAGCTCGCGCAGCGCCGTGGCGGGCAGCCCGGGGTCGCCAGGGTCGATGTGCCCGCCGGGCAGGAGCCAGCGCTGCAACGCTTTGTGCCGGATCAGCAGGACTTTGCCGGTGTCGTTGATGACCGCCGCGCCGCAGGTCACGTGCCCGGGCATGGTCGACCGTGAGGTGACGTCGGCGCCGTCGGCGAGGATGGACAGCAGCGGGGCTGCGTTCTCGTGCTCGTCGGGGTGGCTGGCCAGGTAGCAGCTGAGCGTGTGAGAGATCTCGCGGCTGGTGACGGTCATGGTGCTCCATTGAAGACCTGCAGCCAGGTGGCCGCAATGAACTTGCGGGTGTCGTCATCGCATTCGTGCAGTCCGGGTTCGGGATGGCTGCCGGCGAGGGCCGCGGTTGCGGCGAGGATCTCGGCCTGGACCAGGTAGATGAACGCGCCGACGGAGGCGCCGTGCAGGAAGTTGACGGCGTTGCCCTCGTTGAGAACGTAGAAATAGTGGCCGGTGGTGGCGTAGCGGGTGATGTGGTCACCGGCCGGGCTGCGCTCATACAGCACGTCGAGACCGGCCAGTTCGAGTTCGTCGTCTGCCGAGGTGACCGACGCGATGTAGGCGCCGTTGGCCAGGTGGGCGAAGTCATCGGCTCGCAGCGCAACGTTGCCGGTCGCGCACACCACCACACCCGCGCCGGTGACTGCGGCGGCGGTGCTGGCGGCGGTGCGGAATCCCTGGGCGAGGGCCTGGGTCATCCGTACGGCGTCGGTGTCGTAGATGGTGACCTGCACGTGCTTGGCGTGCAGCATCCGGGCGACGCTGGACCCGATCTTTCCGAAACCAATCACGCACGCCTGGCGGCCGTGCAGGATGTCGCCACGACCGCGTAGGAGCGCCTCGGCCGAGAACACCACCGACTGGCCGACCAGGTAGTCCTCGGGGTATTTCAGCGGACTGCGGGCGACGCTGAACACCGGGCACGGCAGCTTGCCGTGCTCCAGGTAGCGGCGCACCCCGTTCTCAGTGTCCTCCACCACGCCGAGAATGCGGCCGGAGAAGCGGGCGCAGGCATCCTCCAGTGCCGGCGAGTAGCCGCCGACATCGAGCAAGACCAGGTCCTGGCCGGCGGCACGTGACTCCAGGTAGCCAGCCAGCTGTCCGCCCTGCGCCAGGCGCTGCCGGTCGAGAGCATCGCACGGCACTGTCTGGCTGATCTCGTGCAGTGCCCCGGGGTTGATCGACTTGGGTTTGGGCAGCACCGCTACCAGCGTGCTGAGCCGGGACACGGCGCCGATGAACAACGGCCTGTCAGCCAGCAGATGGGTGACCAGGACCGCGGACGGTCGGCGATCGACCGCGAAATGGCTGGTGATCCGGCGGAAGTAGGCGTGCACCCGAGCTCGTTCGAAGCCCTCCACCGCCGCTCCCGAAGTAGGTACTACATAGTGAGTAGACGTCCGGGAGATTGGCGTGTCAAGGCTATGTAGTACGTACTTCAAGGGTAATGTTCCGTTATGATCGCCAGCCCGTCGGGAGCAAGCCAGTACCACGAGGTCGCAGCCCGGTTGCGGGACGCCATCGCATCGGGCGAATACCCGCGGGGCAGCCAACTGCCGATCGAGGAACAGCTCGCTGAGCAACTCGGGGTGCACCGGGTGACCGTGAACCGCGCGTTGTCCATCCTGCGGGCCGAGGGCCTGGTCTACGTGCGCCGAGGAAGAGGAACATTTGTGACCGAGATGCCGCCGATCCGGCGTAATGCGGTGGTGCGCTACTCACGTGAGGCTCGTGAACGATCCGGCGGCCGGGGCGCGTTCGACACCGAGATCACAGCGCTGGGCCGCGCGCCCCGTTCAGACGTGAGCGTATCCCGGGTCGTGCCACCGTCCCGGGTCGCGGCCATTCTTGCTGTCAGCGACCAGGAACAGACCTGCGTGCGGCGGGCACGCCTCATGTACGCCGACGACACGCCGGTCCAGATCGCCGACTCCTATATTCCGCTTGAGATCGCCGCGGGCACCGCACTCGAAGAACGGGACTCCGGCCCGGGCGGGATCATCAGCCGCTTCGCCGAGCTCGGCCTCGCACAGGTCCGAATCACGGAGGAGGTCAACGTCCGGCCGCCTGCGCCCAATGAGGCCGAGTTCTTGAAGATGACTCCCGACCAGCGCGTTTACGATGTCACTCACACCGGATGGACCGCAGGCGGCCGGGCAGTCGAGGTCTGTCTGCACATCATGCCAGCCCACCAATGGCACCTGGAATACGAGTGGTCCACCGATCAGCAGCCCACCTGATCAAAGTACAGGCAGATGCCTCAGCCGGGTCATGTCCCGGCTCACACTGCAGCGATGCCCCGGCGCTGGCCCGGGACATCAAGCAGTGCGCCGTCCAGAGCGTATTCGGGCAAACCCCCAAGGACGGCCATGCCTAGGCCAGTGTCAGAACTAGCCCGTGACGGCCCGGCCCCGCGGGTGGTGGCCGGACAGCACCGCGAGCAGGGCGACGTGCAGTGAGGTGCGCGACTCGGCCGAGTCCAGGCTCACCCCGAGGATCCGCTCGATGAGCCGCAGCCGCTCGTAGAAGGTGGGCCGGGCCAGGTGCGCCCGGCCCGCCGCGGCCGCCTTGTTGCCGCCCTCGGCCAGGTAGGCACCGAGCACCTTGGTCAGCCCGGTGCCGTGCGTCTGGTCGTGGGCGATCAGCGGGCCGAGTTCCCTGTCCACGAACGTGGCCAGCCGGGCGTCGTCGCCGAGCAGGTGCAGCAGGCCGCGCAGCCGCAGGTCGGCCAGCCGGTAGTAGGGCCGGCCCTGGCCCGCCGACGGCGAGGCGGCCGTGGCGTCGGCGACCTGCTGCGCCTCCAGCAGCGACCGGCGCGCTTCGGCGAGGGATCCGGCGGCCGACCCGGCCCCGATCACCGCGTCGCCGCCGGGCAGCCGCTGCCTGGCCGCGGCGCAGACCGAGGCCAGCACGGCGTCGGGGTCCGCCCCGCGGTCGGCCGACAGCAGGGCGCCGACCCCGGCTTCGCCGAGCGAGCCGACCAGTGCGGGAATCCGCTCGCGGCGGCACGCGTCGGCGAGCGCGTCGGCCACCTCGAGAATCCGCGCGTGGGCGGGCAGCCCGCGCCCGCCCTGGCGGAAACCGACCGCCATGGTGAGCAGTTGCCGCCCGGTGACCTGGACGCCCAGGGCCCGGGCCCGGGCCGCCGCCTCGTCCGGGTCGGTGTACGTCCCGGCCACGATCGCGCCGATCAGCGAGGTGTGCGCCTGCCGCTCCAGGCTCTCGTGCTGGCGGGTCAGCAACCGGGCCAGCGCGAGCGCGGTGGCGGTGCGCTCCACCAGCGCCAGGTCGCCGGGGGCCGGGGGAGCCGCCGCAGGCCAGGATGACCCGGCCCCAGTCCTCGCCCCTGGCGCCCGCCACGGTGACCAGCCAGCCGGACGGCTCGTCGTAACCGGTCCGCTCGGCCACGACCACGGCGCGGGACCGTGCCTCGAAGCCGTCAAGCAGCGCCGCGGGGTCGGCCCCGGCCGGCTCGCAGGCGAGCACGCGGTGCGACAGGTCCGCCAGGATCACTGGCCGGCCCGCGAGCAGGGCCGCCTGCCGGAGTATCTCCCCGGGGCCGGCGCCCGCCACCGCCAGGTCGGTGAACACCTCGTGCAACCTGGCCGAGGCGCGCAACTGGTCCAACTGGTCGTCGATGATCCGGGCGTGCACCGCCTCGGTGATCTCGACGAACGGGACCTCCCGGCCGAACACGATGAGCGGCAGCCCGTGCGCCTGCGCCGCCGCGACAAAGCCGGCCGGCAGCCCGCCGGTGTACCGGCGGCCCAGTTCCACCGCGAGCGCGGCCACGCCCACCGAGGCGAGGTCGGCGACGTAGGCGTCAAGCAGCGCGCCCTCGTCGGGCAGCGCGATCCCGGTGGCCAGCACCAGTTCGCCGCCGCGCAGCAGCCGCGCCGCGTCGGCGAACTCGATCGCGTGCACCCACCGCACCGGGGTGTCCAGCCGGTGCGTCCCGGCCACCACCCGCGGCTGCCCGCGCCGCACCGCCTCCAGCCCGAGCACCTCCGCCACCGTCGGCAGCACCCCGCCTCCTCCCGCCGGGCCCGCCCCGCCAGGTTCGTGATCATGACTTAGGTGGTGCCTATAGGCCCCCGAAGTCATGATCACGAACGGGGCAGGGCTGCCGCGTTACACGGTGTAAAGGCTCTTCGCTATTACCTTACAAAGTGACGCACCGGCGGCACCTCCTCGCACGGGAGACTGGGGCGCATGACTGATCTCGTTAACCGGCATCGCGCTGTCCTGCCCAACTGGATGGGCCTCTACTATGAGCACCCGCTGGAACTGGTCAGCGGCAGCGGCAGCCGCGTCACCGACGCCTCCGGCCGCACCTACCTCGACTTCTTCTGCGGCATCCTCACCAACATGCTCGGGTATGACCTGCCCGAGGTCCGCGACGCAGTGCAGCGCCAGCTTTCCACCGGGATCGTGCACACCTCGACCCTGTACCTGATCCGCAGCCAGGTGGAGCTGGCCGAGAAGCTGGCCCGGCTGTCCGGGATCAAGGACGCCAAGGTGTTCTTCACCAACTCGGGCACCGAGGCGAACGAGACCGCGCTGATGCTCGCCACCGCCGCCCGCCGCTCCAACCAGGTGCTCGCCATGCGCGGCAGCTACCACGGCCGCTCGTTCGGCGCGGTCGCGATCACCGGCAACGTGGCGTGGAAGAGTTCCCAGCTCGCCCCGTTCACCGTGCAGTACCTGCACGGCACGGACAGGTACCTGCCCGCGTTCGCGCGCATGTCCAACGTCGAGTACACCGAGGCGTGCGTCGCCGACCTGAGGCACCTGCTCACCGCCGGGACCGCGCGGGACGTGGCGTGCCTGATCGCCGAGCCGATCCAGGGCGTCGGCGGATTCACCATGGCTCCGGACGGGCTGCTCGGCGCGTACCGCAACCTGCTCGCGGAGCAGGGCGTGCTGTTCATCTCCGACGAGGTGCAGACCGCCTGGGGCCGCACCGGCGAGCACTTCTGGGGAATCGGCGCGCACGGCGTGGTCCCGGACATGATCACGTTCGCCAAGGGCCTCGGCAACGGGTTCGCGATCGGCGGGGTGATCGCCCGCGGCGACCTGATGGACGGCGTGCCCGGCAACGGCATCTCCACATTCGGTGGCAACCCGCTGTCCACCACCGCGGCCAACGCGGCCCTGGACTACGTGCTCGACCACGACCTGCAGCGCAACGCGGCCACGCTCGGCACCATGATCATCCACGGGCTGCGCGAGGCAACCGAGCGGCTGGACGCGGTCGGCGAGGTCCGCGGCAAGGGCCTGATGTTCGCGGTGGACCTGGTGGACCCGGGCACCGGCGCGCCCAGCCCGGCGCTGGCCACCCGCGCACTTGAGGAAGCGCGCGAGCGCGGCCTGCTGATCGGCAAGGGCGGGCTGCAGGGCCACGCATTGCGGATGGCGCCGCCGATGAACATCACCGAGGCCGACGCCAAGGAGGGCCTGGGCCTGCTCATCGACGCCCTCCGCGCGGTGGACGCGGGAGCGAAGCAATGAGTAAGCACGTATCGCACTGGATCGGCGGGCGGCCCTGGGACGGCGCCGCGGAGCGCCGCGGTGACATCTACAACCCGGCCACCGGCCAGGTCACCGGCACCGTGGATTTCGCCTCCGCCACCGTGGTCGGCGACGCGGTCGCGGCGGCCGCGAAGGCGCTCCCCGGCTGGCGCTCTTTTTCTCTTGCCAAACGAACGAACGTGCTTTTCGCCTTCCGCGAGCTGCTCAACGCCCACCGTGGTGAGCTCGCCGGGCTGGTCAGCGCCGAGCACGGCAAGGTGACCTCGGACGCGGACGGGGAGGTGGCCCGCGGCCTGGAGGTCGTCGAGTTCGCCTGCGGCCTCGGGCACCTGCTCAAGGGCGACTACTCCGAGAACGTGTCCACCGGCGTGGACGCCTACTCGATCCGCCAGCCGCTGGGCGTGGTGGCCGGGATCACCCCGTTCAACTTCCCGGCCATGGTGCCGATGTGGATGTTCCCGATCGCGCTGGCCTGCGGCAACACGTTCGTGCTCAAGCCATCGGAGAAGGACCCCTCGGCGTCGCTGCTGCTGGCCAGGCTGCTGGCCGAGGCGGGGCTGCCCGACGGCGCGTTCAACGTGGTGCACGGCGACAAGGAGGCCGTGGACGCGCTCCTCACCCACCCCGATGTGCGTGCGGTGAGTTTCGTCGGGTCCACCCCGATTGCTCGTTACGTCTATGAAACAGGCACCTCGGCGGGCAAGCGCGTGCAGGCGCTCGGCGGGGCCAAGAACCACATGGTGGTGCTCCCGGACGCGGACGTCGACCTGGCCGCCGACGCGGCGGTGTCGGCCGGGTTCGGCTCGGCGGGCGAGCGCTGCATGGCGGTCTCCGTGCTGGTGGCGGTGGGCTCGGTCGGCGACGAACTGGTCGCCAAGATCGCCGACCGGGTGCACGGGCTGCGGGTCGGCCCTGGCACCGACGAACGGTCGGAGATGGGCCCGCTGGTCACCGGCCCGCACCGGGACAAGGTCGCCTCCTACCTGGACACCGGCGTGAAGGAGGGTGCCACGCTGGCGGTGGACGGCCGGATGCACCCGGTGATCGGCGGCGACTCCGACGGCTTCTGGCTCGGCCCGAGCGTGCTCGACCACGTCACGCCCGAGATGAGCTGCTACCGCGACGAGATCTTCGGGCCGGTGCTCTCCGTGGTCCGGGTGCCCAGTTACGCCGACGCGCTGCGGCTGGTCAGCGAGAACCCCTACGGCAACGGGGTGGCGATCTACACCAACGACGGGGGAGCGGCCCGCCGGTTCGTGTCCGAGGTCGAGGTCGGCATGGTCGGCGTTAACGTGCCGATCCCGGTGCCGATGGCCTACTACTCCTTCGGCGGGTGGAAGTCGTCCCTGTTCGGGGACACCCACGTCTACGGCACCGAGGGGATCCACTTCTACACCCGGGGCAAGGCGGTCACCTCGCGCTGGCTGGACCCCAGCCACGGCGGGGTCAACCTCGGCTTCCCCGTTAACAAGTAGCCCGCACCCCGCGTCAGGCCCCGGGGAATCCCCGGGGCCTGTGCGCGTTAGGCGGCGGCGGTCAGGCTGCCGCGCTGAACACCGGGTAGTACCCGCCGGACTGCCCGGACGCGGTCGGGTGGTAGGAGTCGCCGAGGTTCAGCCAGTCCACCGAGTGCAGCCAGCTGCTCGAGTCGCAGATCTCATGCCCGGAGAAGGCCGGGCGGATCTCGGCGTAGGCGAAGCCCGCGTGCCCCGCCGTGGCGGCCTGGATCACCGAGTCGAGCACGTCCGCGCCGCCGTCCAGGGCGGTGCGGTCGGTGGTGCTCAGCCCGATGCATCCAGAGGACTTGCTCAGGTCGTAGAACTCGGGGTAGCCGGTCACGACCACCGTGGCGTTCGGCGCCCGGGCCGAGATGTCGCCGAACAGGGTGTTCAGCGCACCAGGAAGCTGGCTCCTGGCCTCCGCCTCCGCCTGGTTGACCGCGTTGACGCAGTCGCTGGTGGAGCCGAGCACGCAGGTCTCCATCACGTTGGAGAAGCCCACGTCGTTGCCGCCGATCGTGACCGACACCAGGGTCGTGGATGTCGACAGCGCCGAGATCTGATTGTTGATCACGTCGGTGGTGGTGGCGCCGGAGCAGGCGACGAACGCGAACGAGTCGGGGTGGTTCGCGTTCGCCCACAGTTGCGGGTAGGCGCCCGAGCTGCGGTCGCAGGACCCGCCGGAGTAGTTGCCGGCCCCGAGGCCGGAGGCGTAGGAGTCGCCGAGAGCGACGTAGTTCACGGCGGCACTGGCGGGCGCGGCGGTGAGCACCAGGGACAGGGCCGCCGTGGCGGGCGGCGGCGAGGGCGAACCGGGCAGGACGGGCGGACAGGCGCCGGCGGGACGGGATGCGGGGCTCTAACAAGTTCTCCTCCACGGGCGGAGAGCGGCTAGTTACCCAGAAGTAATCACCGTGCCCTCTACCGCGTCAAGACCACGTTTTACAGGCGCAGGTGCGGACGGCGGCCGCCGTGCGCACCTGCGTCCCGATCCGGTGTCAGGTGCGCTCCCTGGTCACCTGACCCTGGTCGCCTCCGTGACGGCGTGGCGGCTCCGGCCGCCAGGCAGCCAGGCCAGCCAGCGGGGCAGGTACCAGTTGCGCTCGCCGAGCAGCGACATGGCGGCCGGCATGAGCACCCCGCGCACCACGGTGGCGTCGATGAGGATCGCGGTGGCCAGGCCGATGCCGATCATCTTGAACTCGATCACCGAGAGCGTGGCGAAGATCGAGAACACCGCCACCATGATCACCGCGGCGCTGGTTACCACGCCCGCGCTGATGCCGATGCCGTTGGTGATCGCCTCCCGGGTGGGCATGCCCCGCAGCCGCAGTTCGCGGATGCGGCTCAGGATGAATACGTGGTAGTCCATGCTCAGCCCGAACAGGAGCACGAACATGAACAGCGGCATCCACGGCACGATCGCGCCGTACGGGCTGAACCCCAGCGGCCCGTGCAGGTGGCCGTCCTGGAAGATCAGGGTCAGCACCCCGTAGGCCGCGCCGATGGACAGCAGGTTCAGCGCGATGGACGTCAATGGGATGAACACCGACCGGAAGCTGACCATCAGCACCAGGAACGCCAGGCCGAGGACGAACACGAAGACCAGCGGCATGGTGGCGCTGAGCTTGGTGTCGAAGTCGTGGTTGCCCGCGGTCATGCCGGTCACCGCGTAGCCGATGCCGCTGACCCGGCCCAGCGTGGCGGGCAGCGCGTGGTCGCGCAGTTGAGCCAGGGCCCGGTTGGAGGTGGCGTCCGTACCGCCTCCGGCCAGCGGCACCGAGATCACCATCACCTGGTCGTGGTCGAGCAGTGCGGCGGTGACCGGTTCGCGCAGCAGCGTGCCCGCCGCGGCCCGCCCCTGCAGGGCGGTGATGGCATGCCGCACCGCCGGGCCGGTGAGGTTGTCGCCGGTGACGACGACCTCGGCGGGTGACGGGCCGCCGGGGAATGCCCGCTGGGTGGCGAGCAGGCTCTGTACCACGGGGACGTTCGCGGGCAGGTCGCGGAAGCCGGGGTCGGCCAGCCGCATGCTGAGCGCGGGCACGGCCAGGGCGGCGAGCGCCAGCGCGGCCACTCCCCCGAACAGGACCGGCTTGGCCACCACGCGGCGGGCCAGGGCCGCCCACACCCGGGACGGGCGTGCCGCGGTGCGGCGGCGGCCAAGGAACGGGATCCTGCCCCGGTCCACCCAGGAGCCAAGCAGCGACAGCGCCGCCGGGAGCGCGGTCAGCGAGCCGAGCACGGTGACGCCGACCACCATGATCGTGCCCACGGCCAGCCCGGAGAAGACGTCGATGCCGGTCAGGAACAGCCCGGCCAGGGAGATCATCACGGTGAGGCCGGACACCACGATCGCGCGGCCCGAGGTGGCCGCGGCGCTCCGCACCGCTGTGTAGGTGTCGGCGCCCGCGGCCCGTTCCTCCCGCTCCCTGCGCAGGTAGAACAGCGAGTAGTCGATGCCCACGGCCATGCCGACCAGCAGCACGACCGACGAGGTGGTGCTGCCCACCGGCAGCCAGCGGCTGGGGATCGCGAGCAGCGAGATGGCGGCGACCACCGCGGTGCCGGCGAGCAGCAGCGGGATGCCCGCCGCGATCAGCGCGCCGAACACGCAGAGCAGCAGCACCAGCGTGATCGGCACCGAGGTGACCTCGGCCCGGCGGAAGTCGGAGCTGATGATGTCGTTGGTGGCCCGGCCCGCGCTGGCCTGGCCGGATTCGGCCACCCGCAGGCCCGGATGGGCGGCCTGGACGGCGGCGACGGCGCGCTCCGCGGCGACGACCGTCTGATCGGCGTTGTCCGGGTTGCCCGTGACGTTGAACATGATCAGCGCGGAGCGGCCGTCCCGCGAGATCAGCTTGCCGCCGCCCGGGGCCAGCGGCGACTCGATGCCGGTGGCGACCTTGGGCATGGCGCCCAGGGCCGCGGTCACCTGCCTGATGGCCCGGCGGATCTCCGGGTCGGAGGCCACGGTGCGGGTGCCGCTCCTGGCCTGGATCAGGACGGTTTCGGAGGCGGGCTGAACCACGCCGGG
This sequence comes from uncultured Actinomycetes bacterium, assembly GCA_963762735.1. GTDB lineage: Bacteria > Actinomycetota > Actinomycetes > Streptosporangiales > Streptosporangiaceae > DASXKD01. The sequence continues at coordinate 50,217 of CAVXMG010000018.1, read as the reverse complement.
CCTGCTCAGCACCCGCTCGGCCCGGCCCGCCTGGCCGGGGTCGTAGCTGTTCAGGTTCTTGGTGCCGAGCATGCCGCCGACCATCACGGCGCCGGCCACCAGCAGCAGCCAGCCGATCAGCGCGGTCTTGCGATGCCTGGCGCTCCACCCGGCGACACGTTCCACCACCGGGGCTGACGTCCGGCGGGGCGGCGGGGAGACGGGTTCTGCACCATACAACAGTGCGGACGGGCGTTTCATGGGAGCCTCACTGGTCTTGGCCGTCGTTGAAGGGACACTGGCAAGCCTTCTGGGCTGGCCCGTGCGGCGACATCCGGCAGGCGGCCCGATCCGGGGTGGGGCTGGCCTCACCCCGGACCCGGGGGCCAGCGGGATCGGTGCCGCGCCGTCGGCCGCCTAGGGTTGTGCCGTGAGTCAAGACGTCGTCGGCAGGGGAGCGCCCGTGGCCACCGAGAGCCGCCGGGGCGGCCCGGTGTCGGCGCTGGGCGCGCTCTTCTCGGCCCGTACCTGGCTCGCCTTCGTCCACCTGATCGCGGGATTCGGCGTCGGCCTGGTGACCTTCACGGTGGTACTCACCGGCTTGGCCACCGGGATCGCCCTGATACCGGTCTTCCTGGCCGGCGTTCCGGTGCTGGCGGGCACGCTCTGGGTGTGTCTGTGGATGGGGCGTGCCGAGCGGGCCAGGTTCGCGCTGCTGCTTGGCACGGACATCCCGGCCGCACCGCTGCCGGGCGGACGGAGCGGGCTGCGCCGGATGTGGGCACCGCTGACCTCCGCGGCGGCCTGGCGCGGCGCCCTGTACGGGCTGATCAGGTTCCCGCTCAGCACGCTGCAGTTCGTGCTGGTCACCGTGATGTGGTCGACGGGCCTGGCGCTGATCACCGCGCCGGCCTATGTCCGAAGACTGCCCGGTGGCGGCGCCCACATCGACGGCTACCTGATCCAGTCTCACGGAGCGCTGATCGCCGCCGTGCTGGCGGGCCTGGTGCTGCTGCTCGTCTCACCTGCCCTGACCCGCGGGATGGCCGCGGCGGACGCGGCGGTCGCCAGGGGGCTGCTCGGCTCCGGCCGGGAACAACTGACCGCCAGGATCGGCGAGCTGGAGACCAGCCGGGCCAAGGTCATGGATGCGGCCGAAACGGAGCGGATGCGCATCGAGCGGGACCTGCACGACGGCGCACAGCAGCGACTGGTGTCGCTGGCGATGGAACTCGGCCGGGCCAAGGCCAAGTTCGGCACCGACCCCGAGGCGGCCGCCGCGATCGTCGGCGAAGCCCACGAGCAGGCCAAGGAGGCGCTGGTCGAGTTGCGGAACCTGGTCCGGGGCGTGCACCCGCCGGTGCTGTCCGACCGCGGCCTTGACGCCGCCCTGTCCGGGCTGGCGGCGCTGTCCCCGGTGCCGGTGACCGTGTCGGTGGAACTGCCGGTGCGGCCGCCCGCGGCGATCGAGGCGATCGCCTACTTCGTGGTCGCCGAGGCGCTCACCAACATCGCCAAGCACGCCCACGCGCACCATGCCCGGATCCTCGTGGTCGGGGTCGGCGACCAGTTGTCGGTGGAGATCACCGACGACGGCGTGGGCGGGGCGGATCCGGCCGGGCAGGGCCTGTCCGGCCTCGCGGCCCGCGTCGCGGGCGTGGACGGCCAGTTCCGGGTGACCAGTCCCGCGGGCGGCCCGACCACGCTGGAGGTGACGCTGCCGTGCGGGTCGTGATCGCGGAAGACTCGGTGCTGCTGCGCGAGGGCCTGACCCGGCTGCTCGCGGAGGCGGGCCACGACGTGGTGGCCGTGGCCGGCGAGGCGGAGGAGTTCCTCCGCCAGGTCGGCGAGCACCAGCCCGACGTGGTGGTGGTCGACGTGCGGATGCCGCCGACGTTCACCGACGAGGGCCTGCGCGCCGCGCTGGTGGTGCGCAGCACCTGGCCCGCGGTCGGGGTGCTTGTGCTGTCCCAGTATGTGGAGGAACGGTACGCCACCGAACTGCTTTCCGACCGGCCGCAGGGGGTCGGGTACCTGCTCAAGGACCGGGTCGCCGACCTGACCGAGTTCCTCGCCGCGCTGGACCGGGTGGCGGCGCAGGGCAGCGCGCTTGACCCCGAGGTCGTCGCGCAGTTGCTCGCCCGCAGCCGTCATCCGCTGGCGGCGCTCACCCCCCGCGAACTGGACGTGCTCGGCCTGATGGCCGAAGGCCGCTCCAACGCGGCGATCGCGGCGGAACTCGTGGTCAGCGATGGCGCCGTGGAGAAGCACATCAACAACATCTTCGCCAAGCTCGGCCTGCCACCCGCCGACCGTGACCACCGGCGGGTCCTCGCCGTGCTGCGCTACCTGGGAGCTGACGGAGCATGACCACGCGGTTGCCGATGACGAGGGGCAGGCGCCTGGCGCTGCTCCTCGGCGTCCCGCTCGCCCTTGCCCTCATCGGGTGGACCGGGCTCACCGAGGTCGCCTACGCCGGGCTCGGCAGTTACCCGGTGCGGCTGGCGCTGCCGGTGCACGGCAGCACGGTCAGCCTCTCGACCAGCGCCGCGGACGTGCAGGTCACCCAGGCGGCGGGCAGCACGCTCCGGCTCACGGGGAAGGCGCGCTATTCGCTGGTCCGCTCCACCGTGACCTGGCGCACGACCCCGTCCGGGGTGATCGTGTCGCCGCGGTGCCACTTCTTCGTCGGCGACTGCTCGTTCAGCTTCCAGGCCGTCCTGCCCCCGGGCAAGCGCGCCGTCCTGTCCGACGGTTCCGGCAACTTGACGCTGCGCGGCCTGACCGGGCCGGTCAGCGTCGGGTCCGGTTCTGGCGATGTGCAGGCGAACCTGCTGACCGGCGCCGTCAGCCTGCAGACCGGTTCCGGGAACATCATCCGGCAGCGCCTGTCCGGGCCGCAGGTCACGCTCAAGGACGGCTCCGGCGACATCGTCGTCCACGGCCTGGCCAGCCTGGACGTGGTCGTCTCCGACGGTTCCGGGACATCGCCCTCACCTTCACCAAGGTCCCCACGCGGGTCCGGGTGAGCGACTCATCCGGCAACGTGAGCGTGGTGCTCCCGCCGGGCCCGACGCAGTACCAGGTCAACGCCACCACGAATTCAGGCAACCGCACCGTGAGCGTGCCCATCAATTCGGGGTCCGCCCACGTGATCACGGTCACCGACGGATCCGGCGACGTCTCCGTTACGAACTGACCTGCCCGAAGGCGTCCTCCAGGATCGACAGGCCCTCCTCGAGCAGGTTCTCGCCGATGACCAGCGGCGGCAGGAACCGGAGCACGTTGCCGAACGTGCCGCAGGTGAGCACGACGAGCCCGGCCGCGTGGCAGGCCTTGGCCAGCTGCCCGGTGGTGCCCGGGTCCGGCGTGAGGGTGCCCGGCTCGGCAAGCTCGATGGCGATCATCGCGCCGCGCCCGCGCACGTCCGCGATGACCGGGTAGGTGCCGGCCAGCTTGCGCAGCCGGGGCACCATGATCTCGCCGATCCGGCGGGCCCGCCCGGCCAGGTCCTCGGCCTCCATCGTCTCGATCGCGCCGAGCGCGGCGGCGCAGGCCACCGGGTTGCCGCCGTAGGTACCGCCCAGGCCGCCGACGTGCACCGAGTCCATGATCTCGGCCCGGCCGGTCACCGCGGCCAGCGGCAGCCCGCCGGCGATGCCCTTGGCCGTGGTGACCAGGTCGGGCACGACGCCCTCGTGGTCGCAGCCGAACCAGTCGCCGGTCCGGCAGAAGCCGGTCTGGATCTCGTCGGCGATGAGCAGGATGCCGTGCCGGGCGCAGAACTCCGCCAGCCCCGGCAGGAACCCGGGCGGCGGGACGATGAACCCGCCCTCGCCCTGGATCGGCTCGATGATCACCGCGGCCACGTTGTCCTCACCCACCTGCGTGTGGATGAGGCTGGTGATCGTGTCGAGGGCGTCCTTGGCGCACTGGTCCGGGCCGCCGGGCCAGCGCAGCGGGTAGGCCATGGGCACCCGGTAGATCTCCCCCGCGAACGGGCCGAACTTGTCCTTGTAGGGCATGTTCTTGGCGGTCAGCGCCATGGTGAGGTTGGTCCGGCCGTGGTAGGCGTGGTCGAAGGCCACGACCGCCTGCCTCCCTGTGGCGTGCCGGGCGATCTTGACCGCGTTCTCCACGGCCTCCGCGCCGGAGTTGAACAGCGCGGAGCGCTTGTCGTGGCTGCCGGGCGTGTGCTCGGCCAGTTTCTCGCACACCGCCACGTACCCCTCGTACGGCGTGACCATGAAGCAGGTGTGGGTGAACTGGCCGGCCTGGTGCCGCACCCGCTCGGCCAGGCGTGGCGCGCTGTTCCCCACCGAGGTCACGGCGATGCCGGAGGCGAAGTCGATCAGGGAGTTGCCGTCCGCGTCCACCAGCACGCCGCCTCCGGCGGCGGTGATGAACACCGGCAGCACGTGACTGACCCCGCGGGCCACCGCGGCCTGGCGCCGGGCGAGCAGGTCGCGGGAGATGGGCCCGGGGATCTCGGTGACGAGGCGGCGCTCCTGCGGGAGCCCAGGTCCGCCGGCTGGCGCTGATCGCATAGTCATATACCGACGATAGGCCACAGGTTCTTTTTTGTACCGAACGAATTTGCCGCGATGACCTGCGCGCACGCGGAGGTGATCACGTGGTCACCAGGAGCCGGCTCAGCCATGCGGCTGCGGCTGTCCCGGGATCGGCTGGGTGAACTTGCCGACGTTGGCGAACAGGTGCCCGCTGGCGTCGAACAGGCTCAGCGAGGTGAGCTGGCACCCGGCCGGGGCCACGATCGCGACGTAGGCCCGGCCCGCCACCCGGACCGGGACCACCCTGTGCGTGGTCCCGTCGGAGATGCTGGCATAGGCCCAGGCCGTGCGCGGGCTGACCAGCCCGGCGTAGCCGGGCAGTTGGGTCTGCGCGCCGGACACCGGGACGACAGCCAGCGCGGCGGTGCGCGGCGGCGCGGCCACAGGGACGCATTCGGTCGACTGCCCGTGGCCGTGGCCCGGGGTGCGCAGGGCCGCGGTGTAGCACTGGCCGTACAGGCCAAGCGAGGCCCTGATGTGCCAGATCTGCCCGTCGACCGTGCCCGTCCCGATGGGTTCGCGCCCTGGGAGATGGCGATGTCAACGCGGGAGGTGTCCAGGTTGACCCAGACCCCGGGACTGGTGGGCCAGGCCGGGCTCAGGTCGGCCGGGCTGATGACGAGGCCGTCGCCGAGCCCGAACCTGTCATAGGTGGCCAGTTCGCTGGGCTGCGGGCCGTGCTCGGCGTAGGCGAACCCCGCGAGGTGGAACCGCTGGGTGCAGGCGGACACCCAGACCGGCCGCACGGACACCTGCCTGCCGCCGGGGAATGTGGCTACCAAGCGCGTCACCTCCGGTGCCACCTGCGTGAACACGGCGCCGACACCGGGGAAGCCGGGGATGCTCAGCAGGAAGGCGGGGTTGCCGAAGGACGGCCGCGGGCCCGCCTTGAACAGCACGTCGCCGTCGCGGCCGTTGAACATGACCCCGGGCTCGCACCAGCGCGTGCCGGGATCGGCGGCGATGTTGCGCACCGTCAGCGCCCAGGGCTTCCCGTCTGCGGTGCCCGAGGCGAACACCTTGCCCGGCGCGCCGGGGCCTGGCGCGTTCAGCGTGACCATGGGCCTGGTGACGGGGCGGTTGAGTTGCGCGGCTGCCGCGACCGCGAGCGTGACGGCGATCACGGTGCCGGCGGCCAGGGCACGGCGGCGGGCGCGGACTCCCCGGCCGCGGCCGGTCACCCGCAGCACCGGGGCCGGGGAGATCTCCAGCACGCCGAACTCCTCGTGCAGTCGCTGGCGCAGGCGCTGCTCGTCGGTCAGGTTCACGGGGTACCTCCCGCCTGGCGGCGCGGCGCGGCATCATCGGCGCCGGCGTCCGCGAGCGCCCCGCTGGCGCGCAGCTTGGCCAGCGCCCGGGCCGCCTGGCTGCGCACGGTGCTGGCCGAGCAGCCGAGCAGTGCCGCCACCTGGGTGTCGCTCAGGTCCTCCCAGTAACGGAGCACGACCACCGCGCGCTGCCGCGGCGGCAGCGCGGCCAGCGCCGTCAGCAGCGCGGACCGCTCCCCGATCGCCGCCGCCGGGTCCGCGGCCGGGTCCGGGACCTCGGCCTGCGGTTCCGCGGGCTGCTCGGCCACCCTGCCGCGGCGCCACCGGCTCTTGCTGGCGTTGATCAGGATCTGGCGCACGTACGCGTCCGGGTCGTCGGCCCGGCGCACCCGCCACCAGGAGGCATACGCGTTCGCCAGCGCGGTCTGGGCGAGGTCCTCGGCCAGCCACCTGTCCCCGGTCAGGCCGAACGCCAGCCGCACCAGCCCGGCCCAGCGGCTGGTCATGAACTCCTCGAACTGCTGACGGTCCCTGGCGTTCACCGCGTCTCCCGCACCGCCAAGAGTGGGCGCGATCTGAGTCACATCACATAGGAGTACAGCGTGCCCGCGCAACGCTGCACGGGCCATCGGGGGGTTCCGGGGGGTCGTCCCCCCGGGCTAGCACGGCCCCGGCCCGGTGACGGAGGAACCGGGCCGTAGGCCATCGGGGGGTTCCGGGGGGTCGTCCCCCCGGGCTAGCACCTGCGCGAATCGCGTTTGCCTGGCAGGCTTTGGCCATGGTGATCCCGGTTCACGACGACAACCCGCTGCGCCGGACCCCCTGGGTTACCTACGGCCTGATCGCGGCCAACGTGGTGGTGCTGCTGCTTACCCCGGGGATGCTGCCGGGCAGCCTGCCGCAGGCGGCCACGGTGTGTCGGCAGGAGGCCTTCGACTACCACTACGGCGCGATCCCACGGGAACTGGTCAAGGACCGGCCGCTGGGCGTGGTGGTGACCGGCCAGGCGGTGCTCACCCAGCGCGGTCCGGCCTGCGTGGTCGGGCGGCCCGGCTATCACAAGAACCCGGTGCTGTCGGTGCTTCACCGCGATGTTCGTGCACGCGGGCTGGCTGCATCTGCTCGGCAACATGCTGTTCCTGCTGATCTTCGGGAACAACATCGAGGACAGGTTCCGCAAGATCCCGTACCTGATCTTCTATGTGGCCTGCGGGTACGTGGCCGCGTACGGGTTCGCGTTCGTGCATCCCGGCTCCGTCGAGCCACTGATCGGCGCGTCCGGGGCCATCGCCGGGGTGCTCGGCGCCTACCTGGCGCTCTACCCGCGGGCACGGGTCTGGAGCCTGGTGCCTTTCCTGTTCTTCATCCCGCTGAAGATCCCCGCCTGGCTGGTGCTCGGGCTGTGGTTCGTGCTCCAGTGGGCCTACGCGGTCGGCGGGATCGGCGGCGGGGGTGCCGTGGCCTACGTGGCACACGTGTTCGGTTTCGTCGCGGGCCTGCTGGTCGGCCTTGTCGTCCGCGCGGCCAGTTCCGGGGCCGCGCCCGCGCCCGCACGTTAGGGTTCCCCCGTGGCAGAGGACGCGGGGCTGTTTGACGGGGTGTTCTCGCGCGGCGCCGCCGCGACGGACAGCCAGGCGTGGCTGCGGGCCATGCTGGACACCGAGGCGGCGCTGGCCCGGGCGCTGGAGCGGGCCGGGCTGGCGCCGGCCGGCGCGGGCGCGGCGGTGACCGCGGCGGCGGCGGGAGCCTTCGACGCCGGCGCGCTCGGCAGGCAGGCGGCGCTGTCAGGTAACCCGGTCCCCGGGCTGGTCGCCGCGCTGCGCAAGGCCGTGCCGCCTTATGCGGCCGACACCGTCCATCAGGGCGCGACCAGCCAGGACATCATCGATACCGCGGCCATGCTGCTGGCCAGGGGCGCACTGGATGCGATCGGGGCGGACCTGGCCGCCGCCGCCGACTGCTGCGCCGGGCTGGCCGCGGCGCACCGGGACACCCTGATGATCGGCCGTACGCTGCTGCAGCAGGCCGTCCCTGTCACCTTCGGCCTGGTCACGGCCGGCTGGCTGACCGGCCTGGACGAAGCGGGCGAGACCGTGGCGCGGGTGCGGGCGCAGCGCCTGGCCGTGCAGTTCGGCGGCGCGGCGGGGACGCTGGCGTCGCTGGGCACCGACGGGCCCGCCGTGGCCCGGCTGCTCGCCGCGGAACTGGGTCTGGCCCTGCCGGTGCTGCCCTGGCACACCGACCGGACGCGCATCGTCGAGGTGGCCGCCGCGTGCGCCGTCGCGGCCGCGGCACTGGCGAAGATCGCCAGGGATGTGACCCTTTTGGCCCAGTCCGAGGTGGCTGAGGTGCGGGAAGGCGGCGGGGGCTCGGGCGGAGAGCGCCGGGGCGGCTCGTCGGCGATGCCGCACAAGCAGAACCCGGTGGCTGCCATCGCCAGCCTCGGCTGCACCCGCAGGGTGCCCGGCCTGGTCGCCACCTTGGCCGCCGCGGCCGAACAGGAGCATCAGCGGGCCGCAGGGGCCTGGCACGCCGAGTGGGAGCCCTTCGCCGACGTGCTGCGGGTGACCAGGTCTGCCGCGTCCTGGGCGGTGGATCTGACCGGCGGCCTGGTGGTGGACCCGGCCCGGATGCGGGCGAACCTCGACGCCACCCGCGGGCTGCCACTGGCCGAGCGGGTGGCCGGACTGCTGGCCCCGGCCCTCGGCCGGGCCGCCGCTCACGACCTGGTCGCCCGGGCCAGCGCGCATGCCGTCGCCGTCGGCGGCACACTCCGCGAATCCCTGCTCGGCGTACCGGAATTGGCCGGCTGGCTGGACGGTGCGGGGATCACCAGCGCCCAAATCGACGCGGCCCTGGATCCGGCGGGCTACCTCGGCTCGGCCGGGGCGTTCACCGACGCGGCGATTGCGGCGCATGCGCGGCGGTCCTTGCCGACGGGCTGATCGGCGTTTAAGGTCATCGTGAATGGCTACTCATAGTAGTGTTTGTAAACGGAGAGTTATTAGCGGGGGAGTTACAAGGTGACAAGCCGCGGATAAGGCGGCAATGTCCCCCGCGAAATGGAAGTGCAAGGCAGCGCCCTGCCTGCCGGTGAGTCGCGGAACGCGACGCTGACGCCCTGACCCTGCGTCACATCCGCAGGCCCATGCCCGCAGCCGCCTTTTCCGCTGACTGGCATGCGTCAAGGGCGGAAGCCGAGCGCACTATGGTGCGCCCGACCAAAGGTGCCACTTGTCCCGCACGCGGACATATCAGCGCATTCCTATCCCGATCACTCTCGCGCTCGCCGGGGCGGTGATGGTCACGACCGCCCTGGCCAGCACCACCACCACCAGCGACGCAGCCCGGATCACCGGCACCAGCCGGCCAGATCCGGCCCCGGCCGCGGCCGTCACCCTGACGGCCATCGCGGCTCCCCGGGCGGCCGTCGCGCCGTCCACGCGCCCGGACCGGCCACCGCAACGCACACCGCGGCGGATCGCCAAGGCGATGCTCGTCCACCGGTTCGGCTGGAAGGCCTGGCAATTCAAGTACCTGAACCGGCTATGGGCCATCGAAAGCGGCTGGGACCGTTACGCGTCCAACCCGTTCTCGGGCGCATACGGCATCCCGCAGGCGGTTCCGGGCAGCAAAATGTCCAGCGCGGGACCTGGCTGGCAATGGAACGCGCGCACCCAGATCCGCTGGGGCATGCGGTACATCCAGGCCAGGTACCGGACCCCGTACTGGGCCTGGCGGCAGCAGCACGCCTACGGCTGGTATTAGCAGCACCACACAGTCCGCGGCCCCGGCGCTGCCCGCGCCGGGGCCGCGGGCGTGCGCAAAAGTAGGTCCAGACCTACCCAGGATTGGGTGCCACCCCATGGCGGATCGGACCTGGCAGGGGCCACCATGGCAGCATGTGGATGCTTATCTTGCTGCTATGGCGGATCACGTCCCGGCTGTTGCGCCGCCTGGGCAGGGGAGCCTTGCTGGTGCCCGTGGCTGCGGTGGGCATGGTGGTGCTGGGGGTGACCGTGTGGACGGTCGCGGCGGTCGCTGTCGCGGCGGTCCTCGCGATCCGGCGGCCCAGCGCGGCGGCCGGCCTGCTGCCGGTGGCGCTGATCTGCGCCGGGCTCTGGGGCCTGGTCCTGGCCGCGGCCACGCCGGGGATGGTGGCCTGGACCGCCATGCCTTCGTTCAGCATCCAGGTGCAGGCGCCCCCGTCCTCCCGTCCCCGTGGTGCCCACGGGCGGCAAGGCCGTGACATACCGCACCCAGGCCGGCAAGGCCGTGACATACCGCGCCCCGGCGCAGGCCCCGGCCGGCAAGGCCGTGACGTACCGCGCCGCCGGGAGCGCGGGCCCGGCCGCCCAGAGGACCATCATCGAGTGGCGGGTGCCGCCGCCGTCTCCCAAGATGTGGCGCATGTACGTGGGCGCGGGGAAGCCCGGCGGGCCCGTCCACTGGATCGCCGGTCCCGGCAAGCCGGGCGCAGGCCTGAGCCCGCCTCGCGGCAATGTGACCGTCGCTCCGGGCATGCCGGGCACGCCCGGCACCTGGGCCGCGTTCAAGCCGGGGGCGCCCCGCTGTCCTCTTCGGCAGGCCGCAGCCCAAGCCCGGGTTCATGCGAAGCTGGCTGCTGGTTCCGCTGGCGCTGCTGATGCTTACCGTCGGCCTGTGGCTGATGCCGCAGTCGCTGGCGCGGCTGCGGCAGCGGGCGGGCCCGCTGGTGCCTTATCTGCGGCAGCGGGCACGGGAGATCGGCTGGGGGCTCGCGCTGGTGCCCGCGACGGCGATCGGCATGTCGGTGTTCGGGATGGGCCCGTGGACCGTCGCGGCGGTCGCCGTTGCGGTGGTCATCACGATCTGGTGGCCGAAGGCGGCCGCGGACCTGGTGCCTTTCGTGCTGGTGGCGCTGGCGCTGCGGGGATTCCAGCTCGCGGTGCACTGGCAGTCGCTGTCGGCCGGGATCAACGGGCCGGGGGTGCCCTATGGTTTCGTCACCGTCGACGGGCGGCAGAGCGCGCTGGTGGCCGGTGCGGAGGCGAGCGCGTTCCTCGCGTTCGGGGCGTGGCTGGTGCCCCGGACGATCGGCACGCGCATGGGCAGGGTGTTCACCTCGGGGGCCGATGCCGATCTGGCGGGCCGGGTGGCGCGGCTCACCGAGAGCCGCGGTCACGCGGTGGATGCCGCCGCCGCGGAACTGCGGCGGATCGAGCGGGACCTGCACGACGGGGCGCAGGCCCGGCTGGTCGCCCTCGGCATGAACCTGCGAGCGGTGGAGCGGGTGCTCCCGACCAGCCCGCAGGCCGCGCTGGCGCTGGTCGCCGAGGCGCGGGAGATGTCGGTCCGGGCGCTGAACGAGCTGCGCGACCTGATCCGCGGGATCTGCCCGCCCGTACTCGCCGATCGCGGCCTCGGCCACGCGGTGCAGGCGCTGGTGCTGGACACGCCGCTGCCGACCGCGCTGGAGGTCGACCTGCCCGGCCGCCTGACCGCGCCGGTCGAGTCGGCCTGCTATTTCGCGGTTGCCGAGGCACTGGCCAACGCGGTGAAGCATTCCGGCGCGCGCCATGCCGGAATCCGCATCCGGTACGCGTCTGGCCTGCTGCGGATCGAGGTGGCCGACGACGGGGTCGGCGGCGCCGACCCGGAGCGGGGGACCGGGCTGCAGGGCGTGGAACGGCGGCTCGGCACATTCGATGGCATCATGGCCGTGAGCAGCCCGCCGGGTGGTCCCACCATGATTGCCATGGAGGTGCCGTGCGCGTTGTTGTCGCCGAAGACCTGTTCCTGCTGAGGGACGGGCTCGCCAGGCTGCTCTCCGCGCACGACTTCGAGATCGCCGCAGCGGTGGACTCCGCGCCTGGGCTGCTGCGCGCGCTGCTCGAGCACCGGCCGGACATCGCCGTGGTGGACGTCCGGCTGCCGCCGGCGTTCGCCGACGACGGGCTGCAGGCCGCGCTCGCGGCCCGGCGTGAGGTGCCGGGCCTTCCCGTGCTGCTGCTGTCGCAGTATGTCGAGCAGTTGTACGCCCGTGAGCTGCTCGCCGACCAGGCTGGGGCGGTCGGTTACCTGCTCAAGGACCGGGTGTTCAGCGACGACCAGTTCGTGGACGCGATCCGCACCGTGGCCGGCGGCGGCACGGTGATGGATCCCGAGGTCGTCACCAAGTTGCTCGGCCGCCGCTCGCGGGACGAGCCGATCAGCCGGCTGTCCGGGCGGGAGCGCGAGGTGCTTGAGCTGATGGCCGAAGGGCGCTCGAACACCGCGATCGCGCAGCGGCTGTTCATCTCGGAGAAGGCGGTCAGCAAGCACACGACCAGCATCTTCACCAAGCTGGGGCTGGCGGCCGACCAGGACGACAACCGCCGCGTGCTGGCTGTGCTCGCTTACCTGAACTCCTGATTGGTGGAGGCGCCCGCCACCTAGGTAGGCGAGTGGTGGTGCCCCGGTAGTGTTCCCCGCGACGAACCGTGGGAGGCGAGATGGACGACAGCAGCCGCAGTGCGCGGGGGATGAGGGTGCGGCGGGAGGTGCTGGGGGATGCACATGTGGACCGGGCGGTGGCGGGGATCACCCCGGTAACTGCTGATTTTCAGGACTTCATCACCAGGTATGCCTGGGGGGAGATCTGGTCGCGGCCTGGGCTGTCCCGGGCGGAGCGCAGCATGGTCACGCTCACCGCGCTGGTCGTGCTGCGGCAGGACGAGGAACTCGCCATGCATCTGCGGGCCGCCCTGCGCAACGGGCTCACCCCTGAGCAGATCTCCGAGGTGCTGCTGCACACCGCCGTGTACGCCGGCGTTCCCGCGGCCAACCGGGCGTTCGCCGTGGCCGCGCGCGTTCTTGCCGAGGAGGATCAGGCGGGCTGAGGCGGCGCCCCGGGTGACCGGGACCCCTCTACCGGAGGGCCGGCGCTGGAGGCTAGAGTGTCCGTATCTCGCACGCTTGTACAGATTGCGGCCAAAGACGATGAGGAGTGTCGCGGTGAGCGACCCTCATCGGGTCAGGAGACACTAAGGGCATGGCGCGGATCGTGTCACTCGCCGAAGCAGTCGCCACCGCCATCCACGACGGTGACTCGGTGGCCATGGAGGGGTTCACGCACCTCATACCGTTCGCGGCGGGGCATGAGCTGATCCGCCAGCAGCGTCGCGACCTCACCCTGATCCGGATGACCCCGGACGTGATCTACGACCAGCTCATCGGGGCCGGCTGCGCCAGCAAGCTGATCTTCTCCTGGGGCGGCAACCCCGGCGTCGGCTCGCTGCACCGGTTCCGTGACGCGGTGGAGAACGGCTGGCCAGGCCCGCTGCAACTGGAGGAACACAGCCACGCGGGCATGGCGAACCGCTACGTGGCCGGCGCCGCGGGGCTGCCGTTCGCGGTCCTGCGCGGGTACGGCGGGACCGGCCTCGAGGGACTGCCCGGCCTGGACGGCCAGCCTGCGGTCCGGCCGATCACCTGCCCGTTCACCGGGGAACGGCTGACCGCGGTCGCGGCGCTCACGCCCGACGTGGCGGTCATCCACGCCCAGCACGCCGACCGGGCAGGGAACGTCCAGCTCTGGGGGATCACCGGGGTGCAGAAGGAAGCGGTGCTCGGGGCCCGCCGCTCGGTGGTGACGGTCGAGGAGGTCGTGGATGAGCTGGCGCCCAGAGCGCAGGCGATCGTGCTGCCGTCCTGGACGGTCGACTACGTGGCCCACGCCCCCGGCGGCGCGCACCCGTCCTACGCCCTGGGCTACTCGCAGCGCGACAACGACTACTACGTGGCCTGGGACGCCATCAGCAGGGACCGGGAACGGTTCCTGAGCTGGCTGCAGACCGACGTCTTCGATGCCCAGGACCCGGCCGGGCTGGCTAGCGCCACAGCGGGCGAGGAAGGATAAGGCGCATGAGCCGCGCGGCTGAGCAGGCGGGCGAGTTCACCGCCGACGAGATGATGACCGCATGCGCCGCTCGTGCCCTGCGGGACGGAATGACCTGCTTCGTCGGGATCGGCCTGCCGAGCGCGGCGGCCAACCTGGCCCGGGCCACGCACGCCCCGGACCTGGTGCTCATCTACGAGTCGGGCACGATCGGCGCCAAACCGGGCTGGCTGCCGCTGTCCATCGGCGACGGGGTGCTCGCCGAGACGGCGGACGCGGTGGTCAGCGTGCCGGAGATCTTCAACTACTGGCTGCAGCCCGGCCGGATCGACGTCGGCTTCCTCGGCGCGGCCCAGCTGGACAGGTTCGGCAATATCAACACCACGGTTATCGGCAGCACCTACGCGAACCCGAAGGTCCGGCTGCCCGGCGCCGGTGGGGCCCCGGAGATCGCCGCCTTCTGCCGTGAGGTCATCATCATCGTGCGGCAGAGCCGCCGGTCCTTCGTGGAGCGCGTGGACTTCGTGACGTCCGTCGGGTACGGCACCGGGCGGGGGGACCGCGAGCGGCTTGGCCTGACCGGGGCGGGCCCTCGCAAGGTCATCACCGACTTCGGCGTGCTCGAACCGGACCCGGCGACCGGCGAGCTGACCCTGACCGGCGTGTATCCGGGGGTCACGCCGGAGCAGGTGCAGGCCGGCACGGGCTGGGACCTGGCGGTCTCTGGCAGCCTTGAGGTGCTGGCGCCTCCCTCGGCCGCGGAGCTTTCCGCCCTGCGGGCGCTGCAGGCCATGACCCCTGGTTCCGAAGGATCACGCTGATGGCAATGCCAGCCCCGACCCCACCACCCCGCCCAAGTCACCCGCCGACGTCCGGCTCCGGCCTTGCCGTGACACCCTACGAGCGGCCCTCCGGTGTCCACCCGCCGCTGGACTTCCCCGGCTACCGCTCGACCGCGCTGCGCGCGCCGCACCAGCCACTGGTGCTGCTCCCGCACCGGCTGACCGAGATCACCGGCCCGCTGCTCGGAGCGGAACGGGTCACCAAGGCCGACGCCGACCTGACCGCCCAGCACGAGGGCGAGCCGCAAGGCCAGCGGATCGTCGTGTCCGGCCGGGTGCTGGACACCGGCGGACGGCCGGTGCCCGGCACGCTGATCGAGATCTGGCAGCCCAACGCCGGCGGCCGTTACCGGCATGTGGTGGATGACCACCCCGCGCCGCTCGACCCGAACTTCACCGGGGTAGGCCGGTGCGTCACCGATTCCGACGGCCGGTACCGGTTCATCACGATCAAGCCGGGCTCCTACCCGTGGCGGAACCACCAGAACGCCTGGCGGCCCGCGCACATCCACTTCTCGCTGTTCGGCCGGGCTTTCACCCAGCGCCTGGTGACCCAGATGTTCTTCCCCGGCGATCCGCTGTTCTTCCAGGACCCGATCTTCAACTCGGTGCCTGAAGCGGCCAGGGACCGGCTGATCTCCCGGTTCGACCTCGGCCTGACCGTGCCGGAGTGGGCGCTCGGCTACGAATGGGACATCGTGCTCCGCGGCCGCGGCGCCACCGTCTTCGAGCAGCCGGACGGCCACCGGTGACCGCGAAACTGACGCCGTCCCAGACCGTCGGGCCGTTCCTGGCGATCGGGCTGCCCTGGCCGGACGGCCCGTTCGTGGTGCCCGAGGGCACCGAAGGGGCGATCGTCATCACCGGCCGGGTGTTCGACGGCTCCGGGGATCCGGTCACCGACGCGCTGGTGGAGACCTGGCAGGCCGACCAGGACGGCCGGTTCGCCCACCCCGACGACCCCCGCGGCGCGGCCGGCCCCGGGTTCCGCGGTTTCGGCCGGTGCCCCACCGGCCCCGACGGGGCGTATCGCATCGTGACGCTGAAGCCGGGGCCGCTGCCCAGCCCGGACGGGGGGACAGAAGCGCCGCACCTGGACGTCTCCGTGTTCGCCCGCGGGCTGCTCGACCGGGTGGTGACGCGGGTCTACTTCCCCGACGAGGGGCAGGCGAACGAGGCCGACCCGGTGCTTTCTTCGATCGGCGACCCGGCCCGGGCGGCCACCCTGATCGCCGCGCCAGACCCGGGCGCGCCGGGCCGGCTGCTGTTCGACATTCACCTGCAGGGGGATCGGGAGACGGTCTTCTTCGATGTCTGAGCCAGGCGGGCGTGAACGGTCCCGGCGAGGAGCGGGGGCGCCGGTGGAACTGTCCGCGAGAATGAGCGGGCCGTCCGGCGCGCCGGTCCTGGTGCTGGGCAACTCGCTAGGCACGACCATGGAACTGTGGGACCCGCAGGCGCAGGCGCTGGGCCGCCGGTTCCGCCTGTTGCGGTACGAGCACAGGGGCCACGGCGGCTCGCCCGCGCCGCCGGGGCCTTACGCCATATCCGACCTGGGTGCCGACGTGCTGGCGCTGCTCGATGAGTTCGAGGTCGGTACCGCGTACTACGCCGGCGTGTCGCTCGGCGGCATGGTGGGCATGTGGCTCGCCGCGAACGCGCCGGACCGGATCGAGGCACTCGCGCTGTGCTGCACCTCGGCGTGCCTGCAGCCCGCGCAGCTATGGGTGGACCGGGCCGCGGCGGTGCGCAGCGAGGGGCTCGGCTCGATCTCGAAGCAGGTCGTCGGGCGCTGGTTCACCCCTGCCTACGAGGCCGCTCATCCTGGCACCGTGGCGCGGTTCGTCACCGCCCTCGAGCAGGACGTCGCCCCCGAGGGCTATGCGGGCTGCTGCGACGCCATCGCCGCGATGGACCTGCGGCCGCTGCTCGCCTCGGTCACCGCACCGACGCTCGTCGTCGCCGGGGCCGAGGATCCAGCGACCCCGCCGTGGCACGGGGCCGTGATCGCGTCCGCGATCCCCGGTGCGCGGCTGCGGGTCATCCGCGGTGCCGCGCACCTGGCCAACGTGTCCTCGGCGGCCGAGGTCACCGCCATGCTGCTCGCTCACCTGGCCGGGTGACCTGGCGGGCCGCCGGGGCCTGGGTCGCCGATCACCGCATCGACACCGTGCGGGCCCCGCCCCGGTGCGCCGAGCAGCACCGGCGGCCGGCGTCACCGGACCAGGGTGCGGGCGGCGGCCTCGATCGCCTGCTGGGACAGCAGCACGGTCGCGGCCGCCTCGCCGAGCGGTACGAAGCTGTCCTCGCTCGTTACCCGGGCCGCCTGGCCGCGGAAGCCGCCGTCGGCCAGGGCCGCGAGCACCGCCTCGGACACGCCGCCGGTGCGCCGGGTCTCGTCGGCGATCAGGACGCGGCCGGTGGCGGTGGCCTCCCTGAGGATGTCGTCGGCCGGCAGCGGCGCCAGCCAGCGCAGGTCGAGCACCCGGGCGCCGATCCCCTCGGCGGCGAGCCGGTCCGCCGCCCGCAGGCTGAGCCACAGTCCGTTGCCGAACGTCACGATCGTCAGGTCGGTGCCTTCGCCGTGAGTGCGGGCCCGGCCGCCGGCACGTGCCCGGCCGCCCACCGCTCCGGCGGATCATAGCTGGCCTTCCAGCCCCCGTCACCGGCGGCCAGCAGGTCACGGGCATGGTAGAGCGCGATCGGCTCAAGGAAGGCGCACACGCTGCCGTCCGCCTCGGCGGCGGCCAGGCAGGTCCGCAGCATGGCCGCGGCGTCGTCCGGCCTGGCCGGTGAGGCGATGATGAGCCCGGGGATGTCGCGCAGCGCCGCCACGCTGTTGTCGTTGTGGAAATGCCCGCCGAAGCCCTGGTAGGCATAGCCGGCGATACGGACCACCATTGGGTTGCGGTAGCGGCCCTGGGAGAAGAACGACAGCGTGGCGGCCTCGCCCCTGATCTGGTCGGCGGCGTTGTGCAGGTAGGCGAGGTACTGGATCTCCGGGACAGGCAGCAGCCCGGCCAGCCCCGCGCCGAGGGCGAGGCCGAGGATGGACTGTTCGTCCAGCACGGTGTCGAACACCCGGCCCGCGCCGAATGCGGCCAGCAGCCCTCTGGTCACGCCGTACACGCCGCCCTTGCGTGCCACGTCCTCGCCGAACACAAGCATGCCCGGCCGCGCCGCCAGGGCATCGGTGAGCGTGGCATTGATGGCCTGGGCCAGGGTCATCGCCCCGGCCGACTCGGGCAGCCGGCCGCCGAACGCGCGGTGCCGCGCCGCCGCCCCGGCCGGGGCGGCGGCACCGGCCGCGACCTCATCCGGGCAGCGCGGCGCGAGCGGCGCCATCACCTGGGCCGCGCTGGTCAGCCGCGGGGCACCGGCCAGTTCCGCCGCCCGGCCGAGCACCCGGGCGCGCGAGGCCTCGTAGCGGTCGAGCACGTCGCCGGGAGACAGCAGGCCGGCGTCGATGAGCAGCCGGGCGGTGCCGATCAGCGGGTCGGCGTCCAGATCCGCGGCGATCTCGGCGGCCTGCCGGTACGCGGTCTCCGGGTCGGCGCCCGCATGGCCGCCCAGCCGCACCATGGACAGGTGCAGGAACGCGGGGGAGCGCTGCTGCCTGACCCACGCCGCCGCCGCCAGGGTCGTGTCGAAGACGTCGGCCAGGTCGGAGCCGTCGGCGTGGAAGTAACGCAGGCCTGTCCTGCCCGAGGCGGCCGCGGCCACCCAGCCGGGCGGGGTGCGCACGCTGATGCCGATTCCGTTGTCCTCGCACACCACCAGCAGCGGCAGCGGCAGGCGCTGGTAGGCGCAGTAGGCGGCGGTGTTCAGCGCCCCGGCCGCGGTGGAGTGGTTGACCGAGGCGTCGCCCATGCTCGCGAGCACGATCGCGTCGGCGGGCCAGCGCACCGCGGACCCCAGCCGGGCGGCCCGGCCGAGGGTGAAGGCCAGCCCGACCGCCCTTGGCAGGTGCGAGGCGATCGTGGAGGTCACCGGGATCACGTTCAGGTCGGCGTGACCGAGTACCTTGTGCCGGCCACCGGCGATCGGCTCGGCCTCGGCCGCGGCCAGGCCGAGCAGCACGTCGCCCACGCCGTCCCTGGGCGGCGCCGCCTGGGCCGCGCGGGCCAGGTAGAAGGCGCACGAGCGGTAGTGCAGCAGCGCCGGATCGCCGGGCCGCAGGGCGGCGGCCAGCGCCGCGTTCCCCTCGTGGCCAGAGGAGCCGATCGTGTAGAAGCCGGCGTTGCGGGACCGCAGCCAGCGCGCGGCGACGTCCAGGTGGCGGCTGGCGAGCTGGGCGTCGAACAGCTCCAGGCAGCGCTCGCCGGTCAGCGCCGAGCCCGGGCGCACCGCAGCGGCCGGGTCGGCCCCGGCTGGCGGTGACTCCTCCGGCAACGTCGCCTGCCGCCCCGGTTCACCGTTGCCATACGAAAGTTGCGGGGTAACCGTGAGCATCGCCAGGATCGACCTGGCGAAGTGGCGCTCTACCGCGTCGCGCTCCTGGGCAGCCTCGCCCGTGCGCTCGTCAGCCGCTTGGCTCATGCGTCTACCGTAGGCGGTGGGCCGGCCGTACCCAGTCCCGCCCGCCAGCCACGAAGGAGGCTTCATGCTGCCCTGGTCCGCCGACCTGAGCGGTCGCATCGATCATCAGACGATCACCAGCGAGCTGCTCAAGGACAACCCGCTGAAAGACCCCTGTGAGCGGCCGCTGTGGGTGTACCTGCCGCCGGGGTACGACGCGGAGCCGGACCGCCGGTACCCCTGCGTGTACGTGATCCAGGGCTATACCGGCCACTTGGCGATGTGGGCCAACCGCGCCCCGTTCCGGCAGCCGTTCCCTGAGACCGCCGACGCCGTGTTCGCGTCGGGCGAGGCGCCGCCCGCCGTCGTCGTCTACGTGGACGCGTGGACCGCCTACGGCGGCAGCCAGTTCGTCGACTCCCCGGGCACCGGCCGCTACCACTCCTACCTCTGCGACGAGGTGGTCCCGTGGGTGGACGCGCGGTACCGGACGCTGGACGACCCCGGCCACCGGGCGATCATGGGCAAGTCGAGCGGCGGGTTCGGCGCGATGATCACCCCGATGCTCCGGCCCGACCTGTTCGGGGCGCTCGCCACCCATGCCGGCGACTCGCTCTACGAACTGTGCTACGTCCCCGAGTTCGGCAAGGCAGTGCGGCACCTGCGTGAGTACGACGGTGACATCTGGCGCTGGTGGGCGGACTTCGGCTCAAGGACGTCGTTCACCAAGGAGGCCGACCACGACCTGCTCGGGCTGCTCGGCGTGGCCGCGTGCTTCTCCGCCGACCCGGACGGCACCGTGCAGCTGCCCTTCGACCCCAGGACCGGGGTGATCCGGCCCGAGGTCTGGCAGCGCTGGCTGGACTGGGATCCGGTCCGGATGATCCCGAAGTACGCCGATGCGCTGCGGGGGCTGCGGGCCGTCTGGATCGACGCGGGCGTCAGGGACGAGTGGTTCCTCGACATCGGCGCCGAAGCGGTGGACACCGCGCTGCGGCAGGCGGGCGTCCCCGCCGAGAAGATCAGGTTCGAGCTGTTCGAGGCCACCCACATGGGCATCGACTACCGGTACCCGCTGTCCCTGGCCTGGCTCTGCCAGCAGATGAGCTAGTGCTGGCCCGGGGGAGCGACCCCCCTGGAGCCCCCCGATGGCCGGCCAAGGCCCCCGCGACGTAGTCGCGGGGGCCGCTGGCCCTCGGGGGTTCCAGGGGGTCGCCCCCTGGGCTAGCACGGCCAAGGCCCCCGCGACGGAGTCGCTGGGGCCGCTGGCCATCGGGGGTTCCAGGGGGTCGCCCCCTGGGCCAGCACTGCTCAGGCGGTCTCGTCGAACAGGTGGCCGGCTACCCGGGCCAGGTGCGCGCGCATCGCCTCCACCGCGCGGTCGGCGTCCCTGGCCCGCAGCGCGGCCACCAGTTCGGCGTGGTCGGCCTGGTAGGCGCGCTGCCGCTCCCGTGACGCGCTGCGGCGCTTCAGGTCGCCCCAGAAGCGGCCGTGCCTTGCCTCCTCGATGACCGAGTAAAGCCTCGCCAGCAGCGGGCTGTGGCTGGCCGCCATGATGCTGCGGTGCAGCGCCAGATCCCAGGTCTCGAACTCGTCGTAGCTGGCCGTGCGCTCGCCGCCGGCCAGGCACCGGCCGATCTCCTCGAAATCGGCGGCCGTGGCCCACGCCACCACCAGCCGCATCGCCGGCGGCTCAAGCAGCCGCCGGACCGTCATGACATCCGCTGGTGCGAAGCCCCCCTGGTCGCCGGGGCGCAGCCCGCCCGGGCCCAGGTACTGCTCGGCCACGTCGTCTGCGCCCTTTGCCGACTCGGCGGCCGCCCCGTTCCCGGTGTCCGGCTCCTCCCGCAGGAAGGTGCCGCGGCCCACTTCGCGGGAGATGCGGCCCTCGGCCTCCAGCACCGTGAGGGCACGGCGGACCGAGGTCCTTGTCGCTCCCAGGCTCGCCGCGAGCTGCCGTTCGGTGGGCAGCCGGGAGCCATGGCGCAGGCCCGCCCGCTGGACTCGTCAAGGATGACCTCGGCGAGCCGGTGCCGGCGATCCGCCGGTTGCGCTGGGATGTCCCCGGGCGATCTCCCCATCCCCGTCCACTCCTTTACTCTCTCTAGAACCAAGCTCAACCAATCATACCAATCGTGACCAGACTGTGATGCTGCCACGCTTTATTCACCTATCCGTAACACTTGACCTGGTATCTAGAGCGGACCTATTCTCAACCAATCCACAACTCAGAACCAATCGCGGCCGGTCACCTGCCTCGCGCCACCGATGCGACGCCGACACCGCAAACGATTGGGGCGCGAGGGTAAAGGAGATTCCCAGGTGAGGCTGGCCACGATTACCACGGACCGGGGACCGCGCCTGCACGTCAAGGCGCGCTCCGGCTACGTCGATGTCGGTGCGGCCACGGGCGATGAGCGCATGTCCTTCCTCCAGCATGTGCTGGACGAGGGGGAGCGGGCGATGGACGCGATCCGGCCGCTGGCCGAGCGGGACGGCCGCGAGGCAGGGCCGGCCGACTTCGCCGCGGCGGTGCCAGCCCCGCCGCGCATCCTGTGCCTCGGCCTGAACTACAGCGAGCACGCGCTTGAGGGCGGGCGCGCGGTGCCGACCTGGCCGGACGCCTTCGTGCGGGGCAGCGACAGCGTCCTGCCCCCCTACGCCGACCTGGTCAAGCCGGCGCTCACCAGCAAGTTCGACTATGAGGCGGAACTCGGCATCGTGATCGGCGCCGGCGGCCGGTACATCCGCGCGGAAAAGGCCCTGGACGCGATCGCGGGCTTCGTGGTGGTCAACGACGCCTCCTGCCGGGACTGGCAACGGGCCGCCAGCCAGTGGACGGCCGGCAAGAACTTCGTGGGCAGCATGCCGATCGGCCCCGAAGTCGTCACCACCGACGAGGTGGACGTCAGCGACCTGGCCATCAGTTCGACGCTCAACGGCACCGTGATGCAGTCGGCGCGCACCTCCCAGATGCTGGTCAGCGTTCCCGCGGCCATCGAGTTCTTCTCTTCGTTCACCCGCCTGGCCCCCGGTGACGTGATCGCCACCGGCACGCCGGGCGGCGTTGGTTTCGCCCGCACCCCGCCCGTGTGGATGGAGCCCGGTGACGTCATCGAGGTGACCGTCGAGGACCTGGGCACCATCCGCAACCGCGTCGTCGCCGAGGAGGGCGCACCCTCCGACTGGCGCTGGCACCCCGGTAGCTCCCCGGCCCGGCCGGGGCTGTGACCTGCCTGACTGGGCCGCCGCCCCACATTCCTTACCAAGTCACTCCAACCTCACGGAGAGCCCATGAAGTCGACGACACCGGTCACCGTGGCCCAGGCCGCGGGTGAGCACAGACACACGCCGCGCACTACGCCGCGAATCCTGCCCCTCGGGGCGGTGGCCGGCGCCGCCGCTCTCGCCCTCATGCTCGCCGCCTGCGGCAGCAGCAGCAGTTCCAGCCCGTCCAGCGGGTCCAGCTCGGCCGCCACTTCCGGCTCCACTCTGACCGTCGCCGATGTCGCCCCCTTCAGCGGTGTCGATGCGGCCCTCGGCCCGACATACCTCGCGACCTGCTACGGCGCGACCAGCGCCATCAACGCCGACGGCGGCGTGCTCGGGCACAAGCTGGCCTGCAAGAGCGTGGACACCCGCGGCGAGCCCGCCGACGCCGTGCCCGCGGTCAACCAGATGTTCGCCAGCACGCCGAACCTGGCGCTGGTGATCGGCTGCACCTCGGACGAGGCGGCCTCGGTCGTCCCGGTCATCAACGCTCGCAAGATGGCCATGTTCTGCATGACCGGGGAGTCCGAGTTCGACCACGTGCACTTCCCGTACTTCTACCGGCTGGTCCCGCCCGACCTCGAAGAGTCCTACGCGATGGTGGTCATTGCCCAGCAACTGCACTACAACAAGATCGCGCTCGCGTTCGGCAACGACATCGGGTCGCAGACCTTCGTGCAGCCGGCCATCGCCTCGCTCAAGAAGGCCGGGATTACCGTCACCACTAACCAGACGCTCGGCCTGAAGGCCACCACGCGGACCAGGTTCGCCAGCAGCGCGACGTTCAGGTCGGCGTCGTCGACGACTCAGTAGCGTCGGCCGGTCGAACTCCAGCTGCGCCCGCCGCCCGGGGCCTTCGGGTCGGCGAAACCGGCCTGCCACCCCTGCCCGGTTATCCGTACGCACGCCTCGGCGGCCAGCCTGGTCTTCCCCGACCCGCCCGCCCCGGTCACGAGCCGCAGCGCCGACGCGGTGCCGTTCAGGCACCACGCCTGCAACGTGTCAAGGTCGCCGCCGCGGCCGGAGAACGGCACGATCCCGTACTCCGGTAGCAGCAGCCGCGCCGGCTCGCGTCCCAGCCGCGTCGTCGCCGCCCGGTACGGTGGGGCCAGCGCAACCGACGTCTCAGCGGTGACCGCCAGCCGCAACCGCGGCCCCACCCCTGCCACCCCGTCCGCACGCACCTCCGAGCAGCCCGGCCAGCTCCATCGGCCAGCATCGGCGCGATCGGCGCGGCCACTACCCGGTCCGCGCCGAACCGGGCCGGGTCGATGACCACGACCCCCACCAGGAACGGCCCGGCGAACAGCGCCGCCCCCGACATCCCCGCCCATGGTGAGCCACCGCCCGGCCGGCCGGGGCAGCGGTCAGCACGGTCACCGCGCACAGGCCAGCCTTCACCGTCGTGGCTGGGGCGATGAACCCGAACAGCTGCTCGCTGTCACGGACCCGGTCCGGGTGTTCCTGCGCCCAGGGGAACCCGACCGCGCTCACCGCGACCGGCTCCATCCCGTCCACCCGGCCCCAGCGCGGCATCGGGCTCCCCGGCGGCAGCGGCGGTACGTCCCCAGCCAGGCCGATAAGCGCCACGTCCGCGGACTCCTCCCGCCACAGCACCGAGCCGCTCGCCCAGCCCGGTTCGCCCAGCACCCGCAGCTGGCAGAGGCCAGCGCCCACATCCCCGGCCCTCACCCGCGCCGGTGAGCGGACCGGCAAGCCGGTGACGACATGCCCCGCGGTCAGCACCACCGTCTCGGTCACCCGGTAACCAGACCCGACACGCCCAGGGCCGTTCACCGGCCTGGCGAACACCTCCATGACGCGATGACGATCGAACCCCACCCGCAACTCCTCGATTCCTCACGCCCATGATTGAAACGGGCTACCGGCCACAGGGCGCCTTAAGGGGGGCCGCTCGTTTACCTCGTCAGCGACTTGCCAGGATTCTCCCGACGCTGTCACCGGTGTCAGCGCGAGCGTCACCTTCTGCGTCGACTCGTTAGCCACGCTCGCCGAGCGCCGGCCTCGACCACCCAGAACCGGATCCCCGCCTTGCCGCCGCCCTCATGGTGGGTCATGAGCGTGAACTCACAGTCACCGGACCAACATTGAACTGCAGCTGCGGATCCTTCGTCAGCGCTGCCGCACGCAATTCCGCCCGCAACGCGCCGATGAAATCCGCAAGCGGCACGCCTGCCCCTCATGAGCCATCGAACCTCCGATCCGCTCAGGACACCAGGAATCTCGTACACCTGGCAGCACACCGATACCACCAGTAACGACGACTGCTGGTCAAGGCCATCCACTTGGCCCATGTCATCGAGGGCAAAATAGCTTTCAGTAATCAGAACCACAGCGCTACGACGTCCCGGCGGATTTGGGAATCCCGGGAATCGCGACGCTTGACCGCATATCGGCCGGCCAGCAGCGGCGACGCCAAGGGTGCGGATGTAACAGCGTCGCTCTTTACGGCAATATCATTGTCAGGCCACGGCCCGGCGCCAGAGCAGTCGGATAATGGCCGGTTATCCGGTAATCAGACGACGTGCTGGCGAGGACCTGGGAACGGGCGTGCAGCCGAGCGCGACTCGGGCACGTTATCCGGTACATCGGTCGATTAAGAGGCCGGCGAAATCGGGGGCCCGCGTAAGCCGGACGCCATCTTCACGGCCAAAGCGCCGATCTGGCTGTGGGCCAGCTCCAGACATTCCTCAGGCGGACTGCGTCTACGATCATCCGCCGCCATTCACATTACTCACTCGCTCGTCCAGATAACGGACGAGCGCTGATGGACGGAACCGGAGTTGCTTGCCTAGCCGGATGGCCTCGATTGCGCCGTTTTCTACGGCGTCGTAGAGCCAGCTTTTCTTCACCTTCAGCAGGGCGCATACATCGTCGGGCGTGAGCAGGTCGAGGTCCCAGTAGGGGCCTTGGGGCGGGACTGGCCGCCCGGCAGCGTCGTTCCCGCCTCGTCCGGCGTTGATGGCCGCACTCTCGCGGGTCACGGCTCGGCCTCCAGCTCGATCTGCCTGCCGGCCTGAAGCTCAGGAGAGCGGAGTGTTCGGATGGGCTCCGGCGGCCTGGACGCGGTGTCGCGCTCGATGGCCGTGCGGTAGGCGTGCTCGACGGCGCGCAGCCGGGTGGCGACCCGGGTCTCGCGGGCGGCGATGGCCTGGCGGTTGCGCCGGCCGTAGGAGCCTTCGGGCCAGTCGGCGCCGGACCGCTCGACCTCGCGGACGTGGGCTTCGCGCTCGCCGGCGTGCGCGGCGAGGGCGAACATGGCGATGCTCGCGGTGGTGGCGTCCAGGACGAGGGTGACCGTGCCGGTCTCGGGGTCGTGGCGGGCCAGGGCGGTGATCCGGGGCCCTTCGGTCTCGGGCCAGGCCGGCTCCGGTGCCCGGCTGCCGTGCCGGGCGCGGGCGTGGCGCTGGCGAGCAGGGTGTCGGCGCGGTCGATCTGGTCGCAGGCGGCGCCGAAGTTCTCCCCGACCGGGCCGAGGTCGGTGCCGCGGGCGATGCAGTATTCCATCAGCCGGGCGGCCTGCGGCCGGTCGGCGTAGGTGCCGGAGCGGGCGTGGATGCGCAGCTGGGTCTTCAGCGCGTGGCTGACGGCCCCGGTGCGGACGAAGCGGACCAGGCTCTGGGCGAAGACCGGTGACTGCGGCCGGGCGGCCAGGCAGATGGCCAGCCGCCGGGCGGTGACGTGATCGACGGCGCTGCCCCGGGCGTCGGCGGCGGCGATGCCGTCGCCGATCAGCCGCTCGTACAGCGGCAGATCCGGGAGCTGGCTCTCCTCGACGCCCGGGCCGGGGCGCATCTGATCCGGTGGCTGGCTGGCCGGGTAGCCACGTGCGGTGGCCGGGGCTGCGGGACGCGGCCCGGCCATCGAGCCATTGGCGCGGTCAGGCTGAGCCGCCGGGGCGCGGGCGGCTGCCGGGCGCGCCCTGGCGGTGGTGCCGGGCTGCCATGGGGCTTGGGCGTGGGTCATCGGGTCGCTGCCTAGGAGGCGATGCCGAGGAATTGCTGCAGGTGCTGGCGGGTGATCAGGCGCCGTCGGCCGACCTTGACGTAGGCCAGATTGCCGAGGCGCATCTGGTCATAGAGCAGGTCGCGGGACAGGCCGGTCAGGCGGGCGGCCTCATCGACGGAGTAGGCCAGCCGCCCGCCGTGCGAGTCCCGGCCTGCACGGCTGGCGGTCCTGCGGCGATGTCGTCTTCGGGCGGCGGCGGACCTGAGGCGCGCCGGGGCGAGTCAGCTGGTCCAGGTTCCCGGTCGCGGTGCCGACGGGGCTGGGCGGTCATTGTCCCGCCTCGGGGTCGGGCCGCTCACTTTCCCGGTCGTGCTGCTGACCGGGGGCACCGGGCTGGGAGACCCGGTTGACCGCGTCGGGTCCGGTCAGGCCGAGTTCGGCGGCCCAGCTCTCGATGTGCGGCCAGAGCCGGTGCCGCTCGTTCAGGTCAGCGTTCGCCGGCGTGGTCGGCGAGGATCATGGCGGTGATGGCGCTGTTGCGGTCCAGGGCCCGGCCGGGCAGCCAGGACACCTCCCAGAGGTGCTGGCTGCCGGGCGCCTGGCGGGCGGTGTGAGCGGTCTGGTCGCTGGTCATCGTGGTGTCGTTGATGGTCAAGGTCATGGTTCGGCTTCCAGGTCTGGTTCGGGTTCGCGGGTGCGGGCGGGCCGGGTTTCCAGGAGCTCGGCGAGGGAGGGTGGCTGGCCGGGCTGCCAGTCGCGGAGCTGGTCGACCACGATCACGTACTCGGGGCGGCCTGGCGGCCAGCGGTCGGGGAACGGCAGGTCGTAGGGGTCGCGTCATCTCGCGCATGTCCTTGTCGCCCGGCCGCGGGTCAGGGACGAGGGGGCGGTCGGCTTGGCGGCGCGGTCCGGGTTCGCGGGGTGTCCTGTCGTGACTGGTCACTGGCCGGCCTCCTTGTCGGCGGCGGGCCGGGATTGGCGGGGTGGCTCGGTGCTGGCCGTGGTGAGCGGCCGGGGCGGCCTCGGCGGCCTGGAGCATGCGGTCGGCCATCTGGTCGAAGGCCTCGGCGTCGCGGAGGTGGGTCTGGCAGGTGGGGCAGGACTGGTCGGGGCAGTCGGCGCACATCTCGGCGCGGTCGCGCTTGTCGTCGGCGGCGATGTCCAGCGCGGCGAAGACGGTGCTGACTTCGGCGTGGGTGAGGATGACGGCGTCCTGGTCTGCTCCGGGGCCGGGCGGTGCTGGCCCGGGATGTGGCGAGGGCGGCGACGTGGGCCGGGGTGGGTCTCGCGGGTGCCTTCGTAGATGCGGGCGAGGTCGAGGATCACGCCGACGGCCCGGCCGGTGTGCTGGTTGTCGTGCTGGTGGTAGCCGTGGCGTTCCAGCACGTCGAGGACGTCGAGGATCAAGCCCCAGGTGAACCGGTCGTCGCTGGTCATGCGCGGCTCTCCTCCGGCGGTGGCGGGCGGGCGGGCGGATGTCGGGGGCGATGCCGGTGCCGGTGGCGGGTTTCCAGCCGTACCGGGGCCGGTAGCCGGGGATGTCGAGCAGGTCGTCGTCCAGGGCGGCGGCGGCGCACCAGTTCCCGGCGATGGCGCGTTTGCGGGCGGCGGTGGCGGCGGCGCGCTCGGAGCGGGTGCGGGCGGGGGCGCGTTTGTCCCACCAGGCGTCGTAGAGGTCGGCGATGGCGTCGCGCAGCTGCGGGCTGACGGTGCGGGCGTCGCCGCGGACGAGCTTGCGGATGGTCACGGGGTGGACGCCGGCGGCGCGGGCGATGCGGGCCGAGCCGTGGCCCATGACGTGCAGGGCCCGCAGCCGCAGCCGGGTGCCGCCCGCGTCCAGCCGTGCCTGCGGCAGGAGCCGGGCTGGTCACCGTGAGGACGGCGGTGGCGGTGCCGGGTTGTGCTCGCCTGCGGCCGGTGGCCAGGGCGTGGACGGTGTCCGGGGACAGCGCGGCCGCGGCGGCGATCGAGCGGTAGGTCCCGCCGTGCTGCCGGAGCTGGGTCACGTGGTCGCGGGCGGCCTCGCGCTGGCGGGGCTCGGCGGGGTCTGCGTCGGCCGGGGGGGATGGTGGGGGCTGGTCATGACGGGTCACCTGCCTCGGCCTGGTAGTCGGGTGCGGGGGTGCGGGTCCGGCCGCCGTTGCGGGCGGAGTCGAGGGTTCGGGTGATCTCCCGCTCGCCCAGGCCGGCCTGGCGGGCGGCGGCGGCCAGGGGGCTGAGGTCGGCGGCCGGGTCGGCGTCCAGGGCGCGGTTGGCGGCCCAGAACAGGCCCGCGTTGCGGTTGCCTT
The DNA here is from genome assembly GCA_963762735.1 of uncultured Actinomycetes bacterium. Taxonomy (GTDB): domain Bacteria; phylum Actinomycetota; class Actinomycetes; order Streptosporangiales; family Streptosporangiaceae; genus DASXKD01. The sequence continues at coordinate 21,654 of CAVXMG010000018.1, read as the reverse complement.
CGGCCTGGGCTGGCGACCCACCGGGCCAGGTGGCTCAGGTCCCGGCCGGGGCCGGGCCGCGGCTGGGGCCGGCGGGGCTGCCGCTGGGGTTCCAGCAGGGCGGTGACGGTGGCCCAGTCCAGGGCGCCGTCGGCGTCCACGCGTGCCGGATGAGCTGGTAGGGCTTGCCGTCGACCTGGGAGGGCGGGGCCAGGACGTAGCCGCCGCGGGAGCGGAAGTCCAGGTGGTGGGCGGGCAGGTGGCCGTTGCGCTGGGCCGAGCCGGTGAAGTAGGCGTGCAGGCCGCCGCTGGGGGTGCGCACGTACGCGGCCGCGCCGTCCAGCAGGCCGGCCTGGCGGAGCCTGGCGAACGCGGCGTACCCGTTCCCGGCCGGGCCGTGCTGGTCGACGTCCAGGACGTCGGGTCCGGGGGCGCCGGTGGCGATGGCCAGGTTCCAGTCCGGGTGGCGGCCGAACCAGGCGGTGATCTGCTGCCGGGTCGGTGGTGGCGTCGCGGTAGCCGTGGCGCGGTGGCGGGGATCTTCTGCCCGGCCTGGCAGGGGAACACCGGCCAGCCGCGGGCGGCGTAGGCCAGGGCCTGGCGGAGCGTGCGTGCCGGTCATGGCGTGCTCCAGGGCTGGCCGCCGGCCGGTGCGGGGTTGCGGGGGTGGCCGCAGCGGTTGGTCTCGGCGCGGAGCTGGTCGGCCAGGGCGGGCAGGATGCGGGCCTGGTATTCGGCCTGGGCGGAGACCAGGGCCGGGGTGCGGGCGGGCTGCAGGTACAGCACCGACCACAGCTCGGCCGCGATGTCCAGCCCGTACAGGCACAGGTCGTGGGCGGGCCAGCAGGGGCCGAGGCCGGCGGCCAGGTGCCCGTAGCCGGGCCGGTAGACCTGCTCGACCCAGGCCCGCAGCCGGGCGACCGGTTCCGGCCGGTCGGCGGCCGCCAGCTTCCACCACGCCGGTGCCGGCCCGGGGCGGTAGCCGTCGGGGTCCGGCCGGTCTGGCTGGTCGCGGTGAGGTGGGCGAGCGCGGCAGCGTGCTCCTGAACGACGCGGCCGATGGCGGCGGCCTGGCCGGTGAGCTCGGCCAGCCGGCCGCTGACCGCGGCGTGATGCTCGGCCTCGCGGGTGTCGAGCCGGGTGAGCTGCTCGGCGTGGGCGGCGAGCTGGTCGACGATGGCGGTGATCGGGTCGTTGCCGGTCATGGTCAGCTCCAGGGGAAGGAGGTGCCGTCGCCGCGGAGCCATTCGGCGGGCACGTAGTCGGGCAGGCCGGGCTCTGGCTCCTCCTCGGCGGCAGGAAGCTCGGCGATGGCGTGCCACGGGGCCTGGCCGAGGCGGCGGGCGCGGCGGTAGGCGGGGTTCTTCCAGGCGCGGGGCAGCCGGGCGATGACCGGGGCGCAGCCGCCGCGGATGACCAGGGCGAACCCGGCGGGCAGCTGGCGGATCATGTCCGGGGTGGCGACGTCGTGGCGGGTGGCGTGGTCCTGGCCGCGGACCTTCCACGACGCCTGCCCGCACAGCGTGCTGGCCGCCTGCAGCGTGGTGACGTCGGTGATGCCGGGCAGGAACACCTTCACCGAGGAGGTGTCGAGCACGACCTGGCGGCCGTAGTCGCCCCACCGTTCGGCGAGCTGGGCCTCGCCGTGCACGACGGCGACGACCTGGATGCCCTTGCCGCCGGAGTCTGACAGCCAGAACGGCAGCGGGACCGGGCAGATCTGGGTCACCTCGTCCAGGCCCATCAGCAGCGGCGGGTCCAGCCGGCCCGACGGCGAGGCCTGGCCGAGCTGGGCCGCGATCCAGTGGATCTCGGTGGCCATCGCGGCGAACAGCGGGGCGACCGGGGCTTCTTCGGAGACGGCTTCGGCGATCAGGTACACGGTGCCGGTGCCGTCGAGGAAGGCGGGGATGTCGAACCCGTCGCCGGGGCCGGGCAGCACGCTGGCGGCCAGGGCCGGGTCGGCCATGAACGCCAGGGCTCGGGACATGACCATCCGGACTGTGGCGGCGGTCTTGTGGGCTTCGGAGCGGAGTTCGGCCAGGGTGTAGCGCCCACTGGCGGGCGCCGGCGGCGAGCAGGATCCGCTCGGGGACGTCCGGGTCGGCGCCGGCCACCCAGGCCGCGACGGCGCGCAGGTCGTAGCGGGCCAGGGCGGCGGCGTGGAAGTAGCCGCGCAGGTAGTCGCGAGGCTTTGGCGGACCAGAACGTGCCGTCCTCGACGCCCTTCTGGGACACGGCGAACGCGAACGCGTCGGCGCGGCGGATCGCGGTGGCCGGGTCCTCGCATCCCGCGACCGGGTCCCAGCAGAAGGTGGACGGCGACGCCGCCGATGTGCTGCGGGTTGAACACGTGCACCCGGCCGTGCTCGGCGCGCACCGCGCTGGTCAGGTGGTAGATGTCGGCCTTGGTGGTGGTGGCGATGACCGGGCCGGGGTAGCGCAGGATGACATCGGCCAGGAACGCGGTCTTGTAGGTCCGGGGCGGGGCCATGACCAGCAGGTGCTCTTCCAGCGGGACCCGCAGGCCGTGCCGGTAGTGGGCCCGGCCCAGGAACACCGAGTGCTGGCGCGGGTCCGGCGATCCGGTACCACAGCGGGAGCGCGGCGCGGATCCGGCCGGAGCGGCGCAGCGCCGCGAAGCGGCCCCAGCGCAGCCACAGGCTGAAGACGTGGGCGAAGCCCTTGCCGGGGTGCAGCCGCAGGTGCAGCCGGATCCGCTCCCCCCCCCCCCCCCGGGCGGCCTGGTCGTTGCCCCTCCCGTCCCTCCTCTCCTTCTCCTCTTTCTCTTTTTTTTTTTTTTTTTTCTTCTCTTTCTTTTCTTTCTTTTTTCTTTTTTCTTCTTTTTTTCTTTTTTTTTTCTTCTCTCTTTTTTTCTCTTTCTCTTTTCTCTTTTTTCTTTTTCTTCTTTTTTTCTCTCTTTTTTTCTTTTTTCTCTTTTTCTTTTTCTCCCTTTCTCTCCCTGCAGGTGCCGGGCCCGGTTGCCGGGCAGGTACCGGGCGGGCAGGAACGCCCACGCGAACACCGCGGCCAGGACGATCAGGACGACCAGGGCGATGGCGTACTTGAGCGATCATGAGGGGTCTCCGTTGCGGGCGGCGAGGACGGCTTTGCGGAGGGCGGCGCGGGCGGCGCCGGGGTTCAGGTCGGCCGCGGGGGCCAGGGCGGCGCTGATCGCGGCGACGCGATCCAGCGGGATGGAGGCGAGAGGCCCGTGCCGTTCGGTGACCAAGGAAAGGAACCGGGCGGTCTTGGTCGCCTTCCGCGGGACCGTCCCCCCGCCCGGCCCGGCCGGGCCGGGCAGGCGGCAGGGCGGGGCGGGCGGCGCGGCGGCCGGGGGCGACCGGGCATTCCTCGAGCACCCAGGCGCGGAACCCGGCCAGGGTCGAGGCCGGCGCCAGGGCCAGGCGCAGCAGCCACAAGATCAGGCCGCCGAGGATGGCCAGCGGGGTGGCCGCGTCGGCGGCCAGCGCGGCGGTCAGCTGCTGGTGGCGGGTCAGCGCCCAGGACGACACGCCGATGAGGGTGTCGCTGGCCAGGGCGTAGGCGACCGGCGGCATGGCCCAGATGGCCAGGTTCCGCCAGCCCGGCGCGGCCGCGATCGCGTTCATGAACACGCTGGCGGCGACCGAGGCCAGGTTCAGCGCCCGGGCCCGGAGCGCGCGGCGGCCGTGCAGGGCCAGCGCGATGCCCAGGCAGGCGAAGACCAGCGCGGCGGCGTCCGGGATCGCGGCCTCCAGGGCGGCGACCACCGGCAGGTGGCGGGTGGCGTCGACCATCCGGTACTGGGCGGTGAAGCTCACCGCCGCCGCGGCCGCGGCCAGGACGCACAGCCCGGCCGCCGCGTTGCGCAGCCACAGGCCCGAACGGTCCCTGGACCACCTGGGAGGGGCGGGCTGGCTGCCGGGGCCGGGCGGCCGGGGCGGCCGGACCGGCCATGATCACCAGGAGGCCGGATGCCGGGGGGTGGCCGGTCATGTCCCGGCCGGTTCCGGCGCCCGGGAAGGTGACGGCCGGGATCGCAACGGTCATGTCAGATCCCTTTCGGGGCAGGAATCGGGGTCCTGGTCGTTGCCGGGGCCGGCTTCGGGGGTGCGGACGCCGACTCCGGTCAGGTGGCGGGTGATCGCCCCGATGCGGGTGCGGGGGGCGCTGGTCAGGCTCATGTGCCGTTCCTCGTGGCGGATGCCGACCAGCACGAGGACCAGCAGCGCCAGGACGCCCAGGGCGATCAGGAGCGCCACGATGGCCAAGGTCATGGCGACCGGGTCTGTGGTGCTGGCGATGTCTGGCATCGGGCATCACTCCCTTCGGCGGCGGCGAGGAGCCGCCCGCATCATGGCGCATAGCTTTGCGCGCAGAACTCTATGCGCACGAGTATGTACCACGGATGCCGAGGAGCGCAAATCTTTGCGCGCATAACTTTGCGTGCAGAGTGTTTGCCCTGGTCAGGAAGCGGCTGGAGGCAGATGGCGCCGATGTGCTGCTCTACGACCGCACCAGGGCGGCTGGCATCCGGGACGTCTGGGATCGCGTGTCTCGCGGCCGCTGATCTGCAAGCTTGGGAGAGCGAAGCTTTACACGTAGAGCTTTGCGCGGTAGGTTGTAGGCGCAATCCTTTGAGGAAGGTAGTGCCATGGGTGAGACGGCCCAGACCACGACGACCCGCATGTACGCGAGCATCCGCGATCAGCTCGCCAGCGAGATCACCGCAGGCGTCTACCCGGCCGGCGCGCTCCTGCCGTCCATCCGCGAGATCATGGAGCGGTGGGAGGTCTCCACCACCACCGCCCGCAAGGTCCTCGACGAACTCGCGGCAGCCGGGTACGCACGCAAGGAAGGCACCCGCGGCGCCATCTCGACCGGCGGCCCGCAACCGGGGCCAGCGCCGTCCGCGGGCGAACCCGCGCGCAAGGCGCCGCCGCCAGCCGCAGTCCCCGGCCGGCTGACCGTCTGGCCCGTTCACACGATCCCGGCTCACGGGAGCGTCGGCCCGGATACTGATAACGGGCTTGCCGCGCTTGATGTCCGCGCGGAGCGACCGCCCGCCGACGCTGCCATGGCCCTCGGGATCACCGACCCTTCGCGGCAGGTGATCGTGAGGCGCCGGCTAGCGGCCGCCCCGGACAACACCCCCGTCCAGTTCCGCGTCAGCTACATCCCGGCCGAGCTGGCCGAGGGCACCCCGATCGCGCAGTCCACGGCGATTACCGATGCCTGGCCCGCCGCGCTGACCACCTACCTCGGCAAGCAGGTCCGCCTGGCCAGCAGCCAGGTCACCGCCCGCCACCCCAACCACGAAGAGGCAGCCGCGCTGGCGCTACCCTCAGACGCCGCGGTGCTGGTACGCGAGGACATCTACGAGGACCGGCGCGGAAGCCCGGTCGACTTCACCCGAACGGTCTGGCCCGGAGACACAACCCGGCTGGTAATCGGCGACTGACCTGAACCTGCCAGGCTGTTACGCGGCCGCTGGCTTCAGGTACGGCCCGGTAGCTCGGTGGGTCTCGGGTCCTTCACAGCGCGAGCCCGTAGCCTGAAGATCGGGAAACTGTCGGGGGCCACGCTCGGTGGCATCCGCCGCTAAAGGCCTGATGTCGCCTGGCTAGTGGAACGGGCCGGCGAGTTCCTCCCACGGCACTGGAATCGACCGCAACTGGGCCACTGTCGCCGCACCCCACGCAGCGCCGACTTGCAACGCTGTGACCATGTCGTCCCCTTGCAGCAGCCCGTGCAGCAGGCCGACGGTAAACGCATCACCGGCACCTGTCGCGTCTATCTGGTCGGCTGCAACGGCATCAACATGCACTTCGCTGGAGGCAGCGTACGCATCGGCACCCTCCCTCCCTCGCGTCACCACCACCCACTTGAGCCGCTCACCCGATACGGAGCGCACGGCCTCAAACATCCCTGCCGAGGTGGCATCGCTGTATTGCGTCTCTGACCCGACCACGACGGTCGCAGGCCATGTTGTTGCGCCAGGTACGGGGGGAGATGTCACGAGAAGAGCCGACTCAGCCGCGGCCGCTGTGCCGGTTGGGTACCTGGTATAACCCTCGACGTAGACGCAATCGACTGACCTCAGATCCGGCCCGCGTACGGGCAGGAAAGACGACGGCCCGGCCCCGCTGTCCACCGCGATGATCGTGCGCTCGCCCGTGTCGTCGAGCAGTATGAGGGTGCGCGGGGACGCAGTATCGGCACGGAACGAGTACTCGGTATCGACGCCCCACTGTTCGAGTTCGGCCAGGAGATTGTCGCCCATCGAGTCTGTGCCGACCGGGCCGACGAGACGTACGTGGTGCCCAGCCGTGCTGAGCCCGCATGCCACGTTGGCCGAGCTCCCTCCGATGCGCCATCCCAGCGCCTCGGCATTGACATGGTCGCCGGGGGCGGGGATGCGCTGAACACGCAGGACAACGTCCGCCGCAACGACGCCGAACACAACGACCTCAGCCATGTACACAACCTGACACAATCGCGCACTTGGGCGGCTACATGCGCGGGCACGCGCAGACTCAGGTTGCTCCCCGCGACGGGCTTCTCGTTAGCGTCTATCCTCGACCGGCAGAGTTCACGGCTGGCGACAGCCCAGTGGCATGGCCAAGGTCCCGCCGTGCCGGCGGCGCTCGACCCTGTCCGCGGCATGACAGTATGTCCGATCGCTGTCATCCTGGGAACGGGACTCTGGTTCTTGGGTCCAGGAAGCTTCGAGATCGGCTGCGGGGTAACCGTGCTCAGCGGCGGCAGCGATGAGGCCAGCTGGCCGCGCCGGTATCAGGCGAACCTGCAGAAGCTGGCATCGGGGATCTGGCCCGGGTAGCTGAGGTAGTCCGCGACCTGGCGGAAAGGGATGCCAGCCGCGGCCTGTCCGGGGGTGGGGAGAAGCGGATGCTGGCCAAAGCGCGCCAGATTCTGCTCCAGGAGGGCTGACGCACTCCGTCTTGCCATCTCGCTGACTCTGCGGGCTGGCGGTCTGAAGGTTTCCGTCTACTGCGGCCCTTCACGCAATGCGGCATGAGCGGGCGTTCGGGCCAAGTTCGGCGCTGCAAAAATTTACGGCCTGGCCGCATTCCCTGCCCGGCCGTTTTCAGGGACTCCTGACATAGGGATAAAGATCATGCAGGGGTGGGCTTGACTTCGTAGCGCAGGATGAGCCCGGTGCCGGGGTAGCGGGCGTGGGCCTGGGTGAGCTGATCGCAGAGCGCTGCGAGGGCCTGGGTCCGGCGCGGGGCGGTGAGCGGGTCGAGCCGGATGAGCAGTTCGCCGTGGCCGGGGATGATGTCGCCGGAGCCGGTGAGCGCTTCGCGGATCAGGGCGTAGGCCTCCTCGCCGGCGCGGGCGTAGTGCCCGTCCAGCGCCCGGGCGAGGGCGGTTTCGGCGTTGTAGGCGGCCATCCGGATGGCGTGGGTGATCTGCTTGACCTCGGCCTCCAGCCGGACCATGTCCGGGGCGATCTCGCCGAGGCGGATGCGGGCGGGGACGGCCGCCGCGGCGTCCTGGGCGGCCTGGAGTCCGGCCCAGGCGGCCTCGACGGGGGCGTCCAGGGCGTTGATCATCTGGTTGGTGATGGTGACCGGCTGGCCGGGCGCCGGGTTGCGCAGCTCCGCCAGGCTGGCATCGCGCTGGGCCTGGGCCGCGGCGGCGAGGACCTCGGCGCGGCGGACCTGGGCGGCGGCGGTTTTCTTCGCCGGGTTCGGGACTTTCCGGTCCGGGTCGTCGGGCGTGGCCGCGTGGGAGTCCAGGGCGTCCAGGGCGAAGTGGGTACGGGCGTAGCGGAAATAGTTCTCCTCCCGCCATCGTGAGGTCAGCCGCCAGCAGACTTCCCCTGCGGCCAGGTCCGTCCGGGTGGTGAGGGCGTGGATCTGCCGGGTGCCGCCGGCCTTCGCGGGGACGCGGCGGGTGACCTGCCGCAGGCTGACCGTCTGCCCCTTGCGCGGCCCGTCGCTGATGGTCAGCGTGATCGTGGTGTCGGCCAGGTCGTAGGCATGCTGGCGGCCGCGGTCATCGGCGCAGGTGATGGTGGTGAACGTGTCGGCGGGCAGGTCGGGGGCCGGGCCCTTGCGCCAGGTCAGCAGGTCGAACCCGGCCCCGGTGATGTCGGCGAACAGGGCCGGGGACCAGCCGCCCCGGTCAAAGCACACCGTCACCCGGCGGCTCTCGCCGACGACCTGCCGCAGCTGCGGGAGCAGCCGGCGCAGCTCCCCGGCCAGCGAGTCCGACGGCTCGGCGACCACCATGAACACCGGCTCCCCGTCCTGGCCGGTGACCCAGGTCTCCCCGGTGGCCGGGGCAGGGAACTTCAGCCGCGCGATGTGCGTCTTCTGCACGGTCCGGGTGCCGTAGTAGACGCGGGCGTGCCCGTCCACGTGCAGGAACCCCAGCGCCTGGGGGCGGGTGGCAGCGTGCCGGCGGGCCAGCGCCATGATCAGGTCCGCGGCCTGGCCGGCCGCGGCGAGCTCGCCGAGCTTGCGGCGGATCGTCTTGACCTCCGGCGCCCGGTCCAGCCCCAGCACCCGGCCCAGCGCCGCAGGCGGCACCCGCGTGGCGCCCTCGGCCCGCGGCTCCCCGGCCAGCGCCAGGAACACCAAGCGTCAGCAGCGTGGCGGACAGCCCGTAGAACCCGTCCTTGAGCCGGCCGTACACCTCTTTGGCGGCATCCAGCAAGCCGGTGCCCTCCAGGGCAGGCAGCGCCAGCAGCAGCCCGGCCAGCGGATACCGGGCACCGGGGGCGAACACCGGCTCGGCGCCCTCGCCGAGCAGCCCCCACCGGGCCAGCGCCCGCTCCCCGTCCCGGGGAACCGGGTCCGGCAGCACCGCAACCGCCGCGCCCGGGCGCTCGTCATCGTCCCCCGCGACCAGGCCGGCGCTGTCTGCGACGGCCCCGGCAGGCGCGTGCTGCCCGCCGGAGGCGACCCGGCCCAGCGCGTTGCGCACGCTGAACGTCGACACCCCGGTCGCCGCGGCGATCTCGCTCAAGGTCGCCCCCGCCGCCTCCAGCTCCCCGATCCGCGCTGCCAGCTGCGAGGTCAGCTTCGAGGCCCCCTTCGGGCCCCGCCGCGAGGGAACCAGCCCGGCCACCCCGCCCGCCGCCAGCGCCTGATCCCACCGCCACACCGTGACCGGATCCACCCCGAACGCCGCCGCGGCCTGCGCCTGGCTGACCGCCCGCAGCCGGACCAGCTGCACCGCCGCCAGCCGCCGGCCCGCCTCATCCCCCGCATCCCAGGCGAACGTGGCCAGCCCGTGCACCGACACCAGCCCGCCGCCATCATCGCCAGTGACCAGCCCGACCCCAGGCGCGAGCTCGGCAGCCCCGGCGGGCAGCAGCGGCAGAGGAAGCTGGGTCAGCATCCCTGCCATCATCCACCCCATCCCACCCGGCCCTGTTACTGCATTAATTTTCTCAGGAAGGGGTCCGCCAAGACCCCGCGACACGCCGGAAAAGGACGGAGAAAAAGCAATAAGTCCAGGCCAGGGCGAGGTCAGGGCCCAATCACAACCCGTCAGCGAGCCGTCATGTCAGGAGTCCTGATCCTGGAGGTGTACGGGATGACCGAGACCACCGGCCTGGTCACCGCCAACACCCCCCGCGCCTCCGGCTGGGTACCGTGGGGCGGCCGGTGCCGGGAGCGGAGGTGAAGATCGCCGATGACGGAGAGATCCTGACTCGCGGCCCGCTGAACACCCCCGGGTACCTCAACCTGCCCGATCAGACCGTCCAGCTGATCGACGCCGGCGGCTGGCTGCACACCGGCGACATCGGGTCACTGGACCGCGACGGCTTCTTGTCCGTCGTGGACCGCAAGAAGGACCTCATCATCACCTCGGGCGGGGAGAACATCTCACCGGCCGCGATCGAGAACCTGCTCATCGCCCATCCGCTGATCGGCCAGGCGCTCAGCTACGCAGACCGGCGGCCGTACGTGGTGGCGCTGCTGACCCTGAATGGCGACGTGGCGCCGGCCTGGGCCAGGGCCCGCGGGATCGAGGCGTCCTCGCTGGCCGAGCTGGCCGGGGAGCCGGCCGTCCTGGCAGCGGTAGCCGAGGCCGTGGCCGACGCGAACGAGCGGCTGGCGCGGGTCCAGCAGGTCAAGAGGTGGCGGCTGCTGCCGGTGGAATGGACCGCCGAGAGCGAGGAACTGACGCCCACCTTCAAGCTCAGGCGCCGGGCGGTGCACGCGAAGTACGCCGACGTCATCGACGCCCGTACTCGGACTGACCCAGAGCCGGGTCACGGAGGTCTGGCCCGGTCCGTTACCTCGCCGTGTATCAGGTCGGCCGGGCGGCCTCCGAATATGCATGAGCCGCATGCATATCAGATGGGACGCGTCCGCACCGAGCCGCCCGGGGCAGGAACCGCGAAACGCGGGGTGATCAGCCCCCGGTCTTGGGCCTGCGATCTGGCCGCCCGATGCGCGCCGGGCAGGCTCGCGCTGACAGTTGAAGGGAACGACAGATGAGCAAGCCGCGATCCTGGCGGTCGATGACGATCCCAGAGTCTCTGCGGCGATCACCCGTGACCTGCAGAGCCGCTACAGCGCCGACTACCACATCGTGCGCGCGACGTCAGGGCCCGAGGCGCTGGCCATGCTGGCCAGGCTGGCCCTGCGGACCAGCCGGTGGCACTGATCGTGGCCGACCAGCGGATGCCGCAGATGACGGGCATCGAGATGCTCGAGCAGGCGCGCAGCCATGCGCCGGACGCCAAGTACCTGCTGCTCACGGCGTACGCCGACACCGATGTCGCGATCAAGGCGATCAACGACATCGGCCTGGACTACTACCTGCTCAAGCCGTGGGACCCTCCCGAGGAGCGGCTATATCCCGTCGTCGACGACCTGCTCGGCGACTGGCGGCAGGCCAACCCGGACCACACCTCCGACGTGCGGGTGGTCGGGCACCGGTGGTCCGACCGCAGCCACGACATCAAGATATTCCTGGCCCGCAACCACGTGCCCTACCGGTGGTACGACATCGAGCGCGACGCCGAGGCCTGCCGGTTGCGCGACCTCGCGCACGCGACGCCGGCCGATCTGCCGCTCGTGCTCGTCCCCGACGGCGACACGCTCCGCTCGCCGTCGACGCTCGAGCTTGCCGGCGCGCTGGGCCTGCGCACCAGCGCCCGGCAGCCGCTGTACGACGTGTGCATTGTGGGCGGCGGCCCGGCTGGCCTGGCCGCCGCAGTCTACGCAGCGTCGGAGGGGCTGAGCACCGTCGTTGTGGAGCGTGAGGCGCCTGGGGGCCAGGCAGGTCAGAGCGCGGCGATCGAGAACTACCTCGGGTTCCCGAAGGGGCTGACCGGCGCTGACCTCGCCCACCGCGCCATCGCTCAGGTTTCCCGTTTTGGTGCCGAGATGGTGCTCGCGCGTGAGGTCGTCGGCTTCGAGACCCGTGGGCCTGTGCGCGCCGCGCTCTTCGACGGGTCGGGGGAGATCGAGGCACGCGCGCTGATCGTGGCGACGGGCGTGTCCTACCGGCGCCTGGAGACAGCAGGGCTTGGCGAGCTCACCGGCCGGGGCGTCTACTACGGCGTCAACGCCAGCGAGGCGAGCCAGACGCCAGGGCGACGACGTCTACATCGTCGGTGCCGCCAACTCGGCCGGACAGGCCGCGCTTAACCTGGCCCGCTACGCTAAGCGAGTAGTGCTGGTGGCCCGGGCTGCGACGCTCGCGGGCACGATGTCCCAGTACCTCGTCGAGAGGATCACGTCCGCGCCCAACATCGAGGTGCGGTATCTCACCGAGGTGGTGGCGGGGAAGGGCGATGGTCACCTCGAGAAGCTCACACTCGCCGACAAGGGCTCCGGCGTCGCGGAGGAGGTGCCGGCATGCTGGCTGTTCATCTTCATCGGCGCCTCGCCACGTACCGAGTGGCTCGGCCCCGACGTCGTCCGGGACAGCCAAGGGTTCGTCGTCACAGGTCCCGACCTCCTAAGTCCCGTGTATGCCGGGCGCTGGCCGCTGCCTCGTGCGCCGTTTACCCTCGAGACAAGCGTGCCGGGGGTGTTCGCCGCTGGCGATGTCCGGCTCGACTCGATGAAGCGGGTCGCGTCGGCCGTAGGTGAGGGCGCGATGTCGATCCACTTGGTGCACCGTTACCTGGCCACGATCTGATGCGCGCCGACGAGCTTCGCCCTCTCAGCCTCTTCGACGGCCTGACCGACGACCAGCTCAGGGAGCTGATCGCGGGCGGCACCGAGGTTCGCGTCGAGCCTGGCGTCGAGCTGTTCCGCGAGGGCGAGCACGCGGACTTCTGGTGGGTGCTCGTTGACGGTGCCGTCGACCTGGTGCGCCACATCGGCCGCGAGGACACCGTGGTCGGGAAGATGGACGTGCCGGGCCGCTGGGCCGGCGGGTTCCGCGCCTGGGACGAACACGGCGTCTATCTCGCAACCGGCCGGGGAGCGAGCGACGGGCGGGTGCTCCGGGTGCCAGCGGAAGAACTGCGGGACCGGTTCAACGCCTGGTTCCCGTTCGGCAGGCACCTCATCCAGGGGCTGTACCACACCGCCCGCTCCATCGAGTCGACGGCACGGCAGCGCGAATCCCTCGTCACCCTTGGCACGCTCGCCGCCGGCCTCGCGCACGAGATCAACAACCCGGCAGCTGCCGCCGCCCGGGCGGTCGACGCCCTCGAGGCCGCATGCCAGACGCTGCTCTCCTCCCTCGGCCGGCTCGCCCAGGCCGAGCTCTCGGCCCAGCAGTTCACCGCGCTCGACACGCTGCGCCGCGAGGTCGAGCCCCAGGCGGCGGTCCGCGACCCGCTGGCTCTGGCCGACCACGAGGAGGCCCTGTCGTCATGGCTCGACCAGCCACGGCATCGCTGGCGAGTGGATGATCGCCCCGCCGCTCGCCGCCGCCGGGGTCGACTCGCCTGGTGCGAGCGGGCAGCGACCGTGCTGCAGGGACCGGCCCTGGAACCGGGCCTGGAGTGGGTGGCGAGCACGCTGTCCGCCGCGACGCTGCTGGCAGAAATCAAGGAATCGAGCCGGCGCATCTCCGAACTGGTCGCCGCCATGAGGTCCTACTCACAGATGGACCGCGCGTCGATGCAGCAGATCAACGTGACCGACGGCCTCGAGAGCACCCTGGTCATGCTCGGCCACAAGCTCCGCGCCGGTGTCACGGTCGTGCGTGACTACAGCGCCGACGTCCCCCGGATCGAGGCCTACCCGGGCGAGCTCAACCAGGTGTGGACCAACCTCATCGATAACGCCATCGACGCGATGGACGGAACGGGCACGCTCCGGCTGGCGACGCGGGCCGAGGGGGACGACGTCGTCATCGAGGTCGGCGACACCGGCCCGGGAATGCCGCCGCAGGTGGCGGCCCGCGCGTTCGAGCCCTTCTACACGACCAAGGACGTCGGGCAAAGGCACCGGCCTCGGCCTCGACATCGCACGGCGCATCGTCGTGGAGCGCCACGGCGGCACGATCGCCATCGACTCCCGGCCAGGCGAGACGGTGCTGCGCGTCCGCATCCCCGCCCGGCCACCTAGCCCCCAGGGGCGAGCGGTCAGCTGACTCGCTCCGTGCGGCGGGACCCCTACCTGTGCGCGTTTCAGTCCCGGTCCACGGCCCGGCTGTGTTTATTGATCGCGCTTTGCACTCATAAAGATCGTTAAGCGCGGCCAGGCCGGAGGTTTCCGATTCGCGCATAGCCGTCCATATCGATGCCTCTTTGTGTCAAGTGGTTCGGGCGGTCTTTTTCCTGGCGCGTGAGCTGGCCCTTTTCTGCTGGTCAGCTGGGCGTCGTAGGGTGGGGACAGGTCCGGGAGTGGCTTGGCCGAAGAGCCGGTGTTCGGGGTGCGAGCCGGCCGCGCTGGCGACAGAGTCGTTCCCCGGTTGCCCTCCCGGGCCGGCGCTGGCTGCGGCGGCGCGGGCGGCGTCGGCCTTCAGGTGCTTGTAGATGGCGTCGCTGACCTGCCGCTTCAGGGCGCGCAGCGCCTCCTTGGGGGTCTTGCCCTCGGCTATTTTCTTGTCGTAGTAGGCGCGGCCCTCGCTGTGCGGGTAGCGGATCTGGGTGACCGCGGCCATGTGGATGGCGTGGTTCAGCCGCCGGTTCCCGCGCAGCGACAGCCGGTAGATCTTCCGGCTGCCGGAGGACACCTCGACCGGCGCGGTGCCGTTGTAAGCGGCGAAGCGGTCCCGGCTGGCGAACCGGGAGATGTCGCGGACGTCGCCGATCACGGTGGCGGCGATGACCGGGCCGACGCCGAAGACCTCGGTCACGGTGGTGCCGGAGGCCCGGACCGCGGTGGCCAGCTTCTTCCTGGTCTGGCGGAGCTGGGCGTCGATGCGGCGCAGGTCGGCGAGGAACTCGGCGGCCAGCTCAAGGCGGGCCTGCTGGACCGCGCCGCCCGGCCCGGCCTGCTCCAGGACGCGGCGGCCGCGGCGGCGCAGATCGCCTTGACGACGCCGCCGGGGACCAGCTCGCACAGCACCGCGTGCAGCCGGCAGACGACCTGGTTGCGGGACCGGCTCAGGTCCCGGTGCCGCTTGGACCACACCTTCAGCACCGCGGCGTGATCATCGGGCCTGACCTGGCCGGCAGCGGCCGAGCGCAGCGCCGCGATGGCCACCGACCGGGCATCGTCGGGGTCGTTCTTGTTCACCTCCCCGTGGCCAGCAGCCGCACCCGGGCCGCCAGCTTGGGCTGCACATCCAGCACCATCTCCCCCGCGGCCACCAGCTGCTGGGCCAGCAGGTACCCCATGCCGCCGGCGCCCTCGACCGCCCAGCTCCGCTCCGGCCAGGACTTCGCCCAGGCCAGCAGCCGCTCCGCCTGCGCGGCGCAGGCCCGCACCCGCACCTGGCCCAGCAGCACCTCATCCGCGCCGATCGCCACCGCCGTGTGCGAGCCTTTATGCGGGTCCACGCCGATCATCACCGCCGCCACCACCTACCCTTCCCTCGCTTTGCGCCAGATAGGACCGCGGCGGGCATGCCTTATTCCAGAGCGGCCGGGCGTCGCACCTCTTACGAGCCACACCGCGGCAAGGTCCCGGCAGGCAGGCACGTCGTTCGGAAGCCAGGCCATGACCGGCCGGCAGCGGATATGAGAGCCAGGCCTGCCGGAACCTCTGAACGCTACGATCCAAACCGTAACGCCTGGCACCGATTCTTCAATAAGGCGGATATCGCGTGCTGACCGTAACCAGCGATTGTTACGCAGCGTAACTCTTGCTCGAGAGCGTGAAGCGACCTTATCGCCGACTCGGGGGCGGCAGGCAGTCGTTTCCGCAGAGCGGGCGGCGGCGCGCAGATCGTCCGGTTCTGCTGCCACACGTGGACAGCTTGCCCGGATCGGGACCTCGGAGTGGTTGCCTGCGGGCGCTGGCGCGTCCACTGCCACATCGGCGCGGCGCCGGGCTGGCCTTTCTCGTACGTCAGCTCAGGCCGGATGGCCCCGGGAATTACCCCCGGCCAACCCGACCCAGGACCGGTAATATAACTGAGGGAGCCCGGTCAATGCTTCGCGGCATTCTTGGCTTTCTTCCCCTTGTGCTTGACCTTGCGGGCATCTTTCTTAGTCTTGCCCTTAACTGCCTTAGCCTCGCGCTTAGCCTTCTTGCCCAGACCCATGACCGGCTCCTTTTGTGTCCTGCGGCACCCAGCGCCGCCACATACGGACCGCGTTCCAGCTGAGCTGCCGGAGACGCGGCGCTCCGATGGCTCCATGTTCCGCGCCGGATGAAGCTCAAACCTTCCAGATATCATGTCGTGAGCTCTTCTCGCATCGGCGGCGCCGGGCCAGCCAGGAAAGGTTCCGGACCCTGAAGGCCGGACGCGGCAAAGGCAAGCAGCCAGACCGCAGGCAACGCTGGCCACCCAACCGAAGATCGCGGCCCGTGCGAAGATGGCCCGGGCGATTCAGCAGAACGCCCGTTCAGGTTCGGCAGGGACGGTCAGCGAGCCGACGGACTGGCGCCAGATCGGCGGATCCGCGCGACCGCACCGCCCCGTCCTCAGTCACCTGCCGTGACATGCTGACCGTCGCCGTGCAGCCGAAGCGGACACCGGGGCCCGCTGGGAGGTGCGCACCAGCCGAGCCGGGGCGGCGGGGTGAGCCGGCGAGCAGGTAAGGCGAGGGTGGCCAGGAATGGGGGCGCATGATCGGGCTGTTACCGGGCAGCGGTGGGCTGGCGTTGGGAAGTATTGGAGGCCTGGCTCATGGTGTCTCGCTGCCGCGGCTGTCGGTGGTTCACATGCGGCGTCGCCGCAGCGTCCTGGCGGTGCTGGCCGGCGTGGCGATCCTGCTGGAACTGGCGGCCGGAACCGGATTGGCCTACGTGGCCGTGGTCCCGGTACGGGCCGTACTGGGCGATTTCGACGGGAGATGGCTGATCGCGCTGGCCGGCGCCCTGCTCGTTTCCTTCGTCGGCTATTACTACGCGTACCGGGGGATTTTCCGCGTCGAAGGCGGCCCAGGCTGCCTCACCGGCAGATGCGCGCAGTGGTCGCCGCGGGTTTCGGCGGATTCCTCGCTCATGGCGGAGGCGCGCTTGACCAGTACGCGCTGCAGGCCGCGGGGGCGGAGGAGAGTGAGGCCAAGGCACGCGTGGCCGCCCTGGGCGGCCTGGAGCACGGCGTCCTGGCGATCGGCGGCTGCGCCGCCGCGATCGCCGTGCTGGTATCCGGGCGTGGCCAGCCGCCGGGACTTCACCATTCCCTGGGCGGTCATCCCGATCCCGGGGTTCCTGGCCGGGTTCTGGGCCGCGGACCGGTACGGCGGCCGGTTCCGGGACCGGGCCGGCTGGCGGGGCAAGCTCGGTATCTTCCTGGACTCGATCCGCATCATCCGGGTGCTGTTCACCCACCCGCTGCGCTGGGGGTCCGCGCTGTGCGGCATGGCGCTGTTCTGGGCGGCCGACGCGCTGGCCACCTGGGCGGGGCTGGCCATGTTCGGCGTTCAGATGAACGCGGCAGCGCTGTTCGTCGGCTTCGCCACCGGGATGGTGTTCACGCGCCGGACCGGGCCACTGGCCGGCGCGGGCGTGCTGGCCCTGATCCTGCCCCTGACCATCTGGGTCAGCGGCGCGCCGCTCGCGGTCGCTGTGGCCGGCGTATTCGTCTACAGGGTGCTGGCCTTGCTGCTGCCGATGCCCGTCTCGCTCGCCGCCCTGCCCACACTGCGGACGATGGCCCAGCACCCGGCATCGCAGCTGAGCGGGGCCGACGAAGTAAACGAGCCCGCCCTGCAGCCCACGCCAGGTAACCCGGGGATAAGGACTCCAGCTGACCGCGAGGCACGGGGCGGTCAGCTCCGGCATCGCCCCCGCGGAGTTCGCTCCACGCCAGATCAGCCTGTTATGCACTCCTCAACTGATAGCTGGTGAGCGTCCCGCAATCACGCCGAACGGCGGCAGTGTGCGCGTTGTTTCAGACGAAGGGTGACTACGAAGCGCAATGAAGGATCATACCTCAGGCCAGCCGAGCGCCGAATAGGAGCGTTGTAGATCAGGTGCGGTCATAGCAGCGACGGCGCTCAGAACGACGAGTTCGGTGCGTCAACTGTGGGCCACGACCGCACCTCGCGGCCTGTGATGACGACCGAGTAAACGGCGAGCGGGAGTTCTACCAGTGCCATGACCAGTGCAGCCCTATGAGCTACATGGACCGTCGTCACGACGTTGAACCATGCGTCGCTGAGCATCAGCGTAGCGGTGACCATCGCGCTCACCGCTACGTAAGGCGAGCGCCGATACAGATACCATCCGCTTGCTGTCGTGCTGACCAGTTCAAAAGATGTCAAGGCCGGTCCAGGCAGGCGCAGATTGTGCAACTCGTTAGTCCGCTGGATTAGCAAGAGGACGGCCACGAACCAGGGGACGAGAAGGACTCTCGCCGCGACGAACGCCGTCGGCACCCATGCGGGCACTAAAGAATGGGCACCTCGATCTCTCGCCATGCGAAGTGCCAGCCACAGAGCGAGCACGATCGTCGGGAGCTTAACCCGAAGTTACTGTAACTCTGCGTAGATATTCCTACCCTGACCTGCGGGAACACTGATCAGGGCATGGTTTTTCTGTACAGAAAATCCGTGACCATGACCAGATACCATGATCACGTTTGCGCTGGTCAGCATGTAGCCAGAAGACTTGGCCACCGAACTCGCGAAGGCCCAGGTCAGCGCCTTAGGTGACATGCCACCGCCAAGTAACTTCGGCTTAACGAACACGTCATAGGCGAGCGCGATCGCCAGCGGAGCATGCTTCACCGTGATCGTATTGACCAGCCGGAGATGAAGAGGAACGTCGCCGCCAATGAGGTCGGCGCGACCACGCCGGGATACTGCCGACGACACGTGATCGCCGTCCGGACGAGCCCGGCCACTATGAATACTGACATTCCCAGTGACGACAGCCGGAGGTGGTAGCCGTCGGTACTCTTGCTTCCGGCTCAGCGCCGGCACGACGATCCACGGGGCAAGGAGGATGGCACCACCGCCGTAGACCAGCACTGCGACGCGATTGACACCGAGTTCCTTGCCCCCCTGCCTGGCCATGCCTGCCGACCCTGCCGCCATGATCGAGTTCGGAGCCGCGGCCGTCACGGGAGTCAGTCGGCTGACGATGCCTGGTCCTGGCGCCCCTGCGGCAGATTCCGGTCGGTCCCTCTGCGGCGAGGCGAGTGAAGATCGGCACAAAAGCGGTGCGGAGATCCTTCGGTAGGCCAGGTACGACAGTGTTGTAGTCGACGGCCTGCCGCCAGTGCGGCCAGCACCCGGTGACCGTCCAGCCCCCCGCCGCCACCGCCCGCTCCGGTGAGCGAGCTGGCCACCTCGGCGGTGAGGGCCGGATGCTCAGCTGGCGGCGGGCTGGCCTTGGCGGCGACGGCGACGGCGACGCGGGGCGGCGAGCGGCGGGACCACGGTCTGCAGCACGCTGCGGGCCATGGAGTTCTGCCATACGTTGCCCGCGCGGCGCCATTGGCGCTGGGAGTCCAGGCATACCGATCGGGTCTGGACGGTCGGGTCGGCCACGCCGAGGCGCTTCCCCAGCGCGATCATCGTCGGGGCCCAGAAACGGTCCTCCATACGGTGCATGACTGGCATGCCCAGCTCGTAGAGCGGGTCACCGGCCCGGAGCAGCACCTGCGTCTGCACCACGGTCGCCTCGGCTGAGCGCTCGGCCGAGAACGTGATCCAGCCCGCGAACTGGTGCCCCTGGGGCGTCGCGAAGGCGAACGACTCGGCGTCGGCGTACAGCACGAACACGCCGGTGGACATCTTGACCCCGCCGCCGACGGCGATGTCGAGCAGGGCCACGTCGCCGGGGCTGATGCCGGTCAGGGCGCCTGCGAAACGGCTTCCCTCCGGCCAGAACTCCGGGAAGTGCGCCTTCCAGACCGCGATCGCGTCTTCCGGCGAGATGCCGGGGCCGACGTCGACGGAGTAGGTCTTCTGCCACAGCTTGCCGAATCCCTGGCACCGGGCCGGTGAGCCGCTTGCCTGCCACGTTGGTCCCGCGCATGCCCGCGCGCGCTTCGACCCGCAGCCGATCGACCTTCGCCGCCCAGTTGCTGGCGTCGCGCGGCGCGTTGCTCCCGGTGCCGGCAGGCGGGCAGCAGTCTCGGGTCCGGTTGGCTCTGCCATGGCGTCCTCCTCGGTTCGCGGCGCCCTGTTAGCGCTGACTGTCGTGTTCAACTGACCGTCAGCCTAGGAAGCCGGCGATACGAAGACGTTACGGCAAGCCGGTACTCAGGCGAGTACTTAACGAATGAGCGTTACGGGCGTCGAGCGGCTGCCCGCCGCGCGCCCGATCGATCTGGCACAGTCCGGCGGTTCCTACGGATCTGTCAACGGATCTAAGGCTCGTGCCCGTTGCCTGCCCGGTCGGGCAGTCAACAGGGGGTATCCCACGGTTACTCAGGAACAGACCGCAATCCGCGATACGCCAGAACAGCCGGTTCTGGCTGGCCGCAGCCATCCCACAGTTATTATCCCCGGCATACCTAACGGCGGCTACTTGCGCGGCTGCGATGGTTCTTCGGTCACCTTCCGCGACGACCTGGGCGCGTCCGTCCATCCGCGGGGCGACGGCATGACACACTCCGGCGTCATGGCCGTAGAGCTCGTCCGCAGTACCCGGCTGTTTGCCGGTGCCCGTATGCTTACGCCGCCAGGGCTTGCCAGCCTGATCTTCACCCCGGGCGCGCCTGCCTCTCGATGACCAGGGCAGGTCATTGCCCCGGCTGACGTCACGGCGCAGATGCGCCAGGCTCTGACGTTCTATCCTGTTCCCATCCTCCCCGGACCCCGTGACTCCCCAGCTCGCGGGGTATTCGCTGTCGAGGCGTGGATTGCAGCAGCGCCGATCCGGCGCGAAGCCGCATGAACGCCGGGACCGTGCGACCGGTTGGGTCGTCCGCGGTCAGTCGCCGTAGTCGTCGTAGAAGCCCCTGCCGGACTTTACGCCGAGGAACCCCTCGTCGACATAGTCGCGCAGCAGCTCCCGCGGGGCGGCAGGGATACCGTCGCGGATGGTGGCGTAGTGCTCCTCGACAGCGAGCGCGACGTCGAGGCCGATCCGGTCCATCATCCGGAACGGCCCCAGCGCCGTGCCGAGCGAGAGCCGCCAGATGCGGTCGACCTCCTCGGGAGTCGATACGCCCTCGGCGACGACCATCAGGCACTCGCGTTTGATGGCGGCCCAGATGCGGTTGAACAAGAAGCCGACGCTCTCGCGCCTCACGGTGAACGACACGAACCCGTAGCGCGGCAGCCGCCCGGCGAGGGCGTCGATGACCGCGGCGTCGGTCCTGCCGCACGACATGAGCTCGACCGCGATCAGCTCGGGCGGCATCTGGAAGTGGACGTTCAGGAGCCGCTCTGGGGACTCGACGGCGTTGAGCAGGCGGCTACTGGGATACGACGACGAGTTCGTCGCCAGGATCGCGTCGGACCCGGCGAGGCGGCCGAGTTCGCGGAACACCTGCTTCTTGAGCGCCAGGTCTTCGGACACCGCTTCGATGATGAGCCACGCCGTGGCCACGGCGGGCTCCAGCGTGTCGAACAGCTCGACCGTGCCCGCCGATCTGGCGGCGAGGCCGAGCTGCCCGCGGACATCGGAGGCGTGCTCGTCGGCGAAGCGTCTGGCGGCCTCGCGCCGAGCCGAGCGAGAGAACAGTTGCACCCGGCTGCCGCCGGCCGAGAACATCATGGCGATGCGCCGGCCAGCGTCCCGCCGCCGATCACCGAGATCGGGCGCTCGTCGACATCGCGGGGAAGGACGTAAGACATAGCCTTCATGTTCGCGCCCCGTCGCACCTGATTGAATCGGCCGGGGCCGACGGTCTTACACACCGTCAGCCAAAAGGCTCTGATCTGCGGAAACTCTAGCCAGAACCTCCGTATCGGGCGCGATCAAACGTCCAGAGTCAATCTGATCATCTTCCAGCTATGCCCCTTAATCGCCAGTTCTGCGCGGCCGGCGCTTACCAGGCTCGAAGAGCCGGTGCAATATAGATCGGCAGGGACGCGCGCACCGATAATGATGAGGTTTTCACATACCGTGACGTCGGCGCTTCTGCAGGCGTGATGGCAGGGCCTCGGGCGAGTCAATGGTAAGCAGCGCCATCACCTGAGGCTAACGACTGTTCGCCAAGCCGGGCGGGACAGACAGGTCCCGGCACGTGATCGCCGCCGAAGGGCTGGCCGCAGTCGGCCGC
>CAVXMG010000017.1:0-131318 GCA_963762735.1 uncultured Actinomycetes bacterium | reverse complement strand
CAAGGCCGGCCCGAGGATCGTAGGGCCTGAAATAGCGTCTGCCCGTACGTGGTTGCACACCCTGCGCCGTGCGCACGCACCCAGCGGCCACAAAACACCGGGAGCACATCATGAAGACCGAGAAGGCCATCCTCGCTGGCGGCTGTTTCTGGGGCATGCAGGATCTCATCCGCAAGCTCCCCGGCGTGATCTCGACCAGGGTTGGTTATACCGGCGGTGACGTGCCGAACGCGACCTACCGCAACCACCACGGCCACGCCGAGGCGATCGAGATCACCTTCGACCCGGACCAGATCTCCTACCGGGACCTGCTGGAGTTCTTCTTCCAGGTCCACGACCCGACCACGCTGAACCGACAGGGCAACGACATCGGGACCAGCTACCGGTCCGCCATCTTCTACCTCAGCGATGCGCAGAGGCAGACCGCCGACGACACCATCGCCGACGTCGAGGCCTCGGGCCTGTGGCCGGGCAAGGTGGTCACCGAGGTGACGCCCGCCGGGCCGTTCTGGGAGGCCGAGCCTGAGCACCAGGACTATCTGGAGCATTACCCCAACGGGTACACGTGCCACTACGTCCGCCCCGGCTGGAAGCTGCCGCACCGCACCGACAGGGTCTCGTCCTGAGTCAGCCGCGCCATCATTCAGGACTTCCAGCGGTGCCGGACTGGGGCCGCCGACGGGTCGGTGTGCGGGTCGATGATGGGAGGCTGGCTGCCAGGGGCGGTAGTTCGGCTCCGGGCGCGGCAGCCTTGCCGACGATACGTGGTTATCCTCGCTAGGTGCCAATGCTTGCTGTCGTCGGCGCCGGCCCGAAGGGCATTGCGATCGCCGCGAAGGCCCGTGCGCTCGCCGCTGCCGGCTTGCCGGTGCCGCGTGTTGTGCTGGTCGACCGTGGCCAGGCCGCTGGGAATTGGAGCGGGCGCCAGGGATACACCAACGGCCTGCTGCCGTTGGGGACGCCGCCGGAGAAGGACGTCGGCTACCCGTATACGGCGGGCTGGGGCGATGCATCCGCCGATGTGGTCGCGGCGATGGCGGAGTACAGCTGGCAGCGCCACCTGATTAGGCACGGCGCCTACAGCGACTGGATCGACCGCGGCCGGATGCGTCCGACGCATCGCGCGTGGAGCGCATACCTGCGCGAAGTCGCCGACGCGGCGGAGGCGGAGATTGTCTCCGGAATCGTGACCGGCCTGGAGGTCACCGGCGGTGATCGCTGGGAGGTCAGGCTCGCGGCGGGTGATGAGATTGCTGCCGATGGCCTGGTCATCACCGGTGCCGGGCCGGCCATCACGGTGCCTGGTCAGCCGCATGATCACCCCCGGGTCCTTGACGGGCGGACCTACTGGCTCGCGGCACATGAGCTCAACCATCAGCGCGCGCAGAATGTCTGCGTTATCGGCAGCGGCGAGACTGCCGCGTCGGTGGTCATCGATCTGGTGAAACGTTTCCACAAGCGCTCCACGATCGACGTGCTGACCGCTCGCGGCGTCCTGTACTCGCGCGGCGAGAGTTACGACGAGAACCGGTTCTACTCCGATCCCGCGGACTGGCCCCGGCTGGCCGAGACGCACCGGCGTGAGTTTCTTGAGCGCACCGATCGTGGTGTCTTCTCGTTGCAAGCCGAGGCGGCGCTCAACCAGGCGCGTGGCTTCCGCGCGCTTGCGGGGCGGGCGGCTGCGATTGAGGCGCGCGAGCAAGACGTGATTGTGACCATCGCATACGACGATGAGCGCGAGCGTGTTGCCTATGATGCCGTTGTTGTTGCCATCGGCTTTGATGGGCGCTGGTTCGAGGCCCTCCTGGGTGAGGACGCCGCCGGCCGCTACCGGGGTGCGCTGGGCGACGGCGACCTTGACCATAGGATCGACGTCGATCTGTCCGTGTCCGGCCTGGCGCCGCCGCTGCACCTGCCGGTCATGGCAGGGCTCGCGCAAGGGCCGGGGTTTCCGAACCTCAGCTGCCTTGGCCTGTTGAGTGACCGCATCCTTCGCCGCTACGTCGCGGTCAACGACGCCGGAGCGCTGGCACAGGAGAGGAGCGAGCGTGCGTGACTTCAGTGACGAGGGCTGGGAGCGCGACGATAGCGTCCGCCGCAGCATCGTCCTTCCTGCCGAGCTTGCCGAGCGGCTCGCGGCCGAGGCCACACGCCGTGGCATCTCGCTGAGCGATCTTCTGGCCGAATACGCCGAACTGGGGCTGAGCCAAGCCTCATAGTGCCGAGCGCATTCACCGAGGTCCACCCCGCCGCGATGAGTCCCGGTGATGCCGCCGGTATGTACCGGTGAGCATCGAGCGAAAGGGAAGCCACGGTGAGCGTTATCGTCATCGAATTCATCACCCTGGATGGGATCGTCACCGACCCTGATGGGTCCGGGGGCACCCCAGCCGGCGGCTGGGCGTTCCGGCACGGCCCCGAAGCGGTCGCCGGGGACAAGTTCCGGCTCGGCAGCGTGCTGGATGAGGGAGTCCTGCTGCTGGGCAGGAAGACATGGGAGCTGTTCTCCGGGATCTGGCCCAGGCGCGACGACCCGTTCTCGGCCCGGATGAACGCCGTGCCGAAGCTGGTCGCCACCCGCACCCTGACCGGCACCTCGGCGTGGGCGAACTCACAAGCCGTGGACGGCGACATCATCGATGCGGTCAAGCGCCAGCGGCGGGACGTAATCATCGCCGGCAGCCTGAGCATCGTGCACACACTTATGGCCAACGACCTGATCGACGAGTACCGGCTGTTGACCTTCCCCACCATCCTCGGCACCGGCGAGCGGCTGTTTCCCGCTGGCCAGCCCGCCGACCTGGAGCTCGTGTCGGCCGGGCAGGCCGGTGCCGCAGTCCTGGCGCGGTACAGGAGGGCGGCACGATGACCGCGCGCCTCCTGGCCCTATACAAGGACAAGGCACCAGCCGATCCCTTTGCTGCGCCCGGCCCTCGACGTTTCGCGCAGGTTGTTAGCGCGCTTGTGGTTCAGCCGTAGTGCTTGAGGTGGGGCCATAGTGTGTGCCAGCTGGCCACCGGGCCGGTGCAGATACCGATCTGAATGCCGGTCCAGTCGTTCTGCACCTGGTAGGGGGCGTGGTAGGTGGCAAGGAGGTGGCAGTTTGCGAAATGGGGGCGCAGCGAGCCCAGTGCGTCGACCACGAGGACTGTCCGGTCGGAGGCGTGCCCGGGCCCCCACATCCAGTAGGCGTTGTGGCCGGAGAGCACGGGCGGCAGGTGGTAGGCGGAGCCCAGGACGTCCAGCGCACCTGCCTCTGCGTAGTAGCCGGTGAAGATCGATGTTGGCGGCTGGCCGGCGCGGACCCGCGCCGCGTCCTGCGCGGCTACCGCGTGGACGAGTTGCGGCCAGCCGACCGTGTCCCCGACATTGGAGCTGTGCTGGGCGGAAGCCGGCAGGTTGTGCAGGTCACCGACCGGCACGAGCGGCAGGTCGACGGGCAAGATCACGGCCGTGGCGGCAAGGACCGCGATGAATACGGCGTTCCGCAGCAGCCGGGGCCGGCGAACCCGGGCGATCCAGCGCTCGGTGGCGAGGGAACCGGCTGCCAGCACAGCGGGTGCCAACCCGTCGGTGTAATACGCCTTGCCTGGCACCCAGGCCAGCACGTAGACGACGACAAGCGTGACGGCGATGGCGATGAACCGCAGCTCGGGTGTCCGCCAGAGCCTGATGCAGCCCGCGATGACCAGCGCCGCGCCCACCAGCCCCACGTAGACCAGCTGGGCTGGCACCCCGCCCAGGTAATCGGCCAGGGTGGCGTTCTGCTGATGCAACGCCGAAGCCATGGCCAGCTGTGGCCACCCGTGCGTGGCCTGCCAGATCAGGTTGGGAGCCCAGATCACCGCGGCAATGCCGGCGCCCAGCCACGGCCATCTCGTGCGCAGGACCGCGGCGTACTGGGAGAGGAGGACGCCCAGGCCGAGGCCTAGGAGCAGCAGGAGCATCAGGTTGTTGGTCTCGAGCCCGATCCCGGCCGCGGCGCCGGCGCCAAGCCACCACCTTGGCCTGCGCCGCAGCAGTGCCGTGGTGACGCACAGCAGGACTGCCGTCCAGGCCAGCAGGTCCAGCGGCGTGGTGTTGTCTACGTGGTCGGCCCCGAGCAGGACCGGAGTGCATGCCATGGTGAGGGCGGCCAGCACCCTGCCGAGCCGGCCAGCGCCGAACAGCGCCGCGAACCGGGCCGCCGCGACCACCACCGCCCCGCCCGCCAGTGCCGGGATGACCCGGATCGCTGTAGGGCTGAGACCGGCTACCTCCGAGACGCGGGTGAGCAGCGGCGTGAGCGGCGGCTGATCCACGTAGCCGAACGCCAGATGGCGCCCAGCCTCGATGAAGTACAGCTCGTCCTGCATGAAGCCGTACCGGCCGCTCACCGCGAGCTCGACCGCCACGAACACCGCCGCGATGAACCAGGCGAGCGCTGGCACCCGATCGGAGGGCGAAACGCCTGCCGGCGAGGCCGGCGTGACGGCCAGGACGGCAGGCTGAGGGATAGGGGCGGCGGAACCGGCTGGCTGGTCCATGACGGTGCCTCCACGGCAAGTCTTGCCGGGAAGCCCCGGCACGAAATCAAGCTGGCAAGGAACCCCGGCTGATGCCGAAGACCTCCTTACCGGCCGCGAACCTGGTCACCTCTGTCGCTGCGCTCGTAGCCGCCCAGGCCCGCTCCGAGCCGGGGTGGCCCGATGGTGCCGGCCGCCGCCCACAAGACGACACGCGTACCACGGGCAGAGAACAGAATCCGCTGGTCACTGAAGGAGAACGGAGCACGGTGGGGGACAGGTGCTGCCATATGCCACCTCGGCTTGGCTGCGCGAAGCGCCACCGAGGTCCAGGGCAGCCGGGAGGAATCTCAATCTCGTTTTGCACGCAGATAAACGAGCACACCTTCCTCTTCGGGACGCTACGCCCCCTCCACAGGTAGGACAAGCGCGGCCCCCTGCTAGTCCAAGAGGCCAGTGGCCGGCACACGGCTCAGCCTGACCGCCCGACCGGCGCGGAGGCTGAGTCCGTGCTCACCGGATCGCCGAGCTTGCGGCAACGAGGGCGTCACCGAGCGGGGTGCGGCGGTACAGGACCGAGCGCCCGGACCGGGCCTTGGTGAGCAGCCCGGCGCCGTGCAAGATCGCGAGATGGTCACCAACCGCGCCGGTGGCGAGCCCGAGGCTGCGGGCTAGCTGGGTGGTGCTGGCAGGCTCGTCCAGCGCGGTGAGCAGGCCAGCGCGGGCCCGGCCGACCAGGGTGCCGAGCGCGCCTTGGATGACCGCGGACGGCGTTTCCCAGAGTGCGGCGATCCCGCGCGCCGGATAGATCAGCGTCGCTGGCCAGGGCTCGTCGACGTGCGCGGACACCTGCGGCCACAAGAACGCCGAGGGCACCAGCAGCAGCCCCTGGCCGCCGAGGGAGACGGTCCGGTTTTCCGCGGAGCGCAGGATTTCGATGGCGCCGTCGCGCCAGCGGACCCGGGGGTGCAGCCCATCCAGCGCCGCGACCCAGCCGGACCTGCTCAGCTGCCCGGCGCGGTGCACGACATCGCGTTCACACAGGGCACGAAGCTGCAGCCAGTCGGCGGCGAGCAGTTCTGTCCAGGCGGTCTGCAGGGCGCGGGCCGTTCGCTCCACGACATCGTCGCTGCGCAGGATAGTCAGGATCCGTTCGTTATAGGCGGGGCGCAGGTTCAGGCACTGGGCGATCTCGCGCCGCGCGTCCGCCAGCGCCGTCGTGCGGACGGTTGCCAGGTCGTCCTCGATGCTCTGGGCCAGGCTGCGCGGCGGCGGTGCGGCGAAGCCGGGCCCCCGCGTGCGGCTGTGCAGCGCAAGCACCGCATCGAGGTCGGTGGTGGCGCGGAGCTTGCGGTAGACCGGCATCAGCCGGGCCGACCAGGCGCCGGGCAGCCGGTACGGCGACAGGCCGGAGAGCTTGCGGAGCAGGTTGTCCAGCTCGAACAGCGGCGAGATCGCGAACCGGCTCCGCAGCAGGTCATCCGCGCCCACCTCAAACCGCAGCACGCTCCCAACCTTACGTCCAGAAACGTAACAATGGCTCTCGCTGCGGCTGGCGCGAAGGCTGGCTGTATGACCACAACCGCCCCCGCAGCACAGCAGGTGACCTACCGGGAGGTGTTCGCCGAGCCCCGATTCCGGCTGCTGCTGCTGACCCGGTCACTGGCCATCGGCGCCGACACGCTGCGGACGGTGGCGCTGTCGATGCTGATCTTCGCGGTCACCGGCTCCCCGCTGCTCGCCGCCATGACCTACGGCGTCGCCTTCCTGCCGCAGGCGATCGGGGGAACGCTGCTCGGCGCCCTCGCCGACCGCGTGCGGCCACGCCCGCTCCTCACCGCCGGCTACGGCCTGGAAGCCGCCACCGCGGCGGTACTCGCACTGGCGGGCTTGCCCGTCGCGGCGAGCCTGGCCCTGGTCGCCGGCATCGCCTGCCTGACGCCGGTCTTCGGCGGCGCGTCCAGCCGGCTGATCGCAGAAGCGCTCGACGGCGACGCGTACGTGCTGGGGCGCTCACTGGCAAACATCGCCGCTTCCGCTGCGCAACTCCTCGGCCTTGCCGCGGGCGGCGCGACTGTGGCGGCCCTCGGCACCCAGCACGCCCTGCTGGTGACCGCCGCATGCCACCTGGGGGCCGCAGCGGCGATCCGGGTGTGGCTGCCCAGCCTGCCCGCGACGGCAAAGCCCGCCGGCCAGCCGCCAGTATCCATGCTGCGGCAGAGCCGGACGGTGAACCGGCAGCTCATCGCCGACCCAGCCGTGCGAATTCTGCTGCTGGCCACATGGCTGCCGCCGGCCTTCATCGCCGCCGCCGAGAGCCTGATCGTCCCCTACGCCGCCCAGCACGGTTTCCCGGCTGGCTCACCGGGCCTGGTGCTTGCCTGCGTCCCCGCCGGGATGATCGCGGGAGACTTCGCCGCTGGCAGGCTACTGCGGCCCGCCACCCGCGAGCGGCTCACCATCCCCCTCATGATGGCGGCCGGGCTGCCACTTCTCGCTTTCGCCGCTGGCCCCCCGCTGCCGGTCGCGGCAGGCCTTCTGGTCGTTACCGGCATCGGCCCCGCTTATATCCTCGGAATCCAGCGCCGCTTCCTTGACGTCGTGCCCGCGCCCGTCCTCGGCCAGGCATTCGGCCTGCTCTCAACAGGCCTGATGACCTTCCAGGGCGCTGGACCCGCCCTCTTCGGGGCAGTCGCAGAAATCACCTCAG
Organism: uncultured Actinomycetes bacterium; assembly: GCA_963762735.1. Taxonomy (GTDB): domain Bacteria; phylum Actinomycetota; class Actinomycetes; order Streptosporangiales; family Streptosporangiaceae; genus DASXKD01. Next base: position 124,103 of record CAVXMG010000017.1, on the reverse strand, counting down.
CCGGGGGCGCAATGGCGCTCGCCGGGGCAGCCATCATCGTGACCGCGCTCGGCCTGCTTCCCGCGTTGCGCAAATGACGGCATCCCGCTGCCGCGCCGGGCAGCGGGGTGAGGCTGTTATGGAACGTCAGAGGCCGTCGGTAGCGTTTGTGGGTGGGGGAGCCCGGAGGGTTTTTCGGTCGCGGTATGGCAGGGCGGCCGGTAAGTTCGTGGCGCTGTACCGCAGGTGCGGCTGCCAGTCTGCACGGGAGGTTAGGTGTCACTGACAAGTTCAGGACCGGCGATCTTGGTGGAGGGATTGACCAAGTCGTTCGGGGACGTGCGCGCGCTGCGCGGCATCGACCTGTCCGTCCCGCAAGGGACGGTGCTCGGCGTCCTCGGGCCGAATGGCGCGGGCAAGACGACCGCCGTGCGCATCCTGACGACCTTGCTGCTGCCGGACGCGGGGCGGGCCGTGGTGGACGGCCACGACGTCGTCCGCGAGGCAGCCGCGGTGCGCCGCTCGATCGGCCTGGCCGGCCAGTCGGCGGCCATTCAGGAGGAGCTCACTGGCCGGGAAAACCTCGAGCTCATCGGGCGGCTGTACCACCTGAGACGGGCGGATGCGCGCAGCCGCGCCGCCGAGTTGCTGGAGCAGTTCGACCTGGTGGACGCCGCTGACCGGTCGGCCAAAGGCTACTCCGGTGGCATGCAGCGGCGCCTGGACCTGGCCGCCAGCCTGGTCGGCCACCCCAAGGTGCTGTTCCTTGACGAGCCGACGAGCGGCCTGGACCCTCGGTCGAGGCTGGGAATGTGGGCCATCATCCGTTCGCTGGTCGCCCGGGGCACGACGCTGCTGCTCACCACCCAGTATCTCGACGAGGCCGACGAGCTGGCCGACGAGATCGTGGTCATCGACCATGGCCTGGTCATCGCCGCGGGCACGGCTGAGCAGCTGAAGGACCGCATCGGCGGGGACGTGCTTGAGTTCACCGTGCCGGACCGGGCCCGGCTCAGTGATGCCGCTACGGCGATCGCGAAGATCGGCGAGAGCGAACCCCATGTGGACGAGGAGACCGGTGTGATCAGTGTGGGAGTCGGTGGCCGCGGCTCGGAGGCGCTCATCGAGGCGGTACGCGGCTTGGACGGCGCCGCTGTCGAGACTCGCGGCCTGGCGCTGCGCCGGCCCTCGCTCGATGACGTGTTCCTCGCCCTGACCGGGCACGCGGCCGAGGAGGACGACCAGGCAGGCGGGCGCCGCCGGGGCCGCCGGAAAGCGGGCGGCCAGCAAGGCGGCAAGGACACCGCGAGGGCAGGGTCATGAGCGCCGTCGCCACAGCACCGGCCCCGGCGCCGTCGGCGCCCAGCCTGCTGACCCAGGCCCGATGGGCGGTCAGCGACTCGCTCATGATCGCCAAGCGAAACCTGCTGGTCTGGATGCGCGTGCCTGCCTACCTGGTGTTCACCGTGATCCAGCCGGTGATGTTCGTGCTGCTGTTCGTCTACGTCTTCGGGGGCGCGATCCCGGTCAGCACGCCCGGCGGCTACGTCAACTTCCTGATGCCGGGGATCATCGCGCAGACCGCGGCGTTCGCCTCGTTCGCCACGGCCATCGCGCTGGCGCAGGAGCTGAAAAAGGGCGTGATCGACCGGCTGCGGTCAATGCCGATGGCCCGGTCGGCGGTGCTCACCGGCCGGATGGAGGCCGACACGGTCCGGATGCTGGTGACGATCCTGATCATCGTGGGCGTGGGGTATCTGGTCGGGTTCCGGTTCCTGAATGGCTTCGGCCCGGCCGTGGCCATGGTCGTGCTGGCCACCGTGTTTGGGATCGCGATCTGCACCATCGCCGCCTTCACCGGGCTGGCCATCGGGGACGAGGAGTCGGTGCAGGCGTTCGGGCTCATTTGGCTGTTCCCGCTCACGTTCGTCAGCTCCGCGTTTGTGCCGATCTCGACCATGCCCGGCTGGATGCAGGCGTTCGCCAGCAACCAGCCCGGTCACCTACGTGGTCAACACGATGCGTTCGCTGGCGCTGGGCGGCCCGATAGCAGCGGACCTGTGGAAGAGCATCGCCTGGCTGGCTGGGATCTTCATCGTGTTCGTGCCTCTGGCTGTCCGCGCCTACCGGCGCGCCAGCTGACCGGTTCCGCTGCCCCGGGGCCTACGGCGTGTAGCTGTATCCGGTCTTGACTGCCTTGCAGCAGGAGTTGCCGACGGGAACCCCGCCGCCCCAGACGAGCACTTCTGACCCGGTCCAGAATTCGTGGGCTTCTTGCCGTCCGGGCACCGGCGCCTTCGGCCCGAGGGACCAGCTTCGGGTGGTGAGGTCCAGGCTGAGCGGGCGGCCACCGGGGACTGCGTCTTCGATCGTGATGACGGAGGCTCCGGTCCAGATGTCCGGAGCGGTTCCGTTCCCTTCGAACCCCACGGGTGCATTGGGGAGGCGCGTCCAGTTGTTGGTCGCGGGGTCGTAGGCGGCGGCGTCCTTCTGGCGGCCTGTTGAGCTGTCTCCGCCGCCAACGACCAGGTACCTGCCGGTCCATACGGCGAGCATCGACTCGCGTGCGGCGCTCCTGAGTGGTGCGGCTGGCAGCGTCGACCATCTCTCCGTGGCCGGGTTGTAGGCGAAGCCCTCAGGGGAATCCGCTGAGGATCCCCAGACGATCATCTGCTTGCCGGTCCAGAAGGCCTCACCGAACAAAGGAGCCTGCGCTGGCGCCACCGTCCCGGTTGTCCACGAGTTCGCCGCCGGGTCGTAGGTTGCAGCGGCCAGCGAGCCGTTACCATGCGCCCCGCCGCCGTTCCCGAAGAAACCCCACGCCACCATGACCTTCCCAGTCCACACGGCGTAGCTGCCGCTGCCGGTGAGATTGCCGCCGAGAGAGGCTGGGATCGGCGCCAGCTTGCGCCAGGTGTTGGTCGCAGGATCATAGGCGGCGCCGTCGGAGGGGGCCCCAGAGGTCCCCGAGCCGCCGAAGATGAGCATGTCTTTACCCGTCCATACGGTCACGGGGAGGTCCTGGCCGGCAAGGGGGCCGGCGGCGAGCTTTGTCCAGGTCCGGGTCGCGGGGTCGTAAGCGGCGCCGTCGCCGTACTGAGTGTTCCCCGAGTAGCCGCCCCAGACGATCATCTTCTTCCCGGTCCAGACGGCCGCATATTCGCTGCGGGGAGCGATCGGAGCTCTCGGCAGGCGCACCCAGCCGGCAGAGCCCGGCACGGCCAGCGGCATCGTCGGCCTCGTCGGGCGCGCAATCCTCTCGCCACCGCCGCCGAGGGCGACCGAGGTGGCGATCACCGCGGTGACCGCGGCGGCGGCAAGCAGAGGGCTGCCGATAGTGAGTGCGCGCTGCAGGCGCTGCCGCACGCGGGCGCTGCGACCAGCCGCAGGCACGCTGATATGCGACGGCGGCTGGTCTGCCTCGGCTTCAACAGTGAAGAGCGTTCTAAGGTTGTCCTCAAGCATGGCCGGGCACCTCGTCCGAGCAGCCGGTCCGGCCCGCTGGCTGAGTTGTGGCGGGCTGGCAGGTGGTACTGGCAGTAGCGGACTCTGAGCTTTGCGCCAGAGTGCGCCGGAGGGTGGCTAGCGCTTTGGCCGTCTGGCTCTTGACCGTGCCAGGAGCACAGCCGAGCGCCTGAGCCGTCTGGGTTACGTCGAGATCGCAGTAATACCGGAGCACCAGCACGGCGCGCTGACGCGGTGCGAGGGCCGTCATGGCAGCTTGCAGGTCCAGGAGGGTGTCCAGGTCGGCCGCCGGAGCCCGGATCTCAGGCGGCTGGCCGGTAACGCTCACCCGCCTTGCCCAGCCCGTTCGCCGTCCCCGGACAAACTCCCGGACGAGGATGGCGCGAACATAAGCATCGGTGCTGTCCGCCGCCGCGGCCCGGTACCAGTGCTGGCACAGCTTTGATAGCGCTGCCTGGACGAGGTCGTCGGCGTCGTGCCAGTTCCGGCACAGCAGCAGGGCCAGCCGCCGCAAAGACGGGATGCTGGCAGCCGCGTATTCGGCGAACTCATCGCCGTGCGCGAGTCATCACCGGAGTCGGCAGGAGATAGTCATGATACTGATTTGAAGCACCCAGCGCCCCGTTCGGTTGCCTTGCCGTCCGGAGGAAGTTGACGGCCACCCCGACGATAAGCGGCGGCAGCTCAGGCTGTGCGCCGGGCATCACCGGCCACCACCTGGCGATGCTTTCGCGTCCCCCTGGTAAACCGGCGTCGTGGGCAACCCGCTCCGAACTTGCGGGCATGCGCGGCCTGCCGGAGACAGTCTTTCGTAGCCTTCGTCAACTGTTACCTCCTGCCTGGAGTCCTACACATAGGGGTCACTCCCTGCACAGGCCGGTGACCCGGACTATCCGCCGGGATGCCCGGCGGGGAAGCAGGACATCATGAAAGCCTCTCAGCGTGCCGTGCTCGTGGCCACCACGGCGATCGCCCTGCTCGCGCCCGCAGCCGCCGGTGCGGCCGGGTCGGCGTCTGCGTCTGCGGCATCCCGCTCGCCTGGGGTGATCTCGACGGTGGCCGGGGGTGTCGGCGGCCCGGCCCGGGCCACCCGGGTCGGCGTTGCGCCGTGCGGCGTGTCGTTTGGCGCCGGGCACCTGTACATCGCTGAGCGGAGTGGTGCGGCAGGTGAGCCCCGGCACCGACCGGCTGACCACGGCGGCGGGCACCGCCGGCGACGGCGGGCCGCTCGGCGATGGCCGCCGCGCGGCCAGCGCGAGCCTGTCCGCGTGCGGGGTCGCGGTGGACCACTCCGGCAACTTGGTCATCGCCGACTTTTTGCACCAGAGGATCCGGGTGTTGGCGGCCCGCACCGGCACCTTCTACGGGCAGCCGATGACCGCCCGGGACATCTACACCGTGGCCGGTGACGGCATCCAGGGGTTCTCCGGCGACGGTGGCCCCGCCACGAATGCCGAGCTCAACTTCCCGGAGGGCGTGGCAGTGGACGCCGCCGGGAACCTGCTGATCGCCGCCGTGGGCAACCACAGGATCCGGATGGTGGCGGCCCGCACCGGCACCTTCTACGGGCAGCCGATGACCGCCGGGGACATCTACACCGTGGCCGGTGATGGCCTCCAGGGGTTCTCCGGCGACGGTGGCCCGGCCACCCGCGCCGCGCTCAACCTCCTGGAGAGCGTGGCCGGGGTGGCGGTGGACGCCGCCGGGAACCTGCTGATCGCCGACTTCGGCAACAACCGGGTCCGGGTGGTGGCGGCCCGCACCGGCACCTTCTACGGGCAGCCGATGACCGGCGGCCACATCTACACCGTGGCCGGCGACGGCACCAAGGGGTTCTCCGGCGACGGTGGCCCGGCCACCAGCGCCGAGCTCAGCCTCCCGGAGGGCGTGGCAGTGGACGCTGCCGGGAACCTGCTGATCGCCGACTTCGACAACAACCGGGTCCGGGTGGTGGCGCACACGACCGGCACGTTCTACGGGCAGGCGATGACCGGCGGCCACATCTACACCGTGGCCGGTGACGGCACCCCGGGGTTCTCCGGTGACGGTGGCCCGGCCACCAGCGCCGAACTCAGCAGCCCGGGGGGCGTGGCGGTGGACGCCGCCGGGAACCTGCTGATCGCCGACTCCGGCAACGGCCGGGTCCGGGTGGTGGCGGCACACGACCGGCACGTTCTACGGGCAGGCGATGACCGGCGGGGACATCTACACCGTGGCCGGTGACGGCACCCCGGGGTTCTCCGGTGATGGTGGCCCGGCCACCAGCGCTGAACTCAGCGGCCCGGGGGGCGTGGCGGTGGACGCTGCGGGCAACCTGCTGATCGCCGACACAGAAAACAACCGGGTCCGGGTGGTGGCGCACACGACCGGCACGTTCTACGGGCAGGCGATGACCGGCGGGGACATCTACACCGTGGCCGGCGACGGCACCCGGGGTTCTCCGGTGACGGCGGCCCGGCCACCCGCGCCGAACTCAACGGCCCGCAGGGCGTGGCGGTGGACGCCGCGGGCAACTTGCTGATCGCCGACGTGTGCAACGAGCGGGTCCGGGTGGTGGCGGCACACGACCGGCACCTTCTACGGGCAGCCGATGACCGGCGGGGACATCTACACCGTGGCCGGTGACGGCACCCAGGGGTTCTCCGGCGACGGCGGCCCGGCCACCAGCGCCGGGCTCAGCCTGCAGGGCGTGGCGGTGGACGCCGCCGGGAACCTGCTGATCGCCGACGCCGGCAACGAGCGGGTCCGGGTGGTGGCGGCCAGCACCGGCACTTTCTACGGGCAGGCGATGACCGCCGGGGACATCTACACCGTGGCCGGTGACGGCACGTTCGGGTTCTCCGGTGATGGCGGCCCGGCCACCAGCGCCGAGCTCAACGGCCCGGCGGGCGTGGCGGTGGACGCCGCCGGGAACCTGCTGATCGCCGACACTGGCAACGAGCGGGTCCGGGTGGTGGCGCACAAGACCGGCACTTTCTACGGGCAGCCGATGACCGGCGGGGATATCTACACCGTGGCCGGCGACGGCACCCAGGGGTTCTCCGGTGATGGTGGCCCGGCCACCAATGCCAGGCTCAGCTTCCCGGAGGGCGTGGCGGTGGACGCCGCCGGGAACCTGCTGATCGCCGACTTCGGCAACGAGCGGGTCCGGGTGGTGGCGGCCCGCACCGGCACCTTCTACGGCGAGGCGATGACCGGCGGGGACATCTACACCGTGGCCGGCGACGGCACCCAGGGGTTCTCCGGTGATGGCGGCCCGGCCACCAGCGCCGAACTCGGCCGCCCGGGGGGCGTGGCGGTGGACGCCGCCGGGAACCTGCTGATCGCCGACACCGCCAACCAGCGGATCCGGATGGTGGCGGGATAACCCAGGCTACGGGCCGAAGAATCCTGATGCTCAGCGTGACGCCTTGGCCGCCACCGGGTGCGAGCAGGTATTCATCGACAAGGCCTTTGGGAAGCTGGCCCGTCGGCCGGAGCTTGAGCGGGCGCTGCCGCCCGGCGTGCGGGGCGGATGGGGCCTGGGAGTTGGCGCCCCAATCCGCCGTCGAGGGAGCGGCAGTCCTGAGATCAGTGCTCGTGCTCGTATTTGAACGAGAGCTGAAGCTTGGTCCGGTAGGTGATCGCGCCAGCCTCGTCCAGGTGAATATCCTGCTTGACGACCTCAGCCACTCGAAGATCGCGGAGCGTCCCGGCCGCAGTCCTGATCGCCTCCGCGGCCGCGTCCTCCCATGACGTGCCGCTTGTCCCGATGATCTCGGTCACCCTGTAGACGCTCATGCCGCTCTCCTTTGATGGCTTGCGACCCAGTCTGGGCTGCTGCGGCCAGCCTGTCATAGGCCACGCTGACAATTCGCTGATGGCGGCAAGTGATCGCGGGCTGGGCTTGGCCTTAGCTGGCGTGGGCTGCTGGGGGTGGGGTGATGGCCCAGCGGATGGCATGAACCATGGCATGGCCTGCTGGGCGGACGAGGGCGGCTTCGGTCACCGGCAGGCGGGGCAGGAGAAGCGGTCGGCGGGCCCATCCGGGCAGTAGCGACACCGCTGCGGCGGCCAGCACGGCGTAGGGCGGCCGGGCGATGGCCGGCAGCGGCGGGGTGAGCAGCAGAAACCGGGCAGCCTCGCGGGCCTGGGCGGTACCGGCCAGCTCGCTGCGGTAGGAGGCGATGCGGGCGGTGAGCTCGGCTTCGGTGCGCGGCGGGTCGGGCACGCCGAGCTCGGCGCCGATCCGGGCCAGGTCGGCGACGTAACCGTCGCGGCCGGCCTGGTCCAGCGGGTGGGCGCCAAAGCGGGTATGCGCGCGCAGGAAGCTGTCGGCTTCAGCGATATGGACCCAGGTCAACAGGTGCGGGTCCGACGCCGCGTACGGCCGGCCGTCTGGCGCGGTCCCGGTGATCCGCTGATGGATCGTCCGCACCCGGGCGATCGCTGCGCGGGCGTCGCTGGCCGCACCGAAGGTGGTGACGGCCAGGAAGTAGCTGGTCCGCTGCAACCGCCCCCACGGGTCGCCGCGGTACCCCGAATGACCGGCGACCGCGGCCATGGCCAGCGGGTGCAAGGACTGCAGCAGCAACGCCGTGATCCCGCCGACGAACATCGAGGAATCCCCGTGTACCCGGCGGACCGGGCGGTCCTCAGCGAACCAGCGCTCCCCGGCGGCGTCGTGGATCACCCGGCGGCGCGCTGGGCCCTGCGGCCCAGCTACCCGCTGGAAGATCAACCCACCCAGGCGGGACCGAACCAGATCAGCGGCGGCGGAAGCGTTCACCCTTCCATTCTCTCCCCAGGCCCGGCCCGCTGCCCCGGCTGACCCCATGCCGCGACAACGACGACGAGAAAACTATGGCAGTTACCCAGGTAATCAGAACTTTATGAGAGCCGACTATGAATGCTGCACCGGCGGCGGGAAACCCGACCAGCGTAGCGCGGACTAATTCGTTGATCTATCTCTGACCGCAGGGCACGATATTCTTCACGTCGCACTAGGCTCATCGGGCGATCAGAGCAGGCTGTCTACCCGGTGCACGTCGCCGCAGGAGACGCCCAGCGCCTCGTGATGCTGGCGGATCGCGTCCTCATCAGGGCCTTCCAGGAGACAATAAACCTTGCCGTCGGCGTTGTGGTAAAGCTCAACCTGGCGCACACCGAACTCGTCGGTAGCGCCTTCCCGTGTTCCTTGGGCTATCTGGTCGATTGCTTCCTGCGGCAATTTCAGGTCGTCGTGGAAATCCATGAATCTAGGCATGAAGTCCTCCCCCTCGCACATCGAGCCACTACTGTGCCCCAGCGAGGGGCCCATTGTCTATACCGGGCGCACCGCCGCGGCGCGCGGTAGGCCAGGCCGGGTCGCCGTCACTGGACATCGACGTCCTCAACGTCCGCACGTGCCGCGGACAGGATCGATCTGCGCCGGCCAGCGCTGAGCCTTACCGAGTGAGCGTTTCCTTCGGGCGTATCACGCAGAACTCGTTGCCCTCGGGGTCGGCCAGGACAGTCCAGGACTCGGCGCCCGTCTGCCCGATGTCGACCCGGCGCGCCCCCAGCGCGAGAAGCCGCTCAATCTCCTGATCGCGATCTTGTGCGCTGGTGGTCAGGTCGAGGTGGACACGGTTCTTGACGGTCTTTGGATCGGTGACCGGCATGAAACACATGCCGATGGGTGCGTTCTCGTCAGTGCCAATGACGATCTCGCGCTCCCGCTGGGAGAGGATCTTCCAGCCGAGCGCCTGCGTCCAGAACCGGGCCAGGCCCGGCAGGTCGTGAGTATCAATGACGATGTGATGAAGGTGGACAGGCATGGCGCCAGTATGCGCAGGCCCCGGACTGCACCAGCAAACCCGTGCTTCTGCCGCCGTGAGCGTGTTGGCCCGGGCTGGCCGATCTGGAATCGGCGGGTCCTGGCCGGTCTGCGGTGGGGGCGCCTGGTCTGGCGTTGTCGCGCTAGGGTGCTCATTCCGGCTGGGCGGTTGTGACGGTCAGCCTCCGGGATGGGTGGCCCGGTTGGATCTGGGATCTGGTCCGGGCGCCGTGTGGGGAGCCAGTTATGAGCGAGCGGCCGTTGACGATCTTGTTCATGCCCGAGAGCGCGTACGGGCCTACCAACAACTGCATCGGGATCGGTGATGTTTTGCGCCGCCGCGGCCACCGGGTGGTGTTCGCGGCCGAGGCGTCCTGGAAGGGGCGGCTGAAGCCGCTTGGCTTTGAGGAAGACCTTGTTCACCTGGCGCCGCCGGATGCCGGTGATGGGGCTGCCCAGGGTGCCGGGCAGTTCTGGAAGGATTTCGTCCGCGACACCGCGCCAGAGTTCCGCAAGCCGACGATCGAGCAGCTTGACACGTGGGTGCGGCCGGTCTGGGAGGAGCTCATCGGCGGCGCACAGTACTGCGAGCCGCAGCTTGCTCAGATCATCGAGCGCGCCCGGCCGGATGTCATCGTCGAGGACAATGTGGTCTGCTTCCCGGCCCTGGTGACCGCTGGGGTGCCGTTCGTGCGGATCGTGTCCTGCAACCCCCTGGAAATAAAGGATCCAGGCATCCCGCCCGCCTTCTCCGGGTACCCGGCTGCCGACCCGGCCGGCTGGCAGGTGTTCCGGGACGAATACGATCGGGTGCACCGGCCGGCCTGGGCGGCGTTCAACGCATGGGTCACCGGGCAGGGCGCGCCACCACTGCCGGACCTGGAGTTCATCCACCCAGGCACGGTCAACCTGTACGTCTATCCCGAGCTGGCCGACTACCCGCGCGCCCGGCCGCTGGACCCGTCCTGGCACAGGCTGGACTCCTCGGTGCGGCGCACCGAGGAGCAGTTCACCCTGCCCGACGCCCTCGCCGCGGGTGAGGGCCCGCTGATCTACTTCTCGCTCGGCTCTCTCGGGTCGGCAGATGTGCCGCTGATGCAGCGAGTGATCAGCTGCCTGGCCGCGACACCGTACCGCTACCTCGTGTCCATGGGACCGCTGCACCAGGAGATCGAGCTAGCGCCGAACATGGCCGGTGCCGAGTTCTTGCCCCAGACGTCGGCCCTCCCGCTCTGCCAGCTGGCGATCACCCACGGAGGCAACAACACCGTCACCGAGTGCCTCCATTTCGGCAAGCCGATGGTCGTGCTGCCACTGTTCTGGGACCAGTACGACAACGCGCAGCGCATGGACGAACTCGGCCTGGGCATCCGCCTTGACACCTACAAATTCACCGACACCCAGATGCACAGCGCCCTGGACCGCCTGCTCACCGACGACATGCTGCACGACCGGCTCGCCGCCGCAGCCACCACGATCCAGGCCCGTGACGGCCTGAACCAAGCCGCCCGCCTCATCGAGCAGGCGGCCACCTAGCCGCCCACTGTGACCCCGATGCCGTCAACAGAGTGCGGCAGGCAAGCCCGCCGTGGCAGCGCCCAGGGGATGACCACCGTGGCCCAGGCTGGATGCAGGTACCGGCCGGGCTACAGTTCGTCGGAGGACTCGTGATGGATGCGGCGCGGTCAGGCGCTGAGGATCTTCTGCTTCTGCGTGTCGAACTCCGCCTGCGTCAGGGCACCGGCGTCAAGGAGTCCCTTGAGCTTCATCAGGTCGCCGTAGGGATCCTCGGCTGGCGCGGCGGCCGGGGCCGGGGCCGGGGCCTCATCCTGGACGGCCGGGGGCGGCGGTGCGGCGGCCGCGGCCGCCTGTTGGTCGGCCTCGGCCCTGGCCTGGCCGCGGTTGGACGCCACATGGGCGGTGGCTCCCAGGACGGCTGCGCGTCGCAACATGCGTGGCATTGTGATCTCCTTTGATCGGTTATGACTTTTGTCCAGGTTTCGTGTCTAGGTTTCGCTGATGCGAGACGGGAGGCCACCTGGTCAGCTGACCGGCGCGGCCTTCCCGTTGGCCGCGGTGGTTCCACCCTGCTCCGCCTCTACCGGGGTCATCGCCACGGCCCGCGGTGCCCAGACCATTTCTGGTTTCGCTGGCCGCTCCGGCACCCCGACGATGGCCGCCAGGTCCGAGCCGTCAATGGTCTCCCGCTCGAGAAGGAGATCGATAACCCGGGCGAGGGTGTCCAGATTCTGGCGCAGCAGCATTGTCGCCCTGCTCTCGGCCTCCCGGAGCAGCTTGGCTACTTCCCGGTCGATGGATCGCTGCGTCTCCTCGGCATAAGGACGGCCAGCGAACGGGTTATCGCGGCTCGGTCCTTCCGGGCCGTAGCCGATGGGCCCGACCTCAGCGGAGAAGCCCCATTCCCGCACCATGCGGGTGGCCAGATCGGTAGCACCGGCGAGGTCATCGGCGGCACCGGTCGACGGCTCCCCGAGAACGATGATCTCCGCAGCGCGGCCGCCCAGCCGCACCGCGAGCGAGTCGGTGAGGTAGCTCCGGGGATACAGGTGGCGTTCGGACTCCGGCAGTTGCTCGGTCACGCCGAGCGCCGCGCCGCGAGGGAGGATGGTGACCTTCGCCACTGGGTCGGCGTGCTCGGACAGGACGGCGACGAGCGCGTGGCCGGATTCGTGCACGGCGACAGAGCGCTTTTCCTCGGGCAGCAACGCGTTGGAGTCATCACGCCGGCCGATCAGCAGCCGGTCCCGCGCCGCAGCGAAGTCATCGGCGGAAAGGACATCGCGCCCATCTCCGCACGGCGTTGATCGCCGCTTCGTTTACAAGGTTGGCGAGATCAGCCCCCGAGAATCCCGGTGTCCCGCGGGACACCGTGTCGAGATCCACATCGGGGCCGAGTTTCTTGCCCCGCCCGTGGATGGCCAGGATCGCCATCCGCTCCTTCTGGTTGGGCAGCGGGATCTCCACCGTCCGGTCGAATCGGCCGGGCCGCAGCAGGGCCGTGTCGAGGATCTCGGCCCGGTTGGTCGCCCCCATCACCACCACGCTGGCGCCCGGCTCGAATCCATCCATGTCGGACAGAAGCTGGTTGAGGGTCTGCTCACGCTCGTCGTTCGAGCCGAACCCACCGGGACCGCGGCGGCCCCCGATGGCGTCGATCTCATCGATGAAGATGATCGATGGAGCATGCTTGCGGGCGTCGGTGAAAAGACTTCGCACCCTGGATGCGCCGACACCGACGAACATCTCGACGAAGCTCGACCCGCTGAGGGCGAAGAAGGGGACGCCCGCCTCGCCGGCGACCGCTTTGGCCAGAAGCGTCTTCCCGGTCCCAGGCGGACCTACCATGAGCACGCCCTTAGGGCCGACCGCGCCCGCCCCCGCGTAGCGCTGAGGGTGTTTCAGGTAGTCGACGACTTCCATGACCTCGGCCTTGGAACCCTCATAGCCGGCAATGTCCGCAAAACGCGTGGAAGGCCGCTCCTCATCGTAGAACTTGGCCTTTGACTGGCCTATGCTCATGATTCCGCCGAGCTGCTTACGGCTGCGGCGGGCGAACCAGACGAAGACGCCCGCCAGGAGCAGCAGGGGCCACAACGCGAAAAGCAGGGTCGCCACGGAGGATGAACTCGAATTGACGCCCGTTACCTGGACGTTATGCGTGAGGAGGAGAGGGGAAAGGGCGTTGTCGTTCAGCGCGGTGGGGATCTGGGAGGTGTAGGCGGCGCCGTTATCAAGCTTCCCGCTCACCAGCCCCGTCGAGCTGATCGTCGCTGTCGAGACCTTATTGGCCGTCACTTCACTGACGAAGGAGCTGTAGCTGAAGTCCCGGGCCGTCGAACCCTTGATACCCGGGTGGAAGAGGAGCAGGAGGGCTCCGAGCACAGCCCCGCCCAGCAGGAGCCACAGCGGCCAGCGCGGGGCCGTCGGCGGCGCGGGCGTGGGCGGCCGCTTGTCCAGCTTGTTTATCCTGTTTGGCCGGCCCGGCCGGGCCGGGGTCGACCTATGGGCGATGCTCATGCTCTGATGAACTCGGTGGAGCGGAAAATTGCATCCATACCAGTCTCGGCTCTAGGAAAATTCGAACCTAGCCGCCGGGGTCCAGGGCAACTGGGCAAGATCGTCGTGCGCGTGCACGGAAAGAAAGACCTTTTCCGAACCGCCACCAGGCTGGTGCACATTCGGAGCGACCGCAGACACCGCGGTGACCAGCGGCCCTGAGCATGAAACCCGTGCAAGAACCACTTTCGCATGTGGTCCTTCATCATCTAGAGCGCACGCTGTCCCGTAGATATTTCCCGGGAGCAGCACAGCATGCCGCCCGGCCCCGCGGCGGGGGAGGCGTCAGGTGGCGCTGCCCGCTACGAAGGGGTCAAGTGAGTGCTGGGCTGCCGGCAGGATCGCGTCCAGGTGCAAGACGTCCAGGAGCAACAGCACCTGCGGCGACGGCGCCAGCAGCGACAGGCTGCCTCCCGCTTCCCGCGCCCGGTTAGCCGCGGCGACCAGGACGCCGATCCCGGCGGCGCCGATGAAGGTGACGCCGGACATGTCGACGGCCAGATGGATATCCCCGCCGCTGATGGCCGCCATGAGGAAGCGCCGGATGGCTGGGGCGGTGGCGATGTCGATTTCCCCGTCGAGGACGACGGTCACCGAGGGTCGATCCGAGACGACGGTCATGGTTATGGCCCCCCTGCTTTCATGACGGGGTGACCGGCGAGGTCCAGACCGCGTGTGCCAAAGAGCCTACGCCTGGCGGCCGGGACCTGGCACGCCCGGTGGCTGCCCCGGGCCCGACGCCACGCGGGCCGCCGCTCCTGATGGTCATCTCGTAGTACCAACCGGGGAAACCGCTGTCCTACCGTGGATGCATGACCGCATGGGGCAACCTGCCGCCCGCGCTGCCGCCGCACGGCACAGTGCTGGCCTGGGCGCGAGGCTGCCGGTGCGATGAGTGCGAGCGCGAGTACAAGCGTTTGGTGTCCGAACTGGCACTGCGAGGGCCGGTGAGGCTTCCCGCTCGGCCGGAGCCCCGCAAGTTGGACGCCGATACCCTCGCCCGGCTGGAGCCGGCGGTGAGCCGGTCTGCGTGCCCCGTGTGCGGCGCGCTGCGCCATCAGCGGTGCCGCAACCTGGCGTTCCCCCAGCATTTCGCGCCGACGCATCCTGAGCGCAGAAGCGGCCAGTGACCGAGGGTCCAAGGATCCGCCGGCCATAGGCGGGCTGCCGGTTACACGAAGTGCAACTGGGCGTGGTCCTGTTCGTGGTCAACGAGCTGATCGCAGGTGGGGCAGTACCAGCGGACCTCGATGGGAGTGCCGCAGGCGAGGTGGCGCGGGGAGTCGGCCTGGTCGGTGTGCCTGCTCCCCCAGTGGGCGAGCAGGCGGAGCGCCCCGGCGAGTTCGGTGCCTTCGGCGGTGAGCTGGTAGGCGGCACGGGGCGGCCGCCGGGAGTAGGGCCGGGCTACCAGCAGCCCATCGCGTTCAAGCCGCTTGAGGCGGTCGGACAAGATGTTCGCGGCGATGCCCGGGATCTGGCTGAGCAGGTCGTTGAACCGGCGCGGCCCGGGCAGCAGCGCCTCCACCACCAGCAGCGTCCACCGGTCGCCGACTCTGGCCAGTGCCTCGGCGAGCGGTGAGGAGCCGTGCTCGGGTTCAGCCATGAGCGAATCGTAGCCCCGTTGACACTCCGATAGTTGATAGTAGATTGCAAGTTACTACTTACTGGAGGTGGCATCGATGACGATCATCGATGAGGTCGGAGCAAGCATCAGGCAACTGGCGGAGGGTGCTGGGGCCTCGGTGGTGGGCATCGGGCAACGGTGGGGGGCCGGCTCGGGCATCGTGCTCGGGGAGGGCCAGGTGCTGACCAACGCGCACAACGTGCGCGGCAGTCAGGTGACGGTCACGTTCGCCGACGGGCGCACCGCGGAGGGGAGCGTCGCCGGACACGACGTCGACAGCGACCTGGCCGTCATCAGCGTCGACACCGGCGAGACTCCCGCGCTGCCGTGGGCCAGCAGCGCATCAGTGGAGATCGGCAAGCCGGTGTTCGCCCTGGCCAACCCGGGCGGGCGCGGGCTGCGGGTGACGTTCGGGTTCGTCTCCGGCATCGAGCGGACTTTCCGCGGTCCCCGCGGCCGGCGCATCACCGGCAGCCTCGAGCACACCGCCCCACTGCTGCCCGGCTCCTCCGGCGGCCCGGTCCTGGACGCCGACGGGCAACTGCTCGGGATCAACACAAACCGCCTCGGTGAAGGCTTCTACCTTGCCATCCCCGCCGACGAGGCCCTGCGAGGCCGCGCCGATGCGCTCGCCCGCGGAGAGACCGCGGCATCGCCACGGCTCGGCGTCGCCATCGCCCCGGGTCACGTGGCCAGGCGACTGCGCCGCGCCGTCGGCCTGGCAGACACCGACGGCCTGCTCATCCGCGAGGTCGTAGAAGCCAGCCCGGCCGCCCGCGCCGGCCTCGCCTCGGGCGACCTGATCGTGGCGGCCGCGGGCCAGCCAACGAGTACACCCGATGACCTGTTCGACGCGCTCGCGGCGGCACGCGGCGGCACCCTCGAACTAAAGGTCGTGCGCGGCACCGACGAGCGGACCCTCCAGGTCACCTTCACCGAGCCAGACCAGAACGCGTAAGCGTCCTCAGCCCCCAGATGGCAAGGTGCGGGCCGGGAAACTGGTCACGGCGGCAACTCCGCGCTGCTCGGCGATGGAGTTGCCGCCGTCCACGGTGAGGCATTGCCCGGTGATGTAGGACGCGCCCGGGCTGGCCAGCCAGGCAACGGCTGCGGCGACCTCGTCGGGTGAGCCGCTCCGGCCCGCCGGGGTGGCTAGCCCTTCGCCATGTTCTTCCGGGGTCTGGGAGCCGGTCGCTATCCAGCCAGGGGCGACGGCGTTGACGGTGATTCCGTGCTTGGCCGCATCGACCGCGATCGCGCGGGTGAGGCCGACCATGCCCGCTTTGGCGCTGGCGTACCCGACGTCCGCGCGCATCGCCATCACCGGGCCGGTCACACTGGCCACCATGATGATCCGCCCCCAGCCGCGGGGCGTCATACGCGGCAGTGCCGCCTTAGTGACCAGGAACGCGGTTGTCAGGTTCCGGGCGAGCGCCGCCTGCCAGGTCGCCAGATCCATCGATTCCACCGTGCCGGATTCGAACACCGGAACAGCGGCGGAGATCATCCCGGCGTTGTTGACCACGATGTCCAGCCGCCCCCATCGCTGCAGCGCAGCCGACACGAGCCTGGGCGCGGCGGTGGCGTCGGTGAGATCCGCGGCGAATCCCGCCGCGTCAAGGCCAGCGCTGCACAGTTCGCTGGCCCTGTCCCCGATCCGGGCTGTCGTGGCGGTGATCATCACGGCGGCGCCGAGTTCGGCGAGCATCCTGGCGGCAGCGAAACCGATGCCGTCGGGACTGCCCGCCCCGGTGACCACCGCCACCCGGCCTGACAGGTCAAACGCGGCTGGAATAGGCATTTGCCGATCCTAATAGGGCTGGACTCCCGCCCGGGGCGGCTGGCCGGGAGAGCGTCCCTGCTGGCCGCCGCTGGACGGGAATCCCCGCCTGCCGGGGCTCAGACCGTAAGTTCCTAAAGTTGTAGCACTGCCGGACCCGGCGGTACGCAAGCTCCCGGAAGGAGACGTCTGTGGACCTCGATCTCGACGGCAAGGTAGCGGTGGTCACCGGCGCGGGGAAGGGCATCGGCCTGGCCGTCACCATGGCCCTGGCCGGCGAGGGCGCGCACGTCGTCGCCGGCTCGCGGTCCACCGGCAGCCTCGACGGGCTCAACGGCGTCACCCCCGTGGCCATTGACCTGTCCGCCGCAGACGGGCCGGCGCAGCTGATCCAGCACGCGATCGAGGAGCACGGCCAGGTCGACGTGCTGGTCAACAACGTCGGCGCCGTCCGCATGCGCACGGAGGGATTCCTCGGCACCAGCGACGAGGATTTCGCCTGGGCGATGCAGATGAACTTCTTCATCGCCCTGAGGGCCAGCCGGGCCGCGCTCACCGCGATGGCCGCGCGCCGCGCCGGTGCGATCGTCAACGTCGCCTCGGTCAATGCGTTCTTCCAGCCCGACGCGGCCACGATCGACTACGGAGCCGCGAAAGCCGCGCTGGTCAACCTCACCAAGACCCTCGCGCAGGAGTTCGGCCCGCAAGGGATCAGGGTTAACGCCGTCTCACCCGGTCCCGTGGCCACAGACCTGTGGCTCGGCGAGCACGGGGTGGCCGAGACGGTGGCGAAGGCGACCGGGGTGGACGCTGATACCGCCCGCCAGACGATTATCGCCGGGATCGGCGGGTTCGCCACCGGCCGCTTCACCACACCCGAGGAGGTCGCCACGCTGATCACCTTCCTGGCGTCCGGCCGGTCCGGGAACATCACCGGGGTCAACTACATCATTGACGGCGGCCTGATCAAGACAACCTGAGGCCCTTCATGCCAGCAAGCATCAACCCGGCAGGCCCTGCGCAGCCGCCGGGACCGTCCTGGTGATGGGTTCAGTCAACAGGCAGCGAGAGCGCGGACAGTCCAGCCTGGATGTCGGCGGTGACGGAATCGGGTGGCTGATCGGCGTCCACAGTGATGAGGATGCCTCGTTCGGTGTAGTAGGGGACGAGTGGGCCCGTCGTCTCGGCGAACACCTCGAGCCGGTGCCGGATGACCTCGGCCTTGTCGTCGGCGCGTCCGTCCTGGCTGGCGCGGTCCAGCAGTCGCCGCGTCAGCACTTTCTCGGGCGCATGCAGGTAGACCGCCGCCTGCAGCGTCACGCCGAGCCGGGCTGCGAGTTCTGCCGCGGCGGCGGCCTGCGGGAGGGTCCGCGGGAAGCCGTCCAGGATGTAGCCGCCGCGGGCGGCCGCATCGACGACGGCTGGGGTCAGCACGTCGAGCACGATTTGGTCGGGGACGAGATCACCGCGGGCCTGGTGGGCCGCGATCTCGCCGCCAAGCCGGCCCCCAGCGTGGGCCTCGGCCCGCAGCAGGTCGCCTGCGGCGATGTGCCGCACCCGGAACCTGGCTGCCAGCAGCTGGCCTTGCGTGCCTTTGCCCGCGCCCGGGGGGGCGAGCAGCAGCAGCCTCACGGGACGGCTAGGTCGGCCGGGATGACGATATCCCGCTTTTGGATCTTGCCGGTGGAGCCCTTGGGCAGCGCGTCGGCAATCCACACGTGCCGCGGATACTTGTAGGCCGCCACCTGGCCCTTGACGTAGTCGCGCAGTTCCTCGGCACTGATGTCGGCACCCGGCTTGAGGACCACCGCGGCACCGACCTCCTCGCCCAGGGCCGGGTGGGGCAGGCCGATCACCGCGGCCTCCGCGATCGCGGGATGCTCGTAAAGCACTTCCTCGATTTCCCGCGGGTAGACGTTGTAGCCGCCGCGAATGATCAGGTCTTTCATCCGGTCCACGATGTAGAAGTAACCGTCCTCGTCGACGCGGGCCAGGTCACCGCTGTGGAACCAGCCGTCGCGGATCGCCTCGGCGGTGGCCTCGGAGCGCTGCCAGTAGCCCTTCATCACGTTCGGCCCGCGGATGACGATCTCGCCCACCTCACCCTGCGGGACGTCGTGGTCCTCGCCGTCCACGGCACGCATCTGGACGTCCCGGATGGGCGTGCCGATGGAACCGGGCTTGCGCTCGCGGTCGGGGTGGTTGAACGAGGCGACCGGCGAGGTTTCCGACAGGCCGTATCCCTCCAGCACCGGGACACCGAACGCCTCCTCGAACCCGCGCAGCACCTGGACCGGCAGGGCCGCGCCGCCGGAGATGCACGTCCGCAGTGCGGACACGTCGTAGTTCGCACGGTCAGACTGGTGCAGCAGCGCCACGTACATGGTCGGCACGCCTTCGAAGACGGTGACCCGGTGATCGGCGATGATCCGCAGGGCGTGCTCGGCGCTGAACCGGGGCAGCAGGGTCAGGCACGCCCCGGACGCCACCGCCACGTTGAGCGCGACGGTCTGGCCGAACACGTGGAACAGCGGAAGCCCGCCGAATATGACATCGTCCGGGTGCGCGCGGACGATGTCGGCGCGCGCCACTTCGGTGTTACTGATGAGGTTGCCGTGGGTGAGTTCGGCGCCTTTCGGGTGGCCGGTCGTGCCGGATGTGTAGAGGATCACTGCGGTGTCCTCGTTGTCCCGGCCCGCGACCTGGTCATCCGGGGCGGCCGAGGCCAGCAGGTCGGGGAAGCTGGTCCCGTCTACGACGATCAGTTCGGCCTCGACCTGCTCCGCGCCGCCGCGTGCCTGGTCCGCGAACGCATGCCAGGCGAAGATCTGCCCGGCCCCGGAGTCGCCGAGGTAGTAGGCAACCTCCCGCGCCTTGAGCAGGGGGTTCATCGGGACGACCACGCCACCGGCCCGGAGCACGCCGTAGTACACCACGGGGACCTCGGCGACATTGGGCATCATGAGGCCGACCCGGTCGCCGGGCCCGAGGCCGCGCTCGTGCAGCAGCCCGGCGACCCGGGCGCTCGCCTCGTCCAGTGCCTGGTACGTCATCGTCTCGTCGTCCACCCGTACGGCCACCCGTTCGGCGCAGGTACGGGTCGTGTCCGTCAGGTTCTTGGCCAGGTTCGTCACGCTGCCATTATCCGGCCGCAGGCCCGGGCGGTCGTCGGTCCCGGGCATCAACCCTGTCCCGAGGCGTTGGTACAGCGGAACAACCGTTGTGCCGGTGGCCCGAGGAAACGGCCCATCCTCGTGTTGGCGGCACGTTATCGCCGGGGTTCCCCGCGGCCTAGCGTCATGGATCACACCGCGAAAAAGGGCCGAACACTGTGGAGTTCGATGTCGTGATCGAGATCCCGCGGGGCAGCCGGAACAAGTACGAGGTCGACCACGCCAGCGGCCTGATCCGCCTGGACCGGACGCTGTTCACCGCGACCCAGTACCCGGCCGACTACGGCTTCGTGCCGGACACCCTGGGCGAAGACGGCGATCCGCTCGACGCGCTGGTACTGGTGCTGGAACCCACGTTTCCCGGCTGCCTGATCCGCAGCCGTCCGATCGGCATGTTCCGGATGACCGACGAGAAAGGCGGCGACGACAAGATCCTCTGCGTGCCCGCCGGCGACCCGCGCCAGGAACACTTGCGCGACCTCCAGCACCTACCCAAATTCGACCGGCTGGAGATCGAGCACTTCTTCTTGATCTACAAGGAACTGGAACCGGGCAAGAGCGTCGAGGGCGCGTCCTGGGCCGGCCGCGCCGCCGCCGAAGCCGAGGTGGAAACGTCCCGGCGCCGCCTGCGGGAGACCCAGGAGCCAGGGCCACGCTGACGCGGAGGTGGCGACGTCCTATTCTTCGGCGGTCCGGCCGATGCCCTGGAGGGAGTCGCGGACCGCGGGATGGAGCAGCTGAAGCAACGGTGCCGCGGCGTCCTGGAGCTGTTGCATGGCGTCACCCAGCCTGTCGCCAGGCACCGTGGCGCCGCCCGCCCTGTCGCCCGGCACTGCGGCGCCGTCCGTTGACCTGTCGATCACCGCGAGCGCGGCAGCCATTAGCGTGTCGGCACCAGACGACTCTACGGGAGCAAGACCAGGTCAATCGGGGTCGGCCAGCTCACGCAGGAACGCGATTCACCAGAATGAGGTGACAGCCGTACACCCGAAGGAGTGACGCTCGATGACGAGGAATGCGCAAATTGGACGGCGTCGGCGCCTGACTCAGGCTCGATGAGCGCTTGTTAAAGGTGCAGAACCTGACTCCGCTGACGCGCCGGGAGCGCTGGGCCCGGCTGCGCCGTTCCCTGTGGCAGCCGCCCCGCCCGCACGGCGAGCAGCCGCGCGAGCGCGTGGTCGGCCCGCTGGAGCTGTTCTACGACCTGGCCGTGGTCGTGCTGGTCGCGCAGGACGCCCGCCACCTGGCCGGGCACCTGAGCTGGCGTGGGCTCGGCGAGTTCGCGGCGGTGTTCGCACTGGTGTGGATCGCCTGGGTCAACGGCAGCCTCCACCACGAACTGCACGGCCGCGACGACGCCCGCAGCCGCAGCACATTCCTGCTGCAGATCCTGGTGCTGGTCGCGATGGGCGCCTTCATCCCCGAGGCGGATGGTGCGCGAGGAGCAGCGTTCGCTGTCGCCGCGGGCGTACTGTTCGCGATACTGACCGTACTTTGGCTGCTGGCGGCGCGCGGTGACCGCCCCGAATACCGTCGGCCGAGCCGGCTCTTCGTCACCGGGACAGCCGCCTGTGCCATCCTGCTGGCCGGCACCGCCCTCCTGCCAGCCAGCGCTCGCGTGCTGGCCTGGGGCCTGATCGATGTCGTCTACCTGGCCGGATTCACAGCCGTGATCCTCAAGGCCAACTCTGCGCAGGCGGCTCCGCTGACCATCACCGACGCGCTCATCGAACGGTTCGGGCTGCTCACCATCATCGTGCTCGGCGAAACCCTCACCGGTGTCGTCAATGGGCTGGCCCGCGAGCCGATCAGCGTGCTGACCCTCAGCGTCGGGCTGGTCGCCGTCGTGGTCGGCTTCGGTGCCTGGTGGACATACTTCGACTTCGCCGGGCACCGCCATCCCAGACCAGAACCGGCGGCGAGCCTGCAGTGGATGCTCAGTCACCTGCCGCTTACGGCCGCTATTGCCGCGATGGGTGCCGCCATGGTCAGCCTGGTCGACCACGCCCATGACGGCCGCACTCCGGCCGCCACTGCGTGGGTGCTGTGCGCGGGTGCCGGTGTCGTGCTGGGCGCGACGATGCTGGTAGCCGCGACCTTGCAGGCCTGGCAGCGCGACCGCGGCCTGTACCGGCCGCTCGCCCGCATCTGCGCCGCCGTGGCTGTGGCGTGCCTCGGCGTCGGCGCGGCACGGCCGGCGCCGCTGTTCCTCGGGCTCGCCCTCGTAGTCCTGCTCTGCATCCCCTGGCTGTTCGCCGTCGCGCACCGCCTGGCCAACGACACCGGTCCGCCCATCGAGTAATCCGCCGCGCTCGTGGGCCTTTCAATCGCTCCTGCGCCCGGCGGCCGGTGGTGCTCCGGCTGGCTCGAAGGCGGCGGAGAACAGGTAGCTGGTCGCAAGGCTGCGGTAGGGCCGCCATTTCTCGGCGATGTCGAGAACCTCCTGCTGGGCTGGGAGGTGGTCGAGCTGGTAGGCGGCCTGGATGGCCTTACGCAGCGCAAGGTCGCCGGGCAGCACGACGTCCTCCCGGCCGAGGGCGATGATGAGCGCGCCTTGCACGGTCCAGGGACCTATCCCCGGAATGACCGTGAGCTCTGCCATGAGCTGATCGTCGGGCAGGCTGCTCAGGACATCCGGGTCCAGCCGGCCGTCCGACATGCGCTCGGCGAGATCGCGGAGCGTGTTGATCTTCCGCCACGACAGCCCGGCCTCGCGGAGCGTGCCGGGATCTACGCCCAGCAGCGCGGTGGGGGAGGGAAGATGGCCGCCGAACAGGGCCTGGATGCGGGCAATGGTGCTGCGGGTCGCCGCGACGGAAAGCTGCTGGCCGGTGACCTGGAACAGCAGGGCGCCGTACAGATCCATCGGCGGCAGCTGGGCCATCCACGCCCGGGGGTCGAAATCCGGCCGCTCGTCGATGAGCCGCGCGAGCACGGGGTCGGCGTTGCGCAGGTAGGAGCGCGCTTGCTGCAGCCATGCGGCGCGACTGGAATCATCGGTCACCGAGACGCTCCTGTCTCCGGGCGGCTACACATGCCACGATCGCGTGCTTGGGCCTGGCAATTGTAGTGGGCATCTCATGTCTTCCCATGTTCGTGTTGTCGCCAGGCTGCGCCTTTCAACGGGCGTTACGCCAGCCGTTGCGGGCCACATTGCCAGGGGACGCTATTGCTCCTTCAGCAGGCGGTCGGTGAGGACGATCTCGATGATCGCTTGGACGGTGTCCTGGCGGGCCCAGTCGCGCTGCAGCTCGACCGCGAGCGAGACCCAGCTGATTGGGTGGCCGCCTGCTTGGATCACGCGGTCAAGGCCGGCGCGGTGGGCCTCGGGCGAGGTGCCGCCGATCGCGTCGACGACGGGGTAGACCTCATACCCTTCGCGCAGCGCGTCGAGGGCGGTGAAGGCCATGCAGATTTCGGTCCACAGGGCGCAGAGGATGAGCTTCCGGCGCCCGGTGGCATGGACGGCCTGGACGAATTCGATGTCCTCCCAGGAGTTGGTCGTGGTCCGGTCGAACGGTTTGTCGTCGGCCAGCAGGTCGGCGAGTTCGGGGAGGGTGGGCCCTCCCCGGCCGGTGGCGACGTTGATGGTGGAGTGCACGACCGGGACCCCGAAGGTTTTGATGGTCCTCACCGTCGAGACCGCGTTCTTGACCAGGAGGTCGCGATCCATCGAGTGGACCTCCGCCAGCTGCGAGGGTTGGTAGTCGATGAGCAGCAGCGCCGCGTTCTGCGGCGTGATCAGATGGTCGGCGAGCGGGTCGCGCACGGGGGCACTGGTCATGGGAGCGTCACCTTCTCGTAGCACGGTTCGGATGCGCCCGAAGCTAGTGGCCATCAGGGTGAGCAGCTGTCACCTGAATCTGATGATTCGCCTTGTGAGGTGAGCAGGCGGACCTCGAGGAGGTCGAGGCCGAGCGCTTCGACCTCGGCCAGCACGCCGTAGAGTGCGGACCGGTCCAGCAGGCCGGTGAGCACGGTGTCGGCGCCGTAGTGCTGCGGTATCAGCGCTGGGAACGCGGACAGCACCGTGGCGCCGAGGTGGCCGTGGATCCGGATCGCATACGGGACGGGTGCTGGGTCCATGAAGCCATCGTCGAGTGCGGGCAGGTGAACCCTCATCACCAGGATCAGGTGATGACCTGTTTTCCCGACGGCGTGATGGCCCAGGCAGTCGCGCCGGAGGCCATCGCCGAGGTGATCGCATTCCTGGTCAGCGACGCTGCCGCGCCAGTGAGCGGGGCAGTCCTGCCCGCGTATGGCGCATAGCGAGCTGATCACCATCGGCGACGCGGTCCGCTCGGCGTTAAGCCAGCGCACGTGATGCCAACGACGCCTGAATCACCGGGATCCGGTGACGACCTTCACCTCCCTGGCGGCAAGCCTGGATAAGTCGCGAAGGCACGCACGGCCATCCAGCGGACGTGCCACGAGATCCAAGGGAGATACCGTGACATCACCAGCCTCCGGCGCCGGCAGCGCCGCGGACCTGCCCGACTACGCACCGATCCCCCGGTCCTCGCTCGGCCCGGCGCTCAACGACCAGGGGTATTTCGTCGGGCGGGTCGAGCGGAACCTGTACTACGTCACCGACGGCGTCTACCAGTCTGCGTTCCTGACCACCCGGGACGGCGTCGTGGTGTTCGACGCGCCCCCGTCCATCGGCGGCAACCTGCGCCGGGCGGTGGACGAGATCGCCGCCGCCAACGGCGTGCCAAGCACGGTGACGCACTTCGTCTACTCGCATCACCACGCCGACCACGGCGGCGCGGCCTCGCTGTTCGGCGGGGACGTGGTCCGCATCGGGCACGAGGAGACCAAGCGCCTGCTGCTGCGCGACAACGACCCGGCCCGGCCGGTCCCGGAGGTCACCTTCGCCGACACGCTACACCCTCGAGGTGGGCGGCGAGCGCGCCGAGCTGGCCTGGCGCGGCCCCAACCACACGCCGGACAACATCTACATCCACTTCCCCGGCCACGACACCCTGATGTTCATCGACGTCGTCAACGCCGGCTGGGTGCTCATCTACAACCTCAACCTCTCCGAGGACGTCATCGGGTACATAGGCGCCCCGGACATCGCGCTGGCCTACCCGTGGACCCACTTCATCAGCGGGCACCTCGGCAGGCTCGCCACCCGCGAGGACGTCGCGGTGCACCAGCAGTACATCGCCGACATCCAAGCCAGCGCGGCGGAGGCGCTGGCCTCGGTCAACCCGATCCCCTTCTACGTGGCGGGCGGGGAGAACGTCTGGGCCGGGGTGAAGGCCCACCTCGACGCCGTCACCGACCGTGCCGCCGCGCCCATCATCGCCAAGTACACCGGCGTGCTGGCCGCCGCCGACATCGAGGTGTTCACCAGGACCACCACGTTCCAGATCATGCAGTCGCTGCGCCTCGACCACGGGCTCGGCGTCAGCAGCCCCGGTGCCGTGCACCCCTGACCGCACCGCACCGGGGCCGGGTGAGCGTCGGCCCCGGTGCGGTCCTGGCAGAGCAGCCCTGGACGGAGGGCCTTAGGTTGACTGGTATGGCGGCTGCTGACATTCCCGTGCCGGGCACCCTGCCGACGGTCATCGAGGTGCGCGGGGCCCGGCACAACAACCTGCGGGACATCGACGTCGATGTGCCGCTGTGGCGGACGGTCGCGGTGGTCGGCGTGTCCGGATCCGGCAAGACGTCGCTGGCCATGGGCACGCTGTACGCCGAGGGCATGCAGCGGTTCCTGGAGAGCCTGAGCACCTACAGCCGCCGGCGGCTGACCCAGGCCCAGCGGCCGGACGTGGACCGGATCGACCACCTGCCGCCCGCGCTCGCGTTGCGGCAGCGCCCGCCGGTACCGGGGCCGCGCAGCACGGTCGGCACCATGTCAGAGGTGCTCAACGTGCTTCGCCTGATGATGTCGCGGCTCGGCTCGCACCTGTGCCCGAACGGCCACCGTGTCGCGCCGTCGATCGCCACGCAGGGCGAACAGATCGTCTGCCCGGTATGCGGCGCGCATGTCGAGGACCCCAGCGCCGAGTCCTTCGCCTTCAACTCCTACGGCGCGTGCCCGGCCTGCCATGGCCTGGGCGTGCGGTCCGAAGTCGACGTCGACACCCTGGTCCCCGACCCCGGCAAGACGATCGAGCAGGGCGCCGTGCTGCCGTGGAATTCCGGCGGGCGACGGCTGTCGATGTACGCCGCGGGCGAGCTCGGGGTCCGCCTCGACGTGCCGTACCGGTCACTGACCGACCGCGAGCGCGACATCGTGCTGCACGGTGAACCAGTCCGCCAGCAGGTCACGCTGCATTCGGGCGGCGGTGGGCGGACCGTGCAACTGTCGGTCAACTACGACAACGCCGTCGCCGCGGTGGAACGCTCGCTGCGCAGCGACAACGAGCGCACCCGCCGCCTGGTACAGCGATTCCTCATCACCCGCGTCTGCTCGGTCTGCCACGGCACCCGGCTGCGGCCCGAGGCACTGACCTCACAGCTCGGCGGGCGCAACATCGCCGAAATCAGCGCGCTCGGCCTGGCGGAGCTGCGCGAGTTCGCCGCCGGCCTGCCCGCCACGCTGCCCGCCGAACTCGGCCGGATGACCAGCGGATTGCTGGCCGAGCTGAACGGCAGGCTCACGCCGCTGCTCGACGTCGGCCTCAGCTACCTGACACTCGACCGGGCCGGCGCCTCGCTGTCGACGGGGGAGCGGCAGCGGATCGAGCTCACCTCGACGGTGCGTGCCAGCACCACGGGCATGCTCTACGTACTGGACGAACCATCGGTCGGCCTGCACCCGAGCAACGTCGTGGGGCTGCGCAAGACGATCACCGCTCTGGCCGGGAACGGCAATTCCGTGGTCATCGTCGAGCACGAGCGGGAGCTCATCCGTTCCGCAGACTGGGTCATCGAACTCGGGCCCCGGGCTGGTGCCAGCGGCGGAACGGTGATCGCCCAAGGCACTCCCGGACAGCTGGAAACCGACCCGCACTCGATCATGGGCCCGTTTCTGGCCGGAGCTCCGGCCGTGCCGCCCCGTCCGGTGCGGGGCGGCCCCGGCGGGCAGATCGCCATCGAGATCAGCGACCTGTACAACCTGCACGACCTCACCGCCACCTTCCCGGTTCGCCGGCTGACCGCGCTGGCCGGCCCGTCGGGGGCCGGGAAGACCGCCCTGGTCTTGGACAGCCTCATCCCGGCCGCGCGGGCGCTGCTCAGCGGGTCGGCGCTGCCCGGGCATGTCCGCCGCCTGGACCTCGGCGGCATCGGCCAGGTCGTCCAGATCGACGCCTCGCCGATCGGCCAGAACGCGCGATCGACGCCCGCGACCTATTCCGGGGCGTTCGACCAGATCCGCCGCTTGTTCGCCGAGTCCGCGTACGCCCGGCGGCGGCGCTGGAAACCGGGGCACTTCTCGTTCAACACCCGCGAAGGCCAGTGCCCCACCTGCCGCGGCCTCGGCCACATCGACCTCGACGTCCAGTACCTGCCCGATATCACCGTCGGCTGCCCCACCTGCCATGGCGCCCGCTTCAACGACGCCACCCTGGCCGTCCAGATCGACGGCATGACCGTAGCCGATGTGCTTGGCCTGAGCGTCAAGGACGCACTGGAGCGGTTCGCTGACCGGGCCCCGGTCGCCGCGGCGCTGCGGCCAGTCAGCGATGTCGGCCTGGGTTACCTGCGGCTCGGCGAGCCCACGCCGTCGCTGTCCGGCGGCGAGTCGCAGCGGCTGCGGATCGCCTCCCGGTTGCGCAGCAGCCAGCGGAGGACGCTGTACGTCTTCGACGAGCCATCCACCGGCCTGCACCCACTCGACGTGGCCACCCTGGTCGGCGTCTTCGACCGGCTGCTGGACGCCGGGGCCACGATCATCGTCATCGACCACGACCTGGACCTGCTCGCCGCCGCTGACCACCTCATCGACATGGGACCGGGCGGCGGCCCAGAGGGCGGGCACATCCTCGCGGCAGGGACGCCCGAAGACGTGGCGCGTGCCCCGGGCAGTGCGACCGGGCCGTGGCTGGCCGAGCACTTCCTCGGCACCGTGTCAGCGGCCTCACTGAGTAGCGTCCGGTAGCGCTCCGTCAGGGCACGCGTGAACGACGGTGTTCAATTTTGCAAATGGTGCAATGTCGCGCGCCTGCTGGGCATTCGGCCCTCGTTGACACGCTGCACCGAGGGCACAACACTGGGTCGAGCGGGCTTCCTTTTGAAATCCGTTGACGGGGCACCGGCCCGGCAGACGGGCAAGTCAAATCAAGAAACAATCCAGCAATGGAGGGCCTTGATGTCATGTCGAAGCCATAAGCACAGAAGCATCCCGCGGCGGGTGAGCGCGGCAGCAGGTGTGCTCGGACTGGGGGCTGGCCTGCTTGCCGGCACCGCTATCCTGGCCGCCGCCCCGGCGTCGGCCATCCCGATCCCGCCGTCGACGTCAAGCTGCACCTACAACGGCAGCCCGCTAGGGTTCGCGGCCAGCAACACAGCGGGGACACCGGTGACCGTCGCCTGCACCGGCCTGCCGGCGAACACCTTGCTGATCGTCGCCCAGACCAGTCCCCTGGCCGGGGTGATCAGCCCGTCGTCGTCCGCGACGAGCGAGGCGGACCTGTCCACGGGCGTCGCCGTCATGACGGATGCCAGCGGTAACCTCACCGCCACCATCACGGTGACGGCCACCGGGGGAACGCCAGGCTTCTCGGCCCTGGACAAGAAGGCGGTGTGCCCGCCCACCCAGGCGCAGGTGAACGCCGGCCTCACCAACTGCGTGGTGACCGTCGCCGATCTGGCCACCACGACGGGCCTGAACTTCGGCAACATCATCTATGGCACCCAGCCTGTGCCCAAGAGGCCGACCCTGGTACTCACGCCTTCCCACATCGGCAAGAGCGGGGCGACGGTGACCGCCAGCGACAAGGCCGGCGCCTGCCCGACGCCGGTCAAGGCCACGAGCAGGTGCTGGTGGGGGGCGGCCCTCACCGGGGCTCCCAACGCGCCCGCCGGTGTTCCCGGCTTCACCGTGCTCATGGCCGGGAAACCACGCAGCAACACCCTGGCGGCCAGCCCAGCCGTTTACTGCTTCAAGGGGGCCACGGCCGCGGCCTGTGCCGGGCTTCCCGTGGGCACCCTGATCGGTCCGCATCTGAGCGGGACCATTACCATCTCCCGCGTGTTCCATGGCGGGCATCCACGAAGTGATAGCCCTCGAACCCAACACCACGCCCGATCCGGGCAATGGCCCAAGCAATACGGTCAGAGCCGTGGCGGACTTGTGCGTCAGCGCTCTGGCGGTCGCGAACAACTGCTGAATCGTCTCCTGGCCGAACAGGCGGCCCGGGCAGTAACTCCTGCCCGGGCCGCCCTTTGCTGAATTGACGGACCGCGGCTCGGCTGCCTTCAGTCAGTTGTAGTTCACGCGCCATGACGGTCGACTTAAGTAACCGTTGCTCATTTTCGGCAGCGTTACTCAGGTGGGGCCGATGCGGGCTAACGATCTTTAAAGGCGGGGGTTACAGCTCTGGTTACGGCTGCGCGCTGCGGTTTGCTAGCTAACCGGAGTAAATATTCGGAAACCGTGTGGCGGCGTGAGACTGAGCGCTTGAGTTGGCGGGCAGTTTTCCGGCGCAGGTCGAGGGCGGGGCGGCCCAGGGACGTGGCGATCTGGCAGGAGCGGGATCAGCCCGCCTGCCGGTAGCGGCCGGGGACCGGCGGGATGGTTTTCGCTTCGAAGATGTCGATGTCACGCGCGGTCCGCTCGACCGCGTCGCTGCGCTGCAGCTGGTAGTACAGGCCGCGGCCCCGGTGCACGTCGTGAAAGGCCAGATCGGCCTGGGCGACCTGCGGCGCCGATAGGGGCAGGTCATGTGTTGCCCGGTACCGCTCGATGAGCTGGTATTTGATGACCCAGTCGATCTCCCGCGCGATGGTGTCGATGTTCCCTGTCCCGATCGCCTCCAGCGCCCGCTCCCACATTCCGAGGACATGCTTGCTGACCGGATCCGTGCCGTGCTTGCCGGTGAAGTCCCTTGCCTTGGCCAGGTACTCGCGCTGGATGTCGAGCGCGCTCATCTGCCGTCCGCTGGTCAGCCGTATCTGGCTGCGCCCGGTGATGTCGCGGCTGACCTGACCGATGGCCTGGACCGGGTTGTCCAGGGTCAGGTCCGGCATCACGGTGGCCGCCTCGGCCATGCGCAGCACCAGGTCGGTGGCGCCTACCTTGAGCATTGTGGTGGTCTCGCTCATGGTGGGGTCGCTGACCATCACGCGTAGCCGCCGCAACCCCGCGGCGGCGGCGTGCGGCTCGTCGCGGGTAGTGATGAGCGGCCTGGACCGGGTGGCCGCGGACGATATGCTGTTCCCGATGGGCCCGGCCGGCCGGGAAAGGCAGTACACGGGGCCGCGTGGTGTCTGCACGACCGCGCCGGCGCCGCAGATGAGCTGCCTGGTGACCAGGAACGGGATCAGGATGCCGGCCAGCCGGCCGAACTCGCCGCGCCGGGCGACCAGGTAATTCTCCTGGCAGCCGTAGGAGTTGCCCGCCGGGTCGGCGTTGCTCTTGAACACGGAGATCTCGCCGGCGATGCCTTCTTCGCGCAGCCGCTGGCCGGCGTCGGCGAGCAGCCCTTCAAGGATCCGCTCGCCCGCTTTGTCATAAACGATGAGGTCAAGCACGCTGCCGCACTCCGGCGTCGCGTATTCCGGGTGGCTGACCACCTCCAGGTGCAACCGTCCCCCGTTCGGCAGCAGCACGCTGCTGCCCAGGTCCCGGGACACGACCGGGCCGAACAGGCGGCGCCCCACCTCCTCCGGGGACAACTGCCGCTGCCCGCCGCCGAAGACGGCGCTGTACTGGTTCTTGAGCCCGAAGAACCGCTTGTCCACATGGCCAACGCTATGCGCGCAGCGGCCCGCCGGCTACCCGGTGAGGCACACCCCCGCCCCCATGGGGGTGCGGGAACTTTGGGGCAGGAGTTCCATCGGCCCGCGAGCGGTGGGATCTGGCCGGGTGTTCAGGCCGCACCGAGGTCAAGACCGTCAGCATATGTTGACATGAAGACGGGCGTCAGCATATGCTGACGCGCATGGAATCGGCACTCGAAATCGCCCAGAGCGCCGCCAGCGCTGATCCTGATGTCGGCCTGCGCGCTGTGGCGTCCCTGCGAGTGCTCACCGAGCGGCTGGAGATCGCCCAGGTCGAGAATGCGCGGAAGCTCGGGTGGTCCTGGCAGGACATCGCCGGGCGGCTCGGCGTCACCAAGCAGACCGTGCACCGCAAGCACGGCAAGCGGACCGGGAGCCGGTAATGCCCAGGCACCCGACCTGGGACACCCGCACCTGTCTCGCCCGGGCCCTGAGACACGCATGCAGACTCACCCGCCGCTACGTCACCAGCGAGCATCTGATGACCATCCTCGTCTCCGCGCTTCACCCAGGACGCGACCCGCGACCGGCGCGCGCCGTCCTGCACGAGCACGGTGCCACGCTGGAAGACGTCGAGGAGGAGATCGCCCGCCGTGCCGGACCGGGAGCGGTGCTGTTCGGCGGCCTGGACCGGGACGCGCTGGCCGCTATCGGGATCGATCTGGACGCCGTGCGCGCCAGGATCGAGCCGTCTTTCGGGACCGAAGCCCTGACACAAGTCGTCCACCGGGAGCCCTTCCTGTCCGGGCTGAAAGGCGGCGCAAGCGCGCTGGTGCTGCTCCAGCGTGCTTACCCGGACATCTTCGAGGATGCGCTCATGGCAGTGATCAACAAGGCGAAGCAGCGGAGATCATGAACCCCGCCGAGATCGCCGGCGCCAGATCCGCTGGCAAGGAAGCCGCTGCCGGGAGAGCGAAGGGCTGCTGACCAGGCGTGCGTTTATGGTCTATCACCTGCCGGCAAATCGCCGTGATCGGCCGGGTAATGGGCCTGAGCTGGGCGGGCGACTGTCCGTGAGTAACCGTGGCATACCACCCCTGACCGGGTTAATGGCACGCGAGCTAGCGATCTTCAATTGTGGTGGCTATTGAAGGGTGTGAGGTCGAGTCTGGTGCTGGCGAGAAAGCCGTCGAGGAGGCCGGGCCGGTACTGCATTCGCTTGAGCCGGGTCTTCACCAGCGCGGTCAGCTCGCCGAGGTTGCGTTTGGCCAGGTTGGCCAGGGACCTTTTGAGATGCGACCAGACCAGCTCGACCGGATTCAGTTCGTGCGCGTACGGCGGCAACTGATAGACGGTCAGCCAGTCCCGGGCCGCGGCCAGCGCGGTCATCGCGGCGCTGACGTAGGTGTTCGAGTTGTCCCACACGACCACCAGCGGGCCGGCGAGCTGCTGGTGCGCCGCGTCCAGGAACCGGGCGTAGTCAGTCTCGGTGAAGCCTTTGCGCTGGTCACCGCGGCGGGCGCGGTGGACTCGGATTATCAGCCGGGGTGCGCACCCGGGCTTGATGGCGATCAGCGCGGCCAGCGACACGCGCTTGTTACTGCCGCCGGTCACCTTCACCACCGGGGTGTGGCCGCGCCGGCCCCAGGTGCGTCCCTTAGGCGGCCTTAAGCCCTGGCCGGATTCGTCTTCGAAGACCAGCCAGGCGCCCAGGTCCGCCGCGGTCCTTTTACCACCGGCCACACCTCCTGCCGCCAGGCCGCGATCCGCGCCTCGTCCCGCTCGGCGGCCTGGCGCGAGGGGAACTGCACGCTCCACCCGATCCGGTGCAACAGCAGATCCGCCCCGGCCAGGGTGTACTCCGCGCCGAACCGCCGCCAGATGATCTCCGTGATCCGCGCCAGCGTCCAGCACTGATCCTCCCAGCCCTGCCCGGACGGCCAGCCTCCAGCACCGCCTCCAGCTCGCACAGCTGCGCCCCGGTCAGCTTGCACCGCGCCCCGGCCGCCCCCTTGGAAGCCAGCGCCGCCCGGCCACCGGCGGCCAGCGCCCGCCGCCACCGGTTCGCCGACATTCGCGTCACCCGGAACCGTTTCGCGACCTCACGGTCGCGGGCCCCCGCCTCAATCAGCTCCGCCGCCAGCCGCACCCGCTCCCGCCGGGCCCGCTCAACCGCGGTCAGCCCACCACCCTCGCCATACCTCATGCTCCGGCATACCGCACGCCAGGCCAGCCGTCACCACCCCCTAACTTCCAACATTAAAGATCGTTAGGCGGCGTAGCCGGTGGCCTTCTCCACGACCATCCGCACGGCCACCCGGACCGCGCCGGGGCGGTCCTGTCCTGGATCCTTGCCGTCGTACTTCCACGACAGCCGGGTGTCGAGTTGCCGGCCAATGTCGGGGGTCATCGACACCCGCCCGCGCAGCTCGACGTAGTTCTCCGGGTCTGAGGAGTCGATCACGGTGACGCTGACGCGCGGGTCGCGCAGCATGTTGCGGTGCTTGACCCGTCCCTCCACCGTCGAGAACAGCAGGTCACCGCCATCGCGGCCGACCCACACCACCGAGGTCTGCGGGCTGCCGTCCGGATTCACCGTGGCCAGGACCGCGTAGTTCCTTCCGTCGACCAGTCGCAGCGCCGCATCGCTGAGCGGGATACCCATGGCGGCACGGTAACAGGGGACTGCGCCCTGGCCAGGATGGCTGACTGCGGGAAGATAGAGCGGTGGGCCCTATGGCAGACAGCACCGGTGCCGATAGTGCGCGGGAGTGGCTTGCCCTGCCGGGTGGCGGGATTCGGCCCGTCGTCTCGGTGCCGGGCACAGGCGGCACTGCCGAGCTGGTCGCTTATGCCGTGTGGCTGGCCCGCCTGCGGCCGGCCTGCCAGTGCGGCAGACCGCGCCTGGGCTCCGGCCGGACCTGCGGCGATGCCGCGTGCGTGGCACTGCTGCGCACCCAGGAGGCAGGCACCGCCAGCTCAACGCTGATGAGGTGATCGAGGGGGAGAAGGCCAGTGCTCGACGTCCCCACGCACTAGTGCCCGCGCTGAAGATCATCGACAGGGACGGTGCCGACGGCGGCCGGTGCCGCCGCGGCGGGGGTCAGCAAGTCGGTGAGGCCCGTGAGGAGGATGTCGAGGCCGCGCTCGAGTTCGGTGGCGCCGTCGTAGGAGGCCAGGGCGGGGGCGAGGCTGCGCAGCAGGGGGAATTCGCGGATCGGCAGCCGGTGCAGGCCCAGCCGCAGCAGGTCGTCGGTCTCGTCCGGGTTCTCGATGAGTTCCTGCAGCTCGTTAAGGACGTGGCCGTGCAGGAATCCGAACAGGGCCCGGTAGACGTGCAGGGCGTCGGGTCCGCTGAACCCGGCGCGGGTGAGCAGGGCCAGGATGTCCTCCAGCGGGCGCAGTGTGCCGGGCGGGCGGAGCCCGAGCGGGGTGGCCAGCGGCCGGGTGACCAGCAGCGGCACCACTTTTGGGTGGGCCAGCGCCAGCGCGCGGTAGCCGCGGGCCACGGCACGCAGTTGCGCGGCCCAATCAGGATCCGTCGGGTCCACCTTGAGCTGGGCGAGGACCGTCTCGGCCACGCCGTCAAGCAGGGCCGCCTTGTTCGGCGCATGCCGGTACAAGATCATCGGGTCCCGCCCAAGGACGCGGGCGAGCCTGCGCATGGACAGGCCGTCCACCCCGTCCCGGTCGATCAGCTCCAGCGCGGCGGCCAGCACGACATCTCGGGTGATTCTGCCATCAGGATTCGCCCTAGCGCCGCCGTCGGCGCGGTCGGCTGGCGGTGGCGTCATCGCGTTAATTCCTTCTCCCTGCAGGCTGGGACCGATAGCACGGAATTGTAGCTCTACGGTGTAGTTACCGTGCTGGCCTCCTCCGCCTGTGGTGACGCGAGCCGGATCCGCTGCGGCCAGGCGCCAAGCCGCCAGGGCATCTGCCATCTCCTGGGCCACCGGCAGCGCTCCGGCGCCAGCCCACCTGCCGGGAAATGTCGATCCGCAACTTGGCATCCCTCTGTTTACAATGTAGGTTAAATGCGTAGGTCTACGGCGTAGACGTACAAAAGGTGCTGGCTGGCCGCAATCCTTGGCTGCCCACCCGTGCAACCAAGGGAGAAGAGCACTCATGACTGTGACCCTGGACCGGAAGGTCGAAGACTTCATCGGCGCCCCCCGGCAGCTATTCATCAACGGGCAGTGGATGGACGCGGCGTCGGGCAAGACGTTCGATACCCCCAACCCTGCGACCGGGGAGACCCTCGCCCACATCGCCGAGGGAGATGCAGAGGACATCGACCGGGCGGTGCGGGCTGCGCGCAGGGCGTTCGAGGACGGCCCGTGGGGCAGGATGACCCCGTCCGAGCGCGGGCGGATCATCTGGCGCATCGGTGACCTGATCCTGGAGCACACCGACGAACTCGCCCAGCTCGAATCGCTGGACAACGGCAAGCCGTTCGCCGTGGCCCAGGCCGCCGACGTGCCGCTGGCCGCCGACCTGTTCCACTACATGGCCGGCTGGGCCACCAAGATCGAGGGCAACACGATCAACATCTCGGTGCCCTACATGCCCGGCGCCAACTTCCACTCCTACACGCTGCGCGAGCCGCTCGGCGTCGTCGGGCAGATCATCCCGTGGAACTTCCCGCTGCTGATGGCCGCCTGGAAGCTCGGCCCCGCGCTGGCCACCGGCAACTGCGTGGTCCTCAAGCCCGCCGAGCAGACCCCGCTGACCGCACTCCGGCTCGCCGGGCTCATCGCCGAGGCCGGCATGCCCGAGGGCGTGGTGAACGTGGTACCCGGCTTCGGCGAGACCGCCGGCGCGGCCCTGGCCGCCCACAACGACGTCGACAAGGTCGCGTTCACCGGGTCCACCGAGGTCGGCAAGCTGATCGTCGCGGCTTCGGTGCCAGCAACCTGAAGAAGTCTGACCCTGGAACTGGGCGGCAAGAGCCCGAACATCGTGTTCGACGACGCCGACCCGTCCGCCATCGAGGGCGCCGCCAACGCGATCTTCTTCAACCACGGGCAGTGCTGCGTCGCGGGCTCCCGCCTGTTCGTCCAGCAGAGCCGGTTCGACGAGGTCGTGGACGGCGTCGCCGAGATCGCCAAGTCGATCAAGATGGGACCGGGGATGGAGCCGGGGACGCAGATGGGGCCGCTGGTCTCCGACGAGCAGTTCCGCCGGGTCACCGGCTACCTGGAGTCAGGCAAGTCCGACGGCGCCACCGCGCTGGCGGGCGGCGGCCGGTTCGGCGACCGCGGCTACTTCGTGGAGCCCACCGTGCTCACCAACACCCGCCCCGACATGAAGGTCGTCCGCGAGGAGATCTTCGGTCCGGTCCTGGTCGCCTCGCCGTTCACCGACCTGGAGGAGATCGCCGCCGTCGCCAACGACAGCGAGTACGGCCTCGGCGCGGGCATCTGGACCAAGGACATCTCCAAGGCCCACGCCCTCGCCAAGAAGCTCCGGGCCGGCACAGTCTGGATCAACTGCTACAACGTGTTCGACGCGGCGCTGCCGTTCGGCGGGTACAAGCAGTCCGGCTGGGGCCGGGAGATGGGCCACGAAGTACTCAACAACTACACCGAAGTCAAAGCCGTCACGACGCAACTGTAGATCAGTTGCAGTAGCCGGGCGCCGGACCTGCTGGTCCGGCGCCCGGGCTACTTGCTCGTACAGGCCGGCATGCACGGGCGCGCGCCCGTGCACCAACCGGCTCCTGGTCAGGCCTGGGGCTGAAGCAGGAACGACACCTCGCCGTCCTCGCCGACCCGAGCGTCCAGCGCCTTGTCATCGAGGGTGGCGGCCGCATCGGACTGCACGAACACCTGCACGTCGGCTTCCTCGATGACCCGGTCGCCAGCCTCGGGGCCCTCAGCCAGCGACAGCGCCAGCCCGCCAGCGCCGCCGTCTTGTGGCGCGATGCGCAGACCGGTCTCCGCCGGAAGCCCGGGCCGGGCGGTCAGATTGCGGATAGCAGCTACCGCCTGATCGGTAAGCGTAAGCATGCCGAACTCCTAACGTCGGATGCGTGGATGACGAGATGCGGTGTTACGCTGCGCCGTTGCCTGCGGCAGGACACCTGCCGCGCATATCTCTGCCAGCAGGTGAACCGGCCCCGGACCATCCACGATCGCGTTACTGCGCCTCCGAGGCCGCAGCACACTGTTCCCTGTCCCGGCCGTGGGAAGTCAAACCAGCCGTTTCGCACGGCCGTAAGCTTTAGGACCGGTGGCGGCCAAGTGTTGCCCGTGCTTGTTGGTACGTCCATCCCGTGCAGGCGGAGCAGGTTCTCCCCGAGGATCTTCCGTTTGGCCTGGTCGGTCAGCTGTGGGTAGCCGTAGCCCTGGCAGAGATCCTCTGGAATCTGGAAGTCCATGAAGGCCCGCAACGCCCACTGCGGATGGAAGATGGGCGCCTCGGAGCCGTAGACGATCTTGTCTTCGCCGCACCAGAACAACAGCTTCCCGATGATCTCGGCGAACATCCGCGGCGCGCGGACGAGGAAGTTGATCGTTGCGGCCAAGGAGGCATAGAGGTTCGGGTACCGGATGAGCTGCCAGCATGTCTCGTCCAGGAATGGCAGCCCGACGTGGAAGATGACGAAGTTGATGTCCGGGAAGTTCGCGGCCGCACCGTCCATGTCCCAGGTCTGGGTGTACTCGATCGGCTGCGGGCCGAGCGGCACTCCCTTGTGCACGCCGATCAGGTTCACGCCAAGTTCCTGGGCCTTCTCGAAGATGGGGAAGGCCACCTGCGGGTCGTCCATCCGCCACGGGAACGGCGTTCCGTAGTCGTAGCGCACGTTGTAGAACTTGAAGGCCTGCGCGCCGAACTCACCGACCTGGCGCTCCATCAGGTCCAGGGCCTTGCGGCCCTCCAGTGGGTTCACCGACCCCCAGAAGATGGTCCGGCCGGGGTCGCGGCTGGCCAGGTCGGCGCACTCCTGCCACGGTGACAGGCCGTCCTTGAACAGGTCGGTGAGCGGCAGCGGCATGGCCACCAGCATGTCGGTGTCGGATTCGTCGTAGACCATCTGCCGGATGTCCGCCCCCGTCCACTGGCGGAGGAACTCCTCGGGCGGCAGGCGCGGCTCGTTATCCGGGGTGAGGGCGTTATGGAACGCGTACAGGTGGTTGTTGAACATCACGCCGGGCGCCCCGAAGGCGTTCTTCTCCTCGAAGTTGAACAGGTGCGCGACGCCGTCGAACACGAACACGTCATCGATCATGGCGGATCACCTCTCGCGGGCATGTGGGCGGTCAGGTAAGCGGCGCGGTCAGGGACCTGCGCGGGCGGCGGCAGAAACCGCAGCAGCCGCGTGGCCTTGGCGGACAGCCGGTCGGTAGTCCACGCTTCATCCCAGACGATCTCGACCTCGGCATCGGTCACGCCGGGCTGCGCCTCTATCCGCTCCTGGACCTCGGTGAGCACCCGGGACGCGAACGGGCACCAGCCGGAGGTCAGCAGCAACTCGACCCGGACATGGCCGCCTGACGCGTGAATCGAGCGCACCAGGCCCATGTCCACGACCGAGATCCCCTTCTCACGGCAGCACGGGTCATACACATCGCTGAGCGCATCAAGGGCCCATTGCGGCAGGCGGGACATGCGGCCATCGTCCGCTCGCGGCGCCCGCTGCCGGAAGCCCCCGGATTTTCACATGCTGAACGACGACCGTGGCCGACCAGCGTCTTTCCCTGGCTGTGCCGTGCGGGCATCCTAGAAAGGGTGAGACCGAGGCGCAGCGCCGCAGAGCCTTCCGACCTCATCCGCAGTGTGTCGCGTGCCCTGCGGATCATGGAGGAGGTATCCCGCTCGCCGCGGCCGCTGCCGGTGAAGGTCGTCGCCCGCCG
The DNA here is from genome assembly GCA_963762735.1 of uncultured Actinomycetes bacterium. Classification (GTDB taxonomy): domain Bacteria; phylum Actinomycetota; class Actinomycetes; order Streptosporangiales; family Streptosporangiaceae; genus DASXKD01. The sequence continues at coordinate 85,510 of CAVXMG010000017.1, read as the reverse complement.
CTGCCAGCTCCGCCTGTCCACGGCATATCACCTGGTCCGCACGCTGTGCTACGAGGGCTACCTGGTGCGCCTGCCAGATGGGGGTTATGTGGCCGGCTCTGGCGTCGCCGAGCGATTCCACGAGGTGATGAACTCCCTGTGCCGGCCGCCCCGTGCCCGGGCCGTGCTCTTGCACCTGGCGGCCACCACCGGGCACACCGCGTACCTGGCCTGTCTTTCCGGCCAGCGACTGGTGATCGTGGACATGGCCGAGGGCGAGCGGTCGCCGTGGCTGGAGGACCTGCAACCAGGGCTGGAGACCGCCGCTCACGCGACCGCCCTTGGCAAGGCCCTGCTGGCGACACTGCCCGGCCGCGACCGTAAGAGCCTGCTCGCCGAGCAGGGCATGCGGCCGTTCACGGCGAACACCGTCACCGACCTGGCTGAGATCGAGACCGAGCTAGCAGGGCTGGGGCCCGGTGATCCTGTCACCGAAGCCGGGCAGTTTCGTGACAAGGTCTGCTGCGCTGGTGTCGCCGTCCCAGGTACCGATCCCGGAAGCTGGTGGGCCCTCGGGATCTCGGCCCGTGGCCTGAAACTGCCGGGTTCCCTGCTCGGCGAGCTTCAGTTCGCCGCTACCGATCTCACCGGGAAGCCATCTCAGCGCCAGTCCGGTCATCTCGCTGCGGGCGGAACAGCCTGAATCGGCCGCTCTCCGCGCTGACCCTGGTTGCAGGCGATCAGGTGCCGCAGTACGTGATGTGGGGGGCGCTGCCCGCGGGTGCCGGGCTGGTGTAGGGCTCCAGGCCGGGCCGATGGTCGCAGGGCCGGGAGACCGCGTCGAGGAGGCGGAGGAACGGCCCCAGCTGACCCAGCTCCGCTTGGGCGAGCGCCTCCTCGACGTGGTGGTTGCGCGGGATGTAGAGGGGGTTGACGCGGTCCATCGAGGCGGCCACCGCGGCCGGTCCTGGCGGCAGCACGGCCGCGCGGCGGGCGGCCCAGGCGTCGAAGGGCTCGGGCTCGGTGAACATTGCCCGCGCGGTGCCAGCGGACAGCGCGCGGAAGAAGCCGGTGTAGTCCACCTGCTGCGCTTGGAGCAACTCCAGGAGGCCGGTCACCAGTTCCCGGTCAGGCGCGGCGAGCCCGAGCTTGGCTGCCATGCCCTCGTCCCAGTGCCGCTGGTAGGCGCCGGCGAACCCGCTCAGGACCTCTGTGGCCGCCTCGGCCGCGGCCTGGCTGTTGTCGTCGATCAACGGCAGCAGGGTCTCGGCCAGCCGGGCCATGTTCCACTGCATGATGGCCGGCTGGTTGCCGTAGGCGTAGCGGCCGCCATGGTCGATGGAGCTGAACACCGTGGCCGGGTCGTAGGCGTCCATGAACGCGCACGGGCCGTAGTCGATCGTCTCGCCGGAGATCGTCGTGTTGTCGGTGTTCATGACCCCGTGCACGAACCCGGCCAGCATCCACTGGGCTACCAGCGCCGCCTGCGCCCCGGCCACCCGCCGCAGCAACTCAAGGTAGCGGTCCGGGGCGCCGGCGGCCTCCGGGTAGTGGCGGCCGATGGCGTAGTCGGCCAGCGCGCGAAGCCGGTCCGGGCCGCCGGAGGTGGCGGCGTAGCCGAACGTGCCCACCCGCAGGTGGCTCGCGGCGACCCGGGTCAGTACCGCACCCGGCAGCGCCCTCTCGCGCACGACCTGCTCGCCGGTGGCCACCACCGCCAGCGCTCGCGTCGTCGGAATCCCCAGGCCGTGCATGGCCTCACCGATCAGGTACTCGCGCAGCATCGGGCCCACCGCGGCCTTGCCATCGCCGCCCCGCGCGAACGGGGTACGCCCCGACCCCTTCAGGTGCAGGTCACGGCGTCGGCCATGGATGTCGGTGACCTCGCCGAGCAACAGCGCACGGCCGTCCCCCAACCGGGGCACATAGACGCCGAACTGGTGGCCGGCGTAAGCCTGAGCGACCGTCGCGACCCCGGGAGCCTGTCCTGCCAGCAGCAGCACACCCGGCCGCTCCCGCAACGCCGCGGGATCGGCGCCCAGTTCCACCGCCAGTTCCTCATTGAGCACCAGCAACTCGGCAGCGGCCACCGGCGCTGCCGCCCACGGCACCGACAAGCCCGGCAGCTGGCGGGAGTAGGAGTCATCGAACCGGAACAACGCCGAGGCCACAGTCACACCCTCAAGGCTACGAACCGAACGGCCCGGCGCCACCTTCGGCCATGCCAGCACGTGGGACTTGTGGACACGCTTGCGTTCGGCGCTCTTATGGGCATAGGAGAACCGGGACCGAGGCAAGATCGGGGTGTCGCGGCCGAGCGGAACCCGTCGGCCCTGCTCAGATCTGACGAAGGAGTTCATGCCATGTGCTCGAATACCCGGTGGAACCCTGTCGAACGGGCATGGGAGACCCGCCGCCGCGGTTATAGCGTGCTCAGCGATCCCCGGCTGAACAAGGGCACCGCGTTCACCGACTCCGAGCGCGCCGCGCTGGGATTGACCGGCCTGCTGCCATCCCGGGTCCTGACCCTGGATCAGCAGGCCGAGCGTGCCTACCGGCAGTGCTCGCAGCAGCCCGGCGCCCTCGACAAGAACATCTACCTGACCGCGCTGCACGACCGCAACGAGGTGCTCTATTACCGGGTACTGACCGACCACCTCAGCGAGCTGCTGCCCATCGTCTACACACCGACGATCGGCGAGGCCATCCAGCGTTACAGCCACCAGTACCGCCGCCCGCGCGGCGTCTATCTCAGCATCGACGCGCCCGGCCAGATCGAGACCGCCCTGCGCGCTTCTGGGTTGTCTGCCGACGAGGTGGACCTCATCGTCGCCACCGACGCCCAGGCCATCCTCGGCATCGGCGACTGGGGCGTCGGGGGCATCGACATCGCGGTCGGCAAGCTCGCCGTCTACACCGCTGCGGCCGGCATCGACCCGGCCCGAACCCTGCCGGTGATGCTGGACGTCGGCACCGACCGGGCGGAGCTGCTTGAGGACCCGCTGTATCTGGGCGTCCGGCACAAGCGGCCTGCCCGGGAGCCCTATGACGCCTTTATCGACGCCTACGTGACTGCCGCGCTCAAGGTCTTTCCCGGCGCGCTCCTGCACTGGGAGGATTTCGGGCCCGGCAACGCCCGGCGCATCCTGGACCGCTACCGCGATCGCATCCTCACCTTCAACGATGACATGCAGGGCACCGGCGCGGTCAACCTCGCCGCCGTCCTGGCTGGCGCCCACGCCAGCCAGACCCCGCTGACCCAGCACCGCATTGTCATCTTCGGTTCCGGCACCGCGGGTATCGGCATCGCCGACCAGCTCTATGAGCGCCATGACCAGCCAGGGGCTGGACACCGCCGCGGCGCGGGCACGGTTCTGGTGCCTGGACCGCCAGGGCCTGCTCACCGACGACATGACCGGTCTGCGCGACTTTCAGGTCCCCTATGCCCGCCCCGCGGGCGAGATCGGTGACTGGCCGGGACACCGGACCGCCACCGGCATCGGTCTCGCTGAGGTCGTGGGCCGCGTGCAACCGACCATCCTCGTCGGCACCTCTACCGTGCACGGCGCCTTCACCGAGCAGATCGTGCGGGAGATGGCCGCGCACGTGGACCGGCCCGTGATCCTGCCCATGTCCAACCCGACCAGCCTGTCCGAGGCGACCCCGGCCGACCTGATGGACTGGACCGGCGGCCGCGCCCTCATCGCCACCGGGAGCCCGTTCGGCCCGGTCACCTACCAGGGCGTCACCTACCAGATCGGCCAGGCCAACAATGCCCTGATCTTCCCCGGCCTCGGTCTGGGCGCGCTCTTGTCCCAGGCCCGGCGCATCACCGACCACATGATCACTGCCGCTGCTCAGGCCGTCGCCGGACTCGCCGACACCGCCACGCCAGGGGCGCCTCTCCTGCCGCCCATCGACGACCTCCGCAACACCTCGGCGCAGGTCGCGCTCGCCGTAGCCCAGGCCGCCGCCCATGACGGCGTGGCCGGCCTGCCCGGTATCACTGCCGACACCGTGAGCGCGGCCATGTGGCAACCCCGGTACGCCCCGGTACGCGCCGTCTGAAACAAGGCGCGGCCCGCGGTGGCTCAGGTGCCGCGCTCAGGTGTGGCGGTCGAGGGCGCTCCCTCGGCGGCGCTGGCTTCCTGGACTCTGGCCGGTCCGCGCAGCACATAGGCCATGCCCACGGCGATGACAGCGCCGGCCGCCGGCCCCACCAGGTAGACCCACCAGGTGGACAGGTTCCCAAGGGCGAGGTCGGGGCCGAAGCTGCGGGCGGGGTTCATGGAGGCGCCGTCGTAGGGGCCGCCCATGGTGCCCCACGCCAGGATGTAGGCGCCGACGGCCAGCGGCACGAACGGCCCGTTGAGCTTGGGCCCGTTGGCCAGGTTGAGCACCATCAGGACCAGGCCGAAGGTGATGATTGCCTCGAAGCCTGCTGACTGCCAGGACTGGCCGGGCTTGGGCATGGTGGCGGCCAGGTTCCCGGCCGGGCCGAAGAAGGCACGGGCCAGCAGGGATCCGCAGACGGCGGCGGCGAACTGGACGATCCAGTAGGCGATGGCCATTACCCAGCCCATGTCGCGGCGCAGCGCGAACGCCAGCGTCGTGGCCGGGTTGAAGTGCGCGGAGATGTCGCCGAGGAAGTAGACGGCCACCACCAGCCACAGCGCCGAGACGAGGGAGAGCACCAGCACGGTCTGCCAGGGTTGCAGCGGGTGGCCGCCATAACGGACCAGGATGGCCGCGCCCCCCGACAGCACGAAGGTCAGGCCTGCCATGCCGAGGAACTCGGCGAGCAGCCGGCGCAGCCGGTGCTCGGGGTTGGCCCAGTCGGCCCAGCCCCGCTGGCCGCCAACCGACGCGACAAGAGCTTCCCGGCCGACCAGTTCGGAGTCGCGGCCCTCCCGCCTTTCCGCGGCGGGCTTCATGTCAGGCTTTTCCCGGGCCGGATGGCTCGTCGGCCGAGTTCCTGGACGGGTGAGGGCGAGCGGGTCGACGACCCGGTCGAACAGCTCCTCGGTGACGCCGTTGGCCAGGGCGGCCTGCTTGAGGGTGAGGTCGTGGTCGATGGCGTAGTAGGAGATGGCCGCGGCCTTGTCGTAGCCGATGATGGGCGACAGGGCGGTGACCATCATCACCGAGCGGTCGATGTTCTCCTTCAGCTTGGCCTCATTCAGCCTGGTGCCTTCGACCATGAACTCGCGGAAGTGGTCGCACATGTCGGCGATGATCAGCGCCGAGTGCAGGTAGTTGCTGATCAGGACCGGGCGGAAGGCGTTCAGTTCGAAGTTGCCCTCGGCGCCGCCCATGGTCACCGCCACATCTGAGGCGATGACCTGGATGGCGACCATCATCATGGCCTCGGCTTGGGTGGGGTTGACCTTGCCGGGCATGATCGAGGACCCCGGCTCGTTGGCCGGGAAGATCAGCTCGCCGAGCCCGGTGCGCGGCCCCGAGCCCAGCCAGCGCAGGTCGTTGGCGATCTTGAATAGCGTGACGGCCGCGGTCTTCAGCCCGCCGTGCGCGCGCACCATCGCATCCAGCGTGGCCTGGGCGGTGAACTTGTTCGGCGCGGTCTCGAACCGGGCCCCCGTCATCGACGCGATCTGCGCCGCGACTTCCGCACCGAACCCGGCAGGGGCGTTCAGCCCGGTGCCGACCGCTGTGCCGCCCATCGCCAGCTTCAGCAAGCCGCGGGTGGCGTGCTCGACCTCGGCGATCGCGTCATCCAGCGCCCCGGTGTATCCCGACCACTCCTGGCCGACGGTCAGTGGGGTGGCATCCTCCAGGTGAGTGCGGCCGATCTTCACGACGTCAGCCCACTTTTTCGAGTTGCGCTCGGTCGCGTCGCGCAGCCGTCTGAGCGCCGGGATCGTCTTCTGTGTCGCCATCGTGTAGGCGGCGATGTGCATGGCGGTGGGGAAGGTGTCGTTGCTCGACTGGCCCATGTTCACGTGATCGTTGGGGTGCACCGGTTCCTGGGAGCCGAGCGTGCCGCCGGTCAGCTGGATGCACCGGTTGGAGATCACCTCGTTCACGTTCATGTTCGACTGCGTCCCCGAACCGGTCTGGAACACATACAACGGGAAGTGCTCATCGAGCGCGCCGCTGATCACCTCGTCGCAGACGCGCTCGATCAGCTGGCCCTTCCATGCGGGCAGCCGCCCCGCCCGGGTGTTGACGACGGCCGCGGCCTTCTTCACATACCCGTAGGCGTGGTACACCTCCTTCGGCATCCGGTCCGTCCCGATATTGAAATGCTCCAGGCTCCGCTGCGTCTGCGCACCCCAGTACCGGTCCGCCGGCACCTCCACATCCCCCAGGCTGTCAAACTCCCGCCGCATCCCCGAAGCATCCAGCCCGATCGGCAGATCGAGAATCTCCGGCGCCTGCTCGTTCACATCGGTCATGAGATCCAGCCTCCGATAGCGGAATGCGACCGCCGGGCCAGTCAACGGCGCGGGGCTTCGGCGTCGGGCATACCCACCAACCTCGCCGTCAAGTCCTCGGCACCGGCCGCCAGAGAAGAGGAAGCGACCGGCGGGGGCCGCCGCCTGGCGCAAGAGCCCGCGAGTCGCTGCCGGCCGCGACATGCGAACGATTAGTTAGGATCGCCTTCATGACGCCAGCCTCGACGCTCGCGGCCGGCTCGGTCGGCACCGTCGAAACGCAGTACCTCGACCTGCCGAAGCCGCTGCGGCTTGACTGCGGGCGGGAGCTGCACCCGGTCCGCGTGGCGTACGAGACCTACGGTGCCCTCTCACCCCGGCGCGACAACGTCATCCTGGTGTGCCATGCGCTCAGCGGCGACGCCCACGCGGCCGGCTTCTCCAAGGCGCCGCCCGAGGCGAGCACGCGCGACGGTTTCGCGGCCGAGGACCGCGACGGCACGGCCGGCAAGGGCCTCGGCTGGTGGGACGGGATGATCGGCCCCGGCAAGGCGTTCGACACCGACCGCTTCTTCGTCGTCTCCACCAACCTGCTCGGCGGCTGCCGCGGGACGACAGGGCCGTCGTCGGCCGACCCGGCGACGGGCAGGCCGTACGGGTCGGACTTCCCCGTGATCACGGTCGCGGACATGGTGCGGACCGAGCGCGCGTTCCTGGACGTACTCGGAATCGAGCGGCTCGCGGCGGTGGCAGGCGGCTCGCTCGGCGGGATGCAGGCGTTCGAGTGGTCGATCCTGTTTCCCGATCAGGTCGATGCCGTCGTGGCGATCGCCAGCACGCACGCCCTCCACCCGCAGGGCGTGGCCTGGAACGCGATCGCGCGTGACGCGATCATGGGCGACCCGGCCTGGCAAGGTGGCCACTACTACGGCTCGGGCCGCAAGCCCGACGCCGGCATGGGCGTGGCGCGGATGGTCGGCCACGTCACGTACCTGTCCGCACCGGCGATGAGCGACAGGTTTGGCCGGCGGCTGCAGTTCGCCGACGACATCCGCTACACGATCACCGACCCTGAATTCGAGGTCGAGAGCTACCTGCGCCACCAGGCCGGCTCGTTCGTCAGGCGCTTCGACGCCAACACCTATCTCTATACGTCGCGCGCCCTGACCTATTTCGATCTCGCGCGGCAGTACGGCAGCGGATCGCTGAGGCGGGCGCTCGAAGGCGTTGCGGCGCGGACGCTGCTGATCGCGTTCAGCTCCGACTGGCTGTACCCGCCGTCCGCTTCGCGGGAGATCGAAGACGCGCTTCGCGCTCTCGGCAAGCCGGTCGAGCTCCATGTGATCGAGGCGCCGTACGGCCACGACTGCTTCCTGCTCGAGGAGGCGCGCCAGACCCCTGTTATCCGCCGCTTCCTGGCCGCCTGCGCGCCGCACCCGGCGGCGCGACCGCCAGCGCACGTGGCGGCGGAGCCGACGGATGACGACGAGGAAGAGGCCTTCTGTGACCGACAACCGCTCCCGTGCCGAGACTGTGCCTGCCGAGGCGGGCCGCGCATTCGGATTCGAGACACGGCAACTGCACGCCGGGCAACGGCCCGACCCGAACACGGGCGCCCGTGCGGTGCCGATCTTCCAGACGACCAGCTACGTGTTCGAGGACCCGGAATCGGCGGCGGCGTACTTCAACCTGCAGGAGTACGGGAACACGTACTCGCGCATCATGAACCCGACCGTCGCGGTGTTCGAGGAGCGGGTGGCGAACCTCGAGGGCGGCTGCGGCGCGGTGGCGTTCGCCAGCGGGATCGCCGCGCAGGCAGCCGCGCTCTTCACTCTGCTGCAGCCGGGCGACCACGTGGTCTCGTCCTCGGCGCTGTACGGCGGGACGGTGAACCAGCTCAAGCACCTGCTGCGCAAGATGAGCGTCGAGCTGACCTGGGTCGATCCCGACGATGCGGGCGCGTGGCGGCAGGCGGTCCGCGCGAACACCAAGGCGTTCTTCGCCGAGACGATCGGCAACCCCGCCGGGAACGTGCTGGACATCGAGACCGTGGCGGCTATCGCGCACGAGCACGAACTGCCCCTGATCGTGGACAACACGTTCGCCACGCCGTACCTGTGCCGCCCCATCGAGTGGGGCGCCGACATCGTGATCCACTCGGCGACCAAGTTCATCGGCGGCCACGGCACGAGCATCGGCGGGGTCGTCGTCGAGGCTGGCACGTTCAACTGGTCCAACGGGCGGTTTCCTGTGGTCGCGGATCCGTCGCCGGCCTACCACGGCCTGCAGTTCCACGAGACCTTCGGGCCCTACGGCTATCTGATGAAGCTGCGGGCCGAGACCCTGCGCGATCTCGGCGGGACGCTCGCGCCGTTCAACGCGTTCCTGTTCTTGCAGGGGCTCGAGACGCTGTCGCTGCGAATGGAACGCCACGTCGGCAACGCGCTGGCGGTCGCGGCGTTCCTCGAGTCGCACGAGCTGGCGTCGAACGTGACCTACCCAGGCTTGCCGGCGAGCAGATACCGGCCGCTCGTGGAGAAGTACCTGCCGCGCGGTGCGGGCGCGGTGTTCTCGTTCGACTGCGCCGGTGGCCGGACCGGCGGGCAGAACCTCATCGGCGGCCTGACGCTCTGGTCCCACCTGGCGAACGTCGGCGACGCGAAAAGCCTGGTCATCCACCCCGCCAGCACGACGCACCGCCAATTGAATGACGACGAACTGCGGGCGGCAGGCATCGTGCCGGGGACGGTGCGGCTGTCGGTCGGCACCGAGTCCGTCGAAGATCTGATCTGGGATCTGGAGCAGGGTTTCGCGCGCGTCGCCATGACAGCGGGAAAGAAGGTAGCGACGGCATGACAGATCTCGGGCGTTACCAGGACCCGTTGACGATCCAGCGGGTGCTCCACACCGCGAAGACGATCGCGATCGTCGGCCTGTCGAAAAACGAATTGCGGGCCAGCAACTTCGTTGGCTACTACCTCAAGCGGCACGGCTACCGTGTGATCCCGGTGAATCCCCGCGAGAGCGAGATCCTGGGGGAGACGTGCTACCCGAGCCTGCTGGACGTGCCCGTGCCGGTGGACATCGTGAACGTCTTCCGCGCGCCCGATGCGCTGCCGGGGATCGCGCGGGAGGCTGTGGCGATCCACGCCGGCGCCCTCTGGTGCCAGTTCGGCGTGATCAACGAAGAAGGCGCACGGATCGCCGAGGACGGCGGCGTGACGGTGATCATGGACCGCTGCCTCAAGATCGAGCACGCACGCTACGTCGGCCGGATGCACTGGCTCGGCTTCAACACCCAGCGCATCACGTCCGTCCGCGCCGGTCTCCAGTAGCCGGCGAGGCGAACTCGCGTTCGCCGAGGTCCCAGAACAGGGCGGCCATCAGTTGCAGGGCCTCGCGGGCCAACGGGGCGAGCAGGTGCTCGTCGGGGGCGTGCTGGGCGCAGGCGGGGTAGGAGTGCGGGATCCAGATGGTGGGCAGGCCGAGTTCGCCGGTGAACGCGTCGTTGGGCAGGGTGCCGCCCACGTTGGGCAGCAGGGCGGGCCGGGCGCCGGTGCTGCGTGTCCAGCGAGTCCAGGGCGAACCCGACCCAGGGGTCGTCTGGGTCGGTGCGGGAGGCGCCCATCACCGGGCCCGGCTCCACCGCCACCATCGCGAATCCGTGCCGGTCGAGGTGGCTGCGCAGGGCCGCGGCCAGCCCTGAGATGTCGGTGCCCGCCACGAAGCGCAGTTGGCAGTGCGCGTGCGCCGACCCGGGGATGGCGTTCACCGGGACGTCCGGGTTTCCGGCGGCCAGTGACAGCACTTCGAGAGTGTTCCACCCGATCACCCGCTCGGCCGGGGTCAGCCCGGGCTCGCCCCAGTCCTGGTCGATGCCGGGGTCGCCGGGGCTCCCGCCGACGGGGATGGTGCTCAGCGCGGCCCGGACCGCCTGCGGAATGGCCGGTGGGCGCAGCGCGGGCACCAGGATCCGGCCGCGGGCGTCCACCAGGCAGGCCACCGCGCTGGCCAGCACCGTGGCCGGGTTGGCCAGCACGCCACCCCAGTTGCCGGAGTGGTAGGAACGTTCCCGCAATGGCACCCGCAGGGTGAACCACGCGCACCCGCGCGCGCCGAGAAAGATCGTCGGCCGCCCGGCCGCCACCCTCGGCCCATCGGAGGCGATCAGCACGTCGGCGCTCAGCTCGTCACGATGCCTGGCGCAGAATTCCCACAGGCCGGGGGAGCCTGACTCCTCGCTGGTCTCGATCAGAATCGTCAGGTTGAAGCCAAGCCGGCCACCGCGGGCGCGCAGTACCTGCTCCAGCGCGGCCAGGTTGATGGTGTGCTGGCCCTTGTTATCGGCGGTTCCCCGCCCATACCACCGATCCTGCTCGACCGTCACCTGCCACGGATCCAGGCCAGCGCGCCAGCGGTGCTCCTCGCCAAGCACCACATCGGCGTGGCCGTAAGTCAGCACCGTCGGCAGCCCCGGTCCCTCCTGCCGGTGCGCGATGAGGAACGGCCCGCCCGTGGGGTCAGGGTTATCGGCTACCCGTGCCGTGGCGCCAAGGCGCTGCGCCGCCGGAAACATCTCCTGCTCCAGGTAACCCAGCAGATCCGGGTACCGCCCGGTGGCCTGGCTTTCTGTGCGGAACGCCACCCGGCGCCCGAGGTCCGCCAGGAACGCACCCGAATCGAAATAGTCAGCCGCGTACCCAACGGCCACAGAACGAGTCACAACACAGATCATGCGCTACGCCGGCCGCGCAGACCGCCGTCAGGGATGACCCTGATGCCTCAAGGGGCCACAGACCAGGGTGTGAACCAGGGCTGATCCCGATCGACGGGGGCTCCCGCCGGCGGCAGCCTTGAAGCATAAACAGCTTGACCCGAACGGAGACCGATCACCATGCCTGGCATCCTCGCCATAGTCCTCATCGCCATCGTGGCCCTCATAGTCCTCAGCTTCGCCGTGCACTTCCTGTTCTCGCCCTGGCTGCTGGTGGCGCTCGTCATCCTGGCCTTGGTCAAGTTCTGGCCGCGCCGCTCCCACCGGTAGCGGTCACGATCACGTCCTCGCCAGGCGCCTGCGACGGACTAGCGGGCTGGAGCTAGCCTTCTGCGGCCGGTGATGAAGGCCAGCCCGTACAGGACTGCTACCACGATCAACAGGAACTGGTAGCCGGTGATCAGGGCGAGGTATTCGAGCGTGCCGCCGACCATGGCGCCGAGGAGGTTGGCGGCGAACGCTGTTGCTGGGGTTTCCACCCCGGAGAACCGCTGGGCGAAGACGAGGTTGGCGAGGTAGACCGGGGCGAACGCGAGGGCGCTCGCGGCGAGGAAGCGGGGGACGAGGGCCAGCCCGAGCAGCGCTTCCTGCGGCACGATCCAGGCCACGGCGAGGGCACACAGGAGTGCCGCGTACAGCACAACGGGGGGTGGCAGCCGCACCCATCTGGCCGTTTCGACGGCCAGGTAGACCGCCACCAGAACGGCCGCGAATACCAGGGCGTTGACGAACCAGGTGGTGCCGAACAGCAGGGCGAATTGCACGATGCTCTTGGTTTCCAGGAGCAGGAAGGCGGCGCCCATGAAGGCCAGGTCCAGGTAGGACCGCATCCGGGTCAGCGGGCCGCCGGTGAGCCGGACAAGCAGCAGCGCGGCGAGCAGGATCGCGCCGAGCAGCCACAGGTAGGGCGCCGGGATGCTCGCGCTGGCCAGGTAGGGGAACGGGCGGTTGTCGGTGGCAGGGGCTACCTGGGTGCCGTGCCAGAGGCTGGCACAGTCGGGCACCGGGCCCGATGGGCGGACGGTCAGGACGGCCATCCGCCGCCCTTGGAGGAACCCGCCGAGCTGCGCGCACGGATCCCGGCCGAATGCGTCCTTCATCGTGGTGGCGTACCTGTTCAGCACGAATGGCGCGTAGTAGTTGTACATCGCGAACGTGCCGCCCGGTGCCAGGTGTGCCCGGGCTGCCTGGAGTGCCTCGGTGGTGAGCAGGTAGCTTTCGAGGCGGATGCCGCCCTGGCCGGCCAGGGACGTCAGCGAATCGGGCAGCGCGTACAGGATGAGGTTGTACCGCTGCTTGGCGTCTTGCAGGTACTGGCGGCCGTCGGCGATATGGACGGTGACCCGCGGGTTCTGGTAGGGGTGGGCCGGGTGATACTGCCGCCCGATCTGCACGAGCAACGGGTCGATCTCGACCGCGTCGACATGCCTGGCTCCCTCGGAGAGGGCGACCGCGACATCGTTCCCGTTCCCGGCCCCGATGATCAGGACGTTGCCCAGGCTCGCGCGGGCGACGTGCTGGTAGGGCAGGAGGTAGAACTGCTTGTTCCGCCGTATCGCCGAGAGCGGGTGGATTCCCTGGTAGGGAATGTTGTTCGCGGAGATGAACAGTACGGAATTCCCGTGCCGCTTATGCAGGGTCAGCTTGTTGTAGGGCGACCACTCCTGATGCGGAGTCACTGACTGCCATGTGAGAAGCAGGACTACGGCACCGAGACCCACGATTTGCCACATCCGGACCTTGGGCGCCAGAACAATGAAAAGGCCGCAACAGGCGATCACGCCCCAGGTCACAGGTGGCTGGTCGAGGAAAGACAGGACAGAGAAGAGCGCTATCCCGGCGAGGCTGCCCAGAATGTCCAGCCGGTACGCGCTCAGCGGCCGGAACCGGATGAAGAGCCTCGCGACGGCCTGGCCGAGCCCCGCCATGACCGCGACGGTGAGCAGGAAGACAAGGCCGAAGCTGAGCGGTTGCGGCAGCGCCCGCGATTGCCCGACTCCGGAAAAGATCAGCGGCCCCCCGGCGCCGGAGTGCAGGACGACCGGGAACTCAAGGACGAACCCCACGAGCGCCACCAACGCAACCGGCGTCCAGCGCAGGTAGTCCCGGCCGGACGCCGCGTTCAGGAAGCCGATCCCGATCCCGAGGAAGCTGGCCAGGAGCACGAAGTTGGTTGCCTCGGTCACATAGACGTTGTTCGCGGTGATCCAGCGAATCAGCGCCAACTCCACGAAGAGCATCAGGAAACTGGCGAAGGCAAGCCGCACCTGGTCTCCGCGCTGCGGCTGGGGCGGGCTCGCCGCGCTGGCCTCCCCGGCATCCCCGGGATCCCCGGCGTCGCCGGCGTCTCCGGCGCTGGTCACATCAGACAGCCGTCCGGCATCCATGCCCTTACCGTAACGAACCGGGATGGGCGGGCACCAAGCGGCCGGCGGCCCGGTCTTGGTCAGGAACCGGCCGGGCTGAGCGCCGCCGTGATCTCCTGGATCGCCGCTGCCTCGGCAGGGCTCACGTCCTGGCCGTGTTCCTTGTGCGCGGCCGCGACCCGGCCGGCGAGGGCCACCACGAAGCGCCGGTAGTCGTCGCGTTCTTCGGGGGTCGCCTTGCTCTCGAGCAGCGCGTCCGCGTCGCGCAGGTGCCCGAGTCCGTGCTCCTTGAGCTCTTCGGGAGAGTGGTACCGGGTGTGGTCCACGTGGGGTTTCGCGGCCACGATCTCATCGAGGAGCTCGCTTTCGCCATGCTGGGCGCGCGCCTCGGCGAAGGCCTTCGACATGGCGATCGTCTCGCGGACCATCCCGCCGTGCGCCGCGGTGATCACGATCATCCCGGCGGTGGGCGGCCCCTCCAGGACCACGGTCCATTCCTCGGGGGTAAATGCGGCCTTTGTCGTCATATCATGCTCCCTGCGCTCATCTCGTTACTGACCGTTCACTTGCGCATGCCTGAGCGATATTCTGCCCGTGAACGTAGCTTAGGAGCACCGCGCGCCCGTAGGCCGCTACCAGCACTTTCCGACGAAGGAGCCAGCACGGTGGGAAACGCGGTAGTGCATTTCGAGGTCGGCGCCGCAGCGGACGGGCCGCTGGTGGCGTTCTACGGAGAGCTGTTCGGCTGGGGACTGCAGGGCTTGCCCGGCGGTGGTTACACCATGATCGACACTCGCGGTGGCAGCGGGATCAATGGCGGTATCGGCAAGAGCCAGACCGGCGAGCCGTGGTCTGCGTTCTACGTCGAGACGGACGATCTGCAGGCAACGCTCGACAAGGCGAGTTCGCTCGGCGGCGCCACAGTCATGCCGGTCACCGGCTTCGGCGGGGCGGTGACCATCGCCATGTTCAAGGATCCGGACGGCCTGCTGGTCGGCCTGGTGCAGGCACCTGCCGAGCCTTCCCAGGGGAACCAGCCAGCCCCGTCGGCCGGGCCGGGCGAGCCGGTTACCTGGTTTGAGGTCGTCGGGTCTGACGCCGCGCGGACGCAGCGGTTCTACGCCGACCTATTCGGCTGGACGATCGATAGCTCAGTTTTCCCTGGTTATGCGGTAGCGGACACCGGCACATGCCGGGGCATCCAGGGCGGTATCGGCGGGGGCCTGGCATCGTGCTGTGCCACCATCTACGCGAAGGTGGCCGATGTGGATCAGACCCTCAGCCGCGTCGAGCAGCTAGGCGGGTCGCGGGTCTTTGATCCGGCGCTGACCGCGCTGAAGGGGGCCTCGCGCGCCGCGCTGTACGGGTCCGTCGACGACAACATGAGGATCGCTGAGTTCCGCGATCCGGCGGGAAACATCTTCGGTATCTTCCCCTACTGAGCGCGGCAGGGCCGCCCGCTCCGGCTCGGCCGCAGCCAGCGGCTCAACGGAGGTGACCGGCAGCCGTTTTCTGGTCGACCGCTACCATGCGCAGCTCCGCGGTGTAGCGGCGGCCCTGGCCGTCGGTGAGCCACGCCTGGTCCGGGGTGGGCAGCATCTCGGTGACGGTCACCGTCGCATCGGCACCGGCGTTGCGGCGGGCGCGCCGAAGCGACCGGGAGATCAGGTCGATCGAGGCGAGACTGGTCAGGTCCGCGTAGATCGGCTTGCGCTCGCCGGTGAACTTGCAGAACACGTGCCGTGGCAGCCCGTGGGCCGCCGCCCAGGCCCTGGCCCGCAGGTAGCGGGTGCTCTCGTCGGGGGTGTCGGCGAATGCCGGCTCGGCCGCGGGCAGCGTCCACCTCTCCCGGCTCACCACCAGATCATCGATGGTGACCCGTGGCGTGTGCGGGCCTGGAGGCATCATGTCGAGACAGTTTATGGCCGTGCTGCTGATCAGGTAGCCGACGACTTCGAGCAGGCCCCGTTCGAAACTTCCGTCACGGCGCCGGACCCGCAGCCCGCCCGGAGAGCTGATCAGGTCGCAGTCGCCGACCGTCAACGTCGTGGCCGGGTCGAAGGCGAAGGAATCGTGCGCGAAGGCCAGCTGGAGATCACCGGGCGACGGCAGCACACTGGAGTGCCGCGTGCATGTGCCCCCAGCCTCGTCCGTCTGGAAGACCCAGACGACAGGGCCGCGCAGGTCGTGCCGCATGGCGGCGTGGAGTGCGTCCGGGTCGTCATGGAAGGCCAGCCACGTGGCCGGGCGCGAGGTGACGACGCCAGGATGGACCTCGCCGAGCACCCAGGTGAACCGGCCGCCAGCCGCGGCCTCCGCTCCCGCGATCATAAGGTCGGGGCTGTGGTACACCGCGGTCGGCCAGGGCAGCGGCTGAGTCGGCAATTCCGATCTCACCCGCTTGACCAGGTCGGCGGCCCGGAGCTGGATCCGCCGGGCCCCGGCGGGCAGGTGCAGGATCGCCGACCAGCGTTGCCGTAGCTCGTCTGTCACGGGCCCGATGAGCCGCTGCGGGTCGAACAGCACATCGTTGACGAGCAGCCAGAAGTCGGCGAACGGCACGACGTCTGTGCCGAGCGCATCGGCTCGCTGCCGGTAGGCCTGGTCGAAGTGCCGCGCGTATAGCGCGGCGCAGGCCGCGGTGAACCACCGTGCGCCGTCGAGCACCAGCGCCAGCGGCGCGCGCAGGCCATCCAGGGCGTCCGAGCCCAGCCGCACGGTGCCGGCGCGCAGGCACAGCTCAAAGGCGAGCGTACGGCCGGCATAGAGTTCCCCTGCTCGGCGCGTCGGCGCGGCGCCGGTCAGGCGGGTGAACGTCGCCTCGAGGCCGGCCATGGCCGTGGCCACCCGCTCCGCGTCGCCCGCGGCACCGGCCAGCTCGTCCCGGGCAGCCGTCAGCTCTGCCAGCGCCTTCTCGGCCGGCCCGCGGACGTCGTCGTCGGTGACCCGCGACAAGAGCGCCCGCATGGCACGCTCTGGCCGGATATCCTGCGGATCCACTTCGGCCCGCCAGGCCAGGCGACGGTTGCCGGCGAGCCCGGCCAACAGCGCGAACACCTCCGCGGCATCGTTGAGGCCCGCGTGGGGGTCGGCGAGTACAGCGGCCGCCACGCCACGAGCGTCTCGGATGCCGTCGCACGCGCGCATGACAGCCGCCTCGTCCGGCGTCAGTGGCACCGCCGGCGCCAGCGGCAGGCGCAGCAGCGTACCGTCGACGCCGACGAACGCCATCCGGCGCGGCACCGCCCAGGGGCGCAGCACGGCAGCGTGCTCAGCCATGATCGCGTGCACCGCCCAGCTCTCCAGGTAGGTGGCGCGCGCGGCTAGGAAGTGCCCATCAGCGGCGTGCGTGATGCGGATGCCGGAGTTGTCGTCGATCTGCGACCAACCCACCGGGCCGAAGAAGCCAATGGTCTCGTTCTTCGCGCAGTAGCGCTGCAGATAGCTGGCGACGAGCGCCTCGTTCTCCCTGAGCCGGGCGTTGCGCTTGGCCGGCTCAGTCCCGCGGCGGACCAGCGAGTCGATGCCTCTCGAGAGCGCGTACCGGTTCTGCCAGGCGACTGCTTCCCGCAGCTTGGGCAGGCAGGCCGCCTCGTGCAGTGCGGCAGACAGGCGCCGGACCGCAGCGGTGAACTCGGCAGCGTAGACGGCGCTCGCCCTCTCCCGCGCTCCCCGATCAGAGGCTGTAAGCGCGCCGGCGGCATCCGCGGCGATGAGCGTGTCCGCAGCGGACGCGAGGTCCTCATCCCCCAGCGCGGCGAGCAGATGGACACCGAAGCCCGCCCCGCGCAAGCACACCGTACGCCACAGCGCCCAGTCGCCGGTCAGCCGCACCAGATGCGCCGGGACGGCGGATGGCTGATCCGGCGCTGGCTGCGGAGCGTCCACACGGTGGCCGCCGCGGTCCCTGCGGCTAATGCTTAACGGCGCCGACACCGTTGCCTCCCGGGGTGGCTATGAGTCGGGGCCGCTCGTGCTCGCCCGGCGCCGATTGCGCTGGGCAAGCGCCGCACGTAGCAGATCGTCCAGGTCCTCGTCGCTGAGCTCATCCAGTTCGGCGTGGCGGGATGAGCCAGCGGCGTGCCCAAAATCCGGGTCGGTGGAGACAAGCTCGGCCAGGTCCGCGATCGTCGGGGTGGCGAATACATGGTGAACCGGCACGCTCACGCCGTAGGTGTCAGCGACGCGGGCGACGAGCCTGGTCGCTGTCAGCGAGTGGCCGCCGAGAGCGAAAAGGTTGTCATGCACGCCGACCGGCACGTGGGTATCCAGCAGATCGCTCCAGATCTGGGCGAGGGTTGCCTCGACCGGGTTCCTGGGCTCGACGCGGCCGGTGGCCGATGCCGGGGCACCCCAGTGCGGGGCGGGCAGCGCGGCCCGGTCGACCTTCGCATTCGGCGTCAGCGGCAGCGTGCGCAGCGCGACCACGAGCGCAGGGACCATGTAGTCCGGCAGCGCGGCGCGCAGGTGTGGGCGCAGTTCCTCAACCAGATCGGTGCCGGGCTGCGCCAGGGTGCTGCCCCGGCGGGGCACGATGTAGGCGACCAGCGCAGGCTCACCAGCCCTGGCGACGGCGATTACGGCCGCCTGACGCACGTCACGGTGTGCGCGCAGCACGGCCTCGATCTCGCCGCACTCGATCCGGAAGCCGCGGATCTTCACCTGGTGGTCGTTCCGCCCGATCAGCTCGAGGCCCGCGCCCTCCCGCCACCGGCCGAGGTCGCCGGTCCGGTACATGCGCGCGCCCGGCTCGCCGCTCCACGGGTCGGGCCGGAACGACCGCGCCGTGAGCCGCGGCTGGCCGTGATAGCCCCGCGCGACGCCGCGTCCGGCGAGGCAGACCTCGCCCACCACCCCGACCGGCACCGGTGCCAGGCGCTCGTCCAGGACGTACACGCGGGTGTGGCCGATCGGCGGGCCGATCACGGGCGCCTCTGACGCGCTGGTGACGACGCCAGCCGCCGACCACACCGTGGTCTCGGTCGGGCCGTAGAGGTTCCACAGGGTGACACCGGGCGCCATCAGCTGGTCCGCGAGGTCGGCCGGGAGGGCCTCCCCGCCGCACAGGCGCAGCCGCAGGCCAGCGGGCACGCCGCCGGCCGATTCCAGCAGGCGCCACGTCTGCGGCGTCGCCTGCATCACGGTCGAGGCGGTCCGCTCGATCAGCGACCGCAGCCGGTCGGGCTCCCGGGCCTCATCGGCGGACGCGATCACCAGGTCGGCGCCGCTGACCAGGGGCACCAACAGCTCAAGCAGCGCGATGTCGAAGGACAGCGTAGTGACGGCGACGAAGCGGTCGCCTTTACCGAGCCCGAGCGCGCGCCGGAACGACGCGAGCAGGTTCGCGACGGCCCGGTGCCCGACGCCGACGCCCTTGGGCTGCCCGGTCGAGCCGGAAGTGAAGATGACGTAGGCGAGCGCGGCGGCGGGCACCGGCGCCGGGGCGAGCGGCGGCCCGGCCGTCGACGCCGGGTCGTCGACGCAGATCACCGTGGCACCGGGAGCCGCCGACCGGGCGAGCTCGTGGTGCGCGGTATCGGACAGGACGATCCGCAGGCCAGCGCCGCAGGCCATCGCGGCCAGCCGCGCCTGCGGGAATCCCGGGTCGAGTGGCACGTACGCGCCGCCGGCCCACCACACGCCGAGCAGCGAGGTCAGCATGCTTGTGCCCCGCCCGACGCACAGTCCCACCGGCGTTTCCGTGACAGCGCCATGGTCGGCGAGGGTCCGGGCGATCCGGGCGGCGCGATCGCATACCTCGCTCATCGAAATGGCTCCGGCGCCGTCGATGACGCGGGACGCCGACGCCTGGAGCTGCTGCCGGACGTCCACGCCGTCGTCCTCTCCGGCCGTGCTGGCCCGGGGGCGACCCCCCGGAACCCCCCGGAAGGGCCTGGCGGTTGCGCCCGATGATCAGCTCATCAAGCTCCGCGGCCGACAGCATCGGCAGCTCGGCCACCGGGGTGCCGGGAGCGTCCACCGCGTGACCGAGCAGCGTCACCATGCAGCGCAGGAACCGGTCGGCCCACGCCTGGTCGAACTGGCCGGTGCTGTATTCCATCGCCAGCGTCGTGGTCTGGCCGTCCAGGCAGTCCGCGTACAGGGTGAGATCCATCTTCGCTGTTCCGGTGAGCAGCTCCCGGCCGCGCGCGGTTACGCCAGGAAGGTCCAGATCGGGCAGCGTCAGCGACCCGTAGAAGAACTGGACCTGGATGAGCGGCCAGTGGGCGAGCGTGCGGTCTGGCGCGAACTCCTCGACGAGCTTTTCGAACGGGACCTGCTGGTGCAACACAGCATCCAGGGTGACGTCCCTGACCCGGCCGAGTAGCCCGGCGAAGCCCGGATCGCCGGCCAGCGGAATGCGCAGCGGGACGGTATTCGTGAACATGCCGACGATCGGTTCCAGCTCGGTGTGGGTGCGGCCAGCCACCTGGGTGCCGATCAGGATGTCGGTCTCCCGCGCGTAGCGCGACAGCACCGCCGCGAAGCCGGTGAGGAACACCATGAACATGGTGGCGTTGGCATCGTGGGCCACCGCGGCCAGGCGGCGCGTGGTCTCGGCGTCGACAGTGATCTCCGCCACCGCGCCGCGCGAGGACTGCTCGGTGGGCCTGGGCCGGTCAGCGGGCAGGGTAAGGAGCTGCGGTGCGCCGCGGAGCTGCTCCCGCCAGTAATCCAGCTGCCGGTCAAGCTCCTCGCCACGCATTCGGTCCTGCTGCCACACGGAGTAGTCGCCGTACTCCATCCACAGTGGCGGCAATGACGCGGGTACGCCGGTCGTTTCGGCCCGGTAGGCGGCGGACAGCTCGGGGATGAGGATCTCCATGGAGACGCCGTCGCTGATGACGTGGTGCATGGCCAGCACGAACAGGTGCCGGTCGGGTCCGGCGCCGATCAGCGTGGCCCGTGCGAGCGGCCCGGCGGCCAGGTCGAACGGCTGCCGCGCGAGGTCGGCCGCGATCGACTCGGCCCGCCGCGTTCGCTCGCCGTCCTCAGGGTCTGCCGGGAGCTCGATGCGCTCGATCGGCACCGTGCCGGTGTCGGCAACGACCTGCTCGGGCATTCCGTCGAAGGCGACGATGCTCGTCCGCAGCACGGCGTGCCGCGCGACCATGGCGTTGAGCGCCCGCTGCAGCGCGCCGGGGTCGAGCGGGCCGTCGAGCCATACCGCAAAGGGCATGTTGTACGTCGGTTCGCCGGGCTCGAGCTGATCGAGGAACCACAGCCGCTGCTGCGAGAACGACGCAGGGAAGCGCATGGAGCACTACCTCCGGTCGCCGGGTACGAGGGTCTGCGGCGCATCGCCCGCCTGTGCGCCGCCGGGCTCGGCCCGCGGCCGCCGCGTGGGGGCTGGCCCGTCCACCGTGCCGCCCCCCGCGGCGCCCAGCGCGGCGGCCAGGCCGGCCACCGTGGGATCGGCGAAGAGCGCGCGGATGGGCAGGTCGACGCCGTAGACGGTGCGTATGCGGGCCATCAGCCTGGTCGCGGTCAGCGAGTGGCCGCCGAGCGCGAAGAAGTTGTCGCTCACGCCGACCGGCGCCGGCAGTTCGAGCAGTTCGGCAACGATCGCCGCGAGCTTCGACTCGACCGGCGTCCGTGGCGCGACCGGCATCTGGCCGGTGCCCGCGCCCCAGTCCGGTTCGGGAAGCGCGCGGTGGTCGATCTTCCCGCTGCCGGTGAGCGGCAGCGCGGGCAGCACCACGAAGGTGGCCGGAACCATGTAGTCAGGCAATACCTCGCGAAGGTGCTCGCGCAGCCCGGAGGGTGGGGCGCCAGCGCCGGAGCAGGTGACAAGGTAGCCGACGAGCCGAACGTCGTGGCTCGCGCCGCGGACCGACACCACGGCCTGAGCGATGTCTTCGTGGCTCCGCAGCGCCGCCTCGACCTCGCCGCTCTCGATTCGGTAGCCGCGGATTTTGATCTGCCGGTCCGCGCGGCCGGCGAGCTGGATCCGCCCCGACGCCCGCCATCTGCCGACGTCGCCGGTCCGGTACATGCGTGCGCCGGGCCGTCCGCCGAACGGGTCGGGGATGAACCGGCCGGCGGTCATGCCGGGAGCGCCGTGGTAGCCGTGGGCGACCCCGGCGCCACCGATGTAGACCTCTCCGAAGACTCCCGGCGGGACCGGCCGCAGCCGCGCGTCGAGCACGTAAAGCTGGGTCCCCGCGATGATCGACCCGATCTCGACCGGGGCAGGCGAGGGGGCGACGGCGTCGCCGCCGGAGTAGATGGTGGTTTCGGTCGGCCCGTAGAGGTTCCACAAGCGAACCCCACCCCCCGCCCGCCTCCCCATTCCCCCTTCACTATCCCTCTTCACTGCGCCGATCGCGTCGGCGAGGTCCCGCGGCAGCGGCTCGCCGGCGGTCATCCGCAGCGTCACCCCCGCCGGGACCCCGCCGGCGTCCACGAGCATCCGCCAGCCCGCCGGTGTCGCCTGCAGCGCTGTCGCGCCGCTGTCGGCCAGCAGATCCCGCAACCGCGCCGCGTCCTGGACCTGCTCGCCATCGGCGATCACGACGCACCCGCCTGCCAGCACCGGCGCGACCAGTTCGACCAGGGCGATGTCGAACGCGAAGGTGGATACGGCGACGAATCGGTCCTGCGGGCCGAGCGCGAGCAGCGGCCGCACGGCGGCCAGCAACGCCGCGATGCCGCCCTGGGTGTTGCTGACCGCCTTCGGCCGGCCGGTCGACCCCGAGGTGAAGATGGTCACGGCGACGGCGGACGGCGGCAGGTCCGGCACCGGTACCTCGGCCGTCAGCCCGGCATCCGCGGGGACCAGCGTCGCCAGGTCCACCACCGGCATCGCGGCCGCGACGGGTGGGGGGACGGGCGCACGGGGGACGCTGCTGTCGATCACGATCGCGGCCGCGCCCGAGTCGCTGAGCATCGTGGCGAGCCGCTGGGGCGGATAGATGGGGTCCAGCGGCACGTAGGACGCGCCGACCGACCAGACGCCGAGGATGGCGGGCAGCAGCCGGGCGCCGCGGGGCAGCAGGATCGCGACCCGGTCGCCCGCGCCGGCCCCGTGCCCGCGGATGGCGGCGGCGATCCGCCCCGCCAGGGCGCGCACCTCGTCGCCGGTCAGCGCGCCGTCGGCGCCGATGGCGACGATCGATTCGCCGGCACATGCGGCCCATAGCTGGGCCACGGCGGTCGCGTCCGGGTCGGCGAGCGGACCGCCGTCCGGCCATACCCTCGTGACAAGGGCAGCCGTGTCGGGCGACATGATCTCCGCCTCGGCCACGGCCAGGTCAGGATCGTCGGCGAGGCGGCGAAGGATCGCGGTGAAGCCGTCGGCCACGAGCTGGCCGGTGGCCGCGTGGAACAGGTCCCGGTTGTAAGCCACTCGCACCTGTAGCCCGGCCTGCTCATCGGCAACCGTCAGCTCGATCTCGAACTTGGCGGTGCCGTTCTCGATCAGCTCCGGGCGCCAGCTCAGCCCGCCGCGGTCCGGGATGGCCCACGCCTCCTCCGTCGCGAACATCACCTGGACCAGCGGGAGCCGCACGGGATCGCGGTCGGGCCTGACCAGCTCCACCACGCTGGCGAACGGCAGTTCCTGGTGCTCGGCCGCCCGCGCGGTCGCGGCGTGGACGTGCTGTACTAGGTCGCCGAGCGTCCCATCCCGGTCGATCCGGATCCGGACCGGGACGGTGTTCATGAAGAGCCCCACAACCGACTCGGTCTCCGGCCGGGTGCGGGCGGCCATCGGCACCGCGATCAGCAGGTCGTCGCTGCCGGTCAGCCGGGCGAGCACGACCGCGTACGCGGCCAGCAGGACGGCGGGCAGCGTGGTCCCCCGCCGCGCGGCGAGCTGCCTGAGGGCATCGGCCAGACCGGCGCCGATCGCGGAGCCGGCGCTCCCGGCTGCGAACGTCTGGCGCGCCGGGTACGGCTCGTCGGTTGGCAGCGGCAGCGCCGACGGGGCGCCGGCCAGTTCCGCCCGCCAGAACCGCCCATCCGCGGCGTACCCGCCGTCCTCGGCGTGCTCGACCTGCCAGATGGCGAAGTCGGCGTACTGGATCGGTGGTTCCTTGGCATCTGGGCCCCCGCCCTTGCTGATCGCCTCGTAGTCCGCGGACAGCTCGTCGAACAGGATCCGGAAGGACAAGCCGTCGGCGACGATGTGGTGCATCACCACCGCGAACACGTGAGCTTCCGCCGACAGCCGCACCACGGCCGTGCGGGCGAGCGGCCCGGTGGCCAGGTCGAAGGGTATGCGGGCGAGCCTGCGGAGCTGATCAAGCGCGGCCGGCTGCCGCTCGGCCTCGGCCAGTTGCTCGACGGAGGTGACCGGCAGCGGCCGCGCGGCAGGCTCTTCCTCGATCACCTGGACCGGCACGCCGGCAGGGTTCCGGAAGGTCGTGCGCAGCGCCTCGTGCCTTGCTACCGCGGCGTCCCAGGCATGCTGCAACGCTCCGACGTCGAGCGCGCCATCCAGCCACACTGCCCACGTGATGTTGTAGGTGGGCTCACCGGGGTCCATCTCGGCCAGCAGCCACATCCGCCGCTGGCCGAACGAGGTCGGGAACTCGTATACGGACACGATCACCCTTCCTGTTTCTGGTTGGCCATCTTCTGGTCGAGCGCCACCATGCGAAGTTCCGCGGTGTACCGCTGCCCCCGGGCGTCGGTGAGCCATGCCTGGTCGGGGGTGGGCAGCATCTCGGTGACGGTGACCGTCGCATCGGCGTCGGCGTTGCGGCAGGAGCGGCGCAGCGACCGGGCGATCAGATCGACCGATGCGAGGCTGGTCAGGTCCGCGTAGATCGGCTTGCGCTCGCCGGTGAACCGCATGAAAACGTGGCGCGGCAGTCCGTGGCGCGCCGCCCACGCCCTCGCCTGCAGATAGCGGGCGCTCTCGTCGGCCGTGCCGGCGAATGCGGGCTCGGTGACGGCGAGCCGCCATGTCTCACGGCTCACCACGAGATCGTCGATGGTGACGCGGGGCACGTGAGCGCCCGGTGGCACCAGGTCGAAACAGTTTGAGCTTGTGGTGCCGATCAGGTCACCGACGACTTCCAGCAGGCCACGCTCGAATGTCCCATCGCGGCGCTGCACCCGTAGCCCGGCGGAAGAACGCACCAGGTCGCACTCGCCGACCGTCACGGTCGTGCGGGGGTCATAGCCGCAGGAATCACGAGCAAAGGCGAAGCGGATATCACCGGGCGAGGACAGGACGTTGCACAGCCGCGTGTGGGTGCCGCCTATCTTGCCGGTCTCGGCCATCCACACCGTAGGTCCGCGCAGATCGTGCCGTACGGCGGCGCGGACGGCGTCCGTGGCGTCATGGAACTCCTGCCAGGTGGCGTACCGCATGGTGACGAGGCTGGGGTGGACCTCGCCGAGCACCCAGGTGAGTCGGCCGCCGGTGGCGGCGCCGGCGCCCGCGATCATCAGGTCGGGACTGTGGTGCACCGCCATCGGCCAGGGCAGCGGCTGGGCCGGGAACGCCGATGTCACTCGCTCGGCCAGGTCGGCTGCGCGGAGCTGGACCAGCCGGGCGCCCGGTGGCAGATCCAGGATCTCCGCCCAGCGATGCCGAAGCGCGGACATCACCGGCTCGATGAGCTGCGGCGGGTCGGCCAGCACGTCACTGACGAGCATCCAGGCGTCGGCGAACGGGACGATGTCGGTGCCGAGCACAGCAGCCCGCTGCCGGTAGGCTTCCTCGAAGCGCCGCTCATACAGCGCGCCGCAGGCCGTGATGAACCACCGTGCGCTGTCGAGCACGAGCGCCAGCGGCGCGCGCAACCCAGTCAGGATGTCCGCGCCCAGCCGCACCGTGTCGCCGCGCAGGCACTCCTCGTAGACGAGCGTACGGCCGCCGTAGAGCTCTCCCGCCCGGCGCGTTGGCGGGACACCGGCCAGGCGGGTGAACGTCGCCTCGAGGCCCGCCATGGCCACGGCGACCCGGTCCGCGTCACCAGCGGCATCGGCCAGTTCGTCCCGGGCAGCGGTCAGCTCACCCAGGGCCTTTTCGGCCGGCCCGCGGACACCGTCGTCGGTGACCCGCGACAGGAGCGCCTTCATGGAGCGCTCGGCCCAAGGGTCCTGCGGAGCCGCCTCAACCTGCCAGGCCAGCCGGCGGCTGTCGGCCAGTAGCGCCATCAGCGCGAAGACCTCCGCGACTTCGCCGAACCTGGACGACGGATCGGCGACCAGCGCGGCCGCGATCTCACCAGCCTCACGGGTGCCGTCGCATGCCCGCATGACCGCCGCCTCGGCCTGTGTCAGCGGCACCGGGGGCGTCAGCGGCAGGCGCAGCAGCGTGCCGTCGACGCCCACGGTCGGCACCCGCCGCGGCACGAGCCAAGGGCGCAGCGCGCTGCCGTGGCCGGCCATGATCGCCTGCACTGCCCAGCCCTCCAGGTAGGTGGCGCGGGCGGCAAGCGAGAATTCCGGTCCGGCGTGCGATGATGCGGATGCCGGGGTCATCGTCGATCTGCGCCCAGCCCACCGGCCCGAAGAAGCCGATCGTGTCGTTCTTCGCGCAGTAGCGCTGCAGGTAGCTCGCGACGAGCGCCTCGTGCTGCCGGTGCTGCGCGTTGCGTTTTGCTGGCTGCGGCCCGCGGCGGACAAGCGCATCGATGCCGGTCGTCAGGGCGTGGCGGTTCTGCCAGGCGACCGCTTCCCGCAGCGCCGGCAGGCTGGCCGCCTCGTGCAGGGCCGCGGACAGGCGCCCGACCGCGGCGGTGAACTCGGCGGCGTAAGCGGCGCCGGCCCGGTCACCCGCCGCCGGATCCGAGGCGGCCAGCGCGGGGGCGGCGGTGTCCGCGGCGATGGCCGCGTCTGCGGCACGGGCAAGGTCGGCGTCCCCGAGCGCGGCGAGCATGCGGACCGGGAAACCGGCCCCGCGCAAGCACACCGTTCGCCATAGCGCCCAGTCGCTGGTCAGGCGCACGAGATGTGTCGCGAGCGCGGATGCCCCGTTCGGCGCCGGCCGGGGGGTGGGGACACGATAGTCATTGCGGTCCCTGCGGCCGATGGCTCGCGGTGCCATGGCCGGCCGCGGCGCACCGGCCCCGGCCCGGCTTGCCGGCCGGGCCGCGTCAATGGCGGCGGCGCAGGCGGCGAGGGTGGGTGCCTCGTAGAACGAGGTCAGGCGCAGTTCGACGCCGAACACCTCGCGGATCCGCGACATCAGGCGCGCCGTCGACGGGGAGTTGCCGCCGAGCACGAAGAAGCTGTCCTCGCGGCCGATGTCGCCGCGGCGGGGGCCGCCGGCGGGCAGCAGCAGCCGCCAGACATCCGCTAGCCGCTCCTCGGTGGCGGTTGCCGGGGGAGTGGCGGGCCCGAGCGTCTCCCGCTCGGGCGCGGGCAGCGCGGCACGGTCGACCTTGCCGTTGGCGTTGAGCGGGAGCCGGTCGATGGCCTTGAATCCGGCTGGTATCAGGTATTCCGGCAGTCGGCTGGCGAGGAAATCACGCAGCAGCGACGGCCGCAGCGAACCAGGATCCACGCCATCCGCGGGCGTGACGTAGCCGACCAGGTGCCGCTGCGCGCCCTCACCCGCGGCCAGGACGAGGGACTCGCGCACCCCGGGATGCCTGCGGAGAGCCGCCGCGGCTTCGGCGGGTTCGACCCGGAACCCGTGGATCTTGATCTGATCGTCGACGCGGCCGAGGAATTCGAGGGTCCCGTCGGCGCGCCAGCGCGTCAGGTCTCCGGTCCGGTACAGGCGGGTGCCGTGCCCGGACGGGTCGGGCACGAACGCCCGCGCCGTCGCCGCGGCGTTCCCGGCGTAGCCGCGGGCCAGCCCGTCCCCGCCGGTATACAGCTCGCCGGCCACCCCGACCGGCACGGGCTGGCCACGGGAGTCGAGGACGTGCACGGTGGTGTGCTGGATCGGGCGGCCGATCGGCACCGTCGCCCCTGCCTGGCTCGGGTCAGTCATGACATGGCACGTGGTGAAGGTGGTGTTCTCGGTCGGGCCGTACCCGTTGACCAATGGCCGCCCGCGGCGCGCCGCGAGCACGGCGCGGACGGTATCCGCGCTGAGCACGTCGCCGCCCGCCAGGACAACCGGGACGGCGGCGATCGCGTCGATGCTGGCCTCGGCCATCTGGTGGAACAGCACGGCGGGGAGCCAGGCGACCGTCACGCCGGCGGAGCGCAGCAGCGACGCGATGTCCGGCAGCCCGAGCGGGCCGGGCGGCGCGATCACGACCGTGGCGCCGGTTAGCAGCGCGCCCCAGATCTCCAATGTGGAGGCATCGAAGCCGGCCGGGGCCAGGTGCAGCAGTCGCTCGCCGGGCCCCAGGGACGCGAATGTGGGGTCGCTGACGAGCCGGATGACGGCGCGGTGCGGTATCCCGGCGCCCTTCGGCGCTCCGGTCGAACCTGAGGTGAAGCTGACATATGCCAAGCTCAGCGGGTGCGAGACATCCGGAGGTGCCACGCTCCGATCGCTGGCCGGGGGAGGCTCGGTGTCGGCGCGGACCATTTCCACGCCTGCCAGCGGGGGCAAGGCGGCGGCGGTCTCGGCCGTGACCAGTACCAGCCGGGCACCCGCAGCGGCGATCATGGTGGCGGTGCGGGCCGGCGGCCCGCCGATGTCGATCGGCAGGTAGGCGCCCCCTGCCTTCAGCACGGCCAGCAGCGCGGTGACGAGGCCGGTGCCGCGCCCGATCGCCACCCCCACCGGGGTATCCGTGCTCACTCCGCGCCGGCGCAGCAGCCAGGCCAGCGCGTTACTGCGCCGGTCAAGCTCGGCGTAGGTGACCGGGCCGGTGCCGGAGACCACCGCGGTCGCGTCAGGGCCCCTGGCGACCAGGGCCGCGAACAGTGCGGGGATGGTGGCGCCCGCAGGGTACGTCCCACCGGCACGGTTCCACCCGGCCAGGATGTCGCGCTCGGCGCTCCTGCCGAGATCCAGGTCGGCCAGCGGTTTCGATAGGTCGCCCGCCAGCTCGATCAGCGTGCTGCGCAGTTGGTCCAGCATCCGCTCAGCGGAACCGTCAGCGAAGCAGCAGCGGTCCCAGATGAACGACAGGTAGATCTGTGGCTCGTCGTATGCGCACAGCATCAACGGATACGACGGCAGCCGGTCCATCCTGACCGAGCAGGGCGCCGCGTCCCCGCCGGACAGGGCCGTCTGCAGCCGGCGCCGGTCGAACACGAGCAGGCTGTCCGCCAGCGTGGTGTCCGCGGGAAACCCAGCCCACGCCAGGGCCGACCCCATCGGCGTGCGCTGGTGCTCCCGGATCCGTCGGATGCCCTCGTTCACCGCCGTCAGCAGTTCGCGTACGGACCATCCCTCATCGAAGCGGACGCGCAGCGGCACCGTGTTGATCAGGGGCCCGATGACGGACTCGGCGCCAGGGATGCTGTCGCGCCCGCACGACCGCGTCACCGCAAGGACGACGTCGGCGACTCCGCCATAGCGCGCCCGCAGCAATCCCCATGCGGCGCTGATCATGGTGCTGGAGCTCAGCCTGGCGGCACTGGCCGCCTGACGGATCAACTCGGAGTCGGTACGGGAGAGCACCGTTACCGCCGTCATCGCCTCGGCGGCACCGGCCGTCGGTTCACCGAGATAGCCGGGCAGCGACCGCGGCAGCACGGTGCCGGCGAGGTACTCGGCCCAGAACCGTTGGGAGGTGGACGGGTCCGTCGCATGCCACCACCGCACGAACTCATGGAACGGGGGGCGCGGCGGCTCCGGCGCGGCTCGGCCGTCGCGGCCGGCAGAGTACGCTGCGCACACCTCCTCGACCAGCAGCCGCAGGGAGCGCCCGTCCAGCAGAGCATGGTGGAAGGTCAGGACCGCGCGGTGCACGCGGGGATCGGCGGCGCGGCCGTCGGAGGGCGCGACCCGGCGCACGATCGTCAGGCGTACCGGCGGCCTGCAGGTCAGCTCGAATCGCTCCCGCCTGTCCGCCCGCAGGAACGACTCGAATGGGTGGTCCGGCCCGCTCGCCGGCCGCTGCGGCAGGCTGCGCCACCGGATGTCGATCGACGCGTCTGGGTCCACCATCTGGACCAGACCGTCCTCGTCATCCAGGCGGAATGCCGTGCGCAGGACCTGATGCCGCCGCACGACGAGGCGCCAGGCCGCCTCGAACGGCTCCGGCTCCAGCGGGCTTGCCCAATCGAGGGTGACCTGGATGACATCGACACCATCGTCGGGGTACCGCAGGTAGTTGAGGATCATGCCTCGCTGAACCGGTAACGTGGGTTCCCACCCCGGCAGCCCGGTCTGTGCCACTGCGGTCCCGAGCGCAGGCAGGCCACCTGCGCCCATCGGCAGCCGAGTCAATCTGCGCTGGCTTGGTCGTGGTCGCGCATCCAGCGACGCAGCGACGCCGGCCGCATGTCGGTCCAGGTCTCGTCGATGTAGGCCAGGCACTCATCCTCGGTGCCCGTGAAGCCACCCGGACGCCAGCCAGCTGGCAGTTCTCGCCCGGCTGGCCAGATCGAGTACTGTTCCTCTTCGTTGATCACGACCACCTGCGGCCGCGTCTGCTGCGGATCGGGCATCAGCCACTCCCTTCGGCGGTGGAGGTGCCCGCGGCGGCCAGCAGCCGTTCGCGCATGAGGAATTTGCGCACCTTGCCTGTCGGTCCCACGACGACCCCGTCGTCGGGGATAGTGACGATCCGCAGTGGCACCGCCGCGGCTACCTCGCCGAGCGCCGCACGGACCTCGCCCTCGCGGTCCAGCGCGGGATCGGCGTCCGCCGCGAGCAGGAGCAGCACCTCGGTGACGAGGCTGCCGTCGTCCCCGCGGGCCGCCAGGACCGTGCAGTCGCGGACGTCCGGGCAGCGCTTGAGGATGCGCTCCTCGGACAGCGCGGTGTAGAGCCAGTTCCCGTCGCCGAGGTCGAGCGCATCGCTGGCCCGGTCAAGGTGATAGAAGTAGCCTTCCTCGTCGCGGTACATCAGGTCGCCGGTCAGGTAATAACCGTTCAGGCGGGTGCGGAAGGTGTTCACCGAGTCGTTCCAGTACCCGATCGCCAGCGTCGGCGACTTCATCGCGACCATCCCCACCTCGCCCATCGGGACCTCCTCGCCGGTCCGCGGGTCCACCAGGATGATCTCGGCGAACGGCTGCGGCTTGCCGACGCAGCGGTTGTAGCGCCCGCTGCCGGGGCGGTGGCTGATCCCGAACCCGCCGTACCCCATCTCCGTGGAGCCGAGCGTGTCGTTGAACCGGGACCCGGGCAGGCTGACGACGCCGTCCTTGCCGTAGGCGTGGTGGCTGCCGACGGCCACCAGCCGTCGGATGTGCGCCTCGTGCGCGCAGTCCCCGCTGTTCGACCAGAACCGCACCGAGCTGACATCACGGGCCGTCAGGTCGAAGCGGGCCAGCTCGGCCCAGGTGACGGCGAAGCCGTAGACCGCGGTCGGGCGCCAGCGCTCGATGGCGTCGATGATCACCTCGCCGCTGCGCGCGAACGTGCCGCCCTGCTCGGACAGGCACAGCAGCTCATACCCGTTGCAGAGTGCCTCGTTGAGGATGATCAGGCCCGCCGTGTGCGCCTGCGGGAACGCCGACAGCTCACGTACTGGGCCGTGCTGGCGGGGCTCGGTCAGCCGGACGGCTCGCACGGCCGCGAACAGGCCCTGGTGGGAGTGCACTACGGCGGCCGGCATGCGCGTGGTCCCGGACGAGTGCGTGATGGCCACCGGATCCTCGGGGTGGTGCCGGTAGTGCGCGGGCGCACGGGACGGGTCGCCCGTGCCGGTCTCGGCCGCATCGCCGAGGACCGGCGCGCCGAGGTCGTGCGCGGCCAGCCCGGCGTGGTCGGCGTCGAGGATCACCCCGACGGCGCGCAGCCGCCGGATGTACTCCACGGCGATACCGGCCGGCATGCTCCCGTTCATCAGGGCAGGTATCGCCCCGAGCCAGGTCAGCGCGAGGAAGTTAAGTAACACATCGGACGCTGACGTCACGTAGACCGCGACCGGGTCGCGCCGCCCTATGCCGTGCCGGGCAAACCATTCGGCCCGGGCGGCCACCCGCTCGGTCAGCGTGCGCAGCGACAAGGGCGTCCACGCCGGGATCGCGTCGAACCCGGTATCGAATGTCACCCGCGGCACGTCCATGTCCGCACCGTGCTCGGCCAGCCTGAGCAGCACGTTGCCGGCGCCGAGTTCCCGGTCCGCGGCCAGAACCGCACGCAGGTTGGTCGCACTCACGATCTGCCTCCCCTGGTAGCGCCTACTGCACTGTGCCGGTGTCATTCCTGCCTGGGGGCCGTGACCGCCTGAATGTCGCTGGTCCCAGCTCAGGCTAGAACGGCAGTGATGCCCAGGCAATGGCCTATCACGCGGGCTCTGCTCCATGGCCGTCGGCGATGTGCAGTCATGCGATCTCCCGGGTGAATAGCCGAGACGACAACACCACGGCCACCGTGGCCAGCCCGGCCAAGATGACGAACGCCTCCCAGACGACCGAGGCGCGACCGACTCTGTCTCCGGCTGGCGAACGAGGTCGGGAACTCGTTCACAGCCACGGTCAGCCTTCCTACTTCTGGTCAGCCGCTTTCAGGTCTACGGCCACCACGCGCAGCTCCGTGGTGTAGCGCTGGCCCCGGGCGTCGGTGAGCCAGGCCTGGTCCGGGGCGGGCAGCATCTCGGCGACTGTCACCGTCGCGTCGGCGCCGGCGTGCCGGCGGGCGCGGCGCACCGATCGGGAGATCAGGTCGACCGATGCGAGGCTGGTCAGGTCCGCGTAGATCGGCTTGCGCTCGCCGGTGAACCTGCAGAACACGTGGCGTGGCAGGCCGTGGCCCGCCGCCCACGCCCTGGCCTGCAGATAGCGCGCGCTCTCGTCGGTGGTGCTGGCGAATACGGCCTCGGCGGCGGCGAGCCGCCATGTCTCACGGCTCACCACGAGATCATCGATGGCGATTCGCGGCACGTGCGCGCCCGGTGGCACCAGGTCGAAACAGTTTGCCGCATTGGCGCTGATCAGATCGCCGACGACCTCGAGCAGGCCACGCTCCAATGTCCCGTCGCGGCGCCGCACCCGCAGGCCGGCCGGCGAGCCGATCAGGTCGCAGTCGCCGACCGGCAGGGTCACGGCGGGGTCATAGCCGCAGGAATCGTGCGCGAAGACGAGCCGGAGGTCGCCGCGCGAGGACAGCACATTAGCCTGCTGCGCGCCGGTGCCACCGCGTTCGGCGGTCTCGGCGAACCACACGGCAGCGCCACGCAGGTCGTGCCGCAAGGCGGCGCGGACAGCGTCCGGGGCGTCGTGGAAGGCCAGCCATGGGGCATAGCGCGAGGTGACGAGGCTCGGGTGGACCTCGCCGAGCACCCAGGCGAGCCGGCCTCCGGCGGCGGCCTCCGCGCCCGCGATCATCAGGTCGGGGCTGTGGTGTACCGCCGCTGGCCAGGGCAGTGGCTGGGCCGGAAACTCCGCTGTCACCCGTTCGGCCAGGTCGGCCGCCCGGAACTGGGCCCGCCGGGCGCCCGGCTGCAGATCCAGGATCGCCGACCAGCGCTCCCGCAGCGCGTGTACTGCAGGCTCGATGAGCTTCTGCGGGTCGGCCAGCGCCTCGTTGACGAGCAGCCAGACGTCGGCGAACGGCACGATGTCGGTGCCGAGCGCAGCGGCCCGCTGCCGGTAGGCCTTCCGGAAGTGCCGCGCGTACAGCGCGCCGCAGACCGTGGTGAACCACCGTGCGCTGTCGAGCACCAGCGCAAGCGGCGCGCGCAGGCCATCAAGGGCGTCGGCGCCCAGCCGCACCGTGTCGCCGCGCAGGCATTCCTCAAAGGCGACCGTACGGCCTGCGTAGAGCTCTCCCGCGCGCCGGGTGGGCGGGAGGCCGGACAGGCGGGTGAACGTCGCCTCAAGGCCGGCCATGGCCGCGGCCACCCGCTCCGCGTCGCCGGCCGCGCCGGCCAGTTCGTCCCTGGCAGCGGTCAGCTCGTCCAATGCCTTTTCCGCTGGCCCGCGGACGCCGTCGTCGGTGACCCTCGACAAGAGCGTCCGCACGGAGCCCTCGGGCCGGAGGTCCTGCGGGGGCACGTCGACCTGCCAGGTCAGCCGGTGGCTGTCGGCCAGCCGCGCCATCACCGCGAAGACGTCGGTGACATCGCCGAACCCGGCAGCGGGATCGGCGAGCAGCGCGGCCGCGATCTCACCAGCGTCACGGCTGCCGTCGCATGCCCGCATGACCGCCGCCTCGGCCTGTGTCAGCGGCACCGGGGGCGTCAGCGGCAGGCGCAGCAGCGTGCCGTCGACGCCCACCGTCGGCATTCGCCGCGGCACGAGCCAAGGGCGCAGCGCGCTGCCGTGGCCGGCCATGATCGCCTGCACTGCCCAGCCCTCCAGGTAGGTGGCGCGGGCGGCAAGCGAGAATTCCGGTGCGGCGTGGTTGATGCGGATACCGGGGTCATCGTCGATCTGCGCCCAGCCCACCGGCCCGAAGAAGCCGATGCTGTCGTTCTTCGCGCAGTAGCGCTGCAGGTAGCTCGCGACGAGCGCCTCGTGCTGCCGGTGCTGCGCGTTGCGTTTTGGCTGGCTGCGGCCCGCGGCGTTGCAACGAGTCGATGCCGGTGGTCAGGGCGTGGCGGTTCTGCCAGGCGACCGCTTCCCGCAGCGCAGGCAGGCTGGCCGCCTCGTGCAGGGCCGCGGACAGGCGCCGGACCGCGGCGGTGAACTCGGCGGCATAGGCGGCGCCAGCCGCCTCCCTCGCTGCCTGCTCCGCGGAGGCGGCGGCGTCCGCGGCTATCACGGCGTCCGCGGCGCGGGCAAGGCCGGCGTTTCCGAGCGCTTCGAGCAGATGGACACCGAAGCCCGCCCCGCGCAGGCACACCGTTCGCCACAGCGCCCAGTCGCCGGTCAGGGGCACCAGATGCGGCGCGAGTGCGGACGGTCCCTCCGGCGCCACGTGTGGCGCGGACACCGGCAGCCGGTCCGGCGCCGGCTGCGGGCTGGCCACGCGGTAGGCGCTCCGGTTGATGCTGCCGATGGTTGACCGGGCCACGGCCGATCCCGGCGCACCGGCCGCGACCTGGCCGGCCGGCGGGGCCGCGTCGATGGCCGCGGCACAGGCGGCAAGCGTGGGTGCCTCGTAGAACGCGGCCAGGCCCAGTTCGACGCCGAATACCTCGCCGATGCGGAACATCAGGCGCGCCGCCGACAGGGAGTTGCCGCCGAGCGCGAAGAAGGTGTCCTCGCGGCCGATTTCGGCGCCGCGGTTGCCGTCCTGCGGCAGCAGCAGCCGCCAGATGTCGGCGAGCCGTTCCTCGGTGGCGCCGCGCGGCGGGGCAGCCTCCCTGCGGGTCCCCTGCTCGGCCGGGGGCAGCGCCGCCCGGTCGACCTTGCCGTTGACGGTCAGCGGGAACCGGTCGACGGCCTTGAATGCGGTCGGTACCAGGTAATCCGGCAGCCGCTGCGCGACGAAGTCGCGCAGCGTTGACGGCCGCAGCGCAGCGGGATCCACGCCGTCCGCCGGCGTGACATAGCCGATCAGGTGCCGCTGCTCGCCCTCGCCCGCGACCAGGACGACCGATGCCTGCACGCCCGGATGCGTGCGGAGAACCGCCGCGACATCGCCGGGTTCGACCCGGAACCCGCGGATCTTGATCTGGTTGTCCACGCGGCCGACGAAGTCGAGTGTCCCATCCGCGCGCCAGCGCGCCAGGTCTCCGGACCGGTACAGGCGCGTGCCGTGCCCGTACGGGTCGGGCACGAACTTCTGCGCCGTCGCCGCGGCGTTCCCCGCGTAGCCCCGGGCCAGCCCGTCCCCGCCGGTACACAGTTCGCCGGTGACGCCGATCGGCACGGGCAGCCCGGAGGCGTCCAGGACGTGCACGGTGGTGTACTGGATCGGGCGGCCGATGGGCACCGTCGCCGCTACCTGGCTCGGGTCGGTCATGACATGGCATGAGGTGAAGGTGGTGTTCTCGGCCGGGCCGTAGCCAGCGACCACGGGCCGCCCGCGGCGCGCCGCGAGCACGGCGCGCACCGCGTCCGGATGGAGCACGTCGCCGCCGGACATGAGAACTCCGACGGTGGCGAGCGCGTCGATATCGGTCTCGGCCACCTGGTGGAACAGCCCGGCGGTGAGCCATGCGACCGTCACTCCGGCGGTGCGCAGCAGCGACGCGACATCCGGCAGCCCGAGCCGGCCGGGCGGCGCGATCACAACCGTGGCGCCCGTCAGCAGCGCGCCCCAGATTTCCATCGTGGACAGATCGAAAGCGACCGGGGACATCAGGAGCAGCCGCTCGCCGGGGCCGAGGGGGGCGTACGTCGGATCGCTGACGAGCCGGACGACGCCGCGCTGTGGGATGCTGATGCCCTTCGGCACGCCGGTCGAGCCTGAGGTGAACAGGATGCAGGCCAGGCTCAGCGGATGCGCGACGTCCGGAGGTGCGGCTGCGCTCGTCGGCGGCCAGTTCGGCCGGAGCGGGCATGGCGTCGACGCGGATCTCCTCCACGCCCGCCAGCCGGGGCATCGCGTCGGCGGTCTCTGCCGTGACCAGCACGAGCCGGGCACCCCCGGCAGTGAGCATGGCGGCGACGCGGGGCGCCGGGGTGCCGATGTGGATCGGCACGTAGGCGCCGCCGGCCTTGAGCACGGCAAGCAGCGCGGCGACAAGGTCAGTGCCGCGCTCTATCGCCACCCCGACCGTCATGTCCGTGCCCACACCACGGCGCCGCAGCAGCCAGGCCAGTGCGTTGCTGCGCCGGTCGAGTTCGGCGTAGGTGACCGATTCGTCGCCGGAGACCAGTGCCGTCGCGTCAGGGTTCCTGGCGACCTCGGCCGCGAACAGCGCGGGGATGGTGGCGTCCGCGGGGTAGCCGGCGTGGGTGCGGTTCCACCCGGTGGCCACGTCCGGCGCGCGGCTGGCCTGCCCGGCGATCGGCTCGGCCGCCTGCCCGGAGCCGTTCCCCGCCGGCGCACGGCTCCAGGACTCCAGCAGCCGCGACTCGGCGCCGGTGAGCAGCTCCAGCCTGCCGATGCCGGTCTCCGGCCTGGCCAGGGCATCGGTGAGCAGGTTCAGGTAGTGCGTGACCATCCGGGACATGGTGGTCTCGTCGAACAGGTCGGTCGAGTGTTCCCAGATCAGGCTCAGGTCGTCGTCCTCGGGCCGCGGCTCCCGGCCGAGCCGCTGCGCCGCACGCGGCACCACGATCACGTTGAGGTCGCACTTGGCCGAGCCGTTCGCGCGCTCGGTGACCGCGCCGGTGAGCCCGCCGAAGTCCAGATCGGGCACCGCGGAGTCGTGGAAGCTGAACATGACCTGGAACAGCGGAGTGCGCGAGGGGTCGCGGGCCGGGCCGATCGCGTCGATGAGGGCGTCCACCGGGGTGTCCGACCAGGCCAGCGCGTCGACGACGGTCCGCTGCACCTGCTCGATCAGGCTCGCGAACGACATCTGGCCGGAGATCTTGGTCCGCAGGACCAGGGTGTTGACGATCATGCCGAGCAGCGGTTCGAACTCGGGCAGGCCGCGGTTCGCCGCCCCGGTGCCCACGAGCAGGTCCTGCTGACCGGTGTAGCGGTACAGCAGCGCCGCGAAGCCCGCGTACATGGTCGAGAACAGCGACACCCGGTGCTGCCTGCTGAACGACCGCAGTGCGCGGGACAACTCGGCCGGGACCTTGATCCGCGGCGCCGCGCCGCGGAAGCTCATGACCGGCGGCCGCGGGCGATCGGCCGGCAGCGCCAGGATGTCGGGTGCGCCGGCCAGCAGGGCGGTCCCGTGGTCCACGTGAGCCTTCAGCACCTCGCCCCGCATCCACTCCCGCTGCCACAGGGTGTAGTCCGCGTACTGGACGGCGAGGTCGGGAAGCGGCGACGGCTGGCCGGCCGCGAAGGCCGGGTAGAGGGCGCTCAGCTCGGACAGCAGCACCGACAGCGACCAGCCGTCGTGCACGAAATGGTGCTCCACGTGGACGAGCGTGTTCTCGCCTGCTCCGTGGCGCAGCAGCAGCCAGCGCGCCAACGGCGGCGCGTTCAGGTCGAACGGCTTGCGCACCGCTGCGGCGACGGCCTCGTCAGCGCGCTCGGCCGGGACGTCCAGGATCCGCAGTGGCGCCTTCACGCCCTCGACCGGCCGCTGCGTCGCGACCCCGTCGACCGTGACGAACGCGGTCCGCAGGATCTCGTGCCTGCGCACGATCTCGTCGAGCGCGGCGCGCAGCGCTTCGGTGTTCACCTCGCCGTGCAGCGACACCGTGGCCTGGAAGTTGTAGGCCAGGTTGCCCGGTGACAGCTGCTCGAAGAACCACACCCGCTCCTGCTGCAGCGACAGCGGTACGGGCCGGTCCCTGCGGCCCGGGCGGACCGGCGGCAGGGCCGGCGCCGCGGCGCGAGAGTCCACGTCTCCGAGTCGGCGCCAACGGTCTGCCGATCGGATTGCGGCCGGTCCGCTCGTCGACGATTTCGGCGATCGCGGCCACCGTGCGGGCGCGGAGCAGGTCGGCCAGGGTCACCGTGACCTGCAGTTCCGCAGTGATCTCGGCGGCCAGCCGGGCCACGACCAGCGAGGTGCCACCGAGGGCGAAGAAGTCGTCATCGGCCCCGACTCCGACGCCCCCGAGCAGCCGGGCCATGATGCCGGCCACCGCGCCCTCGGTCGGCGTGCGCTGCGCCGCGGCCACCTCGGCCAGGCCGGCGGCCGCCCGGCCGGGCGCGGGCAGCGCGGCGCGGTCCACCTTGCCGTTGGGTGTCATCGGCAGCGCGGGCAGCTACCACGATCGCGGCGGGCACCATGTAGCTGGGCAGCCTTGCGGCGGCGAACCCGATCAGCTCGGCGGGCGTGGCGCCGGAGGCAACGTAGCCGATCAGGCGCGGGTCGGCGGAACCGGATCGCTCGGCGGCCACGAAGGACTCCCTGACCGCCGGATGCTGCCGCAGCACCGCGGCCACCTCGCCCGGCTCGATCCGGAACCCGCGGATCTTGACCTGATCGTCGAGCCTGCCCAGGTACTCGAAGGCCCCGTCGGCGCGCCGGCGGACCTTGTCGCCGGTACGGTACATGCGCTCACCGGGGACCGCGATGTCGGGCACGAAAGACCTGGCCGTGCCCGCCGGGTCGCCGAGGTAGCCGCGGGCCACGCAGGCGCCGGCCAGGCACATCTCGCCGGGCTCGCCGTCGGGCACCGGCTCAAGGCCGTCCAGCACATAGCAGCGCACGCCGTCGACGGGAACCCCGATCGGTGGCGGCACGGGGCCGTGCGGCAGCACGGGGGTGGTCGTCACGCCCACCGTGCACTCGGCCGGGCCGTACAGGTTGACCAGGGTGAACGGCAGGCTGGGCGGCACGCCGCGCTGTAGCGCCGAGCCGCCGGTGACCATCAGCCTGAGCGCGGTGCGGGGCGGCCACGGCTCATCGAGCACGGCCTCGGCCAGCGGCGTGGGCAGGAACGTCGCGGTGATCCGCTCGTCGGCCAGCCAGACGGCGAGGTCGGCCGGCGAGGCGCGCACCTCCGCGGGCGGCACCACCAGCGTCCCCCCGGCGGCCAGGGTGGGCCAGGTGTCCCAGACCGCCACGTCGAACCCGGGGCTGCACAGCAGCGTCGTCCGGT
Organism: uncultured Actinomycetes bacterium; assembly: GCA_963762735.1. GTDB lineage: Bacteria > Actinomycetota > Actinomycetes > Streptosporangiales > Streptosporangiaceae > DASXKD01. The sequence continues at coordinate 46,496 of CAVXMG010000017.1, read as the reverse complement.
CCTGTGGATTCAGCGGGTAAGCCACCTTGCGCCAGCGCATCAGGTTCGCGAGGCTGCCGTGGCTGACCCCGACGCCCTTGGGTCGGCCCGTCGAGCCCGACGTGAAGATCACGTAGGCAAGCGTGGCGTCGTCCGGCCTGGCCGGGACCGCGGGGGGTGCCGAAGGTACCGCCGCCAGGTCGACGACCTCGGGATCGTCACCGAGCGGCGCGCCGCCCGACAGCAGCGGGCCGGTGCTGATCACGGCGGCCGCGCCCGACAGCGCAAGCACCTCGCTTGTCCGCGCGGGCGGGTGGGCCGGATCCAGCGGCAGGTAGGCCGCGCCGGCCAGCAGCACGGCAAGCTCGGCAACGACGAGCTCGGCGGACCTGTCGGCGTAGACGGCCACCACGTCATCGGGCCGGACACCGCGCCGGGCGAGCCTGGCAGCTAAGCCCGAGGCGTGCCTGGCCAGCTCCAGGTAGGTCAGCCGCAGGCCGCCGTCCTGCACGGCGATCGCATCCGGCGCCTGCGCCACGCGGGATAGGAAGTCGTCGAGGACCATCACGCACTGCCCTTCGCTAGGAGCCGGTCGATCCAGGGAGCGGTGGTCAGGCCGCCAGCCGCTTCATGATCCGGCGGCCTGCTCCATCGCGCGGCGCAGGCTGAGCGACGCCGGCCGCATGTCGGTCCAGGTCTCGTCGACGGCGCGCAGCGACAAGGGCGTCCACGCCGGGATCGTGTCGAAGCCGGTATCGAATGTCACCTGCGGCATGTCCATGTCCGCACCGTGCTCGGCCAGCCTGAGCAGCACGTTGCCGGCGCCGAGTTCCGGGTCCGCAGCCAGAACCGCCGAAGGTTGGTCGCACCCACCGATCCGCCTCCCCTTGTCGCGCGCTGTACCGGGCCGGCGTCGTTGGCGCCTGCGGGCCGTGACTGCGGGCTGTGGCTGCCCTTACCGTCGCTGAGTCCCAGCACAGGCTAAAACGGCAGTGATGCCCAGGCAATGGTCATTGGCCCTCGTATGAGGAGTTGGCTGCCCGGAACGCGAAGCTGACAGCCCAGAACGCGGAGCTGACGGCTCAGAACGCGGAGCTGACGGCGCGGACCGCGGAGCTGGCGGCGATGGTGGCCGTGCTCCGGATGCGGCATCGGCGGACCAAACCATGATCACAAAGCGGACGCCGGCACTGACACGCCGCAGATCAACCCGGGGCGTGACTGGTTACACCATTGACCACGCGTCTGCGCGGCTACGACGATAGTGCTGATACGAGCCCTTTCCGACGAAGGAGCCAGCGCGGTGGGAAACGCAGTAGTGCATTTCGAGGTCGGCGCGGCAGATGACGGGCTGCTGGTGGCGTTCTATGCAGAGCTATTCGACTGGGGACTGCAGGGCTTATCCGGCGGCGATTACACGCAGATCGACACCCGCGGTGGCCTTGGGATCAACGGCGGCATCGGCAGAAGCCGGACTGGCGAGCAGTGGTCCACGTTCTATGTCGAGACGGACGATCTGCAGGCGACGCTCGACAAAGCGACCACGCTCGGCGGCACCACCGTCATGCCGGTCACTGACTTCGGCGGGGCGACCATAGCGATGTTCAATGACCCGGATGGTCTGCTGGTCGGCCTCGTGCGGGCACCTGCCGAGCATCTCCAGCAGGACGAGCCAGCCCCGTCGGCTGGTTCGGGCGAGCCGGTTGACTGGTTTGAGGTCATGGGGTCGGACGCGGCGCGGACGCAGCAGTTCTACGCGGTCCTCTTCGGCTGGACGCTCGACTACGCAGGCTTCCCTGACTACGCAGTGGTGGACACCGGAACCGACCGGGGCATTATCGGCGGTCTCGGTGGGGGCCAGGAATCCCGCTGGGCGACCATCTACGCGGCGGTGGACGACGTAGACAAGACCCTTAGCCGCGCCGAGAAGCTCGGCGGATCGCGCGTCTCCGATCCAGGGGTGCCCGCGCTGAAGAACGCCGCTCGCATGGCCCGCTTCGGGATCGTCGGACCACAAGACCGGTGCGTTCCGCGACCCGGCGGGAAACGTCTTCGGTATCTACCAGCACGAGGTGTAGTGAGCGCAACGCAGTTCAGCGCGGTTCATGCGATCTCGCGGGTGAACAGCCGTGACGACAACACCACGGCCACCACCGCCAGCCCGGCCAAGATGAGGCTCGCCTTCCAGACGACGGGGGCGCCGATGTGGCCATCGAAGATCGCCCGCATACCGTTGGCCCCCCAGGCCCACGGGTTCCACAAGGCGACGCTCCGCACCCACAGCGGTGCGACCGAAAGCGGGATCAGGACCCCGGCCAGCAGCGCTAGCGGCTGGGCCACCCCGTTGATCAGGTTCCCCAGTAGGGTCTCATTCGGCACGGAGATCGCCAGGACGAACGAGATCGAGACGCCAAGCAGCAGCATCATCGCCAGCACGATCAAGGCAAGCAGAAAGTTGGCCGGCGGTACCCGCAGCCCGAATATGACGGCTACAACGGTAATCACAACAGCCTGGATGCCGATCAGCAGAAAAAATACTAGTTCCCGCCCGAGCAGCAGGCCGGTGCGGGACACCGGCGTGACCCGGAACCGGGCGATGACCCCCTGGCGTATCGCAGCAAGCAGGGTGAATCCGGCGAAAAGCCCGCCAAACAGGCCCATGGAGCAGAACAGCAAAGGCACGTAGATCTGAAAGGCGCCACCGTAGGTGGAGACGTGCAGGACGGACTTGAGGAACGGGGTGAAAAAGACCAGATAGGTGACGGGGTTGAGCAGCGTGGCCGCGATGCTGACCGGGTCGTGCACCAGTTGCCCGGCTTCGTACTGAAGGGTCAGCCACGTGTCACGGGCGAGCTTCATAGCTGTGCCTTTCCTGCGCGGCGGTCAATCGAGGTGCGCGGCTCATGCGATCTCGCGGTTGAACAGCCGTGACGACAACACCAGGGCCACCACAGTCAGCCCGGCCAGTATGAGGCTCGCCTGCCAGACGACCTGGGCGCCGATGTGGCCTCCGAAGATGGCCCGCATGCCGTTGGCCCCCCAGGCGAACGGGTTCCACAAGGCGACATCCTGTACCCATAGCGGCGCGACCGACAGCGGGATCAGGACCCCGGCCAGCAGCGCGAGCGGCTCGGTGACCCCGTTGGTCAGGTTGATGAGCGCGGTCCGGTTGGGCACGAAGATCGCCAGGGCGAACGAGATCGAAACGCCGATGAACACCATCATCGCCAGCAGGACCAGGGCAAGCAGGAGGTTGAGCGGCGGCACGCGCAGCCCGAAGAAGGTGGCGACCACGGCGACCACGACAGCCTGGAAGCCGGTCAGCACGACGAACACCAGTTCCCGCCCGAGCAGCAGGCCGGTGCGGGACAGCGGCGTGACCCGGAACCGGCCGATCACACCCTGGCGGATCGCGGCGATCAGGGCGAACCCGGCGAACATGCCGCTGAAGATGCCCATGGCCGCGAACAGCAAGGGCACGTAGATCCCGTAGGCATCGCCGTAGCTGGAGGCGCCCATGACGGACTTGAGAAACGGGGTGAAGAGCAGCAGGTAGGTGATGGGCTGCAACAGCGAGATCGCGATGCCGACCGGGCTGTGTACCAGTTGCACGGCTTCGTACTGAAAGGTCAGCCACGTATCGCGGGCGAGCTTCATAGCTGCTGCCTTTCCTCCTTTCCTCCTCGCCGGTCAGTCGGCAAGAGTGCGGCCGGTCTTGGCCAGGAACACGTCGTCGAGGCTTGGCCGGCGGGACTCGATCGCTCCCGGCTCGATCCCCTTGCTGCTCAGCGCCCGCATGACCTGCGGGATGGCGGTGGCGGCGCTGTCCACATAGAGGCGCAGGCGCGCGTCGAGGGTCTCGCAGGAGTGCACATACGGCTGTTCGGTCAGGATCTTCGATCCTTCGATCATGACGGTGGGCTCCGGTGCGCCGGCCGTGTCCGGCGCGGCCAGGTCCACGATGATGACGTCGCCGGAGATCTCGCGCTTGAGATCCGACGGGGTGCCCTCGGCGACGATCAGCCCGGCATCGATGATCGAGATCCGGTCGCAGAGCGCGTCGGCTTCGTCCAGGTAGTGCGTGGTCAGGAAGATCGTCATGCCCTCGTCGCGGAGCTTGCGCACTTCCTGCCACATGCGGGCCCGGCTCGGCGGGTCCAGCCCGGCGGTCGGCTCGTCCAGGAAGATGACCTGGGGCGAATGGATGACGCCGAGCGCGACATCGAGGCGCCGGCGCTGCCCGCCGGAGTAGGTGCTGTTGTGGCGGTCGGCGAAGTCGCCGAGCTGGAAAGCCTTGATGGCGTCGTGGGCGAGGCCCTTCGCGGCCGATTTCGAGACGCCGTACATGCGCGCCTGGTGGATCAGGTCACGCCGGGCGGTGGACCTGTCGTAGGTGCCGCTGCCCTGCGCGACGAAGCCAATGTGCCGCCGCACTTGCGCGGGATCGCGCCGCAGATCCACACCGGCGATCGTGGCGTCGCCGCCGTCCGGGCGGATCAGCGTGGCCAGCATCCGGAGGGTGGTGGTCTTGCCGGCCCCGTTGGGACCGAGGAAGCCGAAGATCTCACCGCGCTGCACGGCGAAGTCCACACCGCGGACGGCATCCACATTGGTGACCTTGCGGCGGCGCCTGGTCCGGTATGACTTGCGCAGGCCGCTGGCCTCAATCATCGAGCCTCCTGGTGCGCGGAGCAGGCCGGGTGCGGCCGAAGGCGCCGAACGCTCGCAAGCCCAGCAGGGCGGGACGTAACGTCACGTCGTCAGGCTAGATGTGCCGGCTTGGTTGCACAATGGGCGGTACGTTGGCCCGGGGGAGCGACCCCCCGGAACCCCCCGGTGGCCTCAGGCCCCGTTCCTTCGTCACGGGGCCTGAGCCGCTGGCCCGGGGGAGCGACCCCCCGGAACCCCCGGTGGCCTCAGGCCCGGTCCTTCGTCACGGCGTCTGAGCCGCTGGCCCCGGGGCGGCGGCCGCGGCGGCGCGGGCGAGCGCGCCGGTGAGCGCTGGCCCGATCTGTGCTAGCGGTTCGGGCAGCAGCATGTACCGATGGTCGGAGTCCAGTTCGACCGCCTCGATCGGGCCATCGACGAACGTCCGCCAGATTTCCAGCTTCTCGGCCAGCGCTGGCGGATTGCGGGTGGCGGAGAAGAACAGCAACGGGCAGTGCACCCGGCCGGGCTGGTGGGCGTGCGCCATGGCGACGTTGTTCTTGATCACGCGCTGCAGCGCGCGCACGCGCTGGTCAGGCCACTCGTCAAGCCCTAGGCCCGGTCGGCGGCGCACCAGTTCAAGCATCCGGGCCTCGGGGTCAGGCTCGGCGGGGGTCAGTGCCGGCACGTACCCGAACTGCGCGAGCACGAGGTTGTAGACCATCCAGGGTTCGTTGCTCAGCGCCACGGCGTCACGATCGGCCAGATTGGCGTCCAGGATGACGAGCAACCCGATCTCCTGACCGCGGCGCTCGAGTTCCTCGGCGATCGCGAAGGCGATGTTCCCGCCCAGTGACCAGCCGAGCAGATGGTAGGGCCCTGACGGCTGCGCCATGCGGATCTGGTCGGTGTAGTCCCGCGCCATCTCCGCCATGGTGGCCGGCAGCGGCTCGGGTCGTCGCAGGCCACGGGCCTGCAGGCCACACAGCGGGAACCTGGCATCCACGTGCGGGACCAGGGCCAGGTAGCACCAGCTCAGGCCTACGACGGGATGCGCGCAGAACAGGGGAGGGCCGTCGCCGACCCGTATCGGCATGACCAGATCGAGGATGCCGCCCGCTGCCCTGGCCGTCGCGCGGTGCAGCCTCAGGGACTGAAGGGCTTCGGCCGCCTGGGGCAGCCCCGCTGCCGCGCCCGGCTCCCATCGCGGCCGGCGGCCCGCCCGCCGCCGGTTCGCCGGGGGTCCGGGCCGGTGGCTGCGGCGCGCGGGCCTGCGCGGGCTCGGGCAGCCCGGCGAAGGAGAGTCCCGCCCCGCGCAGCCGCTCGATCAGCAGTGTGGTGATCTCGATGATCCGCAGGTCCAGGTCCGCCTCGGTCAGGCCGGCCGGGGTGAACTCGGTGGCCGCCGCGAAGTCGTGCAGGAGCACGATGCCGCCGTCGCGCCCGATGAGTTGTTGCGCGATGGCATCGACGCAGGCGTCCACCGTCTGCCCGTGGCGGTAGGTGATGTCCCAGTCCCGTCCCTGCGCATGCCAGCCGACCGGGCCGGCGAAGCCGGGAACCGGCCAGTCGCCCATGCCGTACGGCGGGCGGAACCACGCCGTGTCGCCCAGGTAGCCACGGATCCGCTCGGCACATCGCCCGAGCTCGCCGGCGGCGTGCTCGGCCGAGGAGAACGGGCGGTGCCGGTCGCCATGCAGCCCGATCATGTGCCCGCAGTCCCGGTAGGTGTCCAGCACGTCGCCATGCCGTTCCAGGCTCTCGCCGAGCACGAAGAACGTGCCAGGCACGCCCTCGTCGCGCAGCAGCCGGGCCAGCTCGGCCGACCTTGGGCCGGGGCCGTCATCGAAGGTCAGCGCCACGCAGTGGGGCGGGAGTTCGGGCGTGCCGCACAGCAGGCGAGGCACGTCATCGTTCATCCGCGCCCTCCGGCCGATAGTGGGGATGATGCGATGCTAACCCAGGCCGGCCAGCGCGGCGAGGTGCGCGGCCGCGGCGCCAGCCCCGCCTGCCGCGGCGAACTCCCCGGCGATCCGGCGCGCCTGCGCACGGTAGCCCGGCTCGTCAAGCACGGCCGTCACCGCGGCGGCGAGCTGGGCCGGGGTCGCCGCCGCGAACGACACCGCGATGCCAGCCCCGGCCCGCGTCACCTGCTCGGCCACGGCCAGTTCGCCGAGGCGTATCGGCGCGACGACCATCGGCACGCCGTGGGCGAGCGCCTCATTGACCGTGCTCTGCCCGGCCTGGCAGATCACCGCGTCGAGGCGCGGCATGAGATCGAGCATCGGGACCCGCGGGGCGACAAGGACGTGTGGCGGCGGCTCTGGCATCGCATCCGCGGCGGCATTGAGCACCACCTGCACCTGGCATGCCATCGGCTCAAGCGCCGCCATCATCCGCGCCAGGTAGTCCTGCACCAGGTGCGCGGACATGGTGCCGGCGGTGACAAGCACATGCCGCCGGCCGGGATCCCACCAGTCCCAGCTGAAGCTGGGGTCGGTGCGCCGCGGGCCGAGCGCGGCCCCGATCAGCACGCACTGTTCTGGCAGCGGCGCCGTGCCGGTCAGCGCCAGCGCGGTCGTCGCGATCACCAGGTACGGCGAGAACAGCAGGTCGAGCCGGTCGTCAGCGGGCAGGCCGGCCCTCTCCCGCACCTGTGCCACTTTCGAGCGGACCCACTCCGCCACGCCGGGGCTGTCCGCAGGCGGGGTGAGTTCGAGTACGCCGGCGCACAAGGTCGCCCACGCCGTGCCGCGGGCGTCCGCCGCCAGGGCGCCGGCCAGCGCGTACTGGTCGGCGACGACGATGTCGGGCCGGTACTCCGCGACGGCGCGGTCTACCGGGCCCTGGATGAAGCGGTTGAGCGGAATCACGTACTGGTCCCACAGTTCCCGCACCGCGGCCATGCCTACCTCGTGGAACTCGCGGTAGGAGCGCTTGCCGGTCGGATAGATCGTCATATCGGGGCCGACGAGCGGGCGCAGGTCGTTCTCGGGCCCGCACCAGGCCACGTCGTGCCCGGCGGCGGCTAGTTCCTCGCCGATGGCCACAGCGGGCCAGAGGTGGGACACGACCGGGACGACGACGAAGAGGAACCTGGCCACGCCGTCATCGTGGCACACATTGACTTTCCCGACTCGTCCTGATGCTGTGGCAGCATGACCGCGCTGGAGGCTGTGTCGGTGTACCTGCCGCCGGTGCGGATGTCTGTCGAAAGCCTGGCCGGCCCGCTCGGCCTGACCGACATGCAGGTGAAGCTGTTCCGGCGGTTTCACGGGCTGAGGGAGGTCGGCCGCGACCCGGACGCGTCGCTGCCGGCCCTGCTGATGAAGGCCGCCTGCTGGTCTTGAGGCGCTCCGCGGCCAGGAGCACCGCGTCCGGTACGTCCTGTATGCGCGGACGATGCCCGTGGTCGGGCCGTACCCGGTCAACCCGCTGCATGAGGTCTGCCGCGCGCTCGGGCTCGGCCACGCGCTCGCGTTCACCGTCACCCACCAGTCGTGCGCCAGCGGCTTACTGGCGATCGACATGGCCGGCCTGCTGCTCGCCGCCGACACGGCGGACGGGCAGGACGGCCAGGCGGGGCCGCTGGCGCTCGTCCTCACCGGTGAGAAGGCGTTCACCCGCGAGGCCCAGATGTTCGCGGACACGACCATCTTCGGCGAGGGCGCATCGGCATGCCTGGTCAGCGCGTTCGGCGCGCGCGACCGGCTGCTCGCGTACGCGTCCAACGTGCGGGGCGAATTCGACAGCGACACCGGCGCGAACGACGCGCGGCTGCAGCGCGAATACCGGCCCTCGCTGGCTGAGGTGATGCGGCAGGCACTGGACGAGGCGGGCCTGACGCTCGACGACATCAGGGTCGTGCTGCCGCACAACGTCAACATGGTGACCTGGCAGCGGATGTGCCTGCTGCTGAAGTTCCCGCTCGACCGCGTGGTGCTGGACAATATCCCTACCAGCGGCCACGTTTTCTGTGCGGACGTGTTCGCCAACTACAAGACCGCGTGCGAGCGCGGCCTGCTGCAGCCGGGCGACCGCTACCTCGCCGCCGCGGTCGGCGCCGGGGGCGGGGCGACGTTCGCGGCGATGGTGTTCGAGCACTGACCGGGCAAAGCCGAGGAGGCGCGACATGACAGCACAGGAGGCCGGCCTTGACGGTGAGTTCCGGCAGCGGGTAGCCGACACGATGAGCGCGGTGCTGGCCAGGCTGCTGGACCGGCCCGAGCCGGTGGCCGAGGACATGCGCCTGATGGAGGAGCTAGGGCTCAGCTCCACGCTCGGGCTCGAACTGCTGCTCGAGGTGGAAGATCAGCTGATGATCCTCATCGACGTCGAGCTGATGGACGCCGACCAGATGAAGACGGTCGGGGATCTGGCGACGTTCGTCGCCGGCCATTCCCGGCCGGGCTAGCCGCCGGTGTTCGTAGCGGGCCCGCCCGCCAGGCCGCGCTCTGCTGGCTCCGGCCCCACCACCCCGCGCTCTGCTGGCTCCGGCCCCACCACCCCGCCCTATCGCCATGACCTGCACCTGGTACGCGCCGTGCGCCGCACCTTCGCCGGGCCGGCCGAGTTCCTCGCCGATCCGGGGAACCGGGCCCGGGTCAGCGAGTACCTGGCCGATGCGGCCAGGCCCTACGCGATCGAGGTGCCGGCGGCCCTCTTCGGCGAGCCGCCATCGCCGGCCCTCGGGCAGTCGTACGGGGAGATGGCCGAGGCGCTGATCGGGCCGGCCGTGTCCGCGGACGAGCCCGTCGACCTGCTGGTACTGGCGTTCTCCATCCACGACCTGCGGCCTGGCCGGCAAACCGCCGCATATCTCAGTCACCTCACCCCTGGCGCGCCGATGGCGTTCGCCATCTGTGATCAGGGCTCGGCGGCGGCCTTCACCGGCCTGCGCGTCGCCCGCGAGTACGCTTCGTCGGCCGGCATCCGGCGGGCGCTGCTGATCGTCGTCGAGCAGGCGGACCTCCCGTACGACTGCCCGGTAGCGCTGCCATCGCAGCACCGGGGCGTCGCCATGCTCTACGGTGACGGCGCAAAGCCGACGGCGCGGGTCGCCGGCATGCGCCAGCATCCTGGCGTCCTGCCCGGCAGTGTCGCCGGCCTCGCCGCCGCCGATCTCGCCGAGCTGGCGGCCGGTCACCGCGAGGTGGGGCTGGTGCGCAGTGACGCACTTGCCGCGGTGTGGACCGCGCCCGCTGCCGGGCACGTGCGGACGATGCCGCCCGGTCAGCCGTCCACCGGGGTCTGGTGGGGGCTCATCGAGGAGCTCACCAGCGACGCGGGCCACCCGGACCTGCTGGTGGCAGGCGACTACGATCCCGGCCTTGGCTATCTGTGCCTGACCGCCTTCGAGACGTGTTAGCCCGGGGGAGCGACCCCCCGGAACCCCCCGCTGGCCTGCGGCCCGGTTCCTTCGTCACCGGGCCGGGGGCCCTGCTAGCCCGGGGGAGCGACCCCCCGGAACCCCCCGCTGGCCTGCGGGGCCCTGCTAGCCGGGCGGGGGAACGTTGGTCGGCGCGGCCGGGTCGAAAGCCGCCTCGACGGCGACCTCCTCGACGCCGCGCAGTAGCGCCTCGACCTGCTCGTCGGTCAGGCTCCACCGGTCCCACATGATGTGCAGCGACAGGACGTCAGACCGGTTCTCGATCAGGATGTTGGCCTGCTCGTGCATATTGTCCCGCTGGCCGAGCCAGGTCAGCGTTGTCTCTGCCAGCTTGTGTGCGAGGAGTTCCGGCGTCACCTCGCCGGGACCGGCCTCCTCCGCCTCCTCAGCGCGCATGATCATCGCGCGCTGGTCGTTCACCCGGCAGGTGACGCTGGCCGGATAACCGCGTTCGGCATCCAGCCGGGCCATGACCTCCCTGAGGTCATCGGGGTCGTAGTAGGCGCGCATGCCGGCGGTCAGGGAGGCGCCGCGGGCCCGCGCGACCACCTCGTCGACCGTGGTGTCCGCGACGTCGAAGGTGACCACCGAGTTCTGCGCGATCGGGGCGATGACCTCGGCCAGGCCTGGCCTGAACCGGTTGTTCACCATGACCTTGATCGTCAGCGGCCGTACTCCCGTGGCGCGCCCGATGGCCGTCGCGACAAGGGCGAGCGTCACCCGCGAAGCGTCGGTGCCGGTGCGCTTGGCGATGGCCAGCATGGCCAGGTGCGCCGCTGGCGAGCTGAACCGGGCCTGCCAGTACCGCGGCCCCGCCTGGCCGTCGGTGCGGGCGGGCTCGCCGAACGTCTGCGCCGGGATGTGCCTGAGCTGAGCTTCCCAGTGCCCCATCGCGCGGCTGCTGAGCTGCCGAAGTCGCGGCGTCTGCTCGCTTTGGGCAATGTCGAGGATCTGCGGGCGCCCCGCGTCGCTGGCCGCGCCGCTGGCCGTCCCGGCCGCGATCAGGTCGGCGAGGAGCAGAAGGTGCCCCCCGCCGTCGGCAGCCAGGTGAGACAGCGCCCAGACCAGGTGCGTGCAGGCGCCGCGATGCCTGAGCACCGCCATCCGCAGCGGCCAATCGCGATAGAAGTCGAACCGCGCGAGCGGCCAGGTGTCCATGAGATCGGCCGCGTACCGCGCCACGTCGGACCGGCCGGCGTCATCGGGGATCGTCAGGATGTCCAGGCCGATCTGCCCGGACCTGGCCACCTCCTGGCACAGCCGGCCCGAACCGTCGGCCCCCAGCCGCATCCGCAGGGCGGCATGCCGGCCCACCAGGCCGCTCAGCCGCGCCGCCGCATCCTCGACGGTGCTGCCCTCGGGCAGTCCGAACCTGCCGCCCATGCTGAACTGGTTGCCGCTGTCCTGCATGTCCTGGAAGATCGCCTTCTGGCCCCAGGTCAACGGCTGGGTGCCAGCCTCTGCCCCAGCGAACTGGACGACGATCCGGTCCTGCCTGGCCGGCTCGAACATAGCTGATTCTGGCCAGCTTCCGGCCGCGGGTGTCAATCCCTAGCGGGCAGTGGCGCCATGTTGGCGCCGGGGCCGGGCGGTCCGCGGCCCTCACCTGCTGATCCGCCGTTCCCGGCCCATTTCAGGCTCTTGTCAAACGAGCCCAAGTGAGTAAGGTCGAGGTTGTCAGGCAACGTCATCATTTCGTGACTTTCCAGCAGATCTGCCGCCTTATACCAGCAAATGCCACCGGTCTTCGGGAGCCGGTCAGCAGGCTCGCCCTGACCGGGCGAGAGGGGAGGGTCGGGTGCCGGGAGGCGCGTACCCGCAGGTGGCCGGCGGCGCGTACCCACAGCTGGAACCAGAGTGGGTGGACGAAGTGCTGCTGGCGGGCCCCGCGGACGACGTGTGCCTGCACCTGGGCGAGCCTGTCAGCCGGGCTGAGCTGCGCAGGCTCGTGGCGGAGCGGCACCGCGCCCTGGCTGACGCCGGGCTGCGGCGCGGCGGGTCCGTCGCGCTGTGCCTTGCGCCGTCGCTCGCGTTCATCGCCAATCTGCTCGCCTCGTGGCAGATTGGCGCGCAGGCGTCCCTGCTGGATCACCGGCTCACCCAATACGAGGTCGACGTCGCGCTCCAGCGGCTACTGCCGCAGGTCGTGGTAACGGCCGAGCGCTCCACCGGCGGGCCATTACGGGGCTTCGCCGAGATCGCCGAGCGCGTGCGCACATATCCCGGCCAGCCTGCCGCCACCACTCACGCCGTCATCCAGCTCAGCTCCGGGTCGACCGGCCCGTCCAAGATCATTGCACGCGACGCCGCGAACCTCGTCGAAGAGGTGAAGCGCTACACGATGATCGACGGCGTCCCTGGCAGCGGCGAGCGCATCGTGTCGCTCGCATCGATGGTGCACGTGCTCGGGCTCGTCGGCGGCCTGCTCTACAGCCTGCACGCGGGCCTGAACCTGACGATCCCGGCCCGGATGACGGCGGACGGCATCCTGTCCACCGTCGCCGCTGGCTCACAGCCGACCACACTGCTGGGTGTCCCTTTCCACATCGAGCTCCTGGCGTCGGTCCGCCAGCCGCCGGAACTGCCGCAGCTCACCGGCATGACCACCGGCGGCGAGCTTGTCCGCGCCGACGTCTACGACGCGTTCACCGGCCGTTATGGCGTGCGCCTCGGCAACATGTACGGGATGACCGAGGTCGGCGTCATCGCGACCGATCTGTTCGGTGCGCACCGGCCCGCCGTGGCGCCAGCTCCCGGCCTCGCCGTCCGGGAAGAGGCCGGAGAACTGCATGTCTCGCTGCCGGCCTCGCCGTATCTCGGCGACCAGGACCCGAGCCGCTGGTCGGACGGCTGGCTGCACACCAGGGACGCTGGCAGCGTCGATCCCCAGACCGGACTCGTGCGGGTCCTCGGCCGCCGGGATTCCCAGGTGTCGGTGGGCGGTCTCAAGGTGGACCTGACCGAGGTCGAGCACATGCTCGCCGCGCTGCCCGAGGTCGCCGGGGCCGTTGTGGTGCACGACCACGCGATCGAGGCGTACCTGGTGCTGGCAGACGGAGCCGGGGCGTCCGCCGTAGAGCGCGAAATCACCACCCGGCTTGCCGCGTACAAGCGCCCGCGGCGGCTGCACATAGTCGAGCAGCTACCGCGCACGGCCACCGGGAAGCTTGTCCGCGACCAAGCGGTGCTCCGCGACGTCGGGGCCGAGCAGGAGCCCGCTCGCCCCCGAAGACCAGGCTGACGCTGACCGCCAGCTTGCGTGCCAGCCACACCTCATCGGAAGGAAGCCGCGACCATGATCGATGAGATTCGCCAGTTCGTGCTCGACTCGCTTACGGACATGAACTACAGCATCGACGGTATCGACGACGACACCGTGCTCGGCCCGGCCGGCGCCGATCTGGAATCGCTCGCGCTCGCCGAACTCGCCGTGCGGGTGGAAGACCGGTTCGGGGTGAAGTTCGACGATGACGAGGGCGAGATGCTCGCCGGCATGACCGTCGGCGAGTTCTGCCGCACCGTCCTGCCGCGGATCCAGCCCGCTTCGGCCCACTGACGGATGGCCGGCGTATTGCAGCGGTCGGACGTTGTCGCGATGCTCGCCACCTACGGCGACCGCCAGCCGGAGCAGGTACCTGAGGCGATCGACTCGCTGGAACTGGCCTGGCTGATCCACCAGATCGAACAGCGCTACGGGCCGCTCGACGTCGACGACGACATGCTCGCGCGCATGTCCACGGTCACCAGCGTGGTCGACCTGCTGGCGGATCTGAGGGTCGGGTCCTCGCATGACTGATGCTCTTGTCCTGCCCCCGGCGCCGGCCGCCCGCAGGGGGACCGGCTCGGTTGTGGTGACCGGCGCCGCCGCGGCGTCCGCGTACGGCCGGGGGACGGAGGCGCTGCTGTCGGGGGTGCTGTCCGGCCGGCCTGCCTTCGCACCCGTCCAGCGGTTCGATGTCAGCGGCCGGCGGGTTCGCTTCGCGGCGGCCATGCCAGGGCTGCCAGAGTTGCTCACCGAGGTGACCCGCGCCGCCGGGCAGGCGTGCGACGACGCCGGCCTGTCGCCGTCCGACCGCGCCCGCAGCCCCCTGTTCGTTGCCATCCACGGCGACCCGGCGATAGCCCGGGCCCCAGAAGCCGACCAGCCCGGGCACGGGCCCGAGGCGTTCACCGCCGCGGTCGCCGGCGGCTGCGGCCTCGCGGAGGAGGGCATTCGCTGCTACACGTCGGCATGCGTGGCCGCGAGCACCGCGATCGCCGACGCCGCCGCGATCGTCGCCCGCGGACACGCCGACCGCGTCGTCGTGGCCGGCGGCTACCTGGTCGACCGCGATCAGTTCGCGCTGTTCGACGCCGGCCGCGTGCTTGCTGACGACGGCCAGGTACGGCCGTTCAGCACGGGGCGGCGCGGGCTGCTCCTGGGCGACGGAGTCGGCGCTGTCGTCATCGAGTCGGGGGAGTCCGCGCGGGCCAGGCGGGCGCCGCCGCTGGCCCGGCTGGCAGGCTGGGGCCGCACCGGCGACGCCTACCACCCGGTCCAGCCGCACCCGGAAGGCCATGGCATGGCGCGGGCGGTCACGGCCGCGCTGCAGCGGGCCGGTATCGCAGCGGAGGATCTCGGCTACGTCAACGCCCACGGGTCAGGTACCGGCCAGAGCGACCCGGCCGAGGCGAACGCGCTGCGGCTCGCTCTCGGCGACGCCGTCGAACGCGTGCCGGTCAGCTCCACCAAGTCGATGCACGGTCAGAGCCTGGAGGCGTCCGGCGTGCTGGAGCTGATCGTCACGTTGCTGGCGGCCCGCAAGGGCATGCTCCCGGTCAACGCCGGGTTCCTCGGCACCGACGACAGATGCCACCTCAACCTCGTGCTCGGCGAGGCGTTAGCGGTCACCGCGGAATTCGCGATGAGCCTCAACGCCGCATTCGGCGGCGCGAACACCGCGCTCGTTATTGGCCTGCCATGACGTCGCCGGCATCGGTCGCATCCCCCAGCCTCGCCGCGCTGTCCGCGGCGGCGGCCGCGGCCGGGCTGACGGTCTCGGCGTCCGCGTACTGGCCCGAGACGGGCACCGACAGCGAGGTCACCGCGCTCGCGGGATTCATCGAGTCCAATTTCAGCCCGCTACTGGCCCAGGTCGCCGAACGGGCCCTGCGCAGCCGTGCTCAGCCGCAGGCACCAGGCAAGGTCACCGCCATCGTGATGGTGACGGCCCTCGGCGACGTCACGAGCGCCACCCGCGTCGCCGCCGCGGTGGACGCGGGCAAGCGGGTTTCCCCGCTGCTGTTCTTCCAGTCCGTGCCGAACGCCGTCGCCGGTTACCTGGCCGCGCGGTGGCAGCTGACCGGGCCTGTCGTATGCGTCAGCGGGACACGTGCAGGGATGGACGTGGCCGCGCTGCTGATCGATGACGCGGACGCGGACGAGGTGCTCGTGGTGCGCGTCGACCTGGCGGTGACCGAAGGCGACCGGGACTGCGCCGCCGCCGTTCTCCTGACCAGCCCGGCCCACGGGGAACTACACCGAACCGCATGAACCTGATGGGAGAGGAACCGATGAAGATCCTCGACATCGACCACGTCGAGCTCTATGTGGGTGATGCGATTGCGGCCGCGCAGTCCCTGTGCACCGCCTATGGTTTCCGCGTCTACGGCCGCGGCGGCCCGGACACGGGGCTGCCGGGCCAGCGCAGCGTCCTGCTCGGCCAGGGTGACATCCGGGTACTGCTGACCTCGGGATTGAACAAAGATCATCCCGCCAGCCAGTTCGTCGCCAAGCATGGCGACGGCGTGGCCGTCACCGCGTTTGGCACCGACAGCGCCGCCATCGCCTACACCGACGCGGTCGCGGCCGGCGGTTCTGGCATCCATCAGCCCCGCACCTGGGAGAACGAAGAGGCCAGCGTCGTCACCGCGGAGGTCGCGGGCTTCGGCGACGTGGTCTACCGCCTCGTAGAGCGCCATGGCTCGGCGGCTCAGTTCCAGCCTGGCGCGATCGAGATGGTCCCTGGTGCTGCCGCCGGAGCAGGTGACGACCTGCTGCGCATCGTCGACCACGTGGCGGTGTGCGTGCCGGCCGGCGAACTCGACGCCACCATCGCCTTCCACGAGCAGGTGTTCGGCTTCACGGTCACCTTCGGTGAGTACATAGAAATCGGCGACCAGGGCGTGATGTCCAAGGTGGTGCAGAGCCCGTCCGGCGGCGTCACATTCACGATCCTCCAGCCGGACCTCAGCCGCCAGGCGGGCCAGATCGACGACTTCCTGGCCTGGCACGATGGCGCCGGGGTGCAGCACGTCGCGTTCCTGACCAAAGACATCGTGCGCGCGGTCAGGACCGTCACCGGCCGCGGCGTCGAGTTCGCGGTGACGCCGTCGAGCTACTACGACATGCTGGCCGCGCGCCTGGGCGCGACCGACATCCCGATCGAGGCGCTGCGGCCGCTCGGCATCCTGGTCGACCGCGATCACTGGGGGCAGATGTACCAGATCTTCGCGAAGTCGACGCACATCAGGCGCACGTATTTCCTCGAGCTGATCGACCGGCACGGCGCGCGCACGTTCGGTACCAGCAACATCCCGGCGCTGTATGCGGCGAAGGAGCGTGAGCTCGCCGAGATCCGCAACACGGCGGGCACGCTCCGCGTCTGACCTGCACCCCGGCCGCCGGGCCGCGGCCCAGCCCCAAGCCGCCCTCCGGGCATGACTCAACGACGACCGGCCCGAGGAAGGAATGAACTGTGAGCCTTTCGGTCACCCCGCCCTTCACGCTGACGGAAGAGGAGCGCTCGCTGCTGCCGTCTGACTCTGACGTCGAGTTCTACGCCGAGCACGGCTGGTATCTCACCAAGAAGCTGTTCACCGACGGCGAGGTCGACGAGCTGGTCGCGGCAAGCGAGCGGTACTACGCCGGCGAGCGCGACCGCAGGCTGCCGCTGCGGCCTCCGAAGCTGGCGTACTGGGATCCGTCCAATGGCGATGTGCAGCGTCACAACGACTACGTCCACTACGAGCATGACGACCTGGCGCGGCTGCTGCGTAAGCCGCTGGTCGGCGCCGTCGCAGCCGCCTTGGCGCGCGCCGACGAGATCCGCGTGTTCCAGTCGACGCTGATCTACAAGCCGCCGATCGCCGCCGAGCCGACCAACATCGTGCCGTGGCACTTCGACAAGCACTACTGGTCGACGACGACCTCGGACAGGATGCTGACCGCCTTCATCCCGTTCCACGACTGTGGCGAGGAGATGGGCACGATCACGATGATCGACGGCAGCCACCGATGGCAGGAGATCGGCAGCGATGACTCGATGACCAGGCACTTCGCGGAGCGGGAGATCAGCGACCTGGAGCGCGTGCTTGCGGAGAACGCGGCCTACAACAACGCCGGGGTCGTCAAGGTCCCGATGATCATTCCCAAGGGCCACATGAGCTTCCATCACTGCCGGACCTACCACGGCAGTATGGCCAACCGCAGCCTGCGTCCCCGCCGGGCCGTCTCGTTCCACCTGCAGGACGGCGAGAACGCCTACCGCGAGTTCGTACTGAGCGGTGGCGAGATCCTCGCCTACAACCACGACGCACTGGTCCGGCGCCTGCCAGATGGCCGCCCCGACTACAGCGATCCTGACTTCTGTCCCGTTGTGTGGCGCAACCCGACCCGTCCGGCCAACGGACACCGCCTGCAGGAGGTCTGACATGTCCCGTTACGACTGGGGCCAGCGGCATCCCGGAATCGACCGTCTTGAGGAGCAGATCAGCGAGGCAAGGCGGGCGGTCATCGAGCACCCGGTGTACGCCGCGCTGGACAGCGGCCCCGCGATCCGTACATTCCTTGAGCACCACGTGTTCGCCGTGTGGGACTTCATGTCGCTGCTGAAGTCGCTGCAGCGCAACCTCACCTGCGTGGAGGTGCCGTGGGTGCCCACCGGCCCGACCGGCAGCCGCCGCCTGATCAACGACATCGTCCTGGTCGAGGAGAGCGACGAGCGCGGCAACGGGTTCATCAGTCACTTCGAGCTCTACCTCGCCGGCATGACCGAGGCCGGTGCCGACACGTCGGTCATCGATGCCTTCATCGACAGGCTCCGCGCTAAGCGGCCGGTGCTCGGGGCGATCGACGAGGTGAACGTGCCCGGGCCGGCCGCCGAGTTCGTCCGGCTCACCTGGGGCCTGATCGAGAGCGCGCCCGTCCACGTGCAGGCCGCGGCTTTCGCGTTCGGCCGGGAGGACCTGATCCCTGACATGTTCCAGCAGGTCGTCGGGGTCAACGAGCGCCTCGGATCGCTCGATACCTTCGTCGACTACCTGGCTCGTCATATCCAGGTCGATAGCGAGGAGCACACGCCGATGGCGATGCAGATGCTCGCTGACCTCTGCGGCGAAGACGACGCGAAGTGGGCGGCGTGCGCCGAAACGGTCAACCTCGCCCTCGCGGCCCGCGCCCGCCTGTGGGACGGCATCCTCGCGGCCATCGGCGAGCAGGCGGCGGCGGCGTAGCGACGGCCATGGCTGACTCTGCCGACCTGTACCGGACCGTGCGGCTGATCCGCCGGTTCGAGCAGCGGGCGATCGAGCTGGTGCGCAGCGGCGTGATCCCCGGGGGCATCCACCCGTACATCGGCGAGGAGGCGATTGCGGCGGGCGTCTGCGCGGCACTGCGCGCGGACGATCTCATCACCAGCACCCATCGCGGCCACGGGCACGTGCTGGCCAAGGGCGCCGACCCGGTCCGCATGCTGGCCGAGCTGGCGGGCCGTGAAACCGGCCTCAACGGCGGGCGTGGCGGGTCGATGCACGCGGCGGACGTCAGTGCGGGCATCTACGGCGCCAATGCCATCGTCGGTGCCTCGGCCGCGATCGCCGCCGGGGCGGCCTGGTCGCACCGGCGCGCCGGGCACGATCGCGTCGCCGTCACGTTCTTCGGCGACGGCGCGGTCAACCAGGGCGTGCTGCTCGAAGCGCTGAACCTGGCGTCGCTGCGCCTGCTGCCGGTCATCTTCGTCTGCGAGAACAACCAGTTCGCAACGTCGATGCGGGTGCAGGACACGACGTCAGGCACGATTACGGGCCGTGCCGCTGCGTTCGGCATCCCGGCCGAGACCGTCGACGGCATGGATCCCGAGGCAGTGCTGGAGGCGGCATCCCGCGCCGTCACCCGCGCCAGGGCCGCAGCAGGCCCGACGTTCCTTGAGTGCATGACCTACCGCTTCGACGCGCACCACACCTGGGAATACAGCGTCCGGCCGCGCTACCGCACGGACGAGGAGGTCGCCGCGGGCAGCGTCCGCGACCCCGTGGAGATCCAGGCAGCGCGCGTAGCCGACGCGGTGCGCTCGCGGATCGACCAGGAGATCGAGGATCTGCTTGACCAGGCGCGGCTCTTCGCAGAAGCGAGCCCGGAGCCCGACCCGTCAGGGGCGCTTGACTACCTCTACTCCAGCGGGCTGCGCGGGCGGGGAGGAACGGCCTGATGCCCATTCTGTCGTACGTGAGGGCGCTCAACCGGGCGCTGGCCGCCGAGATGGAACGCGATCCGGCCGTGTGCGTGTTCGGTGAGGACATCGGGATCGCGGTCAGCAACGTCACCACCGGACTGCTCAAGCGATTCGGGCCGGAACGGATCATCGACATGCCGATCTCGGAGCAGGCATTCACCAGCTTCGCGACCGGAGCGGCGATAGCCGGGTCCCGGCCCGTCGTCGAGTTCCAGATACCGGCGCTGCTTTTCCTTGTGTTCGAGCAGATCGCGAACCAGGCGCACAAGTTTCCGCTGATGACTGGCGGCCAGGTCAAGGTCCCTGTGACCTACCTGCTGCCGAGTTCGGGTTCCCGCGTCGGCTGGGCCGGGCAGCACTCCGACCACCCCTACAGCCTGTTCGCGCATGTTGGCGTGAAGACCGTGGTGCCGGCCACGCCGACCGATGCCTATGGCTTGCTGGTCAGCGCGATCCGCGACGACGACCCGGTGATCGTGTTCGGGCCGGCCGGCGCTGTGGCGCGGCGCGAGAACGTCGATTTCGACGCGCTCGCGCCGGTCCCGCTCGGCGTCGCCCGGGTGCACCGGCCGGGTACCGACGTGACGGTGGTGGCCGTGGGGCACCTCGTGCACGACGCGCTCGCCGTCGCCGACGAGCTCGCGGATTCGATCTCGGTCGAGGTGTTCGACCCGCGCACCCTGTACCCGTTCGACTGGGCTGCCCTGGAGGCGTCACTGAGGCGCACCGGCAGGCTCGTCGTGGTCGATGACTCCAACCGGACCTGCGGCATCGGCGGCGAGATCCTGGCCACCGCCGCCGAGGAGATGCACCTGATCGCCCCGCCGAAACGTGTCACCCGCCCGGACGGTGCCGTGCTGCCGTTCGCCCGCGAGCTTGACCTCGCGCTGCAGCCGACCCGCGGCCAGTTGCGCGCGGCGATCGAGACTGTGGCCAAGGGCCAGTGATGCTGCCCGGTTAGCCTGCGGACCTCGTCCACGCGGTGCCGTCCCAGTGCAGGATCAGCGCGTTCGTGTTGACGCCGCACACGGACGTGACGCAGGTGAATCCCACCGTCCAGGCGGAGCTGGGTGTGGCCGCAGCCACGGTACCCACCTCGTTGATTTTTCCGGGGTCCGGGCTGTGGACCCTTGCCCAGGTCGTGCCGTTCCAGTGCAGGATCAGGTTGTCGGCATGGCCCTCGCACCGCGGGGCACAGTAGGCCCCCGTCGCCCAGGCGTCGGTGGGTGACACGGCGACCACGCCATTCAGGCTGTTGCTCAGCGGGCCGGGGTTCGGGCTGGGCACCTTCGACCAGGCGGTGCCGTTCCAGTGCAGCAGCAGCGTGTCCTGCACGGCGCACGTGCTCGTGGTGCAGTAGCTCCCGGCCGCCCAGGCGTCGGATGGTGAGTCGGCGCTGACCGTGAGCGGGAAGACACTGCCAGGCCCGAGGTCCGGGCTGGGCACCTTCGACCAGGCGGTGCCGTTCCAGTGCAGCAGCAGCGTGTCCTGCACGGCGCACGTGCTCGTGGTGCAGGTGCCCCCGACCGCCCAGGCGTCCGAAGGCGAGTCGGCGCTGACGCCTGCCAGCGGGACGAGGCCACCCGTCCCGGAGCCCGGGCTGGCCACCTTCGACCAGGTGATGCCGTTCCAGTGCAGGATCAGCGTGTGGCAGGTGTTGACGGCGAACTTGCAGGACCCGCCGACCGCCCAGGCATTGCTCGCCGAGATGGTGGTGACAGCGTCCAGTTCGTTGCAGGCCCCCGCGTTCGGGCTCTTGACTTGCACCCAGGCGGTGCCGTTCCAGTGCAGGATCACCGTGGCGGCCGTGGCGCACACGGAGTTGCCGTAAGACCCGACCGCCCAGGCGTAGGCCGGTGACACGGCAGCCACGGCGTTCAGGCCGTTGAGCATCGGGCCCGGGTTCGGGCTGGGCACCAGCGACCAGCGCGTGCCGTTCCAGCGCAGGATCAGCGTGGTCGAGTCGTTACATGTGGGGCATTGGTCACCGACCGCCCACGCGTCGGTGGGCGAGGTAGCGCTCACACCGCTGAGCGCCCCGGAGAAAACCGGGATCGCCGAGTGCCGGCCCGTGGTGGGCGCCGCCTGGGCTGCCGTGCTGGCCGCGGCCGCTGCGGGCAGGCTGGCGCTCAGGACGGCGACTAATGTCAGAAGGATCCTTTTCCGGCTCACGCGAGTCATGGCGCACCCCCGTCGCTACGCGAACACCCGGAAGAACATTTGCCGTCTAACCATCACACGAATCTGGAGCGTTCTTCCAGCACGCCTGTGACGCCGCTGGCGCAGCGGCTGGCCGACCTGCATGTCGTCCACGCAAGCCTCACCTCGCCGCCACACAAAGCTCACTAAATCAGGTCAAATCAGACCATGCCCGCGGCTGGCCATCGCTGGCGGCGTGCCCGCGCCCGTCCAGCCGGCCGCCGCCAAGACGAACGGCGCGGCGCCGGTCAGCGCCACCGCGGCGCGAAAGGCCGCCGGTGCGGGTACGTCCGCTACCCGATGCGAGCCGGCCGGCTCGGCGCAGGCAACGACATCGCGGCCGTGAACCGCGATCTTCAGATTGGGCCAGAGGCGGCCGCCGGCCGCTTTGACGACGGCCTCCTTGCGGGCCCACAGGTGCGCGAACCGGTCCGCCCGGGCGCGCGCGCCGCGGCCCGCCGCGACATACCCGGCCTCATCGGGTGGAAAGAACCGGGCCGACAACCCGGCCATATCCAGGCCTGGCTCCAGGTGCTGGATGTCGACACCGACCGGGCGGCCGGTGCCGATGGCCGCCGCAATCATGTCTCCGGAGTGCGAGAGGCTGGTGTGCAGCGCGGACCACGGGGGTGCGAGCTGCGGCTTGCCGTACCGGCCGGGGATCCAGGCGAACGCGCCGGGCCGTGCATTCAACTCGTGGGCGGCCAGGATCCGGAGCGCGCCGTGCGCGACCGTGAACCGTTGCTGGTCGCGCTCGCTCAGGAATGCCGCGGCGCGGGCACGCTCGCCGTCGTCGAGCACGTCCCGGCACCTGGCCGCGGTATCCGGCGGCAGGTCAACTGGAACGATCCAGACGCGGACCAGATCGGTCACGACCGGGCGTCGGCAATCAGCGCGGCCAGGCGCCGGACACCCTCGTCGATCTGGTCGGCCGCCAGCGCGCTGCACGACAGCCGGATCGCGTGGCTGCCGCCGCCATCCAGATAGAAGAAGCTCATCGGCGTCCACAGCACGCCGTAGTCCCGCGCCGAGAGTTCGAGCAGCTTCTCGTCGGCGCGGACGGGCACGTCGAGGACGGCGAAGAAGCCGCCGCTCGGCGAGTTCCAGGTGATCGCCGGATCGCTGAAGTGACGCTCGAGCGCGGCCAGCAGCGCGCGGAGATTGCGCCGGTAGAACGCGATCTTCTCCCGGTTCGCGGCGCGCAGGCTATATCCGCACGACACGAGGAAGCCGCCGATGACCGCCTGCGCGATCGGCGAGGTGTTGACGGTGACCATGCTCTTGACCGTCGAGAGCTCGTCGGCCAGCAGGCTGCGATGGCCGGCGGCGCTGACCACGGCCTGATCCGCGACCATGAAGCCCACGCGGGCGCCGGGGAACACCGACTTGGCGAACGAGCCGAGGTAGATGACCCGCTGGCCGGTGTCCAGCGACTTCAGCGTCGGGCTGCGCCTGTCGTCGAGCCCGAACAGCCCGTATGGGTCGTCCTCCAGGATCAGGAGGTCCTCATCGGCCGCCACCTCGATCAGCCCGCGCCGCACGTCCGTGCTCAGCGAGACGCCGGACGGGTTGGCGAAGTTCGATACCACATACAGCGCCCGCGGCCGGCGGCCGCCGGCGCGCACCTCGCGGGCGACGCGCGCTACCGTTTCCGGGCGCAGGCCCTGCGCCGTCTCGGGCACCGGGATCACGGTGACGCCCAGCACGCGCGCGGCACCGGTGAAGCCGAGGTAGCAGGGCTCGGCCGCCAGGACGACGTCACCGGAGTCCGCGCACAGTCCGCGCAGCGCGACGATCATCGCTTCCTGGCAGCCGGATGTCACCATGATCGACTCGGCCGGAACGCGGATGTCCTCGTCGGTCTCCAGCATCCGCGCGATCATCGTCCCGAGCTGGCCGTTCGTCCGGCCGTACTGCAGGATGGCCTGCCGGACGCGCGCCTCGTCCATGCCCTGAGCGCGCAGGTGCCCGACATAAGCGGCCAGGTATCGCTCGGCATCCTCGACGGCATAGAACTCATCGGATGGCCGGCCCGCTGCGAGCGAGATCGCCGCGGGAAAGCGGCTGGCAACCTCATTGAGGAAGTTCATCGACGCTGCCACGGGATCGGTGACCGACGTGTGCAGCGCCTCACGCACTAACTCGCCCATCGGCCGGGCACCCTGCCTCGGTGACGTGACCGCATCGCGGCCAGTTGCGGGACACCATTCCCAAGACCGGTATTCCCGTAATGGATAGCCTATCCTCGCCGCGACGACGGGCAATAGCTGGCGATGTGCCAGCGCGGCTCGTGCGGCAGTGTTACCCCGGAACCCCCCGCTAGCACGAATGAAAGGGTGTGCGAGCCATGCCCCTCGACCCGCAGTTGCAGGCAATGCGCGACCAGCACGAGCGGGACAACGTTCCGCCGCTGTACACCATGTCGCTCGCCGAAGCCAGGGCTGCCGATCTTGCCTCGATCCAGGCGAGCGGGGGCGAGCCGGAGCCCGTCTATGAGGTCGCCAACCTGAAGATCCCTGGTCCCGGCGGGGAGCTGCCGCTGCGACTGTACCGGCCCGCCGGCGAGCGGCCGCTGCCCGCGCTGCTCTACTTCTTCGGTGGCGGCTGGGTACTCGGCACCATCGACACCGCCGACGGCGTCAGCCGCAGCCTGGCCAACTCCTCCGGCGCGCTTGTCGTCGTGGTTGGTTACCGGCTGGCACCCGAGCACCCGTTCCCGGCGGCGATCGACGACTGCTACGCGACGGTGCGCTGGGCCGCCGAGCACGCGGAGGAGATCGGCGCGGACCCAGCCCGCCTCGCGGTCGGCGGCGACAGCGCCGGGGGGAACCTGGCGGCGGGAGTAGCGCTTCGTGCCCGCGCCGACGGCCCGGCGCTGGCCGGCCAGCTTCTCGTCTATCCCAACACCGACCAGCTCGCCGACGACCAGTCGATGCGTGCCGCGGACGATCCTTTTCTCTTCAACCACCACTCGGTCGCCTGGTACCGCCAGCATTACCTGGCGAATCCCGGCGACGCGGCCAACCCGCTGGCCTCGCCGCTTCGTGCGCAAGAGCCTCGCCGGGCTGCCGCCGGCGCTCGTCATCACCGCCGAGTACGACCCGCTGCGCGATCAGGGCGAGGCGTACGCCCGCCGGCTGGCCGGCGACGGCGTCCAGGTCGAACTCAGCCGCTACCCGGGCATGGCACACGGGTTCTTCACGATGGCCGGCACCGTTGACGCCAGCCGGGCCGCGATCGAGCAGGCCGCGTCGCAGTTGCGGGCATGGTTCGGTACTGCGGCCGCACCGCCGGGGCGGCGCAGGCCCCAGGAGTGAAGCAGATAATTCCTATTCATAAACTTCGGTATAATCGGTCCGCGTGTTCATGCCAAGCAACTGTCCCGCAGCCGCCGGGCGGACCAGGTCCGGCGGCGGGGCGGCGATGCCTCCCGGCGGCTCCCTCAGGCTTCCCGCCATTGCCGGGAAGCCTGAGGCAGGCAGCACCGTTGTGATGGGGAAGTGGACCGCTAACCTGGCCCTGACGGGCACGTTCGTCAAGCGCACAAGTGAACGCAACGGAGGAGCACCATGAGTTTGGCCATCGGCGATACCGCCCCCGACTTCCAGGCACAGACGACGGAGGGGCCGATCTCGTTCCACGACTGGATCGGGGACTCCTGGGCGGTGCTGTTCTCCCACCCCAAGGACTTCACGCCCGTGTGCACCACCGAGCTCGGTTACATGGCCAAGATCAAGCCGGAGTTCGACCGCAGGAACGTGAAGATCATTGGCCTGTCCGTCGACGCCGCCAGCCGACCATGAGCGGTGGGCGGCCGACATCGAGGAGACCCAGGGGACCGCGCCCAACTACCCGATCATCGCCGACGCCGACTACCACGTGGCGAAGCTGTACGGGATGCTGCCGGCCAGCACGTCCGGCGACGCGAAGTCCCGCACGCCCGCCGACAACCAGACGGTGCGGAACGTGTTCGTGGTAGGCCCGGACAAGAAGATCAAGCTGATCCTCATCTACCCGATGACCACCGGGCGCAACTTCGACGAGGTGCTGCGGGTGATCGACTCTCTCCAGCTCACCGCCAAGCACAAGGTGTCCACCCCGGTGAACTGGAAGCCGGGGGAGGATGTCATCATCGCCGGCTCGGTGAACAACGAGCAGGCCAAGGAGATCTTCGGCACCTGGAAGGAGCCGAAGCCCTACATCCGTATCGTCCCCCAGCCGCACTGACGTACTGGGGAATCGCACCTTCGGCCACTGTGGTGGCGGGCTGCCGCGGCACAGGCCAGCGCCGCGGCGCCGCCCGCACCACGGTGCGGCGGCCCGCGTCACGGCCCGCCGCCCGCGCCGGCGGGCGCCACGTATGGGGGGATTCTGGAGGCACCGTGCAGCACATCCTGGCTCTGTCGCACAGTGCCGTGATCGTGCGTCACTGGTTTGAGATCAATCTGGACGACGCTTCCATGGAGCATGGCGTGCGGATTGAGCTGCGGGAGCTGCCGGCGCGACCGCACCGCGGCAGCGAATCGGCGGCGCAGATCGTCACCGCTGACCGCCCGTTGTGGCGGGCCGACCTGTTCGACAGGCTGACCGATGCCCCGGGGAGCTTTGGCGCCGCGCACTACCATCCAGGGTTTTCCGGCAACGAGCCCCGCCTTCGCGCCTGGGACCGGGAGCTTACGGCCAATCCCTGGCGCTGGTTGCGTGATCAGATCGCTGGCCTGGGCGAGGGCCCGGACCGGAAGGCCTGGCCGCTGGAGCCCGGGGACGCCGCGGAACTGAGCGCGCTGGCGGACGCCATCGTTGCCCTGGCCCGGGAGCTTGGGCCAGATCGTTGCCGCTCAGCGGCGGAGTGCTTCGCGCTGACCCGGGATGCGCGGGAATCGGTACAGCTCATGATCGAATACCTCCGCCGGCCAGACCTGCTGGACGCAGACTGGGTCTCGCCGTGGATGGCAGCCGGATAGCTCAGGGCAGCCGGGGTGTCACTGTCGCAGGATGGCGACCCGGCCCAGGTCTCCGGAGGCCCAGCAGGAGCCGTCGGGTGCGCAGCTGACGGTGTCGAACTGGCCGGTGTCGAAGGTGTGCCAGGTCAGGCCGCCGTCGTAGGAGACGTCGGAGCCGGTCAGGCCGACCGCGATGACGGTGGCGAGGCTACGGGGAACCCAGGTGACGCCGGACCGGTAACCCGCAGGGCCCGACAGCGGGGAGAACCACGGGCTGCCCAGGTAGGACAGGGCCGCGACTTTCGTCGCCGCGGTGGGGTTGGCGAAGTCGCCGCCGACCGCGACACCGGCCAGCGGGGTACGGAACGCCAGGGCGAACACCCCGGCCGTGGCGCCGGCGACGATGGGGGTGGCAGCCGCGCGCCAGGTCAAGCCGCCATCGCGGGAACTGAACACGCGCGCGGCGGTGCTGGCGCCGCTACCGAACCAGGCATCGTGCCCCCAGGTGGTCAGGCATTCGCCGCTGGCGGCGAACCCGGCCTCGCCGGGCAGCGCAGGAGGCATCCCCGCAGTGGGCAGCACGGCCCAGTTGCGGCCGCCGTTGTGGGTGGACAGGATGCGGAACTTGCCGTTCACCGGGTCGCTGAGCACAAGGCCGTGCCGGGGATCGAAGAACGCCATGCAGTCGAAGAACGCCTGCGGGCTGGTGTTCTTGTACGCCAGGCGCCAGGAGCGGCCGCCGTTGGCGGTGACATACAGCCGGGAGTCGGTGCCGGTTCCGGCGGCCATGGCTACCGCCGCCGTCGCGCTGAAGGCTTGGATGTCGCGGAACTGCAGCGCCGACGCCCCGGCCGGTGAGGCGTCGATCCACGTCCGGCCGCCATCGACGGTGCGCAACACCACCCCGTCATAACCGCCCAGCCAGGCCACCTTCCGGCTGACCACCGACAGGCCACGGAAATGGGTCTGGGTCCCGGTATCCAGCAGCCGCCATGACAACTGCCGCCCGGCAGCCTGGCCGGTGGCGGCGCGCGCGGAGCCCGTAGCCGCGCTGGCGGCCGGGACCCCGACGGCAGGGACCGCCACGGCCGTCAACCCTGCCATCACGGCGCATACCGCCGCCGCACGGACGAAACCAGCACGATCACGATGCCATGTCATGAATAGGACGCTAGCTCACCTGTCCTTGACCGGCCAGTGACCACGGCCAGACCTGAACCATACGCGGGCCCATAGCCTCGAGCTCCGGAGCACGTGCGGCTATCGCGGCGTGGCTGGCCTGAGGCGGGCGGTGAGGCCGGCGGCGCCTTCGCCCGAGAGTTGTGGCAGCGCGGTGAGGCGGCCTGTGCATGCCAGGAGGATGGCGCCGATCGGGCCGCTGACTTGCGGGCCTTGGCCGGTGGACCAGGAGATATCGGTGGCAGTGAGCCGGAATCCGGCCACTTTGCGTGCGGCGGGCAGAGGCGGTGGCCAGCGCATGGACAGCACCCTGCTGGCGGCGGTGGCCGCGGCCCGCGGTGGCATGTCGTGGTGGCGGCCGACGGGGATGGCGATGTCTTGCCCGTGGACGAGGATGTCGGTGAGCGTCTCCAGGCAAGTGACGCCAAAGTTGTGGCGGCGGGAACCGGTCATGTCCCGGATCCCGGCGATGATCTGCCCGGTCGGCCATGCGGCGGCGCGGCGGCAGGCGGCGTCACGGATGGTCCGGTCCAGGCTGCCGCGCCATCTGGCCATCATGCCGATGGCGCCGGCCAGGTCGAGTTGCTGCAGGGTCAGGTGCGCGGCCACATCTGCGACGGTCCACCCCGCGCACAGCGAGGGCTGCTGCCACTCGTCAGGTGACAGTTGTTCGAGCAGGCGGGCCAGCCTGAGCCGCTGCGCGTCGATCACCTGCCAGACCTGGTCAGGGTCCATGGCGACCGGTCCTGGCGCCCGCTGGCTGGTCATGCCGGTGCCCGCGCGGGGTGCGGCTGGATGACGGCGGTGACGAGCGCGGTGAGCTGCGCGGTGGGGTCGAACGCCGGGTCGGGGGTGGCTAACGATCTTTATGGCGGGGTTACGTGTCGGTTCGCCTGCAAGGCGAGGGTTGTGCGTGCCGTGACTGGGCGAGGTGCGTGCCGAGTTCTTGCCTGGTGTGATGAGCGGGTAGCGTGACCGGGCGCCGCTGCCGGGCCGTTGCGGCACGGATGTAGCGGGACGGCTTCAGCTTTCACTGATCGGGGTGGATCTTGGCGGGACTCGCGGGGGGCTGGGATATGTCGCATCCCGCGCGCCTGGCCAGGTATGGCGAGGTGTCTAGCTCGCTGATGCTGCTCAGTGACCGCCAGCTTGGCCGGCTCGTGGATGCGGCGGGCACCATGGGGTGGGGTATTGGCGGCAGTTCGGCGGTGGTGGATGTCGCTGGCGTGCCGGTGTTCGTGAAGCGGGTGCCGCTGACGGATCTGGAGCGCCGTCCGGGCTGGGTCATGTCCACGGCTAACCTGTTCGGGCTGCCGGTTTTCTGTCAGTACGGTCTCGGCGGTCCTGGTTTCGGCGCGTGGCGGGAGCTGGCTGCGAATGCCGTGACGACCGGCTGGGTGCTCGCCGGGCGGACCGGGGCGTTCCCGCTGATGTATCACTGGCGGGTGCTGCCCGGCGCGCCTGCGCTCGCCGGCGAGCTGGCGGATGTCGAAGGGGCGGTTGCCTACTGGGGCGGGTCGGCTGCGGTGCGCGAGCGGATCGGCGCGCTGGCCGGGGCTTCGGCGAGCGTGGTGCTGTTCCTGGAGTACATCCCGCAGGTCCTGTCCGCGTGGCTGGGCGGCCAGCTCGCACGCGGGCATGAGGCGATTTCCCCGGCGTGCGCGATGGTGGAGCGGGGCCTGCGCACCGGGCTGGCTTTCATGAACGCGAACGGGCTGCTGCACTTCGATGCTCATCTCGGCAACATCCTGACCGACGGGCAGCGCCTGTACTTCGCTGACCTGGGCCTGGCTACCTCGCCGCGATTCGAGCTGTCGGCTGTGGAGTCGGACTTCGCCGGACGCCACCGGGGCCACGATGTGTGCTACGCGCTGACGCAGCTGGTCAACTGGCTGGTCAGCAACGTCTGCGAGGGAGCTGTCCCGGCCGCCAGCAGCCCGGCCGGGCGCAACGAGTACATCCGCCGCTGCGCTGCGGGTGCCGAGGCCGTGCAGGCCCCGGCCGCTGTGGCGGAGGTGATCTGCAGATACGCGCCGGCTGCCGTGGTCATGAACGACTTCTACTGGGATCTGTTCGGGAAGAGCCGGGCCGCGCCCTATCCGGCGGCCGGCATCAGCCGCGTCATGGCTGCCTTCCCTGATCTGCCGGGCTTCGCCGCGCAGGCGGACGCGGCCTTCGGGATGGGCAGTGCAACTGGCGGGTCCCCGGACCGGTGCTGACAGGGCTCTGGCGGCGGCGGGCGCGTCGCGGTATGCCGGGGTCATGAGGTATCCCGATGGCGGCGGGCTGGACGCGGCGGAGCGGGCCCGCCGGGAGCAGGTGCGGTTAGCGGCGGCGGATCTGATCGAGGCGGGGGCCAGTGACCGGGAGGTGATCCGGCGGTTCCGGGTGAGCAGGATGTCGGCAAACCGGTGGCGGTTAACTGGGCCCGCAGGGACGGGTGCAGGCCGGCTTCGAGGAGGATCGCGTACCGGGCCATAGTCAGCGTCCGGTGCGGGCCGGTCGCCTCCTGGGCGAACTCGGACAGGGCCTTGGCCAGTTCCTGTGGCGTGGTCGGGCAGGCCCGCGCCGCGATGTCTTCCCAGTTGGCGCGTTCCCGGGCGGCGAACCGTTCCACTACGGCGCCCAGCAGGGCATCCCGGGTGCGGAAGTGGTTGGAGGCTGACCCCGCCGGCGCGGGGTGATCGCGGATATGCCGTTGCTGCCCGTGCTGATCCTCTCTAGTGTTCGCTGGCATGGGCGACCTGTTCGACGCCGCGCAGATGTACGACGAGGATTATCTGTACTTCTTTGCCGCCCCCGAGGGGGCCAGCGAGTTTGCGGCCCACGGGCCTGCCGTCCCCGGTGCAGGTGTCCCGGGTGAAGCCGCCGCGGAGCTGGCCTGGCGGTTGCTGGAGCTGCGGCCCGGCATGAGCGTGCTGGATCTGGCCTGCGGGCACGGGGAGCTGGCCGCCGGCCTCGCTGCCCGCGGCTGTCAGGTCATGGGCCTGGACTCCTCAGAGGTTTTCCTGGACCGGGCCCGCGCGGCGGCGGCCGCTGCCGGCGTCAGCGTCGAGTATGTGGCGGGGGATATGCGCCAGCTACCGTGGCGGAGCCGCTTCGACCGGGTGGTCAACTGGTCGACCGCGTTCGGGTATTTCGACGACACCGCCAACCGCGCTGTCCTGGACGGGATCGCCGGTGTCCTGCGGCCAGGCGGCCGGCTGGCCATGGACCTGGACAACCTGCCCAGTTTCCTCGCTTCCTGGACCCCCTCACGCGTCGTGGCGGTAAGGGACAACGGCGACATGCTCGTCGACCGCTACCACCTGGACGCGCTGACCGGCCGGTTCGAGGCAGAGCGGACCGTCATCCGCAGCGGCCAGGCCCGCCGCGTGAACTTCGTCAAGCGGTTGTTCGGCTTCCCCGAAATCCGGGACTGGCTGCTCGCCGCGGGGTTTGCCACGGTCGCCGGCCACGGGGAGGACGGCCTGCCGCTGACCGCCAGTCACCGCCGGATGATCGTCGTCGCAGGCCTGCCATCTTCCCCGGATCTATCCGAACAGCCCGGCTAGCCGCGGCGTCGTTTCCGCCCGGCTCACGTCCTCCCGTGCGTTCCGGAATTAGCCGTGGCTGGTCGCCGTGGGAGTGCCAGGCGGTCGGCGTCGGCGTGGCCGTGGGGGAACTGCTGGCCGAGGGAGAGGGGTGGAGAGGAGAGCTGGAGGGGGTCGGTGGCAACGAGCTCGGCGTCGCGGGTGCCGCCGCAGTCGAGGAAGGCACCGGCGAGGTGGAGGGCACGGGGGTGCCGGAGGCAGAGGCGGGCGTGCTGGTATTCGACGCGGATACCAGTACCGGCGTGGCGGGTGTCGGTGCCGCCGCGAGCGCGATCCCGGCGGCGATCGCCGCTATGCCCCCGACAGCGCCGGCGCCCAGCAGCACGGGGGTCCAGGACGAGGCCTGATTTGTCCCGGATTCGGGCCCGTCAGCTGTCACTGGGTGTCTCCCTGTCGTCCGCCCAAACCACAAGCAGGTCCTCGTAACCGATGGTAGCGACGCGCGCGAGCACCACGGCGCGGTGGCCTCGTCACTCAGGGACGGTGAAGGCCGCGGTGATGCCGCCGTCCAGCGGCAGTGCTGCCGCGGTGATGAAGCCGGCATCGTCACTGGCCAGGAAGGCGACTGTGCCGGCGGCTTCGTCCAGCGTGCCGAAGCGCCCCATCGGCCAGTGCACCAGCCGCTGCTCCAGCGCTCCCGGGTTCTTGTCGAACACGGCCCGCTGGGCCGGGGTATCGATGGGCCCGAACAGCACCGCGTTCACCCGCACCCCGCTGCGCGCAAGATGCACCGCGAGATCCCTGGTCAGCTGCACGACGGCGGCCTTGGCAGAGGCATAACCCATCTGCCCGGTCGCCGCTCCGATCTCGGCCAGGAACGAGGCCGCATTGATCACCGACCCACCGGCCGGGTCGGTGCCCAGCAGGTGCCTGATGCCGTGTTTGCAGCACAGGAAGACGCTCGTCAGGTTCGCGTCCTGGACGCGCCGCCACGTATCGAGGCTGGTGTCCAGTGCGGAGCGATCGCCACTGTCCATCAGCCCCATGTTGTTGTAGATGACATCCAGGCGGCCGTAGCGAGCCACGATCTGTTCATACATCGACGCGACCTGGGACTCCTCGGCCAGGTCGGCTTGCAGCACAAGTTCGCCCACCGAGTGCGCGGCCTTGTCGGCACCCACGACCGTGGCTCCCTCGCGCGCGAACCGTTCCGCAATCGCCTGGCCAATGGTGCTCGCGGCACCGTTGACCACGCATACCCTGCCGGCCAGCCGAGACACAGCGCCCATGATCCCACCCACCTCGCACCCCTGGCGCACCGGCCTCAGCGCCCGCTCGCCCTGGCGGGCTGTGTCAGCCCGTAGTAGGTCTCATAGATCAGCTCGGCCCGGTCGCGGGCGGCCTCCCACGTCCAGTCCCGTGGCATGAACCGTGCCGGGCTGAGCGAGCGGACGTAGGGCGACGGATCGGGTCCCAGGCTGTCCAGCACGCTCTCGGCCAGGCCGGCGGAGCCGGACACCCCGTGGGCATTGCACGCCGCGGCCATCACGAAACCACGGATTCCCGGCACCGGCCCGACGATGAACCGGCCATCCGGTGAGAACGCGGGATATCCACGAAATACCTCACGGATCTCGGCCGTGGTGACCGTGGGAATGAACCGGGCGAAATCAGCGGCGAAGCCCGACAGGACATCCCAGTCGGGAGCGACGGCCAGCGGCTGCCCCACGGCCACCCCGCGAGGGTCGAGGCTCAGCCCGTCCGCCTCCCATCCGCCGCACAAGATGCCCTTGACCTCCGCCCTGGCGTAGATCCTTACGTCGGGAATGCGGAGCACAGGAAGGCTGCCATGCCAGCCTTCCTGCGGCACGGTGACGAAGTACTCATGGCGGACCGGCACCACCGGGAGCTCGACACCGGCCAGCGATGCCACAGCGCCAGCCCACGGTCCGGCCGCGTCGATCACCATGTCGGTGGCGGCGCTGCCGTTGCTGGTGCGGATCCCGGTGACCGCGCCGCGGGTGACGGCGATGCCGGTGAGCGTCGTGTGCGACGCGATCGTCACGCCCCGGTCACGCGCGGCCCTCGCGTAGGCCATCACCAGGCTGTGCGGCTGCAGGTAGCCGTCGGACGGGCACCAGAGCGCGGCCTTGACCTGCCTGGTGTCGAGGGGCGGAAACAATTCGGCCAGCCGGCCGGGCTCAATGAACTCGACGTCCAGCCCGGCTGCGGCCGCCAAGCCAGCCATCATGCGGAACTCGGCGACCCGCTCACTGGTCATGGCGATGCGGATGCTTCCCGTCTGCCGCCAGTCCGCCGTGTACCCGGTTTCCTGTTCGATCTTCGAGTACATGGCGACCGACGCCATGGCCAGCCGGGTCCGCTCCCGGCTGCTGCGGACCTGTCCGACCAGCCCCGCCGCCTGGCCGGAGGTGGCGGCAGCGAGCTCGCCCCGTTCAAGAATCTGGATGTCGGGATACCCCGCGCGCGCCAGGCAGTAGGCGACCGCGCACCCGATGGCCCCGCCGCCGACGATCGTTACCTCGGCATCCCTGACCTCAGCCACGGTCACCCCATTCCACGTGCGGCGGCCCGGTCATCAGCACTCAGGCCGGGCCAGGAACCCAACCTACGCAGGTAGTCCACATCGGCGCGCCGATGGGTCGTGTGGCTGCGTGGCCGGACGGTCAGGTATCTGGGTGCGACAGCACGTGATGGCGCCAGCGCCCCCGCCACCTGACCGGGATGGGATAGTGAGCTGGTGAGCCCGCAGATCGCCACGAACACCGTGGTCACCAGAGATGAATTGCTCGACTTCGCCCGGCCCCGTCATCACGCCCTCGTCATCACGGCACGTTCCGACGGCAGTCCGCAGGCCTCGCCGGTGACGTGCGGCGTGGACGAAGCCGGGCGCATCGTCGTCGCGACCTATCCCTCCCGCGCGAAGGCACGCAACGCCCGCAGGGACCCCCGGGTCAGCATCGTGATCCTGTCTGACGACTTCGGCGGCCCCTGGGTGCAGATTGACGGGGACGCCGAGGTCATCGATATCCCGGAAGCGGTGGAGCCGCTGGTTTCCTACTATCGCGCGATCGCAGGCGAACACCCGGACTGGGCCGAGTACCGGGCGGCCATGCTGCGGCAGGGCAAGTCGCTGCTGCGTGTCACGCCCCGCCGCTGGGGCCCCGTCGCTACCGGCGGCTTCCCGCCCGAGCTGGCGTAGTCCGCAGAGCCTGAGCTTAGCCGCGGGTGGTGCGGGTGAGTGCTACCGGTGCGCCTTCCGCGCCGCTGCGTAGTGTTCTCCGGAAAAATCGCCAGTCCACAGATCTTCGTTGAGGAATAGCAAGATATCCTGCTCCGTATCCTTACTGAAGACCAGGGCGTCGTCCTTCATGAGATTGTCAGGACTGAGGCCGTGGGCCGCCATCTTCTGCCGTAGTAGCTCCGGCGTGAGCGTCGGCAGATAGGGACTACGCAAGATGCTCTGTACCTTACGGCGCATCACCGAGTTCTCCCGCAGCCGTTTAGCAAGCCACTGCTGGCTGTCGTCGGCCATTGGCAAGAAGCCATTGAGCGACTCCGCCCACCCTGCGGTCTTGGCCAGTACCGCTTCGCTTTCCTTGAACAGGGCCTCGAAATTCTTCTGATTCATAACCCAGACAGCAGCTCGCAGGAAGACAACGTCGAAGGTAGAATCGAACGCTAGTATGGGTTGCCGCACTCGCGTCAGCGTCTCGTCGAACACTCCTACAACGCTCTTTGTCGCCAGGCGTACCGGGTTGCCTCTCCGGACAAACGTGATGCGCGAACCAGGGTCGTTTCCAACCAGCAAGGCGTAGAGCGCTAAAGTTTGCTTGCGTATGTCTTCTGAAGTCGCTGACGGCAGCGACGCGCCCCGGTCGAGTTGCTCCAGAAGTGATGTGTCGAGCAGCTCGCTTCGATCGGTGCTGAGGAAGGGGCACTCATCTTCCTGCTCGTCGTCGGGATTGTAGGGGCGCCCTTGACCGAGCGTGATCTTATCGACGGCCGCCTTGGCAAGCACGCGCAGAGCGCCGGTGACCTCACCACCCGCTTTCACAACCCTGACATAGGTGTTGCGCCCGGATCGCCAGGCCACAACCAATGTGGCCAAGGCGTCCATGTCGATCTCTTCAGACAGTGGCATGACTCCATCCCCGAGAGTAATCCCCTGCGTCTGAGCGTAGTAGATCGGTCGTGCGCTGAAGACTCATGGGCCCCGATCGACCAGGACATCGTCGCGGAAGCGCGTGGCGGCCACTTGTTGCCCCGGCTGTAGTGAACGTTTAGTAATTATGTATGCCCGAAGCCCCCCATCATCGGTTACGGAGAGTACGCGATAGCCGAGAAGGTATAGCAACGGATTCACCTGTGCTACGGAGGTCCGCAAGTTGATAGCGGCAGCGATGACGAGGAATCCCGCATAGGCGATAACGTCCCGGGGCGTCGGCGTGGCCACTGTCAAGAACGGCAGAAGGTAGCTGGCGAGGTATGACGCCGCTTCCGCTCCGGCATCGGCAGTGGAGGCAAGGACATGCGGATCGGCCCCGGCACGGGCATCGAGCCGGAGCAGGAGCAGGAGCGAGACAACACCGAGGGCGGCGAGCGCGGCGCAAGTGATCCACAACCCTGGTTGTACGAACCGGATCGCGAGCAGGCCAAACAGAGGAGCATACGACGACAAGAAGAGCAGTGGCTTGCCCAGCATTCCAGGCTCCTTACCGGCAGCAGAGCTAGATCTCACATTCGATTATGACCAGGGCATACGACAGTTTGGGCTGCTGGCGATGCGCCATCACCGCCGCGAAAATGCCCAGAAACCCTTGGCTGATCTTGGGCGGAGTCCGCCAATGGCCCGACGGCCGCATGGTGTCGGCTGCGGCTTGGTACCTGCCGGCTCACTCACCGCCGTGCGCGCCATTGGCGAGGAAGGCGAGCCGCTCACGCTCGCGCCGCAGGCCGCTGACCTTTGCGCCCGAGCAGCGCAGGTGTCGTTCCAGCCGGGATGCCACTACAGGCAGACCGTCCCCGTCGCGCCGGATCAGCACGATGGAACCGTCCGCTCCAGCGGACAGGACCTTGCCGTCGGAGCCGGTTACGGCGGTGCCGGCGCCGTGATGGGCCTCGACAGAAACGACCTCTGGCGAGCCGATGCCCATCCACACCACCTGCCCGTCGTATGTCACCGCGACGGCCGTGTCTTTGTGCACAGACAGGCTGCGGCCCGACCACCGCAGGCTGAGTTCTGAAAAACTCTCGCTCCCATCGGCGCGGTAGGCACGTATCCCGGATTCGTACGCAATCGCGATGCCGTCGGTGCCCCAACCGCATGCCTGGCCCCGCGGTTCGACCGGGAGACGCCAGGCCACCTGGCCGTCGGCGATCCCGGTCAGGAGCGCTTCGCTGTGCCCCGACTCCGGCTCGACCAGCAGGCCCAGGAACGACTGGTCGATGACGGCGACGGCGCGCAGTTGAGCCGAGATCCGGAAGCGGGTCACCTCCTCCGCGATCCCGCCTTCGACCCGGGTGATCATCAGTTCCGAGCGCCCCGCCACCAGGATGAGGCCTTCCTCCAGTGCGAACAGGCCTTGCGGCGACTGCACAGGTCGGGGGAGCCGGATGAAGGTGTAGGTCAGCGAGCCGTCCGCCTTGACCCCGATCCGCCCAAGTCCCGACTCTGAGGTGAGGCAGATATAGTGCCGCGGCACCGCGTCCGGCGACATGGCGACGATGCTGCCCCCGGCAGCCAGGTTCGCCTCGGTCAGGTCACAGTCGCGCAGGTCCGCATCGGTCAGGTCGGCCGACGACAGGTCGGCGCCGCGCAGCGTGCTGCCGCGCAGGTCGCTGTCGGCAAGGTCCGCCCCGGCGAGCAATGCCCCGTCCAGGTTCAGGGATCGCCAATCGTCACCGCGCATCCGGCCGCCCGCGGCAGCGTAGAGGGAGATCGCGCCGCCGCCTGCCAACGGGAACTTGGAATTGGTGCGCGCCGATCGAGCGACCCGGGCGAGGACGTCAGTGGCGCCGCTGACATGCCCGGCCAGGAGCCGGAAGAAGCCAAGGATCTCCGGTTGGACCGGCGCCTGCCGCAGCAGTTTCCGCGTCGCGCCGAAAGAGTCCGGCTGTTGCAAGGCCCGCTCCAGGGCCTTCGCCACGAAATACTCCTTCATGCTGCGGTGGAAGAAGTCCACCAGCCAGCCTTCCCCGGCGCCTTGGTCCGGTCCTTCGGCGACCCGCCGCAGCAGAGACCTGGTACCGATCCTCGCCATGGCGTCCTCGTCCCTGCCTGGCGGCAATTCGTCAGCCTGCGCGGCTTTCCACAGCAGCCGTGCGGGGCCGCCGGCCTCGGCGGTGAAGTCGCGCAGGTCAACGCAGCCCTGACCGCTGACGTGAATGGCGACCGCGATTTTCTCCAGCAGCTCAAGCAGTTGCTGGTGCAGTTCTCGGTCAAGGAGGGCCGAGTCAGGATCGCGCAGCAGCTCAATTTTGCGCTCCAGCGACTTGGTGACATACACCTCGTACAGCGTCACCTCGTCGAAGCGGTCTTCCGGCAGGTAGGGCAGGGTGTTCTTGGTCATCTCCAGGAACAGCATCTTGCTGGCGAGGGCTATGGGGTCATACAGATCCTTTATCTTGTCCAGCTTCTGCGCCAGCGCTGGCGTATCTGCGAAGGTCCGCAGGTGAGCCACAATGTCCCGGCGGTCCGGCTGGCTCATCCGGAAAACCCGGGGGCGCCGCAGCCGGTCGTAGAACCGCTCGCGTTCGTATGCCGCGGACAGGAAGTGCGGCCTGCTGGTGACCAGGACCGGCAGTCCTTCCAGTTCGCCAAGCAGCGACTCGATCTTCTCCAGGTTGGCCCGCGTCGTATCCGGATCCTGACGCACCGAGATCTCGTCCAGGCCGTCCAGAATGACCAGTACCTCCTCGCGCCGTAGCTCGGCCCAGTCCTGCATGGTCAGGCCAGTCCGTTCGAGTTGCGTCCGGAGAAAGTCCGTGGCGGAGGAGGTGTGCTGGAATCCTTGCAGCAGCAGCCGAACCGGTATGGGGGACCCCGGGCCGGGCTCCGCCAGGTAGCGGGCTCGTAGGTAGGCGCAAAGCGACACGGTGAAGAAGCTCTTACCTTCGCCGAACTCAGCGAGCAGCAGGGCCACGTCCGAACCTCCTGGCGGCCCGCAGAGCGCGGAGAGGATCTCGTCCCGTAGGGGCCGCGGCAGGCGGGCTCCTTTTTCGTCGAATCCGAACCGTGCGACTTGGGAGTCGATCTGGTCCAGCCATGCCTTCTCATGGGGCCGCACGAACGACCGGGGGTCCTCGATATAGTCGGCCAGCTTCTCGGGAAGCCTGACCATGGGCGCCAGCCGCGCGGCGAAGTCGGCCACGACGCTGTCCGGGTCCCGGAGCGGCGGCCGGGGATCCTTCCCGTAGAGGTCAAGGTAGACCTCGGGCATCAGTGCGAATAGGTCCTTGACTCCGGTCTGCGGTGACCAGACCTGTACGGTGAACGGGAACCTTCGCGTGGAATTCCAGTGCTGGATACTCACATCCAGCTCGTTATTCGGATCCTCATGGGGTGAGATGAGGATCCAATGGTCCACTGGCTCGTCGCGGAAGGACATCTCGGCCTGCAGTAGCTTGTCCGATACCGTGGCCATCGTCACCGGCGAGGTGTAATTCTTGCACTCCACCAAGCACGTGGAATGTGCGCTCTTTGCCGCCGCCCGGAAGCTGATGCCGCGTCTCAGCAACTGCTGAGCGGTCCGCCGTACGACCACGTCGGCACCGTATTGCGTCCCCGACCGCTGCTGGCGGATCTGCGCAGGCCGACGGGTCTGCGCACGGAGCCGGCGGGCATCATCGCTGTCAACCTGGAACAGGCGTTCGAGGATATCGACCACGCTTTTTTCGAGAAGGGCACCTTTCTGCTGCGGAGGTGAGCGAGGCGGCGCGGCCCTGCCTGGCCGGGGCACAGGTTTGGTGACCGGCACTTCCCGCTGGTCAGCGAGCGGAAGGCCGGACGGTTGCGGGTCTGAAGCGATCCCGTCGAGCAGGCGCTGGTGCAGGCCGGAGTGGACGCTGGTCAGCCGCCACAGGTGCATCGTGAGCCGGGCCAGCCTGGGCGACCGGCTGGCCAGGCTGGGCGAGCACGGCAGGCGCCCTTCCTGCAGCGCCGCCTCCAGGGCGGGCGGGGCTCCCGCGAACTCGCGGACGTAGCTTTCGAGGTCCACCGACGTGGCGTGATCGAAGGCGGGCAACTGCTGCTGGTCGTGTTCGGTGTCCCGGACGCCGAGGAACTGAGCGAAGACACGATGCACGAGCCGGTACACCGTTTCCGGTGTGCCGTCACCCGCCGTGCCTGCCTGCTGCAGTGCAGGTCCGCCGGTGTCACCGGTGCGGCTGTCCATGGCGATGTACGGGGCCGCCTGGTCCAGCAGGGCGCGAACCGACTGTGTCCACGCCAGGTCCGCCGCCGTTGGCGACGGTACCGCTCGCGCGGCCGCGGGTGCCTGGGAAGGACCGTCCTGCGGGGCGGCCGCGAGGGCGGCCCAGATCCAGTCAGACTCGGACAGTCCCTGGTCGTGGGCCTGCGCCAAGGTCTGGAGCAACGCGGTGTACCTGTCGTCCTGTGCCGCGAGGCGGTCTACCGCAGCGGCGAAAAGACTCTGGTAACCACCGTCGAGGAGGACGCTCAACGGGCTGGCCAGTGCCGGGGCCAGCAGTCGCGGGTCTTCGGTGACCTCGTGCACGGCCAGCCGGGTGAACAGGAACTCCTGGCGGTCTTGTCCGGCGATGGCGGCGGCGACTCGGTCGAGTTCCGCATCCGGTACCAGGGCCATGCCCGCCGCAGCATCGCGGTCGGCCTGCTGCTGCCTGGCCACCCTCAGGTAACGGCGCGAGTAGCCATAGGCGGCGTCCGGATCACGCGCCAGTCGCAGGACGTCACGACCGGCGCCGAGCGCGTCGAGGATGTTCTGATCTTCAACCGGGGCGTCGAGATGCTCGCTCGTGGAAGCGCGAGTGCCGATCAAGATCCGGACGCCGGGAATCGCCGTCAGGCGGCCCAGTACGGAGCGCACCGTGCCGAGAGGATCGGCTGCCTTGTCGAGCCCATCCGCCAGGAGAGTGAACCCCCCCGCCACCGCGGCCAGTTGTGCGGCCTTCTCCTCCAGGTCCGTCGCGGCGCCGGCCGCCACAGCAGCACCGGGCTGGCGGCGGTTTAACCCTTCTGCGACAGCGCTGGCGAGGCGACCGGTGATCTGCGGCACGGTCAAGCCGCCAAGGTGCAGGACGGCGTCGAACACCTCATCGGGCGGTGTCTCCTGCGAGGGGACCGCGTCGACGAGGCCATCCCCGATCAAGGCATCGCGCAGATCAGACACCGAGCGCGCCAGGACATCCGCCAGCAGCGCGGACTTGCCGGCTCCGGCACTGCCGGTGACCACGAGGACGCCGGAGCGCGCGCTGCGCAGCCAGGTCGCGATCTGTTCCCGCTCGGCGGCTCGCCCTTCGAACAGCCACGACAGTTCGCCGGGTCCGCTGCGGTGCGCCCGGGACAGGAAATACCGGGTGTCCGGATCCAGGCTGGCGAGGATCTCGGCCACGGAGCGGGCCGCGCCCGCAGAGGCAGCGGCCGGGCGAGCGGGCGTCCCCTGCCGGTCCGCCGCGGATGTGGGCTGACCAGTATCTTCGCCCCGGCCGTCCTGTTCGCCGCGGCCGGCTGCCTCGGCGGCAGATGTCAGTACGAAGGTATTCCGGTCAGCCGGGTACACGGTGACGGTCAGCCCGAAGGGCTGTCCATTCTCGTCGTAGCTGACCCGGTGAATTTCGATGACCGGCACCCGGCCGTCAGCGGGCAGCTTAAAGAACCACGCCTCATTCTGGTCAGGCGAGCGTACCGCAATCGTGTCACGAATTCCCGCCTGCTTGATGCCGACCGTCTTCGCCAAGTAAAGGGCGACGCCCTCCGGTATGTCGCTGGCCTGAATCAGGCTAGTAGCACCGTGCTCAACCAAGCTCATCGGATAGAACGAAGTCTGCAGCGACCGCGGCGTATCGTCGATGAAACACTGCTGGTGCCGCGAGACAACGGTGGCCCCTTCCGTCAGCTGCAGTTCACCCGCGATCGGGCCGTCGGCGCTGCTAACTTCGAGACGCGGCGCGGTAAAGATCGTGTTCCCTGCGGCGACCGCACCCGCCGTTTTGTCAACAGCCTCCTCCGGGTCGCCGCGGAATGGATCCCCCAGGGTTGTCACGAATGGCTCGATCGGCCTGGTGACGAAGGTGCCCTGCCCCGGGCGCGTCTCGACCAGGCCGCGCATGACCAGCACCTTGACCGCGTCACGGACAGTGTTACGCGAGGCGCTGTAGATCTCCCTGAGCTCCATCTCCGTGGGCAGGGGACGCTCAGGATCTAGTTCGCCGCTTTCGATTTTCCCGCGCAGGTCATCGGCGATCTGGCGGTACATCGGCTCCGCCATTTCACCTCCCGGCGAACACCAGCGTGCCAGGCATCGGACTCAGCGGCCTGGCCGCGTCGGCCGGGAACGGTGCTGAGCGGCCGGCTGATTTAGGTCTACCCTGGTGAACGTAGCAGTTCTCACCTTTAGGTGCCGGATGGACCTTTAGGTGCCGGATGGTGAGCGCGACCGGGCCCGCCCGGAGGTCCAGATGGCAGAGCCGTTGTACCGCCAGATCGCCGATGACCTGCGCGGGAAAATCGAGGCGGGCGAACTGAGCCGCGGGATGCCCCTGCCCACAGAAGCAGAGCTTCAGCGGAGTTACCAGGCCTCGCGGAACACCATCCGCGACGCGGTCAAGGTGCTGATCACGTACGGCCTGGTCGAGACGCGCCCGGGCCAGGGCACCTTCGTAACCAGGCCGATCGAGCCTTACGTTAACATCATCGGGTCGGGCATGGATGACGAGGCCGCTTTCTTGACCGATGCCCTCAGCCGGCTCAGAACGCCGCAACTCTCGGACGCACGGGCCGAGATTCTTGAAGCCAGCGGCGTGGTGGCGAGCGAACTGCGAATCGAGCAGGGGGCGCAGGTCGTCGCCCGGTATCACGGGCGCTACATCGACGGCACGCCATGGTCGATGCAAGCCGCGTTCTACCCGATATCCCTTGTGAACCACGGCGCCGTCGAACTCCTCCAGCCGATGCAACTGCCGCAAGGGACTGCTGATTACCTCAGGCGAACCCTTGGCATCGCTCAGGCAAGCTGGACCGACAAGCTCGCGGTCCGCAGGCCTGATGACAGCGAAGCCAGTTTCTTCGACCTTCCCGCGGATGGACCCGTGGCAGTGGTCGACATCTCCCAGACCGGCTACGACGAGGCGGGGACACCGATTCGCTTCACCGTAACCACCTACCCGGCGGACAGGAACCGTTTCCAGCGGACGTTGGGAACGGTGCCGGCGGTATCAGCTTTGTGACAGGAGCCCCCAGGTTCTTATGCCAGTCGGGCGGCTGGTGGCCGGCCAGGACTTTCACCGGACTGTCCAGCGCGCGTTCCTTACCGGTCTCACGGGCGCGGTGGGGTTCCCGGAGCGCCGGTGGCGCCTGATTACCGGTCGGCATGGGCGCGTTGACCTGGCCGTGGAGGTGGACGGCGGCGAGCAGATGCTTGTGATCATCGAGATCAAGGGAACCGATTGGGACAAGATTCCCGCGACCCGGCTCATGAGGAATCTCCGCCGCCACCTACGCCAATTGCAGGATTACCTGGACGCCGCCATCGAGGAGATGGAGGCAGGCGCCTGGACTGGGATCGTAGGCAGCTTGCTCTACCCGGCCCGGCCTGCCAGCAAGGAAACGCAAGCCAGGATCGAAGCCATCGCGGGCGAACAGGCCATCATGGTGACCTGGTATGAGGACGTGGACTGGCGCCAGTAGCCGTGCCAGGTAAGGTCTGACCGTCCACTGGGGAGCGTATGTCGGCCTGGAGGCGGCACACCGGGCCGTGCTCGACCGGTGCGCCGCACAGGGGCTGCGGACGGCCGGCCCACGGTGGGAGATCTACGGGCCGCACCCCGAGGACTCGGCAGAAGTGTGGACCGAGGTCTACTGGCTGTTGGCGTGACAAGCCACCGCCGGTGCGCCGTCAGGGCTGAGCTGGCACCGCCAGCTGGAGGCAGGTGCGGTCCGCGTTTTCCGCCGTGCACGCGCCACGGTTAACGGTCATCGTTGCCTTACTGGCGGTTCTTCGCTTCGCCGATCGCTGCCCAGACCCGCTCTGGTGTCGTGGGCATGTCGATGTGGCGGACGCCGAGATGGCTGACCGCGTCGATGACGGCGTTTTGCATGGCGGGGGTGGCGCCAATCGTGCCGGCCTCACCGATGCCCTTGAATCCGAGCGGGTTGGCGGTGGCCGGCGTCTCGCTCGACAGCAGCTCGAAGCTGGGCAGTTCCGTGGCGGTGATCGCGGCGTAGTCGACGAGGCTACCGGTGAGCGGGTTGGCGTCGGCGTCGTAGACGACCTCCTCGAGCAGCGCTTGCGCCACCCCCTGGGCAATGCCGCCGTGCCGCTGGCCCTCGGCCAGCACCGGGTTGAGCACCGTCCCCGCGTCGTCGACCGTCACATGCCGCACCAGGGTGACCTTGCCGGTCTCGGTGTCCACCTCGGCCACTGCCACGTGGCTGCCGAACGGGAACGTCGGCGCTCCCTCGGTGTAGTGCACCGAGGCCGTCAGGCCCTCGGTCCCTGCATGCCCCGCGACTTCGGCCCAGGTCCGCCCGCTGGCCGGGTCACCGCGGACGTGCCAGAGCCCGCGTTCGATGTCCAGTTCCAGGTCGGCCTCGCTGGCCTCCATCAGGCTGGCCGCCAGCCGCCTGCCCTGGTCCTTGACGTCCAGCGCGGCCCGGTGCACCGCGATGCCGCCCAGTTGCAGCGACCGCGACGCGTAAGTGCCGGTGCCGAACGGTATGAGGTCGGTGTCTCCGTGGATCACCGTGATCTTGTCCATGGGGATGCCAAGGTCGTCCTGCACCAGCATGGCCCAGGCGGTGTGGTGGCCCTGCCCGTGCGAGGAGCTTCCGGTGTAGACCGTGACGGCGCCGTCGTCGTGGACGTCCAGCCTGGCGGTCTCACCGCCGTCTGCGTCGGCCGCGGTGATCTCG
Source organism: uncultured Actinomycetes bacterium (assembly GCA_963762735.1). GTDB lineage: Bacteria > Actinomycetota > Actinomycetes > Streptosporangiales > Streptosporangiaceae > DASXKD01. Next base: position 2,004 of record CAVXMG010000017.1, on the reverse strand, counting down.
ACATAGCTCGCCACGCCGATGCCGAGCTGGACCACGTCCCCGCGCTCCCGCCGCCGGGCCTGTTCGGCCCGCAGTTCGGCATAGCCGGCGCCGGCCAGCACCTTGTCCAGCGCCCCGATGTAGTCCCCGGTGTCATACCTGGCCCCGCACGGGCTCTGGTACGGGAACTTGTCCGCCGGAATGAGGTTCCTGCGCCGGACCTCGGCCGGGTCCATCCCGATCTCGGCCGCGAACAGGTCCATGGCCCGCTCGATCGCGGCCGTCGCCTCCGGGCGGCCGGCGCCGCGGTAGGCGGAGATCGGCGTGGCGTTGGTCACCACCACCTGGTAGGCGGTCTCGACGTGGGGGATGTCGTACGGGCCGAGCGCCATCAGGCTGGTGAGGAAGGGAAGGAAACCGGTCATCCGCAGGTAGGCCCCGGTGTCCTGGACGATGTCGAGGCGGTAGGCCTGGACACGCCCGTCCCTGGTCCCGCCGATCTTGACGGTCTGCCGCTGGGCGCGCCCGTGTGTCATCCCGACAAGGTTCTCGCTGCGCGTCTCCACCCAGCGCAGGGCCCGGCCGGTGTGCTTGGCGGCCCAGGCGACCAGCAGCGCGTCCCTGTCTATGCCGACCTTGGCACCGAACCCGCCGCCCACGTCCGGCGCGATCACCCGGATGGCGTCCGGATCGAGCCCGAACGCGCCGGCCAGGATGAACCGGGAGATCTGTGCGTTCTGCGTGCTCACCCAGACGGTCAGCTTGCCGTCGGCCCAGCGGGCCGCGACGGCGCGCCCCTCCATCGGCACCGGCGCGACGCGCTGGTTGGAGATGGTCCGCTCGACCACCACTTCGCAGCCGTCGAACGCCGCCGGGTCGGCGGGCGAGCTCGCTGTCAGGGCTACGTTGGAGCCTGCATCGGGGAACAGCAGTGACCCGCCGGCCAGCGCCGCCCCGGCGCCCACGACCGCCGGCAGCGGCTCGTAGTCCACGCTGACCAGCTCGGCCGCGTCCTCGCCGCCGTAGGCATTGTCGGTGATGACCATCGCTACCGGCTCGCCCACGAAACGCACCCGGTCCACCGCGAGCAGCGGTTCCTGCCACACCCCGCCGAGAGGCATGGGGGCGGTTTCGCTGGGCGGTTCCTCCGGCGGTGGCGGCGGCGGTGGCAGGTCATCGATATCGGCGACCGTCAGCACGGCAACCACGCCCGGTGCCCCCAGCGCCGCCGAGGCGTCGATGCCGGTGATCCGGGCGTGCCCGAGCGGGCTGCGCACGAACGTGACCCGTGCCGCTCCCGTCAGTTCGGGCACCCTGACGTCGTCCACATAGGTCCCGCCGACGGTCAGCAACTTCAGGTCTTCGGTCCGCACTACCCGGGTACCCATGATGCTCAAAGCGACCTCCGGGGCTTGTGATGGGGCGTCCGACAGTGGCTGGCCGGCGCGGGCTTGCCGTGAGCTACTCCATCCCCAAGGTTGGCAGGTTCTGCGCACAGTTCAAGCACTTCGCTGACCTTGGCGAGGAAGATGTCGGGCCCGCCGTCAGGGCTGGTCCGGCACTGCCAGCTGGAGGCAGGCGATTCCGCGAAGGTCGAGCCAGGCGCGGCCGGGGCCGCGGGCAAGGCGGAGCATGATCCCGCCGCAGCTGGGGCAGCGGGCCACCACCCCGGGGGCATCGGTGTAGACGCGGGTCTGGGCGATGGTGCTGACGGTGCCGCAGGAGGCGCACTGGCCGGTCGCGGCGGTGATGTCCACGGTGAACAGTTCGCCGAGTTCCCCGCCGAGCACGTTCCCGTCCAGATGAGTACTCATCACTGGCCTCCCGAGGGCCCGAAGCGTTCGGTCTTGATGGCGCGGGGATTGTGGCCGGCGTTGACCAGGACATTCGCGGCGGCCTCCACGAACCCGGTCGGCCCGCAGACGAACACCGCCGGGTGGCGGTCCGGCGTCCAGCCCGGCGCGGTGAGCACCCCGGCGCCGATCCGCCCGGGCGGCACCGGCCAGCCCGGGGGAGTTTTGCGGG
>CAVXMG010000016.1:0-85584 GCA_963762735.1 uncultured Actinomycetes bacterium | reverse complement strand
CCCTCATCAAGCAGCTACTCGCGGGCCCCGGCACATACGTGCTCGAACACCGTGCAGGCGGTCCTCCCCTTCCCCGGAAGGTCATCCCCGCCGAGATGTTCTTCAGCAGCGCAGGCTTGCAGGCCGCGATCGACCATCACCGGATCATCCCTGGCGTGAAGGTCGTCGTCGATGACCTGGAGGACCTGGGGACCACGCCCCCAGCCGAGCGAAAAGGCCGATCCCGGCCTTGAAGGGGTTCGCCCATGCCGCGGATGCGCACGGTTACCAGCCGGTTCTCATCCCGGGCCGCGATCTGATGCTGGTGCGGGGGGCGATGTGCTCCCAGCAGCGAAGGCACACCATTTCCCAGTCGTACCTGCGCTGCGCCTGCCACCAGCGGCGCTACGCACCGATCACGCCATCCAGTCCGCGGCCGTCGAGACCAATCTCAGCGCCCTGCGGCAGCTTGTGCAGCAGGGCACGGCCGAGGACGAGGGCAAATGCGAACGTGACCATCTTCGCGACGCTCAGCGTTTCGCCGAACGGGGCCGGGGTTCCATACACCGCGGTCCTCCAGGTGGTCAAGATGACCGCCCGTATGTCCAGGGGTTCGAGATGAACAACATCAGGCCGAGCGACTGGCGCATGATCCACTTCTTGGCCGGGCTCGGCAAGATCTATGGAGGTAGAAGGCGTCAGTTGATGTCGCACTCGATGAATCACACAAGCAAGGGAGCAGGGATACCGCGCCCGCGAGCATTCGCCGCCATGATTGGTCTTGTTGCTTTTGTGCTCGCGGTCGGCTCTTGGTCACGGGTCAGCGCCACACCCGTGAGCGGGCCGATCAGCTTGTCCAGCGTGCAGTGGATCTTCTACAAAGAGGACTTCAATCACCTTAACGTGGAAGACCCTGCCCTCATCAGGAAGGTAGTCGCCAGCCCGGCTGTATACGTGCTCGAACACGGTATAGGCGGGGATCGCCTTCCCCGGAGGTGATCCCCACTGAGATGTTCTTCAGCAGGCAGGCCTGCAGGCCGCGATCGATCATGACCGGGTCATTCCCGGGGTCAAGTTCGTCGTCGATGACCTCGAGAACGGGGCGACCACGCCACTGGTTGAGCGGCAGCATCCGATCTCGGCCCTGAAGGGCTTCGCCCATACCGCGCATGCCAACGGTTACCGGCCGATTCTCGTCCCGGGCCGCGACCTGATGATGGTGCCGGGCGCCGCGCGCTCCTATCGGCCACAGGGCACCATCTCCCAGGCGTACCTGCGCTGCGGCCTGCCGACGACTGCGGCTTACGCGCCGATCTACATCATCCAGTCCTCGGCCGTCGAGACCAATTTCCCCGCCCTGCGCCAACTTGTGCAGGAGGGCGCGGCCATGGCACGGAAGGCCAACCCGAACGTGACCATCTTCGCGATGCTCAGCGTCTCGCCCAACGGCGGCTATGCTCCAGCCAGCGTGGTCGCCCAGGCGGCCAAGATGATCCGCCCGTATGTCCAGGGGTTCGCGGTGAACGACGTCCGGGCGAGCGACTCTCGCATGCTCGACTTCTTGACCGATCTAAGCAAGCCCTGACGGGCGCAGCTCGCACGGGTCTGGGCTGGCCGCGCTGGCCACGTTGCCGAGCTACCGGCCCGGAACGGGTGGGACCGGTTCGTCCGGGATGTTCCAGGACGGGTAAGGCTTGGGATGCGCCGGGCCGAACAGCGCGCCAGCACCGGCGAGTGCGCGGTTGATGGGCCCGCGACATCCTCGATGGTCGTCACGCCGGTGGTCTCATCCGCGTTTCCACTCGTGAGGACCACGATGGTGTAGTCCCTGGCGGGGTTGGTGGTGGTGAACGCGCCCGTGCTGTTGACATACCAGGGCGAGCTGACGAACGGCAGCGGCGCCCAGCCGTTCTTGATGTGGAGCGTGAAGGCGCGCGGTGTACTGGCGGACACGCCCCAGCGCTGTGACGGATGACTGCCCATCAGCTTGAGCCGTAGCTCTGCGCATGGGTGTTGAGGACCGTATTCGGGCGCAGCAGGATGTTGCGGAGCAGCTTCGTCTCGTCCTGCGCGGTGATCCGGGTCAGCCCCCACGCTGGGTTGAGTTGCGTGTTACGCATCCCCGCGGCTGGAGGAAGTACGTGAGATTCTTCATGCCGTCCTGGTCCCACAGCGCGGTCGCGGCGTTGTTGTCCGACTCGGTGATCATTGCCCGGGCGAGCTGCCGTTCTCTGTCGGACAGGAGGCTGAGGTGCTCGCGCTCCCGCTTGTTGAGCAAGGTGGCGAGGATGATCGTCTTGACCACGCTGGCTGAGTCGTAGTGCTGGCTGGAATTCAGGTAGCAGTTGATTCCCAGGTACGGGTCATCCATCCGGACCGCCACACTCGGGGTCTCGGGGCACGGCGCTGCACCCAGCGCAGGACCCGACGGGAGATCGCCGCCGCCGTCGCGTCGTGGGAGCCGGAGGAGTGACAGATCCCAAAGGAGGACTCCGTCCCGCGGTGTACCAGGGGAGCCGCGTCGGCCATTCCCAGCAAGATGCTCAGCGTCAGCACTGTGATCCCCGCGACCACCCCGGCTGCCGTTGATCCGCGCATTTTATGCATTATTGGATGCTCTCGTCCCATTCCAGTCGCCTCTGACCGCGAGGCGTCACTCTATCCCGGTATAGGAGTATGGCGAGGCATCTCAGTGATGGTCGCGAACACCTCGAACCCCAACCAGTGCCAAGTGCAGCGAGAGGGACGGTCCGGGCGGCCCGCAGCGCGCCGACGTCGCCCGCTCGGCATCAGTCGGCCGGAGTCGGTACGCTTCGGGCGGTGGCGCTCGTCGCTGGCGGGCGCCTCGGGGTGCTAGCTCAATGGCAGAGCAGCGGACTTTTAATCCATCCGGCCTGAGCGCTGTGCTGACCTGCGAAGACGCATGTCAACCCGGAGCGCTATGCAATAAATCCGACGCTCTAAGTTCTTAAATGCTTACAACTCCGCTTGCTACAGCAAGCGGAGTTGTGTTCCTGCCCAGACGACCGGATCGGTGCTGCGCTCTAAGCGTTTCTGTCCACGCGCCGTCCTGGAACGAGGCAAGGTTGCCGGCGGTGGTTGTGGTCTGCCGCCCGGCGGCCGACACGAGCTGACTGGCCTGGCTGTCACGGGAACCAACCACAGCGATCACGCGTCTGAGCCATGTGCGGGGTTTCGTCGTGGCCCTCGCGGCGGCCGGAATGGCGATGTGCGCCGGTGGATGCGCACTGAATGGCGGATGCACTGGAGGGCCCCCCATACTGACCGTCCGCCTGTGGGTCCAACACGCCGCCGTGCAGCGCAACGTGACCAGCGTCAGGCTCTGTATCGAAGGCGCGTGGTGCCAGCGACAGCAGGTACCGTCCCGCCAGAGCCTTCCCGCGCAGACAGGAGCCGGTTATCGGCTAAGCTTCTCCGGCGGTCCGCCTGCCGATGTAACCGGGCCCGGCTCATCCTGGCCGACGGTATTGCTAATGGTCGCCCCAGACGTCTATGGGCAGCAGCTCCAGTGGGCTTCCGCGTGGAATTCCGCGTCGCCAATTGCCTGCCAGCCCAGCAGCGGCGGCATGCGTCTCAGGTACCGGATCACTGCCCGGTTCTATGCAGACGGGGGACTGAGCTCCAACTTGCCGCCCCTACCGGTCGACGCGCCCAAGTAGCAGGGCGGCCAGCTCGGCCTCGCTGCCGACGCGGGCGAGGTGCCGTCCCGTTCACAGGCCAGGAAGGCCGTATCGCGGGCCGTTCGAGGGGCAGCCCCTCCGCGGCCAGGTAGGCTTCCAATCGCTTGACCGAGTCGAGGTGGGAGATGATCGTCTTGGGTGACTTGCTGGCGGCGTCAAGCGCCAGCATCCAGGACGGCCATGAGGAGGAATCGGGTCGGCGCCACGGAGTGTTGGTGGCTCGGCCGGGCCTGGCTACAACGTTGACGTTGTACAACTTCCGATTTATACTGAGCCTGTGATCGTTGACTGGCCGGAGGAGTTCGATCGTTGGCTTACGAACGTCGAGAAGCAAGGCAGTCGGCTCTTAGCCACCACAGTAGCCATGCTGCAAGCTCTTACCGATCTGCCAGCCAAGCCGACTGAGGAGTCCGCCACCTTCAAGCGGGTCCGGCAAGCCCGCCGACACGAACTCTGGCGAGTCGCCCACCCGTTCGACCCGGACTTTGCCGTTCGCATTATCTGTTGGTTCCCCACCAAACAAAGCGTCGTGATCGCCCTCGTGGGCTTCGACAAGAAGACGATCGGAGATGTGTTCTACGCAAGCGCGGCAGTACGCGGAGAGGCCCTCGTCGACGCGTGGCTCCGCCAAGAAGGAGATCAGTCTGATGAGTGACGACGTAACCTTCATCCGCGGGAACGATCGCATCGAGCGACTCGCAGAGCGACCTGATCTAGCCGACGACATCGCGCGGGTTCGCCGTGACATGGAAGACGCCGACCGCACCTACGCAATGGGCCTGGCTGCGCTGCGTCAGGCCGCGGAGCTGACCCAGGTCGAGCTAGCGAAGAAACTCGGAGTGAGCCAGGCTGCCGTCAGCCGCATCGAACAACCTCACGATCTGCTGCTGTCCACTCTGAACGCCTACCTCCAAGCCGTTGGCGGCCACGCCAGGGTAATCGTCCAATTCGCCGACGGGCATGAAGTGGATCTAGACCTCTCCGCACTCACGGTGAGCCACGGAGAGCCAGTGTCGAAGGCCCCGGGATAACACTCCACAGATGGCGAGGGCTCGCCACCTTACGTTACGCCCACCATCCCCCCGCCTGGTTGCCGACTTCTATCCGGCCACCACTACGCTCCGTGGGGCTGAAGCGCAGGCTCGCGAGGCCCGACACCCGTAGGCCGGTGCCGATGAGGAACGGATGATCGTGTTCCCGGCGGGCCTCGAAGTCCTGGCCTCAGGTGACCTTCAGCAGAGCGGCCAACTCGGCTTCGGTGAAGAAGGGCTTGGCCTCTTCGGGTACTTTCGGGCTTCTCGACCCGCACTATGGGGTCTTCCTTGATCTCACCTTTCTGCCAGCAGCCAGTGGAAGTACACGCAGAGGTTCCGGTAGTGCTTCGCTGCCGAGGCCGGCGACGTGCGGTCCCGTTCAGCGGCCAGGAAGGCCCGAATGCCCTCGGGGCTCCAGTGGCAGCCCCTGGCGGCCAGGTAGGCTTCCAGTCGCTTGACCGAGTCGAGGTAGGAGATGATCGTCTTGCGGGACTTGCTGGCCGCGTCGAGTGCCAGCTTCCGGGGTGGCAACAGAGTGCGTGCACTCACCGGTCCTGCGATCCGAAAGCTCTATGAGCGCTGAGCACACGTCTATGCGGGGTAGGAGGTCAACGAAACCGCAGGTCAGGTAGCGAATTTACACGGGGTGCTAGCTCAACGGTAGAGCAGCGGACTTTTAATCCGTGGGTTCAGGGTTCGAGCCCCTGGCGCCCCACCAGCAAACTCCCAGGTAACCGCGCCATGAGCGCGGCAAGTGCCAGCTAGGCAGCACCGCAAGCAGCAACTGTGCTCATTAGCCAACCGCGGGGCACCGGTCTAGTCAGGCGGTGATGGTTTTCGTGTCCGACGATCGGGTCAGGCGGCGCGGCGGTGCAGCAGCCACACCGCGGCACCGAGCGCGATCAGCGTGAGCGCGACGAAGATGCCGGCCTCGATGGACTGGAACTCCCAGAACCGGCTGGCGGGCTGGTAGAGGAACGGGCTGTTTCCGGGTCTGCTTACAACCAGGTCGCCGATGTGCCCGGTGGTCGGCGGCACGTTGACGATTCCGTTGCCTCCGCAGACTTGGTTCGAGCAGTTCTGCGAAATCCCCCCGGTGAGCTTCAGTGGCGTCATGAAGTGCGGGCGGAGCACGAACTCGACGACGATCCTTACCGCCACCCAGGGGACGAGGGCGGCGAGCAACGCGGGGATGCTGCGGCGCAGCAACTGCCCGGCCAGCACGGCGAGCCCGAAGGCGAACAAGATGTAGGCGGTGAATACCAGGCCCTCGTAGTCGTAGGCGTTGTGGATGAAATGCCCGGTGAGCCTGTCCATGGGTGCGCGGTACCAGGCGATGACCAGGGTCATGGCGGCGCCGAGGACCGTCAGCCCGCCGGCGGCCACGGCCAGCTGGATGACCAGCCACCGGGTCCGCGGCACGGTCTGGCTCCAGGCCAGCCGCCAGGTGCCCAGCTCCAGCTCACGGGCGAGCAGCGGCGCGCCGACGGCGGCCCCGATCAGCCCGGGAAGCAGCAGGAGCACCGACCAGAACCCGATGTTGACCAGGCTGCCGAAGCTGTTGTCGAACGTCGCGACCGAGTTCGGGCAGCTGGCGCCCAGGCTGTGCGCCAGACAGGTGGCCAGATTGTTCTGGCCGAACGAATTGCGCATTTGCAGGCCGAGCACGAGCCCGTACACCGCGAGTGCGCAGAGCAGGCCCAGGCCGGTGATGGCCTGGCTGCGGCGCTGCCGCCAACTGACCCAGATCATCGTGACATCACCTTCGTGGTCGGCCCGGGCGGCTGCGCGCCCTGGGCGGGGTTGATTGGGTTTGCCGCCCTGGTCGGGCGCTGCAGGTAGGCCATGACGAGCTGCTCGAAGCCGACGGCCTCGGACTGCCAGTCGGGATGCGGCCCGGCCGCGGCCGTGGCCGGGCCGGTGCGGAGCAGCACGGAGGAGTGCCGGTCGCTGTCGGTGCGGTGGATGGCGGTGCCGGGCAGGTCCGTGTCGGAGGTCGCCCGCGGGACGGTGAGCACCTGGTGCCCCTCCAGCAGTTCGTCCACCGGTCCCGCGAGCTGCACATGCCCGTGGGTGAGGACGACCAGCCAGTCGCAGAACCGCTCCAGCTCGCCCACCACGTGCGAGGCGATGATGACCGTGAGGCCGCCGCCGGCGACCTGGGCCATCACCTCGCGCATGAACTCAAGCCTGGCGATCGGGTCGAGGCTGGCGACCGGCTCGTCGAGCACGAGCAGCGGCGCGCGCTTGGCCAGCGCCATCGCCAGCGAGACCTGGGCCTGCTGGCCGCCGGACAAGGTCTTGATCTTGCGCTTCAGCGGGAGGTCAAGCGCCTCCATCCGGGCCCTGGCCATGCCCATGTCCCAGTTCGGGTTCATCGCCCGGCCCAGGTGGAACATGTCTGCCACGCTGAACTCCGGGTACAGCGGGTGGTTCTGCGCGACGTAGCCGACCCGCGCCAGCGTCTCGGCGGTGTTGGCGCGGGCGGTGTGGCCGAACACCTCGATCTGCCCGTCGGTGGGCGCGCGCAGCCCGATGATCATCTCAAGCAACGTCGTCTTGCCCGCGCCGTTCGGGCCGACCAGGCCCACGATGGCACCGGGCGGGATCGAGAGCGTGCAGTCGCGCAGTCCCCACAACTGGCCGTAGCGCTTGCCGAGCCCGGTGGTCCGCAGCGCGGGAACGCTGCCGCCCGTGTCGTCGTGCGTCATGAGACCTTCTCCTTCCTCAGGTCCTGGCGAACGACGGCGATCAGCGCCGTCACCGCCTCGTCGTTGAGCCCGGCCGCATCCGCGTCGCGGAACCACTGCTCCAGCGACTCGCGCAGGGCCTCCTGCGCGCCCCGCAGGGCCGGCGCCGATGCGGCGGTGATGAACGTGCCCTGGCCCGGCCGCCCGCCGGCCAGGCCCTCGTGCTCAAGCTGCCGGTAGGCCTTGACGACCGTGTTGGGGTTGATCGCCAGGTCGCCGGCGACGTCCTTGACCGTCGGGCAACCGGTCGCCCTCCCGCAGGTAGCCCAGCAGCAGCGACTGCCGCACCTGGTGGACGATCTGCAGATAGGGCGGGACGCCCGAGGAGCCGTCAAGCCGGAACCGGAACATCAGCCTTCTTCCATCATGACATTATTCTATGATGTTAGTAGAACGGTAAGACTTGGCATCGGGCGCTGTCAACACCGGCTGCGCGGCCAGCCGCCAGAGGAGCCGGACCGACGAAACGGCCACGACGGTACGGCGACGTCCGACTTGGCTGATACCAAGGAGGTATGACGGCCGGCCCCGAACCGCGCGAGCACGCTCCCTCCGCCCCGGATTCCGAAGACGCGATCAGGGAGGCGGCCGAGCAACGCCTGCGCGCGCTCGCCGGGCCGCACGCCCGGCTGCGCGCCGACCAGTGGACCGCGATCAAGGCCCTCGTGATAGACCGCCGCCGCGCCCTGGTCGTGCAGCGCACCGGCTGGGGGAAATCCGCGGTCTACTTCGTTGCCACGGCGCTGCTGCGCGACCGGGGCGCGGGACCGACGGTGATCGTATCGCCGCTACTCGCGCTCATGCGCAATCAGATCGCGGCCGCCCAGGCAGCCGGCATCAGCGCCCGGACCATCAACTCGGCCAACATCGAGGAATGGGACGAGGTCCACGCCGAGATCGAAGCAGGCACGGTCGACGTGCTGCTGGTCAGCCCCGAGCGGCTGAACAACCCCGGATTCCGCGACCTCATCCTCCCCCGGCTCGCCGAATCGGCCGGCATGCTGGTCATCGACGAGGCGCACTGCATCTCCGACTGGGGGCACGATTTCCGGCCCGACTACCGCCGCCTGCGCTCGGTGGTCGCCGGCCTCACGCCGGACGTGCCGGTGCTCGCGACCACCGCGACCGCCAACGCCAGGGTCACCCGCGACGTCGCGGAGCAACTCGGCTCCGGCTGGCGCGGGCCGGGCGAGCCACCGCCTGCCCTGGTGCTGCGCGGCGCGCTGGACCGCGACAGCCTGCGCCTGGCCGTGGTGCGGCTGCCGGCCGCGCCGCAGCGGCTGGCCTGGCTGGCAGACCAGCTCGGCGAACTGCCCGGCTCGGGCATCGTCTACACCCTGACCGTCGCCGGCGCCCATGACGTGGCCGAATTCCTCCGGGACCGGGGGTACACCGCCGAGGCCTACACCGGGCAGACCGACCCGGCGCAGCGCCTGGCCATCGAGGACGACCTGCTGGCGAACAAGCTCAAGGCGGTCGTCGCGACCAGCGCGCTCGGCATGGGCTACGACAAGCCCGACCTCGGCTTCATCGTGCATCTCGGCGCGCCGCAGTCGCCGGTCGCGTACTACCAGCAGATCGGCCGGGCCGGCCGCGGCGTGGAGCGCGCCGAGGTCATCCTGCTGCCGGCCACCGAGGACCGGGACATCTGGGCCTACTTCGCCAGCCTCGCCTTCCCGCCGGAGCGGGACGTGCGGGCGGCCCTGGCCGCGCTGGCCGCCGCGGGCGGCCCGCAGTCGCTCGCGGCCCTGGAAACCCAGGTGGACCTGCCCCGCGGCCGGCTGGAAACCATGCTGAAGGTGCTGGATGTGGACGGCGCGGTCCGCCGGGTCCCCGGAGGCTGGACGGTCACCGGCCAGCCGTGGGTTTATGACCAGCAGCGATACGATCGAGTCGCGGCTGAGCGGTCCCGTGAGCAGCAGGCGATGCTGGGTTACACAAGTACCGAGAGCTGCCGGATGGAGTATCTGCGCCGGGAACTCGACGACCCGCAGGCGGCGCCCTGCGGGCGGTGCGACAACTGCACCGGCGTGGCCCGCGCGGCCGGTGTGAGCAGCGGCACCGAGGAGTTCGCCAGGGACAGGCTGCGGCGCCCGGGCGTGACGGTGACGCCGCGGCGGCTCTGGCCCACCGGGATGGCCGCGCTCGGCCTGGACGCCACCGGCCGGATCCCGGCCGAGGTGGCAGCGGAGCCTGGCCGGTGCGTAGGCCGGCTGACCGATATCGGCTGGGGCAGCACGCTGCGCAAGGTCCTCGCCGACGGGGCGCCGGACGAGCCTGTGCCCGGCGAGCTTTTCGACGCCGTGCTGAAGGTACTCGCCGTGTGGGACTGGGCCGAGCGCCCGGCAGGGGTGGTGACCCTGCCGTCCCGGTCGCGGCCCCGCCTGATCACGGCGCTCGGCCAGCGGATCGCGGCGGCCGGAAAGCTCAGCTACCTGGGCGGCCTGGAGTACCGCAACGGCGCACCGCCGGGGCGCCAGTACAACAGCGCCCAGCGACTGGCCGCGCTGTGGCGCACCCTTGCCGTGCCCGGTGATCTGGGCTCGGCGCTGGACGGGTTCGGCCGTCCGGTGCTCCTGGTCGACGACCGCATCGGCACCGGCTGGACGATGACGGTCGGCGCGAAGCTGCTGCGCGAATGCGATGCCCCGGCCGTGCTCCCGTTCGCGCTCGCGGTCAACACCTGACGCCGCGCGCCGGGGTCCGCGGCGCCTGAGCTCATCGCGGCACGGACAGCCGTCCGAGCGAGGGCAAGATTTGCGTACCGGCCGGCCCGTACAGCGGGAGGCGCCGCCCGCAAGCGGGCGGCGCCTCGGTGCCTGGCCGGCCCGGGCCAGTCCGTCCGGGCCGGCCCGGCCGGTGGGCCCGCCCTGGCCGGCGCGGGCGGGCCCCACCGGAGCGGTCAGCGGCCCTTGGTGAGACCGCTTCCACGGCCCTTGGTGAGGCCGCTTCCGCCGGCCCGCCCGGGAAGGCCCGACACCGGGTCGGCCGGGATGCCGGGAACCTGCGGACGCACCGCGATCACCGACGGGTCAGGTACCTCGTCGTGTGGCTGCGCGTGCGACGGCACCGACACACGGTCGGTCACGTGGGTGACCAGCCGGGTGTCACCCTTGGCGGCGCTGATCGTCACGTCGTGGCTGGCGTGCAGCGTGGTGAGATTGGTGAAACCCTCGTCGCGGAGGAGCGTTTCCAGGCGCTCGATGACCTCGTGCTTCATCGTTGTCTCCTATCGGAAAGAATGGCTTGCCACTTGACCGGGTCCGCCGGTTGCGGCGCTACGACAGCACTGCCACGGCGAGGTCGGTGTCCGCGTTCTCCGAGTGGTCACCCTGGCTGGAGGTCCCCGAGCCGGGCAGGTAGTACATGGTGGAGAAGCTGAACGAGGCGAGCACGGCCAGCTTGTCGTCCAGGACCTTCTGAACCTGGCCGATCGCGCCAGGGACAGCCTTGTTCAGCATGTCGTTGATGGCCCCGGTGCAGAACGGGCCGCCGCCGTTGTAGTTGTAGCTCCAGCCGTCCACGTACCCCTTGGCGTGGCCGGACGCGTCCAGGTACAGCACCAGGTAGTACGCGACGTTGCCGTCCGCGTCGGAGCAGTACCACGGCGTCGGCACGTGGAAGTCGAAGTACACCCGGGCGAGCATCATCGAGGCCGGATGGCGGCCTGGGTCGCTGCCGTAGTACGGCACGCTCGGCCAGAACACGCCCTGGACCATGATCCCGCTGGTACGCGACGCCTGGCCGCCCAGCGCCTTGTCCACGATGGCCAGGACGTCGCCCGTGTTGAGCTGCGCGGCCAGGTCGACCGCGTGCTCCCCGTCCGGGCGGTTCCAGGCGAGCGTGGCCGCTGACGAAGAACCGTTCGAGATCCACGCCCAGCCCCCGTCCGGGTACGGCTCGTTGAAGACGTCGAACGGCCCTTGGAAGAAACCGTTGTGGAACCAGTACTGGCTCAAAACAGGCATTGAGTCCCCCTGTCCTCACGCCATGACCGGCCCCCTGACCGGCCACCTGAGAAAACAGAGCCGCGAACCCGGTTCCAGATACATGCCACCCATCGTGATCATGACTTCCGGGGGCCTGTAGGCCCACCTAGGTCATGATCACGACGCGGGCCTGGGTCCAGCCCCTGGCACGGGCGCTCAGGGCACGACGGTCACCGGCCACCGGCCGGCCTTGACCAGCCGCACGGCCAGCGAGCCGACCAGCCGGTGCCCGGCCTGAGCCGAGGCACCCACCACGACGGCGTCCGCGCGGATCTCGTCGGCGATCCGGCGGATCTCGCTGAACGGGTCGCCCTCGGCCGCGATGAACGTGATCGAGATACCCAGATCCCGGGACGCCTCCTCGGTCCGGTGCCGCAATCCCTCGGCTATCTGCTGAGTCGCCTCGCGCTGGGCGGCGACCAGTCCGGCCCCGCGCGGGGCTCGCCGCGCCCAGGGACGCGACCGGGGCCACAAACACGGCGGTCACGCTGGCTCCCTGCCTGCGGGCCAGGCCCGCCGCGTACGCGGCCGCCCGCAGCGAGGTGGTGGAATCGTCCACCCCGACGAGGATCTCCTTCGGCCCGTCGGTGCCGAGTTCGAACGAGCTTGCTGCCTCTTGTGTCACAGCGGCAGTGTACGGACCCTCGCGCTACGGCTGAAGGTCTGCTTACAATCGCCCGAAGGGTGATTGCATGGATGATGTCGCGAGCCAATTCCTCGACGCGATTCACCGCCTCGAGGACGTCAGGGATGCTATTACGCCTGATCAGGCCAATATCGAGTTCGATGAGACCACTTTGCAGCTCTTCTGGAAGAAATGGCCTGATTTGTCCGCATGGGCCGGTTCGCTGTGGCGGATGCTGTCGGAGGAACTGGCCGGGCCGTCCAGTCCCCATCTCGACGGCGAACTCGACGAGGTGGGCGGCAGTGACTAAGCCCAGGTGGCTGCCGTGACGGTGCTCCGCGACCTGATGAGCACCAGGGTGGCGCTGACCTCCCCGGACACGCCGGTTGCCGAGGCGGCCGCGGGCATGATCAAGGCGAACGTGGGCTCGGCCATCGTGATGCAGGGACGGTTCCTGGCCGGGATCCTCACCGAACGGGATGTGCTGCGCTCCGCCGCTTCAGGTGAGGACCTGCGGACGGCCCGGGTGTCGGACTGGATGACCCCGGATCCGCAGTCGGCGAGCCCGGATACATCGGTCGAGGAGGCGGCCGAGATCATGCTCAAGAATGGGTTCCGCCACCTCCCGGTTGTGGAAGGCCGTACCGTCTGTGGCGTGGTGAGCCTGCGCGACCTGTTTGCGACAAGGATCCGCCGGCCACAGCCGCGCTGAACTGCACTTCCCGCTCCGACCTCAGCCCGCCGACGTCCTGAGCCCCAGGGTCCGCAGGCAGCACTGCCCGGGGACATCGCGGGCGCCCACCGCGAAGACCAGGCCGCCGGTCAGGCTGGCCGCGCCATCGAGCGAGTCATCGGGCGTGCGGCCCGCTGAACCGGGCGCGGGACTGGGGACCAGCGACCAGGTCGTCCCGTTGAACTGCTCGGTCAGCGGCACGATGGCACCGTTGAGCTGCTGTGTCTGGCCGACAGCCCAGATGTCGGTGGCGCTCAGCGCGGTGATGCCGTTCAGCAGGCTGCCCTCGCCGCCGCGGTTGGGGGTCTTGACCAGCGACCACGCTGTGCCGTTCCAGTGCTCGACGTAGGGGATGTGAAAGTTGGTGTTGTTGACGTTGCCCTCGCTCCCGGCGGCCCAGGCGTCGCCGCCGCTGATCGCGGTCACTCCGTCGAGCTGGTTGAGGTCCACGCCCGCGCCCGAGCACGCGGTCACCGTCTCCCCGGTCAGGCAGGGCGCGTGCACCACGCTCCAGGCCGTCCCGTCCCAGTGGGCGACGAAGTTCCCGGTGGGGTTGGGCTCCAGGACGGTACCCACCACCCACACGTCGTCGGGCGATGTCGCCGACACCCCCTTGGGGTCGAGGAAACAGTCGGTTCCGCCCGGGTTGCAGGCCTCGCGTTGGGTGGGGAAGGCGACCCGCTGCCAGGTGGTGCCGTCAAAGTGCTCGAACAGCACGTGCTCCTGGGCCGCCTCCGCGGAGAGTGTGAAGCCGACGGCCCACAGGTCGTCCGGGCCCGTCCCGCCGACCGCGTTGAGGATCCCGGTCGCGCCTGCCGGAAGGCTGGCCCCCGGGACGATCGACCAGGTGCTGCCGTTGAACTGCTCGATCAGCGGCTCGTCATCGATGTTGCCTTCCCCCGCTGAGCCGGTCGCGCTGTTCCCCACGGCCCATGCGTTGGTGGCACTGAGCTGGTCCACGCCTGCCAGCTGCGCCTGCCTGCCGCTCGGCTCGGGCGCCGTGACCTGGGTGAAGCCTGACCCGTCCCAGCGCTCCGCGAGCGGGTTTTCGAGAGCGTTCTTGTCCATGAACAGCCCCACCGCCCAGCCGTCGGTGGCACTCGTCATGGACACGCTGGCGAAAGAACTGTCTGTTACCTGGTGGGGCTGCGGGTTAATGCTGGGCACCACCTGCCAGATGCTGCTCGACGTGGCCGCACTGGCGGCGCCCGCCGCGGTACCGGCCAGGAGGCACGCGGCCGCCCCCAGGCCCAGGACTCTCCGGATCACTCGCATCTCCTCCGTCGTGGCCCTCCGGGCCCGCAGGCCCGGCCACACGTGGAAACGGCATGGATCACGACGGGGTTCACCCCTCCCGGCGAGGGCCGGGCCCGGGCTTTCCCGGGCCTGGCCGCCTAGCCGTGATCGGCGATGCGGAAGACGGCCCGGCCGAAGCTCACCGAGTCCCCCGGGTGGACGGTGAATCCCGAGTCGGCCCGCCAGCCGTTGACCCGGGTCCCGTTCGTCGAGCCCAGGTCCACCAGCACCCAGGCCTCCCCGCTGCGCCGCAGTTCGGCGTGGTGCCACGACACGGTGAGGTCCCCGAGGGGAAGATCGCAGTCCGGCGACCGGCCGATGGTGAACACCGTCCTCGGGCCGCGTGGCAGGACCAGGCGGGGCAGCCGTGCCGGCCGCATGGCCGCACGGAACCGCGGGCGCCGCAGGCGGATCTCCCGCAGCCAGGCCGTGACCCTGACCCGCCAGATCCCGGCCGGGCCAGCGTTGTCATCCGGCACCGGAGGCAGGTCGCTGAGCAGTTCGGCGAGTTCGTCCACGCCCCGGGCATGCAGGGCCCGGTCCACCCGCCGCAGGAAGGTTTCGTTCGAGATGCGGCCGTCGACCGATCCGTCGCGGAGCATCCGGATCACCTCGTCGCGGTCCTCATCGGAGGCGCGGAACGCTGACGGCAGCGAATCTGACGGCGCTGAGTCCGGGGCCACCATGAATCGAAGATACTCGCGCGCCGTGGCGCAACTCCAGAGCGTGACCGATTCAGCCGGGCAACCCGCGGTGACGGCAATGTGCCGCGGCCGCCCCCGGCAGCCGGGTCCCTATTCGATGACGTCCGCCGTGGCCGGCCCGAAGACCACCAGGTGATCCAGAACAGGCGCCGGGTCGCCGGACCAGTCCAGGGCGGCAAGCTGGCTCCGGCTGCGACGGCCCATCCGCCAGCGGAACGCCTCATACCAGGTCGTGGTCAGCGCCAAGGCCGGCTCCCCGTCCGGGCCCACCTGGAACTGGTTGTCCCCGACCGTTACCCGCAGCGGGACCGGTATCCGGAGCCGGGCGACGAGCCAGTCCGCCAGTTGCCTGATCACTTCGGTGTCACGTGCGCCCGGCTGGCCCACGGCGCCACGGATGTCCTGCTCGTGGCTGGCCACGTCGATCACCGCGGGCCAGATCTCGAACGCGGCGACGATCTCCTCGAACCTCGGTGCGTTGTCGGCCCACCCGGCCAGGGTCTGCGCCATGGGCCTGCCACGGAACCTGTCCACCTGGACGGCCGTCTCCGCCTCGCTGGGCGGCCCGGTCAGCCTGCCCGCCAGTGCGTCCTCGGGAATCGCGGCCAGATGTCCCACGACATCCGCCACCGACCAGCCCGGACAGGCGGGCACCGGGATGCCGAGCTGCGCCTCGTCCAGCCCGGCGACCAGTCCAGCCAGCCGCTCCCGGGTCTCCCGGTACATCCCCGCGAGTTCAGTCACGTTCGCCTCCCCACATCCACCCCGAACTTACTTTTCCCAGGCCGGCCACGCCAGGCCGCCACATTGCCGTCCTCAGGCTTTGGTATCGTAGGCTTAGATATCTAACTATTAGGAGCAGCCATGAGTGATCAGCCCATGCAGGGCCGGGTGGCCCTGGTAGCCGGAGCCAGCAAGGGCATAGGCGCGGTCACCGCGAGGGCGTTCGCGGCGGCCGGCGCCGCGGTCGTGCTGGGTGCCCGCGACATCGCCGCCCTGGAGTCCGTCGCCGCAGGCATCGAGGCCGACGGGGGCCGGGCACTCGCGGTTCAGGCCGACGTGGCGGATGTGGATTCGGTGCGCAACCTGGTCGGCCAGGCGGTGAGCGCTTATGGCCGGCTCGACATGGCGTTCAACAACGCCAGCGGCGGCCCGATGCCGGCCCCGCTCGCCGAGATCGACCCCGGCGAGTTCGACCAGGGCATCGCCACCAACATCCGCGGGACCTTCCTCGGCATGAAGTTCCAGATCGGCGCGATGCTGGACAGTGGCGGGGGCGCCATCGTGAACATGGCCTCGGTGGCGGGCCTGAACGGCACGGCCAACCTCGCCGCCTACGTCGCGGGCAAGGCCGGGATCATCGGGCTCACCAAGGTCGCCGCGCTGGACTACGCCGACCAGGGCATCCGGGTCAACGTGGTGGCACCGGGCCCGATCCTGACCTACCACCTGGAGGCGGCGGGCCCGCAGGCGCAGCGACTGGCCGGGCTGTCCACGCCGATGCGCAGGACGGGCACCGCCGAGGAGGTGGCGCGGACGGTGCTGTGGCTCTGCTCGGCGGAGTCCTCGTTCATCACCGGCGCCGTGATACCCATCGACGGCGGGCAGATGGCGGGGAACAAACCGCCCCAGATGTACCGGCAGGGCCAGCCGATGCAGGCCGGTCCCGGGGACGCGGAGCCGCCGAACCAGGCCTGATGCCGCGCCGGGTTGGCCAGCGGCGACGCTGTGACCTGCGGCCGGGCCGGCTTCCCGTTCGTGAACCGCTCGTGAACGAACTGGCCCCGGGGTACGTGGAATGAGTATCCGATTGATTTCATCCGAACGGAGACATGTCATGCGGAACAGATGGCTGGTGCTGGTGGGCGCTATCGCGGCCACACTGGTAGTGGCCGCGTGCGGGAGCTCAACGTCGACTGGCAGCTCGGGCGGCTCTGGCTCTGGCAGTTCCCCCGCGGCGGCGGCCTCGGGCGGCGCCCTGTCAACGATGAAGGTCGGCAGCGCGACGCTGCTGACCAATGCCAAGGGGTTCACCCTGTACTGGTTCGTCCCGGACACCTCGACGGCCTCCCATTGCAACGGCACGTGCGCCCATTACTGGCCGCCCGTGCCCGGGCCAGCGAGCGCCGGATCCGGCGTGACGGGCACGCTCGGCGTGATTACCCGGTCCAGCGGGGCCAAGCAGGCCACCTGGAACGGCCACCCGCTGTACACCTACGTCGGAGACACCGCTCCGGGGATGGCCAAGGGCAACGGGCTCAACCTGTCCGGCGGGGTCTGGCACGAGATCGTCCTGTCCGGGGCGGCCGCTCGAGCTCCAGCTCTGGCGGCGGCGGCTACTGATCGCCTCCGCCATGCCGTAACGGCAGGCCCGCGGCGCGTGCCGCGGGCCTGCGGCATGTTCGGGAGCCGGCCGGGACGGCCTGGCCCGGCTCGGCGAGACTGAAGGCGTGGGGTACTGGGTCCTGCATGTGGACCTCGACCAGTTCATCGCGGCCGTTGAGGTGCTGCGGCATCCCGGGCTGCGTGGCCGTCCCGTGGTGGTCGGCGGCGACGGGGACCCGGCCAAGCGCGGCGTCGTGGCCACCGCGTCCTATGAGGCGCGCGCTCACGGCGTGCATTCAGGACTGGCGCTGCGCACCGCGCTGCGGCGCTGCCCCGACGCGGTGTTCCTGCCGGTGGACAAGCCGGTCTACGAGGCGGTGTCCGCCACGGTCATGGCCGCTCTGCGGGAGTTCGACGCCGTGGTGGAGGTGATGGGCTGGGACGAGGCGTTCCTGGGCGTAGCGACCGAGGATCCGGAGGAGGTGGCTCGGCGCATCCAGAAGCAGGTGCGCGCGGTGAGCCAGCTCGACTGCACGGTCGGCATCGGCGAGAACAAGCTCCAGGCCAAGCTGGCCACGGGTTACGGGAAACCGGCCGGGGTGTTCCGGCTGACGCACGGCACGTGGTTCGAGGTGCTCGGCGGCCAGCCCACCGACGCGCTGTGGGGCATCGGCCGCAAGACGGCCGCGAAGCTGGCCGCGCTCGGCATCGGCACCGTCGGCGACCTGGCCGCGACCGACCCGTTCGCCCTTGCCCCGGTCTTCGGCCCGACGACCGGCCCCTGGCTGGTCCAGACCGCCCGCGGGCTGAGTCCCTCGCCGGTGGACAGCGCTCCTTACGTGGCCCGCTCCCACGGCCAGGAAACAACCTTCCAGCAGGACATCAGCGACTGGGCGCAGGTGCGCGCCGAAGTGGCCCGGCTGGCCCGCCAGGTCGCCGCCGACATCGCGGCCGAGCGGCGGCCAGCGGTCCGCGTCGTGGTGAAGGTGCGATACGTGCCCTTCATCACCCAGACCCACGGGCATCCGCTCGGCGAGCCGACCACGCAGGCCGCGCCGATCGAGCAGGCCGCTCTCGCGGCTCTTGACCAGTTCAGCGGCAGGCGGGCGGTCCGCCTCCTGGGCGTCCGGGCCGAGTTCGCCCGCTAGCGCGGACCGGGACCGGCCGTGATGCGGCGACGCCCGCCCCGGGGAAGGGGGACGCCCGGGTCCCCGGCCGGCCGCGCTTGCGCCGGCCCATGGGCTCCCCGGGCGTTCCCTCCAGGACTGGCGTCAGCGGATCAGACCCGCCAGCATGTCGCGGTACTCGCCGGAGTCCGACGTCCTGGTCACCGTGGATACCGGCGCGGAGGTCCCCGGCCGGGCCGCAGGAATCGGCCGGCTGGTCGCCGGGCGTGAGGCCGGCTTGGCCGGCACGCTCATCTTCCTCGTCCCGTTGGCGGGCTTGACCGCGGCGTGCGGCTTGACGCCGGCAGCAGGCTTGGCTGCGATCGTCCTGGGCCTGGCTGCCGCGGGCCTGGCCGCAGTCTTCGGCTTCGCGGTGGCCCGCGGCCTGGCCGTGGTCGCGGTCCGCGGCGTGGCCGTCCGCGCGGACGAGGACCGGGCGCTGGACGGCCTGGTGGCAGCCTTCGGCTTGGCAGCGGCGGGCCTGGCACCGGTCCGCGGCTTGGCGGCAGCCTTGGGCTTCGCGGTGGTCTTCGGCTTGGCAACCGTGCGCGGCTTGACAGCGGTGCGGGCCTTGGCAACCGTGCGCGCCTTGGCAGCGGTCTTCGGCTTCGCGGTCCGCTTTGGCGCGGCCTTGGGCGCGGCAGCGGGCTTGGCCGCCGACATGGTCTTCGCGGCCGCAGTCAGCGCCTTGGAGGCGATGGTCATGGCCTTGGTCGCGGCGTTCATCGCCTGCAGTGCGGTCGACATCGTCTTGGCCGACGAGGTGGCCTTGGTCGCCGCGGCGGTCATCTTGGTCGCGGCCGAGGTGACCTTCGCCGCCGCGGAAGAGACGGTCTTGGCGGCGGCCACCGTCGTGGGCGCGGTCTTGGCCGCGGCAGGCTTGGTGCTGACCCGGCTCCTGGGCTTGGCCGCAACCTTGGGCTTGCTGGTCGCGCGCCGGATCGCCCCGGTCCGGCTGGCCCGGGCGCGGGCGGTACTCGCAGAACCGCGCCGAACGGCCGTACGGGCCGTGGATTGCAGAGGCATTGATCTCCCCCCCATAGTGATCAATTACGGGGGTCCTATTCCACGATTGGCCGCTACTTACACTCCCGCGGCCCTGGAAAAAACGCTAACTTGCCAGCTCAGAGGCCTTGCGGCAACGGCAGAAACCATCATAGATGGCAAAAGGTGCAAGCGGCGGCGCCGGTTCCTGTTCGCGGCCGGACGGCCATAGCCGCAAATTAACCCGGTTTCCGGATCGCGCGGCCAACTGCGGCGAGCGACCGGCCGGGACGATGGTGCGGCGCTGCGGCGGTGCGGGCGCACCGGCGGAGTCCGCCGGTGCGCCCTGCGCCCCAAAGCGTGGTGACCATCCCGGCAGGTGGAGGGTCACCGCACCACCTTGGGTCATTGCCCGGCGGTCAGCCGTGCCGCCCGTGCCCGCCGAACGGGAACCATGGCGCGCGATAGGCGCGGTAGGTGTTCACCCCCGCCGGGAACTCGGCATTGAACAGCAACTGCCCCGACGGGCTGAACTCCGAGAAGTAGGGCAGCGCACCCCAGCCCACGAACAGGTCACCGTTGCGGGTGGTCTGCGCGTTGCCCTGGGAGGCGGCCGACAGTCCTTCCGGCTGGTTGTCCGACTTCACCAGGGTGGCCACCTTGGTGAATGGGTTGAGCCGCACGGTGATCGCCCGGCTGTAGGGCAGCAGCGGCGTCCCCGACGACTCGTTGTCGAAGAACGTGAACTCGTCATGCCCGATGTACTCGGGATCGTGCTGCCAGGCGAAGATCTCGTTCGCGCTGTCCAGGGTCTGGCCGGGCGCGGCCTGCTCGGTGAAGGAACTCTCCTTGCCGCCCAGTTCCCAGTTGATCGCGCCGGTGCGCCGGCTGACGTCGTAGGTGGTCCAGGTGTTGCGCGCGTCGATGAGGAGGTTGCCGTTGCCGTCCAGGTGGACCGCGTTGACGTGGAACCAGTCCCACGGCGTGCCTGGCGAGGAGGGCAGCGGCTGCTGGCTGTCGCTGTAGGGGACGTGATCGGCGCTGTTCCACTGGAACAACACCCGGCCGGTACGGATGTCGATCTCCTGGACGATGCCGTCGATGACCGTCTGGTCGGCCGGGCCGCCGATGGAGGTCAGATCCGCGGTCGCGGTGGTGTAGGCCAGGATCAGCGCCGTGTTCCACGGCGTGATCAGGAATTCATGCCCGTCGGCCTGGTACCCGTTACCCGCGTTGACCGTGGCGATCTGCTGGAAATGGTCGTTGTAGATGTAGTCCGTGCCGCTGGACAGGCCACCCAGGCCGGTGCCCTGCCACCAGGTCAGCACGGGCTGGCCGTCGTAGACCTGCGGGCGGAAGTCGGCCGCCTCTTCCCCTGCCGGGACCGGCTGGAACCAGAGCACCTGGCCTGCGTTGTTGATGATCTCCGGGCCGTTCGCGTAGGTGGTGCTGTCGCCGAACGGGGCGATGAAGATGTCTCCGTTGCCGTTGCCGGCCTCCTGCGTCAGCACGGTCACCGGCGGCGGATCGGCCGGCGTGGCCGCCGGCGCGTTCGCCCGCGCGTGGGCTGGAATCACCGCGGCAGCCTGCGCGGCAGGCACCACGGCGACAGCCTGCGCGGCAGGCGCCACAGCGGCGGTCACGGCGGCGGCGGTCAGCAGCGTCCGCCAGCGGCGCGGCAGGCGGGCGTAACGGGGGCGGGACATGGCAGGTCTGTGCATGCGAGGGCTTCCACCTTCTGGAGGACGGTTGCATCGGCCGGATGGTCACGGGCGCCTTCGGACCACCCTCCGGCAGGGTAAACCAGCTTCCTATAATTTCGGTAGGGTTAATTACAAATATTCACCTTGGCCGCATGCCCGTCAGGACAGAAACGCATCCAGTTCCGCCCTCGAAGGCCCCGTCGCAGGCCCGCGCCGAGTCACCGACAACGCCGCCGCCCCATTGGCCCTGCGCACCGCATCGACCGCCGGCGCACCAGACGCCAGCGCCGCCAAGAACGCCCCCGTATGCGTATCCCCGGCCCCGTTCGTGTCCACGGCCTCGACACCGAACCCGGGCACGTGCTCTGCCCCGAATCCACGCCGCCCCAGCAGGCACCCGTCCGGTCCCACCCGGACCAGGACCCCGGCCCTGGGCAGCCGATCGGTCAGCGCCTGCAGCGCGTCCCCCGGATCCGCCGCCCCGGTGAGCAGGACGCCCTCCCTGGCGTTGCAGGTCAACCAGTCCGCACGCGCCAGCACCGGGGCCAGCACATGACCCGGGAGGGTACCGGCGAGCGGGCCGGGGTCAAAGACCACGACGTGCTCCTCGCCGAGGCGGCCCAGCCAGCCAAGCAGCGCCGCCGCGTTGCTGGGGTGGGCCAGGCCGTAACCGGACAGGTAGACGGCATCGCCAGGCGCCGGGCGCACCGGATCGAGGTCGGCCGCGGTCAGCGTCGCCTCCGCACCCCGGCTGGTCAGGAACGTCCGCTCGCCGGTGGCGTCCACGATGCTGACCACGAACCCGGTGTCCCGCCCCGGCTTGGCCGGCCGCAGCACCTCGATCCCCTCGGCCGCGCACGCGGCCCTGGCCAGCGTGGCGAACGGTCCGCTGCCCATCGCGCCCCCGTAGGCGACGGCGAGCCCCAGCCGCGCGGCCGCGGCCATGACGTTGAACCCGCCGCCGGCCGCGGTCTGTGACCGGGTGGCAAGGACGTCCCCGCCGGGCTCGGGGAGCGCGGGCACGTCCAGGACCACATCCACGACCACGTTGCCCAGGTGCAGCAGCCGGGTGAAGGGACTAGTCATGCCCGGGGCTCCGTATGGCAAGCAAATCATCGGCGAGCGGGCCGAAGTCCAGGCCGTTGACGCGGGCCACCGTCTCCCGGGCGGCGGCGGGAAAGGCACCGGCCCCGTGGCAGGCACCGCAGATGGCACCGGTCATCGCGGCGATCGTGTCGCAGTCCCCGCCCAGAGACGCCGCGAGGCGGCAGGCCAGCCAGGGATCGCCGGGGATGGCGGCGGCGACCGCGAACGCGGCGGGCACCGACTCCTGGGTGGCCAGGCTGGTGCCCACCAGCCGGTACACGGTGCCGAGAACCTGGTGCTGGGGCAGTCCCGCGACCAGGCCGGTGGCCCAGGAGATCCGCGACGCGACGTCCGCGCCCGCGGTCCAGTGCCCGCGGCTGGCCGCGCTCGCGGCGGCGGCCACGGCGCGGCCGATCGCCACGGGCAGCGGGTCCCCGTCGATGCCAGCGCTGACCGCCGCGGCGACGGCGGCGGCCCCGGCCAGCGCCACCCCGGTGTTGTGGGTCAGCCGGCTGGCCGCGACCACGCGGTCCTCGAGCAGCCGCGGGTCCCGGGAGGAGGTGGCGATGCCGACCGGGGCCACCCGCATGGCCGCGCCGTTGGTCACCCCGTGCCGGCCTGCCGCTGCCACGCCCGCGCCCGCCGCCAGCGCGGCCAGGGCCTGCCTGGTGGACGGGCCGAGCAGGTCCAGCGACCCGCGGGCCCGCATCGACTCCTCCCAGGCCAGCAGGTCGCGCGCCAGTGCCGTGGCGTCGACCTCGCCGCGGCCCGCCACGACCAGCCGGGCCAGCAGCACCGCCTGCTCGGTGTCGTCGGTGACCGACCCTGCGGGCAGCCCGGCCGCGAGCGGGTGCCCGTCCGGCCCCGGGTGAAAGTCGCCGACCAGCGCCCCGTACCTGGCCACGATCTCGGCGCGGGGCAGCGACTGGGTGGGCATGCCCAGCGCGTCGCCGACCGCCAGCCCGTACAGCGCGCCCAGGGCTCGCGACCTGGATTCATGCATTACGCAACGCCCTCCATCCCCCGCTCCTGCGCGCCGGCGGAGCCTGGGCGGCGATCTCCTGTGCGCTAGGCCGGCCGTGCCCCGCCGAGGACATCGGCCACGGTGACCACCTCCACGAGCGGCCCGTACAGGCTCATGATGTGCAGGGCCTGGGCGTGGCTCTCGTCGTCCACGCCGGCACACGCGTCGGAGACGACCCGCACCGTGGCCCCGGCATCGGCCGCCGCCAGGGCGGTGGACAGCACGCAGCAGTCGGTGGACACCCCGGCCAGCACCAGCGGCCCCCCGCCGGCCCTGGCCGCAAGTTCCGGGCCCCACTTGCTGAACGTGGTCGCGTCCAGCGTGGGCCCGGCCATGGCGGCGAACGGGGCGGCGAGTTCGTAGATCGGCGCATCCGGCGGCTGGAGCGCGAACGGCCACTGCTCGTAGTACTGCCGCCAGGCGCCGTGCGGAACCGCGGGGGCGACGAACCTGGTGAAGACGACCTTGGGCGCCAGCGCCTCGGCCAGGCGGCGGACCGGCTCCACGATCTCGGCGAACCGCGGGGCGAGCCAGGGGCTGCCCGGCTCGCCGAACACCCGCTGCATGTCGATCACCGCCAGGCAGGGCGGCTCCCCTGGGCCGCCTGCCCCGGGGAGATCCGCGCCAGCCTCGCCGGTCATGCGTTCGCGGCCGCGGGCTCCAGCGGCACCGCCTCCTGCGCGCGCACCGTCGCGCGGCCGAACGCCCAGGTCGCGACGAACCCGACCACCAGAGCGACCAGCACGCCGAGGTTGGCGAAGGCCCAGGCCCCGCTCTTACCGCCCAGGCCGAACGGGCCGAGCAGGTAACCCTGCCAGGTAAGCCAGGACGCGTTCAAGTTGGTGACCAGGCCCCAGCCGATGCAGGTGCCGACCACGATCAGCCCCACCGGGAACCACCGGATGTCGCCGTAGCGGCCGGAGGGGGTGAACAGGTCCCGCTCGGCGTAGTCGCGGTGCCGCAGCATGATGTCGGCGAGCATGATCCCGCACCAGGCGGCGATGGGCACGCCCAGCGTGATCAGGAATCCCTCGAACTGGACGAAGAAGTTCTTGGCGATGAAGACGACGTAGATCGCGCCGAGCGTCATGATCGTGCCGTCGATCAGCGCGGCGACGTAACCTGGGCACCCGCACGCCGAGCGTCAGCAGAGCCAGGCCCGAGGAGTAGATGTCCAGCACGGACCCGCCGACCAGCCCGAGCACCGCGACGATGATGAACGGGATGAGGTACCAGGTGGGCAGCAGGTTGGCCAGCGCCCCGATCGGGTCGGCAGCGATCGCGACGGACAGGGCCTTCGACGAGCCGGCCAGCAGCAGGCCGAAGATGACCAGGAAGATCGGCGCGATGGAGGAGCCGAACGTCGTCCAGCCGATGACGCCCCGGCCCGAGGACCGGCGCGGCAGGTAGCGCGAATAGTCGGCCGCCGCGTTGACCCAGCCGAGCCCGAAGCCGGTCATCATGAACACCAGGGCGCCGATGAGCGCCTGCCCCGAGCCGCTGGGGACCGCCGACACCGCGCTCCAGTGGATCTTGTCGATGACCAGGATGATGAAGCCGACGGTGAGCACCGCGGTCACGATCGTGATCACCGACTGCATCCGCATGATCAGGTCGAAACCCATCACGCCGCCGAAGATGGTCAGCGCCACCACGACGATCAGCGCGATGACCTTCGTCACGGTGCCGCCGCCCCAGCCGAGGCGATCGAAGACCGTGGCCGTGGCGAGCGTGGCCAGGATGACCAGCACCGTCTCCCAGCCGACAGTGAGCAGCCACGAGATCACCGACGGCAGCTTGTTGCCGTTGACCCCGAACGCGGCACGGCCGAGCACCATGGTTGGCGCCGAGCCGCGCTTGCCGGCCACCGCGATGAACCCGCACAGCAGGAACGACACGATGATGCCGACGATGCTGACCACCACGGCCTGCCAGAACGAGATGCCGAAGCCGAGGACGAACGCTCCGTAGCTCAGGCCCAGGACAGACACGTTCGCGGCGAACCAGGGCCAGAACAGGTCACGTGGATGGCCCTTGCGTTCGGAGTCGGAGATGACGTTGATGCCGTTCATCTCGATCTGCAACGGTCGCAGTTCCGCCGCCGATGCTTCGCTTGCGACAACCTGACTTTCAGCCATGGGACACCTCATTCATGCCGTTCGTGCCGAGTTCCGTCACGGCAGGTTCCTCACTGATCCATGATCGCTTTGCGCTGGGCCCCGTCGATGGGGATGTGTGCGCCGTTGATGAAGCTGGCGCGGGGCGAGGCCAGGAAGGTCACCAGCGCCGCGACCTCCCCCGGCTCGCAGATGCGGCCGAAAGGTATGGACTGGTTCGCCAGTTCGTGCGCGCGGTCCTGGCTGACGCCCTTGTCCCGGGCGAACGCCTTCTCCAGCGTGTCCCACCGGCCGGTGTTCACCGGGCCCGGGTTGACCGTGTTGATGCGCACGCCGTAGCGCCCGTACTGCTCCGCCACCGAGGAGGCGAAGTTGATGTCGGCCGCGTTCGCCACGCCGGCGGTCATCTCCCAGTAGCTGGGCTTGAGGCCGTCGTTGCCGACCACCAGCACGATGGAGCCCTCGCCGCGCTCGCGCATGTGCGGAATCACCGCGCGCACCGAGCGGACATAGCCCATGAACTTGAGGTTGAGGCTGGCCATCCACTGGTCCTCGGTGAGATCCTCGAGCAGCCCGCCGGGGGAACTGCCCGCGCAGGTGACCAGGATGTCGATCTTCCCGAACTGAGCCAGCGTGGCGTCCACGCACCGCTGCACGTCGGCGGTGACGCTCATGTCGCCGGCCATGGGGACGACGCTGCGGCCGGTGGCGGCGGAGATCTCCTTGGCCGCGCCCTCCAGCGGTTCGGCGGTGCGGGCCGTGATGACCACGTCGGCGCCCTCGTGCGCCAGATCCTGCGCCACGGCCCGGCCGATGCCCTTGCTCGCGCCGGTGACGAAGGCAACCTTCCCGCCTAGCTGCAGGTCCAACGCCAACCCCTCTCACCGGCTGACGGGCTCCTCTGGTGCCGTCAACAACCGGATCGCCGTCCGCGTTCCACGTCCTGGCCACCGGCCGTCCCAGGTCCGGGACGGCGGCCATGCTCAGCTCAGCCTCGCCAATGGCCATACCCAGGCAAACCACCACACCCACCCGGGTAGTGACGGATGGTATATCAAATATCAAGCTCGGAACAGGGTCTCGTTGGCTTGGCCGGGCTGCGGGAGCTGGCCCCTGTTGCAGCTTGGCGGGCGGGGTTAGCCCGGCTCGGTGAGGGCGGTGCGCCGGAGTTTGCCCAGGGGGGTGCGCGGCAGGGCGGGGAGCAGGTAGATGCGCTTGGGGGTCTTGTAGCCAGCGAGGGCGGTCCGCGCGTGGGCGATGAGGGCTGCCTCGTCGAAGTCGTGGCCGGGGCGGACCGCGACCCATGCGGTGACCTGTTCGCCCCAGTGCGGGTGCGGCACCCCGGCGACGGCGGCTTCCGCCACGGAAGGGTGCTCCTCCAGGACCGTCTCGACCTCGCGGGGGTAGACGTTGAGGCCGCCGGTGATGATCATCTCCTTGATCCGGCCGCGGATGACCAGGTGGCCGGTGCCGGGGTCTAGCTGGCCGATGTCGCCGGTACGGAACCAGCCGTCCGCGGTGAAGGCCCCGGCCGTGGCAGTCGGGTTGCCTGCGTAGCCCCGGAACACGTGCGGGCCGCGGATCTGGATCTCGCCGTCGGCGCCTGGCGGGGCCGGGGCTGACTCCGCCCAGACGCGGACCAGGACACCGGGGAACGGGATACCCACGGATTCCCGGCCGGATGTCGGTGGCGGTGTGTGAGACGTTGAGGCCGGTTTCTGTCAGGCCGTAACGCACCAGCGGGGGGCGTCCCAGTTCGCTGGCTGATCGTTTGGCAAGAAGGGCGGTCAGCGGAGCGGACCCGCATACCGCGAGCCGCAGCCCAGCCAGCAGCCTGCCGTGGTGCTTTTCGTCATCGAGGAGTGCCTGGTACATGGTGGGGACGGCGAACAGCACGGTGGCGTGGTGCTGCCGCACGGCGGCGGCCAGGCCGGCGGCGGTGAAGCGGGAGCCGATGTGCGCTGTGCCGCCCGCGATGAGCACGGCATGCACCCCGCCGAGGCCGTGCTGGTGGAACAGCGGCAGGGCGTGGGCCAGCACGTCATCCTCGTGCCACCCCCAGGACGCCATGGCCACCCTGATCGAGGTCAGCAGCGCGCGGTGGGTCAGCGGCACCGCCTTGGGCTTGCCGGTCGTGCCCGAGGTGTAGGCCAGCAGCGCGGTGTCATCGGGGCCGGGCAGGATCGCTGGCAGGCCAGGCGCGGCGGGGACCTCGGCGGGATCGACGGTCAGCGGCGCGTTCGGCAGCCCGGCCAGCAGGCGGGCGGGGCCGCTGTCCGCGAACGCGACCGCCGCCCGGGAGTCGGTGACCAGGTGCGCGAGTTCCGCGGCGGTGTAGCCGGGGTTCGCGAGCACGACCGTGGCGCCCGCGCGGAGCGCACCCAGGTAGCAGCGCACGAAGCCGAGGCTGGACCTGGCGGCCAGCAGCACCCGGTCGCCCGGGGCCAGCCGGGCCGCGAGCCAGGCGGCGACCTGGGCGGCGGCGGCGTTCAGTTCCGCATGGGTGATCTGCTCGCCGTCGATCGCCAGTGCGACCCGGTCCGGCACCCGGTCCGCGGACGCGGCCGCCAGCCCGGGGATGGTGCCCTCGCCGAGGCCTGCCACGTGCGCCGGGATATCCGGGACGCCGGGGAGGTGCGCGGCCCAGCCCGCCCGGCTCCACTCCTCAGTACCCGGTCATGGTGCGCTCGGCGTGCCTTCGTGGCCGCGGCGGCGGTCATGAACGTGAAGTTGATGCCCTTCTATGGGCCTCGTTGTGACGTTCATGCCCCGGAGCAGACGCGGGCGGGCACGCGCGGGTGGCGAGAGCGCAGGGGAAAGCACGGGGGAACAGGTCATGCTGGCGGGGCGGCGGGGTCCGCGGCGAGGGCTTCGGCCCAGGCCGCGCGGTTCGCCTCCTGCTCCGCGTGCAGGCGGTCAAGCAGGCCGCCCGCCGTCATGATCATCTTGATCCGGGCCAGGGAACCTGCGCTGCCCGCGGCCAGGGCGGTGGCCAGTTGTTCCGCCGCGGGCAGTGGGGCCGGTTCCACCCGGTTGACCAGGCCCAGCGTGAGCGCCTCGGCGGCGTCCACCCAGCGGCCGGTCATGGCCAGTTCCGCCGCGCGCCCCCGGCCCACCAGGTCGGGCAGCACCCAGGCGCCCACCGCGAGATCCAGGCCCGGCGGCCCGATCCAGCGGAACCGTGCCGCGGGACCGGCGATGCGCAGGTCGGCGGCGGCCGCGAGCTGGGCGCCGCCGGCCACCGCCGGGCCGCCCACCGCCGCGATCACCGGCCCGGGCCTGGTGATCATGATTTCGAGGCACTCGTAGACCAGGGCCGAGACCCTGCGCCCGCTCGGCCGTGCCGATGGTCATGTCGGCACCCGCGCAGAACATCGCGGGATCCGCGCTGCCCAGCACCACCGGTTCGGCGGGGTCCGCGGCGAAGGCGTCCAGTAGCGCGCGGGCCAGGCCGGGGGTGAGCGGGTTGTGCCGCCGCGGAGATGCGAGCAGCAGGCGCCGGACTCCATCCGGGCCGCGTTCTGCCCGCAGGCTGGGGTGCGTCATGCGCGCGGCTCCCCAGGTCGCAGGCGGGGTGCACGCGGCTCCCCGGGTCGCGGGCGGCGGCCAGACATGTTGAAATATGGTATACCAAATGGGCGGGAGGCTCCGGGCCTGGCCGGGCCGGGGGCTTCCGGCAGCACGGACGCTCCGGTGTGCGGGCGGCACCGACGCTCCGGACCGAGCGGCACAGACGCTCCGGACCGAGCGGCACCGGGAGCGAGCGGCACGGGAGCTTCCGGAGGGATGGGAGTCCGGGTGAAACCAGCCTCGTTCGCCTATCGCCGGGCCCGCAGCGTGCCCGAGGCGGTCGACCTGCTGGGCGAACTCGGCGACGAGGCCAAGATCCTGGCGGGCGGGCTCAGCCTGGTCCCGATGATGAACTTCCGGCTGGCCCGGCCGAGCGCGCTGGTCGACGTGACCCGGATCCCTGGCCTGTCCTACCTGCGCGCGGACCCGGACGGGCTGCACATCGGGGCGCTGACCACGCACCGGGCGATCGAGACCACCACGGACCCGGCGGTGCGCCGGGACTTCGGCGTGCTCCCCCGGGCGGCGCGGTGGATCGGGCACTACCCCATCAGGTCCCGTGGCACGTTCGGCGGCAGCATCGCCCACGCCGACCCAGCCTCTGAGTGGTGCCTGCTCGCCGTGCTGCTCGGGGCGCAGGTCGTGCTGCACGGGCCGGGCGGGCAGCGCACCGTCCCGGCAGCGGAGTTCCTGCAGGGGTACTACACGACCGACGCGGCCCCGGACGAGATGATCACCGAGGTGTGGTTCCCCCGGGCCGCCGGGCGCGCCGTGCTGACCGAGTTCGCGCAGCGCGCGGGGGACTTCGCGATCGTCGCCGCCGCCGTGCGTGCCGACATCGCCGACGGCACGGTCCGGTCCGCCGACGTGGTCGTCGGCGGCGTCGGGCCGCTGCCGGCCCGGATCGACACCGGCACCCTGGCCGGGCAGCCAGCCGCGCCGGGCACCTGGGACGTGGCCGGGGAACTCGCGGCGTCCCAGGTCGATCCCTCCTCGGACAACCACGGCAGCAGCGAGTACCGCAAGCGGCTGACCGCCACGCTGGTGTCGCGGGCCCTGGCGCAGGCGGCCGTGGAATGACACCGCCAGCCGGGGGAACCGCCCAGCCCTCCGGGGGAACCGCCCCGCCCGGCGGCGCGCCCGGGCGGGACGGCCGCTGGGTCGGCGCACCGATTACCCGCAAGGAGGACCGCCGCCTGCTACAGGGCCGGGGCCGGTTCGTCGGCGACATGACCCGGGCGGGGATGCTGCACGCCGCGTTCGTGCGCAGCCCGTTCCCGGCGGCGAGGGTGACCGGCATCGACACCTCGGTGGCGCGGGAAGCTCCCGGCGTCGTGGCCGTGTTCACCTCGGCCGATCTGGGGGATCCGTTCCTGCTGGCCACCCTGGAGCGGGACGAGTTCGTGCCGACCCGGATGCCGCTGCTGGCCGGCGGCCAAGTCCGCTTCGCCGGGGAACCGGTCGCGCTGGTCGTCGCCGCCGACGCCTACCTGGCCGAGGACGCGGCGGAACTCGTCGAGGCGGACTGGGCACCGAGCCCGGCCGTGGCTGGCCTGGCCGCCGCGCAGGCGCCCGGCGCGCCTCAGGTACACCCGGAGACCAGCGGCAACTGCCTGGTGGACCTGCTCATGTTCGACGACGGGCGGCTTGCCGGGATCTTCGAAGGCGCGGCCGTGATGGTCGGTGGCGTGTTCACCAGCGCCCGGGTGGCGGCCATGCCATTGGAGGGCCGGGCCTGCCTGGCCGAGTGGGACGACCGCGACGAGCAACTGGTGCTGCACGTCTCCACCCAGGTACCGCACCAGGTGCGGTCCGGGGTCGCGCAGGCGCTGGGCATCCCCGAGCGAACGGTGCGGGTGATCGCCCCGGATGTGGGCGGCGGGTTCGGGCTGAAGTGCGTGGTCGGCCGGGAGGAGGTGGCCGTCGCGGCGGCGGCGCTGCGGCTGCGGCGGCCGGTGCGGTGGACCGAGGACCGCCAGGAGAACCTGTCCGCCTCGTTCCATGGGCACGAGCAGCGCTACCAGGTGCGGGCCGCGTTCGACGCCGAGGGCCGGATCCTGGGCCTGGACGCCGAGATCGACTGCGACATCGGCGCGTACTCCGCCTACCCGTTCACCTGCGCCGTCGAGCCGCTGATGGCGGCCAGCGAGCTGCCGGGGATCTACAAGGTGCCCGCCTACCGCGCCCGGGGCCGGGGCATTGCGACCCACAAGGCGCCCACCGCGCCGTACCGGGGCGTGTCGCGGCCGCAGATCGTGCTGGTGATGGAGCGCCTGATGGAGAAGGCCGCCCGGGAGCTTTGCCTCGACCCGCTCGACGTGCGCAGGCTGAACATGATCGGCCCCGGCGAGTTCCCGTACGCGGGGGTCAACCTGATCACCTACGACGAGGGCAGCTACCGCGAGTCGCTGGACCTGGCCGAGCAGCGCGTGACATCAGCCGGTTGGCCGGCCGAGCGGGACCGGCTGCGTGCCGAAGGCCTGCGGGCCGGCATCGGGTACGCCTGCTTCTCCGAGCGCACCGCCTACGGCACCCCGACCATGTCGCTGCGCCGGATGCGGATGACCCCGGGCTATGACACCGCCTCGGTGCGGATGGACCCCACCGGCGAGGTCATCGTCACCACCGGTACCGCCGCGCACGGCCAGGGGCACGAAACCACGTTCGCGCAGATCGTGGCCGACCGGCTCGGCGTGCACCCCGATCAGGTGCGGCTGCGGCAGGGCGACACCGACCTGGCCTCCTACGGCTGGGGGACGTTCGCCAGCCGGTCGATCGTGATCGGCGGCGGCGCGGCGGCGCGGGCCGCGGAGCAGGTCGCGGACCAGCTCCGCACGGCAGCGGCGCACCTGCTCGAGGCCAGCGCCGCCGACGTGGAACTGCGCGAGGGCATGGCCCGGATCCGGGGCGACGCGCGCGCGGCGATACCGCTGGCCGAGATCGCCCGGGTGGTCCACTTCCAGACGCACCTCCTGCCTGAGGAGGTCCGTTACGGCCTGGAGGCCCGGGCATCCTACGATCCGCCGGGCACCTTCTCCAACGCCTGTCACGCCGCGCTGGTCGCCATCGACCCGGGAACCGGCCAGGTCAAGGTGCTGCGGTACCTGGTCGTGGAGGACTGCGGTGTGGTCATCAACCCGCTCATCGTGGACGGCCAGGTGCTGGGCGGGGTCACCCAGGGCGTCGCGGCCGCGCTGTACGAGCGGATCTGCTACGACGCCGACGCGCAGCCGGTCAGCACGACGCTGATGGACTACCTGGTGCCGACGGCGGCGGAGATGTGCCCGGTGGAGGTGATCCACCTGCAGACCCCGTCCGCCTTCAGCGAGAGCGGGGCGAAGGGAATGGGCGAGGGCGGCATGATCGGGGCGCCCGGATGCGTGCTCAACGCGGTCAACGACGCGCTCACCGGCACCGGGGCAAGTTTCGACCACATCCCGGTGCTGCCCGGCGAGGTCTGCGCCGCGCTTGCCGGGGCGGGTGGGGTGACGGCAGGCGCCGGGGTGACCGGGGAGTGAAGGGGGAAGGGGAGGCGGTGGGGTGACGGACAAGCACCAGGTGCGGCTACGGGTCAACGGCACCGAGCACGAACTGCTGGTCGAAGCCAGGCGCACGCTCGCCGACATGCTGCGCCACGACCTCGGCTACACCGGCACCAATGTGGGCTGCGAGCACGGCATCTGCGGGGCGTGCACGGTGCGGCTGGACGGCGCGCCGGTGCGGTCCTGCCTGGTCTTCGGCGTGCAGACGGACGGCGCCGAGGTCCGCACGGTGGAGGGGCTGGCCGACGGCGACGAGCTTTCCGACCTGCAGCAGGCTTTCCGCGACCACCACGCGCTGCAGTGCGGCTTCTGCACGCCAGGCTTCCTGATGCTGGCAGAGGCATATTTTGCCGAACGAGGCCTCGTGCAGTCCGCCCGCCCGCCCGGCCAGCCGCCGTCCGGGGCGGATAAGGAGCCGCCGCCCCCGGCGGATGACCGGCCGCCGCCCTCGGCGGATGACCGGCCGCCCTGGACGGATGAGGAGCCGTCCGAGGCGGAGATCCGTGAGCTGGTCGCGTCCAACCTGTGCCGCTGCACCGGTTACCAGGGCATCGTCGCGGCGATGCTGGCCACCGCCAGGGCCCGCCGCGCCGCGGGCCGCGAGTGACCGGGATCCGCCGATGACGCTGACGGGCACGCGGGTGCCGCGCAAGGAGGATCCCAGGCTGCTGCGCGGCCGGGGCGCCTTCACCGACGCGTTCCACGCCCGCGGTGAGCTGTGGGCCAGGGTCGTCCGCTCCCCGGTGGCGCACGGCACGGTGCGCACGGTGGACGTGGCCAAGGCGAAAAAGGCCGCGGGGGTGACGACCGTGGTCACCGCCGCGGACCTGCCGCGCGGGCTGGCCATCCCGATCCGGCTCGAACTGCGGGACCTGCCGCTCACCGACTACCTGCAGCCGGTGCTGGCCGCCGGCGTGGTGCGCTACGTGGGGGAACCGCTGGCCGTGGTGCTCGCCGAGGACGCCTACACGGCCGAGGACGCCGCCGAACTGGTGGACATCGACATCGACCCGCTGCCCGCGGTGCTTGACGCCGCCGCGGCGGCCGCTGGCGGTGTGCCCTTGCTGTTCCCGGCCGGCAACGTCGCGGCCGACTTCTCCATGGGATACGGGGACACCGAGGCCGGGTTCGCCCGGGCGGCGCACGTGACCGAGACCGAGATCGAGATCGGGCGGCACACGGCGGTGCCACTGGAACCGCGTGCCCTGCTGGCAGAGCCCGATCCGCGCACCGGCGGACTGTCGATCACCGGGATGACCAAGGTGCCGGTGTTCAACCGGGACGTGCTGGCCGGGATGCTCGGCATCGACGAGACCCTGATCCACGTGCGCGCCATCGACACGGGCGGCGGTTTCGGCGTCCGTGGCGAGTTCTACCCCGAGGACTACCTGGTCCCGTGGCTGGCCAGGACGCTGGGCCGCCCGGTCAAGTGGGCCGAGGACCGGGCCGAGCATCTGGTCGCGGTGAACCACTCGCGCCAGCAGGTGCACCGGATCTCGGCGGCGTTCGACGCGGCCGGCCGGATCCTCGCGCTGGCCGACGACATCCTGCACGACAACGGCGCCTACTGTCGCACGCACGGGATCACGGTGCCCGAACTGACCGTGGCGATGCTGCCGGGCCCCTACCGGGTGCCCGCGTTCCGCGGCCGGATCCGGGTCCTGCTCACCAACAAGACCCCGTGCGGCACCTACCGTGCGCCGGGCCGGTTCGAGGGAACCACGGCCCGCGAGCAGTTGCTCGACATGGCCGCCGACCAGATCGGCATCGGCCGCGCGGAGTTGCGCCGGCGAAACCTGCTCGGCCGCCGCGAGCTGCCCTGCCGCCGGCCGCTGACCACGCTGGGCACCGACGTGGTGCTGGATACCGGGGACTACCCGGCGCTGCTGGCCGCGGCCGAGGCAGAGGCCGCGCGGCTGGGGTATTACGCGACCGTGGCGGACGGGCGCGCGGCCGGGCGGCGGCGCGGGCTGGGGCTCGCCGTGTTCCTGGAGAAGAGCGGCCTCGGCCCGCAGGACACCGCGGACGTGCTGGTCAGCAAGACCGGCACCGTGCACGTGTACTCCGGCGGGACCTCGCTGGGGCAGGGCATCGAGACCGTGCTTGCCCAGATCGCCGCCGACGCGCTCGGCGTCGGGCTCGACGATGGTGCACGTGGTGAACGGGGACACCGATCTCCAGCCGTTCGGGTCCGGCTCCTGGGCGTCGCGGTCCACGGTGGTGGCCGGCAACGCGGTCCACGCGGCCGCCACCGCGGTCGCCGGCCGGGCCAGGCAGCTCGCCGCCCGGATGCTGGAAGCCGCCGAGGACGACCTGGTCGCGGCGGACGGCACGATCACGGTCCGCGGCGACCCGCGGTCGGCGGTCACCCTCGCGCAGATCGCCCGGGCCGCGGCCCCGGCCAGCGGGTACCTGCGCCCGGGGGAGCCCGCCGGGCTGGCCGCG
Source organism: uncultured Actinomycetes bacterium (assembly GCA_963762735.1). GTDB lineage: Bacteria > Actinomycetota > Actinomycetes > Streptosporangiales > Streptosporangiaceae > DASXKD01. Next base: position 50,811 of record CAVXMG010000016.1, on the reverse strand, counting down.
CGCCGCCGTTTCGACGTCACGCACATGACGTATCCCTACGGGGTCCACATCGCGGTGGCCGAGGTGGACCCGGGTACCGGCGCGGTCCGGGTGCTGCGGTACCTCGTCGCCTACGAGGTGGGCCGCGCGGTCAACCCCGCGCTTGTCGAAGGACAGTTGCGCGGCGGCGTAGCGCAGGGCATTGGCGGTTCGCTGCTCGAGGAGTTCAGCTACGACGAGGCCGGCCAGCCACAGGCGGTCACGTTCATGGACTACCGGATGCCGACCGCCGCCGAGATCCCGCCGATCGACGTGCTGGTGGCCCAGCAGGCCCCGGCACCGGGCAACCCGCTCGGCGTGATGGGCGCGGGCGAGGGAGGCATCAGCGCGGCGGGCGCGGCCGTGGCCAGCGCCGTGCGAGACGCGCTTGGCCTCGCCGGCAGCGTCGCCCGGCTGCCGCTGACCCCGGCCCGGGTCGCCGCCCTGGCGGATCCGGATGCCGCTGCTGGCATGAGCCCGCAGGCCGGGCAACACCACAACCCGAACGGCGGAGGTGATCCGTGCGACCTGCACCGTTGATGCCCGCGGGCCCCGGTGCGGGGGCGTCGGGGTACGTCAGCAAGACCGACCTCGTGGCGGCCCTGATCCGTGAGCTGATCATCACCGGGGAACTCGCCGCGGGCGGGCAGTTGCGCCAGCGGGAGCTGGCCCAGCGGTTCGGAGTCAGCCAGACTCCTGTGCGCGAGGCCATGCGCCGGCTCGAATCCGAGGGCCTGGTCGTCGGAGACACCCACCGTGGCTTCACCGTGGTGGAGCCGGACGACGGCCCGGTCGAGGAGAACTTCCAGATCCGCGCCGCCCTGGAGTCGCTGGGCGCCTCGCTGGCCGCGCGCAAGATCGACGAGCAGGGCCTCGCCACGCTGCAGGCGCTGAACGACCGGATGCGTGCGCTGGCCGACGACGACCCGGGTTACGCCGACCTCAACAGGGAGTTCCACTTCACCGTGTACTCCTGCGCGGGCAGCCCGCTGCTGCTCACCCTGATGCGGCTGCTCTGGGCGTCGCTGCACGGCGGCCCCCGGGTACAGCGCAGCCATGCCGAGTCGGCCAGCCAGCACGACGCCATCCTCGACGCGCTGCGATCGGGGGATGCCGCCGCCGCGTCCGCCCGGACCTACCAGCACATCATGGGTGCCGCGCACTGACTCCCCGCCCGGCATGCCCGGGACCAGCGAACGAAAGGCCCAGATGGCTACGATCATGACCGGCGACGGCGTGGCGCTGCACGTGGAGAGCACCGGGGCCGGGACGCCGCTGCTGTTCATCCACGAGTTCGCCGGCGACCACCGGAGCTGGGAGCCGCAGGTGCGGTTCTTCGGCCGCGGCTACCAGTGCGTGACCTACGCGGCCCGGGGATACCCGCCGTCCGGGGTGCCCGAGGATCCGGCCGCCTACTCCCAGGAGCGCGCGGTTGAGGACGCCGTGGCCGTCCTGGACGGGATGGGCATCGGCCGGGCGCACGTCGTCGGCCTGTCCATGGGCGGGTTCGCGGTGCTGCACCTCACGCTGCGCCATCCGGGCCGGGTGATCTCGGCGGTGGTCGCGGGCGCCGGGTACGGGGCGCCGCCGGAGCGGGCCGAGGCGTTCCGGGCCGAGTGCGCGGCGACCGCGGCGGCCTTCGAGGCGGAGGGCTCGCAGCGGGTCGCGGAGCGGTATGCCGTCGGACCGGCGCGGGTGCAGTTCCAGAACAAGAACCCGCGCGGCTGGGCGGAGTTCGCCGCGGCGCTGGCGAGGCACTCGGCGCTGGGCTCCGCGCTCACCATGCGCGGCGTGCAGGCGGCCCGGCCATCGCTGTATGCACTGCGGGACGCGCTTGCCGCGGTGCGCACCCCCATGCTGCTGCTGGCAGGCGACGAGGACGAGGGATGCCTGGAGACCGTGCTGATGCTCAAGCGGACCATCCCCTCGGCCGGGCTGGCCATCCTGCCGCAGACCGGGCACACCGCCAACCTGGAGGAGCCGGAGGCGTTCAACGCGGCCGTGGACCGCTTCCTCGCCGCCGTGGACCGCGATGCCTGGCGGCTGCGCGACCCCCGGTCGCTGTCGTCCTCCACCACGGGGATGACGTAGCGCCGCGGAATCGCGCCGCAGGGCGGGCCGCAGGGCGGGGCGCTTGCAGGACGAGCCCTCGCAGGGCGGTGGGCCCTGGGCGAGCCCGGCGTCTCGGCGAGGCCCGGTGTCGGCAGCGGCCGGTACGCTCCGGCCATGGCCAACTTCGCAGTGCGGCTGATCCACGGGCCAGGCTGGGACTCGTCGCGCCCGATCCGGGAACAGGACGGCTGGGATGCGCACGCGGCCTTCATGGACGGCCTGGTCGATGACGGGTTCCTGATCATCGGCGGCCCCATACGCGACGGCGCGCAGACCCTGCACGCCGTCGATGCCGCGGATGAGAACGAAGTCAGGGCACGATTCGCCGCAGATCCCTGGGCGTCGGCAGGGCTGCTGCGGGTCGGCTCGATTGAGCCATGGACCCTCTGGCTCGACAGCCGGCCGAACGCCCCCACGCGCTGACCGTTCCCCTAAACACGCGCTGACCGTTCCCCTAAACAGAGGCCCCGGACCAGCACCCGCTGTCGGCGCCAGCGCGCCCTCCGCCCGCGCCCGGGGGGTGAATGCCGCAACGAGGCCCGCAGCCCCGCCCTGACTGCCCCATCAAACCGGACAACAGAACTGTTACCGGACCTGCCTCTCGCCACATCGCTCGTGATCATGACTTACAGGGTGCTATAGGCCCCCGTAAGTCATGATCATGAACGATCACTGGGCGGCGCACCAGCCGGCGTCACGGACATCCCTGCGGCCGGGCTGGCGTCGGCATCGGCGATCATGGGGGCGAGGCGAGGAGGGCGGATGGCGAGGCATACGGACGCGGCGGAGGGCGTGAGCCTGGCGGACCGGGAGGACCTGGTCAGCTACGCGCGCCGGATGGCTCCCGACGATCTCGCGCCGGGCACGTCGGGCAACCTCAGCGTGCGGCGCGGCGAGCTGATGGCGATCACCCCGTCCGGCATGCCGTACGAGCGGATGACCCCGGCGGACATCTGCCTGGTCCGCACGTCGGACGCCGGGCTGCTGTCCGGCCCGCGGCCCTCGACGGAGACACCGATGCACCTGGCGCTGTACCAGGCCAGCCGCGCAACGGCGATCGTGCACACCCACTCCCCGTTCGTGGTGGCGCTGTCCGCCGTGCTGGACGAACTGCCTGCCATCCACTACGCGATGGCAGACCTCGGCGGGCCGGTGCGGGTCACGCCGTACATCAGGTTCGGCACCGCGCAGCTCGCGGCCGGTGCCGCCGAGGCGCTGGCCGGGCGCAGCGCGGTGATCCTCCGCAACCATGGCGCGCTCACCTGCGGGCCGACCCTGGCCCGCGCCTACGAGCGGGCCCGCACCTTGGAGTGGCTGGCCCGGGTGTACTGGTACGCCCGGCTGGCGGGTACACCGCAGACGCTCAGCGAGAGCGCCCTTACCGAGGTCAGCGATGCGGTACGGGCGCTGCGTTACGGCGAGAACGTCGCCCCGGGCGGAGCCGGCCCTGATGCGGCGTCGCCGGGACCGCGAGGAGGGCAGGCGCAGTGACTGATACCGGACAACTGCCGGAAGCACACGCGGCCACGCCAGCCGGCAAACCGCGGGCCCGGTCGCTCGGTATCCCGTTCGACGGGACGCCGGGACCCTGGAACGCGATCACCGACGTGCCCGGGGTGGCGGTCGGCTACGTCACTGTCATCGAAGGGGACTCGGTGCGGACCGGGGTGACCGGGATCCATCCGCGCGGCCCCGCCAATGCTGCCGACCCCGTGGCGGCGGGCTTCTTCTCGCTGAACGGCAATGGCGAGATGACCGGTGTCTCCTGGATCGCCGAGTCCGGCACGTTCGCCCTCCCGGTCGCGATCACCAACACCCACGCGGTCGGCGTCGCCCACGCCGGGATTGTCGCCTGGACGGCCAGGCACCACCCCGAACTCGGCGACGAGTGGTCGCTCCCGGTGGCCGGGGAGACCTGGGACGGCTACCTCAACGACGCCTACGGGCACCACATCACCGAGGCCACGGTGATCGACGCCCTGGAGGCGGCCCGCAGCGGGCCGGTCGAGGAAGGCTCGGTGGGCGGCGGCACCGGGATGATCTGCTACGAGTTCAAGGGCGGCAACGGCACGGCCTCGCGGGTGGTGGACTACCGCGGGACCAGCTACACCGTGGGGGTGTTCCTGCAGGCCAACTTCGGCTCACGGGAGGAACTGACGCTTGGGGGCGTGCGGCTGGGCAGGCTGCTCACCGGCGACGGCCCGGTGTCGCCGGGCGGGAGCGCGCCGCCGCCAGGGGCCGGTTCTGTGATCGCCATCGTGGCCACCGACGCGCCACTGCTCCCGCACCAGTGCTCGGCGATGGCCCGGCGGGTCACCCACGGCATCGCGCGCACCGGCACCATCAGCTCGCACTTCTCCGGTGACCTGTTCCTCGCCTTTTCCACGGCCAACCCGGGCGGGTTCAGCGGGTATCACCCGGACCCAGGTACCGGGGCCGACTACGACCAGCTCAAGTTCATCCCCTGGGCGCAGATGAACCCGTTCTTCGCAGCGGCCGTCCGCGCGACGGAGGAGGCCGTGGCCAACGCCCTGGTCGCGAACGAGGACATGACCGGGCGCGACGGCCACCACGTCCCCGCGCTCCCCCGCGACCGCGTTGCCGCCCTCTTCGCTCGCGCCTGAGGTCATCGATGACCTCCGATCACGTGTCCGGGTTTGTCCGACTGTTTCCATCGACCCCCGAAACGGGACGCGGGGCGACAGACTGGCATGGCACCTGGGGTACCGCCCAGGTGCAGGCCCGGTCACAACCGTGACGGTCACTGGCTCCCCTTCCGGGGGCGGGCCATTTGTGGGGCTGGCATGGCCGACGTGCATGGGGATGGTGGGGGGTGCACCGAGGCTTGCCCCTGGCGGAGGGACCTTCCGGGGCGGTCCCTCCGCCAGGGGGTTCATCCGCCGCGACCAGGCCGAGCCGGAGCGGGATGATGGCACGCCGGCCCTCACCGGGTACATCAGCGGGCTTGACCGGCCCAAACCACGTGTGAAACTGTCACGCTCATCTGCGGTCTGAGCCGATCCCGGAAGGCCGGTCCTGGCCCGTGCTGAACCATGACTGAGCACGCCGAGCAGCGCCGCACCACCGAGCCCAACTATGTGCTGCAGGTTTTAGGGTTCTTCGCGCGGATGGGCTCCGCCGAGGCGATCGTGCATGGCGAGCGCAGGTACACCTATGCCGAGACCCGGGCCGCCGTGCTGGCCATGGCTACCGCGCTGACCGCCCGCGGGGTGCGCGGAGACATGACGGCGGTGGCGGTGACCCGTAACCACCCGGAGTCGGTCATCCTGCTGCTGGCCCTGCACCTGCTCGGATGCCGGGCAGGGTTCGTCGCCGCCGACGCGCCGCGCGAAGACCAGCATGACTTGATCGAGCAGGCAAGCGCCGACGTCCTGATCCATGACAGCGGGGTCGCGGATGAACTGATCGGCGACGCGGCGGCCCGGGCCGCGCGCCCGGTGCTCGGCCTGGGCCCCGGGGAGGGCCGGCCGGACCTGCTCGCCGAGATGGTCGTGGCTGCCGCAGGCAGCCAGGCGAACGGTGCGGGGGGTGGCGGCGCCGGCGCGGACCACGAGCCGCAGTCGCTGTTCCATACCGCGGGCACGACCGGACCGCCCAAGCTCGTCCGCCATGGCCAGCGCTTCTACCAGGCGCTCTACCTGCGCGGCCAGTTCAACCGCGCCAGCGGCCAACCGGGCATGCGCCACCTGGGCATCTTCCCGTTCGCCACCACAAGCGGGCAGGTGCCGGCCCTGCTTGCGCTGTTCCAGGGCGGTACGGCGGTGCTGATGACGCAGTTCCGTGCCGCGCAGTGGCTCGCGGCCATCGAGCGGGAACGGGTGACCAGCACGCTGCTCTCCCCGCCGCGGCTGCGCGAGGTTCTTGCCGAGCCCGCGCTCGCCCAGGCCAACTGCGCCAGCCTGCGCCGGCTGAACTGTGGCTGCGGCGCCGCGCCCATTACCGACCTGGTCCAGGCCATCGAGCGCTTCGGGCCGGTGGTGCGGGTCATCTACGGCATGACCGAGGTGCCCCTCATCGCCGACTACCCGGGCATGGACCTCGACCCGGCGCACCCGGAGCGGCTGCGGTCCTGCGGCACGGCGTACGCCAGCAACAAGATCGAGGTGCGCGGCGGGGACGGGACGGTGCTGCCCGCGGGCCAGACGGGCACCATCTGGGTGACAGGTCCGCTGCTCATGGACGGCTACGCGGGGCAGCCCGAACTGACCAGCAGGATCCTGGCAGGCGGCTGGCTGTGCACCGAGGACCTCGGCTACACCGACCCGGACGGCTACCTGTACCTGGTCGACAGGGCCCAGGACGTGATCGCCACGGGCAAGCCGCCGGTGCAGGTCTACTCCCGGGTGGTCGAAGACGTCCTGACCGGGCACCCCGGCGTACGTGCGGCGGCGGTCATCGGCGTGCCGGATACCCACCTCGGCGAGGCGGTGGTCGCGTTCGTGGTCCGGGCTCCAGGGACCGGCGTCACGGCGGAGGAACTGCGCGACCTGGTGGCCGGCGAGCTCACGGAGGCACACGCGCCGCGGGAGGTGCAGTTCGTCGCCGAGCTGCCGACGACCCCTGCGGACAAGGTCGACAAGAGGGCCCTCCGTGTCCGATATCACCACAACTAGCCGCGGCTGACCCTCCAGGCGTGTGGCATGCTCCGAGACAGGACGCGGTCACGGCGAGGAGGAGCTTCCATGGCGGACAAGCAGCGCATCAGCTACGTGCCCGTGGACCAGATGGACAACCAGATGCGGGCCGAGATGGAGCGGTGTGCACGCGAGGGCACCCCGCGGCCGGAAAGCTCCGCGGTCCGGGCCCACGTCCCCGCCTGTTTCTGGTTCTTCGCCCGGTCGTGGAACGACATCTTCCGCCAGGGCGTGTGCGACCACCAGATCAAGGAACTGTGCCGGGTCTACATCTCCCGCACGGTGCAGTGCGAATACTGCGGAAACCAGCGCTCGGTCGCGGCCGCGGCCACAGGCCTCACCGAAGGCAAGTACGACGAGCTGCTGAACTTCGAGACGTCACCGCGCTACAGCGACCGGGAGAAGGCAGCGCTCGCCTATGCCGAGGCGATTGCCTGGCACCTGCCGACGACGGACGAATTCTGGGACCGGATGCGGACGCATTTCAGCGAGCCGGAACTGGTCGAGCTGGGGTGCTTCATCGGGCTCACGTTCGGGCAGCAGAGCTGGCTGCGGATGCTGAACATCGGGCACCACGAGGTGATGGCCGGGACGGACGCCTCGATGGCACCTGGGTTCGAGACGCCGGAAGCAATGGCGAAGTCGCTGGCCTCCGGCGACTACTGGGCCAAGCACTGACGCCGGACCGTACGGCCCGGGGCTACCCTGCCTTCTCCGCAGCCGAGATGGCACGGCGCTGGGCAGCGCTGGAAGGGCTGCTAGGCGAGCGGGGCTGCGATGCCGCGCTGGTCTACGGGGCGGAGCGGGCCGGGACCGCGGTGCCGTGGCTGACCGGATGGCCGGTGACCCGGGAGGCGGCGCTGGCGGTCCGCGCGGGCGAGCCCGGGGTGATGTGGGTCTGCTACGACAACCACGTGCCCAACGCGCGAAGGATGGCACGGGGAGTGCAGGTGCGCGCCGGGGGCATGTCGGCGCTGGCCGCAGCGCTGGAGTGGATCCGTGGCTGGCCGGGAACGGTGCGGCGGCTCGGGGTGATCGGGACGGTGCCGGCGCGGGCCGGTGCGGCCCTGACGGCGGCCGCCGGGGACGTGGTGTTCCTGGACGCGGAGTATGCGCGGCTGCGGCTGGTGAAATCCGGCGAGGAGATCGAGTGGCTGCGCCGGGGCGCCGCGATGAGCGACGACGCGGTGCGGGCCCTGGCCGGGGCGGCACGGCCGGGGATGTCCGAGGCGGAATGCTGCGCCGCTCCTGGAGAGCGGCTACATCGCGGCCGGGGGGCTCACCCACATTCACTACCTGGGCGTCACGCCGATGGCCGAACCAGGGCTGTGCGTGCCCGCGCAGTGGCCGTCGTCCCGCAAGCTGGCTGCCGGGGACGTGCTGAGCTGCGAGATCAGCGCCAGCTATGACGGGTACCCGGGGCAGGTGTTGCGCACCTTCGCCATCGCCGCCGACCCGGTGCCACGCTACCGGGACCTGCACGATGTGGCGGACGCGGCGTTCGACGCCGTGACGGCCCGGCTGGCGCCCGGGGTGACCGCCGCCGAACTCACCGACGCCGCGGCCGGCGTCATCCTCGGCGCCGGGTACACGATCTACGACGACCTGATGCACGGGTATGGGGGCGGCTACCTCCCGCCGGTGGTGTCCCGGGCCGCCCTGGAGGCGCGGCAAGCGCCCGGCTTCACGTTCGCCGCGGGAATGACCGTGGTCATCCAGCCCAACGTGATCACCCTCGACGAGCGGGCCGGCGTGCAGACCGGCGAACTCATGCTGGTCACCGAATCCGGCTGCGAGTCACTGCACGATTACCCCCGCGGCTTCGCCCGCATCGGCGACTGAACCAGCTCGCAGAGCCCTACGTCGCACCGGGCGGGCTGGGTTGCGCGCGCATGGGCTATACCTGGGGCATGGACGTGGACCTGCCGATCTGTGCGACCTGCGGAGTGCAGTACCCGGCCCCGCGCGAGGACTGCCCGATCTGCCTGGACGAACGCCAGTACGTCGGCTGGGACGGGCAGCGCTGGACCAGCCTCGCCGAACTCGCCGCCTCCGGGCACCGTGGCCACATCGCCGGGGAGGGGTCCGGCGTGCTCGGCATCGGGGCCCAGCCTCCGACCGCCATCGGGCAGCGCGCATTGCTGATCAAGACCCCGTCCGGCAACGTGCTCTTCGACATGATCAGTTACCTGGACGAGGACCTGGCCGACCAGATCCGCGCGCTGGGCGGGATCCAGGCCATCGCGATCAGCCACCCGCACTTCTACGGGTCGATGACCGAATGGGCCCGTGAGTTCGGCGCGCCGGTCTATATCCACGCCGCGGACCGGCAGTGGGTGACACGGCCGGATCCGCTGGTCCGGTTCTGGGAGGGCGAGACCGAGCAGATCTGGGACGGCCTCACGCTCATCAACGTCGGTGTGCACTTCGAGGGCGGCCAGGTGCTGCACTGGGCTGGCGCGGACGACGGGGCAGGTGCCCTGTTCTCCGGGGACATCATGACCGTGGTCCAGGACCGGCGGTATGTGTCGTTCATGTACAGCTACCCGAACCTCATCCCGGAGCGGCCCGAGGTCATCAGGCGCGGGCTGGCCCGGCTGAAGCCCTACCCGTTCGAGCGGGTCTACGGCGCCTGGTGGCGGCGGGTGGTGGACACCGACGGCACGGCGGCGGTCGCCAGGTCCGCGGAACGCTACCTGCGTTTTGCGCTGGGCGAGCAGGGCCCCGCACAGCCCGGCGGACTTGGGTAAACACGGCGGAACCGATAGGCTCCGGCCGACGATCAAGGAACTACCCGCGCCCCTCGGCACGGTGGGGGAAGTGATCATATGCGGCGCATCATCGTTGCGGCAGCCGCCACCACGCTCATCGGCACCGCGATGGCGGCCTGCGGGAGTACCTCATCCAGCAGCACCGCCAGCGGCGGCAGCAGCAGCGCGGCCGGCACGGCTTCCACTTGCACGCACGCCAGCATCCAGAACGAGCTGTACACCAAGGGCGTGCTCACGGTCGCGACCGACAACCCGGTGTTCACGCCTTGGTTCGAGCACAACAAGCCGTCCAACGGCCTGGGTTACGAGAGCGCGGTCGCCTACGCCATCGCCAACCAGCTCGGCTTCTCCAAGTCCCAGGTGGTGTGGGTCACCGAGCCGTTCAGCAGCTCGTACGCTCCCGGGCCGAAGAAGTTCGACTTCGACATCAACGAGATCTCCTACACGCCACAGCGCGCGCAGGCGGTCACGTTCTCCAGCAGCTACTACGACGTGCAGCAGGCCATCGTGGCGCTCAAGGGCTCCCCGATCGTCACCCAGCACACCACGGCCGACCTGAAGAAGTATCTCTACGGCGACCAGGTGGGTACCACCGGCCTCACCTACATCACCAACGACATCCAGCCGACCCAGCAGCCCAGGGTCTTCGACACGCTCAGCGAGGTGTCTGCCGCGCTGGAGGCGCACCGGATCGATGCCCTGATCACCGACACCCCCACCGCGCAGTACATGGCCTCGGCGCAGCTCAAGCACGCGGTCCTGGTGGCGCAGTTCCCACCGGTGGGCGAGCATTACGGGCTGCTGTTCCACCTGGGCAACCCGCTGGTGACCTGCGTCAACAAGGCAATCGCCACGCTGAAGGCCAACGGGGCGCTGCAGCAGTTGCAGCAGAAGTACCTGCAGATCTACCTGACGTTCCCCACCATCCAGCCCTGAGCCGCGGTGGCACTGAGCGGAAGCCCGCCCCCGGGCTCGTTCGCGCGTACCGGGCGCGGCGCCAAGCTGCTCGGCGGTGGCCGCGGCGGGGCGGTCATCTCGACCGTCAGCACGCTCGTCGTGCTCGGGGTGCTGGCCGCCATCTTCCTGCTGGCGCCCGGCGCGCGGGCCGTGGAGCACGCCTTCTTCAGCCCGCAGCACATGTGGCAGTCGTTCATCGGCAACCCGCAGCAGGGCTACTACTCGGTGGGCGCGGCGATCTGGCTCAACATCCGGATGTTTCTCATCGCCGAGGTGCTCATCCTCGCGTTCGCCCTGCTGATCGCCCTGATCAGGCAGTCCGCGCATCCCGCGCTGTTCCCGATCAGGCTCCTCGCGACCGGTTACGTCGACTTCTTCCGTGGCGTGCCGCTGATCCTGGTGATCCTCGCCATCGGCCTGGGCGTGCCCGCCCTGAGCCTGCCGGTGGTCTCCACCCAGTCCAACGCGGTGTACGGGGTCACGGCCCTGGTGCTGTCCTACTCCGCGTACGTCTCCGAGGTCTACCGGGCCGGGCTGAACTCGGTGCACCAGAGCCAGGTGTCGGCGGCCCGGTCGCTCGGCCTGCGGCACTGGCAGGCCCTGCGCCACGTCATCCTGCCGCAGGCGGTGCGGAACATCATCCCGCCGCTGCTCAACGACTTCATCAGCCTGCAGAAGGACACCGCGCTGGTGGGGATACTCGGGACGATCGAGGCCAACAAGGCGGCCGACATCTACAGCGAGCAGGTGTTCAACTTCTCCAGCTTCACGGTGGCCGCCATCTTGTTCCTGATCCTCACCATCCCCCTCGCGCGGTTCACCGACCGGCTGATCGAGCGGGACCGCCGCCGCCGCCTCGCCGGAGCCACCGCATGAGCGCGAGCGCCGAAGCATTGCCCCCGGTGGTGGCCGGCGACGAGGCGATCAGGATCGAGGGGCTGCACAAGTCGTTCGGCACCAACGAGGTGCTCAAGGGCATCGACCTGTCCGTGGCCACGCACGAGGTGGTCTGCCTGATCGGGGCGTCCGGCTCCGGCAAGTCCACGCTGCTGCGCTGCGTGAACCTGCTCGAGCCGATCAGCTCCGGGCGGATCAGCCTGTGGGGCCAGGAGGTCACCGGGGCCGGCATCGACCCGAACCTGGTGCGCAGGCACGTCGGGATCGTGTTCCAGTCTTTCAACCTGTTCCCGCACATGACCGTGCTCCGGAACGTGACGCTGGCCCCGGTGAAGGTGCGCCGGCTTCCCCAGGCCGAGGCCGAAGAGGAAGCCAGGGCGCTGCTGGGCAGGTTCGGGCTGGCGGACAAGGAAGCCGACTTCCCCGACCGGCTCTCCGGCGGGCAGCAGCAACGGGTCGCGATCGTCCGGGCGCTGGCCATGAAACCGCAGATCATGCTGCTCGACGAGGTGACCAGCGCGCTCGACCCCGAATTGGTGGCCGAGGTGCTCGACGTGATCAGGGAACTGGCCGCCACCGGCATGACCATGGTCATCGCCACGCACGAGATGGGTTTCGCCAAGGACATCGCCCGCCGGGTGTGCTTCCTTGAGGAAGGGCGGATCATCGAGGACGCCCCGCCCGCCGAACTTTTCACCAGCCCCAAGGACGAGCGCACCCAGCGGTTCCTGCGCCGCATCGTGGACGCGGGCCGGCTCTGACCCAGCCCGGGTTCGCGGGGGATTAAATGCGTTGATGTCCGAACGCTGTGCTGGGATATACAGATAGCGACACTCGGCGGTCCCGGGCTGTCCGGCCCGCCGAGACAGATCACGAATCTAGATGCGGGGCATGGACGGAGAGCCGCAGCAGCCCAGCGCGCGGAGCGACCGCTTCCTAGCGCACCGAGGCCTGATCGGGTTGTGCTGTGGCACCGCCATGGCAGAAGCCTTCCTGCTCATCGTGCTCGCACCTGCCGCCCGGGCCCTCGCCCCCCAGGTCAGCGCGCTCCCGCCGCTGGCGATCTTCCACGACCTGCGCTGGCTGTACAGCGCCCAGCGATCGTGGCTGTCGTTCGCCCTGCTGCTCGCCGGGCTGCTGATGGCCCGGGCCGCGCTGAACACGGCGCTGGTCAGGCTGGCCTGGCCGGCCTACCTGGCGCCGCCGCCGCTGGCCACCCTGCGCGGCGCTCTCGTCGTCACGACGCTGGCCTGCCTGCTGATTTCTCCTCTGGTCAGCCTGACATTCGGGGTGGCCATCCTGCCCTTCTCCTGGCCGTTCCTTGCCCTGCTGGCAGCCATGCTGCTGATCGCCCTGCCGCTCAGCCACGCCGGGCTGGCCGGGACCTGGTGGCGGACCCTGCCGCCGACCTCGGCGGCGTGGTGGCTGCCGGCGGAGTTCGCCGTGCTGTCGGCCGCCGCCGCTCTGTGCATGGCGCTGCCGCCGCCCGACGCGGTTCCCATAGCCGGGCTGGCTGGCCTGGTGAACGCCCGCGCCTGGTACGGCCTGACCGCCGCAATCGCCCGGTCCGCCGGGCAGGCTCGCACCGAGCTGGCCGGGACGGGCCTGGCCGGGACGGCGCTGGCCGAGACGGGCCTGGCCGGGACGGGCCTGGTCCGGTCCGCCTTGGCCCAGGCCGGGCCTGGCAGCGGAGGAGCCGGCCGGACTGGCGGAGGAGGCCGGCCTCGCGCCGCCGGCCGTCCACCGGGTCCCCGCGGGCCCCATGGCGCTTGCCGCGGTCATCGCCACGGTCATCGCGCTGACCAGGCTCGTCTTCTTCTTCGGCGGCCCCGCCGCGACGGGGCAGCCACAGGCCACCGTGGCCTGGGTGACCGGGACCCAGGGCCCCGCACACGTGGGCGACGCGGCTGCCGACGCCGGGAACCACCCCGTGCTGGAGATCGCCGGCTTCGGCTCGTGGTGCTGCGGCCAGGACCGGGCGCTGGCCAAGGCCCTCCCGGGCACCCTGGTGCAGCAGTTCTCCTACCGGGGGACGAACCGCCACGGCCAGCCCCTGCCCTACGGCGCGAAGGCGAGCAACCTCCCGTTGCCGGAACTCGGCGACCGGATCGCGGCGCAGTTGTGGCGGCTGCACGAGCAGACCGGCAAGCCGGTGGACATCGTCGCGGAAAGCGAGGGCACCCTGGGCTTGGACGCGATGCTCGCGCAGCATCCCAAGGCTCCGGTGGGTTCTGTGGTCCTGCTCAGCCCGATCGTCGCCCCCGGCCAGTACGGCTACAAGGGCACCGGCAGCAGCCTGCTGACCAGGGACGAACTGCACGCGCTCATCTGGTTCGTGGGCGGGCTCTCCCCGTTCGGCACGACCGGCGCGCAGACCCTGATCAGCTCGGTGAACAGCGTCGGTGCCAGGTTCGCCTCAGCGGCCGCGGAGCATGCCCCGGTCCGCATGCTTGACGTCGTCCCGCTCGCCGACGCGGTGACCCTGCCCGCCTGCCCGCTGCCACGCAACGTGGTGGTCATTCCCGCGTTCCACGGCGAACTGCTGGGCGACCCGGTGGCCCTGCGCGCGGTTCGCCGCTTCCTCACCGACCGTTCGGTCACCGGGGTGCCCAGCCTGCGGGCCACCGCCGAGATCATGGCCGCCGCTGCTACCGCATGGCGGATGCCGGAAAGCGCCGTGCCCTCCCCGCCGTGCAGTTCAGCACCCCGCTTGCGGCACCACTAGCCAGCGGCGCGCCAGCGGGCACGCGGCAATAAAGTCGCCGACCGGACCGCGTGTGCCGGGTGCACTGCCTCCCAGCGTCCCTGCTGGAACCTCAGGTCGAAGCGCTCAAGCTCCGGCCCCGTGGCGGCAAAGCCCGCCACGGAGTCGAGCAGTTCCTCGCGCGGCAGCAACAGCGCGGCGAAACGCACCTCGGGGACCTGGGCACAGTCGTACAGCGGCACGTTCCGCGTGCTGCCGTCGTGCACCCGCAGTTCCAGCCGCCGCACGGTCGGATCCACCCGGCCAAGCAGCGCCCGCGGCCCCTCCTCGCTGCCGTTGGTCGTGACGTTCAGCAGGCGGCCCGGGTAGAGGGGCGGCCCGGAGGAGGCCCCCACATGAATGATGCGCCCACCGGCGTCGGTGAGCCTGATCATGCTCAACAAGTCGCCTTCGCGCGGGGCATCCCGCCGCGCCCAGATGACCCACGACACACCGGTGTCGTCGGTTCCCTCCGCGACCACGTGTCGCACATCCATGTGGCCCTCCCATGCCCCCCGCGAGCCATCCCCTGAAGTGGCAGTTTACCGTGAGTGACAAGGGTTTCGGCGCCAAATCTTGAGCCCACCTAGAAAATGGCTAGCTGACCTGCCAGTTCGCCAAATGCCAGGGTCACGAAGCTTATGAGTTATGTAATCCTTTATCGCGCCGCTTTAATGACAGGCCGTAATCAGCGCACGCGGCCACGGCGGCTGCGCAGCCCGAGCGTGATCAGCACCAGGCCGACGAGCACGACGATCGGGCCGATGACCGCCCACACGGTCGTCCCGGACATGAAGCTGCCCCCCACGTAGCCCAGGCCCTGCAGCGTCCAGACCAGGCCCGCCACCGCGGCAACCAGCCCGATAACCACAAGCACGATCTGCCTCATCGCCGGCCTCTTCTCAGGGTGTCTTCCGGGGGCTCCGCCGCCCCGCATACTCTCCCGACACGAGTATGAACGGCCCGGCCCCGGCGCCCGTTCAATGGGCAACTGCAAACGGCCTCGCCCGGGAGGAACTCATGCGCGGACTGGGATTAGCGACGATCGTGACGGCGGCTGGCGCGGTCCTGCTGGGCGCGGTCCCCGCGGCGGCATCCAGCTCGACCGCAACATCGGGCCGGACGGCGGCGCCGGGCTGGGCCGTGGTGCCGTCACCGCCTTCGGACGGCGGCTTCTTCAACGCCGTGTCGGCGCGCACCGACACCGATGCGTGGGCCGTGGGCGACCTGTCTGCCACCACCCCGCTGACCGCCAGGTGGAACGGCACCGCCTGGTCCCAGGTGACCGGGCCGACGGTCACCGGCGCGCGGAACACCGTGCTCAACGCGGTCAGCGCCTCCTCCGCGACCGACGCCTGGGCGGTGGGACGCGCCACCGTTTCCCTGGTCACGTCCTCGCTCGCGGCGCACTGGAACGGCACGGCCTGGTCCGTGGTGCCCACTCCGGAGGTGTCAGGTTCCGTGCTGACCAGCGTCACCGACATCGGCCCGCGCGATGCCTACGCGGTGGGTGAGAGCGAGGCGCTGCACTGGAACGGGACCGCCTGGTCCGCGTTCGCCGTGCCGGTCCCTGGCGGCGGCACACCGGCCGGGCTTTCCGCGGTCGCCGCGGACTCGGCGAATGACGTGTGGATCGCAGGCCAGTACTTCGACACCGCCACCTCCGCGCTTGAGCCGTTCACCGCCCACTGGAACGGCACCGCCTGGGCGACGGTCCCCGTGCCCGCCAGCGGCGCGGAACTGGCCGGGCTCGCCGTGATCGACCATGCCGACGCCTGGGCCGTCGGCATCGGGCCCACGGGCAAGGCGGTCACAGAGAACTGGACCGGCGGCCGCTCGTGGCACCTGGTGCCGAACCCGGTTTCCGGTCTGCTGCTTTCTGTCACCGGCACCGGCCCGCAAAACGTGACGGCGGCCGGGCACAACACCACGGCCAACGGGCCCACGGCCGCGATCATCCTGTCCTGGAACGGCTCCGCGTGGACCAAGGTCAAGGTCCCCAAGGTGGGCGCCACCGAGGAACTCGATTCCGCCTCCGCCGCCCCCGGCGGGACGATCGCCTGGGCCTTCGGCCGCAGCACGAACTCCGAAGGCGTGGTGAGCAACCTCACGCTGCGCAACGGCTAGAGATAACTATCCGCGCAGCTCACAAGATCCATACCCAGCGTGTTCCTTTACTTTTGCCTGGTGGGGCACGATATCGTCGGCATCCACGGCCGGGCGGCCCGCTCCCCCGCACATCACCGCCCGGAGCCGGCGGGGACGGCTAGGGAGGGTCCAGCATGTTCACCGGGTTCAAGAACTTCCTCATGCGCGGCGATGTCATCATCGTGGCGGTCGGGCTGGTTATCGCCCTCGCCTTCAGCGCCCTGATCGTTTCGTTCACCACGAACATCATCAACCCGATCGTGGCGCAGGGCCGGGGGCGGCAATGGCATTGGCTTCGGCATTCAGCTGGGCACCGCCGGCAACAATGCGACGTTCATCAACATTGGCGCGTTTATCTCCTCGATCATCTACTTCATCATCTTCATGGCGGTCATCTACTTCGTGATCATCGTCCCCTACCGGAAGATCCAGGCCAAGCGCGGCCAGTCGCGTTCGGCCCGCCCGCCCCGGTGAAGACCTGCCCGGCGTGCCTGTCCGCCGACCTGCCCGCCGCCGCAGTCCAAGTGCAAGTACTGCGGCACCGACCAGCCGCGACCAGGCCGCCGCCTGAGCGTCGGCCCAACCTGGCCCGGTACGGGCCACGCGGCAGCACCGCGGCCGCGCCCCCTCACTTCGCGTCGGCGTAACTGCTCACCACGGCTGTGGTGACCGGGAACCGGACCGGGGTCGGCCCGAACACCAGCCGCCCGGCCTCGGCCGCGGCCTCGCCGACCGCCGAGACCACGTCCCCGGCGAGGTCCTCCGGGCAGTGCACGATCACCTCGTCGTGCTGGAAGAAGACCAACTGCGGCCGGAGGGCTCCCGCGGCGTCGGCCCCGGACGGCGCGCCTGAGGCGGTGGCGGGAACCACGCCCGTTGCGTATGGCAGCGAAAAATGCGCCAGGCGGCGGCGCAGGCCTGCCAGGAACACAACGGCCCAGTCGGCCGCGCTTGCCTGGACCACGAAGTTGCGGGTGAACCTGCCGCGGGCGCGCACCGACCGGCCCGCGCGCGGATCCTCGGCGCCCGGCTCGTCGGGCTCGGCGGTGAGGCCGCGCCAGTCGCTCGACGGCGGCGGGCAGGTCCGGCCGAGCCGCGACCGGACCACCTTGCCCTCCTCCCCCGCCCGGGCGGCCAGTTCCACGTACTGGGCGGCCAGCGGGAACCGGTGCCTGAGCACCGCCAGGAGTTGCCGCGCCTGCCCCGCCGCCCCGCCGTACATGGCGGACAGCAGCGCGATCTTGGCGTTGCCCCGTTCGCCGTCGAACGCGTCGGCCAGCGCCTGGTACAGGTCGCCGGTACCGGCCGCGGTGGCCAGCGCCTCATCCTCGGCGAGCGCGGCCAGCACCCGCGGCTCGAGTTGCGCGGCGTCGGCCACCACCAGGACCCAGCCGGCATCGGCCACCACCGCCCGCCGCAGCACCCGGGGGATCTGCAGCGCGCCGCCGCCCCTGCTGGCCCAGCGCCCGGAAACCACGCCGCCGACCACGTACTCGGGGCGGAACCGGCCGTCGGCCACCCACTCGTCCAGCCAGGACCAGCCGTGCGCGGCATGCAGCCGGGCGAGTTCCTTGTACTCGAGCAGCAGCGCGGCGGCCGGGTGGTCCACCTCGCGCAGGACGTGCGCGCGGGTGGAGGAGATCCGGACGCCATCGGCGGCCAGGGCACGGAGCACCTGCGCGGGCGAATCCGGGTTCACCGGGCGGCCGCCCAGCGCGGCGGAGAACCGGGTGGCCAGGTCGGCCAGGCGCGGCGGGCGCATGCCGGGCAGTGGCTTGTCGCCGAGCAGGCTGGTCAGCAACTCCGAGTGCACGTCGGTGCGCCAAGGCAGTCCGTAGAAGCCCATCTCGGCGGCGACCAGGCCGGCCGCCGACTCCGCGGCCGCGAGCAGTGCGAACCTGCCCGGATGCTCGTCGGCCGCGATCCGGCGCAACTGATCGGCGTGTACCGCGACCAGGGCCTCCAGCGCCGCATGCGAGCTAGGGAAGGCCGGGTCGGCGGGCTCGAACAGTACCGCCTGGCCGACTGTGGCGGGGCGCACCGCTGCGGCCTGGGCGGCAGGTGTCACCGCGCCGCGCAGTGCTAGCCCCGACCCCGCCGCCCCGCCCAAGCGGGCCCAGGCCCCGGCCAGCGAGGCCGGCTCTCCCTGCCGCCCCTCCCGGGCGAGCAGCAGCGCCTCGGTCAGCGCCACATCGTGACAGCGCTGCACCCGCACCCCGGCACGCAGCAGCGCCGGGTACACGTCCCCGCAGGCGGCCCACACCCAGCGCACGTCGCCGGACCGCTCACGCTCCGCCACGGCCGAAGCAAGATCATTATGCATAACGATGCGCCCGTGGCCGGTGCCGTCCTCGGCGAACTCGGACATCAGGCAACCGCGTTCAGGGCCGCCGACCACAGCGATGCGCACGTATCAGATTGTCCGCCTAACCTGCGACAGCCCGGCCTGGGCGATGTGCCCTTAGCGGACCCGCTCGGTCGTCACGCCACCCTGGCCCGCGTCGGAGCCGTCGGTCTGGGGGTACCCGGGAGCGGGTACCCCGCCGATGGCCGCCCACGCGGCAAGCCGCGCCGAAGCCTGCCCGGGCAGTTCCCCGGCGGCCCAGCCGGCCAGTTCTGCCGCGATGGTCTCCGTGCCGACGTTGGCCGGGCGGGCAGTCCTGGTCTCCGGGCGTGGCCCCGTGGTCAGGATGCTGCCGCTGGGCGGGGGTGCGGCGAGGAAGTCCGCGGTTTCCCGGCTGCCGGGCGCCCCGAGTGGGTCCGGACCGAAGTCCCCCGGCAGGTCCCGCCGGGGATCCCGCCCTGATCCAGGACTGGTGTCCCTGCCGGAAGCGGCTTCCCGCGCTGGGCGGCTGTCCCATGCCGAACCTTCCCAGGCCGACTCGTCCTCCCGGCCGTGACCGTTGTCCCGGCCGTGACCGTTGTCCTGTGCCGGGTGGGTGTCCCGTGCCGCACCGCCGGCCCGGACCGAACCGTTGTCCCGTACGGAACCGGGGTCCTGCACCTGGCTCGGGCTGGTCTTTCGCGGGGCGCTGGCGTCCGTTGTGCCAACGGTGCCCGTCGCGGGTGCCGAAGCCGAGTCGGCCGCGGCGCGCATGCCGCCAGGACCTGTGTCGCCGAGCGTGCCCGGGCCGGTCGCGTCGCCCCGGCCCTGGTCCCGCGCCTGGCGGCGGGACGCGTCCGGCGCGTGGTCCTGGCCATGGCCGGCCGTACCACGCCCGATGCCCCAGAGTTGGTCCAGGCCGGCCACATCGCTACGACAGGATTCCCCGCCGCGATTCTCGCTGGGGCCCGCCGCCCCAGCGAGCCCATTGCCCCAGGGCACGCCCGGGCCGGCCACATCGTCCCAGCCCTCGTCGCCCGGGTAATCCCGATCGGCGTCGTCCGCATAGTCCAGGCCGGAGTCTTCGGCGTAGTCGAGGTCCTGGTCGCCGGAGTAGTCCAGGCCCGGGTCGGCGTCCTGTGCCCACGGGGCTTCGGTGGCGTGCCGCTCGCCGGCATCATCCACGCCGGTCGGCCCGATCGGTGCCGGATAGCCAGGCTCCTGGGCATCGTCGCCCCGGCCATGCTGCTGGGCAAACTCTCCGCCGACCGCACCGGCGCGGTCTCGGCCAGCTAGATCCGGGCCTGCCAAACCCGGGCCTGCCGAGTCCGGGGCGACCAGGTTCCGGCCGGCCAGGTCCGGACCCGCCATGCCGGGGCCCGCCAGGGTCTGCCCGGTCAAGTCCGGGCCCGCCAGACCGGAGCCCGCCAGGTCCTGCCCGGCCAAACCCGGGCCAACCAGGTCCGGGGCGCCCAGGTTACGGCCGGCCAGGTCCGGGCCCGCCAGACCGGAGCCCGCCGGTCCTGCCCGGCCAGCCCGGGCCAGCCGGACCGGAGCCCGCCGGACCGGAGCCCGCCGGACCGGAGCCCGCCAGATTCTGGCCGACCAAGTCTGGGCCCGCTGGATCTGGGCCGGCCAGGTTCTGGGCGGCCGACTCCGGGATGCCCGGACCGGGGGCGGCCAGGCCCAGGCCGACGTCCGCATGCTCCGCGCCAGCGATCCCGTTCGAGCTGACCGGTTCCCCGCTGGGCTTGCCGCTGCGGCCTGAGCCCGCGGTGCGACCCTGGGCCTGGTCCCGCGCCGCACCCTGGCGCCGGTCTGCCGCCGACCCGGCACCCCGGCGGCGGCCCGCGTTGCGGGCGCGTTCGCGGCTTGCCTTGGTCACGTCGTACAGGCTCTGACCTCTGGGTGCCCGCTCGTCCGGGGCGGCGTCGCCGGGATCGGCGGCAGCCTGGTCCGCGAGACCGCTTTGTACGGGGATGGCGTCCACCATGGTGCTGTCCGCGGCCGCGCTGCCAGACGCGGCGCTGCCGAATGCAGAGCCGGCGGAGCCGGCGCTGCCCGGCGCAGAGCCGCCGGGTTCTGGCCTACCGGATGCGGCGCTGCGCGAGCCCAGGCCGTCGGATGCGGGGCTGTCAGCCGTGGGGCCGCCAGCGCCAAGGCCGCCCGGCGCAGAGCCGCCAGGCCCAGTCCGGCCAGACGCGCTCTCAGGCGCGGGACCGCCGGATGCGGGGCTGTCAGACGCGAGGCTGCCCGGCGCAGGTCCGTCGGATGCGGGACCGCCGATTTCGGAGCCGCCGATTTCGGAGCCGGCCGCGAGGGCCGCTCCCCCATCCATCCACGACGGGTCGGACGCGCCCACCGGCCACGCCGCCTCGGTGGTGTGGCCGTCCGCGGTGCGCTCTGTTGCCTCGGTGTGGCTTGCGTCGGTGTGGCTTGCCTCGGTGTAGGCCGGCCCGTTCACCGCCGCCCGTGTCCCGGCCGACCGCTGGCGGCCTGCGGCGCGCCGCTCCCGTCGGCTGGGCCTGCTCAGTTCGGTCCGCCGCCCGCGGCGCTGGTCGCCGCGCCCGTTGCCGTTGCTGCCGTGTGCTTCGTCGTGACGTCCCAGATCCGCCAAGCCGTTCTCCCGGCCCGGCTCCTCCGGGAGCAGGGGGTCAGGGTAGTGGAGCTGGTCACTGGGGAAGTCATCGGCCTGGCTAGCCAGGCCGCCGGGACCTGCCTGGCCCCCAGAACCTGCCTGGCCGCCGGGATCGCCTTGCCGCCGGGATCTGCCTGGCCCCCAGGACCTGCCTGGCCGCCGGGACCTGTCGCGCCGCCGTCCGCCGGCCCAGGCTGGGCATCCTCGTCCCACTGGCCGTCCTGGTCCCAAGGCGCATCCTGGTCCCACTGCGCAGGCGGCTCCTCGGCGGCCTGCGCCTGTGCCGGGATGCGCGACCGCGCCTCGTCAAGGGAGGAGCCGCTGCGCCCAGACGCACCGGTGCCATAACCGGCCCTGGACGTCGGCTCCTGGTAGAACGGCCCAACACACTCGTGGTGGTCGAGGAGGGCGGCGAGCAGTTCGGCCTCCCTCGCATCGACCCCGAACACCACGCGGGGACGGCCCCACGGCTCCTCTGTTGAGTAACCGACGTAGCTGGACACCGGCGGCATGGGATCGGCCGACAGGCCGTGCATTGCGCGCCAGCGCTCCCAGGCGCGCTCCAGCGCGACCGCAGCCCGCTGTGCGCGGGTGACCAAATCTGGATCACGCATCTGGGATCCTCCCCTGAACGGCGACGCCGCTATCCCGCACCCTGCGCGGGACCCCTGTGGCGCAGCCAAAACTCCGGGCACGCGCACCAGCGCCTGCCGTCCATCTGTGGCCCCGGCTCAGCCGTGCCGCCGAGTGTGTGGCACCTGCCTGCGGGTACTCGCGGCCTAGTATGGCCGACCCCCGTACGATGCACCTGCGATTACAAAAAGTTGTCTTCCGATTACTTGTAGCAATCAGGCGTTTCGGGCATCTACCCGCGCAGCGCGCCTACCTGGCGGTTTAGGTCTCTTCACCACAGGTCTGGATTCTTCCCCCGCACGAGCCTTGGCCCATGCGGGGCGCCCTGCCTGATTCCCCGGGGCGACCGGATCGACCCCGGCGACGTCTGACCGGTCCATCGCTCGTGCGATGCGACCCGCGAAATGGCGCCCCCAACGCGGCGAGTGACCGCCGGGGCCGACCCCCCTCACTGCTACTGCTGGCGGACTGCCTGGCAGTCCGGTGCGGAACGCCTCGCATAGATGGCCGGGGACAATCGCGGGTCCGGCCCGCGGCGGCGTACCGCGGATGAGCGGGAACTACTCCGACCGGGGCTGCGGGATACCCGCGAGCAGCGCACGGACCTCCGTCTCCCGGTACCGCCGGTGGCCGCCCAGGGTGCGAATTGACGTGAGCTTGCCGGCCTTCGCCCACCGTGTCACGGTCTTGGGATCCACGCGGAACATCGTGGCAACCTCCGCCGGCGTCAGAAGCGGTTCAGCTTCAGGTGTGCGTGCAGACATGTGTACGGCCTCTCCTCCTGGACCAGTACTGCGATCCTGCGTTTTGTAGCTTTTCCTGGCTCCGGGGTGGAGCCTGCCGTGGATGTCCTATATGGCCCACTGAGACCATATTGCCATCACCAGCGGTGACAAGTCGACCACCGGGAGCAAAGATTCTGCGACACGTATCCCCCTTGGTCCACTGATCTGAGTCACGCTGCGTGATTCTAGCGATACGTATAGTTGCGATGGCGGAGATTCGGAAAAGTCATCTCGTGCCGCTCAGGACGCTTGTTCGAGCGCCTCCAGCGCCCGCCAGCGCCGCACGAATCGCTGGTACATGGCCGTGGCGAACTCGACCTCCCCGGCGGCTACCGCACTGATCGAGGCGGACACCTCCGCCACGGACTGGTCCGAGCAGAGTGCGCCGTCGTCGAGCAGGTGCACCAGCCCGCCATAGTCGAGTTCCACCAGGGAGTGCGGGTGGAACTCCTCCAGCCAGGCGCCGACCTCCCTGAGCTCGGCCAGCAGCGCCGCCGGATCGCCGCCCCATGGCGCCGCGGCCCGCGGGCTCCTGGCCGGGCGGATCACCGCCAGCGCCTTGGCCACCCGGGTGCGGGCCTGGCTCATCGCGCACGCGTAGACGAGCGTGCGCGTCCCGGCGGCGGTCGCCCTGCCCCCCTCCCCCGGCTCGCTGGATGCCCCGAGCACGAGCCAGCGCTCATCGGCGGCGAAAGGGACGAACCAGGCGAACGGCACCGACCACGTACTCGCCTGGATATACACCCGCGGCGAGTACTCCTGGCTGCGCCAGCGCGCGAAGTCGCGCACGGCTGCGTCGGCGTGGTGCGTGGAGAAGGCGGCCCTGGTCAGCGACGGCGCCGCCGTCCGTAGCCGGGACAGCACCAGCCAGGACCGCAGCCTGGTCTGCCACGGGCAGATGTAGGTGACACCCTCCGACCACCGAACGTAGGCATGGTCGCTCTCCTGCTCGGGGGCAGGCCGCGGCGGCGATGCGATCGCTCTGGCCAGCGACTCCGCCTGCTCCGCGGCGAGCGCTCCGGCGCGGCGCGGGCGGCACGCCGATGCCGCGTAGTCAGCCCAGCGCCTGCCGTCAGCCTCGGGGAACGCCGAGAGGGGTTCATAGACACGCAGGTATGCGGCGTAGGGAAGCACCCAGGAATCCTGGCACGCAGCCATCGCGCGACATAGACACGACACGTAACGAGATCATTACCGGACCCTGGGTGTTGCCTGGGAGCGGCCGAGGCCCGGCCCGGCCAGCGTCGCAGGCCACCGGGCTATGGCACCGGGATGGGGTTCGCCGTGGCCGCACCGCCGAGCAGTGACAGTCCGTAAGCATCCTCGATTCCCGCCAGCACCGAATAGTGCGAATAACTGGTGGCGTCGGACCCGGGCGTGACGGCGGGGCCGGTCTCCAGCGCATACATCGGGCTGAGGGTGGCCGCGCAGCATTCGTCGAACGTGATGAACACCGTCGCGCCGGCCGCCGTCAGCTTCGGCACGATCTGGGACAGCCACTGGTCGGAGCGCTGTTCCAGCGCGTCTGAGCCCTTGAGACAGTTGGCGAAACCGGTGCTAGCGAGCTGGGCGGCAGTCAGCCCGTGCATGTCGTCGCAGGTGTTCGGTGTGATGAAGCTGACCGCGGGCAGCCCGGCATAGTTGAGCGCGGTGAGCGGCTGCACCTGCGTGCATTCGGCGCTCTGGTAGACGGTGCCGAAGGGGATGCCCGGGTCATGCCGGAGCAGGTACTGCCCGTCGGTCACCGGGTCGTTATAGGAGATGCGAGGCGAGCACGTCGTCGGCATGCCCTCCTCGAAGATCCCCCACGACACGCCCGCCTGGGTGAGCTGGTCCCAGATCGATGGGCCCGCGTACTGGCCAGGGTGCACCGAATCGGATGTGGCCTGGGTGAACCCCGAGGCCATGCCGAGGTAGTTGGGCAGGCTCGGGTGGGCGAGCGCCGCGTAGCGAGTGAAATCCAGGCTGGAACCGTCACGCCACAGACTGTTCAGGTACGGCATGTCCGTGCGGTCGTTCAGCACCGGATGAAGGCCGTGGTTCTCCATCATGATGATCACGAAGGGTGCGGGAGCCGTCCGGGCTGGAGCCGCCCGCGCGGCGTCGGCGGCCGGGACAGCGGCGCCCAGCCCGGCCAGCAGTCCTGCCGTGGCTGCGACGGCAGCGGCCAGCCTGGCCCGAGACCTGTTCATATGCATGCCTCCCCCTTGCACCTCATTTTGCCTGGTATCCATGATCACGGACGATTAAGCCCGGCGGTTTCAAGTAGTCGTCGCAACGCCTGATTATGGAGGTTGCGGTGGTGAAGAACGGCCGTCCGGCGGCGCCGGGGGCGTTGCAGGCGCAGTTCTGGGAGGGTATCCGGTCGGGGTTGGGGGTTGTGGAGGCGGGCCGGGCCGCGGGCGTCGGGCGGGAAATCGCGTTCCGGTGGTTCAGGAAGGCCGGCGGGGTCAAGTCGAACGGGCCGCGGCCAGCGGGCGGGCGGTACCTGGGGGTTCGGGAGCGGGAGGAGATCGCGGCCGGGCTGGCGGCGGGTGAGCCGGTGCGGGCGATCGCGGCGCGGCTGGGCCGGGCGCCGTCGACGGTGAGCCGGGAGATCCGCCGGAACAGCCGGGGCCGGCGGTATTACCGGGCGCTGGCGGCGCAGGGACAGGCGCAGTGGCGGGCGGCGTGGCCGAAGACGGCGAAGCTGGCCGGGGATGCGGTGCTGCGGGCGTGGGTGCAGGAGAAGCTGGAGCAGCGCTGGTCGCCGGAGCAGATCTCGGTGATGCTGAAGCGGGAGTTCCCCGGTGATGCGGAGATGCGGGTGTCGCACGAGACCATCTGCCAGGCGATCTACGTCCAGGGCCGGGGCGCGCTGCGCCGCGAGCTGGCGGCGTGCCTTGCGGACCGGGCGGGCGCTGCGCAAGCCGCGGCGCCGCGAAGGCGAGCGGCGCGGGAAGATCCCCGGCATGGTGATGATCAGCGAGCGTCCGGCGGAGGCCCAGGACCGGGCGGTGCCGGGCCACTGGGAAGGCGACCTGATCATCGGCGCGGCTAACAGGTCCGCGATCGGCACGCTGGTGGAGCGGTCCACCCGGTTCGTGATGCTGCTGCACCTGCCCGGCGGCTACGGTCCCGAGCGGGTGGCCGCCGCGATGACACAGGCGATGGGTGGGCTGCCTGATGCTATCCGCCGGTCGCTGACCTGGGACCAGGGCAAGGAGATGGCCGGCCACGCCCAGATCGCCGTCGCCGCGGATCTGGGCATCTACTTCTGCGACCCGCATTCTCCCTGGCAGCGCGGCAGCAACGAGAACACCAGCGGGCTGCTGCGGCAGTACTTCCCCAAGGGCACCAACCTGGCGGCGCACAGCCGCAAGCACCTCCAAGCGGTCGCCGATGAGCTGAACTCCAGGCCCCGCAAAACCCTCGGCTGGAAAACCCCCGCGCAGGCGCTGGAGGAGGTCCTGGCCGGCGCCGCAGCCTGACCGGCCGGGGACAGGCAAGGGGCACAACGGAGGCGGCTGACGCCGCCGCTGACCTTCCCGCCGGGCGCCGCGCAGCATACGGGGCCGCCCCTCCGGCCTCAAGGCTGCTGCGCATCGCCTGCGGCGACGGCCTGCGGCCGGCCTTGACCCCGGAGCCTCTGCGGCCCCTGGGCGGCAGAAGAACCAGGGGCAGGCCAACGGCCTGCCCCCCGCCATGCGCGACACCCGGCCACGCTCAGCCACCCAGTATCGTGACCGTGGAAACGCTCATCTGCCAGCAGTGTTGCGACCACCCCGTGAACCCGCGCCCGAGAAACAGCCGCGGAAGATGGTCGGTGATCATGGGAGCCGGACGGATCGTCCTCGTGCCCGGGCCAGGCATACGCTTGTCGCGAGTCCGCGTCGACGAGGACGCGGGACGACGCCAGGAGACTCACCACAGTGACGAACGTCTTCGCGAGCAATCCAAGCGGCAGCGCCTCCGGCTACCCCCAGGACGCGCACGTGGCCGCATCCACCTCCCGCGGCGGGCACGAGCAGGTCGTGTTCTGCCAGGACCCGCAGACCGGGTTGCGGGCCATCATCGCCATCTACTCCACCGCGCTCGGCCCGGCTCTTGGCGGCACGCGCTTCTTCCCCTACCCCTCGGAGGACGCCGCCCTGGCCGACGTGCTGAACCTGTCCCGCGCGATGGCGTACAAGAACGCACTGGCCGACCTCGATCTCGGCGGCGGCAAGGCCGTGATCATCGGGGACCCGGCCAAGCTCAAGACCGAGGCCCTGCTGCGGGCGTACGGCCGGTTCGTGGAGTCGCTGGGCGGACGGTACGTGACCGCGTGCGACATCGGCACCTACAGCGAGGACATGGACGTGGTGGCCCGCGAGTGCCGGTACGTCACCGGGCGGACCGTGCTCAACGGCGGCGGTGGCGACTCCTCGATCCTGACCGCGATCGGGGTGTTCCACGGGATGCGGGCCGCAGCCGAGCACACCTGGGGCTCGGACAGCCTGGAGAACCGCCTGGTCGGGGTCGAGGGAGTGGGCAAGGTGGGCCACCGCCTGGTCGGCCACCTGATCGACGCTGGCGCCCGGGTCGTGATCTGCGACGTCAGCCCCGCGGCGATCGAGCGGGTACAGGCTGCCCATCCGGGCGTGCAGGCCGTCAGCGGCCAGGCCGAACTGCTCGCCCGCCCGCTCGAAATCTACGCGCCGTGTGCGATGGGCGGCGCGCTCACCGACGATTCCGTGGCAGCGCTGCCCGCCCGCATCGTCTGCGGCGGCGCTAACAACCAGCTTGCGCATGCCGGGCTGGAGAAAGTGCTCGCCGATCGCGGGATCCTGTACGCCCCCGACTACCTGGTCAACGCGGGCGGGGTCATCCAGGTCGCGGACGAGCGGGCCGGGTTCAACTTCGAGAGGGCCAGCGTGCGGGCCGAGAAGATCTACCTGACAGCCAAGAAGATCTTCGCGCTGGCGGGCGAAGAGGGCGTGCCGCCCGCCGTGGCCGCGGACCGGCTGGCCGAGCGGCGGATGGCCGAGGTCGGCCGGCTTCGGGGCATCTGGCTGCCCGGCTGAGCCAGCGGACAATACTCATGGGCGGGGCGGCGGGGTGAAGTTGCAAGTGCGGCTGGGAAGCGCTCGCGGCGCAAAGCAGGTACCGTAATACATGCATGCGGGCTCGAACGCGCGTCGTGCTCCAGGTGCTGGAGAACGACGCGCCGCACTATGTGCATGAAGCCCGTACTGCTCAGTGAAGGGAACAGGGGCCTAGGCAAGGCTCCGCATGTCGAGGGGGTCGAGCCAATGGGGCGCGGCCGAGCCAAGGCCAAGCAGGTAAAGGTGGCACGCCAGCTTAAGTACAACAGCGGCGGCACTGACCTTGACCGGCTGCGGACCGAGCTGGGCGTCGGTGGAGATAGCGGGCAGGACAACAACGACCACGCATCTTCCGAACTCGCCGACCGCTACAGCGACTTCGACGATTACGAAGGCGAAGAGGACGAAGAGGACGAAGACGAGGCGGACTAGCCTGCTCGATGACCTTCGGTCGTCTTCGCCGAGGCGCCGTCCCCTGCTTGTTGGCCTTCGGTCACCTGCGCCGTAGCCCGCGGTACTAACCCGGGGGGCCGAGCCCCCCGGAACCCCCGCGATTCCCGGTTACGGTTTCAGGTCCGATAGGTACCAACGAGGCGCGTTTCTTCCCCCGAGGTGATCTCACCGGCGCGCCAGGTAGACATACCGCGCGCGTTGAGCAGTTCCATGGCCCGGTCGGCATCGTCCGCCGCTACCACGGCGACCATGCCGGCGCCCATGTTGAAGACCCGCTCCATCTCGTCCTGGCCGATCCCACCATGCCCTGCGAGCAGGCCGAAGATCGCAGGCAGTTGCCAGGTCCCGCGGTCCACGGTGGCACCCGCCCCCCGGGGGAGCACCCGGGCCAGGTTGGCGGCCAGCCCGCCCCCGGTCACGTGCGCGAACGCATGCACGTCACAGTCGGCGGCCAGCGCCAGGCAATCCCGGGCGTAGATCGTGGTCGGCGTCAGCAGTTCCTCGCCGAGCGGCCGGCCGAGTTCCGGCGGCTCGGCGTCCAGGGCCAGGCCTGCCTCCCCGATCACCCGCCGGACCAGCGAGTACCCGTTGGCGTGCAGCCCGGACGAGGCCAGCGCGAGGATCGCGTCCCCGGGCCGCACCCGGTCCGGCCCAAGCAGGGCATCCGCTTCCACCACGCCGGTCGCCGCGCCAGCCAGGTCGAAGTCGTCGGATCCCAGGTGCCCCGGATGCTCGGCGGTCTCACCGCCAAGCAGGGCGCAGCCAGCCAGTTCACATCCTCGGGCCACGCCCGCGACGACCTCGGCGGCGCGCTCGGCCACCAGGGTGCCGAACACCACGTAGTCGGTCATGAACAATGGTTCGGCGCCGCAGGTGACCAGGTCGTCCACCACCATCGCGACCAGGTCGAGCCCGATCGTGCCGTACTGGCTCAGCCGCTGGGCGATCACCACCTTGGTGCCCACCCCGTCGGTGGCCGTGGCCAGCAGCGGGCGCCGGTAGCGGGTCAGCGCGGAGGCGTCGAACAGCCCGGCGAAGCCGCCGATCCCGCCGACCACCTCGGGCCCCGAGGTCCGGGCAACGGCATCTCGCATCAGCGCCACGGCGCGGTCCCCCGCCTCGATGCTCACCCCCGCGGCCCGGTAGGTAGACGCGCCGCCCGGGCCAGCGGCCCGGGCCCCCGTGACGGAGTCACGGGGGCCCGTAGGCCATCGGGGGGTTCCGGGGGGTCGCTCCCCCGGGCTGGCAGAGTTCATTGCCGCACCCCGGCGGGCGCCGCACCTTCCAGTACATGCTTGCCGCGCTCGGCCTCGGCGACCGGAACCGGGTAGTCGCCGTCGAAGCAGGCCCGGCACAGGCGGTGCGCGGGCAGCGTGGTCGCCTCGGTCAGGGCTGCCAGGGAGATGAACCCGAGCGAGTCGGCACCGATGGACTCGCGGATCTGCTCGACGGCGCGACTGCCGGCGATCAGTTCGGCGCGGGTGGCGAAGTCGATCCCGTAGAAGCACGGCCACTGCACGGGCGGGCTGGAGATCCGCACGTGCACCTGGGCGGCGCCGGCCTCACGGAGCATGCCGACGATGGCACGCTGGGTGGTGCCGCGCACGATCGAATCGTCCACCACGACGATCCGGTTGCCCGCGATCACGTCCCGCAGCGGGTTCAGCTTCAGCCGGATGCCGCGCTCGCGGATCGTCTGGCTCGGCTGGATGAACGTGCGGCCCACGTAGGAGTTCTTCACCAGCCCCTGGCCGTAGGGGATGCCGCTGGCCTGTGCGTAGCCGATCGCGGCCGGGGTGCCCGACTCGGGCACCGGGATGACCAGGTCGGCCTCGGCCGGGTACTCGGCGGCGAGGCGGCGGCCCACCTCCACCCGCACCGCCTGCACGCCCCGGCCGGCGATCG
This sequence comes from uncultured Actinomycetes bacterium, assembly GCA_963762735.1. Lineage (GTDB taxonomy): Bacteria > Actinomycetota > Actinomycetes > Streptosporangiales > Streptosporangiaceae > DASXKD01. Next base: position 20,707 of record CAVXMG010000016.1, on the reverse strand, counting down.
TGGTGTCCGGGCGGGCCAGGTACACGTACTCGAACAGGCACCCCCGCGGCCGCGCCGGGGCGAACGTGGCCGAGGTGACCCCGCCGGAGTCGATGGAGATCAGCTCTCCCGGCTCCACCTCGCGGACGAACCGGGCGCCGACGATGTCGAGGGCCGCCGTTTCGCTGGCCACGACCCAGCCACGGGCGAGCCGGCCGAGCACCAGCGGCCGGAAGCCCTGCGGGTCCCGCGCCGCGTACAGGGTCCGCTCGTCGGCGAAGACCAGCGAATAGGCCCCGCGTACCAGCGGCAGCGTAGCCAGCGCGGCATCCATCAGGGTGGCGTGGACCGGGCTGGCGAACAACGCCGTCAGCACGTCGGTGTCGGACGTGCCGCCCAGCCCCGGAAGGTCGTCCGCCGGGGCAGCCAGGGCGGCAAGTTCCAGCGTATTGATCAAATTTCCGTTGTGACCGAGGGCGACGCCGCCGGCCGGCGTGGGCCGGAACGTCGGCTGGGCGTTCTCCCACACCGAAGAACCGCTGGTGGAGTAGCGGCAGTGCCCGACCGCGATGTGGCCGTGCAGGGAACTCAGCACGCGCTCGTCGAACACCTGGGCCACCAGGCCCATGTCCTTGTAGACGACGATCCGCGTGCCGTCGCTGACGGCGATGCCGGCCGACTCCTGGCCGCGATGCTGCAGTGCGTAGATGCCGTAATAGGCGAGCTTGGCGACATCCTCATCCTCGGACCAGACGCCGAATACGCCGCACGCGTCCCGAGGGGGCCGATCCTCCGGGTTCAAGTCGGCGGTGAGTCGGCCGTCGGGCTTGACCACCCGGTCAGTCTAATGTTCCGCGGCGCATGCACCCGGCATCTCCAGCACGGGCAGGTAAGGGCCCAGGTCAGCGCGGACCCCGCTGGCCCGCACCGCCCCCGCCGCGAGCGCGTCGGCCCAGTTCGCCAGGCCGCCGCCAGCCGGACCCAGGTCACCGGGTCCATCTCCACGAGGTTGGGCGGCGTGCCCCTGGTGTGCCGTGGGCCTTCGATGCACTGGACCGCCGCGTACGGCGGCACCCGGACCTCCACCGCCCGGCCCGGGGCCTGGGTGGCAAGCAGTCCGGCCAGGTACCTGGCCGCCTCTCGCAGCGCGCCGGGGCGCGGCGACTGCCCCGCGGCCAGGGCCTGGAGGACCGCGAACGTGCAGGCGCGCCCGAGCGCGTCCGGATCGCCGGACCCGGCCCAGGCGGGCTCGCCCAGCGCGGCCCGCTGCTCGTCAAGGGCGGCCCGCAGTCGCTGGGCGGCCCTCTCGCTGGCGGCGGTCACGGAACCTCAGCCGAACAGGGCCGGCAGCACCCCGGCACGCGCCTCGGCGAGTTCGTCCAGAGTCACGGCGAAGCAGCCGGTGACCTCCAGCCGGTCGCCGCCCACCGTGCCCAGGTCTGTCAGCGGGACCAGGTGCTGCTCGCACAGCGCGGCGAGCGCCGCCTCCGCGCCGGGGGCGGCCTCGGCCACCACCCGCGCGGGCGACTCGCTGAACAACATCGTGAACGGGTCGCCGGGCAGGCTCACCTGTGCGCCGGTCGCACCGGCCAGGCACGATTCGGCCAGGGCTATGGCCAGGCCGCCGTCGGACAGGTCGTGCGCCGCGGCGAGCAGGCCATCCCCCGCCGCCGCCGCGAGCACCGCGGCGAGCGCCCGCTCCGCGGCCAGGTCCACGGCCGGAGGCCGGCCGCCAAGGTGGCCGTGCACCGTCCAGGCCCAGGCCGACCCGCCGAAGTCCGCACCGGTCCGGCCGAGCAGCACCAGGCGGGCACCGGCGCGGCGGAACCGGAGCGACAGCCGCCGCCGCACGTCGGGGAGGATGCCCAGCACGCCGACCACCGGCGTGGGGTGGATCGGCACCTGTCCGGTCTGGTTGTAGAAGCTGACATTCCCGCCGGTCACCGGGGTGCCCAGGAACGCGCAGCCGTCCGCGAGGCCGCGCACGGTCTCGGCGAACTGCCACATGACGCCCGGGTCCTCGGGCGAGCCGAAGTTGAGGCAGTTGGTCACCGCGGCCGGGCGTGCCCCGGTCGCCGCCACGTTCCGGTACGCCTCGGCCAGGGCAAGCTGGGCTCCCGCGTAGGGATCGAGCCGGGAGTACCGCCCGTTCCCGTCGGTGGCGAGCGCCACGCCGAGCCCCGTCTGTTCGTCGACCCTGATCACTCCGGCGTTCTCCGGGGCGGCGAGCACCGTGTCGCCGAGCACGTGCCGGTCGTACTGCTCGGTCACCCAGGTCTTGTCCGCCAGGTCCGGGCAGCGCAGCAGCGTGAGCAGGATGCCGCCCAGTTCGCCGGGCGCGGGCCGGGGCAGCCTGGCCGGGCCGTCGGCCGCCAGCGCGTCCTGGCTGGCGGGGCGCACGGCCGGCCGGTCGTAGACCGGGCCCTGGCTGGCGGCGGTCTCCGGCGCGATGTCCACCACCACCTCGCCGCGCCAGGTCATCTCCAGCCGCCCGGAGCCGGTCACCTCGCCGATCACCGTGGCCGGCACGTCCCAGCGCGCGCAGATGGCGGCGAACCGCTCCACGTGGCGCGGCTCGACGATGGCCATCATGCGTTCCTGGGACTCGCTCATGAGGATCTCAGCGGGCCCGAGCGAGGTGTCCCGCAGCGGCACGAGATCCAGGTTCACCGACATGCCAGAGCCACCAGCCGCAGCGAGTTCGGCGGTCGCGCAGGACACCCCGGCGGCACCCAGGTCCTGGATGCCGGCCAGCAGCCCGGCCGCGCCCAGTTCCAGGCAGCACTCCACCAGCAGCTTCTCCATGAACGGGTCGCCGACCTGCACGCTCGGCCGCTTGGCCGCCGCGCCGGCGCCGAACGACGCACTGGCCAGCACCGACGCCCCGCCGATGCCGTCCGGCCCGGTGCGGGCGCCGAACAGGATCACCTTGTTGCCCGCTCCGCGCGCCGCCGCGAAGCGCAGGTCCTCGTGCCGCATCACGCCCACGCAGAGCGCGTTCACCAGCGGGTTGCCCGCGTAGCACGGGTCGAAGGCCAGTTCGCCGCCGATGTTCGGCAGGCCGAGGCAGTTGCCGTAGAACGAGATACCGCCGACCACGCCCGGCAGCACCCGGGCGGTGTCCGGCGCGTCCGCCGGGCCGAACCGCAGCGAGTCCATGACCGCCACCGGCCGGGCGCCCATGGCCAGGATGTCGCGGACGATCCCGCCGACCCCGGTCGCCGCGCCCTGGAACGGTTCCACGTAGGACGGATGGTTGTGCGACTCGATCTTGAAGGTGACCGCGTAGCCCTGGCCGATGTCCACCACGCCCGCGTTGTGCCCGATACCGGCCAGCAGGGCCCCGCCCGCCTCCCCATCCCCCCGCACCGGCGGTGCCTTGTCGGCGAACTGGCGCAGGTACATCCGGGAGGACTTGTAGGAGCAGTGCTCGCTCCACATCACCGAGTACAGCGCGAGTTCAGGATCGGTGGGCCGCCGCCCGAGCAGCCCCCGGATCCGCTGGTACTCCTCCTGCGTCAGGCCCAGTTCGGCGTACGGCTGGGAGCGCTGCGGCGTGGCGGCGGCCACCGCCACGGTGTCCGTACCGGCCTGGGGGGGCGACCCCCCTGGAACCCCCCGATGGCCTAGCGGCCCCCGCGACTTCGTCGCGTCGGCCGCGGCCCCCGGCCCGGCGGGCGTGCTCACCGGGCCACCAGCGCGCGGGCGACCGAGGTGAAGAAGCCGAGACCGTCGCTGCCCGGGCCGGTCAGCGGGTCGATCGCGTGCTCGGGGTGCGGCATGAGGCCGACCACGTTCCCCGCGGGGTTGGTCACGCCGGCGATGTCGCGCGCGGAGCCGTTCGGGTTCCCGCTGGTGTACCGGGCGACCACCTGCCCGCCGGTCTCGAGCCGGGCCAGCGTGGCGGCATCGGCGAGGTAGGAGCCCTGGCCGCTCTTGAGCACCACCGTGATCTCCTGGCCCCGCTCGTAGCCACCGGTCCACGGGGTGCCGTCGTGCTCGATGCGGACCCGGACCTCCCGGTCGATGAACCGGAGCCCGGTGTTGTGGGTCAGCGCGCCGGGCAGCAGGTGCGCCTCGCACAGGATCTGGAACCCGTTGCAGATGCCGAGCACCGGCAGCCCGGCCCGGGCGGCGGGCACCAGGTCGGCCATCACCGGCGCGAACCGCGCTATCGCGCCGCAGCGCAGGTAGTCGCCGTAGGAGAAGCCACCGGGCAGGACCACCGCGTCGACGCCGCGCAGGCCACGGTCGCCATGCCAGAGCGGGACCGGCTCGGCCCCGGCGAGGCGGACGGCGCGGGCGGCGTCACGGTCGTCGAGTGATCCTGGAAAGGTGACGACCCCGACCCGGGCCGTCACTGGCGTCCTCCCACGGACGCAGGCTACCGGCTCACCGGGCGCGGGAATTGCCTCAGCCGGCGTCGGCGAGTTCGCCGTCTTCGAGTTCGTCGTCCAGGGTGTCCGCGAACGGGCCACCGGGACGCCAGGCCAGGCGCTTGCTCAGGGAGACCACGGTGCGGTGCTCGGGGCCGCTGGTCATGCTGACGTCATCGACGCAGGCCCGCATGATGTCGATCCCCCGTCCCGACTCGGGCAAGGCGGCGATGTCCTCCTCCCCGGGCGCCTCCCCGGTATGTGCCCCCGGACTGGAGCCGACCCGGAGCAGCGAGCGGCCGAGAGTGGCGGGACGCCCGCCACGGCGCCGGGGCCGCACCGCCGAGGCGGTCCCTGGCCAGGGACGGCGCCGCAGCCCGGGAATCCGGCCGCCGGCAAACCCCTGCCAGGTGTTCTGTACCTCGATACGGCAGCCGCGCCGGCCCAGGCTGGCCACCACCTCATATCTGCGCCCCGGGCCACCGTGGCGCACCACGTTGGTGCAAGCCTCGGTTACCGCGAGTAGCAACTCAGCAAGCCCGTCGTCGTCGGCGCCCAGGCCGCGCAGGGCATCGCCGAGCATGTGGCGCATCACCGGCACGCTCAGCGCTTCACGCGGAAACACCAGGCAGAGCTTCACGTCCACGTTAGGCTCCTCGGCGCTGGACACCGGCGTATGCACCTGCCCCCGGTTACCGTTCGCACGGTCCACGATGGCCACTTTGAGTGCTTTCCCCGGCCTGGGCCGGGATAACCGTCAAGTTGAGTGACACCATGGTTAACATGCCTGACATCGCGCGGGTTAACATCCCCGCGCTGGGCGCGCCTACAGATCTCCTCACTCCGTGCACAGCATGAATCACTCCGCGCGCAGCACGAATTCCTCAATCACCGGGTTCGCCAGCAATTCACCGGCGAGCTCTCCGACCCTGGTCAGAGCGCTGTCATCGGCCTCACCACGCAGTTCCACCTCGAACCGCTTGCCTTGCCGCACGCCCACCACATCGCCGTATCCAAGGCGCTGGCAGGCGCGTGAGATGGCCTCTCCCTGCGGGTCGTGAATCTCCCGCTTCGGCATCACATCTACAATGATTTTGGTCACTTTTCCGAGCCTTTCCTTGCTCCTTGCCTACCGGCCACGCAGCGTACGCGATGTGCGGCAGGCCGGTAAGTGTTCATCTGGGGTTAGCCGCATCCCGCGCCGTCTGTCACGATGGCCCTAACGGTCCCGGCCCACCAGAGCCGTCACGGACCCCCGCCGGCCGGTCGCGGTGATCCCGCACCCGGCCCCGATCACGAGGAGTGGCACGTGGCCGTCGATGCTGACGGTGCGGTCACCACCGCACCGGGATCCGCCAGCCTGGACCGGCAGGCCGGGTCGCGCGTGGAAACCATCCAACTACTCACGCCCGAAGGGGAGCGGCTCGAACACCCCGACTATCCCCTGGAGCTGACCGCCGACGAGGTGAAGGACCTGTACCGCGACCTGGTCCTGGTCCGGCGGATAGACACCGAGGCGATCGCGCTGCAGCGCCAGGGCGAACTGGGCATCTGGGCCTCCCTGCTCGGCCAGGAGGCGGCCCAGGTCGGCTCCGGGCGGGCGCTCGGCCCGCGCGACATGGCCTTCCCCACCTACCGCGAGCACGGGGTGGCGTGGTGCCGCGGCCTGGACCCGATGAAGCTCTTCGAACTGTTCCGCGGCGTCAGTCACGGCGGCTGGGACCCGGCCGAGCACAAGTTCCACCTGTACACGATCGTTATCGGCGCCCAGACGCTGCACGCCACCGGCTACGCGATGGGGATCCAGCGGGACGGCCTGGTCGGCGAGAACGGCGAGGCGGTCATCGTCTACTTCGGCGACGGTGCCACCAGCCAGGGCGACGTGAACGAGGCGTTCGTCTTCGCCTCGGTGTTCAACGCTCCCGTGGTGTTCTTCTGCCAGAACAACCAGTGGGCCATCTCCGAGCCGCTGGAACGGCAGAGCCGCGTCCCGCTCTACCAGCGGGCCAGCGGGTTCGGGTTCCCCGGCATCCGGGTGGACGGCAACGACGTGTTCGCCTGCCTGGCCGTCACCCGCAAGGCGCTGCAGGCCGCCAGGGAGGGCCAGGGGCCCACGCTGATCGAGGCCTTCACCTACCGGATGGGCGCGCACACCACCACCGACGATCCCACCAGGTACCGGCTCGCCGCCGAACTGGAGGCCTGGAAACTGAAAGACCCGCTGGAGCGGGTCAAGGTCTACCTGTCCCGCACCGGCGCCGCCGACGCGGCCTTCTTCGAGGCCATCGACGCCGAGGCAGCGGAGGTAGGCCGCAGCGTCCGGCAGGGCTGCCTGGCCATGCCCGACCCGCAGCCACTGTCGATCTTCGAGAACATCTACAGCGAGCCGAACGCCCTGCTGGACGCCGAGCGTGAGCAGTTCGCCGCTTACCTGGACACCTTCGAGGCCGAGGAGGTGGCACGGTGACCGTGCTCACGCTGTCCAAAGCGATCAACGAGGGCCTCCGCAAGTCCCTGGAAGCCGACCCCAAGGTGCTCATCATGGGCGAGGACGTCGGCAAGCTGGGCGGGGTGTTCCGGGTCACCGACGGGCTGCAGAAGGACTTCGGCGAATCCCGCGTGGTGGACACGCCGCTCGCCGAGTCCGGCATCGTCGGCACCGCGATCGGGCTCGCGCTGCGCGGCTACCGCCCGGTGTGCGAGATCCAGTTCGACGGCTTCGTCTTCCCCGCGTTCGACCAGATCGTCAGCCAGCTAGCCAAGCAGCGGCTGCGCTCGCTCGGGCATGTCAAGATGCCCGTGGTGATCCGGATCCCGTGCGGTGGCGGGATCGGCGCGGTGGAGCACCACAGCGAATCGCCCGAGGCGTACTTCGTCCACACGGCCGGCCTGCGGGTGGTCGCCTGCTCCGGCCCGGCGGACGCCTTCACGATGATCCAGCAGTCGATCGCCAGCGACGACCCGGTGATCTTCTTCGAGCCCAAGCGCCGGTACTGGGACAAGGCCGAGGTGGACATCGCCGCGGACCTGTCCGCGGCGCTGCCGCTGACCTCGGCGCGGACCATGGCCGAGGGCGGCGACGTGACCGTGGTCAGTTACGGGCCGCTGGTGCGGACCTGCGTGGAGGCGGCGGTCGCGGCCCGCGAGGACGGGCGCACGCTGGAAGTGATCGACCTCCGCTCGCTGTCCCCGCTGGACATCGGCACCGTGGTCGAGTCGGTGCGCAAGACCGGCAGGTGCGTGGTCGTGCACGAGGCCCCGGTCACCGCCGGGCTCGGCGCCGAGATCGCCGCCAGGGTCACTCAGGAGTGCTTCTACCATCTGGAGGCCCCGGTCCTGCGGGTCGGCGGGTTCTCCACCCCCTACCCGCCATCCCGGCTGGAGGATCACTACCTGCCCGACCTGGACCGGGTGCTCGACGCCGTCGACCGCGCGTTCGCGTTCTGAGACGGGGGAACTTCATGGCTGACGTAAAGCAGTTCAAGCTCCCCGATGTCGGGGAGGGGCTGACCGAAGCGGACATCGTCTCCTGGAAGGTGAAACCTGGGGACTCGGTGACCGTCAACCAGGTCATCGTGGAGATCGAGACGGCTAAGTCCCTCGTCGAGCTTCCAAGTCCTTTTGACGGGGTGGTTACCGACCTGCTCGTGCCTGAGGGGCAGACCGTGGACGTGGGGACGCCGATCATCGCGGTCGACGTGTCCGGAGAAGCGGGGGCGGGGGGGCCTGAGCCGCACGGTACTGTCCCGGCTGGCTCAACGCCAGCCGGAACAGCACCGGCGACCCAAAGCGAAGCGCTTGCGGAAGACCTGGTGCCTTCTCCGCCCGAGGAGGGCGCGCGCGAGCCTGGGATCGAGGGGAGTCCGGCGCCGAAGATCGAGCGGCAGGCCGTGCTGGTCGGGTACGGGGTGAAGCTGGGGACGACCACACGGCGGCCGCGTAAGGGGAAAGCGGGAGGCGGGCCCGGGGCTGGACGGCCTCCGGCAGAACCCGTGAGTCCTCCTGCCGTGGCGGGGAACGGGGATTCAGGGCGGACGGGGACGGCCGATCGGCCGATGGCCAAGCCGCCGGTGCGGAAGCTGGCCAAGGATCTGGGGGTGGATCTGGCGGCGCTGACCGGGAGCGGGCCCGAGGGGACCATTACCCGGGAGGATGTGCAGGCGGCGGCCGCGGGACCCGCGGCCGAGGCGCCGGCCGCCATGTCGGTCCCGGCGGTGCCGGCCGGTGGCGAGGAGCGGATTCCGATCCGGGGGGTGCGCAAGCACACCGCGCTGGCGGTCTCCTCCAGTGCCTTCACCGCGCCGCACGTGACGGAGTTCCTGCAGATCGATGTGACCGAGACAATGAACGCGGTGCAGCGACTGCGGGAACTGCCCGAGTTCGAGGGACGGCGGCCCAGCCCGCTGCTGCTGGTGGCCAAGGCGCTGATGCTGGCGGTGGCCAGGCACCCGATGATCAACTCGTCGTGGGACGAGGCGGCCCAGGAGATCGTGGTCAAGCACTACGTGAACCTGGGCATCGCCGCCGCCACCGATCGCGGCCTGCTTGTGCCCAACATCAAGAACGCCCACGCGCTGTCCCTGCCCGGCCTGGCCCGCGCGCTGTCGGAACTGGCTACCACGGCGCGGGAGGGGAAGACCCAGCCCGCCGACCTGGCCCGCGGCACGATCACGATCACCAACGTGGGCGTGTTCGGCGTGGACACCGGCACGCCCATCCTGACCCCCGGCGAGTCGGCAATCCTCGCGCTGGGCCAGGTCAAGCAGGCGCCCTGGGTCCACGAGGGCGAACTGGCGGTGCGCCAGGTGACCACGCTCGCGCTGTCCTTCGATCACCGGATCGTGGACGGCGACCTGGGCTCGGCGGTGCTGCGCGACATCGGCGCGATGCTCACCGACCCGGTCCGCATGATCGCCTGGGGCTGACCCGGCCCCGCTGATGATCCTGAAGACTTTTCAGTCGCATTCACTGAAAAGTCTTCAGGATCAAGGTTCGCTCAGAACGCCTCTTCCGGCAGTTCCATGAGGTCCAGGGTGGTGGCCTCGGCGATCTCCCGCTCCACTGCCAGGCGCGGCAGCACGGTCTGCGCGAAGAACCGGGCGGTGGCCAGCTTGCCCTGGTAGAAGGCCCGGTCCGCGGCGGTCAAGCGGTCGGCACGCTCGCCGTCAAGCGCCGCGAGCGCGACCTCGGCCTGGCGGGCCAGCAGCCAGCCGATCACCAGGTCACCCAGGGCCATCAGCAGCCGGGTGGTGTTCAGCCCGGCCCGGTAGATCTCCTCCGGCCGCTCCAGCGACGACGCCGCGTACCCAGCCAGCGCGCTGACCAGGCCTTCGACGTCCCCGGTCGCCCGGGCCAGGGCCGTACGCTCCGGCTTGAGCCTGCCGTTGCCCTCCTCGCCGGCCGCGAACACGGTGATCTGCCCGAGCAGCGTGCGCAGCGCCTTGCCCTCGTTGCGGAGGATCTTGCGGAAGAACAGGTCCAGGCCCTGGATCGCGGTGGTGCCCTCGTACAGGCTGTCGATCTTGGCGTCCCTGATGTACTGCTCGATCGGGTAGTCCTGGAGGAAGCCGGAACCGCCGAACGTCTGCAGCGACAAGGTCAGCATCTCGTAGGCGCGCTCCGAGCCGACCCCCTTGACGACCGGGAGCAACAGGTCGTTGAGCGCCACCGTGTCCTGGTCAGCCCCACCGCCGACCGTCTGGATCTGGAGCGTGTCCTGGATGGTCGCCGCGTAAAGCACCAAAGCCCGCATGCCCTCCGTGTAAGCCTTCTGCATCATCAGCATCCGGCGCACGTCGGGGTGGTGGGTGATGGTCACCCGCGGCGCGGTCTTGTCCGCCATCTTGGCGAGGTCGGCGCCCTGCACCCGGGTCTTGGCGTACTCCAGCGCGTTCAGGTATCCGGTGGACAGGGTCGCGATCGCCTTGGTGCCGACCATCATCCGCGCGGCCTCGATGATCACGAACATCTGCCGGATGCCGTCGTGGGTGTTCCCGACCAGTGTCCCGACCGCGCTGGCTGGCGCCGAACGTCAGCTCACAGGTCGTCGAGGCGCGCAGGCCCATTTTGTGCTCTACGCCTGTCACCTCGACCCCGTTCCGCTCGCCGGGCGTGCCATCGGGGCCGACCAGGAACTTGGGCACCAGGAACATCGACAGCCCCTTGGTGCCCGGGCCGTGTCCCTCCGGACGGGCCAGGACCAGGTGGAAGATGTTCTCCGCCATGTCGTGTTCACCGCTGGTGATGAACCGCTTCACGCCTTCGATGTGCCAAGTGCCGTCCGGCTGCGCGATGGCCTTGGTCCGGCCGACGCCCACGTCGGAGCCGGCGTCGGGCTCGGTGAGCACCATCGTGGAGGTCCAGCCCCGGTCGATCGCGATCTCCGCGAAGTGCTGCTGCTCCGGGGTGCCCACCAGCCACAGCACCTGGGCCATGGACGGGCCGCTCGCGTACATCCAGACGGCCGGGTTGGCCCCGAGTACCAGTTCGGCTACCGCCCAGTGCAGGGACCGGGGCGCGCCGGTGCCGCCGAGGCCGGGCGGCACGTCCAGCCGCCACCACTCGGCGTCCATGAAGGCGCGGTAGGAGCGCTTGAAGGCGTCGGGAATGGTGACCGTGCCGGTGGCCGGGTCGAACACCGGCGGGTTGCGGTCGGCCTCGGCGAAGGAGTCCGCGAGCGGGCCGACGGCCAGCCGGTTCACCTCGGCCAGCACGCTGTGCATCGTCTCGGTGTCCAGTTCCTGGTACGGGGGCTTGCCGAGCACGTCCTGCCGCCGCAGCACCTCGAACAGGTTGAACTCGATGTCACGCAGGTTGCTCTTGTAGTGACTCAACTAAGCCCCGCCTCTCGCGCGGGGACCGCCCGCCCCGTTCCGGTCCGGCAGTCCTACTGGTCAGTAACTTATTGTATCCTACCAGCCAGTAACGAGATTCGACAGGGTGGTTCCGCTGAGCAGAGCGCCGTTTTACAGTGAGGCCGGAGCATGGTTTCCGGCCGAGTGAGGTGGGCAATGACGCTGGCCCTGACGGAAGAGCACCTGGCACTGGCTGAGTCGGTGCGTGGCTGGGCCGGGCACGCCGCCCCTGCCCCTGTGATCAGGTCGGCGGTGGACGCCGAGGACCACGGCGCCGCCCTGTACCGGGACACGCTGCGGCCTGGCCTGGCGGCCCAGGGGCTGCTCGGCCTGCACCTGCCGGAGGCACTGGGCGGTCAGGGCGCGGGCCTGCCCGAGCTGGCGGTGGCGGCAGAGGAACTTGCCCGGGCGCTGGTACCCGGCGGGTTCCTGCCTACCGTGCTGGCCGGTGCCGTGCTGGCCAGCGCGATCGACGCGGCGGGCGACGGCGCCGACACCTCTGAGCTGGAGAGCCTGGTCAAGGAACTTGCGGCAGGCACGCTGACGGCCGCGGTAGGGCTCGGGCCGGGGCTGAGCGCGGCGCCCGGCGACGGCGGTGCCCTGGTGATCGACGGGACCTGCGGGCCCGTGACCGGCGCGAGCCTGGCCGACCTGCTGATCCTGCCCGCCGGGCAGGGCGAGGCGCAGGCCTGGGTGGCCCTGGACGCCAGCGACGTGACGCTGACCCCGCTGGACAGCATGGACCTGACCAGGCCGGTGGCGCGGGTGAGTGTCAGCAAGGCGGCGGTGCCCGCCGGGCGGGTGCTAGCCGGGCTCCCCCAGGGCCTGGTACGGGGCCTGGCCGCGACCCTGTTCGCCGCGGAGGCATGCGGGATCGCCGCCTGGGCGGTGGACACGGCCGCCTCCTACGCGAAGATCCGCCACCAGTTCGGCCGCCCGATCGGCCAGTTCCAGGCGGTCAAGCACCGCTGTGCGTGGATGCTCACCGCATCCGAGCAGGCCGCCGCCGTGGCCTGGGACGCGGCGCAGGCCTGGACGGAACCGGCCGGGGACGCAGGCGGTGACTTCGCGGCCGGGGCCGCCGCCACCGTCGCCATCGACGCGGCGGTCACCTGTGCCCACGAGTGCATCCAGGTGCTCGGCGGGATCGGCTACACCTGGGAGCACGACGCCCACCTGTACTACCGCCGGGCCCTGTCGCTGCGCGCGCTCGCGGGCAGTTCGGCCGCCTGGGCCAGCGAGGTCGCGCGGCTCGCCCTCGGCGGCGCCACCCGGCCGCTGTCGGTGGAACTCCCGGACGAGGCCACCGCGGTGCGGGCCGGCGTCAAGGAGGAACTCGCGGCCATCGCCGCGGCGCCCAAGGCCGAGCAGGCACGGCTGCTGGCGGCCGGCGGCTGGGTCACCCCGCACCTGCCGGCGCCGTGGGGCCGCGGCGCGAGCCCGCTGGAGCAACTGGTCATCGCCGAGGAACTGCGCGGCGCCGGGCTGCGCCCGCCAGGGCTGGGCATCGGCGCCTGGGTCGTGCCGGCCCTGGTCCAGTACGGCACCACCGAACAGCAGCAGCGGTTCCTCCCGGACACCCTGTCCGGGGCGACCGTCTGGTGCCAGCTTTTCAGCGAGCCAGGTGCGGGCTCCGACCTGGCCGGCCTGACCACCCGGGCGGTGCGCGTCGACGGGGGATGGCGGCTGTCGGGCCAGAAGGTGTGGACGTCGCTGGCCAAGCACGCCGCCTGGGCGATCTGCATCGCCCGCACCGACCCGGACGTGCCGCGCCACGACGGGATCAGCTACTTCCTCGTCGACATGGCCTCACCGGGGATCACCGTCCGCCCGCTGAAGGAGATGACCGGGGACTCGCTGTTCAACGAGGTCTTCATCGACGACGTGTTCGTGCCCGACGACCTGGTCGTGGGCCAGGTGAACGGCGGCTGGAAGGTGGCCCGCACCACGCTGGCCAACGAGCGGGTGTCGCTGTCGCAGTCGTGGACGTTCGGCTGCGGCGCCGCCGACCTGCTTGAGGTCGTGGCCGGGCTGCCGGACAGCCCGGACGCGGCGCTGCTGGAACGCACCGGTCACCTGGTCAGCGAGGGACACGCGATCGACCTGCTCGGCGTCCGGGCGACGCTCAAGCGGCTGTCCGGCACCGAGCCTGGCGCCACCGGCAGCGTCCGCAAGGTCCTGGGCATGCGCTACGCGCAGCGGATCGCCGAGGAATGCTGGGCCCTGTCCGGCGCGGAGGGCGCCGTCTACGGCACCCGCTGGTCCCGCGCCGTCCTGTTCACCCGGGCGCTGACGATCGGCGGCGGCACCACCGACGTCCAGCTCAACATCATCGGCGAACGGCTCCTTGGCCTGCCCCGCGACCCTGCTCCCGGCAGCTGACCCCGGGCCGCGCCCCGGCCCGGCGCCGGAGCGGAGCCAGCCAATCTGACCAAGTCACCCGCAGCCGGTAGATCGTTGTCTTAGGGTCGCCTTACATCTGACATCTGGTCACGGGCCGGTAATGGGGGGTTTCGCGTTCTTTGTCTGCTGACGTCATGACAAAGGCGCTGCCTTCCCATTGGGCGTGGCGCACGTGTCGCGTGCCTAGAGGGGAATGCGATGACATCGCTCGGGAAATGTGTCGGTTCTTGCGCGCGCCCGCACCGCGCTGGGCGCGCGCAAGTCATTCTCGGCCCTGGTGGTGACGGCCCTGTCCGCCGCCGGACTGACCGCAGTCGCCGCAGCCGGGCCGGCCGGCGCGGCAGCCACCCGCCCGGCCGCTCATCATCACGCGGCTGCCAGTTCCGGCCCGGCCGGCGACGAGACCACCGTCTCGCAGAACGACCTGCGCGACGGCTGGGACCCGAACGAGCCGGCCCTGACCCCGGCCGCGGTAGGCGGCGGGCAGTTCGGCGAGATCTTCAAGACCACGTTGAACGGCCAGGTGTTCGCGCAGCCGCTGATCATCGGCAGCACCCTGGTCGTGGCCACCGAGAACGACTGGGTGTACGGGCTGAACGCCACCACCGGCGCCATCTTGTGGAGCACCTCGCTCGGCACGCCGTACCACATCACCTCCTGCAGCGACCTCACCCCCAACATCGGGGTCACCTCCACGGGCGTCTACGACCCCTCGACCGGGACCGTGTACGAGATGGCCCTGGTGCATGAGACCAGCTGGCAATGGCACCTGTTCGGGCTGAACGTCGGCACCGGGGCGATCACCTTCAAGAAGCGGATCGTCGGCCATCCGACCAACGACTCGCACCTGTCCTTCAGCGCCCTTCCCCAGGACAACCGGCCAGGCCTGCTGCTGATGAACGGGTGGGTGTACACGACGTTCGCCTCACACTGCGACCATGGGCCCTACGCCGGCTACGTTGCGGGCGTGAACACCTCCACCCACGCCACCACCCTGTGGACGGACGAGGCCGGGGTCAGCAACGAAATGGGCGGCATCTGGCAGAGCGGCGGCGGCGTCATGTCCGACGGGTCCGGGCGGATCTTCTTCACCTCGGGCAACGGCATCTCCCCGGCGAAGGGCGCGGGCAACAAGCCGCCGGGCCAGCTCGCCGAGTCGGTCATCCGGCTGTCCGTGAACGGCACGACCGGGGCCCTTTCCGCGCAGGACTTCTTCAGCCCGTCGAACGCGCCGTGCTCGACTCCAGCGACACCGACTTCGGTAGCGGCGGCCCGACCGGGCTGCCGTTCGGCACGAGCACCTTCCCGGACATCCTGCCCAGGCGGGCAAGTTCGGCACGGCTCTATCTGCTCAACCGCGACAACCTCGGCGGCCGCCAGCAGAACTCCGACGCGGGACCAGGACCTCGCCGAGATCGGCCCCATCGCCCCCCTGTGCAACCATCCGGCGCTCTTCGGCGACACCACGTCGCTGACCACCGGCAACGCCGCGGCTTCCAACGACTACCTGATCTTCGTCGGCAAGAACGACTCCTGCGGGAGTTCAAGGTCGGCGTAACGGCAGCGGCAACCCGAGCCTGACCGACCAGTGAACAACAGCACCTTCACCCTCGGCTACACCTCCGGGGCGCCGGCGATCACCTCCAACGGCACCGACCCGAACACCGGGCTCATCTGGGCGGTCGACACCACGACGACAGCAACGGGGCCGGCGGCCTCCTCGGCGCGTTGGACGCGCGCCGCATGCCGAGCTCGGGCGGCGGCACGAAGATGACCGAGATCTGGGCCGGCGCCGATCGGGACGGCGCGCCAAGTTCACGAACTCGCCACCGGCAACGGCATGGTGTACGTGGGCACCAAGGGCGGCCACGTCGACGGGTTCGGCATCACCGGCGCCGCGGCGCTGAAGAGCGGCGGGACGGCCAGTTCGCCGACACCCCGTCACTCGGCCACCTCCGCCAGGCACGCCACGCTCACCGCGACCAGGACCGTGACGGTGACCGGCGCCTCGGTGGCCGCGGCCAGCACGCCGGACCCGTTCACCATCAGCCAGGTGACGCGTGACGCCGGCCGGCGGCGGCACGGCGACCGGCGTGAAGTTCCCAGTCACCCTGCACAAGGGCGACGTGCTGCGGGCACAGGTGAAGTTCGCGCCGGGCGCGGTCGGGCGGCACCGACCGGCGCAGTCGTCCTTCACCACAGCGCCGGGCCAGCCGGCACGGTCTCCGTGCCCCTCGATCGGCAGACGGCATCCAGCACCGGGCTGTTCGCCACCAGCCCCAGCATCGCGTTCGTGCTCATCGACCAACGACGGCGTGATCTCGAACGTCCCGTCGGGATCAATGTCGTGGGCGACACGAGCATCGTCAACGGCGGCGACACGCCCGTGCGGGTGACCTCGGTCAAGGCGCCCCCGGCCCGTTCACGGTCGCCGGCGCTGCCCAAGGCGGGCACCGTCATCAAGCCCGGCGCAGGCGATCCCGGTTCAGGTCGAGTTCACGCCCGACGCGGGTCGGCGACCGCCAACAGCTCGTTCACCATCACCACCAACACGGGCCAGACCGTCACGGTGACGCTGACCGGCACCGGCCTGAAGCCGGTCACCAAGTTCGCCGCGGTGCCAGCACGGTGAACTTCGGGTCAGTCCCGGTCGGCCACACCGCACAAGGTCTGGGTCGACATCACCAACGCAGGGCAACCAGCCCGCGCTCATGTCGGGCGGGTCCACCCAGGGCGCGCCGTTCCACGCGCTGTTCAGCATCGACAAGGGCCTGCCGGTGAGCTGCGACCAACGACCTGACGATCCCGATCACTCTTCACGCCGCAGAAGGCCGGGCCGTTCCACGGCCTGTACAAGGTCACCTGGCGGGACTGTCTCGGGGCAGCCACTCGCTGGAGGTCCCGATCACCGGCACCGGCGCAGGGTGACCGGCTAGCCCCTCCCCGGGCACGGCAACGGGGGATCGCCCGCCGCAGGCGCGGGCGGTCCCCCGTTGCGCTACGTCAGGTCAGGCCGGCGGCGGCCCGTCGGTGTCACCGAGTCCCTGCTCGGCCTCCTGCTGCTGCAGGGCCGTCACCAGCCGCTCGATCTTGTCAGCGGTGTCCGTCCCGCCCCGGCCGGTCCGCTCGGCGTAGACGGCCGCGCCGAGGTCACGGAACATGGCGTCTGCGCGACGCTTCGCCTGGGCCTGGTCCAGCTTGGCCTTGCCCTGCTGAGCCGCCTCCTGGGTCGCCTGAGTGGCCCGCTGCGCGGCCAGCGCCGCCTGCTCCTTCACCCGGTCCATGAGTCCCATGGCTGCCTCTCCGTTCTGCACTGCTACCCCATTCTCTACCGCCACTTGCACCTCTCGGCAACCACACCGGCCCCGGGGCAGCGGGCGCTGAGCAGCGGGTTTGCGCCGGAAATATCACCTTTGCCCTGGTCGAGGCGCCAGTTACACTTGCAGGGACGAGGCATGACGTGCCCGCATCGCGGCTTCGGCCGGCTGGCAGGCGAGGAGGCTGTACCCGTGACCCGCCCCGTAGGCGTACCCCGTTGGGTGCCGCTGGTGTGCCGTCGTCACGTTGACCTGCTCCGGGTCTCCAGCGCCATCTGTCCCTTCTGCTGCTGAACCTCAGCTCCCGCTCGCGCCGTGAGTGCCTGCTCCGCGCGCGGCCCGCTCCGCAGCAGAAGGAAAGGAAACATGCCACCCCGGACCCATCGTGGCCAGGGCCAGTGGGCCCTCGGCCATCTTGAGCCGCTGAACGCGGCCGAGCGGTTCAAGAAGGACGACGACGGGCTCAACGTCCGCCAGCGGATCGTCACCCGCTACGCCCACCAGGGTTTCGACTCGATCGACCCGCTCGACCTGCGCGGCAGGTTCCGCTGGTGGGGCCTGTACACCCAGCGCCGCCCGGGGATCGGCGGGGGCAAGACCGGAGCGCTGGAGGACGCCGAGATCGAGGACGCGTTCTTCATGATGCGCGTCCGCATCCCGGGCGGGCAGCTTTCCGCGGAGCAGTTGCGCACCGTGGCCGGCATCGCCAAGGAGTACGGCCGGGACCTCGCCGACATCACCGACCGGCAGAACGTCCAGTTCCACTGGATCCGGATCGAGGACGTGCCGCAGATCTGGGACCGGCTCGAAGGCGTAGGCCTGTCCAGCCTCCAGGCCTGCGGCGACGTGCCCCGCAACATCCTGGGCTGCCCGGTCGCCGGCATCGGCGCCGACGAGATCATCGACGCCAGCGCGGTACTGCGCGCCACCGAGGCGGTGGCCGCGGGCAACCCTGAGTTCACCAACCTGCCGCGCAAGTACAAGACCGCGATCAGCGGATGCGCCGCCCAGTGCACCGCGCACGAGATCAACGACATCTCTTTCGTCGGCGTCACCGGCCCCGACGGCACCCCCGGCTTCGACCTGTGGGTGGGCGGCGGCCTGTCCACCAACCCGATGCTCGCCCAGCGCCTCGGCGTGTTCGTGTCCCCGGACCGGGTCCCTGAGGTGTGGAGCGGGGTCACCGGCCTCTTCCGCGACTACGGCTACCGGCGGCTGCGCAGCAGGGCGCGGCTGAAGTTCCTGGTCGCCGACTGGGGCGCGGAGCGGTTCCGCGAGGTGCTGGAAAAGGAGTACCTGGGCGGCGCGCTGCCCGACGGGCCCGAGCCGCCGGCCCCGCCGCCCGGAGCGCGCGACCACGTCGGCGTGCACCGCGCAGCGGGACGGCGCTGTTCTACCTGGGCGTGGCGCCGAACGTGGGCCGCACCTCGGGCACCCAGCTCTGGCAGGTCGCCGACCTGGCCGAGGCGTACGGCTCCGGCACGATCCGCACCACCACCACGCAGAAGCTGCTGATCCTCGACGTGCCCGGCGACCGGGTCGCCGACCTGACCGAGGAACTGGCCGCGCGCGACCTGCAGGTGAACCCGTCGGCGTTCCGCCGCGGCACGATGGCCTGCACCGGCATCGAGTTCTGCAAGCTGGCGATCGTCGAGACCAAGCAGCGGGCCGTGGACCTGTACGCCGAGCTGGACCGGCGGCTGCCCGGCTTCGACACCCCGATCAGCATCAACATCAACGGCTGCCCCAACTCCTGCGCCCGCTTCCAGATCGCCGACATCGGGCTCAAGGGCTCGATCGTGGACGGCGGCGAGGGATTCCAGGTGCACCTGGGCGGATCGCTCGGCACCGACCCGGCGTTCGGCCGGAAGCTGCGCGGGCTGAAGGTGACCGCCGACGCGCTGCCCGACTACGTGGAGCGGGTGCTGCGCAACTACCTGGCCGACCGCACCGAGGGCGAGCAGTTCTCCACCTGGGCCCGCCGCGCCGACGACGGGCTCCTGCAATGAGCGAAAGCGGCGGCGAGCGGCAGGTGCCGTTCTACTGCCCTTACTGCGGGGACACCGACCTGCGGCCCGATGCCCCGGAGGGCGGCTCGTGGCGGTGCGCCTCCTGCGCCCGGGCGTTCCAGCTCCGGTTCGTCGGCGTGGTACCTGCGGGTCAGGGATCGTCATGAGCCGCGTGCTGCTGGCTGTCGCGCATGGCAGCCGGGATCCGGCCGCGCAGGAATGCGTCCTGTCCCTCACCGGCCGGGTGGCCACGCTCGCGGGCGGGGCACGAGTCGCCGCGGCCTTCGTTCAGCATGCGGCGCCGTCACTGACGACAGGCGCTGCACGATGCGGCGGCGGACGCCGGCGCGGACGGGGCGGTCGTGGTCCCGCTGCTGCTTTCCAGCGGGTATCACCTGAGTTCCGACATCACCGGGGCGGCGCGCGCCGCCGGGGTGCCCGTGGCCTCCGCTCGGGCCCGGCCCGCGGCTGGTGCGCCCGCTGGCGGACCGGCTGGACGAGGCCGGAGCGCCCGGGCGGGCCCCGGTCGTGCTCGCGGCCGCCGGCTCGCGTGACCTGCGGGCGCTGGCGGACGCCAAGCGGCAGGCGGCGATGCTCGCCACGCACCGTGGTGCCCCCGTGGTCGCGGGGTTCGCCTCGGCCGCCTGCCCGACTGTCGACGAAGCGGTGTCGTTCCTGGCCGACCTGACCGGTCAGCCGGTCGCGGTCGCCGCTACCTGCTGGCGCCGGGCTCTTTCACGACCAGCTCTGGCTCAGCCCGGGTACCTGGGTCAGCGCGCCGCTCGGCGACCATCCGGCCGTCGCGGACCTGATCGTGGAGCGGTTCCGCGACGCTGCCGGCCTGGCCATGACGCCCGCCGCCGCATGAGTTCTCGCCGGCGCCCGGCCTAGCCGGGTGCCGGACGGAGGATGGCCCACCGGGCTGGGGAGTGCAGATGCAGATCGACGAGAAGGTGCGTGACGCGCACCTGAACCATTTCTGTCCCGGGGGCGCCAGCTTCCCGGTGACCGCCTCCCGTCCGATCGGTCTCGACCCGGGGCTGGACGCCCGGCGCAGGCCTTGAGCGGTACACCGGCCCGGGCCGCCGGGAACCGCTGCGGCCGCTGCGGCCAGCCGATCGCGGCCGGCCAGGATGCCCGGCGGCGGGCCAGCGGAGCCTGGGTGCACGAGAACTCGCCCGGCCTGACCCGGCCCGCGGTTATCCCGCTGCGCGGTTATCCCTTTGCCAGGCGCGGCGGTACCCGCCCAGAATAATTTTCATGACATCGCCGCACTGGCCGCTCACCCGCCTGCGGCTGCGCACGCCGCGGCTGGAGCTGCGCTGGCCCAGCCTGGAGGACCTGGACGCACTGTCTTCTTGCTCGCGGCGGCCGGCGTGCACGACCCGCAGGTCCAGCCGTTCAGCGCCGCGTGGACCGATGTGGCCGCCGCCGAACTGCCCGCCAGCTCGCTGCGCTTCTTCTGGTCGCAATGGGCGTCCTGGGAGCCGCGAACTGGGAACTCAGCTTCGCGGTCGTGCACCAGGGCGACATCGTCGGTGCCCAGGCCCTGAAGGCGGCCGACTTCGCGATCCTCCGCGAGGTGCACACCGGGTCCTGGATCGGCCGCCGCTACCAGGGGCGCGGCATCGGTACGGAGATGCGGGCGGCCGTGCTGTCGCTGGCCTTCGACGACCTGCGTGCGCAGTACGCCCGGTCCACCGCGCACAGCGACAACGCGGCCTCGCTGGGCGTGTCACGCAAGCTCGGTTACGCCGATGACGGCATCG
>CAVXMG010000015.1:0-228889 GCA_963762735.1 uncultured Actinomycetes bacterium | reverse complement strand
CGCCCCGGCCGCGCCAGCTGAGCCACACAGCACTACAGCCACAACCGCGGAGTAAATTGCCAATACCTGTGGATCAAGATCTTTTAGGCGGCTTCCGGCTGGGCCTTTTGGGCGGCCTGGTCCTCGGGTCGTTCGACGAGCTTGCCGTTGACGAAGGCCGCCCCGGCGCGGACGAGCGCGACCAGGTGGGGCGCAGTCGCGCAGCAAGTCGGCCCACGACTCGGCGGACTCGCGGTAGCCGTCGGCGAGGGCGACCAGTCCCTTGCGCCCGTCGGCGCGCACGCCGATCATCACCAGCAGGCACAGCTTGCCCTCGCCCAGCCGGATGCCCAGGTGGATCCCGTCCACCCACAGGTACACGTAGTGCGCGCCGGACAGGTCCCGGGTCATGAACGCCGCAGCCTCGGCGCTCCAGGTCTCGGTCAGCCTGGTCACCGTCGAGGAGGACAGCCCGGCGTGCGAGCCGAGGAACTGCCCCAGCGCGGGCACGAAGTCCCCGCTCGACAGGCCGTGCAGGTACAGCAGCGGCAGCACCCCGCTGACCTGGGGGGTCTTGCGCGCCCACGGCGGCAGGATCGCCGAGGAGAACCGGTTCCGCTGGCCCGTGGCCGGGTCGGTGCGCTTGTCGTTCACCCGCAGCGCGGTCACCTCCACCGCCCCGGCGCTGGTCACCACGGTGCGCGGCCCGGCGGTGCCGTTGCGCACCACCAGGCGCCGGCCGCCCTCATCGCGCAGCCCGGCGAACCGGTCGATGTAGGCGGCGACCTCGGCCTGCAGCGCCGCGGCCAGCATCTGCCGGGCGCCGTCCCGCACGATCTGGTCGATCAGCGACGACGGCTGCCCATCAGCCGGCAGCGCGCCAGCCACGTCAGGGACTACGGTGAGCATGGGTGTACGTTCCCGGCCCGGCGTTCCAGCGCCGGCCATTGCTTGAGACCTCTACGACTCGGTCACCGGGAAGGTACCCCCTCCTTCACGTCCGCGCCCTTCCCGGCCGCTCCACAGGTTTCAAGCATTGCTCCGGCCGCAAGCGCCGAGGCTGGCTCCGCCATGGGGGCTATGGCAACCCGTCCCAGCCCATGTATTGTCAACTCTCTACATAGAGAATCTAGGGAAAACTCGAAAGGATATCGCGACATGACTACGGTCGCCAACGGAGTCAACGTGCAGGCACTACTGGAGGCGCGGGAAGTGCTGAAGGGTGCGCCGGAGGCCGCCCAGTTCACCTGGCGCGCGTCCGCCAAGTGGCAGGGCGGCGTCCACAGCACGATCAAAGTCCAGAGCTTCTTCGGTCTCGGGGAGGAGCAGAGCCACAAGGAAGAGTGGGCGTTCGAAGCCGACCACCCAGAGGTTTTCGCGGCGGAGGACGACGGCATCACGCCGATCGAGTACCTCCTCGTCGGCCTGGCGAGCTGCCTGACGGCGGGTGTGGCGTCCGTCGCGCAGAACCGCGGCATCCAGCTGCGCTCGGTCGAGTCGACGGTTGAGGGCGCGCACGACGTTCGCGGGATCCTCGGTGCCGACAGCGACGTCCGCAATGGCTTCAACGACGTCAAGGTGACGTTCACCATCGACGCGGAGGCGTCGAGGCAGGAGATCGAGGCGCTGGTGGCCCAGTCCCAGAAGCGCTCCGCTGTGTTCGACGCTCTCACGAACCCAACGAACGTCACCGTCGAGGTCGCCTGAGGGGCAAGCCATCGAGCGCATCACCACGGTCGTCATCGGCGCGGGGCACGCGGGCCTCGCCGCGAGCTACTTCCTGAGCGACCGGTCGGTCGACCACGTCGTGCTCGAGCGCGGCGAGGTGGCGAACTCCTGGCGGCGCGAACGCTGGGACTCGCTGCGGCTGCTCACTCCTAACTGGCAGAGCCGCCTGCCGGGCTTGTGCTACGAAGGCCCGGATCCAGACGGCTACATGACGGTGGGCGAAGTGACCGAGTTCATCGAGCGCTTCGCCAAGGTCTCGCGTGCTCCCGTACGGACAGGCGTGAACGTCACGTCGGTGCGACGGGCCGGCGATGGATACCACGTGAGGACAAGCCGTGGCGAGATTCACGCCCGGACAGTGGTCTTCGCGAGCGGCGCCTGCAATAAGCCATCGGTGCCGCAGTTCGACGCCGCGGTGCCGGCGTTCGTCGAGCGACTGACGCCGCTCGGCTACCGCGACCCTGCCCAGCTCCCCGACGGTGGCGTGCTCGTCGTGGGCGCCTCGGCGACCGGCGTGCAGCTAGCCGCCGAGCTGAGGCGGTCGGGTCGGCCGGTGACCCTCTCGGTGGGGGAGCACGTGCGGTTGCCGCGCATGTACCGCGGACGCGATGTGCTGTGGTGGATGGACGCGTCAGGGGTGTGGGACCAGCGGTATGACGAGGTCGAGGATCTCACGCGGGCCCGGCGGCTGCCCTCGCCCCAGCTTGCCGGGACTCCGGAGCGGACGACGCTCGATCTCAACGCGCTCGCCGCGATGGGCGTCGAGCTGGTGGGCCGCTGGGCGGCGGTACGTGACGGCCGTGCGCTGTTCTCCGGCGGCTTGCGCAATGTGTTCTCGCTCGCGGACCTCAAGATGGAGCGCCTGCTGGATACGTTCGACGAGTGGGCCAAGACGGCCGGGTTTGAGGCTGAGGCCGTCCTTCCCGAGCGCTTCGCGCCGACCCGCGTGCCCGAGTCGACGCGGTTGCAGCTTGACCTGCGAAGCGGCGAGATCCGCTCGATTGTGTGGGCGACGGGTTTTCTGCCTGACTACGGCTGGCTCGACGTGCCTGTGGTCGACACGAAGGGCCAGTTGCGCCACGACGGTGGGGTTGTCGACAGCCCGGGACTGTACGCGCTGGGGCTGCCCGTGCTGCGGCGGCGCAAGTCCACGTTCATTTGCGGTATCGAGGACGACGCTTGTGAGGTGATCGGGCACCTCGCGCGGTACCTGGCCGTGAGCCGGTGATCCTGACCGCCGGGTCCTCCGGCCGGCGATCAGGTGCCCGCCCAAGCGGCTGCCAGCCCGGTCGTAGGCCTGACAGGAGCGGCGCCTATTCCAGGACGTCGCGGCGCAGCTGGGGGAAGACCCAGGCCCAGGCTGAGCGCCACCCCAGCCGCCGCGGCTGAGCCCGGCCACGCCTGGCCCAGCCGGAGAAGCCGCCACACCCGCTAGCCAGGGTTAGCTCAGGGGTAATACCAAGTTTCCCGATAGGAATTATTGACATAATCATCCCACGGATGGGAGGCTGCCCCCGAACCCGAGAGGAACCCGTGATGCAGCACCAACCCTTGCTCCCCTCCAGGCGAGGCTTCCTCGTCGGCTCGGCACTGGCGGCAGTGCCCGCACTGTGGGCCACCCCTGCCCTGGCAGGGGTGGCCCACAGCGGGGAAAGATCGCCCCGCAAAGACGGCTTCGCGACCCCGGTCACGCTGCCGTGGTACGACCTCACGACCCAGGCCGTTGCCGCTGCGGCGTTCCCCGAAGCCATCACCCAGAGCCGCACCTGGGCGGTGAGCTGGCTGGCGGCCGCGCGGGCCGTCGGGCCTGGCATTGATCCGAACTACGCCACGGCGGCGTTCGCGCAGGCACTGCACGACACGCTGGTCGCCCAGGTGCCAAACCAGCAGCCACAGCTCGACGCGGCCCTCGCCTCGACGCTGGCGGGCGTTCCCGCCCGCCCGTCCAAGCAAGCGGGGATCACCGCCGGGCAGCGGCAAGCAGCCACGGTGCTCGCCGAACGCCAGGGCGATGGTACCGATACCGCCTCGCTGGACATCCCGTACACCCCACCCCCGCCCGGCCCGGGCATCTGGCAGCCCACCCCGCCGACCTACGGCCCGGCGCTGCGCGCCGGGCAGGGCAACGCGCGGCCGTTCCTGCTCGCCAGCAACGACCAGTTCGACCCGGGTCCACCGCTCAGCCTCAGCTCCCAGGCCTACCTCGGCGCGCTGGCCGAGGTAGCCGCCTACGGCAGCGCGACCAGCACGGTCCGCACAGCGGCGCAGACGGATATCGCCCTGTTCTGGTACCCAGCGCTGAACTTCGCCTATGTGCAGATTCTCCGCGCCGTGCTGGCGGGCACGTCCTGGCCGCTCGGCCGGCAGGCCACGCTCGTGGCCGCGTTCCATGCGATCACGACCGACGCGCAGATCGCGATCTATAACGCCAAGTTCAAGTACGTGCTCTGGCGACCGGTCACGGCGATCCAGGACGGCACCGTCCAGCCCGACCCAACCTGGGCGCCGCAGTCGATCACCCCGCGCTACCCGGAGTACCCCAGCGGGCACGGCGGCTATGCGGGCGCCGCCCAGCGGGTCCTGACCGCGTTCCTCGGCCCGGAAGCACCCGCACCGATCCCGCTCACCAGCCCCAACGACCCAGGTATCACCCGCACGTACACCAACTGGTCAACGATCACTGGCGAGATCGTCGACGCCCGCGTCTGGGAGGGGGTCCACTTCCGCCCATCTGACATCACCGGGGTGGAAGAGGGCCAGCGGGTCGCCAACTACGGCCTCCCCCGCCTCCCCCGGCTCCTGTTCTAGCCGCGGCCAGCCGCCACGGCTGGCCTGCGGCTAGGTGCTGCGCACACCGCCCGCGTGGGGCATCTGCCGCGGCGTGGGCACGCGGCCTCCTGGCAAATCCACAGGTGTGACTCACCGGAGGCTGAGGTTCGCTGGCCCACGATAGGACCATGACCAGCGAGCCAAACGCGCAGCCCGCATTCGGGCCGGGCGAAAACCAGAATCCCGGCGGGATGCCGGGGCATCCGCAGCAAGGCCCCGGGAGCGGCTACTGGCCGGCGCAGGCCCCGCCCCCTCCGCCGCCGTACTGGCCGGGTTATGCCGGGCCTGGCTATGGCGAGCCGGGCAGCGCCTGGGCGTACGGGCCGCCGCCTGCGTCCCCGCCTGGCCCGGCCGGATGGCCTGGGTCAGGCGGGACGAACACCAGAGCCAGGCGCCATGGGCGCCACCTTGGCCTACTGGCCGCCGGTGGTGTGGCCGCGGTTCTGGTGGCGGGCACGACCGGAGGGTTTATTGGCGATGCCATTGGCAGCTCCGGCACCGCCGCAACGAGAGGTTTCACCCCTGCCCAGGCTCCCGCACGCCCGGGCAGTGGCTTTGGCTCGGGCCCGGGCAGCGGTTTCGGCTCGGGCCCGGGCAGCGGCTCCGGCTCGCAGCCAGGCAGTGGCTTCGGCCAGCCTCCCGTTGGCGGGTCTTCCCCTTCCGGCTCGCAAGGCACCAACTCAGGGCCCGCGGACGCGTCTGCCATCGCCTCCCGCGTCGATCCGGGGCTGGTCGACGTCAACATCACGGTCGACTACGGTCAGGCCCAAGGCGCCGGCACCGGCATGGTACTCAGCCCCAACGGCGTCGTGCTCACCAACAATCACGTGATCGACGGTGCCACCTCCATCAGCGTCACCGACGTGGGCAACGGCAAGACCTACCGGGCCCGTGTGGCCGGGTACGACCAGGGCAAAGACGTCGCCATCTTGAAGCTGTCCGGCGCCACCGGCCTGCAGACCGTCACCATCGCCCGTCCGGCGAAGGTGTCCGCGGGCCAGGAGGTCGTCGGGATCGGCAACGCCGGCGGCGCTGGCGGCACCCCCAGCTACGCAGGCGGGACAGTCACCGCCACCGGCCGGTCCATCACCGCAGCAGACGATCTGTCCGGCACCAGCGAACGGCTGACCGGCATGATCGCGACGAACGCCAGCATCCAGGCAGGTGACTCCGGCGGCCCGCTCGTCAACGCCTCCGGGCAAGTGATCGGGATGGACACCGCCGGGCCGCAGAGCTCCGGCTTCGCCGCCCAGCAGGCAACCGCCGGGTTCGCCATCCCCATCAGCGCGGCCACAACCGTAGCCGCCCAAGTCCTCGGCAGCCAGCCTGCCGCTGGCGTCCATGTGGGGCCCACCGCCTTCCTCGGTGTCCAGATCGCGCAAGGCACACCCGGCGGCCCCGGAGGCGGATTCGGCTCCGGCAACGGCGACGCCCCGGCACCTGGCTCCGGCGTGCAGATCGCCGGCGTGGTCCACCGCAGCCCTGCCGCCCAGGCCGGGCTCACCGCCGGTGACGTGATCACCTCGGTCGACGGCCACCCAGCCACCTCCCAGACCACGCTCCAGCACATCATGGTCACCGACCTCACCCCCGGCCAGAGCGTGACCGTCAGCTACACCAGCACCTCCGGCCAGCAGCACACGGCAACCGTCAACCTCGCCAGCGGGCCACCCGCATAACACAGCCGCGGTTCTTAGCCGTTCTGCAGGACGAGGGGGTTGAACGAGCCGGGCGGGCCGCTTTCGCCGACGGCCCAGACGATCGCGGCGCCGGGTTTGGTGGCCACCGCGCCCACCTCGTCTGTGCTGCCGGTGTCAGGGCTGGCCACCACGTTCCAGGCGGTGCCGTTCCAGTTCAGCGTGAGGGTCTGCCCCGCTGGTTTCCCGGCCGGGACGTCGGCGCCGACGGCCCACACGTTGTTCGAGGCGTTCGATGTGGTGACGCCGGACAGAACGTCGATTGAGCCGGGGGACGGGCTCGGCACGATGCTCCACGCCGTCCCGTTGAAGTGCTCGATGAGGGTCTTCTGGCTGTTGGGCACATCGATGATGCCGCGGTCGCCGACCGCCCAGACATCGCTGGGGCTGTTGGCGGTGATCGCGTTGAACCGGAAGAACGCGTTGCGGTTCGGGCTGTTCACCGGCGGCATTCGCACCACCTTCCAGGCGGTGCCGTTGAAGTGCTCCGAGAACGTCTCGTTTCGGCCGGTGACCGAGTCGAGGAAGGTGCCCACGATCCAGACGTCGCTCAGACCGTGGGCGGAGATCGCGTTCAGCGTGGTGTTGGAGTTGGCGTGGGCCGGCAGCGGCAGTGTCACCGAGGACCAGGCCGTGCCGTTCCAATGCGCGAGCGAGCCGACGGCGGTGGTGGCGCTGTTGCCGATCGCGTAGGCGTCGCCCGGGCTGATGTCGGCCACCCCTGCGGCGGAGGCGCCCCCAAGTGGAGAAAGCGCGGCGGGAAACCCGGGTGATACCGACCAGGCCGTCCCGTTCCAGTGCAGGGCCAGGCCCTCGAAGGACGACTTGTTGACCTGCGTGCGCCCGACGGCCCACGCATCGGTGGCGCTGCTCGCGCTCACCGCGAAGAGCAGGGCGGTATTGCCCGGTGTGACCGGTGTCGCCACCTCGGACCATGCGGTGCCGTTCCAGCTGTCGATGAGCACCTTCGCGCCGACGTTGGTGAAGGCGGCACCGCTGTGATACCCGGCCGCCCAGGCGTCGCTGTCGGATACGGTGGCGACGCTCGCAAGCGTGGCGTTCTGCCCGGCAGGCGGCGCGGCGACGATGGTCCAGCCGCCAGCCGCTAACGCCGGGCCCGCGCTCACGATCAGTGCCGCGCCTGCCGCGACGGTGAACGCCGCCTTTCGGTGGAATGTGCGGAGCATACAGAGCCCTCCTTTGATGTCCGGCTGCTCCTCCACCCAGGGATACGGCTGCTGATGGTCAGACGTTCAAAGCACGCAGCGCGGCCAGGCGGGGCAGGCTGCCGTCCCCCGGCGACTACCCAGAACGACCAGCGCGAGAAACACCCCAGCGCTGCAGGCCTCCTCGCCGCGCTGCAGGCGCGCCAGCCAGCCGCGCTGAGGCTTCGGGACCGTACGGTGGTTGGCATGAGCAGGGTGCCGCTATTTGGGGGGATGCGCATCACTTTTCGTCTTGATGGTCTCTTCTTCTGTGCACCCGGCCTGGCGGAACCGTGATCGAGGAGCTGGCGCGGGATCGTCTCGGCTTCGAGCGGCTTCGTCCCGGGCAGCGGCGTGCGGTCGAAGCGCTGGCCGGCGGCCGGGATGTGCTGGCTGTGCTGCCGACCGGTGGCGGGAAGTCCGCGATCTACGAGCTGGCGGGGCTGTTGCGGACGGGGCCGACGGTCGTCGTTTCGCCGCTGATCGCCTTGCAGGATGATCAGCTCGCGCACCTGCGCGCGGCCGGACTGCCGGCCATCGTCCTCAACTCGCAGCAGTCGGCCGGGGCGCGCGCGGCAGCGCTTCTGGCGTCGTGTGACTCGGGCACATTCGTGTTTCTCTCGCCGGAGCAATTGGCCAACAGAGAGACGCGCGAGACGCTGCGACGCGCTCGGCCGGGGCTGTTCGCCGTTGACGAAGCGCACCTGATCAGCCAGTGGGGCCACGACTTCCGCCCCGGCTACATGCTGCTCGGAGCGCAGGCCGAGGCGGTCGGCGCACCGGTCCGCCTAGCCTTGACCGCGACCGCCGCGCCGCCGGTGCGGCAGGAGATCATCCGGCGGCTCGGCCTGCGCGATCCGGTGGTGGTGCTCGGCGACTTCGACCGCCCGCACATTCATCTCTCGGCGCAGCATGCGCACACGGTCCCCGACAAGCAGCGCGCGCTTGTCCGTGCGGCGGGCGAGTTCGCCGGGCCGGGGATTGTCTATGCGGCAACGCACGCCAGCGCGCAGGCGGCCCACGACGCGCTCGGCTCGGCAGGCGAGCCGGTGACGCTCTATCACGCCGGGCTTTCCAGGCGCGAGCGGCACGACGCCATGACGGCGTTCCTTGACGGCCCGGCCCGCATCATCGCCGCCACGGTCGCGTTCGGCATGGGGATCGACAAGCCAGACGTCCGGTGGGTGCTGCACTTTGACCCGCCGCCCTCGCTGGATGCGTACTACCAGGAGATCGGCCGCGCCGGGCGGGACGGCAAGCCATCGCGCGCCCGGCTGCTCTACCGCTATGACGACTTCGCGATCGTCCGGCATCTGATCGCCAGAGGGGTCCCCGGCGCGGCCGTCGCGCGGGCCGCGGCCGTGCTCGCAGCCGGTCAGCGGATTGAGCCCGGCGCGCGGCAGCAGGCGGCCGCGCTCACCCGTCTGGCCGATCTCGGCGCGGCGCTCTGGCAAGCCGACGGCGATGTTCGCTGGGCCGAGACGATGACCGTCGCCGCGGCGCTGGAGGCGTCGGAGGCGGAAACCGAACGCGAGGACGAGGTGGAGCTCTCGCGGCTGACGATGATGCGCCGCTACGCCGAGCACACCGGCTGCCGTCGTTCGTTCCTGCTTACCTACCTCGGACAGGACTACCGCGGCCCCTGCGGAAACTGCGACAACGATCTCGCACCCGCCCAGGCCGCGCGGGCCGAAGTCCCGTTCGCCGTGGGCGCGCGCGTCATGAGCGAGCGCTGGGGCCAGGGCACGGTGCAACGTTACGACGGCGACCAGGTCACCGTCCTCTTCGACGAACACGGCTACCGCGAGCTGTTCGTGCCGGTCGTGCTGGAACGCGGCCTGCTGCGGCTCGCACCCGGCGCGGCATCGCCGCGACCGCGAAACGAGCAAGGCAACTCCGAGCAGTAGCACATGCGACAAGCCGCCGGACGCGATCCGATCCGGTCCCGGGCGTCGATGCGAACGCAACCACTAGGTCGATCCGAAGGGCCCGGCCACGACGTTGCGCGCGGAGCCGACCGTCCTCATTCGCGGCTCAGCTTCCAGCGAGCTTTTCGGCGGCGGTTCGGGCGGCGTCGGCGGTGCGGCGCAGGAAGTCGGCGAGGAGCTGGAGATCGTTGTCTTCGTAGTGGGCGCAGATCTGGTCCATCGCGGTGTTCATCCCTGAGTCGACCAGGTAGAGGCGGAGGATCTCCGCGCCCCGGCCGCGGGCCGCCTGGACGACGACGGCGCGGCGATCGGCGGGGTCACGGCCGCGGTCGATCCAGCCGCCGCTTTCCAGCCGGTCGAGGATGCCGGTCATGGTGGCGGGGTGCAGCCCGGCTCGCCGGGCCAGGGCGGTCGGGCTGAGCGGACCGTACCGGGTGATGAGGTCAAGGCATTCCAGGTCGGTGGCCTTGAGGTCGAGGCGCGCGCCGACGCTGTGGTTGAGCAGGGACAGCTGGGCGCCCAGGTCCCGTAGTGACTCCTTGATGGCGCGGTTCAGCCGACTGCGGTGCCGTGCCGCACCCGGTCCGGGAGATGATATCGATTCCATATGATATGTTTTCCGTATCGTATGAGTTACATATCCAACATACCAGAGACCAGTTTCCTCTGCTGGGCACTGTGGCATCCCCGCACCCCGCACTGGAGCACAGCGGCAAATCTGAACATCGAGAAGGCGAACACGATGAAACTGACCATCTTCGGCGCGACAGGCGCCACCGGAACCTGCCTCACCGGCCAGGCGCTCGCCGCCGGCCATGACGTCACCGCGGTCGTCCGCGACCCCGCGCGCCTGGCAATACCGGCCCACCCGCGGTTGCGCGTCGTCACCGCCGACGTCATGGACCCGGCCTCGATCACCACGGCCATAGCAGGCGCGGACGCCGTCATCTCGGCGGTAGGGCCGCGCGGAACCGGACCCACGACGGTCATCCAGGACAGCGTTCGCAGCATCATCCAGGCCATGCAGAAAACCGGAACCCGCCGGCTTCTGGAAGTCAGCGGCTCCATCGTCGCCGACGAAGGCGAAAGCCCCTACCTGCGCTACCTGCTCAAGCCCGTCGTACGGCGGACATTCCTCCGCCATGTCTGCGCCGACATGCGCCACGGCGAGGATCAGATCCGGGCAAGCGACCTGGACTGGACGATCGTCCGCCCGCCCTCGCTGACCGGCAAACCCGCCACCGGAACCTACCGCACCGCGATCGACCGCAACCTGCCCCACGGATTCAGCGTCTCCCGCGCCGACCTGGCCGCCTGCATGCTCACCCTGCTCGGCGACCCAGCGACCGTGCACCGGCACGTCGCCATCGCCAACTGACACCGCCAAGTCCGAAGAACACGACGACATAGCCTGGGGCAGGGTTCATGGGCTGCAGCGGCGGGAGGACGGCATGAGTGACACGACGCCAGCTCTGGATGAGGCGTTCGAGCGGATGGCGGTGGCCAGCTTCGAGCTGCCGAACGGCTTCGTCAACCACGGGGCCATGGCCTGCGAGGCGCTGGCCGTGCTCGATTGCACCGACGACATCGACAGCTGGGCGCGCCGGTTCGCCCGGGCGGGCGGGCCATCGGTGGACCCGGTGGTGCCGGCCGGGTTCGAGTGGCGGCAAGCGCTCGGCGACTACCACCGGCTCCCGGAGTGGATCGGCTACTTCACCCAGGCCATCGATGATGATGGCTGGCCGACTGTGGTCGCGGCGTGGGTACCGCGGCTGATGCCTGCCCTGTCCACCGCGCTGTTCCACGGCGCCATCCGGACGGCCCATGCCGTGCGGGCCGCGGACGCGGTCGACACACCGCCGCGGCGCGGCGAGCTGGCCCGGGCGCTGGCTTACTGGGCGGCCCGCTACCGCACCGGGCAGCCGGCCAGCCCGCCGCCCCAGGCCGGTGACCTGCGGATGGCGGTCGTACGGGCCGCGGCCGATGGCGCCCGCCGCTACCTGGCCCGGCCGGACATCTTCCACTTGCACGGCGTCACCGGCGCGATGGCCGTGGAGATCCTCACCGCCCATATCCCCGCCACCGACGGCGCCGCCGCGCTGGCCCACGTGCTCGCCGAGCACGCCGCACTGTACGCGGGCACCGAACCGGTAACCCAACCTCACCCGGCCAGCCCGCCAGGCAGTGAGCTCACCGTAGCTGCCGTGCGCAGCCTGGACCCGCACCAGGTCAAGCTCGTCGAGGCTTGCCAGCGCGGGCACGCGGCCACCGGCGATCCCGCCTTCGCCGCCGCCGCGGAAACAGTCACCGGCCTGTACGCCTGACCGGTGACGCCGGACAGCCCAGCGGCAGCGTGCCGCACGGCGGCTAGCCGACCGTGCGGCGCGAGCCTTCGTTGCCCTCCAGGCCAAGGCCCCAGCTGATGATCCGGCGCGGATGAAGCCGGATGACCTCGGGGCTCATGTACGAGTTGGGCGGCTGCTGGCCGGTGAGCGCCTCCGCGGTGCCGCGGACCTCGAAACAGCGCACGATCCACGGGTTGAGCGACGCGATGTCGTCGACCACGAAGGCGGCCTTTCCGTTGGCCGCGATGTTGTGGAACTTGCGGGTGTTGCCGAGGTCCCGGCCACGGATGAGGATCACCCCGGCCTCGGCGTCGACCTCGAACCCGACGGGGCTATTCTGCAGCGTGCCGTCGGGGGCTTCCGTGGCCAGGCGCCCGAGGCGCTGGGACCGCAGGTACTCAAGCTCGGCTTCGGTGAACATCCCGCCAGTCAACCCCCTCGCCGGTGCCCCGGCAACCGTACGCTCCGCACGCGCGGTTGCGGTGACAGCCGGGCCGCGGCGGCGGATCAGCCGTGGCGCTGGGTGAAGCTGAACCAGTTGCCCGAGTCGTCCCTGATGACGGCTTCGACGCCGTAGGGGCGCACGGCCGGTTCCTGCACGAACTCGACACCCAGGGCGGACAGGGCGGCGTAGTCACCGCGGCAGTCCGACGTCGCCATCACTCCCGGGCTCAGCGCCCCCTTGGCCACCAGCGCCCGGACCTGCTCGGCGGTAGGGCCGTCGAGCATCGAGTGCGCCGGGTCCATCAGCAGCAGTTCCTGGCCGGTGCTGCCCTGCGGGCGGACGGTCAGCCAGCGCATCCCGTTGTCGAGCGTGAGATCGGTGGTGAGCTCGCAGCCCAGCTTCTTGGTATAGAACTCCTTGGCCGAGTCCTGGTTCAGCACCCAGACCGAGACGAACGACATGCCCATGATCATGGTGGCTCCTTGTTTGATGCCGGTTGACGAAGCACCACGTTAGGGCTGAGCAGGGCCGGGACGCTTCTCCGAAATTGCGGAGCTGCCCTCAGCGCGCAGGAGGGCCGGGGACAGGCGGGGCCGAGGCGGGCGCGGCCGAGGCGGGCGCGGCAGGCAGACCGGTGCGCCACATCAGGGCGAAGCAGCCCGGGATCGGCGCGGGCCCACCGCGGCGGGCGGCCTCCGCGCGGTACGCCGACGGAGACTGGCCCATCAGCCCGGAGAAACGGGCGGAGAACGACCCGAGGCTGGTGAAACCGACCGCGTGGCAGATCTCGGTGACCGACAGGTTCACCGACCGCAGCAGCTCGCAGGCGCGCTCGACCCGCCGCCGGGTCCGGTACGCTCCTGGCGTCTCCCCGTAGGCGGCACGGAAGGCCCGGATGAAGTGCGCCGTCGAGTAACCGGCCGCGGCCGCCAGCGCGGGGATGCCAGCCGGCTCGGCGTAGTCGCGGTCGATCTGGTCCCTGACCTGGCGCAGCATCCGCAGAGCGGACACGTCCGGCGCGGCGGTCACCGGGTCCGCCCGGTCAGCGCCGCTGCCAGAGCGTGACGACGATCCCCTTGAACCGCCGCTCGGCGACCTGCCGGAAATCCTGCTTGAGCACGACGCTCTCCGCGCGCAGCAGCGGGTCGGGCAGCCGCGGCGAAGGCACGTGGCCGATCACCCAGATGCGCTGGTGGTCCAGCATGAGCGGATGCACGGCCGGGAACTGCTTGTCGCGGCCCCGGAACGTGCCGGCCTGCTGCGGCGACTCGGCCATCCCGAAGTCCGTGGTCCTGGTGTAGTCCTGCGGGTAGCCAAGCCGCGCCTTGCGGAAGAGGTTGCCGAAGAACATCACCCCGTCCCCCTGGTGCGCGTTCGCGGCCACGTACTGGGACGGGCCGCCGAAGTTGAACAGGCGGCTGGCCGGGGTGCGGATCTGGTGCTGCGGCGCCAGTTGCAGGACAAGCACGCACACGCAGACGGCCACGCCCGGCACCCACAGCAGCCCTGGCCGGCCACCGAACCGGCCCTGCAGCCACTGCCCGGCCCGCCACAGGCCCGCGCCGGCCAGCATGGCCGCACCAGCCTCGCCGTAGAGGACATAACGGTCCACGTACAACGGCCGCGCCGTGAGCGATTCGAGGATCAGCACCAGCGCGGGAACCACCAGCAGCGGGGCTGCCACCGAGGGCAGCGAGACCCCGCCGCGCCACCAGGCGGGCGCCGCGGCGGGCAGGACGGCCAGCACCGCGCACGCGAGCAGCAGCAGCGCGATCCCGGTAGTGGAGCCGAAGTAGTCATGGAACAGGACCCGCAGGGCGGTCACGCCGGGCCGGGGGATCCAGGTGACCGCGCCGTCCTCCCGGACGCTGATCAGGATGAGCGGCGCGACGAGCACGACGCCCACGGCGGCCGTGACCGCCCAGCGCCGCAGCACCGTCCTGCCGGGGCGGGCGACCAGCACCGTGACCGCGTGCGCCGCCAGCATCAGCAGCGACATCTCGTTCAGATAGCCGGCTGCCACCACGAGCGCGCCGTACCCGAGCCACCACCGCATAATGCGCTGCCCGCCCGCCCCAGCAGCCTCGGCGTCAAGCGCGCGGACCAGGACCAGGGTGGCGGCCACCACGCAGGCGAGCACCATCGCGTAGGAGCGCGCGGTCTGCGCGTAGAAGCTGATCATGGGGGTCAGCGCCATGACCAGCCCGGCGAACAGTCCCGCCCAGCCGGACCCGGTGAGCCGCCGGGTGAGCAACGCGACGATCGCCACGGCGACGGTCATCGCCAGCACCGACGGGATCCGCAGCACCTCCGGGCTGCTGCCCACCGCGGCCCACCAGTGCATCAGCAGGTAATAGAGCCCGTGCACCGCGTCCTGGTTGTTCAGCAGGTGAGCAAGGTCGCGGAGGCTGAGCAGCGCTGCCCATCGGGTCGCCACCTCGTCGTTGCCCATGGCTGAGCCGCGGGCCAGCCCCCACCAGCCGAGCACCACCATGGCCAGGGCGGCGGCGCCGGCCGGCGCATACCTGGCCGCCCGCGGCCGCCACCCCCCGCTGCGCGGCGCGCTCACCGCACCCCGGGCGGGCGGCGCCGGCGCTGCGGCCGCCACCGGCCCGGCCGGCGCCACAGGCCCCACTGGAGTCACGGGTTGCGCGGCCGATGCGGGCAGCGCGCTCGCCGGGGCACCCTCTTCTGGATGCGCTACGACATTGCCGGATAGCGGTACCCGGTCGGCAGCCGGATGTGCCGGGGCTGGCGTGCCCGCCGGCTCAGCCGGGGCTGGCGCCTTGCCGTTCCGCCCGAGGGATGCCTGGCTCACGGCCCACCGGGCGGATCCCCGAGCGACGCCTCGAAGGTCTCCCGCCATTTGGCCGGTGAGGTGAACTCCGCCGCGGCGGAGCGGTACTCCTTGGCCAGCCTGGGCCAGTTCATCACCAGCCGCATGTGCAGCACGGCGCTGCGCCGGGCGAGCTCGCGGAACTGCTTGCGGTCCCGCTGGTACCAGGCGGCCGTGGTGCCGTCCGGCGCCGACACCACGGCGCTGTCCAGCTTGGACAGCACCCACCAGGCCGCGTCCTGGTACGGCAGGGTCATCTGCGGCCGCTGGAACTTGCGCGGCTTGCGGAACTGGTGCAGCGTCCCGGCCGCGACCTTCGCCATCAGGTTGACCCTGTTGGTCGGGGTGGTGCTCGTCTTCAACTGGTCCGGCACCTTCCGCCGGGCGGGCGGGAAGTCCTCGAGGTCGGCGGTCCCGCGTGCGTCGGTGAACTGCTGGCGCAGCTCACGCAGGCTGGTCATCTTCGTGCCGAGATCGCGGTGCAGGTGGCCGGGGCCGGACAGGACGTCCTCGATGGCCAGCAGCCGCAGCGCCGCCGTCGAGTACTGCATCGACAGCAGGTTCTGCAGTTGGCGCTCGCCGCTTTCGGCCATCAGGCGGCCGCCGCGCTTGAACGGCGAGTGCAGCAGCGCCACGATCACCCGGTTGCGGATGTGGTAGTACGCCTGCCAGTCCAGCGCGTCGTTCTTGTCCAGCCAGGGGATGTGCCACGCGGCCACCCCGGGCAGCGACACCGTCGGGTAGCCCTTGGCGCCCGCGCGCACCGCGTACTCGGCGTCGTCCCACTTGATGAAGACCGGGATCGCCAGCCCCAGCTCCTTGATGATCTTCGTGGGGATCAGGCACATCCACCAGCCGTTGTAGTCGGCCTCGGCGCGGCGGTGCAGCCACGGGGTGTTCCGCAGGTTCCGGCGGCCGAAGTCGTGCCTGGCCTTGGTGTTCGGCGAGGTTTCCCACCACCACTTGCGGGGGGCGATGGACTCCGCGAACGCGTGCAGCACCGACCGGTCGTAGAGGCTGAACATGTGCCCGCCGACGATCGTCGGCTTGCGCGCCAGGTCGGCGAAGGCCGCCGCGCGCAGGATGCTCTCCGGCTCCAGGGTGATGTCGTCGTCCAGGATGAGCAGGTAGTCGCTGTCCCCGGCGCGCACCGCCTCGTCCATGGACCGGGAGAAGCCGCCGGAGCCGCCGATGTTCCCCTGCTCGATGATCCGCAGCTTGCCGCCGAGCCTCTTCGCCGAGTCGGGGTAGTCCGGGTGGTCGGCCACTCGCCTGGTGCCCTGGTCGATCACGTACACCACGTCGATCAGGTCGAGCACCTCCGCCGAGGCGCCCAGGGTACGCAGGTGCCCCACCATGAAGTCGGCCCGGTTGAACGTGGTGAAGCCGAGGCTGATCCGGCCCGGCGGAGCCGGCTCGGCCGGCACCGCCCACTCCGCCTGGATCACGGTGGTCCCGCGCGGACCGGCCACGATGTCGAACCAGTACCAGCCGCCGTCGATGAACGGGGCCAGCGGCAGGGCCCGCTCCACCGACACCGGTTCGTCGGTCTCGACACCGATCGTCTCGACCGGGAAGCTGTGCCCCTTGGCCGCCGAGCGGTACAGGATGATCGTGCACTCCCCGGCGATACGCAGCCGCAGCGTCACCGAGTCCACGCTCGTCCAGCGGCGCCAGTAGCTGGCCGGGAACGCGTTGAAGTAGGTGCCGAACGACACCCGGCCGCCCGCGCTGATCGTCGCGCCGCGCCGGGGCAGGATCTCCTCCCACGGGTGGCCCGGCAGGTCGGCGCCGAACTGGATGACCGACTGTGTCTCGCCGCTCGCCACGCCCATGGCCGTGGGGGCCGGGGGGACCGGGTCGCGGTTGCCGAGCGACTCGGCCAGCAACTCGGCGGCGAGTTCGGCGGCGCCGCGCTCCGGGTTGGTCTCCACGTACAGCGGGACGACGTCCAGGTCCGCGCCGGGGAACACCACCCGCTGCACGACCCGCAGGCTCCGCCCCGCGGCGGCCGGCGCTGGCACGCCCACCGCGCCCTCCTTGGCTACCGACGGCACGCCCGCCGTGGCGTCGTCAGTCATCGCTGCCCCCGAAGCTGTCCAGCGGCTGGTGGCCGGAGAAGAACGGCCGCACCCGGTTGTCGTACACGCTCAGCGCGGACCCGATGGCCATGTGCATGTCGAGGTACTTGTAGGTGCCCAGGCGCCCGCCGAAGATCACGCCAGGCTCACGGGCCGCCATGTCCCGGTAAGCCAGCAGCCGTTCCCGGTCCTGCGCGGTGTTGATCGGGTAGTACGGCTCATCGCCGCGGTCGGCGAAGCGCGAGAACTCTCGCATGATCACTGTCTTGTCCTTCGGGTACCAGTCCCGCTCGGGGTGGAAGTGGCGGAACTCATGGATGCGGGTGAACGGGATGTCGGAATCCGCGTAGTTCATCACGGGCGTCCCCTGGAAGTCCCCTGTCGGCAGCACCTCAAGATCGAAGTCCAGGGTGCGCCAGCCCAGATCACCGGCAGCGTAGCCGAAATACTCATCCAACGGGCCCGTGTACACGATCGGGACGTTTCCCAGCAGGTCCGCGCGCAGGCTGGCGAACTCCGTGTCCAGCCGCACCTCGATGCGCGGGTGGTCGAGCATCCGCTCCAGCCAGGCCGTGTACCCGTCGACCGGCAGGCCCTCGAACGTGTCGTTGAAGTAGCGGTTGTTGAACGTGTAGCGCACCGGGAGCCGGGCGATGACCTCCGCGGGCAGGTCGGCGGGGTCGGTCTGCCACTGCTTGAACGTGTAGCCGCGGAAGAACGCCTCGTACAGCGGCCGGCCGACCAGTGAGATGGCCTTCTGCTCAAGGTTGGCCGCGGTGCCCGGCGGCACCTCGGCGGCCTGCTCGGCGATCAGCGCCCGCGCCTCGTCCGGTGACATCACGGCGCCGAAGTACTCGCAGATCGTGCCCAGGTTGATCGGCAGCGGGTAGACCCGGCCCTTGTAGACCGAGAAGACCCGGTGCTGGTAGGAGGTGAAATCGGTGAACCGGTTGGCGTACTCCCAGACCCGCGCGTTCGAGGTGTGGAACAGGTGCGCGCCGTACCGGTGTATCTCTATCCCGGTCTCCGGTTCCTTCTCGCTGTAGGCGTTCCCGCCGAAGTGCGGCCGGCGCTCCAGGATCAGCACCCGCAGGCCCAGGTCCCTGGCGCACCGCTCGGCGATGGTCAGCCCGAAGAACCCGGATCCGACGATGACGAGGTCGGTCCCGCTCACGGGCTCACCGGCAGCCGCGGGCCAGGGGCGGAGCCGGTGGTCCCGCCGTCATGTTGCCCACCGTGGTCACCCTCCGCGGGCTCGGGCGCAGCCTGCTGCGCCGCACGGCCGCCACGGGAAAGGATCGGGCGGTACACCGCACGGCGGACCCACCAGGGGATCAGCCGGTAACCGCCGCGGACGACCACATTGCGCAGGTACTGCGCGGGCGTGGTGAAGCCGTTTTTCCTGAATTCGCGCTGCAGCCGCAGTTCCGAGCGGAGCAGGTCGGTGCCGCCGCGCCTTTTGAACGCGGTCTCTCCCACCCGGTAGTAGACCAGCGGCTCGGCCACGTTGACCGCCCGCGCGCCGTTTTGCAGCATGCGGGCGAACAGCGCGTAGTCCTCCATGAGCTTCAGGTCCCCGTAACCGCCAGCGGCGAGCACGGCACGCCGCCGGTACACGACCGTGGGGTGGTTGAACGGGTCGTGCATCCGCGCGTACCTGGCGATCTTCTCGGCGCCGGTGGGCGGCACCCGCTGCCCGACGATCTCGTCGGTGTCGCCGGAGAACTCAAGCAGCCCGGACCCGACGATGTCCGCGCCGGTCATCAGCGGCACTTCCACCTCGAACCGGTGCGGCATGGCCACGTCGTCGGCGTCCATCCGGGCCACCACGTCGTGCTGGCTCGCGGCAAGCCCGCGGTCCAGCGCGGGACCCAGGCCGCCGTTGCGCGGCAGCGGGACGAACGTCACCGGCACCGGGCTGGTCTTGCGCAGTTCATCGAGGCACTCGCCAAGCTCCGCCCGCACCGGCCCGTCCCGAACGATGATCACCTGGTCCGGCCGCAGGGTCTGGTCGTGGACCGCGCTGCGGAACGCCCGGCGAAGGTAGTCGGGCCGGTCTCCGTCATAGACGGGGACCAGGAGCGAGAAGGGCTCATGCATAAGCAGAACTCGCCTTCCTGTGCTTATGAAATGCGTGCCGCAGGGAGCGGGACCAGCGCAAGTGGCCCCGAGGCACGCTTGTAAAGCATAGGCGGCTTGTCAGCTGTGTGCAGGTTTGTGCGCAGGTACTCGCGTACCGCATTGGGCGCCCCCTCTCCTACGATAGCTTGTGTGCTGATTCGCCCGGCTGGTCGCGGCGGCAGGCCATCTTGCCTGGTCAGCCGCGCCATCACCCAGAACCCGCGAGGTGTACCGGTTGGCAGTGCAACCCGCCGCTGAAGCCAGGGTCTTCCTGCACATCGGGGAGCCCAAAACCGGCACGACCTTTATCCAGCAGGTGCTGTGGGGCAACCGCGCCGAACTGGCCGCCCAGGGCGTCGTGCTGCCCGGGCACCACCCCCAGGACCATTTCCGGGCCAGCCAGGACCTGCGCGGCATCGAGAAGCTGGCCTCCGACCCGGCGGGGCCCTGGACCGGCGACTGGGAGATCCTGGCCAGCCAGGCCAAACAGCCAGGGAAGACAGCGGTCATCTCGCACGAGCTGTTCTCCGCGGCCGACTCCGGGCAGGCCGCCCATGCGGTGCGCTCGCTCCAGCCGGCCCAGGTGCACATCGTGCTGACCGTCCGCGACATGGCGACGCTGCTGCCCGCGGAGTGGCAGGAGACCGTCAAGCATCGCAACGCCCGGAGCTGGGAGGACTGGCTTTCCGACGTGATCGACCGGGAATCGGTGGATGCCGACCGGCGCCAGTGGTGGTTCTGGCGGGTGCATGACACGCTGGCGATCCTCCGGCTGTGGGCCGAGCACGTGCCGCCGGAGCGGATCCACGTGATCACCAACCCGCCGCGCGGGTCGGCCGCCGGCCTGCTGTGGGAGCGGTTCGCGTCCCTGCTGAGCATCGACCCGGCCTGCGCGGACCTCGGCCGGGCCCGGCCGAACGCTTCGCTCGGCATGGCCGAGACCGAGTTCCTGCGGCGGCTGAACCAGGCG
Source organism: uncultured Actinomycetes bacterium (assembly GCA_963762735.1). GTDB lineage: Bacteria > Actinomycetota > Actinomycetes > Streptosporangiales > Streptosporangiaceae > DASXKD01. Next base: position 208,725 of record CAVXMG010000015.1, on the reverse strand, counting down.
CTGCCCGGCCCGGACGAGGTCCCCGACTGGTTCTACATGTGGAACGTGAAGGAGACGGTGGCCCACCGCGCGCTGGCCGGCCGGGCGCGCGGCGGCCGCCTGGTCCTGCCCGCCGAGCGGGACGCCTGGGCCAAGGAGCAGTCGCAGACCCTCATCGGCGGCCTGCGGGCCAGCGGCTATCAGATCGCCGGCGAACTCGACGACCTGCGCCCGCCACAGGAGACGCAACGGCCCGGTGACGGAGGAACCGGGCCGGAGGCGATCGGGGGGTTCCAGGGGGGTCGTTCTCCCGGGCTAGCAGGGCCGCCGGCCAGCCCGTCGGACGAGCCGGCCGAGGCGATCCTGGACGCGGCGGTCCAGGCCGCGGCGGCCCTGGTGGTCGGCCAGTACCAGCGCGAGTACCCGGCGGCCAGGCCGCGGGAGGGCCGCGGCCACGGGCTGGCAGGGCGGATCGAGGCCGCCGCCGCGGCCTCGCCCCGGCTCAAGCGAACCGTGCGCGAGTTCAGCAGCCGCTACCCGGCCGTACGCCGCCTGCGGGTGCTGGCCTGGCGGGCGATGGAGAAGACCCGGACGCAGGGGCCACTGATGGGCGACCCCGGCAGTCCGCAGGTGGCCGCGGTCGTGGTTACCTACAACCGGCGCGACCTGCTGCTTGAGTCGCTGGCGGCGGTGCTCGGGCAGACCCGGGCACCGGACAAGGTGATCGTGGTCGACAACGCCTCGGAGGACGGCACCGCTGCTGCGGTGCGGGACGCGTTTCCCGCTGTGCACCTGGCCGAACTCAAGCACAACTCCGGCGGCGCCGGCGGGTTCGCCGCTGGCATGGCGCTGGCCCTGGCCGACGGCGCGGACCTGATCTGGCTGATGGACGACGACACGGTGCCCGAGCCCGGCGCGCTGAGCGCGCTGCTCAGCGCCAGGGACCGGATGGCCGCCCAGCCACGCGGGGCGGCCGGGCCACGCCCGGCCCAGCCCGCCGACGGCCGGCCTCCTGCCCTGGTCGCCAGCCAGGTGCTGTGGACCGACGGGCGCGAGCACCCGATGAACACCCCGCGGCGCAAGCCGTTCGCGGCCAAGGCCGAGCGGCTGGCCGCCGCCGCCGTGGGCTGCGTGCCGATCCGCTCGGCGTCGTTCGTGTCGGTACTGGTGGACGCGGCCGAATGCCGGCGGCGCGGCCTGCCCAGGGCCGACTACTTCCTGTGGAACGACGACTTCGAGTTCACCACCCGGCTGCTGCGCGGCAACACCGGCCTGCTGTGCCCGGCCAGCGTCGTGGTGCACAAGACCAAGACGTTCGGCTCGACCGACGTCGACCCGGGCGACCGGTTCTTCTACGAGGTACGCAACAAGATCTGGATGTTCAAGGACAGCGCGCCACTGGCTCCGCTGGAGCGGGCCGCCTACGGCGGGTCCACGCTGCGCCGCTGGGCCCGCACGTTCGCCCACGCCCGCGACCGGCGCACGCTGGGCTCCGCCATGGTACGGGGCCTGTCCGCCGGGGTGCGGACCAGCCCGCGCCCCAACGACGTGGTGCTCGCGGACGCGGGCCTGCTTGTCCCGGCACGCGGCCAGGACTGACGGCCGCGGCTCACTCCTGGGGCATCTGCTCCGTGCGCACCGGCTGACGGCCCGCCCCGCGCAGGCTCAGCAGGGTCACCACCCCGAGGACCCCTGCGGGTACGAGTGTGACCGTGGCGGGCAATTCGTAGCGCCAGGAAAACTGATAGACGTCCGGGGCGAGCAGGGCGAACACGGCGGTACCGGTGAACAGCAGGCACGCCAGCCCGAGCTGGCGGGTGCGGGTGGACAGGCGGCGCCGCAGCAGGACCAGTGAGCCGGCCAGGCCGGCCAGCGTGCACAGGGCGAGCAGCGGGCCTGGAGTGTAGCCGCCGTCGAGCTGGTAGGACCGCAGGAACCCCGCGATCGGCCGGTCGACCTGGGCCGGGCCGCCGTAGGACGGCTTCAGCGTGTGGGCGTGGAAGGCGCCGAACAGCTTGCGCTGCACGCCGATCACGATCGGTCCGCCGGGACGGACCAGCAGGTCGGTGATTGGCGCCACCCGCCTCTGCACCGCCTGCTGTGCGGTCATGCAGGTGCCGGGGTTATCGGGCCCCGGCGGGCAGACTTCGACCCACGGCGGGTATTCCGGGTAGCCGTCCTGGAACTGCCAGCGCCCGATCGGCGTGACCCCCGCGGTCTGCTCCCGGGTCAGCGCGAACAGCCGGACCGAGTCGCGCAGGACCGAGGCCGCCACCCGCAGCGGCTGCTGGCCCATGACCGCCGCGTTCAGTTCCGCGATCGCCGCGCCGCGCTTGGCCCCCGGCGGCAGGGGGTTGGTGACCGGATCGGCCAGCGGCGACTGGCCGGAGTGCTCCAGCCAGTCCGGGCCCAGGGCCTGCTGCGCCGGTGTCGGGCACACCGCCTTCGCAGCGGCGGACATTTGCAGGGTGGCGCAGTCGGCGGAGGCGGCCAGCCGGCCGGTGAGGGACTGCCGCCGGGCCAGCCAGAAATGGCCGTCGTGGGCAAAGGAGGCGCCGCAGTAGCCGACGATGACCGCGGCGAACGCGATGGCCAGCGCGCCGGTGCTGGCCGTGGCCCGGCGCCAGCCACCGCCGACGGCGAGCACGTAGATCGCCGCGGGCACGACCAGGATCACGCCCAACTGCATCACGGTCGCCGCAGCGGCCAGGATCACGCCCGCCGCGACGGCGTATCCCGCGGTGACCACCGGCCGCCACAGCAGCACCGCCAGCCCTGCCAGCACGAGCGCCTCGAACAGCACGTCGGGCATGACCGTGTGTTCCATCTGCAACTGGTAGGCGTCGAGCAGCACCGGCGCGGTGGTGAGGGCGGCCAGCCAGCGGGGGATACCGCGGCGCAGCAGCACGACATAAAGGGTGACGGCCATGGCCAGGCCGAGCAGGTGCTGGAGCACGGCGACCGTGCCCAGGTCCCCGACGGCCAGCACGATCTTCAGGGCCACCGTGTACCCGAACGGCTCGGAGCCGGGCGACGCGCCGTAGAGGTACTTGAGCGTGTCGACGTAGATCAGTGCGGGGTGGTAGGCCGCCGCGGTCAGCGCCCGCAGCACCAGCCCGGCGGTGAACAGCACGGCGAACAGCCAGTGACGCCGCAGCGTGGCGAGGGCCCGGGCGGGGCGGCTGCGCCCGGGCGCGGCCGCGGGCGGTGCGGCCGGAGGCTGCGCGGGGGCAGCGTCCTGGGCTGGCGCGGCATCCTGGGCTGGCGCGGTGTCCTGGGGCGGCGCGGTGTCCTGCTTGCGCCGGACGATTGCCGCGCCCACCCGTGTCGCGAGGTTCGGGCCGGTCATGCCGCCTGCGGAAGTTGCCGGGCCGCCGGGCGCGCCGCGGACCGCGGCGGCAGTGCGGGCATGCGCCGGGCGGCGGTGTCCCGGGCTGCGCAGGGCAGCATTACGTGCTCCTTGATGGCTGACAGTGGCCGCGCCGATGGCTGACGGTGGTCACCATTCTGCCCGGCTGGCCGAGTCGGAGACCACTTATCCCCTTTTTCACCGCGGCAGCGCCGGCCGGGCCGTTCGTTTCGGCCTCGCCGGCGGAGATTTTGCTGGATTGTGGCGCGACCTATAGGACGCACGCGCAGGCCATGGCGGTTCCCGCAGCGTGGCGGGGGGAGTATGGATCGTATGGGTTCGCCTTCTCGTTTTTCGCGGCGAGCCTTCATCGGCTTGGCTGCCGGTGCGGCCGCCGTCCCTGTGGTGACGGCTGGCTGCCAGTCTGCCGATTCGGGCGGCGCGCCGAAATCGGGTGCCAGGCCCGCTGCCTCGCGGCGCGGGCCGGTGCCGGAAAACTCGCTGCCCGGTGACCCGCGCTGGGACATCAGGCACCTGGGCGACCCCGACGCGATGCTGGGCTACGCGGGACAGGCCAGCGTGCTGCCCGGCGAGCCGATCACGCTGTACGCGTCCACGACCGGGCGCTCGTTCACGGTCACCGCGTTCCGGATGGGCTGGTATGGCGGCGACCTGGCCAGAAAGGTATGGCGGTCGGGCACCGTGACCGGCCACAAGCAGAACAAGCCGGTCGTGCTCAAGCCCGCCAACACGGTGGAGACGCGCTGGGATCCGTCCGTCACGATCCCCACCCACGACTGGCCCGAGGGCAGCTACCTGCTGCGGATGGACTCAGAGGCGGGCGCGCAGCGGTTCGTCCCCGTCACCGTGCGGTCGGCGAAGACCGCGGGCAAGACCGTGATCAAGAACTCGGTGGAGACGTGGCAGGCCTACAACATGTGGGGCGGCTACGACCTGTACAACGGGCCCGGCGGGATCACCGACTACAAGAACCGCTCGCTGGCGGTCAGCCTGGACCGGCCCTACGACCGGCAGGGCGCCTTCATGTTCCTCTACCACGAGCGGAAGCTGATCGAGCTGGCCGAGCGCCTGGGCATGCCGCTCGCCTACACCACCGGCCAGGACATCGAGGCCGACCCGCACCTGCTGGACGGGGCCAGCGCGCTGTTCTCCCTGGGCCATGACGAGTACTGGTCGCCGCCGGAGCGGGCCAGCGTCACGGCCGCCAGGAACGCCGGAGTGAACATCGCCTTCCTCGGCGCGAACTGCATGTTCCGGCGCACCCGGCTGGCCAGCACCCGGCTTGGCCCGCGGCGGCTGGTCATCTGCTACAAGACGAGCTACCTGCAAGACCCGATGTACGGGAAGCACAACGCGCTGGTCACCAGCGACTGGCGGGAGCCGCCGCACCCCGATCCCGAGTCCTCGCTGACCGGCACGCTGTACGAGTCGAATCCCGTGTCCGCCCCCTATGTGGTCGCGTCACCGCACGCCTGGATGTTCGCCGGGACTGGAGTGCGGAAGGGCACCAGGTTCCGCGGGCTGGTGGGCATCGAATACGACCGGGTCAACCCCGGCTCACCGGTCGAGCGGCCCATCGAGATCCTCTCCCACTCGCCGGTGACCTGCCGCGGCGTGAACAGCTACGCGGACTCGGCGTACTACACCCACCGCGGCGGTGCGGGGGTGTTCAACGCGGGGACCATGCGCTGGGTGGCCTCGTTCGGCGGCCCCGACCAGTTCGGCATGAACCGGCACACGGGCGACTTCACCCGGCGCGTCACGGCCAACCTGCTGCGAGCGTTCGCCGACGGACCGGCGGCGCAGAAGTACCCGGCGCATGACAACCTGGCCGCGATGCACGAGTGGGCCGGCGACCCGATCGCCGCGCAGCACAACCTGTGGCCGCCGGTGGTGCTCTGAGACGCAAGGCAAGCCGGCCATCGCCGCATCAGGGCCGCGCCGGGGGACGCCGGGGCAGGTCAGGGCGCCTGGGGCAGCTTCACCGAGCGGCGCTTGGCGGCGGGCGCCGACGGCGGCGGCACGACCGGCCCGATGTCACCGTCCGGCGCCTCGTCCAGGTCAACGATCACCGGTGCGTGGTCGCTCGGCCCGGTGCCCTTGCGGGCCTGCCGGTCCACCCAGGCCGCGCGCACCCGGCCGGCCACCGGGGCACTGGCCAGCACCAGGTCGATCCGCATGCCCAGATCCTGGTGGAACATGCCGGCCCGGTAGTCCCAGTAGGTGAACACGCGCTCGGACGGCCAGCGGTCGCGCACGACGTCGTGCAGGCCGAGCGCCTCCAGGCTGGCCAGCGCCTCCCGCTCCGGCGGCGTGACGTGCGTCTGGCCGATGTAGGCGTCCGGGTCGAACACGTCGGCGTCGGTCGGCGCGATGTTCATGTCCCCGCACACCATGACGGCCTCCGGGCCGGCGCCGACCTGTTCCTTCAGCGACGCCAGCCAGGCGAGCTTGTAGTGGTAGTGGTCGGAGTCCGGCGTCCGTCCGTTGGGCACGTAGACCGAGTGCACCCGGACCCCGGCGCAGTTGGCGGACACCGCGCGCGCCTCCGGATCCGGGAACCCAGGGCCGCCGGGGATGCCCGCCACGACGTCCTCGAGGCCGACCCGGGAGAGAATCGCCACCCCGTTCCACTGGGGCTGGCCGCACACGGCGGCCGCGTAGCCGCGGCGGTCGAGTTCGGCGCCGAGCAGTTCGGTGAAGGCGCCGTCGGCAAGCTTGGTCTCCTGCAGGCAGACCACATCGGGCTGCCGCTGGTCCAGCCACGGCAACAGCCGCGGCACCCGCTGCTTGACCGAGTTCACGTTCCACGTCGCTACCCGCACCGGGCCTACGGTAGCCGCCCTTGCCGACATCGCCTACCCGGTCCGGTCCATGTGCGCCGGGCCGTCCCGCACCGGCGCCGGGCGGGCCCGCGGAAAATGACCGGCCAGCGGATGTCCGGCATCGGCGGACGGCTCCGACGTCCCTGATGGCAGCACCGCTACGGTGCCGGAGAGAGGAGACCGAGGATGAAATACATGATCTTGCTGTACGGCTCGCAGGAGGACTACGACGCCCTGACCGGGAAGGCGGCGCCGGGCAAGCCGGCCTGGGCGCCCGGGGACTTCGCGGCGATGGGCGCGTTCATGATGGAGTTCAGCAAGGACCTGACCGAGTCCGGGGAACTGGTGGAGACCCGCGGCCTGACCGCCCCGGTCCATGCGCGGCGGATCCGGCTGGCCGGCGGGGCGCCGGTGGTGACCGACGGGCCGTACGCGGAGACCCAGGAGGTACTGGCCGGCTACTGGGTCGTGGACTGCGAGAGCTTCGACCGGGCGACCCAGATCGCCGGACGGCTGGCGGGTTGCCCGGGCCCGGCCGGCGCTGCTACTGACGCGGTCATCGACGTGCGGCCGGTCGCCGACTCCCGGGACGAACTGGAGCTCTGACCGCCGCATGCCGGAATCTGGGGCCGAGGACCTGCTGCGCCGCCTGGCGCCGCAGGTCCTCGGCGCGGTGGTCCGGCGCTTCGGGCACTTCGACACCGCCGAGGACGCGGTCCAGGAGGCGCTGCTCGCCGCCGCGGTGCAGTGGCCGAGGGACGGCATCCCCGCCGAGCCGCGCGGCTGGCTGATCACGGTTGCCTCGCGGCGGCTCACCGACCTGCTGCGCAGCGAGCAGGCCAGGCAACGGCGGGAGGACACCGCGGCCCGGCGGGTCCTGCCCGGGCAATGGGTGGCACCCGCCGCGGACGCCGCTGACCGCGCCGCGGCCGATGACACCCTGATCCTGCTTTTCCTTTGCTGCCATCCGGCGCTGTCGCCGGCCTCGCAGATCGCCCTCACGCTCCGCGCGGCCGGCGGGCTGACCACCGCGGAGATAGCCCGGGCGTTCCTTGTGCCCGAGGCGACGATGACGCGGCGGATCAGCCGGGCCAAGCAGGGCATCAAGGCCAGCGGTGTGCCGTTCAGCATGCCCGCGGCCAGCGAGCGGGCGGAGCGGCTCGCCGCGGTGCTGCACGTGCTCTACCTGATCTTCAACGAGGGTTACGCCAGCACGTCTGGTCCTGAGCTGCAGCGCGCGGAGCTTGCGGCGGAGGCGATCCGGCTGGCCCGGTTGCTGCGCCGGCTGCTGCCCGAGGACGGCGAGGTGACCGGGCTGCTCGCGCTGATGCTGCTCACCGATGCCCGCCGGGCGGCACGGACCGGGCCGCACGGCGAACTGGTGCCCATGGCCGAGCAGGACAGGAACCGGTGGGACGGCGCCGCCATCGCGGAGGGGGTGGCGCTGATCACCGCTGCGCTGCCGCACGGCCCGGCCGGCCCGTACCAGCTCCAGGCCGCGATAGCCGCGCTCCACGACGAGGCGCCCACCGCCGAGGCGACCGACTGGCCGCAGATCATGGCGCTGTATGAGCTGCTGTTGCGGATCTCGGACAACCCGGTGGTGGCGCTGAACCACGCCGTCGCGGTGGCCATGGTCCGGGGCCCGCAGGCCGGGCTCGACCTGCTGGCCGGCCTCGAATCCGACGAGCGGATCGCCGGGGACCACCGGCTGCACGCGGTCCGCGGGCACCTGCTGGAGGCGGCCGGGGACCAGGCGGGCGCCCGGGACTGCTACCAGGCCGCGGCCCGGCGGGCACTGAGCCTCCCGCAACAGCGCTACCTGCAGGCCCGCGCCGCCCGGCTGGAGGGCAACCGCCGTGATGGTCCCGAGCGGGAAAGGTCCGTTTAGCCCTCCCACACGCACAGCCAGTCAGCCCTGGGCCGCGTGCGCTGAGCGCGGGCCCGGCACGCGAGGGCTGGCAGACTGTAGAGCGCGCAGCAAGCGAGACACCCCGGGCCGAGATCGGAACGAAGGATGAAAGCAGTCCGCTACAGCCAGTTCGGGGGTCCGGAGGTCCTCGAGATCGTGGATCTCCCCGATCCGCATCCGGGTCCCGGCCAGATCCGGATTGCCGTGCACGCGGCCGGCGTCAACCCGAGCGACTGGAAGAAGCGCAAGGGCCTGATGGATGGGGAACTCCCGCAGACCATGGGCCACGAGGCGGCGGGCGTGGTCGACGAGCTCGGCGAGGGCGTTGCGGACGTGGCCCTCGGCGATCGCGTGTTCGGCTTCTCCGCCGAGGGGGCGGCCCAGGCCGAGCTGGCGGTGCTGTCCTACTATGCGCCGATCCCGCCGTCGCTCGACTTCCCCGGCGCTGCCGCGCTGCCGGCCGCCATCGAGACGGCCACGCGCGCGCTTGACCAGCTCGGCGCCGGGAGCGGCAGCACGCTGCTCATCAACGGCGCCTCCGGAAGCGTCGGCAGCGCCGCCGTCCAGCTCGCCGTGGCGCGCGGCGCGCACGTGATCGGCACCGCCAGTCCCGCCAACCACGACTACCTGCGCTCGCTGGGCGCCGAGCCCGTCGCCTACGGCGAGGGCCTCGTCGAGCGGGTTCGCGCGCTCGCACCCGACGGCGTCGACGTGGCGCTCGATGTCGCCGGGAGCGGCGTCCTGCCCGGGCTCATCGAGCTCGCGGGCGGCCCGGAGCACGTCGTGACGATCGCCGACTTCGGTGGTGCGCAGGAGCACGGGGTGAGGTTCAGCAGTGGGGACGCCGGCCGCGCGGTCCACGCGCTCGCCGAGATCGGCGAGCTGATCGAGTCCGGGCGCTTCTCGCTCCCCGTCGCGCAGACCTTCCCGCTCGCCGAGATCGCGGAGGCGCACCGCGTCAGCGAGGACGGTCACGTACGCGGGAAGCTCGTGCTGCTGGTCGGCTGATACGGCCGCCCGTTCGTCAGCCGAAAAGCGGCGCGCCGAAGTCGCTGTCCCGCAGTGGTCCCTTCAGCACCTTGCCGTTGGGGTTGCGCCGCAGCGGCGTGGTGCTGACCGCGATGAACTGGGGCACCTTGAAGTCGGCCAGGTGCTCCCGTGCGTAGTCCACGACCACCTTCGGATCCACGCTGGCCCCGGGCAAGGGGACGATCACCACGCCGACCTTCTCGCCCATCATGTCGTCGGGCACCCCGACGACCGCGACCTCGCCGACCCCGGGGGCGCCGATCAGGGCGTTCTCCACCTCGACGCAGTAGACGTTCTCGCCACCGCGGTTGATCATGTCCTTGATCCGGTCAAGCACGTAGACCAGGCCTTCGGGGCCGATGCGGCCCACATCCCCGGTGTGCAGCCAGCCTTCGGCGAACCCCTGCGCGGTGGCCTCGGGGTTGTGCCAGTAGCCGTCGCAGACGCTCTGCCCCCGGATCAGGATCTCGCCCGGGCCGGCCCCGGTGTCGATCGCGACCTCGGTGTGCGGCGCGGCGAAACCGACCGAGTCGGCGTGCCCGGCCGCCCACTCGTGCGGCAGCACCGTCGCGATCGAGGTGGACTCGGTCAGCCCGAACCCGTTCGCGAGCCGCGCGGCGGCGAATCGCTCGCCGATCTGGTGCACCAGCGCGGGCGCGATCGGGGCGCCGCCGTAGGAGGCCCAGCGCACTCCGGCGACCTTCGCCGGCGCGAATTCCGGATGGTTGAGGAGGTAGTAGTAGATCGCCGGGACGGCGGTGCAGGCGGTGATCCGCTCCTGCTCCAGGGTCTGGATCATCCGGCCGCCGTCGAAGGCAGCGTCGATCACGACCGTGCCGCCGGCCCGCAGGGTCGGCAGGGTCTGGCTGTGGCACCCGGTGACGTGGAACAGCGGCACGACCACGAGCGAGCGCAACTCCGGCCCGGCGTCCCGCGGGATGGAACTGCACCGGAACACCGTCTCCACGTTCGCGAGGATGTTCTCGTGGGTGTGCATCGCGCCCTTGGGGAACCCGGTGGTCCCGCTGGTGTAGAAGATCGCGGCGACGTCGGGCCCGGTTTCGTCCTCGTGCACGTAAGGCTGGCCGTCGGGCAGCGCCGCGCCTGGCTCGAACACGTGCGTGCTTCCTGAGTCGCCGATCACGTAGCCGGCCTCGGCCTCGGTGAACCTGGTGTTCACCGGCACCACGATGGCGCCGGCCATCAGTCCGCCGAAGAACGCCAGCACCCAGTCGATGGAGTTCGGCAGCCGGACCGCCACCCGGTCGCCGGGCCGGATCCCGGCCTCGCGGAGCCCGCCGGCCACCCGGGCGGCGCCGTCCCACAGTTGCGCATAGCTGATCCGGCGGCCGCCGACCTCGGCCAGGGCCTCGGCCCCGGGCGCGGCCCGGACACTGTCACGCAGCATCTCAAGCAGTGAGGCGTGCAGGCCCGGATAGTGCCGCACCCCGCCGGTGTCGGCGCGCACGCCCGAGTCGTCGAACGGGTTCGCACCGCGGGGCGGCGCCGCGGTCGCCATTACCCAGTCTCCGGCGCGGTGATGCGGCTGGCCGGCCAGGTGCGGCGGGCCGTCGTTGCGGCCAAAGAAATCGCGAGGGTTGCGGACCAGCATCTGCTCGATCTGGCCGTCGGTGACGCCGCGCTCGGCCAGCCCGGGCAGCAGCGCGCCGTGGATGTAGGTGAATTGCCAGTCGGGCAGGACGAAGTCCTGCTCGGCATTGGTGAACCAGTCGGTGAACGAGGCCTTGTCGTGGGACAGCATGACCCGGTCGGCGTAACCGCGCTCGCAGAGCTTGGCCAGGGTGTCCAGTTGGTCGGCGAGCGGCACGATGGCCTGCAGGCCGCAGCGGTCCCAGCCGATGTAGGAGCCGTTGGCGATGATCTGCTCGAGGTAGCCGAGGTCGGTGCTCTCGTTGGAATGCCCGATCATCACCCGGCCCATGTCCGCGCCGCGGCCGGCCAGGATCCGCTGCTGGTCCAGGCCGCTCTTGCTGGGCGCGTGCGCGTGGGTGCATACCGGCGTGCCGGTGCGGGCGTGCACGTTCGCGACCGCCATCGCCAGCCGTTCCACATCGGGTGTCATGCCCTGCTCGTCGGTCACGATCTTCAGCACGGCCGCGCGGAACCCGGTGTCGCCGATCCCGGTGGTCACGTCCCGCTCGAACAGCGACTCCAGCATCCGGTCCTCGTCGTCGAGGATCTTGCCGCGTCCCCGGTAGTGGAACGGGAACGGGAGGTTGTCGTAGGTGTAGTAGCCGGTGGCGAACATGACCTTCAGCCCGGTGCCCTCGGCTGCCCGGGCGACCAGCGCCGGGTCGCGGTACAGGCCAGGCACGGTCATGTCCAGGATCGTGCCGACCCCGGCCCGGCTGAGCCCGCTGAGCCGCTCGCGCGCGGCCGCCACCTCGGCCTCGGTATCCCAGCCCCCGAAGCCGGGCCAGCCCTGCTGCAGGGTCTCGGTCCGGATGAACACGTGCTCGTGCATGAGCACCGGGCCGAGATCGGCGACGTCGATCTCTCCGGCGGTGGTCGGAACGTGGGGCATTAGGGTCCTACCTCCGGTGCGGGACGAAGGTTGCCACTGGTGTATCTGATCGGGGCGCGCCGGCTCTAGTCAACCGGTAGCCGGTCTGGTGCCGCGAAGACCCATGCGCTGACAGGTGCTGATGTGGTACGAAGCATCGCAGAACGGGGCATAGCGCGCACCGGGTGAGCGGGGCGGCGTCAGGGGCGGCGGCCGACGAGGGCGGCGACGCGGACCTGCTCGGTGAGCGGGGTAGCGGTGCCGATCGCGCGGCGGATGCGTGCGGCGAACGCGGGACGCTCGGCAGCCGGGGGCAGCAGGTGGGCGGGCATCGCCGAGCACAGGCCACCGATCAGCTCATCGAAGTCCAGGTCGCTGGTGTACTCGACGTATTCCTCACGGATTCCGGTGAAGCCGGCGTGGTGCATCGCGTCGCGGTACCGCTGCCGGGACTGCTGGTCGGTGCCGCAGCACGACGTCAGCCTGGTGCCCAGCCACTCCTCCAGAGCCCGGCGCACCGCCCTTGACCAGTCGCTGGGCTGCTGCCACAGCGGCGTGCCGTTGGCGATGACGGCGATGCCCCCGCCGGGGCGCAGTGCAGTGACCGCCGCGGCGAACATCCGTTGCTCCGGCATCAGGTGGATGGCGTTGGCGACGGTCACCGCGTCCAGTACCGGACGGCCCGCCAGCGTGGCCAGCGCCGGCAGCGCCTCGTCGGAGCCAAGCACCCAGGTCACGTTCGTCGCACCCTGTTCGGCAGCGGCGCGGGCGGCCAGGGCGAGCATGTCCGGCTCGGGGTCCATGCCGACCACGGCACGGGCCAGCCCGGCGAGCGGGATCGTCAGCTGCCCGGTGCCGCAGCCGATGTCGGCGACCACCGCGTCGGCGTCCAGCCGCAGCGCGCTGGCCAGCAGACCGGTGAAGGCCGCCGGGTACCCGCGCCGGTACCTGGCGTAGAACGAGGCGACCTCACCGGTGAATTCGCCGGCCATCACACCAGCATGGGCCGGCGGGTGCCGCCTGCTGCCGGGTTCCGCTGTGGGCGTGACACCCCGCTCCGGCATGACGCCCGCTCCGGCGTGGCCACTCGCACCGCGGCGGCCGGTCAGGATGGCCGGCGGTGAAGACGCGGCGGTGCGCCGGGGGCGCTCGGGTCAGCGGGCGCTGATCGCAGCGAGCACCACCAGCAGGATGGTCGCTGCCGCGAGCGCACCGTGCAGCGCGATGACGGGCAGCGGCTTCCCGGACGGCACCGCGATCGCAGCAGTACGCACGGCCGTCAGCCCGGCGCCGTCCGGCTCGCTCCCCGTGGCCGCCCCCGCCCCAGCGGCGGCCGGCTGCGCTTCCGCTCGGCCGTTGCTGGGCTGGCGCTGCTCGGGCAGGCCGCCGGCCAGGGTGGCCATGCCGAGCCCGGCCACCGACAGGACCACGGCCACGGCCGCCCAGGCCAGACCGGCCGTGCCGGTGGCCAGGAAGGCGATCCAGATGCCCAGGCCGGTGAGGGCAAGCGTGAAGTGGCCGACGATGACCAACCGCGGTACCCCGGCCACCCGGGCATAGCCGCGGCGCAGCCCGCCGCGGGCGATCCAGCCGGCCAGCAGCCAGGTGCCCGCCGCCACGGTGACCGCCCAGGCGGCCAGCGCGGCGAGGTCCAGCGGCAGGCGATCGGACGGCCGGGGCGGGGCGGCCACCGGCGGCGCCGGGGCGCGCGGCGGGACCACCGTGACGAGATAGGAGAGGTAGGCCGCCTCCTCATGGGCGAGCCGCCGGGCGACGACCTTGCGGTGCGGGCCGACCACCGCGCGGATGGCCTGGTCCACGGCCAGGTTGATCTGCTCATGGGTCAGGCCGGTGCAGGCCGGGGGCACCGAGGTCACCGTGACGTGCTTGCTGAGCGCCTGCACGGCGAAGGCGTAACACGTCGCCACCGTTGCCTGCGACGTGGCCGGCTGACCGGCGGAGCACCCGGCGGCCGGGAGCGCGGCCAGCACGGCGAGCGCCGCCACGGCGAGGGCCCGGCGGCTGGGCGGCGTTATGACCCCCGGCACGGCCGGAACACCTCGCGGAGCCGGTCGGCGAGCAGCCGCGGCTCGGCCACGGCCGGGAAGTGGCCGCCGCGGTCGTGCTCGGCCCAGTGGGTGACGTGGAAGTAGCGCTCGGCGAGTTCCCGTGGCGGTTTCGGGAACGGGACGATCTCACCGCCGAAGATGTCGATCGCGACCGGGACGGGCCCCGGGTCGTCGGCGGGCAGCGCGCTGCCCGGCGCATGCCGGTAGGCCCAGTACGGGAGCAGCGACGAGGCCGCCGTCCTGGTCGCCCAGTAGAGGGTGAGCGTGGCCAGCAGCCGGTCCCGGTCGAAGGCTGGCTGCCCGTCGGCCGTGGTGCTGCTCCACCGGGTGAGCTTCTCCCCGAGCCACGCGGCCAGCGCGACCGGTGAGTCGTCGAGGGCGGCACCGATGGTCGCGGGCTTGGTGGCGTGCATGTGCGAATAGCCGCCCTCTTCCTCGAACCACGCCCTGATCTCGGCGAAGTGCTCGCTCACCGGATCGGTCCAGGGCTTGGGCGGCGCGGCGAGCCCGGGCGTGGCGAGGTGGATCGCCGCGACCTCGTCCGGGTGGGCGCGGGCCAGCCGCGCGGTGACCCCGGCACCGAGATCGCTGCCATGGGCGGCGTACCGCCGGTAGCCGAGCACGCCGGTCATGATCGTGTGCCACAGCTCGGCGACCTGCGGATACGTCAGGCCTCCGGGTGGCGGCGGCCCGGAGAAGCCGAAACCGGGCAGGGAGGGCAGCACGACGGTGAAGGCGTCCGCCGGGTCACCGCCGTGCGCGGCCGGGTCGGTGAGCAGCGGCAGCAGCGTCAGGTATTCCAGGAACGAACTCGGCCAGCCGTGGGTCAGCACCAGCGGCAGCGGATCCGGCCCGGTGCCGGGCGCGTGCACCAGGTGCACGGAGACCCCGTCGACCTCGGCCCGCAGGTGGGTGAGCCGGTCGAGCCTGGCCTGCAGGGTCAGCGGGTCGAAGGCTTGCCAGTCTTCGATCAGCCGGGCCAGCCAGTCCGCCGGCACGCCGCGCTCCCAGGTGTCGCTGCCCGCGGGCAGCCGGGCCGTGCCCAGCCGCAAGGCCAGATCCCCCGATGCCTCGATGTCCAGCGCCGCCCTGAACGGTCCGGCGCGGGGATGCGGAGAACCCATGCCGAGATCATGTCGCACCCGCCTGCCGGTCTCCAGCCCCTTCCTTAACCGCACGGGGCCGGGCCACCCAGTTCCGGCCATGCCGCGGTGCCAGGAGGCTAGCTTCAAAGTCGGCCCCGGTTCGGCGCCGGGCCGAGTGGGCCGGGCCACCGGTCGGGGTCAGGTAGGCTCCGTAATCCTTATGCCGGCTAAAGGTAAAGGGTACCTTTCGCATTTCCAGGGCGATGCGCTCCGGCGATGAGAGGTAACCATGACACCACCGGTTCATGCTGCCCGGAGCAGGCAGCACTCCCGCACCACGTGGCTGCGCTCTGCGGCCTGGCCGAGGATTGCCGTGATCACGATCACCGCGACGCTGGCCGGCGGCACCGGGGCCCTGGCCGCCAGCATGCTCGCCCCCGTCGCGGCCAGCGCGTCGTCCAGCCAGCAGTGGAGCGGCGACGGCGACGGCTCTAGTTGGTCAGACGCTCAGAACTGGGTCAGCAACGAGGTGCCGCAGAACGGCGACAGCGTCATCATCGCCCCCACCGCCACCGAGCCCACGCCGGATGTGACCGGCATGCCGGCCGGGATGCAATTGCAGGACCTCACACTGACCAACTCGTCGCTGTCGGGCGGCAACGTCACGGTCGCGGGCAACTTCTCGTGGAGCGTCAGCCAGCTCAGTGCAACTCTCGCCGCGCCGCTGACGGTGCAGGGGGACGCGTCCTTCAGCGGAGCGGGCAGGGAGGACAGCCAGGACCCGATGACCTTCGACGGCACCACCGAGATCAAGGGTCCCGGCGTGCTGTTGATCCAGGACTCGGGTCCTGCGGTCACCAACACCGGCACCCTGACACTGTCGCCGGGCTCGACGATGCAGGGCGGCGCGTGCTGCGTGACGCCGGATGTATTCCTCAACACCGGGACAGTGAGCATGTCCACGGCGGGCACCGCCACCGTGACCGGCATGGGCTTCGATGATCAAGGGACCGTTTCGGTCGGGCCGGGCAGCCTGCTGGACGTGACCGCCGGCGTGGGCGAGTTCAGCCCCGGGGTCGGCATCAGCGGCGGCGGGACGCTCCAGTTCGACCTGGGAGCGCACCAGACCCTGGCCACCGGAGTATCGGTCGCGGCGGGCAGTACCCTGACGCTGACCGGGAACGCGGAGTTCTTCGGGCCCGGAACCCTCGTCGGCGGGGGCAAGCTCTCCTGGACCGGGGGGACCATCGACGGCAACCTCGATGTGGCCAAGACGATCCACACCACGATCAGCGGAACGACCACGAAGACCCTGATGTCGCCGGGCAGCACCCATGCCCTGCTCGCCTTCCACGGCCCCACCACGGTCCAGGGAACCGGGGAGCTGGAAGCCTCCGCCGCGGACATCAGCAGTTCCGGCGCGTTCACCCTGAAAACAGGTGCGACGGTCGGGGCAGGCGCGTGCTGTGTCTCCCCTAGTCGAGTTCCTCAACACCGGAACGCTGACCGTGCCGGCCTCGACGTCGGGGACGGCCACCCTGACCGGGATGAACTTCAACGATCAAGGGGCCGTCTCGGTCGGGAAGGGCAGCAAGCTGCATGTGACGGTCGGCCCTGGCGAGTTCAGCCCGGGAGCCGGCATCAGCGGCGGCGGCACGCTGGAGTTCGACCAGAGCGCCCAGATGACCCTGGCCACCGGGGTGTCGATCGGGGCGGGCACCACGGTGCTCCAGACCGGGGGAGCGACGTTCCTCGGCGCCGGCAGCTTCACCGGCACGGGAAGCTTCTCCTGGACCGGCGGGACCATCAACGGCAACCTCGATGTCGGCAGCGGCATCGGGACCACCATCAGCGGGACGGCGACCAAGAGCTTCACCTCGCCGACCTCGGCCCCCGTGGTGCTCGCCTTCCACGGCCACACCACGCTGGCAGGGTCCGGAGAGGTGCAGCTGAGCGGGACCACCACCCTCAGCAACACGGGCACCCTCACCATGAAGACCGGCACCATGATCGGGGGGTCCAGCTGTTGCGTGTCACCCGACAACTTCAGCAACAGCGGCACCCTCGTCGTGGCCGCCGGGACCGGCACCGCGACCACCAACTTCCTGCAGTTCAGCAACAGCGGCGCCGTCAAGGTCAATAGCGGCACGCTGACCATCGGCGCCCTGCCCTACAAGCAGACGGCTGGGTCCACGCAACTGGCGGGCGGGTCGGTCTCGGCAGCCCAGCAGATGAACATCGCCGCGGGAACGCTGAGCGGGTTCGGCACCATCACCGGCTCGGTGCTCAATGGCGGCACCGTGGCCCCGAGCACCACCGGCGGCGTGCTCAAGATCACCGGTGCCTACCAGCAGACGAGTTCAGGCACGCTGTCCTCGGTCATCACCGGCACTGCGCCGGGAACCAAGTTCGGCCAGCTCAGCGTGGGCGGTACGGCCACGCTGGCGGGCACGCTGAAGGCCAGCACCGGCAACGGGTTCGTGCCCGCCCACGGGGCGTCCTTCTCCGTGCTGCTCTACCACACCCGCAGCGGCACGTTCGGCACCTTGTCCGGCAGTCCGTCCTACACGGTCAGCTACACCGCCACGGCGGCCAACGTGGTTTACCCGTAACAGAAGTTCTCCTGCCGGGCCGGCCCCGTCCGCGAGATTGCGCGGACGTGGAGACCTGACGGCGGCGTGCGCCTAGCCGTATCGCTCCTGGCCGTGCCAGGAGCGATACGGCTGGCTGCGCAAAGTAATGACCAGGTAATCCTTGCACCGATTAGTGAGCAAAAGGTACCTTTCGCACACCAGGGCAGTGCGCTCCGGGATGAGAGGTGACCATGACCCCATCGGCCCGCGCTGCCCGAGGCAGGCAGCAGCTCCCGCACCAGGCGGCTGGGCTCAGCGACCTGGCGCACGCTTACCCGGGTGGCGGCCGCCGGGACCCTGGCAGCAGGCACCGGGGTCCTGACGGCCGCCTTGCTGGTACCGACGGCGGCCAGCGCGTCGTCCAACCAGGTGTGGACCGGCGGGGCGACGGCTCAAGCTGGTCAGACGGCATGAACTGGGCAAGCAACGAGGTGCCGCGAACGGCGACAGCGTCAGCATCGGACCCACCGCCTCCGCGCCCACGCCCCATGTCACCGGCATGCCGGGCGGGACGCATGTTGCAGGACCTCACGCTGACCGACGCGTCGCTGTCCGGCGGCGACGTCACGGTCGCGGGCGACTTCTCGTGGAGCGTCAGCCACGGCTTCGAAGCTCTCGACTCGCCGATGACGGTCGAGGGCGATGCGTCCTTCGGCGGCGCGGGCGAGCGGACAGCCAGGACCCGATGACCTTCGACGGCACCGCCGAGATCAACGGCCCCGGCCTGCTGTCGATCCAGGACGCCGGCCCGGCGATCACCAACAACGGCACGCTGACCGTGGCGCCGGGCGCGGTCGCTCAAGGGCAGCGTGTGCTGCGTGAACCCGGATGTGTTCCTCAACAACGGGACCGTCACCATGTCCGCGGCCGGGACGGCCACCCTGGCCGATTCATGGAGCTTCAACGACCAGGGATCGGTCTCGGTCGGGCCGTGGGCAGCCTGCTGGACGTGACCGGCGGCCCGGGTGACTTCGGCGCGGGGGCGGACCTCAGCGGCGGCGGCACGCTCCAGTTCGAACTGGGCGCGTCGATGACGCTCGCCACGGGCGTGTCCATCGGCGCGGGCAGCACCATGACGCTGACCGGGAACGCGGAGTTCTTCGGGCCCGGGCACCTTCGTCGGCGGCGGCAAGTTCTCCTGGACCGGCGGGACCATCGACGGCAACCTCGACGTGGGCCAAGACGATCCACACCACGATCAGCGGCACGACCAAGAAGCATGCTGATGTCCCGGGCAGCACCCACGCGCTGCTCGCCTTCCACGGCCCCACCACGGTCCAGGGAGCCGGGCCGCTGGAGGCCTTCGCCGCGGACATCAGCTCCTCCGGCGCGTTCACCATCAAGACGGGCGCGACGGTCGAGGGCAGCACGTGCTGCGTGACCCCGGATGAGTTCCTCAGCACCGGGACGCTGACCGTGCCTGGCTCCTCGGGCAAGGCCAACGTGGACCTTCATGAACTTCAACGACCAGGGGAAGCTGCTGGTCAGCGCGGGCAGCACGCTGCTCGACACCACCGGCCCTGGCGAGTTCAGCCCGGGGGTCATCATCAGCGGCGGCGGCACCGTCGACTTCGACCAGAACGCCTCGATCACCCTCGCCAGCAACCTGCAGATCCAGTCGGGGACCACGGTGACGCTGACCGGCGGGTCGACGTTCTTCGGGCCAGGGAGCTTCACCGGCGCGGGCAACTTCGCCTGGAGCGGCGGGACCATCAACGGCAACCTGGACGTCGGCAGCACCATCACGACCACGATCAGCGGGACGACCACCAAGACCCTGACCTCGCCGAACACCACCCCCACCGCGCTGACCCTGCACGGCGCCACGAGCCTGGCAGGCTCCGGGGAACTGGAGCTGTTCGGCACCACCACGCTCAGCAACCTGGGCACGATGACGATGAACACCGGCACCACCGTCGGAGCGTCGGTCTGCTGCGTGGCACCGGACACCTTCAGCAATGGCGGGACGCTCATCGTGGCCGCCGGCACCGGCACCGCGACCACGACCAACCTGCCGTTCACCAACAGCGGCACGGTCAAGGTCAACGGCGGCACCCTGGCGATCAACACCCTCGGCTACAAGCAGACCGCTGGGTCCACGCAACTGGCCGGCGGCGTCGATCACCGCGGCCAAGCAGATGAACATCGCCGCGGGCACGCTGAGCGGGTTCGGCACCATCACCGGCTCGGTGCTGAACGGCGGCACCGTGGCCCCGAGCACCACCGGCGGCGTGCTCAAGATCACCGGCGCCTACAACCAGAAGAGCACGGGCACGCTCTCCTCGGTCATCACCGGGACCACGCCGGGGACCAAGTTCGGCCAGCTCAGCGTCGGCGGCAAGGCCACGCTGGCGGGCACGCTGAAGGCCAACACCGGCAACGGGTTCGTCCCCGGCCACGGGGAGTCCTTCTCCGTGCTGCTCTACCACACCCGCAGCGGCATGTTCGGCACCTTGTCCGGCAGTCCGCCTTACACGGTCAGCTACACGGCCACGGCGGCCAACGTGGTTTACCCGTGACGGAAGGGACTAAGGCGAGCCCTGGGCCAGCGTAAAGTCAAATTGTGCGGCTTGGCGCCGTAATCGTCTCCTTTGACTTGAGCGGAGGCCTCATGGGCCGGGACATTCAGCCGATCAAGATCAGTGGCGAGGACCGGCGGCAGTACCGGGACAAGCTCCAGCGCTCGCTGGAGGTGTTCGCCCGGATGCTGCGCGAGCACCTGTTCGAGGCCGACCCGGCCCAGGTGGGCCTGGAGATCGAACTGAACCTGGTGGACGACCACGGGGCTCCGTCCATGCAGAACGCCGACGTGCTTGACGCCATCGCCGACCCGCTCTGGGCGACCGAACTCGGCCAGTTCAACATCGAGATCAACGTGCCGCCGCGGCGGCTCGAAGGCGATGCCGTGGCGGGCCTGGAGCAGGAGGTCCGCAGCAGCCTCAACGACGCGGACGCCAAGGCGCGCAGCGTCGGCAACCGCCTCGTCATGATCGGCATCCTGCCGACGCTGCGGGAAAACGACCTGCACGAGGGGGTCCTGTCCGCCAACGCGCGGTACCGGGTGATCAACGAGCAGATCTTCGCGGCGCGCGGGGAGGACATGCGCATCGAGATCGACGGCCCGGAGCGGCTGGTCACCCACGCCGACAGCATCACGCCAGAAGCCGCCTGCACCAGCGTGCAGTTGCACGTCCAGGTCTCCCCGGAAAGCTTCGCGAACTACTGGAACGCCGCTCAGGCAATCGCGGGCGTCCAGGTCGCGCTGGCCGCCAATTCACCGTTCCTCTTCGGCAGGCGGCTATGGCAGGAGACAAGGATCACGCTGTTCGAGCAGGCCACCGACACCCGGCCGGTGGAACTCCAGCAGCAGGGCGTGCGGCCGCGGGTGTGGTTCGGCGACCGCTGGATCACCTCGGTGTTCGACCTGTTCGAGGAGAACATCCGCTACTTCCCCGCCCTGCTGCCGATCTGCGAGGACGAGGATCCGCTCGCGGAGCTTGACCGGGGCGCCGCCCCGCAGTTGGCCGAGATGAGCCTGCACAACGGGACGATCTACCGGTGGAACCGGCCCGTCTACGCGGTGGTGGACGGCAGGCCGCACCTGCGGGTGGAGAACCGGGTCCTGCCGGCCGGCCCGTCGGTCGCGGACATCATGGCGAACGCGGCGTTCTACTACGGCCTGGTGCGGGTGCTCGCCGAGGCCCAGCGGCCGGTGTGGACCCAGATGTCGTTCGCGACCGCCGCCGAGAACCTCTACGAGGCGGCACGCAACGGCCTGGACGCGAACCTGTACTGGCCCGGCTCCGGCGAGGTGCCAGCCGTCGAACTGGTACTCCGCCGCCTGCTGCCGCTCGCGCACGAGGGGCTCGGCCGCTGGGGCATGGACCAGGCCCTGGCCGACCGGCTGCTTGGCATCATCGAGCAGCGCTGCATCAACGGCCAGAACGGGGCGGCCTGGCAAGCGGCCACGGTCGCGGCGATCAGCGAGGGCGGTGCGGACCGTGCCGAGGCGCTGCGGCAGATGACCCAGCGCTACATCGAGCACATGCACACCAACGAGCCCGTGCACACCTGGCCCAGCGGCGCCTGACGGCCGCGCCCCCGCCCAACCCGGCACTCGCGCCCCCGCCCAGCCGCACTCGCGCCCCCGCCCACCACTCGCGCGCCCCGCCCAACCGGACACTCGCGCCCCGCCCAACCGGACACTTCTGTCGGGTTGGCTCTTGATGACATTGCGGACAGAAGTTACATTCAGTGTGCAGTCGGCCACTGAGGGCCGAATCCGAGAGGAGACCTTATGCATCGCCGCGTCCCCCGCTTACTGACCTGCACGATCGCAGCCTGCGCACCCGTGCTCGGCCTGGTCATCGCCGTTGCTCCAGGTGCCAGCGCCGCCACCTCCTCCTCCGCATCCACCTACGCACACGCCCTCGCGGCCGCCCGTGCCGCGATACGGCATCTGTCGGTCGGGCAGCATGCCACCGACCACGCAGTCGGGCATGCGTCCCGGTTCCAGGGCCTGACCCAGGTGCAGAGCACCAACTGGTCCGGTTACGCCGACACAAGCACCACCTTCAGCACGGCCACAGGTAACTGGACCGAGCCGTCGGTGACTTGCACCTCGGGACAGCAGTCGCTCGCCGCCTTCTGGGTCGGCATCGACGGCTTCACCAGCGGTTCCGTCGAGCAGGACGGGACGCTGGCCGAGTGCTACCACCGCTCCGCCTTCTACTTCAGCTGGTGGGAGATGTACCCCACGAACAGCATCCAAGTGGTCGGCTCCAGCGTGCAGCCAGGCGACAGCATCAGCGCCTCGGTCGTCCGCAGCGGCAGCAGCTACACCCTCAAGGTCACCGACTCCTCCCACTCGGCCAACAGCTTCACCACGACGCAGAGCTGTTCAAGCTGCGCGAACTCGAGCGCCGAGTGGATCGCGGAGGCACCGAGCGGCTCAGGTGGCGTCCTCCCCCTGTCCGATTTCCACTCCTGGACGCTCTCCGGTGCGACCGTGAACTCAGCGGTCATCTCGTCGTTCACCGATGACGAGATCACCATGATCAATAACTCCGGTCAGGTGAAGGCTCAGCCTGGGTCGCTCAACGGCAGCGGCAACGGGTTCGGCGTCACCTGGGAGCGCAGCACCTAGCCGACGGCGCGGCCAGCGGCGGCTCCGGGCCTGCGTGGCCCGGAGCCGCCGTGAATGTAAGCCTGGTGCCCATAGAAGGGCCTCGTTGTGACTTTCATGCCCCTGCGGCGAGGGGCCGGGGGGGCGACGACGGACGGCGGCGGGGGCGGGCGCGGGGGCGGGGCCAAGGCGGGGCGAGGGCGGGCGCGGGGGCCAGGGCGGGGCGGGCGCGGGGGCCAGGGCGGGGCGGGCGGCGGGCGCGGGGGCGAGGGCGGGCGGGCGGCGTACGCTGAGAAGTGAGGCACCCTCTCGGGGTTCCCGGCGGAGGTTGTGGTGGCGCTGACCGGCTTGCTGAGCGTCTCTGGCGCTGCTTGCCGACCTGTGGCACGGGATGGAACACGTTCTGCTCGCGCCGTCGAGCCTGTCCACCGTCGCCGTGACCTTGCTGGCCGGGGTCGTGCTGGCCGGTGCGCTGGCAGCATGCCTGGCCAGCGGCGCCAGGCTCGGCCGCCTGTCCGCGGCGGTGCCGCTGATCCGGCGTGCCGCCGCGTTGCGCGAGAAGTCCTGGTGCGCCGCGTTCGGTTCACAGCGCGACCCGGACGCCGCGGGCAGGCCGCGTCCCAGAGCGCCATCGGCGGCCCCGGCGGCCGCTGGTTCCTGACCGCGGAGCACGTCGGCCCGCGCCGGGCCGCAATGCCACTTCGCCGTTGACGTCTCCGCTGGCCAAATGCGGCCGTCTCCAGCCGTCCCTTAGTCATTCCCGGCCCGCTGGAGGGTTGCACCATGTCCGGTTTCCTCGGCGTCCCCGTAGACGCCGCCTATCACCTCGTCTCACCGTTCGTCAGCTTTCTCACGCCGCTGCTCGGAGGCCTGGCGGCCGCGGCCGCGATCGTCGGTTTCACCGTGGTCGTGCGCCTGCTGTTGCTGCCGCTGAGCTACCGGGCCATGCGCGGGATGGCGGCACAGGCCAGGATGGCTCCCCTCGTCCAGGGCCTGCGGAAACGGTACGCCGGGCAGCCGGACCGGCTGCAGCGTGAACTGACCGCGCTGTACCGGGCCGAGGGCACCAGCATGTTCGCTGGGTGCCTGCCGCTGCTCGTGCAATGGCCCGCCTTCAGCGTGCTGTCCCTGCTGTTCCGGTCCTCACGGGTCGGCGGTGCGCCGAACACATTGCTGACGCACCGCCTGTTCGGCGCGCCGCTGGCCAGCTACTGGCTGGGCGGCGCCGGGCCGTTCAGCGCCCAGGGAGCGGTGTTCGCCGGTCTTTTCGTGCTGCTGGCGGCCGTCGGCTGGCTGTCGGCCCGGATGGCCCGCCGCGCCAGTGGGCCGCCGGCCCTGGCGGGACACCAGGGAACACCCGCGCCCCGGCGGGTACTCGCCGCCCGGCCGCCGGGGCAGGCGCGGCCGAGACGACCGCAACCGGCGCGACCACAACCGGCGCAGCCGCCGGCGGGGCACAGGCTGCCCTGGCCCGGGTGTTGCCGTTCGCCACCGTGGCGATCGCAGCGTTCGTGCCTCTGGCGGCCGGGTTGTACCTGGCCACGAGTACCGCCTGGACGCTGGCCGAGCGAGCGGTGCTTGGCCGCTCCAAGGAGCCCCGCCTCAGCCCACAGGCTGATGTCGGCACCGTCCGGTCAGCCGGCTCGTCCGCCCACAGGCTGACTCGGCGCGGTTGAATCAGCCGCAGAATCACTCCCCAGAGTGATTCGGACCCATCTATATACTCAGTATAGTACTGAGCATGATCACCAACTGTAGCGCCGCATGAGCGTCCGGCACGCGCTGCTCGCGCTGCTGAGCGAGGGCCCTAAGTACGGCCTTCAGCTCCGTGAGGAATTCGAGACGGGAACCGGTGAGGTCTGGCCGCTGAACGTGGGCCAGGTGTACACCACGCTGCAGCGCCTGGAGCGGGACGGGCTGGTGGAGTCCGACGACGCCATGGAAGCGGGCCCGCAGAAAGGGTTCCATATCACCTCCGGCGGTACGGAGGAGCTGGCCAGGTGGCTGCGCACGCCGCCGGACCTGAGCTCGCCGCCCCGGGATGAGCTGGTGATGAAGGTGCTGGTGGCGCTGCGGGTCCCCGGCGTGGACGTGCACGAGGTGATCCAGGTACACCGCCGTTACCTGGTGGAACTCATGCAGCAGTGGACGCGCCTGAAGGAGGACGAGGCCGAGTACGACCTCAGCCTGGCGCTGGTGGTGGACGCGGAACTGTTCCGGCTGGACTCGGTCATCCGATGGCTCGACTCCGCCGACGGCCGTCTCAAGCGCGCCGCCGCCGACGCGGCCACCGCGGTCCCGGCTGCCCCCCAGCCTGCACCCCCGCCAGTGCCGAACATCCGGCGCCGAACGGGAGCACGCAGATGAGAAACACGCATAGCAACCTTCGACCGACAACCGGCACGCGCTGTCTGGCGCGCCTTCAGCACGACGGGGCCCCAAGGAGGCCATGACATGAGCATGTTGGAACTGCGGGGCGTGACGAAGGTCTACGGACAGGGCGACACGGTGGTGAACGCCCTGCGCGGGATCGACCTTTCGGTGGAACCGGGCGCGATGGTGGCCGTGATGGGGCCGAGCGGCTCCGGTAAATCCACGTTGCTCACGATCGCTGGCAGCCTGGAGGAGCCGACGGAAGGCGAGGTACTGATCGACGGCGCCCTGCTGCGGCAGATGTCGCGCAGCGCCAAGGCGCGGCTGCGGCGCCGCTCGATCGGGTACGTGTTCCAGGACTTCAACCTGCTGCCCGGGCTGACCGCGGTGGAGAACGTCGCGCTGCCGCTGGAACTCGACGGGATCTCCGGCCGCCGCGCCCGCGCCGCCGGGAAGCGCGCCCTCGACGACCTCGGCCTGTCCGAGCGGGCGGACCGGTTCCCCGACCAGCTCTCCGGCGGCGAGCGGCAGCGGGTGGCCATCGCCCGCGCGGTGGTGGGCGAGCGCCGCCTGCTGCTCGCCGACGAGCCGTCCGGCGCGCTGGACTCGGTCAACGGCGAGGCGGTGATGCGCCTGGTGCATGAGGCGTGCAAGCGCGGCGTCGCCGCCGTTGTGGTGACCCACGATGCGCAGCTTGCCTCCTGGGCCGACCGGGTGGTGTTCTTGCGCGACGGGTACGTGGTGGACCAGACCGCGCCGCAGGCCGGCCCGGAATCGCTGCTCAGCACCCCCGGACAGACGCAATGAGTACTGCACTCCGCGAGCGCCCGGCCGCCCCGCCTCCCGCGAGCGGCGCCAAGAACGGGGGCATGCCGGCCCGCCGCGCGGTGACCCGCTGGGCGTGGCGCCTGTTCCGCCGCGAGTGGCGGCAGCAACTGCTGGTCCTCGCGCTGATCACGGTCGCCGTGGCCGCTACCATCATCGGCGCGGCGGCGGCCACGAACAACCCGCCGCCGAAAAACGCCGGCTTCGGCACCGCCCAGGACATGGCCACGTTCCAGGCCCCCGACCCGCACCTGGCCAGCCAGCTCGCGGCGCTCCAGCAGCGGTTCCACCCGACCGACGTCATCGAGAACCAGACAGTCGCCATCCCCGGCTCGATCAACACCTACCAGCTACGTGCGCAGAACCCACACGGCCCGTACGGGCAGCCGATGCTCTCCCTGGTCTCCGGGCACTTCCCAACGGGGGCAGGCCAGGTAGCGGTGACAAGTGAGGTAGCGTCCGACTTCGGCCTCCGGATCGGCAGCGTGTGGCACCAGGGCGGCACCGCACGGACCGTCGTGGGCATCGTGCAGAACCCGCAGAGCCTGCTGGACGAATTCGCCCTCGTGGCACCCGGCCAAGTCCATAACCCGACCCAGGTCATCGTGCTGTTCGACGGGTCCGGCAGGCCTCCCGCCGCGGTCGCCCATAACATCACGGCGGCCGGATCACAGACGCAGGCCAACGTGGTCAACCCCGAGTCGATCTCCGTCGCCGGCCTGGTCGTCGGGATGCTGCTCATCGCCCTGGTCGCGGTCGGCGGCTTCACCGTGCTGGCGCAGCGCCGGCTACGGTCCCTCGGCATGCTCGCCTCGACGGGCGCTACCGACCGGCACGTCCGCCTCGTGGTGCTGGCCAACGGCGCCGTCGTCGGCGTCGCCGGCGCGGTCCTCGGCCTGGTGCTCGGGCTGGCCGGCTGGCTGGCTTACCGGCCCGCGCTGGAGCAGAGCGCGCACCACCTGATCGGCATGTTCGCCCTGCCGTGGGGGGTGGTCGGCCTGGCGCTGCTGCTGGCCGTGGTGGCCGCCGTCTTCGCGGCGTGGCTGCCGGCCAGGGCCATCACCAAGGTCCCCATCGTGACCGCCCTGTCCGGGCGGCCCGCCCCGCCCAAGCGGGTGCGCCGCTCGGCCATCCCCGGACTGCT
Source organism: uncultured Actinomycetes bacterium (assembly GCA_963762735.1). GTDB lineage: Bacteria > Actinomycetota > Actinomycetes > Streptosporangiales > Streptosporangiaceae > DASXKD01. Next base: position 181,832 of record CAVXMG010000015.1, on the reverse strand, counting down.
CCTGCTGGTGATCGCGTTCATCCTGTTCGGCTTGTCGGGCGCCAGCGCCAATGGCAATGGAGGCCTGCCAAAACTGGCACTCGGCCTGGTCGTGCTCATCATCGCGGTGATCCTGCTGGCCCCGTTCTGCCTGGCTGTGCTGGCCAGGCTGGGCAACCGGGCCCCGATCTCGGCGCGCCTGGCCCTGCGGGACCTGTCCCGCTACCGGGCCCGGTCCGGCTCGGCGCTCGCCGCGATCAGCATCGGCATCCTGATCGCCGTGATCATCTCGGTGGCCGCGGCGGCCCGGTACGCGAGCGCGCTCGACTACGCCGGGCCGAACCTGGCCTCGAACCAGCTCATCGTCTACACGCCCAACGGCCAGGGCGGCGGCCCGAACGGGCCCGCCAACGTCACTCCCGCCCAGCTACAGTCGATGGGGGTCAAGGCGCACGCCATCGCCACCGCCCTCGGCTCCCGGGACGTCGTTGCACTCGAGACCACGGACGCCAACCTCAACCACAACGGCGGCGGCCGCGACTGGTCGGGGCCGCTGTATGTGGCCACCCCGCAGTTGCTGCATGCCTTCGGGATCACGAGTTCCCAGTACAGTCCCACGGCCGACATCCTCACCATGCGGCCCGGGCTGTCCGGCCTCGCCAACATGCAACTCAACTACGGCGCCGCCAAGGGCCCGGGACCCTCTAGCCCGGGACCGGGCCAGAACCCGACGACGTTCCCCTGCCCGAGGGGCAGCTTGCCTGGCCAGCCCCCCGATCCAGGAGGTCAGCGCACTGCCATCCGGCACGTCGGCGCCCAACACGGTGATCACCGAGCATGCCGTCCGCACGCTGCACCTGCAGACCGGCCCCGAAACCGTCGCGGGCTGGCTGATCCAGACCCCGAACCCGCTGACCAGCGCGCAGATCCACAATGCCCAAGTGGCGGCCGGGGCCGCGAACATGAGCGTGGAGACGCGGTCGAGCATCCCCACCTCGGCGACGATCGTCAACTGGGCCACCGTGTTCGGCATCGTCCTGGCGCTGGCCATCCTGGCCATGAGCGTCGGCCTGATCCGCAGCGAGACCGCCAGCGACCTGCGCACCCTGGCCGCCACCGGAGCCAGCGGGCGAACCCGCCGGAACATCACCGCCGCGACCGCCGGCGCGCTCGGCTTCACCGGCGCCGTGCTCGGCACCGTGGGCGGCTACGTCGCCACCGCGGGCTGGTTCCGCACCAACTCCCTCAACGGTGGCGTGGGCGCCATCTTCACCACCGTCCCGGTCACGAACCTGCTCATCATCCTGATCGGCATGCCCCTGGTCGCGGCCATCGGCGGCTGGATATTCGCCGGCCGCCAGCCCCGTGACCTGGGCCACCAGCCACTCGAATAGCTGTGCTGGCCCGGGGGACGACCCCCCGGAACCCCCGCTGGCTCAAGGCCCCGTTCCTCCGTCACGGGGCCTTGGCCCCTGTCCAGCGCCTGGCCGCGGGTCCGCACATCGGCTCGCGGCCAGGCGCCGCTCTGCGCCGGTGCCGGCTGCCGCGCTTGCCACGCTCTGCTAGCCAACGGGGCTATTCATCTGTATAGTTTGCTATACGCAATAGCAGCAAGCTGTTTACTCGTGCAGTGGCAGGTGAGCCGTGGCAGCCAACGCAGCCGGGGAACGGTCCGCCGAGGACCTGACCGCCCGGGCGCGGATCCGGGACGCGGCGCTGCGCCTGTTCGCCGAGCGCGGCCTGGACGGCACCACGATCAGGGACATCGCCAAGGAAGCCGGGGTGTCCGGTGGCCTGATCCGGCACCACTTCGGGTCCAAGGACGACCTGCGCGCGGTCTGCGACTCCTACGCGCTTGACCAGCTCATGCGGATCAAGGAGCAGGCAGTGCTTGACGGCCAGCTCGCGAACCCGGCGTTCATGTCCGCCGCCCACCCCACCGTGCTGCTGACCTACCGCTATCTGGCCCGCTCCCTGGTGGACGGCTCGCCGGCGGCCGAGAGCATGTTCGACGAGATGGTGGAACTGTGCGAAGCGTGGCTCGCGCAGCACAACCCGGGCCAGATGGCGGACCCGCGCGGCTACTCGGCGGCGCTGGTGGCGATGCAGACCGGCCTGCTCATGATGCACGGCCAGCTTTCCCGCTGGCTGGGCGCCGACATCTTCACCGCAGAAGGGCATCTGCGGCTGGCCGGGGCGCTGATCGACTTCTATTCGCAGCCGCTGCTCAGCCCGGAACTCGCCGAACAGGCACGGGCGACGGTGCGGCACCTCCAGGCAGGGCAACCGGCAGCAGGAGGGCCAGCCACATGAGAAGGCACGCCAGATGACGCAGAACAGCGAGACGAAGGCCATCCGTACCGAGGGCCTGACCAAGCGCTACGGCGACACGCTGGCGCTGGACTCCCTCGACCTGTCGATCGAGCCAGGCGAGGTGTACGGATACCTGGGCCCGAACGGGGCCGGGAAGACGACCACGATCCGGTGCCTGCTTGGTATCCACCGGCCTACCAGCGGCCGGGCCGAACTGTTCGGCATCGACGGGTGGGCCGCCCCGGTGCAAGCCCATCGGCGGGTGGCCTACGTCGCCGGGGAACCGTTCCTGTGGCCGGCCATGACCGGCGCCCAGACGCTGGAGTTCCTCGCCCGCCTGCACGGCGGCACGGACAGGGCCTACCGGGACGAACTCGTGCAGCGCTTCGACCTGGACACCGGCAAGAAGGTGCGGGCGCTGTCCAAGGGCAACCGGCAGAAGGTGCAGCTCGTCGCCGCGCTGGCCACCCGGGCGGACCTGCTGGTGCTTGATGAGCCCACCAGCGGTCTCGATCCCCTGATGGAGATGGTGTTCCGGGACTGCGTGACGGCGGCCAAGGAACGCGGCCAGGCCGTCTTCCTTTCCTCGCACATCCTCAGCGAGGTCGAGGCGCTCTGCGACCGGGTCGGCATCCTCAAGGAAGGCAAGCTGGTCGACCAGGGGACGCTGGCGGAGTTGCGCCACCTGAGCGCGCAGACCATGGACGTCACGTTCGAGGGCCAGGCGCCGGAGCTTCCGCCACTGCCGGGTGTGCAGGTGCACCAGGCTGGCCCGAACGCACTGCGGTTCGAGGTCACCGGCAGCGTCGGGCCGGTCGTCACGGCCCTGGCCGGGCATCCGGTCACCGCGCTCGTCAGCCGTGAGCCCTCGCTGGAGGAGATCTTCTTGCACCACTACGACGGCCATGCCAGCCGTTAGCCAGGACGCGCCGGCCCGGCCGCGCGCCCGCCGCGACACCCGCGCTGGTGGCAGCCCAGCCGGAGCGCTCGTGGCGCGCGCATTCAGGGACGCCCGGGTGCTCACGGTCGTGTTCACCTACCTGTTCCTCGTTTACTCCTTTATCCAGCCTGTCGGCTACCGGCGCGTGTACGCCACGGCGGCCAGCCGGGAGGCGTTCGCCCGCAGCTTCGGCACGAACCCCGGATTGCGCCTGCTCTACGGCGAGCCGCACAACGTGGCCGCGGTCAGCGGCTACACGGCATGGCGGGTCGGCGGGGTGCTGGCCATCGCTGCCGCGGTGTTCGGCCTGCTGGCATCGGTGCGGGCGCTGCGCGGCGAGGAGGACGCGGGCCGGGCGGAGCTGACCCTCGCCGGAATCGTCAGCCGCCGCACGGTCTACCTGTCCGCGATGGCCGCGGTCGGGGCAGCCACGGTGATCTTGTGGGCCGCGGAGTTCGCCGGGTTCGCGGCAGGCCGCCTCCCCGTGGCCGGATCGGCGTACCTGGCCCTGGCCACGGTCTCGGTCATCCCCGTGATCGCCGGAGTCGGCGCGGTGGCGAGCCAGCTTGCCCCGGACCGTCGTAGCGCACTGGAAATCGGTGGTGGTGCGGTCGCGCTGTTCTTCCTGCTACGGGTGATCGCGGACACGGTGGCCGGGGCCGGCTGGCTGCGCTGGCTGACGCCGCTCGGCTGGGCCGAGGAGATGCGCCCGTTCGCCGGGCCGCGGCCCGTGGTGCTGCTGCTGCCCGTGGCGGCCAGCGCGCTGCTCCTGCTGATCGCGGCGCGGCTCGGCGCGACCAGGGACCTCGGCAGCGGCCTGCTGCCGGAACGGGGCGGCGGGTCCAGCCTGGCGCTGCTGTCCTCGCCGGTCGCGCAGGCGCTGCGCAGCCAGCGGGACAGCCTGATCGCATGGGCGGGCGGCTTCGCGGTGTTCTCGTTCATCCTCGGCGTGGTGGCCAGCAGCGTCTCCTCGAACGGGATACCCGCCGGGGTCAACCGTCAGGTCGCCAGGCTCGGCGTGGGCTCGATCACGACGCCGGCCGGGTATCTCGCCCTGATCTTCTTCGTCTACGTGCTCGGGGTGAGCCTGTTCGCCTGCGCCCAGGTCGGGGGCGCCCGGCGCGAGGAGGCCGGCCAGCAACTGGAGACGCTGCTGGCGCTGCCGGTCGGCCGCACCGGCTGGCTCACCGGGCGGCTGCTGCTCGGGGCCGTCGCGGCGGCGCTGATCTGCGTGCTGACCGGCCTGCTCACCTGGGCCGGGGCCGCGGCGGGCGGGACCAGCGTCCGGGCCGGGCAGATGCTGGAGGCCGGCCTGAACTGCCTGCCCGCGGCACTGCTGTTCCTGGGCGTCGCGGCGCTGGCGTACGCGGTCGCGCCGCGGGCCAGCGCCGCGATCGCCTACGGGTTCCTGGTGCTGACGTTCCTGTGGCAGGCGGTCGGCGCGCTGGTGGGCGCGCCGGGGTGGCTGGTCGGGCTGACACCGTTCGCGCACATCGGCCTGGTGCCCGCACAGCCGTTCCAGGCGGCCGCGGCGGTGGTCATGGTCGGGATCGGCGTGGCCGCGGCGGCCGCGGGACTGGCGGTGTTCCGCCGCCGCGACCTCATCGCCTGACCAACACGCCCCACAGCCCTGGCCCGTCCACTACCGTCGGACCACCGGCCTCGCCGAGGCCGGCTAAGCCGAGAGTGAAGGACCCGCTGGGGGGATCCAGTGAGGAAGTTGCCGGATCGGGTGTGGCGGCTGCCGCGGCAGGAGGACGACGAAGCGGCGGAAGAGGGCATCGGCCGGATCCTGGCACTGTCGGACGGCGTGTTCGCCATCGCCCTGACCCTGCTGATCCTTGATATCGCGGTCCCGGCCACGACGAGCAACAACGACCTGGCCAAGGTGCTGCTCGATCTTTGGCCGCGTTACCTGGCCTACGCGCTGAGCTTTCTGGTGATCTCCAGGTTCTGGGTGATCCATCGCCAGGCATTCCGGCTCATCGTCCGCGGCGACCCCGCGCTGGTGTGGCTCAACCTCCTGCTGCTCCTGTTCATTTCATTCCTGCCGTTTCCCACCGCGGTGCTCGGAGAGCACACCGGGTCGCCCGCGGCGGCGGTGCTCTATGCGGTCGCGGTATGCCTGACCGCGGCGGCCTCCGCGGCCTACTTCTGGTACGCATCCGGCAGGGGAAACCTGCTGGGGCCGGACGTCGGGCGCGCGTATATACGGGCCATGCGTGCCCGTAGCCTGTCCGGGCCGGTGTTCTTCGCGCTGACCGTGCCGATTGCCGCGTTCGCTCCCTATGTCGCGGCAGCACTGTGGTTTCTGGCGTTCCCCCTCGCCCGGGTGTCCTTCGTCTGGTTCTTCGCCGCGGAACCCGAACAGCCCGAGTAGCGGGCCAGGGTCAGCGGTTGGTGGCGATCTGGTGGTAGTCGGTGAAGACAACGGGGCCGCCGGTGAGTTCGGGCCCGTAGATGGCCTCGAAGCGGCGGACCGCGTCCGAGGAACCGTGCGCCTGGTGGGCGGCCTCGTCGGCGAACTCGAAGAGGTGCACGAACCTGGTCGGGTCGTCGGCCTGCTGCCAGGCGGTGTACATCCGGCTGCCCGGCTCGTTCGCCGCGACGTAGGAGACGAATTCCTCGATTGCGGCCTTGACCTTGTCCACGGCCGAGGCCTTCACCTGGTAGTGAGCGGTCTGGTAGATGGGCACAGTCGTCTCCTCGGGTCTGGCTCAGTTGCCAACGTTAAACATGAGTGTTGAATATCACGCGGGGTGGGATAAGGTCAACAAGGTGCTTGAATATCTTGAGGATCAGGCCCTGGACCGCACCTACGCGGCACTAGCCGACCCCACCCGCCGCGCCCTGCTCGTGGCGCTGCGCAGTGGCGACGCCCGCATCACCGACCTGGCCGCACCGCTGCCGATGACGTTCGCCGGGGTGTCTCGGCACATCGGGGTGCTGGAGTCGGCGGGGCTGGTCCGGCGCGCGGTCCGGGGACGCGAGCACTGGCTGTCGATCCGCCCCGAGGGACTCTCGGCAGCCGAAGGCTGGATCCGCGAGCAGACGGCGTTCTGGTCGCAGCGCGCCGACGCGCTCGCCGCGCGGCTGGCCGACAAGCACCCGGGCGTGCGGGAAGATGGCCGCCGATGACCGAGATTCCCGAGACCACCGCCCTGGTCCGCCGCTTGCTGCCCGCTCCGCCCGAGGTCGTCTACGACGAGTGGCTCGACCCGGCGGCGCTCGCGGACTGGATGTGCCCCCGCCCGGCCCGGTGCCGCGGCATCGAATCGGACCCACGCGTCGGCGGGCGGCTGCGGATCGACATCGAGGAGGAGGGTGCGGAGTTCTACGTCACCGGCGAGTACCTGGCGCTGGACCGGCCCGCACGGCTCAGTTTCACCTGGGCCTGCTCCACCTGGGCAGATCCCAGCCGCGGCAGCGTGGTGACCGTGCTGCTGGAACCGCGCGAGCGTGGCCAGACGCTGATGACCATCCGCCACACCCTGCTGCCGGCCGGGCTCGCCGATCAGCACACCCGCGGGTGGGAGGCCATCGCCGGGCAACTCGCCACCGAGCTCGCCCGGGCGGCGAGGCCCTGACCGGTTTATGATCATGGCGTTTTGGCCCCCGGGGCAGAACCGCCATGACGGTGGGGTCACGGTGTGGTGATCCGTCCGATAAGGGCGTTGCCCGTGCCGAACCACATGGCCCCGTCGGGCCCGGCGGTGATCGAGCCCGGGCTGTCGGCACCGGGGGCGGGGTAGGTAGTCACCTGTCCGGTGGTGGTGATCCGCCCGATCGAGCCGGCGGGGACGGCGTTGCCGAACCACACGGCCCCGTCGGGCCCGGCCGCGAGGCCGTAGGTGTTGTTGCCGGCGCCGGTGAAGGTGGTCACCTGCCCGGCGGTGGTGACCCGCATGATCTCGGCGGTGTAACTGATCGTCCACAGCGCCCCGTCCGGGCCGACCGTGATCGTGTTCGGCCAGGCGATGCCAGCGCCGTAGGTGCTCACCTGCCCGGTGGTGGTGAGCCGCCCCACCGAGCCGTTCTGAACGTCGTTGCCGAACCACAGCGCCCCATCGGGACCGGTGGTGATCGCTCCCGGGCTGGACATGCTGGGGTCGGTGTAGTAGCCGGTCACCTGGCCGGCGGTGGTGATCCGCCCGATCGAGTTGCTGCCAGAGTTGGTGAACCACAGCGCCCCGTCCGGGCCGGTGGTGATCCCCACCGGGCCGGCCAGGCCGGGGTCGGTGTAGTTGGTCACCGTCCCGGTGGTGGTGATCCGCCCGATCGAGTTGCTGCCGTAGTTGGTGAACCACAGCGCCCCGTCCGGGCCGGTGGTGATCCCCCAGGGGCTGGCGATCCGGGGACCGGTGTAGTAGGTCACCTTCCCGGTGGGGGTGATCCGGCCGATCGCGTTACGGGCGAGGAACCACAGCGTCTTACCGGGCCCGCGTGTGATGCTCCCCACGGCGCCCGACCGGGCGGGGTCGGGGTAGCTGGTCACCGTCCCGGCGGTGGTGATCCGCCCGGCCGAGTTGCCGGCGGAGTTGTCAAACCACAGCACCCCGTCCGGGCCGACGGCGAGCCCCCACGGGGAGGAGATCCCGGCGCCGGTGTAGTAGCCGGTCACCGTCCCGGCGGTGGTGATCCGCCCGATCGTGCCGCTAGTGGGGTTGGTGAACCACAGCGCCCCGTCCGGGCCGGCCACGATCGTCTCCGGGTCGTTGATCCCGGGGTCGGGGTAGACGGTCACCTGCCCGGTGGTGGTGATCCGGTCGATGGCAAAGGAGTTGGTGAACCACAGCGCCCCATCCGGCCCGGCCGCGATCCCCCATGGGGTGTCGATCCCGGAACCGGTGTAGTTGGTCACCGTCCCGGTGGTGGTGATCCGCCCGATCGAGTCGCCGCCCGGGTTGGTGAACCACAGCGCCCCATCCGGCCCGGCCGCGATCCCCTGCGGGTGGCTGATCCCGGTACCGGTGTAGTTGGTCACCGTCCCGGCGATGCTGATCCGCCCGATCGAGTTGCCTTCGGTGTTGGTGAACCACAGCGCCCCGTCCGGGCCCGTAGTGATCCCCTGTGGGCCGTTGATGCCGGTGCCTGTGTAGTTGGTCACCTGCCCGCTGGGGGTGATCCGCCCGATCGAGTTGCCGGTGTAGTTGGTGAACCACAGCGCCCCATCCGGCCCGGCCGCGATCCCCGATGGGCGCTTGATGCTGGGAGCGTGGAAGGCCGACTTCACGTGGCCGCTGGTGGTTATCCGGCCGATCGAGTTGCCGATCGTGTTCACGTACCACAATGCCCCGTCAGGTCCGGCCACCATCGCCTCCGGGGTGTCGAAAACCCGTGCGGAATACAGTCTCACCTTCCCCACCTGGCCAGCGGCGGGGGCCGCTGCGGCGGTAGCCCCGGCGGTGAGTGTGGCGGCTGCCACCGCGAGCACGGTGACAGCACGGTATGCGCGTCTCATGGCATCCTGCCTCTCCACAAGGCCAGGGAACGTGCCGCCGCTCCCGGCCCGGTCCAAGACGGTCACCCACGCGCTCCACCCGCGCGGCAGGTCCAGTGGCGCCTGCCGCTGCCCTTCTCCTGCCACCCCTTGCGCGCGCCGGGCATGCGCGCGGGCCACCCCTTCTAGTTGCCAACCACACGCCATCGCACCGCAGCCCGACAGAGGCCTTCGGCCCTTTTCTCGTGACATCCGTCAGGCGCGGTGCTGCCGGGTTGACGTCACAGGTCCGCAGTCCACTCGATGACCAGGCGGCGGCCCTGGTCGGCGGCATCGGGGTTTAGGGATTTATCGCGCCACCCCCTGACGAGTTTTGACAAATGGCCCACTGGGCGACGGTCACGTTCAATGCGCGGGGCTCGGCAGCGCTCGTACCTTCTGGCACACGGTCAGCGCGCCCGCGAATGCCCTCATCTTCGCCTCTAGCTCTGGACTGCTGCCCGCGTGGGGGGTGTTGCTGAGCGCCGACTGAACCCGCTGCACGGACCGCATGATGGAGTTGGTTCGCAGGGCCGGGTCGAGTTCGAAGACAGGCGCCATTGCTTCTGCGGTGCCGTCGAGTTCGCCCTCGCCGATCCGGGCCATCGCCAGGTCCGTGTGCGAGCATGCCTGGAACATGAACGACCAGTCCTCGGCCGAGGTGTCCTGGTATGCGGCCACCGCCCGTTCGCAGTACTGGCGGCAGAGCTTGGCACGGTTGGGCAGCCATGACAGGGCATCGGCGGTGACGTAGAGCTGCCTTGATCTCCCGAAGGTGCACACGCCACCGAGTTCGTCAAGGTCGTCGGGCCGTACCTGGTCACGCATTCGCTCAGCCTGCTCGATCAGCTCACAGGCCCTCACGTCATGGCCCAGTCGGGCCCAGGCGCGCGCCTCGCCGATGGGCAGCCATACTGCTGTTGAACTGCCGGCCGCAGCGGCGAACCTCATCCCGGACTGGGCGTAGCGGATAGATTCATGCGGCTGGTTCGCCCAGTAGGTATACGTTGACTGAAAGCCGCGGATCATGGCCCGCAAGCCGTCGTGGTCTGCTCGGTCGGCGCAGATGAAACCGGTGTGGGCCTGGGCGAGGGCGGCGAACACGTCACCAAGATCGTGGCTGGCCCTGGCCAGCAAGGTGCTCATGACGCTGGCGAGGAAATAGAGCCGCCGCGCGCAAGCTGGTGACTGACGGGCTTCCAACAAGGCAAACAGCACGTCCTGGGTGGCCGCCAGGCGACCGAGGAGCTCAGGCAGCGGCCGGTGCGAATAAATGAGCGCAAGCTCCCGGACGTCGTCATAGATCTGGTCCATCAGCTCACTTGTTGTGGACGCGTGGGTGAGCAGGGCGAAACCACGGGCCCGCTGGGCCGCTGCTGCGATAATTTCCTCGGATGAGCCGGCATAAGACGCCGCCACCTGACCGGGCGGCGTGATGCTGTGGACCTGGCTTCCGGGGAATGGCTGAAGCAGCTCATCGACCCCCTGGTTGAACAGAACCTGCAGCACCCGGCGGGTGGCCGGGGTCGTGCCGCTGCGCTCTCCCGATGCCAGTCTTCGCAGATGGCGCGCGCTAATGCTAAGCCCGCGCTCACCAAGCTGATGCGCGATCCGCTGAAACTCCTGCGCGACCTCTTCGTAGGTCCGGTCCTGGTGCCGCAGCTGTGCCTCGAGTACGGTCCGCGGCGGACCGGCACGCCCACCTGCCATCGCAACCTCCCGTGAATTGGAGCAATGGTAGCGGGCGCCGAAGTACCGCAAGCACTTGTGCGAGAACACAAATCCGCAGGTCCGTCAGTGGTCCCCATCTGGTCCCGTCGATGTCCTTTACAGAACCTCGATAGGTCACCATTGCGAGCGCCATCCTCGAACAACGCCTAGGCCCGCCTGTGGCAAGAGAGGCAATTGGGGATGGTTCTCATCATTGTGATCATCGTGCTTGGTGTGTCGATCATGGTCACGATGGCCGTCCTGGCCCTGCTGGCCTTTGGCATCTGGTCCCAGGAACAAACGCCATCACTGGCTCAGGAGCCACAGGGCTGGTGCGCCCGGCTCGTACGGGGCCTGCTCGGGCTGCATGTCCGGCGGGAGCCGGAACAAACCGGGGAGGACCAGCCCCCTGAGGCAAGCCCGCCGCCCACCGGCCACCGGCCGGGGTAGACCCGCGCTGCTACCCATCGCGGAAGGCGACCCGCGGAGGAAGATCCTTCCGGCCCGGGATCCGCGGCGCGGCGTGTGGGACGGTTCTGGGGTGGAGGACTACCGCATCGTCAACAAAGCCAACTGGGATGAGCGGGTTCCCGCGCATGTCGCGTCCCCGGACTATGGGGTCGCGCGGTTCGCCGAGGACCCTGGGTTCCTCAGCGACGTCGTCCGGTTCGACCTGCCCCGGCTGGGTGACATCGCCGGGCTCCGTGGCGTTCACCTGCAATGTCACATCGGCACCGACACGATCTCGCTGGCCCGGCTGGGTGCTTCGATGACCGGGCTGGACTTTTCCGCGCCAGCCGTGGTGCAGGCCCGGCACCTGGCCGCCCAGGCGGGCGCTGACGCCAGATTCGTGGAGGCCGACGTCTACTCGGCCACCGAGGTACTCGGATGCGGTGTGTTCGGCCTGGTGTACACGGGTGTCGGTGCGCTGTGCTGGCTGCCCAGCATCCGCCGCTGGGCTGGTCAGGTGAGCGGCCTGCTGCGGCCCGGAGGGCGGTTGTTCCTCCGTGAGGGCCACCCGGTGCTCTGGTCCTTGGATGACACCCGCCACGACGACCTGCTCGTGCTGCGCTACCCCTACGTCGAGCGGGACGAGCCGATGGTGTTCGACGAGGCAGGCACCTACGTCGAGACCGACGCGGTCTTCGAGCACAACCTCACCCAGGAGTGGAACCACGGTCTCGGGGAGATCGTGACAGCCCTGCTGGACTCGGGTATGGAAATCACCGCCCTGGCCGAACATGACAGCGTGCCGTGGGAGGCCTTGCCCGGAATGATGGAGCAGGTCGGCGGTGGCGAGTGGCGGCTGGCCAGCCAGCCCTGGCGCCTGCCGCACAGCTACACTCTCCAAGCCGTCAAGCGTCAGTGAGTGGATCCTCCCGGCACACGGCGCGGCGACTGGGCTTGCCGCAACGCTGGCATCCTCAGGCGATGAACAGCGTCCCGTGATCATGCATTCAGCGGCTGCGGAGCCGGGAGTCAGGCCACGGTTTCGGCGTCGGCGGCCAGGATGGAGTCGATCAGGCCGGGGAATCGCTGGTCCAGGTCGGCCTTTCGCAGCGACATGTAGCCCCGGGCGCCCTGGATCCGCTTGGTGACGATGCCCGCCTCGCGCAGGATGCGCAGGTGATGGGAGAAGGTCGGCTTGGTCATCGGCAGCCCGGCCTCCTCGATGACCTGGGCGCACCAGGACTCGCCGTGCCGCGCCACGAACCGCACGGCCGCCAGCCGGTGCTGGTCGGCGAGCGCGGCGAGCACCCGCGGCAGGTGGATGTCCGCTACCGCCGGCTCGACCCCATCGTCCATCACAGTGCCGAGCATAGCTCAGAGTTGCGAGTAGTTCGATGGTTGTTGTACTGTTCGATCGTTATCGAACTTCGATGGGCATCGAACTACAAGGAGCACTCGTGCCCGATGCGCAGGCAAGGCTAGCAAGGCTCCAGCCAGCCCCGGCCGGGCCTGATCCGCGCCGCTGGCTGATGCTTCCGGTCGTGCTGACCGCGATGTTCATGGCCGGCTTCGACATCTGGGCGGTGAACGTGGCGGCCCCGTCCCTGCAGCGCGACCTGCACGTGAGCGATGCGGCGCTGCAACTGATCGTCGGCGGGTACGCGTTCATGTACGCCAGTGGCATGGTGACCGGGGGCAGGCTGGGCGACCTGTTCGGTTACCGGCGGCTGTTCATGATCGGCGTGATCAGCTTCGCCGCCGCGTCGCTGCTGTGCGGGCTCGCCCAGTCCTCCACCGAACTCGTTGCCGCGCGACTGCTGCAGGGACTCACCGGTGCCCTGATGGTGCCGCAGGTGCTGGCGCTGATCACGGCGACGTTCCCGGTACACGAGCGCAGCCGCGCGCTGGCCTGGTTCGGCGTGACCATGGGTGCCGGCTTCGTGTCCGGGCAGATCCTCGGCGGCGGCCTGATCCAGGCGAACATCTTCGGGCTCGGCTGGCGGACGATCTTCCTGGTGAACGTGCCGGTCGGCGTGGCGGCGCTGGTCGCCGCGGCCCGCGTGGTGCCGCACGCCTGGGCGCAGCACCGGCCCAGGCTCGACCCGCTCGGTGCCATCGGGGTCTCGGCCAGCATCGCCCTGGCCCTGGTGCCGTTGACGCTCGGCCGTGACCAGGGCTGGCCGCCGTGGACCTGGGTATCGCTCGCGTCCGCGCTGCCGATGCTGGCACTGACCCTGGCCTGGGAGCGGCGCCTGGCGCGCCGGAACGGTGAGCCACTGCTCGACCTGCCACTGTTCCGCGACCGCACCTTCTCGGCCGGCCTGCTGGTGAACTTCGGCCTGGTCTTCTTCTTCGGCAGCTTCATGTTCGTGCTCACCCTGCTGTTGCAGGCCGGGCTCGGCCAGTCGCCGCTGCAAGCCGGCATCGAGGCCCTGCCACTGGCCGCGGCGTTCACGGTCATGTCGATCCTGAGCCCGCGCTTCTCGGCACGGCTGGGGCCGCGGTCCATCACCCTGGGCGCGACCATCACCACCCTTGGCGCGATCGGCCTGGCCCTCACCGGTGCGCACTACGGCGCCAACCTGACCGGCTGGGATCTTGCCCCGGCGACAGTGCTCATCGGCCTGGGCCAGGGGATCGCGCTGCCGTTGCTGATCGGCGCGGTGCTCACCCACGTCCGGCCCGAGCGCGCGGGCGCGGCCGCCGGAATCCTCACCACCACCCAGCAGTTCGGTGCCGCCAGCGGTATCGCGGTCATCGGCGCGATCTTCTACAGCGCCCTCGGGACCGCACCGGCCAGGGGCACGTTCGTCTCCGGAATGGTGGTGGCCATGACGGCGAACGCCGTCCTCGTGGCGGCCGCAGCAGCAGCCTCGCTGCTGCTGCCGGGCCGGACGGCAGCCCGCCATGCGGCCGGCCAGGCCGTGACCGGCCGGGCCGCGGCCGCTGCGGCCCGGGACACCACGGCGGCCGAGGCGGCGCCCGCCGACTTCGCAGGCTGAGCCCAGCTCGCTGCGGGCCGAGGCGCCCCCTCCGCGCCGCAGGCCCAGCGCAGACGCCCGTGCCCCCAGGTAGACCTCCCGGGGGCACGGGTGCCATGTTTCCGTTAAAACTGCGCCGCTTGAGTTGTGCGATAGGTGCGCTTCATTGACGCTACCTAGATAGCGCATTGAGGAGGAGCACGTGGCGCACGACGGCATGACGGCCCGCCGTGGCCGCCCCCGTGACGCCGCTGTCGATCAGCGGGTGCTCGAGGTGGCCTGGGATCTCCTGCTTACCGGGGGGTACGCGGGGCTGAACGTGGACGAGGTGGCCGAGCGTGCCGCCGTGGCCAAGACGACGCTGTACCGGCGGTGGCCGACCAAGGATCATCTCGCCATCGCGGTGGTCACCCGGATGATCCCATTTGCACTGGTCCCCGATACCGGCGACTCTGTGCCGCGACCTGACCGACTTCGCCGTGGGCATGGCCACGAGCCTGCAGCAGTACCAGGCGACGGGTGGTTCGGACGGCTTGTCGCCCGGCCTGGCAGGCGAACTTGTCGCCGCCGCAGGCCGCCATCCGGACATCGGCGACCTGATCCGCACCCTGCACGCGCGGCGGCACGCCGCGGCACTGGCCCGGCTGCAGCGGGCCACCGAACGGGAAGGGCTCCGGCCGGACATCGACCATGCCATCCTGATCGACCAGATATCCGGCCCGATCTACTACCGGGCCCTGATCACTGGGGCGGCCACCGACAGGGACTATGCCGAGCGCCTGGTCAGGGCCGCGCTCGACGGCGCTCTCGTCGCGGAGGCGCGGGCCGGGTAGACGCGCGGGCCGGGTATCGGCGCGGGCCGGGTATCGGCCGTGCGCGGAGCCGGTGTCACCCGCCTCGCTGGATCAGGTGCTCGCCCGGTGCGCCCGGTACCCAGTCCAGTTCCTTCTCGAAATGCACGGTCGTCCCGGCGCGGCCATTACCGGTCAGCCGCAGATTGTCGGTGACCGCGTCGATGATCGTCAGGCCGCGGCCGTGCTCGGCGGTGAGCGGCACGGGTTCGCTGGGCGGGATGACCTCGACCGCGCCGTCGCCGCCGTTCGCCACCTCGATCACGCACCGGCCGTTGCTGGCCCGGGCCATCACCTCGTACTCCTGCTCCGCCCCCGCGTGCAGGACCACGTTGGCACACGCCTCGCTGAGAGCAAGGGCGATGTCGGTCCTGGTATTGGCGGTCACCCCGAGGGTCTCCAAGCAACTGTCGAGAACCTGGCGGCTGATCGGCACGCTGGCGACATCGCGTGGCATGAACAGCACCACCTTGAACTCCACGTCCTCCACCTCCCGGCCGGGACACATGCCTTCCGGCTCCCGCACTAGCCACTTCCCTGCACAGTAGATCCCTAACTCGCCGGCTCAGCCGAAGCGCGCGGCGCGGCGCGCGGCCGGCTGTGCCGGCACCGGGGACGGCCCGCCGCGATCACGGGCAAATGTGGTGACAACGATCAGGGCGCGGGAGAGCCTGGGCGACACCCTGGCCGCGCGTGGCGGCACCGCCGGGATCCGCTGCGAGCAGGCCGCCCGCCGCCGGCCGCGTGGAATGAATCGAACCGGATCGCAGCCGCCGGGTAGCATCCCCTCTCGTGGCCGAGGCTGGAGTGGCACGCAGGTTCAATGTCCGGGTCCCGCTGCGTGAGGGCATCACGCTTTCGGCGGACCTGGTCCTCCCCGAGAAGCTGCCCGCCCCCGTGGTGGTGGTGCGCACGCCCTACGGCAAGGCCGGAGAGCCGCAGTCGAAGCGCGGCAGTGTGCTGGCCAAGGGCGGTTATGCCTGCATGCACGTTGACGTGCGGGGCCGCGGCGACTCCGACGGCAGCTTCCAGCCGTACCGCAATGACGGACCTGACGGGGCGGAGGTCATCGCCTGGGCCGCCGCACAGGACTGGTGCACCGGCGACGTCGCCACCCTCGGCGGCAGCTACGGCGGCCGGATCCAGTGGCTGACCGCGCTTGAGCGGCCGCCCGCGCTGCGGGCGATGGTGTGCCTGGTGACGCCGAGCGATCCGTTCGTCGAGTGGCCTACCGGGCTGCCCACGCCGATGCACATCAACTGGTTCCGGGCCACCGATGGCCGGATGCCCCAGTACATCGAGGACGTGGACTGGATGGAGGTGTACCGGCACCGGCCGCTGCTGACCATGGACGAGGCGGCCGGGTTCGCGGCACCGCTGTGGCGCGAGGAGTTGCGGCACCGCACCCTGGACCAGTGGTGGGAACCAGTCCGCTACCAGCACCGGATCGGTGAGATCGACGTGCCGGTGCTGCACATCTCCGGCTGGTACGACGACGAGCAGATCGGCACCCCGGCCAACTTCTCCGCCATGGTCGCCGCGGGCCGGGCCGGGCAGCGGCTGCTGATGGGCCCGTGGGGGCACCGGGTGAACTCGGCGCGCAAGCTCGGTGAGGTGGACTTCGGCCCGGATGCGCTGATCGACCTCGACGCGTACACGCAGGCCTTCCTGGACGAGCACGTAAGGGGCGTCAAGCCGGACCCCGCGCCCGCGCCGGTGCGGATCTTCGTGATGGGCGTGAACGAGTGGCGCGACGAGCATGCCTGGCCGCCGCCCGGCGCGCCGTCCACCGTCTTTCACCTTTCCAGCAACGGCCGCGCCAACAGCCGGTTCGGCGACGGCCGGCTGGTTCCGGCGGCGGTGACCGGCGAGCAGCCCCCGGATGAGTGGACGCACGACCCGGACCGGCCGGTCCCGTTCATCACCGACCAGAGCAGCGCACAGATCGGCGGCCCGGACGACTATCACGGTGTCGAAAGCCGCGGCGACGTGCTGGTGTTCACCAGCGACCCGCTGACGGAGCCGCTGGAGGTCATCGGGCCGGTCAAGCTCGTCGCGCACGTCGCCACCTCGGCCGCGGACACCGACGTCACGGCCAAGCTGCTGGACGTGCACCCCGGCGGCTTCGCCCAGCGGCTGTGCGACGGCGTGGCCCGGCTGCGGTACCGGGGCGGGTTCGACGCCGAGCGGCCGGTCACCCCCGGCGAGACCTACGAGGTGGAGATCCGCATGTGGGACACGTGCGTGCGACTGCCCGCCGGGCACCGGCTGCGGGTCGAGATCGCCTCCTCGGCGTTTCCGAAGTTCGACGTCAACCTGGGCACCGGCGGCGACATGATCACCGAGACCGACGGGGTCATCGCCACCAACCGGCTCTGGCACACCACCTCACGCCCGTCCCGGCTCATCCTGAACTGACGCCGGGCTGCCCGGGATCTCCCGTGATCATGACTTACGGGGGGCTATAGCACCACCTAAGTCATGATCACGAACCTGACGGCGGAGGCTCGCGTCCGGTAGCGGGTGGATTGTCCGGTTTGCTGGTTCGGCAGGGCTGCGCTGCGGTTAGTCCTTCGGGAAGACCGCGGTGTCCCTGATCTCATCGACGGCGGCCGGCGGCAGGTCGAGCAGCACCCCCAGGTCCTCGGCCGAGGAGAACCCGCCGGCCTGCTCACGCTCGCGGACGATCCGGGCGGCCAGGTCGTTGCTGATGCCGGGCAGCCTGGTCAGCGCGACCGCCGGGCAGTGGTTGACGTCAACCAGGCCGTAGTCGTCCGCGCCGGGGATGTCCGGCCGCCCGACGCCCACCTCGCGGGCCAGCGCGGGCTTGCTGGACAGCAGGTGCCGGCCCTCTGCGCGGCGCTCGATGCGGGTCTCGGCGGCCTCGACGGCCGGGTCCTCGCTGCCCTGGATCCGGCGAACCGCGTCGTTGCTGATCACGAGGGCATGCACGCCGCCGCCGATCCAGGCGGCCAGCGCCAGGGCCGCGGCGATCCCCTGCGCGGTGCTGCCCGGGTGATCCGGTGAGTCCAGCACCAGCCACACGGCGACCGCGGCAAGGTACACCCCGGCCCAGGCCAGCCACCGGCGCCGCCGGGCCCGGATCCCGATGTACAAGAACGCGGCCCAGGTGGTGAGGCCGACCGGCAGGCAGAGCAGGAGCCAGGCCTTGCCGCCGAACCTCGAGCCGCCCCTCGCCGCGCGCGCGCCGGGCACCGCCGGCGACCGGCCCGGCGAGACATCCGGATTTTGCGTCATTCGGTAAGGGTACGAGCCGGATGCAGCGGCGGCCCGGCGAAGCGGCAGACCGCGGAGGTGCCAGGGCCTGTGTACCTGCGTCTGGGCCGCGGCCGGGAACTGGACGTGTACGCGGCGGGGATCCTGGCGCGGATCGGTGCGGTGACGGGGGGCCGGGGCTGACCGGGCCTACGGCGAACGGGCTAGCCTGCCTTGCGGTGCCGGTAGCCGTCGAACAGCCAGGCCGACTGGCGCATGACTTCCCGCTCGGCGCGCAGCCGGGCGTCGGCAAAGTAGCGGTCCGGGTCGCGCACCATCCGCTCCGGACGGTCATCGTGGTCTTCGATGGTGATGTGCACCGCCACGTTGGATGCCTTCCCCACGACCTCAGTGTCGGCCAGCGCCCGCGGGCGCACAATGGCCGGCTGGTTACCTTGCCCTCTCAGGCTAGCGCGACGGCGAGCAGGCCGCCCAGCAACCGGATGAGCGGCACGTCAGCCCGCCTGACCCCATCGGCTTCTAAGGCATCGACCATCAACATGCCGAAGGCGTTCTGCCCGGCCGCGACCGGGACCGCGGCGAACGACTGGTAGGTCTGCGGCGCCGTGACGCGCCAGCCTGGCGGTGCGCCTGTGGCCAGGTCGGGGCAGAACAGATGCTGGTTGTGCCTGATCATGCCGAACACCAGGTCCCCTTCGGTGGTGCCCTCGGTTATCTGCTCCAGTGGGTCGTCCACCCGGCCGCTGTACTGGGACGGGACCAGCACCCTCGGCGTGCCGGGCGCGAACCGGAACAGGCAGGCCCGCACCCGCCCGGTGCCGGCCAGATGGGCCGCGGAGTCCAGCACCATCGGAATCGCCGCCTCGGCCAGCGCGGCCCGCTCGTGCCTGCCCGCGGTGACGACCCGGCCAAGCTGGCGCACGATCGGATCCAGGGCGTCGTTCATGGTTACCCGCATCGCGACGGCCGCGTCGAGCGCGGCCCGCTGGGCCCTGGCGCGCATCTGCTCCTTGCGGATCTGCTCGTAGGCGGGCACGCCAGCGGCGGTGACGCTCGCGAGCACGGCGCCCAGCGTCCACCAGGCGCGATCCACCGTGGCGGCGCCGGCCTGCATGCCGAACCAGGTCGCCAGGGCAACCGCGGCCAGGCTGATGACCGTGGTGAGGTAGACCCGTGCGCCGGGTGGAATACGCATGCGGAGCAGGGTAGGCCACTGCCTATGGGGCTCGCGGGCTGGCCGCGGATCCCGTTTGGCCGCCAGCGCGATCGATGGGAGTGGATGCCTGGTTGACGCCAGGTGGGGGGATGCCGGCTTGATGCCGGAGATCGCAGAAATTCCCTGGTTTTTCAGCCGGTAATATAGCCCATTGAGGCGGAGGGGGCCTGAGTTGACGTATTACGAGGAACGCTACCGGCTGACCGGCCGGGCGGCCGTGGGCCTGGCCGCCAGCGCGCTCCTGGTGGTCGTTGGCTTTCTGTTGCACCTTCCGTTGATCTTCCTCCCGCTCGGCGTCGTCCTCGCGGTGCTCACCGCCCAGGGCGCCGGGGTCATCGACCGGGTCCGCCGGACGACGGCGTTCCGCGCCGACCAGGCGGGCATCACGCTGGGGACCGTGCCGGACAAGCTGACGGTACGGCGCGGCTCGCGACTGTTCATCCCGTGGGCGGACGTCGAGCGGATCGTCCTTTACCCGGTTCATCCGCGCGGGCGCGGCGGCCACGGCGCGGTGCTGTGCATCGGGGTCCAGCGGCGGGCCACGGCCGCGCCGCTGCAGTGGGGTAACGAGCAGGCGCCCGGCTGTCCGGTGCCGCGGGTCCCGGCCTGGGCGACCCGGATGATCACCGGCTGGCGGCTGGACCGCTCCCGCCTTGCCGCGGTCACCCAAGCGGTGGCGCCGGACATCCCGATCCTCGACACCAGTACCGATTACCTCCCGGGCGACGAGGACGACGGCCAGCCGGACAGCGCCCCTGGGGCGGGCCCCGCCGCGTAGCAGGAGCCGGGGGCAACTGGCTGGAGCCGGGCGGGCCAAGGGCCGGGCGGGCCATGGGAGGCCGATGGCGCAGGCCGTGGAGGCCGGCCTGACCGGTGCGGCCGTCCGGGGCCTGACCGGTGCGGCCGTCCCGCGGCCTGGCAAGGACGGCTGCCCCCGCTGACCGGCATCGCGCTCCACTGCCCGCGATGCCGGTCAGATCCCGCTGGCCCGCTAGCGCTTGCAGAAGGCGATCTGGTCGTACAGCGGGTCCGGGGTGCTGTCACCGGTGGTGAGCAGCACCTGCGTCTCCAGCGTGACGATGTATGCGCAGGAGGGCAGGTCCGAGACGGCGAAGCCGTTGGTGGCGGCGCCGGCGATCTGGCCGGGCGTGGCCGCTGGCAGGGTGAATCCCCAGGTCGTACCGCCGCCGGCCATGCTAAGGCTGACCGGGCCAAGGTTCGGGTGCGCGGCGGTGACCAGCACGGTCAGCGAGTTGGTGACCCCGCCGCAGCCGCTGCCGATCAGTTCCTGGATGTTGACGCTCGTGACGTCAAGCTGACCGCTCAGCTTGCTCGGCACCCAGCTGCCGCCCTTGTTGACGTTGTTGTAGAGGGTGTTGTCGATGGCCAGGGTGTGGCATTCGCCGCCGTCGGTCTCGGTCAGCGGCAGCCCGGCCTGGCGGACCCGGAGCCTGATGCCGAACTGCTGGTCCGCGGCCAGATCGGCAGGCGGCAGCGGGGTCCCGGCCATGATCGCGCCGACGTCGATCGGCGGCCACGCGGTAACGGTCCTGGTGTCGAGCGCGATCATGTTGAGGTTCGGGGTGAACAGCCCGGTGGACAGGTTGCCCTCCTGCGGCATCGGGATCCAGCCGTCCGCGGCCGGGGTGACGGCGATCTCGGTCGGTGACGCGGTCCCGTTCACGACCACCGAGCTGACCTCCAGGATCGCGCCCACCAGCTTCTCCGACGTGCCGATCTTCGTGGGCAGGATCTGGTTCGGCAATACCGGGTTCCATGGCCCGGGGGTCATCGCGTTCGGGTTCGCCCGGACCTCGAACCGGTACTCCAGCGGAAGGCCGCCGAGCGTCGTGCCGATCGGGCCGCTGAGCCGCAGCCCGAGGAAGAAGGCACGGTTGTCGGCCAGGGTCCGGCCCGAGCCTGCCGGGCCGGAGTCGACGTCCACCACGTAGTCGAGGGCGCCGATGTAACGGAAGTCAGGAATGGGCTCGGTCTGCGGTGGCGCCTCGGGCACGCACAGGTCGGCGCAGAAGCAAGGGCCGACGTTCTGGCGGCCGGGGGTGCGCCCGGTGCTGGGCGGCTCGCTGAGCAGGACCACACCGCCGGGGCCCTCGATCCGGAAGTAGAGGTCGGGCCCGGGCACGAGCTCGATGTTGATCAGCGGCGAGAACGGCGTCTTGGAGAACTCGGCCACGGTGTACCAGATCTGGAACTTGCCACCGGGGCCGGTGACCGCCGAGCCGAGCGCGTCGTCCTGGAGCCAGTCCCGGTCGAAGGCGTAGACCGTGGCCCCCTCGACCACCTGGTCGGTGCCGCAGACGGTCACCCGCCCGCAGATGACCCACAGGCCCAGCCGGCCCAGGGTCGCGCAGGTAAGCCGTGGCGGTATGGCGTAGTCGAACGCCGCGACCTCGTTGCCGGCCTTGGCATCCGCGACGCCTGCCGAGCGCCAGGCGGGCTGCAGCGTGGTCAGTGCCACCTGGACCGGGCGCGGCGGCACGTGGCCGCTCAGCGTGCCGCAGTACAGGTCGATGTCCACGGCGTCGCCGGCGTAGGACCCGGCCAGCTCCACCGAGTAGCCGCCATCGGCCCCGATGGCGGCCTCGCCGAGCAGCGCCCCGTGGGCTGCCTCAAGCGCGGCCTGATCCCCGGAGTCGGCGTGGTGGAAAAGGCGGAACGTGTGACGCGGGTCCGCGGCGGCCCGGGCGGTCACGCCCTGGTCCGGCAGCGTGGCGTACAGGCGCACCACTGCGCCCTCGAGCGAAATGGGGCAGTCCTCGCAGACAGATGCACTCAGCACGCCCCGAAGGGTGAACGACATAGCAGATTCCCCCGAATCTTCGTGCGGGCAGCAGAGCGCTGACCGTCTTTGGGTAACCAGAGCGGATCGGCCGCGAATAAATACAAGGAGTGATCAGCGGAGGTCAGCGGGCCTGTCGTGGCGCCCCCGGAGCCGAGCCGGGGGAACGCCGCCGGAGTCAGGCCGGAGGAAACGCCGCCGGAGTCAGGCCAGGGGAAGATGGCCGGCGGCCGGGCCAAGGGCCTCCAGGCATTCCCGCAGCGCCGTCTCCTCGTCGCACTCCCGCAGCATCGGGGACTGGTTGACCATGTCGAAGTAGGTCAGCCTGGAGATCTTCTCCAGCGAGTCGAGCAGCGGCCGCCGCCGCCCCGCGCCGGACCGCCACACCAGCGTCTGCGGGTTCCCCGAGCCCACGATCGTGCGGTAGTCCAGCCCCAGGTGGAAGTCGTGCACGGCGAAGACCACCTTGAAGGTGTCCCCGTGCCAGGCGGCACTGCCGTCCGGGCCGGCCGCCGCCCGGAAGGCGAACGCCTGCTCGGGGTCGCGCAGCGCGGAGTACACGTCCGAGGGAACCGTGTCGTCCACGAGTATCGGGGTGGCCGGATGGGAGTGCACGATGGCGTTGCACAGGTCCCGGTACGTCTGCTCGAACGTGTGCAGGCCGTCGATGAAGACCAGGTCGTAGGTCTTGCCCGCGGGCAGCCCGGCGAAGAACTCGTCGGAGGTCATCTCGGCGAAGATCGTGACGTCGTCCTCGTGGTCGGAGATGGGGAACGGGAACGCCGGGTCCACCGCGGTTCGCTCCGCGACCTGCACCCGCGCGAAGGTCCCGCCGGTGTGGACCCCGATTTCCAGGTAGGACTTCGCGCCCAGGGCCGCGGCGAGCCGGTTGAGCCGCTTCGAGGTGAACTCATGCTGCATGACCCACGGGTCCGGCGGCTCCCCGGCCTGCTCGGTCATTGGCCATGCTCCTCGGTTCGACCGCGGCACAAGGCTAGCCCCAGGTAACGGGAAACCCCAGGGCCGGCGGCTGGGGACGGCGGTCAGGGGAGCCGCCGCCCCGGCCGGCCGGTTGCTAGCTTCGTAAGGGTGCAAGAACCGATCGCCACGCGGCCCTACATGCCCGGCTACGGCACGCTGCCCGCCACCGAGGGGACCGGGCTGCTGCCCTGGTCCTGGGCGGTCGAGAGGCTGGAACGCTCGCACGATTTCTGGCTCGCCACGGTGACCCCGCAGGGCGCGCCGCACCTGATGCCGGTCTGGGCGGTGTGGCACACCGGGCGGCTGTGGTTCTCCAGCGCGAACGGGTCCCGCAAGGCGCGCAACCTGGGCGCCGGCGCCCGCTGCACCGTGTCCACCGACAACCCGCAGGAGCCGGTGGTCGTGCACGGCCTGGCCGAGCGGATCGCCAGCCAGGAAGACTTGGCGGCCATGCTGGCGGCGGAGAACGCCAAGTATCGGACCAGCTACGGCCCGGAGATGGTGGATCCCAGGCTGAACAGCGTCTACGCGCTGCGCCTTGAGTGGGTGTTCGCTCTGGACGCCAGCGACTTCGCAGGCTCCCCGACCCGGTTCACCTTCGCCCCGTCTGGCTGACGGGCCCGGTCGGCTGGCCACCAGTAGGGGGCGCTCGGCACGGCGCCGGGGGACCTGCCCCCGGCGGGCCCGGCCAGCGGCTGCGGCGAGGAGCCGTGGTGACGTTCCTGGAGCTGGCCCAGGGCCTGCAGTTGCTGAATGGGCTCCAGGACGGGCTCCGTGGCGGGCTGGGCCCGCCAGCGCCGGGCACAGCCGACCGACAAGCACATGACACCCAGGGGGACCACGACGAACACGGACGCCGCGAAGATGCCGTGAGAGCGGCTGTAGACGCCGAAGCCGAGCGCGATCGGCACGAAGGCGCCGTACCCGATCGTGCTCACGACCGATGAGGCACCGGCCCGTACCGTCGAGGGCATGGCGTCGTGCAGGTAACGGGTCAGCGCGATGTTGAGGACGGTGACCCCGAAGATCGTGACGACCTGGGCGCCGACCACCACGCGCGGGTCCTGGACGAACAGGCCGAAGGCGATCACCAGCGTGCCGAGCCCGGCCACCAGCACCGTGCGGCCGCCCCGCAGCCAGTTCGCGAGCGCGCCGCCGCCCCAGGCGCCGGAGTACATCAGCGCGCAAGCCGGGGCCGTACCAGAGCACGGGCAGCGCCAGCCCGAGGTACCACAGTTGGTAGAACTCGATGAGCAGGCGCATCACCACGCAGTTGGCCACCAGGGCGGCCACGATCCAGCCGACGTTGCCCTTCGTCGCGCCGTGCACTATCTGGCCCAGGTGAGCCGCCAGGTGCGCCCTGGGCACCGTGCGGTGCAGGCTGGGCTCGCGGAACCGGGACAAGGTCAGGAACGCACAGCAGGTGAAGGGAATCGTGAGGAAGTACTCGGCCCGCAGGCTGAAGTAGCGGGCGACGACGGCGGAGCCAGTGCGCTGGTGATGAACGCCGTGGCCTCGAACATCTGCACCCGGCCGTAGCAGCGCTCGAAGGCCCCGGCCGCACCGGTTTCCTCGAGCACCACGTCGTAGACGGCCGAATCGTAGGTCCCGGCGTAGGCGGCGTAGAACAGCCCCCACACCGAGATCCCGGTGGCGTACGCAGCCAGGCCGTGGCTGAAGCCACAGACCAGGGAACTGCCGATCAGCGCGCAGGTGGCGATGTAGAGCACGCCCTTGCGGCTCCACCGGTCAGCGAGCAGGCCAAGCGGAATGTTCGCCGTCATCATGACCACGATGTAAACCAGCGTCGCGATCGTGATCAGGTAGTCGTTCAAGCCCACCGACCGCATGAACAGCTTCTCGATCGAATACCACAGCACGAAACTGTGGATGAACCCGGTGAGGTAGAGCGGCCGCAGCCGCTTGGTGACGGCCTCGGCCGCTGGTGTGTTCCTGACGAGCACCACGGCAAAAGCGTGCCGACGGCCGGCTTGCACTGACCTTGACGCAGACCTTGCACCGCAGGTCAGGCGCGCAGAAACGGGGTGCAGCAACGGGGCGGCCAGCGGGATTGCCCGCTGGCCGGTGAAACGTGTCCGAGGTCAGGAGGTAAGGCGGTCCACGGCGGGATAAATGGTTTCCATGCGTACCCGCGCCGACTCCGCCTCGGGCACGCGGAGGCGCTCGTAGATGTCCAGGGCTTGCCGGAAAAGGATCCGCGCGGCATCGGGGCGCCGGGTGCTGAGCGTCGCTTCCGCGATCCCTTCGAGGATTTTGGCCTCCTCGTAGGGGTCTCCGATCTCCCTGGCCAGCCTGAGCACGGCGTGGTACTGGTCGAGTGCCTCGCTGTAGCGGCCCCCGGCGCGGCATACGTCGGCGATCCCGCGCAGGGCGATGATCTGCTGCGACTGATTCCCGATCTCCTCGGCGACCAGCCTGGCCTGTTCATGGTGGATCAGGGCCTCGTCGTAGCATTCCAGCTTGCGGTAGATGGCGGCGGTGTCATTGAGCACATAGGCCTGGTTGGGCAGGTCGCCGATCTCGCGGAAAATGGCCAGGGCCCGGCGGTAGGCAGCGAGCGCCTCCTCGTAGCTGCCCTTGTAGTCGTAGACGCAGCCGATGTTGTGATAAACGACCGCCTCGCTCTGCGCCCCGCCGATCTCGGCGAAAATCTTCAGCGCGCTTTGATAGGCCGTGAGCGCGTCCCGGTGATACCCGGACAGCAATTGCATCCGGCCAAGGTTGTTGAGGGTACCTGCTTCACCCCGCCGGTCGCCGGCCGCACGGTAGAGGGAAAGCGCCTCACCCAGGTGATCAGTGGCGTCCGGGTGGCGGCCGAGATGCCAGCAGGTGATGCCGGAGTGGCTCAGGGTATCGGCCACGCCATGTTCGTCCCCCGCGGCGCGGTAGCAGGATCCGCGCCTCGTGGAAGTAGGCCAGGGCCTCGCGGTAACGGCTGGTGCGTGCGTGTGCCATCCCGATCTGGTCGAGGGCATGGGCCTCGCCACGCCGGTCGGCCTGGGACCGGTAGATCGACGCGGCATCCTCCGCCAGCGGGAGCATCTGCCTCGTGCCTGCCGGTCTCCTGGCTCACCTCGCAGAGTTCCAGGGCTGCCTGCGCGATCCTGCCCGGATCCGCGATGTCGCGGGATGCCTGGAGGGCCAGCGCCTGTGCCGCGATCGCCTCGTCCCAGTACGCCTTGATCCGCAGAAAGCCGGCCAGCGCGTGGATGAGGTCGGCGCACTGGCGCTTCCACTCGTGCCTGGCGGCGTACTGGGCGGCCTGCAAGATGTTGCGCCACTCGGCCTCCAGCCAGGCCGCCGCCTCGTCCTGCGTGGCCAGGGCCGGGACCGAGACCGGCGGGCGAGTGACCGCGACCGGCATCCGGCGCCGGAACGGGTACAGTTCCCGGTCGGCCAGGTCGGCGGTGTGCAGGTAGTAGTCGAGGAGCCGCCCGATCGACTGCCGCCGCACGGACGCTGGCTCGTCCCGCTCGGCGCACATGGCCGCGTAGCCGCGGATGAGGTCATGGAACATCAACTGGCCACCCGGAGCCGGGGCCAGCAGGTGATGGTCGAGCAGGGCGCCGATGCTCTCCTCCGCCTCGGGGAGCGAGACGCCGGCGAGGGCTGCCGCGGCATGCGGGCTGATCTGTGTCGCCGGGCTCATCCCCAGCCGACGGAAGAACTCCTGATGGCCCGGTTGCAGGGCACGGTAGGACAGCTCAAAGGCGGGCACCCAGTCAAGGGCCGTCAGCTCCGCGCCCTCGACGCGGGCAGGGGGGTGGGACAGTTCCGCCGCCACGTCGCGGAGCCGCGGCGGATAGTCGCGGGCCAGCCGGCCGGCGGTGAGCTCGATGGCGAGCGGCAGGCGCCCGCACATTTCCACGACCGCGGCCACCACGGCGTCGTCGTGTGCCCTGCCGCCGCCCGCGATCTGCTGGAACAGCGCGACCGCGTCTTCGACGGAAAGCACGTCCAGGTTCAGCGCCCGGGCATCCGCCAGGTCCGGGATCCGGTACCGGCTGGTGACCAGGATCAGCGACCGGCCGCCCGGTGGCAGCAGCGGGCCGATCTGGTCCAGGCTGGCGGTGTCGTCCAGGATCACCACGGCGCGGCGCCGGCTGAGCTGCGCCCGCCACAGCGCGGCACGCTCGTTGGGCGACTCGGGTATCTGCGTGGCCGGCAGGGGGAGCATCTGGAGCAGCCGGCGCAGCGCCTCGGCGGCGTCGAGCGACGGGCTCCCCGGGTCGTGGCTGTGGAAGTTGAGATAGAGCACACCGTCCGGGTACTGCCCGGCGAGGAGGCGGGCGGCATGCACCGCCAGCGCGGTCTTGCCGACGCCTGGCATACCCACGATCACGCTCACCCGGGGGGCATCGCCCTGCTCCCCGGTGAGCTGGCTGAGTTCGATGTCCCGCCCCACGAGCTCGGCCGTCTCAGGCGGCAGGGTGTCCGGGCGCAAAACCCGGGCCGGGAGGGTATCCGGGGGCGATATCCGGGCCGGCTGCCGGGCAGGCGGCTTGCCAGTCAGCTCCGGATCGCGCCGGAGGATCCGCTGATGTAGTTCGGACAGCGCCGGCCCGGGCTCGGTGCCCTGCTCCTCGACCAGGCTGGCGCGCGTCTCCCGGTACAGGCCGAGGGCGTCACCCGGCCTGCCGCTGCGGTACAGGGCGGTCATCTGGTGCGCGATGAACGTCTCGTCCAACGGATACTGGGCCAGCAGATGGTGCAGTTCACCGACCAGGGCGGAGTGCCTGCCAAGGGCCAGCTCACACTCGACGCGCGCCAGGAGTGCCGCCCGGCGCTCCTCTTCGAGGCTGTCGCGCATCCGCGCCACCCAGTCGCCGTCGATCCCCGCCAGCGCCCGCCCGCGCCACAGCCCGTCCGCCTCGCGCAGCAGACTGGCCGCCTGGTCATGGTCGCCGCTGGTGGCCAGCGCCTCCGCCCGGCGGCGCAACAGGCGGAACTGATGCAGGTCCACCACCTCGGGGTCGATGCCCAGCGTGTAACCGCGGGCGCGCCCGGCAAGCTGGACACTGTCACCGATGGCCTGCCGGAGCGAGGCCCGTAGCCTGGCGATATAGGCGGATAGGCTCTCCCGTGCCTTGGCCGGTGGCCTGGTGTCCCACAGCCGGTCGATGAGCGTCTCCGCCGGGACGACCGTTCCCGGCGTCAGCAGGAGGATGGCAAGGACGCAGCGCTCTCTGGCCGGCCCCAGGTCCTGCGGCCGGTCGGCCGACCACAGCTCGATCGGCCCGAGAACCCGAAATTCCATGATCGCCTTTGCTCTTCCACCACCGGCGGGAGGCCGGCGGCCGGTCGAATGGGATCCACGGAACCTTTCCATCAACTTTAATACCCGCCATGCCCTTTTAACACCCCGCCAGAGAGCGATTGGCAGCAGAATAAGAAAAGGTTCATCCCTGGTCAGATAGGGTCAGCGCAAGTTTCATAGACCCTTTCAAGGAAAAGCGCACCCACCACCTCGAATTTACCGTGCGGCGATATTCGCGCGAGACCTGAGGCTACCGAAGTCTTTTGTTACTAAAAAGAATCTACGGTGCTGTTGTGACTGACGTTGTGTAAGTGGGCGTTGCCGACCCTGTCTGAGCAACTTGCATGGGCACGTGCGCGAAAAGTTGCGGCAATTACCCCGAATGTCATGTCCCGAAGCCGGGCGCAGGAGTAGCTTCTCCGTCTTAGAGGACCCGGTGTCTACGTCAAGAGGGGACCCTCTCCCATGGAGATTCGTAGTTCGTTATGGCACGACACTCCTTCTAGCGACCCGGTGGGCGGCGCGCACCGCAGGTTATCTGCGCACCGCAAATCCCCCAGGTCAGCCCGCGCCAGGGTGCTGCGCGGGATTCTTGTTCTAGCCCTCGCACTGGGCAGCGCTGCTGCCGTCGCGGCGGCGTCGATGGCGCACATGACCCACGGCGGGGTCGCCATCAGCAATCACTGGATCTGGTAGCCCCGGAACACCCCACCCGGGCGGTGCCGGCGATGGCACCGCCCGGGTGCCGGTCACGCCTGCTGGGACATCTTGCGCCAGGCGGCAGCCGCCGCGGGATCGGAGTCGATGAGCACGGCCAGGCGCCGGGCGTCGATGACGAGCACCCGCGAGTGCGTCGCCAGCTGAACGGTCAGGCCCGACAGGGGCAGCGGCCGCCCGTCGGCGCCCACCAAGCCGACGAAAGAGCCGGCGCCCAGTTCGCGAAGCCGGTTCCCCGCCGCCTCGACCGTTGCCCTGCCCTCGATCAGCACGAAGCACTGCCGGCCGGGCCGCGACTCGTCCGCGAGCCGGATCCCTGGTGGCAGCACCGCCTCGTCGCCCGCGAGTTCGAGCAGCGCCCACGATGAGGGTTCCGGCGTCCCCGTCGGCCCAGAGTTCATAGTGCCGTTCTGCATGAAGCGCGTTACAAAATGCTGACAACACGGCCGGCCGCGCGGTGCCCATGCCGGGTATCTGCTGCTTTGCCGTTACCTGGCCACCGTGACCGGCTTACCATGGGCCAGTCCAGCCTGCTCAGGTGAGGCAGTGGCCTGCTGTGGAGTTCCGCATACTCGGCCCGATCGAGGCCGAAGACAACGGGCTGAAGCTGGATCTTGGGGGGTTGCGCGAACGGGCGCTGCTGGCCAGGCTCCTGCTGTCAGCGAACCGGGTCGTGTCGGCCGACCGGCTCGCCGATGATCTATGGTCGGGGAGCCCGCCGCCACACAGCATGGCCACGCTGCGGGTCTATATCTCCCGGCTGCGGCGCGCCCTCGGCGCGCGAGCCGGCGTCCTGGTGACCCAGGCGCCCGGGTACCGGCTCAACGTCACCGGCGACGAACTGGACGCCGTCCGCTTCGAGAGCCTGGTCCGCTCGGCAGAGGCGGACCTGGCCGCGGGCCAGGCACAGGCCGCCGCGGGGATGCTGCGGGCGGCGCTGGGCCTGTGGCGGGGCCCGGCCCTGTCGGACGTGGCCGATCTGGCCTTCGCACAGGCCGACGCCGGCCGCCTCGAGGAAGCCCGGCTGGCCGCGCTGGAGAGCCGGGTCGACGCCGACCTGGCCTGCGGCTGGCACGCCAGCCTGGTCGCCGAACTGGACGGCCTGTCCAGCGCCCACCCACTGCGGGAACGGCTCACCGGCCAGCGGATCCTGGCCCTGTACCGGTGCGGCCGCCAGGCGGAGGCGCTCACCGCGTACGCGACGCTGCGGGACAGGCTCGCCGAGGAACTCGGCATCGACCCGACCCCGGACCTGCAACGCATGCACGAGCGGATCCTGCGCCAGGATCCCCGGCTTGACTGGCGCCCGGCCGGACCAGCGCACGCCAGCGCCGCGGCCGGGGCCCGTGCCCTGCCCGGCGCGGCGGACCACGCCGCTGCAGGGCACAGAACCGCGGGGCACAGCACCGCCGCGAATGCCGGTGCCTTCACAGGTGCCAGCACCTCCCCGGAGACCGGGGCGGCCGGGGCTGACGGTGCCCAGCCCGGCGCGGCGGACGACACCGCTGCAGGGGACACAGCCGCAGCGCGGGCAGCTGCCCCAGGGCCTGGCACCGTCGCGGGGCACGGCACCATCGCAGATGCCAGCGCCTCCCTGGGGGCCGGGGCGGCAACGGCCGGCCTCGGCACGGCCGGACCCGTCGGTACCGGCGAGGCGGACGCTGCGCCGATACCGGGACCCTCCGGCGGGAACACCGAACCGGCCGCGGCCCACCCGCCGACTGGCGCCCACCCACCGGCCGCGGCATACCCGCCGGCCAGCGCGCCCCCGCCTGAGCTGCCCACCGAGACCACCTCGTTCATCGGCCGGGAAGCGGAGCTTGACACGATCGAGGAGCTGCTCCGGCTGTCCCGGCTGCTCACGCTGACCGGGCCAGGCGGCTCCGGGAAGAGCCGCCTCGCCCTCCGGGCCGGCGGGCAGGCATCCGGCCGCTACGACGGCGGGGTATGGCTGGTCCAGCTCGCCCCGATCGGCCAGCCGGATCTGGTCGTGCCCACCATCGGCCTGGCCGTGTCGGCCAGGGAGGAACCAGGCCAGACCCTCCTCGACAGCATCGTCGCCCGGCTGCGCGACATCGAGGCCCTGCTCATCGTGGACAACTGCGAGCATGTCATCGAGGCCGCGGCCGACACGATCGCGGCGCTCCTGCGGAGCTGCCCTCGGCTCCGGATCCTGGCGACCAGCCAGACGAGGCTGGGCGTGCCGGGGGAGGCGAGCTGGCCGGTCCCTCCGCTCACCGTGCCGGAGCCGGAGATGGCAGATCCGCGGGCGGCGGGCGAGGCGGAGTCGGTCCGGCTGTTCTGCGACCGGGCCGCGCTGGCCCGGCCCGGGTTCGGTCTGACCGCCGGGAACGTCGCGGCGGTCGGCGAAATCTGCCGGCAGCTCGACGGCATACCGCTGGCCATCGAACTCGCGGCCGCCCGGGTCAGCGCGCTGACCGTGGCGCAACTGGCCGCCCGGCTCGGCAACAGGTTCCGGCTGCTGACCGGCGGCAGCCGGGCGAGCCTGCCGCGGCACAGGACCCTGGAAGCGGCCATCGAATGGAGCCACGACCTGCTCAGCGAGACCGAGCAGGTGTGCTTCCGCCGGGTGGCGGTCTTCGCCGGTGGGTGCACCATCGACGCGGTCGAGGCCGTCTGCCCGGACGACGCGCTGCCGCTGGACGTGGTGTTCGAGACCGTCACCGC
The DNA here is from genome assembly GCA_963762735.1 of uncultured Actinomycetes bacterium. GTDB lineage: Bacteria > Actinomycetota > Actinomycetes > Streptosporangiales > Streptosporangiaceae > DASXKD01. The sequence goes on along the minus strand of CAVXMG010000015.1, from coordinate 150,212 downwards.
GCTGATCGACCGGTCGCTGCTGACCACCGAGGAGCGGTCCGGCAGCATGCGCTACGGCATGCTCGAATCGATCCATCAGTACGCGCTCGGCCGGCTGGCGGCCGCCGGGGAGGCCGCGGCGCTGCACCGCCGCCACATGGACTGGCTGCTCGACTTCGCCAGGCAGGCTGACCTGGCCGGGCCGGACCAGGCCGCCTGGCTCGACCTGCTGGAAGCCGACAGGGACAACTTCCGGGCAGGCCTGGAATGGAGCCTCACGCCAGCCAGGCCTGGCCCTGGCGCAGCCTCCGCGCCGACACCACTCGGCCAGGCCGGGCCGGCGCACCGCCGCACAGGCCACCGCGCCGCCGGGCTGCCGGCTCGGGCCGGATCCCGGGCAGGCCTTGGCGCTGGCCGGGGCTCTGGCCCCGTTCTGGCTGGTGCGCGGTCCGATCGCGCTGGCCCGCACCGCGCTCGACGCGGCGCTGGCCGCCGCGGGCCCGGAGGCGGACAGGCGGCTGCGCGCCATCGCGCTGGACGGGGCCGGTCAGCTCGCCGCGGTGCAGGCCGATCACGACGCGCAGCGCGGCTACCAGCAGGAGAGCCTGGCGATCTGGCGGGAGCTTGGCGACGACGCCCGGGTCGCCAGCACCCTCAGCGACCTCGGCTCGGCGGCGCATTTCCGCGGCGAGTACCCGCTGGCCCAGGCCCTGCACGCGGAGGCGCTCGAACTCGCCGAGCGCACCGGCGACGCCCAGCAGACCGGCCAGGCGCTGAGCGGCCTCGGCCGGCTTGCCCTGCACCAGGGTGACCTTGACCAGGCCACGGCGTACTACACGCAGAGCATGGCCAGGTTCGCTGCGATCGGCGACCTGCGCCGGGCCACGCTCATCCTGGGCAATCTGGGGGTCGTGGCCATCAACTCCGGCGACCTCGCCCTGGCCGAGAAACGGCTCACCGAGCACCTCGACAACGCCAGGCGGCTTGGCGACCACAAGCTGACCTCCGGCGCGCTGACCAACCTCGGCCTGGTCGCCTACCAGGCAGGCGACCTGGACCGCGCGGCCGGGCTGCACCAGCAGGCGCTGGAACTGAGCGAGCAACTGGGCGACCGGCGGCTGGCGGTCGTGGCGCTGGGCAACCTCGGCCTGGTCGCGGCGCGGCGCCAGAACTACCCCGCCGCCATGCAGTTCCATCTGCGCAGCCTCGACCTGGCCGAGTCGGTCGGCGAGCGCCGCTCGGTCGCGGAAATGCTGGAGGAACTCGCCGCGGTGGAGTCGGCCGCGGGCAATGCGGCACGAGCCGCCACCCTGTTCGGCGCCTCCCAGGCGATCAGGCAGGACATCGGCGCGCCCATCCTCGGGCCGGACCAGGCCCGGCTGAACGGAGCCAGGGACGCGGCAGCGGCGGCCCTGGGCGAGGAGGCGTTCAGCGCCGCGCACCAGGCCGGCCTGCGGATGTCCGCCGGGCAGGCGGTGGCACTGGCCAAGGACGGGTCCTGGCCGCCGATGACTCCGGCCAAGCCAGCCTGACCCAGTCAGCCAAGGGTGGTTACCGTGCGGTAACAAGGGCAGTAACGGCTTCGCAACGGCTTTGCAACCGCCCCGTCCGACGATCGGTCCATGTCATCAGGCAGTGCCCAACTCCGGGGCACCCAAGACCGGGAGACCCCATGTCCCACTCACGCGTGATACGCCGGGGCCTCGCCGCGGCAAGCACACTGGGCGTGCTGGTCACGCTCGGCGCGGCCGCCGCACCGTCGGCGTCCGCCGCGGTTGCCTCTTCCAGTTGGGGAGCGACGGCCACGCTGGCCACGTCGCTCCAGGGCGCCACGCTGACCGGCAACGCTCCGGCATCGGCTCCGGTGCGGCTGGCCGTTACGCTCCAACCCCAAAACGCCGCCGCGGAGCAGGCCGCACTGCGCGCCATGTACCAGCCGGGCAGCGCCGCCTTCCATCAGTTCCTCTCCCCGGCGCAGTGGGAGGCGGCCTACGCGCCGACCGCCGCCCAGGCCAGCGCGGTGACCAGTTACCTGAGCGCCAACGGCTTCACCGGTGTGTCCGTGCAGGGTGACCGGTTGCTGATCTCCGCGACCGGCACCGTGCGCGACGCGGAGAAGGCGTTCAACACCACGATCGGCAATTATGTGATGCCGAACGGGAGCACGTTCCGCGCCAACATCGGCGGCGCCCAGGTGCCGTCCTCGCTCAGCGGGATCGTGCAGGCCGTGATCGGCCTGTCCAACTGGCGGCTGCCCACCCCGCAGCCGGTCCTGATGACCCAGAACGCCGCGAACAAGGCCGCCGCGCGGCACGCGGCAGGAACGCGGCGCGCTGGCACGAACGGCACGTCGGCAGGGAACCCGGTCATCCCCAACGAGATCCCGCCGGAGGACTTCCAGAACACCTACGACGCCGCGGGCACCTCCACCGGGTCCAAGACGGCGGTCGCGCTGTTCACCGAGGGCAACGTCACGGGGGCGATCACCGACCTGCGCACCGCGGAGACCGCGTTCAGCCTGCCGCAGGTGCCGGTGTCCATCGTCAAGGTCGGCCCGCAGAGCGCCGACACCTCAGGTGCGGACGAGTGGGACCTCGACACCCAGTCGTCGAGCGCGATGGCGACCACGCTCAAGCACATCTACCTCTACAACGTGGGCGCGCTGAACGACACCAACATCGACACCGCGGTCGCCGCGTTCGTCTCCCAGGACAAGGCGGTCGCCATGTCGGCCAGCGTCGGCGGCTGCGACATCGGCCCTTACCTGGACGGCTCGATGATCAGCACGGACAACGTGCTCACCGAGGGCGCCATGCAGGGCCAGACCTTCTTCGCCTCCTCCGGTGACAACGGCGACGGCTGCGCGTTCGTCGCGGCCACCGGCGTGCCAAGCTCGTTCCCCGGCACGAACTGGCCGGCCTCGGGCATGTACGCCACCGCGGTCGGCGGCACCAGCCTGATCTCCGACGCCAGCGGCAACCGGGTCGAGGAACTCGGCTGGGTCGGCAGCGGCGGCGGAGACAGCGAGACCGAGGTGCCCGGCTTCTGGACCCAGAGCAGCGACCCGTTCTACAGCCAGGGCGCCGTGATGGGCGGCCGGGCGGTGCCCGACATCGCCATGGACGCGGACCCGAACGTGGCCACCGCAGCGGAGATCTACGTCAACGGCACCCCGACCGGAGTGGGCGGCACCAGCCTGTCCTCGCCGCTGGCACTGGGCTCCTGGGCCCGGCTGCAGTCCGGGAACCACAACAAGCTCGGCATGGCCGCGATCGACTTCTACGCCCTCTACGACAAGGTGAACCCTTCGCTCGGCGACACCAGCCCGGTCCCCGGCTTCACCGACATCGTCGGCGGCAACAACGGCGGCTACACCGCCACCCCTGGCTACGACGAGGTCACCGGCATCGGCGCCCTCGACATTGCCGCGCTGAACTCGGTGATCGCCGGCTCCTGATCGCCGCTTATCCCCGCGGCCGGGGCGGGCTCGCCGAGAGGGGGGCGCCCCGGCCGCGGGCTCTGCCCCGGGGTTGGGACGTTCCCCGGGAGCCGCCGCGCCGGAGAAGCCCTATCCGGCGCGGCGGTCAGTGCGCATGCGCCGCCGTGGCGGTCAGCGCGCGGGCGCCGGCTCGCCTGGCGGCATGGTGTGCGGGTACTTCAGCCCGGTGCCCGTATTCAGCACGACCACCTGGTCCGCTTCGGCCAGCCAGCCGGATTCGCGGAGCCGCCGCACCGCGGTGACGCAGGCCGCGCCCTCGGGGCAGATGAAGCTGCCTTCCAGATGCGCGACCAGGCGCTGATCGGCGAGCAGCGCCGTGTCGTCCACGGCGACGGCGGTCCCCTCGGTGGCGTAGAGCGCGCCGAGCACGAGGAAGTCGCCGAGCGCCTTGGGGACGGTGATGCCGAAGGCGACCGTCCGGGGCTCCGGCCAGGGCTCGCTGTGGTCCGCCCCGGCGGCGAACGCCCGCACGATAGGGGCGCACCCGGTGGACTGGACCGCCACCAGGCGGGGCAGCGGCTGCTGCCCGGTCCAGCCAAGCTCGCGCAGTTCGAGCAGCGCCTTGTGGATGCCGATGATCCCGACCCCGCCGCCGGTGGGGTACACGATGACGTCGGGCAGCCGCCAGCCGAGCTGCTCGGCGATCTCCAGGCCCATGGTCTTCTTGCCCTCGATGCGGTAAGGCTCCTTGAGCGTGGAGACGTCCTGGTACCCGGGGCGGGCCGGCACCTCAGCGGCGACCAGCCGGGCCGCGTCCGCGATGCTCCCGTCGGCCACTCGCAGCTCGGCGCCGAAGGCCCGGCACTCGGCGCGGTTGACCGCGGGCGCGTCGGCGGCCATCACGACGAAGGCTGGGCAGCCCCGCGCGGGCGGCATAGGCCGCCCAGGCCGCCCCGGCGTTCCCGTTGGTCGCCATGGCCACCCCCGCGACGCCCAGTTCGGCGGCACGGGACACGCCGACGGCGGCGCCACGGGCCTTGAACGTGCCGGTGGGGATGAGGCTCTCGTCCTTCATCAGCAGCCGGGGAACCCCCAAGCGCGCGGCCCAGGCGCGGCATCGCCAGCAGCGGCGTCATGCCTTCGCCCAGGCTCACCACCCGGCCCGCACCGGAGACCGGCAGCAGCTCGTGGTAGCGCCACAGGTCCGCCGGGCGCCGGCCGATTTCGGCGCGGTCTGCCAGTGCGGCGGCCTTGGCGAGGTCGTACCGCGCAAGCAGCGGCGAGCCGCACCCGCAAAGCCCCTGCACGACCGCGGCGTCGTGGACGGCGCCGCACCGGGCGCATTCCAGATGGGACAGGGCCGAATAGGGCCGCACCACGGCTACCTCCTGCACCCGGCTAGCAGGCCGCATGCCGGGGCCCGGCGATAGCACTCAGGCTTCGCCGCTGCCGGAGGCACGGTGGGGGCTGACGGCGCTCAGCGCGTCATCCAGCATTTCGGAAAAGCTGTCCGGGTACTTGGCGAGCAGGTATGTCAGCAGGTGCAGACGATCCTCGCTGCTGAGTGCCGTCACACGGGCGACGCGCAGGCTCGCGGCAGTCTCAGACGTGTCAGCCATGGGCCCGATCATAGTTCGGCGGCGCGAAGCCCTGCGACTGCGGCGTCGCGGACGGCGCCGCACCGGGCGCATTCCAGATGGGACAGGGCCGAATAGGGCCTGCGCATCACGCATTCCTCCCGCACCTGTGCTCCCCGGCAGACGCCCGCCGACCGCGGCACCCCGTGGCGCCGGGGGTCAGCCGGGCTTGTGGCCGGGGCAGGCACCAGAGCGGAGCGGTCTCACCTAGGAGCAGCGCCTGGTCCGGCTCACCGTCGAGGCCGCCGCGCCAAGGCTCACCTCGCGCGCCGGGGCCGGCTGACCTCTTGCCACTTCGGCGGGCCGCTGGGACAGTACGGCGGAGAGCCGTCACCGGCTCGTGGACAGGGGAGGGCAGCCATGAGACTGGTCAAACGGAGTCGGATCCGGCATGTGGTGTCCGCTGCCAGGCGGTTGGCCCTCGGGCTGCTAGCAGCCTTGTTCCTGACAGGGATATCGCCTGTGGCGGCGTTGGCGCTGCCTGCGGCCGGGGCCGAGGCCGCCTCAAGCTGCTGCACCGTCACGGCCAACGGGCCGTCGCTATCGATGAAGATCACCACTCCGGGCAAGACCGCTTCGGCCACCTTCCACGGCACGGCCGGGCAGCGGATCAGCGCGGCGGTTACCAAGGTGGTCACCAGCGACCAGGGCTGCGAGACGCTCACCCTGCTCGACCCCACCGGCGCCACGGTAACCAGCGGATCCGGCTGCGGCAACGGCAACCCGGTCGGCCTGGGCCCGGTGGACCTCACCACCTCCGGCACCTACACGGTCCGGCTGCAACTCGATGCCACGGCCAAGGGCAGTGCCACCCTGTGGGTGTCCGCGCCCCAGACCCTCGGGACCGCCGCGGTGAACGGGCCATCGCAGCCGTTGAACGTGAGCCGGGTCGGCCAGGGGGTGCAGCGCACGTTCACCGGCACGTCCGGGCAGCGGATCACCGCCGCCGTCACCAAGGTCGTCACCAGCGACCAGGGCTGCGAGACGCTCACCCTGCTCGACCCCACCGGCGCCACGGTAACCAGCGGATCCGGCTGCGGCAACGGCAACCCGGTCGGCCTGGGCCCGGTGGACCTCACCACCTCCGGCACCTACACGGTCCGGCTGGAAAACGACGTCACCGCCACCGGCACCAGCACCCTGTGGGTGTCCGCGCCCCAGACCGTCGGACCTGTCACCGTGAACGGGCCATCGCAGCCGTTGAACGTGAGCCGGGTCGGCCAGGGGGTGCAGCGCACGTTCACCGGCACGTCCGGGCAGCGGATCACCGCCGCCGTCACCAAGGTCGTCACCAGCGACCAGGGCTGCGAGACGCTCACCCTGCTCGACCCCACCGGCGCCACGGTAACCAGCGGATCCGGCTGCGGCAACGGCAACCCGGTCGGCCTGGGCCCGGTGGACCTCACCACCTCCGGCACCTACACGGTCCGGCTGGAAAACGACGTCACCGCCACCGGCACCAGCACCCTGTGGGTGTCCGCGCCTAAGACCGTAGGGACCGTGACCGTGAACGGGCCTGCGGAGCCGATGATGGCCACCCGCGTCGGCCAAGGGGTGCAGCGCACCTTCGCCGGCACGGCCGGGCAGCGGATCAGCGCGGTGGTCAGCAACATCATCACCAGTGACCAGGGGTGTGAGACCGTGACCCTGCTGTCCCCCAGCGGCGCCGCCGTCACCAGCAACTCGGGCTGCGGTAACGGCAACCCCATCGCCCTCGGCCCGGTGAAGCTGGCCAAGACCGGCACTTACACGGTGCGCTTCGAGGCCGGCAACACCGCCACGGGACACGGGAGCCTCAAGGTATCCGCCTGAGCGCCGCACCGCCCGGTGTCAGGGCTTGCGGGCGACGCCGCCGGTGTTCACACCGGCATCCTGTCACGCCCGATTCGGCCTGGGGCGACGACAGGCCCCGGACGGCTGGGCACCGTCCGGGGCCTGGATGGGGCGTCGCCTGCCCGCCGCGGGCTGGGGATCGCGGGGCAGGCAGGCGACGTATAGGGGCGGTTATCCGTTGGCGCCGCAGACCGGCCAGGCACCGATGCCCTGGCCGGCGAGCACCCGCTGGGCCACAGCGATCTGCTGCGACTCAGAGGCGCCGGCGGCGGACGAGGCGTACTGGCCGCCGCCGTAAGCGTCCCAGGTCCCCTGGGAGAACTGGAGCCCACCGGAGAAGCCGTTGCCTGTGTTGGTGCTCCAGTTGCCGCCGGACTCACAGGCGGCGATCGCCGACCAGTTCACGCCGCCGGACGAGGCCGGGTACGAGCTGGCGGTCACCGGGAGGCTGGACGGCGACTGGGATGATGACGAGGGAGCCGCGAGCGCCGGGCCGGCGGCGGCCATGGCGGCCTGCCGCACCCATGCCTTGTGCGGGTGCCAGGTGCTCAGGCGGAGCTTCTGGCCCACGACGATCGCGTCTGGGTTGGATATCTGGTGACGGTTGGTCCACCACAGGGCGGGCCAGTCGGCCCGGCTGCCGTACTCCTGATGGGCGATCTTCGAGAGGGTGTCGCCCGGCCGGATCGTGTAGTGGCCCGGCACGTGGTGCGCCGGTGCCGCATGCAGCGAAATTGTGACCCCTATCAGGGTCTTCGCCAGTCCGGCAGCTGGAATACTGAACATGTCGGGGTTCCTCCTAAGGTTGTTCCGACACACAAGGTCCCGGCCGCGTGCTGCAACACCTGGCCGGGACCGTTTTTAGCTAACCGATGATGCTTGCGAACCTCACCTCCTGTCCCCGCAGGGCGGGGGTGTCACGAAGCATCACTGGACTCTCTCCTCTTGCGCTCGTCCTCGGTTAGCCATCCAGGTGAGAATAAACGCACGGGGCAAATCAGCGCGGGCTTAGACACGGCGGGAACGGCGCCCAATTGGCTCCAAGCCGTTACTGGTGTGACTGGAGTGACAGTAAGAGGTCAGTGAGGCCTCGGCGAGACGGTATCTTCCGGTTTTAAACTCACCAGCAGTGTGGCGAACGACATATCGGGCAGGCCCCGGATTCCCGGGATCCGGGGTTCCTCGGCCTGGTACCGGGAGGGCGCTCATGACGTGGCAAGACTTGCTGGAACACTGCCTGGCAAGGCCCGGCGCGTGGCAGGACGAGCCGTGGGAGGGCGACGTGGTGGTCAAGGTCGGGCCCAAGATCTTCGCGTTCCTTGGCGCCGGGACGGCCGGCATGATCGGCCTGAAGTGCGGTCCGACCAGGGAAGTAGCCAACGAATGGCTGTTGCGCTATCCGCAGGACGCCTCGGTTATGGCCTACATTGGCCGATCAGGCTGGAACAGCCTGCGGATCGGCGGCGCGATCCCCGACGAGGAGTTGCTCGAAGCCGTCGACGCGTCCTACCGGACGGTGGTCAGCAAGCTGCCCAAGAAGGACCGCCCGGGGGCCGGGTGACAGGCCCCGCTGGACAGGCCCACCGGCCAGGTGGACAGGCCCGTCGAGGCGCTGGATCAGCCGACCGGGGCCAAGACGAAATCGCTGGCCAGCGACCACCACGGACCGGCATGATCACCCAGCCCCGCGGGCCGCCCCGGGTCGCCGGCCGGGTGGGCGGTCAGATCCCGCAGCAGCGAGGGCTTGACCGCGAACACGGCGTCGCCGTCGATGTGCTTGCTCTGCCGGTCGAAGACGTGCGTCGTCACCGGCCGGTGGCCCGCGGCGCGCACGATCACGTGGATGTGCGCTGGCCGCCAGGGATGCCGCCCGGTCGCGGCCAGCATGTGGCCGACCGGCCCGTCGTGCGGGATCGGGTACGGGGTCGGCCGCACCGTGAGGAACGCGTAACTGCCGTCGTCCCTGGTGAGGAACCGCCCGCGCAGGTGGTTCTCTGGCGCCTGCGGGTCCTGGACTGCGTAAAGCTCGTTGTCGCCGTTCTGCCAGACGTCGAGTTCGGCGCCGGCCAGCGGCCGGCCATCCAGCGAGCGGACGGTGCCGTGTACCCACAGCGGCTCGCCGGCCGGCGTCTCGTCGAGCCGCTCGCCATAGGCGCGCAGCGGCGACCCAGGGACGTAGAACGGGCCCTGCACCGTGGACTCGGTCGCGCGGCCCGCCGGGTCCCGGTTCGCCAGGGCGTCCACGAGCATCGACACCCCGAGCGCGTCGGACCACAAGATCCACTCCTGGCGGGTGCCGGTGGTGATGTGACCGGTATCGGTCAGCACCCCGACCGCCGCCCGCCACTCCTCCTCGGTCAGCCCGACCTCCTTGACGAACTCATGCAGGTGCGCGGTGAGCGAGCGCATCACCGTGCCGAGGCGCTCGTCCGGGCACCGCGCGAAGCTGGCGAGCACGGCGGCGGTGATGTCATCGGGAGTCGTTCGCTCGGTCATGCCTGGGCTCTTTCCGTGCAGGTGTCCGGCTCGGCAACACGCTCAGCGCAGGATGCCGTTCTTTGCTGCAATACGCAAAGCCTCGCTGACGCCGTCCTCGAATGCCACCGGTCCCGTGGCGATCAACCACGGCCTCCGGCAGGCCCGGGCAGGTCGTGGTGGTCGCGAACGGCCTGGCCTTGGCCCCGGTCAGCGTGACGGTCTCCGGATAGCCGCTACAGGACAGTCTCGGCGCGCGCTATCTGGGCGTGAGCCGTGGCGACGCGGGCCTTGGCGGCCAGGATCGCCGTGCGGCCGAGCAGCATAGCGATCGACAGGAAGATCAGGCTGTCGGTCAGCGCGCCGACGGTGATCCTGTTGGTCAGCATCCAGCCGCCGAGCTGCTGGCTGAACACATGGCTGGCGCCGTAGGTGAAGTAGATGCGGGCAGCGACCACAACGATCCAGACCGCGGCGTACGGCCAGCCCGCCCAGGAGACGGGGCGGCGGGCCTCCCCGTCATAGAAGACCCGGATGAACGACGCGGCCAGAACGCCGAGCGCCAGGCCCGCGACCAGGCCGGCGCACTCCAGCAGCAGGCCACGGCCGGACGCGGCGGCTCCCTTGAAGAAGAACGGGATGATGATGGCCGCAGCGATGACCGGGCGCAGCAGCCGCATCGGGGTTACCTTGCGCCGGCCAAGGTCGGCGGCCAGCACCACGGCAAGGATGACAAGGTTGAGAATCCAGACGCTCGCATCCATGCGGGACTCCTTTAATAAGGCGTGGCCGGATTCAGGCCGCGGTGTCGGGCTCGGCCTGGCTGAGGCGCAGCTCCACCAGCCCCCAGAGCCACTGCAGGCCGGCCGTGCCCGCCGCACTGTCCGCGAGGCGCTCCTCGGCGGGCGCCACGGTGCGCTCGTGGCCCGACGGCCCGCCATGCTCGGCGCCGCGCGGTGATGTCATCGGGGGTGGTTCGCTCGGTCATCCCTGGGCTCTTTCCTCGCTGGTGTCCCGGCGGCCTGGCCGGGCGCTGGCGCCACGCCGGGTGCCGGGGTCGGCCAGGAACTCCGCTGATGGATGCTGCATCCAGGCATCAATGATCTCCACTGCAGGCCTCCGGAGCCGCTCGGCACACGGCAACATGCTCAGCGCAGGATGCCGTTCTTTGCGGCAATACGCAAAGCCTCGCTAGCCACGCCCGCCCGTGCCGGGGATTCCGCGGCGATCCCGCACCGGGACCGGCTCCCCAGGCCAGCGCTCCCGGGCATCCCCCAACCCAGCCCCCAGGCCGGCCCGAGCACGCTCGTGGTCGCGAACGGCCTGGCGTCCGCCCCGGTCAGCGTGACGGTCTCCGGATAGCCGCTAAAGGACGGCCTCGGCGCGTACCATCTGGGCGTGGGCCGTGGCGGCGCGGGCCTTGACGGCCAGGATCGCGGTGCGGCCGAGCAGCATCGCGATCGACACGAAGATCAGGCTGTCGGTCAGCCCGCCGACGGTGATCTTGTTGGTCAGCATCCAGCTGCCGAGTTGCTGGCTGAATACGTGGCTGGCGCCGTAGGTGAAGTAGATGCGGGCGGCCACCACGATGATCCAGACCGCGGCGTACGGCCAGCCGGCCCAGGACACGGGACGGCGGGCCTCCCCGTCGTAGGAGACCCGGAAGAACGACGCGGCGAGGGCGCCGAGCGCCAGGCCGGCGACCAGGCCAGCGCACTCAAGCAGCAGGCCACGGCCGGATGTGGCGGCACCCTTGAAGAAGAACGGGATGATGACGGCCGCCACGATGACCGGGCGCAGCAGCCGCATCGGGGTCACCTTACGGCGGCCAAGGTCGGCGGCCAGCACCACGGCAAGGATGACGAGGTTGAGGATCCAGACGCTCGCGTCCACGCGGTACTCCTTAATTAGACGCACCTGCCCGGTGCGAACTGCCCTGCCACGCCCGGACGGGGAGCCCGCCCTCGCGGGCCCCTCGGCCCGGTCGTAACGCAAGTCTCGCCCGCGATGGCCGGCCCCGCCAGTGCGGCGGGCACGAGGCAGGCGTGGTGTTTGCACCCGGGAACGGGTGGCCGACGCCGCCAGCACTGGCCAGAACGGCCAGGTGGCGTTCGTCATAGTGCTGTTCGTCCAGCCGATGCTGTTCGCCATCCCGCGAACCCGGCCGCTGATGGTCCGGCTCCGCTGGCCGGTGCTCGCGGTCCAGGCCGTGCTGACCGTCATGCCGTTCTTCGTGTTCGGCGGCCGCTGGGAAGAGGGCATCTCCAGCCTGCTGGCCGGAATGGTGCTGCTGACGCTGCCGGGCCGGGTCTCCTGGCCGCTGGCGGGCCTGCTGTGCGCCGCCGAGCTTGCCGTCCGTGCCGCCATCCACGGCTTTTTCTGGACGCCGGCCTGGTCGGCGGCCCTGTGGGTGGCCATCGTCTTCGTCGACGACTGCCTGATCTTCTTCGGGATGGTCCGGCTGGCCGACCTCATGGAGCAGCTCCAGTCCGCCCGAGGCCAGGCTGCCGAACTGGCGATCGCGGGCGAACGGCTGCGCGCCGCCGAGGAACTGCAGGCCGCGGTGGGTGAGCGGCTCACCGATGTCGCGGCGCTGACGACGGCCGCGCAGCACGCCCTGTCCGGCAACCCGGCGGAGGCGCGGGAGCGGATCGTCGCGGCCGGCGTCACCGCCAGGGAGGCGGTCGCCCGGGCGCGGGCGGTCACGATGGACCGCCGCGGGCCGGCCACGCCCGAGCCGATCGGTCCGGCCAGGGGTGCGGTGGTCGTACCGCGGCTGGCCTGGGCCATCCTGGTGGTGCTCCTTTGCGGGTTCGGGCTGCAGTCGCTGAACGACATCTACCTGGCCCAGCTCACCCCGCTGCCCGCCGCGGTGCTCACGCTGAGCGTCGTCGCCAGCGTGGTGCTGCAACTGCATCATTCCCGGCAGATGCCAGGTGCCGAACGGCTCAGGGCCTGGCCGCTGACCCTGTCCCTCCAGGTGGCGCTGCTCTACGTGCCGTTCGGCCTTCAGCCGATCCATTTCATCGCGGGCCTGCCCGGGTTCGCCGCCGGGTCCTGCCTGCTCCTGCTGCCCGGCCGGTGGCGCTGGCCCGCCTTCACGGCCGTGGTGGTGAGTTGGTGCGTGCTCTGGGGCACGGTGCCCGAGGTGGGGCTGGCAGCAAACCCGGGGATCGCCGACATGCTTTACCTCGTCGCGGGCAGCACGGGCATCGGCGTGCTGGTCTACGGGCTCTCCTGGCTCACGCAGACGGCGCGCGATCTCGAGGCGCTGCGCAGCGAACTGGCCAGGATGGCGGTGCTGGCCGAGCGGCTGCGGGTGGCGAGGGACGTGCATGACCTGCTCGGCCTCGGCCTGTCGGCGATCGCGCTGAAGGCCGACCTGATCGCGAGGCTGATCGGCAGGGACGACGTACGGGCCGCGGCCGAGATCGCCGAGATGGGCCGGGTCTGCGCTCATGCCCGCGCGGACATCCGGCTGGTCACCGGCGCGAGCAGGCACCTGTCGCTGGATGCCGAACTCGCCGCCGCCCAGGACATACTTGCCTCGGCCGGGGTGGCAGTGCACGCCGATCCCGGTGCCGGGGCGCGGTCGGCCGCGGCAGACACCGTGCTGGCGCCGGTGCTGCGCGAGGCAGTGACCAACATCCTGCGCCATTCCGCCGCGAAGTCCTGCACGATCGAGGTGACGGCCACCGGCGACACGCTGCGGCTTGTGGTCGGCAACGACGGCGTACCGGACCGGGCGACCGCCGGGAGGTCTGCGGACCGGATTGGTAACGGAGGAGCCACAGCTGGGGCTGGCGCCGGAGATCCCGCAGGCCTGCCGGTCAGCGGTGCGGAAAGCGGCCGCGGCCTGGCTAATCTGACCGCCCGGGTGCAGGCGGCTGGCGGAACCCTGACCGTGTCCCGGGCGGCGGGCCGATTCGAGCTCCGCGCGGAGATCCCGCTGCCCGGCTCCCTGCTGACCGCCGTTACCCCGGATCCCCGTCCGGCCGGTGCGCCAGGCCCGCCAGCCGGGAGTCGATGACCCGCTCACCGCGCGCCACCGCACGTACCGCGCCGATGAGTTCGCCGGCCGGCTCGTCCTTGAGCAGGAAGCCGCGGACTCCGGCGCGCAGAGCCGCGCCGAGGTTGGCTGGGGCGTCAAGGCCGGTCAGGATCAGCACCCGGCAACTGGGCAGCCGGCTGGCCAGTTCCGCGGCCGCGGTCAGCCCGTCGACGCCGGGCAGGCCGATGTCGAGCAGCGCCACGTCCGGCTGGTGTTCGAGGGCCGCGGGCACGATCTGGTCACCGGCGGCCACCGCGGCCGTGACCTCGATGTCCGTCTCCAGCCCCAGCAGCGCGACCAGCGTGTCCCGGACCACTCGGGCGTCCTCAGCGATCAGGACGCGGATCACCGGGGACTCGCCATCGCCCTGCCCGGCCTGCTGGGCATGCCGGGCCGGTGACACAGGAATCTGCGGGCCGCCCATCTACTCCAGTCTCGGCCACCAGCCAGTAGCGCGTAACCTGCGCGCGGCACGACACCGCCGTGCGGAGCGCACCGCTCCGCCGTGCAGTTTGCACGTCAGGGACGTGCCGCCGGCCGCCGCTACAGCCAGCCGGCCTCAGCGGCGATGCGCACCGCGTCTACCCGGTTGCGGGCGCCGAGCTTGGTGACCGCTGCGGCCAGGTAGTTGCGGACGGTGCCATAGGACAGGTTCACCGCGGCGGCGATTTCGGCGGGCCCGGCACCCGCCGCGAACCGCCGCAGCACCTCCACTTCGCGCGGCGACAGCGGGTTGCCGGGGACCTCCAGCGCCCGGAGCGCGAGTTGCGGGTCGATCACCCGCTCGCCCGCGGCGACCCGCCGGACCGCGGCTACCAGGTCTTCCGACGGCGTGTCCTTCACCAGGAAGCCCGCGACGTGCGCGGCCAGCGCCCGGCGCAGGTCGCCGGGCCGGTCCAGGACCGTCAGGATCAGCACGCGGCAGCCCGGGCACTGCTCGTGCAGGGCCGCCGCAGCGGTCAGCCCGTCGGTGCCGGGCAAGTCGATATCGACCACCGCCACGTCCGGGCGGTCGGCTACGGCCGCCGGCACGATCGCCTGGCCGTCGGCCACCTCGGCGACGACGTCGATGTCGTCCTCGAGATTCAGCACAGCGACCAGGGTGTCGCGCAGGATCCGCATGTCCTCAGCCACCAGAACGCGGATCACTGTCCCTCCCTGAGCCGGGCGGACGGCGCGCGGTCGCCGCGGACAGACCTTACCGCAGTGTCCTGCTCACACCGTGCCGGATCAGGCCGCGGTGTCGGGCTCGGTCTGGCTGAGGCGCAGCTCCACCAGCTCCCAGAGCCACTGCAGGCCCGCGGTGCCCGCCGGACCGCCCGCGAGCGGCTCCGCGGCGGGCACCACGGTGCGCTTCTCCGGGCCGGACCGCCCACCGTGGTCCGCGCACAGCAGCAACTGGTATCTCATGGCTCTTCCCATGGCTCGCAGGGGCTCGGCCGGAGCAGATCCCTGTGGATGTCGTTCAGAACGGCAGACCGTACCGGGGCCGGTGTCTCATCGGTGCGGCGCGGTCCAGTTGCGCGCCGCCGCCTACCGGTAGCGGTGCCGCCGCCGGTGCACGAGGCCGATGGCGATGCGGGTCAGCATCATCGCCAGCCAGAACACCAGGATCAGCCGGAAGAACCCGAACACCGCCCAGCCGCCGCCCGAGCTCAGCACCACGAGCAGGGCGATGAGCAGGATCAGCGGCACCGGCGGGCGGCGGTGGTAGTGGCGCCGCCAGGGCGGCGGGCCGCCCCAGGACGGGCGCGCGGCGGTGTGTGGTGGCACCACGGCCGGCCCGGGCAGGTCGGTCGTGAGAGTGCGCAACTCGCCGAAGGTCTTCGCGCTCAGTGCCGCCGAGACCCGCTCGTCCAGCTCGTCCTGCGTGAGCCGTCCCTCGGCGTAGTGGTCGCGCAGCCGGGCGGTGAGCGCCTCCCGGTCGGCGTCGGAGACGCGCATCCGATCATCCATGACTCATCCCTTGCCTTACTCTTCCCCGTGCTCCTGATCGGCCAGGATCTGGTAGATCGTGCGCCGGGCCTGTTCCAGTGTGGCCTCGGCCTCGTGGACCTGCTGGGGCGTGCCTTCGCGGGCCATCTGCACGATGGCGCCGCCCAGGCGCGCGGCCTGGACGAACAGGCCGGGCACCTCGCCTGGCTCCTGCGTCATCGACTCCCAGGCCGCGCGGGCCGCCTCCGGGTGGTCTTGGACGTACTGACGCCCCTCGTCGGTAAGCCGGAACGTGCGCTTGCCACCGGACTCCTCGGCCTCGATCAGGCCCTCATCGGCAAGCTGGGACAGGGCCGGGTAGACCGCCCCGGGGCTGGGCCGCCAGGCGCCGTCGCTGCGCTCCTCGATCTCGGACATGATCTGGTAGCCGTTACGCGGGCCCTCCTGCAGCAGGGCCAGGATCGCGGCGCGGACGTCGCCGCGCCCGGCCTTGGGCCCGCGGGGGGAGCTGGGCGGCCCCCCGGGCCACCATGCGCCCCAGGGCCCGCCGGGGCCACTGGGCCCGCCGTGCCACTCCCACGGGCCCTTCGGCTTGCCGCGCCCCTTGTCCCATGGCGCGCTTCGCGGGCCGTGACGGTGCCCGGCCGACATCTCCCTGACGGCGCTGCGGACCTGGGCGAGCAGGGCCTGGAAGGGCTGGCAGAGCCGCGGATCGAACTCCCCGGCCGTGGCCTGTGCTGCTGACATCTCACACTCCCTGACGACCACTCACGACACGCTCACGATATATCGATAGCGTCACCAAGACAAGACATAACTCGATACGAATCTAGCTCTTGACTCTGCATGGTCACGTTGCTGGCAGGTGTCGGCTGCGCCGCCAGCACAGCCGTGATCCTGGTCGGCACACGGCGAAGCCAGGGTTTTGGCTATTGGCGTTATCCTGCCCGTGCCGGGTCCTCGAAGGGCCCGTGTACCCGGGCCGCCTGCGCCTGGGCCGCGCACCGCGGGAGGGCCCATGCCCGGAAATTCGCCGTACCGCGTAGTCATCATCGGTGCCGGGTTCGGTGGGATCGGCATGGGCATCGCGCTCCGGCGGGCGGGCATCGAGGACTTCCTCATCGTCGACAAGGGCGACGGGCCCGGGGGGACCTGGCGGGACAACACCTATCCCGGTGCCGCCTGCGACGTGCCCGCGCACCTGTACTCGTTTTCGTTCCGGCCGGGGCGCTGGAGTGGCCGCTTCCCTCCGCAGCGGGAGATCCTGGCCTACCTGTGTGACCTGGCCGAGGAGAACGGTCTCGGCCCGCATCTGCGCCTGGGTACAGGTGTCACCGCGTGCCGGTTCGACGAGGGCCCTGCCCTGTGGCACCTCACCCTCGGCAACGGTGACACGATTCGGGCGAGCGCCGTGGTCTCCGCGGTCGGCCAGCTCAACCGGCCCGCCCTGCCGGACATCGCGGGCCGTGACGACTTCGCCGGCCCCTCGTGGCACTCCGCGCGCTGGGACCATGGCGCCGACCTGGCCGGCAAGCGCGTGGCCATCGTGGGCACCGGGGCCAGCGCGATCCAGTTCGTGCCGGAGGTTGCCAAGACGGCCGCCCACGTGGACGTCTACCAGCGCACCCCGCCGTACGTGCTGCCCAAGACCGACCGGCCGTATGGCGACGCCGAACAGGCCTTCTATGACCGGTTCCCGGTGGTGCGCAAGGCCGACCGGCTCCGCATCTTTCTCTACGGCGAGTTGCTCACCAGCGGCTTCGTCCTGTCGCCCAAGCTCCTCGCGGGACCGATGCAACTGTGGCGCCGCCAGCTCAGCACGCAGATCGCCGACCCGGAACTGCGCGCCAAGTGCGTCCCCGGCTACGTGATGGGCTGCAAGCGGGTGCTGTTCTCCAACGACTGGTATCCGGCGCTTGCCCGCCCGAACGTGGACCTCGTCACCGACCCGATCGAGCGCATCGCCGCCGACGGCGTGGTCACCACCGGCGGCACCGCCCGCCACGCCGATGCGATCGTCTACGGCACCGGATTCAAGACCCTCGACTTCCTTGCGCCCGTGGCGGTGACCGGCCTGCGCGGGCGCCGCCTGGACGAGACGTGGCACGAGGGGGCGGCGGCCTACCTCGGCATCAGCGTCGCGGGGTTCCCGAACTTCTTCATGCTCTACGGGCCCAACACCAACCTCGGCGGCAACTCCATCCTTTACATGCTCGAAGGCCAGATCCGCTACGTGGCCGCGGCGCTGCGGGCCCTGGAGTCCGAGGGCCTCGGCTGGATCGACGTGCGCCCCGAGGTGCAGCAGGCGTTCAACGCCTGGGTGACCGCTTCCAGCCGCACCTCGGTGTGGGAGAGCGGGTGCCATAGCTGGTACACCACGGCCTCGGGCCGCAACACCAACAACTGGCCCGACCTTACGTTCCTGTACCGGCACCGGGTTCGCCGGTTCGACCTCGGCAGGTACCGGGCGATGCCGAAGTCCCCGGCCCCGGCCGCTTCCGGCGCGGGCCGCGGATGACCGCCCCACCCCGCCGCGCCGACCGGAAGGGCACGCCGCGTGCGCCCAGCCTGCGCCTGCCACCAGCGCTGATGCGCGCCGGGATACGGCAGCTCGGCCGGCGCGTCCTCGACCCGGCGCTGGCCTGGGAGGTGCAGCGGCGGCGCTTCGACCAGCTCATGCGCACCTCGCCGATGCCGCGCGGCACCAGCATCACAGAAAGCATGCTGGACGGGGTACCCGCCGAAGTGGTGATGGCCCGCACGGCACGCCCCGGGCGCACCGTGGTGCACTTCCACGGTGGCGGCTACTGCCTGGGCTCGGCCCGCATGATGCGGACCTGGGCCGCGCACCTGTCGGCGCAGGCGGCCTGCCGGGTCGTGGTGCCCGAATACCGGCTGGCGCCCGCGCACGCCTATCCGGCCGCCCTCGACGACGCCCAAGCGGTGCTGAACGCACTGCTCGGCGAGGCCGATCCGGCCTCCATCGTGGTATCCGGCGACTCAGCCGGCGGTGGGCTCGCCCTGGCCCTCGTCCTCGCCATGCGCGATGCAGGCGACCGGCTCCCCGGTGGGTGCATCCTCATGTCACCCTGGCTCGATCTCACGCGGGACCGCTGGGCGCTGCCCGAACTTGTCCGCAAAGACCTACTGCTCAACCCGCGCCTGGCTGGAGGCCTGCGCCGCCGCATACGCCGAACCCGCCAAGTGGGCGGACCCCGCGGTCTCGCCGCTGCGCGCCAAGCATGACGGCCTCCCGCCGCTGCTTATCCAGGCGGCGTCCGACGACCTGCTCGCCCCCGACGCCGAACTCCTGGCCGCCAGCGCCTCCGCCGCGGGCACGGACGTCACCTATACCAGGTGGCCGCACATGTGGCACGACTTCGCCCTGCTCCCCGGCCTCCTATCCGCCGCCGACAGCGCCCTGTCCCAAAGCGCCTGGTTCGTAAGCACGGTCACCTCCGGCTAACAGCCCCCCCGGCCGTACCAGGCCCTTGACGAAACAGATGAACACTCTTTTAATTCTGCTCATGGGCCGTATCGCCGGAGTCACGGCCGCCGAAACCCGCCAGCGCCTGTTGCGCGCTGCCGCTGACGTATTCGCCGAGCGTGGCTACGACGGCACACGGGTGGCCGACATCGCCGCGGCGGCGGGGGTCAGCAACGGCGCGCTGTACGCGCACTTCGCCTCCAAGGCGGAACTGCTGGTGGATGCCCTGCGCACGCACGGCCGACGGCTGCTCGCCGATGCGTTCGCCGCCGATCCGGACCGGTCGATCACGGACCTGCTGCTGGTGATCGGCCGGTGGCTGCCCCGGCGCCGCGGCGCGCCCGGTTACCTCATCGTCGAGGCGCTGGTCGCGGCCCGCCGTGACGAAGAGGTTGCCCGGCCGATGCGCGACTACGTCGGCGAGCGCGCCGGCTGGATCGCGGAACTTGTCCGCGTCGCCCAGGCCGGCGGCGAGCTTGACCAGGCGCTGTCGCCGAACGCGTTCGCCCACTTCTGCCTGCTGCTCGCCATGGGCAGTGCGCTGGTCACGCCGGACCTGCATGCGGTTGGTGACGAGGAGTGGAATGCGCTGCTCACCCGGCTGATGTCGGCCCTCAGACCCAGACGGCACCATGCAGACAGGAGCGATGCGTTGAAGGTGCGGATCGATCACGAGCGCTGTCAGGGGCACGGCCGCTGCTACGACCTTGCGCCCAGCTTGTTCGGCGATGACGACGAGGGTTACGGGACCGTGCTCGGCGACGGCATCGTGGCACCGGGCCAGGAGCACGACGCCCGCCTGGCGGAACTGAACTGCCCGGAACGTGCGATCGACATCGAGGAGGCGTGACATGGCCACCGATGACCGGTTCACCGAGGATTTCCGTGAGACGCGCGAAGACGAGATGCTCGGCACGATCGCCGAGGTCGTCTCCGGCCCGGTCGCGGACTGGGCAACCGACTTCTCCCATGTCGAGCCCGAATGGGCCGCCGATCCTTACCCGATCCAGGATGGCCTGCGGCAGCGCTGCCCGATCGCGCACACCGGGCGGTTCGGCGGCGCCTGGCTGCCGACCCGGTACGAGGACGTCGCGGCAATCGCCTACGACACCGAGCGGTTCTCCTCGCGGTCGATCATCCTGAGCAACTTCCGGCCGCCCCGCGAACTGGCGCCGATCGGTGGCTCGCCGCCGATCTCCTCCGACCCGCCGTTCCACCACGATGCGCGCAAGCTGCTGCTGCCCGCTTTCACCAAGGCCGCGGTGCAACGGCAGGAACCGGCGACGCGGGCGTTCTGCCACTCGCTCATCGACGGCTTCACCGGCCAAGACGTCGTCGACGCCGCGGGCGACTACGCCCAGCACATCCCGATGCGGGTCATCAGCGACATGCTCGGCTTCCCCCCGGAAGACGGGCCTGCGTTCCGGGTGTTCGTCGAGGACCTGCTCGAAGGCATCAACCTGCCGCCGGACGAGCGCATCGAGCGGGTATCCAGGTTGTTCGACTACCTGATCGTGCAGGTACACGACCACATCGACAACCCGCGCGACGACCTCACGACCTACCTGCTCAACGCGGAGTTGTACGGCCAGAAGCTGGGCCCTGACCACGTCGTCGGCACGATGGCCCTGCTGCTCATCGCCGGCATCGACACGACCTGGAGCGCGATCGGCTCCTCGCTGTGGCACCTGGCGAAGACGCCTGCCGACCGCGAGCGGCTCGCCGCCGAGCCTGCCCTGCTGCCGACCGCCGTGGAGGAATTCCTTCGCGCCTACGCGCCGGTCACCATGGCCCGGCTGGTCAAGGAGGACATGCACTGGCACGGCGTGGACATGAAGGCCGACGACTGGATCCTGCTGTCGTTCCCCGCGGCCAACCGCGACCCGGCACAGTTCGACCGGGCCGGTGAGGTCGTGATCGACCGTGCGGTCAACCGGCATGCCGCCTTCGGCCTGGGCATTCACCGCTGTGTCGGCTCGCACCTGGCACGCATGGAACTCCGGGTCGCCCTCGAGGTCTGGCTGGAGCGGATCGCCGAGTTCACCCTGGCCGACCCGGCGGCGGTGACCTGGTCGGCGGGCCAGATCCGCGGGCCGCGAACGCTGCCGCTCCGGATCCGCTGACCCAGGGGCCGGCACTTCGCGGGCGGCGCGATTGCGGCCGGGGAGAGTCCCGCGGACCGGACCGGACCGGACCGGACCGGGCCGGGTCGGGCCGAGCAGCGGCGACCGGCGCCGCGGCGGGGCCGCCGGTGCCGATCGCCCGTGCCGGGCGTCAGCCCGTCAGGACCGGGACGCGCTCCACGGGCCGCCCCCGCGGCGTCCGCTGGGGCCCTTGATCTGCCAGGTGCCGGACATGGAACTCGCCGGAGGCCGAGCCTGAATAGGTGATGTCCTCCGACCCGACGGTACCGAATTTGATCGTGCTGCCCTGCACCGTCCCGTGGATGGGCACGGTGCCGCGCGCGGGGGTCGAGAGGGCGATCGTGCCGATCAGCCTGGACCCGGACTGGTGCCATCTGAGGAGGAAGTGGCCCTGGTAGGCGCCGCTGTACTGGCCCCGCCACTTGCCTGAAAGCCCGCTGGCGGCGGCCGCCTGCGCTGGCGCGCTGGTCGCGGGGACGGCGGCGGATTTCGCCTTGGCCGACTGGGTTGCGGTCACCTGCGGGGTGCTGCTGCCGGAGCTTGAGCACGCCGCCAGGGTCATCGCCAGGGCGGCCGCTGCTGTCATGCCGAGCACAAGCCGCCGCGGGCGCCTGCCCGCGCTGCCGTGGAGTTGCATCGTCATTCCTTCCGTTCCGATATCACCGTGAGTTCTCGCCCTTGCCGCGAGGCGCGGCTGCGCGGCCGGCGCTGGCACCGCCCCTGCCGGACCAGGCTCATCGGCGGCCGCCCTCCCGTTCCCGTCCGCCAGCCGACCCCCACGCAGGCGAGGATGCGCTCGAAGGGGAGGCCGGCCCGTTCGCTCACCGCGCGGACCTCTGCCTCCGGCCCGGCGAACAGGCACAGCAGCACCTCGTCCTCGGGCATCAGCAGCGAGCCGAGATACGAGACCTGACTGCCCGGCGGGCTGGCTATCTCCTGCCGGACCCGGCGGCCCAGTGCCTCCGCGGTCGCGCGGGACAGGCCGGGCAGCAGGCACTCCGCCACGTGCCACTGGGGCCCCGGCCCGGTCACCGGGCCCTCACCAGGACCGCGCGGGCGGCAGTATCCCCGGGCCGCACCCGGCCGCCGCACGCATCCAGCACTGACATGCTCAGAAGTTAGGCCCGGCGGCCGTACCGCCGCGTCGGGGGAAACCCTACGTTTCGCCACCGAAGGGCCAGGTGCGCCGCCGCACGCCACGATTACGGTGTGCGCTGCCTCACACCCTCCTGCGAGCGCACCGGTAACGGAATCCGGAGCGGCCACCCGCCAATGGCCGCTGGCCTGCGCATATGTGGCCGGCAAATGACCTCGCCTTTGACCATGATCCATTTTGTTCGGGAATTATCCAGGCAACGTACAGTCTTCATCCAGCGGACGGTCAGGCTGGCCGGATGACATGTACATGGCTCCCCCCGGGGATGGAGCCCCGGCCAAGCCGGGGGGAGCCCCGAATCGCACCCCGCCGGCCAGACCCACACTGCGCCGGCGGGGTGTCACAACAGCCGGTGGCCCGCTTCAGATCCGGCCGGGCGCGGCCCGGCCGGGCCTCCTGCAGCGTCATCACCCGTCCCGGGTGACCCAGGACGCGCCGAGCCGGTGCCGCCGGCCTGCCACGAAGAGCTGCGACAGGCAGGCCGGCGGCACCACGGCGGACCCGATGATGCGGCGAAGCGCCGGGCGGGCCTAATCACCCCCGACAGGGTGACGACATCGGCAGGCGGCTCTCCCAGGGTGGAGGAGTCAGCGAATCTCGCGATTCCGGCACAGGAGGCCACCAAATGATGCCGCCATCAACCACACCGACAGTCGGCGAGGCCAGGGCCCATGAGGGGGGCCACGGCTACGGCCTGGTCCTTTTCGGGTCGATCCTGCTGGTCGTTATCGGCTGCTTCAACCTGATCTATGGCATAGCCGCGATTGCCAACTCGCACGTCTTCGTCGCCAATGCGCACTTTGTGTTCGCGAACCTGAAGACCTGGGGCTGGATCACTCTGATCGTGGGCATCCTGCAACTGCTGGCCGCGGCCGGGATACTCGCGGGCAACCAGGTCGCCCGCTGGGCCGCCGTGGTCATGCTCGGCCTCAACGCCATCGACCAGATGTTCTTCATCCCCGCGTACCCGTTCTGGTCACTGACCATCATCGCCATGGACATAGTCGCTCTGTACGGGCTGTGCGCCTACGGCAGCAGGAGCAACCTCGAAGCCGCCTGACCACGTCTGACTCGCCTAGGCGCCAGGGGGACCGGCACGGCCTCCCCTGGCGCCATAGCGCGCGCTGCCGCGCCCAGGGCAGGGCGCGGCTCAGGGCGCTGAAGGCTCAGGGGCGCTGAATCGGGCCGGGACGCCAGCGCGAGCCCAGCGTGCCCTGTGCTGCCTGCACACCGCTGAGGCCGCCGCCTGGGCCGCGCAGTACATAGGCGAAGCCCACGGCGATCGCCGCGCCGGCCACGGGCCCGGCGAGATAGGCCCACCATGCGGTCCAGTCCCCGAGCACCAGGGCCGGGCCGAGCGACCGGGCGGGGTTCATCGACGCCCCGCTGACCGGCGATCCCCACAGCCCGGCGAGCGCTATGTAACTGCCCACGCCGATGGCGGCCATCGGGCCGATCTGCTGGGCACCCGACGCGGTGCCCAGGATCACGCTCGCCAGCCCGGCGGTCAGGACCATCTCCCAGAGCAGCGCGGTGGTCGCGGAAATACCCTGACCGGGCAGCGTGAGTCCCGCGCTGCCCTGCCTGCCGATCAGCGCCCAGAGCAGCAGGGTGGCGAGGACCGCGCCGAGGAACTGCGCCACGACATAGGCGGGAACGCGCTTCCACGGGAAATCGCCCCGTAGCGCGAAGGCGAAGCTCACCGCCGGGTTGAGGTGCGCGCCGGAGACCGTTCCCATGAACAGGATGACGGCGGCCACCATCAGCGCAGGCGCCACCACGCGCGCACCGGAGGGCACCGCAGCGCCACCGAAGCGCGCGTTGACCATGCCACCGCCGACAGCGACAAGGACCAGGAAGAAGGTCCCAAGCAGCTCGGAGAACAGCCGCCGTCCCTCGTACCTGTTGTTCCAGAAATCGAACTCCCGGACCACCGCGTTTGGCGCCCCGATGGACCGCCAGGCCATCTCGGCACGATGGGCCGCTTCCCCTTGCGCCTGATGGCGGGACCTGGGCGTCTGGCTGGCTCGTCATCCCACGCTCCTTTCCACTTCCATGACGCCGGCCCTCCAGGCGGCACCTTCTGGCACATCCCGCCGTACCCGGCCAGCGCCCAACGGTCCCTTGAACCGTTGGTGAACGCATCGCCCGGGCGGCATGAGCGGGGGAGCACCTGCACCGAGGGAACCATTCGCCAGGAGCACTGTCACGCACCTGGTGCGGGCGGCCGCCCCGGCAGCCCGGGTGACCCACGGTGTGCGGCTCCCTGGGCCGCCGTTAGGCAGTTATGCCTACACGGGGATGGGCGCCAAGAGGGGCAGTCCGGCCCCTGCCGGCGGGCCTGCCCGGCCCGGCAGCCTGTAGTTAGCCGCCAGCGAGGCGGACTGGCGGTAGCCCAGGGAGGCACAAGATGACTCGCAAGCCCAGCAAGATCCACAGCCACGAGAACACCAGCGACAAGGCCCGGCACGGGCGCATGGGACTCACCCCCGCCCGCCGGATGCGCCGGATCATCGCAGCCGCGCTGGTGCCCGCCGCAGCCGCGGTCACGCTGCTGTCCTCGGCCGGCATAGCCAGCGCGGCCACGTCACCGCTGTCCTCCTGGCCGACTTCGGAGTGCTACGGGAACGGCACCGTCGTGGCCGACCGGCCGAGCGTCAACAGCAACGGGCAGTGGGTCATCTGGACCCCCTCGCTGGAGGTGTGGAACGGCAGTCGGTGGGTCCTTGCCGCCACGGGGCCGGCTCAGACGGGCCTCGAGCCGGGCCCGAACGGCGGGAACTTCGGCACCTGGATGAACGTGAACAGCATCCAGTTCCGTGAACTGCCGGACCACTACTACGCGGTCGTGGACCTTGTCTCGACGGTGAACGGCGGCTGGCAGTACTACACCTCGCCCCTTCGGGACCGGGCCAGCTCCTACTACTGCTACACGAACTAGCCAACCGGACCTGAGCTCCGCCCGGCGCACGGCCGCCGGGCGGAGCTCTTGTGCTGGCCGGCACTCGATTCACGCGGAACTCACACGCGGCTCGCGGAGTGCCCGCAGCCCGGCCCGGGATGATGGGCTGGGACGGCGCTGGTGTTCGCGGCGTTGCCGGCCGAGTTGGGGGCGCCTGGGTGAGCGAGGCAATCGGCACGGGCGGTACGGCCGCGCGTCCCGGCCTGCGCGAAAGGCCTGGTGGGGGCTCGGCCGCTGCGCAGGGGCGGTCGGCTGGGCGGCTGCGGGCGGTGCTCGGGCACCAGACGGGATGGGTCCTGTTCGCGGTGATACTGGCCGCCGCCGTTCGCCGCGCTGTGCACAGTGATTCTGCCCGCGCTCGGCGCCATCGCACTACTCGGCGCCTGGCTGGTGACCCGGTTGCCGCACCGGGAGACGACGCCTGCGCTGGGCGCGCTGGCCTGCGCTGCCGTGGTCGCCGCACCGCAGGAGCATCCCGTCGTCAGGATGCCCAGCAAGATGAGGTGGCAGTAGCCGGATAAGGAAGCGGGGCGGTCAGACAGGTGACCGCCCGCTCACGCGTAGGTATGTCTCTACCGGTAGTTGCCCTGGATCTGCAACCCCCGGTAGACCATGAACCCCACGAACACGATCGCCAGGATCGCGACCACCCACCAGCTAATCTTCCACAACATCGCCCTTACCCCGTCATCCCCGTTGAACGGGTTGTATACCCTCTGATTTCACCCGCTAATGCCACGAGAGCCAAAAGGCTTGGACCGTGGGGTAACGATCAAGAAAACCTGGAGTCCGCCCAGGCCATCGGTTCAGGACCGGACCGGCCGCTGAGAGTAATGCTGCGAGCTGCACTTCGGGCACGTGCGGTAGGCCTCGAACCCCCCCCTCGACCCGCCTGTCAAATGCCTCGACATCGGCGGCATCTACGCCACCGCCTCGGCCGCCGAGCACCCGTACCCCCTTCACATGCTTCGCGAACTGCCGGGGCACCCGCCAGGTGTGACCGCAGTCATCGCAGGTTCGTTCGTACTCTTCAGCTCGCCCGGGAATGTGCATGGCTCGATCCCCCTCCCTGCGCCGCCGGACGTTTCTCCGCGACACGCGGGCCATGGGGTAAGAGTAGCCCGGAACTGGGGTATGTCCAGGTCAAGGACATAGCCTAAGCCCAGGTCAACCGAGTTTCGCGGGACCCTACTAGCACCGGCCGGGTCATTGGTTCGCGCTTATTCGGAAGGTATTGCTGATGATTGCTTGACATCGGGCTTGAACCGTTCTTGATTCAGGACATGGAGAACACTGACGCTTCTGGCTCAAAAGGCCCAAGCCGCCGCCTGTTCCTGTCCGCTTCAGCCGTCGCTGCCGCCACCGTGCCGCTGGTCTCGCAGGCCACCGCGGCCAGTGCCGCATCGGGCGGCACCCGTTCGCGCCCGTCCCACGGGGGGCGACCCGACCCGGCCCTGCTGGCCCTGCTGAGCCAGATCGACCCGAACCGCATCCAGGCCACCATCGAGCAGCTGGTCTCGTTCGGCACCAGGCACACCGCATCGAGCCAGACCGACCCGAACCGCGGCATCGGCGCGGCCATCGCCTATGTGACCGAGCAAATGAACGCCTTCGCCGCCGTCCCCGGCAGCAACATGACCGTGCAGCAGCAGACGTTCACGCAGCCGGTCGCCCCAAATATCCCCGTGCCAACCCAGATCACCAACGTAATCGCCACGATTCCGGGGACGGCGTCCCCCGAGCGGTTCTACGTGATCACCGGGCACCTGGACTCCCGGTGTACCGACGTAACGGACTTCACCAGCGACGCACCCGGCGCCGACGACGACGGCTCCGGCGTCGCGATCGTGCTCGAACTCGCCCGGCTGTTCGCCACCCACCAGTTCCCCGGCACCCTCGTCCTCGCCACCGTCGACGGGGAAGAGCAGGGACTCTACGGCTCGACCTTCATGGCCAACCAGATGGCGGCGGCCGGCAACGACGTCCAGGGCATGTTCAGCAACGACATCGTCGGTGCCAGCCAGGCCTTCGACGGCACCCGGCCCGACCCGTTCACGCTGCGGATGTTCCTGGAGGGCCTCCCTACGAACGCATCCCCGAGCGATCTCTCGCTCATCACGGAGGTCGGCGGCGAGAACGACGGGAAGTCCCGTCAACTCGGCCGGTACGTCGCCGAGGTCGCGCCATTCTGGCTGACGAACATGAACATCCGGCTGATCTGGCGGCGCGACCGGTATCTGCGCGGCACCGACTCCCTTTCGTTCCAGGGCCACGGCTACGCCGCGGCCAGGTTGACCGAGCCCAGGGAGAACTTCGGCCACGAGCACCAGAACGTCCAGGTGGTCAACGGCGTGCAGTTCGGCGACTTGATCGAGTTCGTGGACTTCGACTACGTCGCCCGGGTCGCGAAGGTGAACGCGGCCGCACTGTGGGCGCTGGCCTCCTCGCCCAGCACACCCAGCGGCGTGCAGATCCACATAACGCCGCCGGTCGGCTTCCCCGGCACCAACCTCACCTCGCTCACCTGGAACGCCAACCCAGAATCCAACCTGACCGGGTATGAGGTCGTGATGCGGGAGACCACGTCACCGGACTGGACATCGGCGATCCCCGTCGGCAACGTCACCTCGGTCACACTCAACATCTCCAAGGACAACGTGCAGTTCGGCCTGCGCGCCGTGGACAGCAACTCCAACCGCAGCCCGGTCGCCTTCCCGGCGACGGTGGCCTAGCGGCTCAGCCGGGGCGGCCCTCGGCGGCGGCCGCCTCGGCTTCCCGGCCGCCGTCGCGCGCGGCCACGGCCTGCGCCTCGCCGCGCATGTCAGGGGTTGACCGCGAGGTTTCACGACTCGCGGGCCGGTGACGGATCAGTCCGGCCGGGCCTGCAGCAGGTCGAAGTCCCGTTCGGCGTAGAGCCGGTGATGCCATTCCTCGCTGAGGATGGCCTGCAGGCAGCGCCGTACCGGGAAGCTCTCCGGCTCGGGATAGCCCGGTTCGGTGACCGGCACGGTCCGGCCGGCCAGTTCGGCGTCGGTGAGGCCCGCGAGCACCTGGCGGACCGCGGCCATGCGGTCTGCGCGCAGGGCGAGTACCTGGTCAAGCGATGGCCGCGCCTCGCGGTCGCGCGGGACGCTTGGCTCATCAGGCATCTCGTCGTGGGGCAGGTCCAGCGGGTCCCACGGCGACGGATCCCCAAGGATCGCGCGCTTCACCCAGGCGTCCGTGGCGAAGACCAGATGGCGCAGCGTCTCGATGAAAGACCACTCCCCATCGACCCGCTCATGCAGCAGTTCCGGGGCCATCCCGCAGGCCCGCGCCACGGTTTGCTGCCACAGGCGCTCGAGGGTGTCCCAGGCTTCGCGGAACCCGTCGGCATCCGCCGGCCGCATCTTGGCCTGGTCCTGCCCGCTGAAGTCGGTCACCCGGCCAGCCTAGTAATCGCTGCCGACGGCGCTGCGAACCCGCCCGCGCGCGCCGGCGGTGACGGCATAGCGTCGGCATGTGGTCCGCTATCGGGTACTGGTCACCGGCCTGGTCCAGGGCGTCAACTTCCGCGCCGCGTGCCGCCGGATGGCCTGGCAGCACGGGGTAACCGGGTGGGTGCGCAACCTGGACGACGGCCGGGTCGAAGCCGTCTTCGAGGGCCCCGCCGGCGACGTGGAGCACCTGGTGGACTGGGCACGGCACGGCCCGCGCCCGGCCGTGGTGTCAGACATCACCGTGCAGGCTGAGCAGCCAGAGGGCCTGGGAACCTTCACGATCAGGTAGCCCGCGGCGCCGCCGGGACTTTCGGCCCGGGACTTCCGGCCCCGGGGCGATAGGGCCGGATGACCTTTCCGCCGGGCCTTTCCGCCCGGGCCCAATGACGGCACGACCGCCGATTTACCGGCTGAACAGCCGGAGCCGGATACCCCTGCCAGGACAGGCTGCACGCCTCTGGGGAACCACCACCCATTTCTTGCATTCTGGTCATGCACGCAAAAACGTGAAAGCAATTCCTCAAAGGGGTAGTCATGTCCGCCAGCACCGTTACCACCACCCGCCCGGTCAAAAAACTCATCGCCCGCCTGGCCGTCACCCTCGCCGCCACCGCCGCCCTCGGCACCGCAGCCGTCGCCCTCAGCATGGCCTCCGCCTCCGCCGCCACCACCAGCAACTGGGTCATGACCGGCTGGAACATCCACCAGCTCAACCAGCTCAACCCCGCCCTCGCCAGCCACTTCTTCAACACCCCCGGCTCCTACGCCACCGGCCCCGCCGCCGCCACCTCCCCGGTCAGCGACGGATTCACCACCTCCGGCGTGCTGATCTACACCTCCTACGCCCAATTCGCCGCCGACCTCACCAGCCACGCCATCGCCCCCACCTACACCTGGGTCATGTACGACCCCGAGTACTGGTCCGCCACCCCCCTGCCCGAACAGCAGAACCCCGCCCTGTATATGCAGCAGTTCGGCCAGCTCGCCCACGCCCACGGCCTCAAAGTCATCCAAGCCCCCGGCCGCGACCTCGGCCTGGTCCCCGGCACCGCCTGCCCGCTGACCCCCGGCGAGAACCTCGACCACTGGTTCCTGCGCTGCAACATCCCCGCCGCCGCCGCCACCGCCGGCGACATGGTCGTCATCCAAGACCAGGTCAACACCACCAACCCCACCGAATTCGACTACCTCTACACCGCCAGCCGCACCGAAGCCCAAGCCGCCAACCCGCAAATCATCACCGACCCCGAAGTCTCCACCACCTACGGCACCGCCAGCCAGATGGCCACCGCCGCCAAATCCGCCCACCCCGACGGCATCTACATCAACGCCACCACGAACACCCTCGGCAGGACCACAGCCTTCCTCAACATCATGCAAGCCGCCGGCTACTAACCCCCGCCACCCTGGCCTGGTGCCCCGCAGCGCCGCTGCGGGGCACCAGGCTTTCCCGCGTCCGCGCCAGGCGCCGGGCTGCCGACGGTGTCCAACCACGCCGTGCTGCCCCGGACGGCGTGGCGGAGTCAGCCGGGGAGCCCCATCGCGTACACCAGGCTGCGCCCGCTGACGTTGTCGTCGGAGGCCATGAATACCTTGCCCCCGGCGACGGCCAGCGGCGCCCCCAGGTAGTCCTGGTCGGTGCTGAGCTCCAGGAAGGAGATCGGCATGCAGATCTTGGTGCCGCAGCCAGCGGCCTTGAAGGCGTACAGCCCCGCGTCCGGGGTGTTTTGCGGCGTGAGGCCCGCGGGTCCCTTGCCGACGAATACGACGCCGTTGACCACCGACGGCGGGGAGGCGGACCCGGATGTGAAGTTGACCCCGGTCCACAACGGCTCGCACCGCGGCTTGCCGCATCCGGCGGCCCGGTAGGCCGCTACGACGCCGATGGTGTTCGGATCCGGCGTGCCCTGCGTGGTGGCGAACAGCATGTTCCCTGAGACCGCGGGCGCGCCCTCGGCGCCCCCGTCCCCGGTGTC
This sequence comes from uncultured Actinomycetes bacterium, assembly GCA_963762735.1. Taxonomy (GTDB): domain Bacteria; phylum Actinomycetota; class Actinomycetes; order Streptosporangiales; family Streptosporangiaceae; genus DASXKD01. The sequence continues at coordinate 119,659 of CAVXMG010000015.1, read as the reverse complement.
GTAGGTGCGCAGCGGCTTGCAGATCTTCGCACCGCACCCGGCGGCGCGGAACGCCATCAGGTGGAAGTTGGTGTTGACCCCGTCCCCGAACAGCGTTCCCGAGTTGGTGTAGACGGTCGTCGCGGTGACCGCCGGGGCGTCGGTAACCCCGGCGGGGCCGCCGATGCCGGCCGTCCAGGAAGGCGTGCAGTCCGGCTTTCCGCAGCCCGCCGCGGGGAAGACCAGCAGGCGGCCGGTGAACAGGTTCGGCGTGTCGAGGAAGGTGGTCACGTAAACGAAGCCGTTGCCGACCGCTGGTGCGCCGATCAGTTCGGTCTTGAATCCGTGGCCCACCCACAGCGGCGCGCATACCGCCGCACCGCAGCCGGCGGCCTTGAACGCGTACAGGTGACCGTGGAAGTCCCCGACGTACGCCACGCCGCCGGCGACGGCGACCGAGGAGTCGACCACCGGGTCCAGCAGGTGGGCCTTCCAGGTCGGCGCGCACACGGCGGCGCCGCAGCCAGCGGCCGGGAACGCGTAGAGGAAGTGGTCGGCGGAGGCGATGAACACCAGGCCACCGGCCACCGCCGGGGTGCTGGTGAAGTCGTCGGCGGCCTTTCCCTGCCACATGGGCTGGCAGGACGGCTGGCCGCAGCCGCTGGCCGGGTAGGCGTTCAGGTTCCCGTCGAAGCCGCCCTGGTAAAGCACCCCGTTGGCGACTGCGGGACCGCCTTCGCTGGCCGTGTTGCTGCCGAAGTCGGCGGTGAACAGGGTGCGCATGCTACTGACGTTGCCCGTGTTGAAGGCCTTCTCAGCGGGATTGGTGTTGAGGTGGCGGGGAGATTGGCCGAACTGCGGCCACTGGCTCGTGCCGGTCCCGGCCGCCGGGGCCAGCACGGCCGTGCCCGGACCGGCCGGTGCCACCGCGACCGCCCCGGCCGGTGCCACCGCGGCCACCAGGCCGAGCGGCACGGCCAGCCCGGCCGACCAGGCCAGAATGATCAGTCTGGACGTCAACCGCATGTCCCCTCCCGGCGCTGCCTACCCAAGGCACGGCCGGGAGAGGTTCCCGGTTCAATGCCTGGCAAAACAATGACCAAGCCACGGCCACTATCGTCGGCCCGGGGGAGCGACCCTCCGAAACCCCGGTGGCCACTGCCAGATTTCTTGTGCTGGCCGGGGGAGGAGGTCAGCCCTAGGCGGGGGTGTACTTATGTGTACCTCAAAGACGCCACTTAGCCGTATGTCCCCGCAGCTCGCGGGCGTCTTAGCGTTGCTGACAGGGCCGGGGAAGCGCCCGGCGCCGGCGCCCTGGTCACCGGCCACGAGCAACGAGGAGATGGAAGACATGACGTTCTTGATGAGTCCGGCCCGCCGGGGCATCCTGGGGGTCACCGGAGCGGTGATTACGGCGTTCCTGGTAGTCGGCGGGCCGGCGGATGCGTTCGCAGCACAGCCCGCGACCGGGCAGGTGGTTCCCGGCCGGCCACCAGCCGGGTTGCAGCGGGCGGCCGGCCAGCTGGTCGCTGACGGCGTGCCGGGCGTGATCATCATGACCCGGCGCGGGCAGCGGGTGTCGGACGTGGTGGCGGGCCTGGCTGACAAGGCCACCGGCCAGCCCATGCGGCCGCAGGACCGGGTGCACATCGGCAGCATCACCAAGACCTTTGTCGCCGCCGTGGTGCTGCAGCTGGCCGCCGAAGGACGGCTGTCGCTGAACGACAGCGTGCAGAAGTGGCTGCCCGGGGTCATCACCGGCCACGGTTACCACCCGGCCCAGATCACCATCCGCCAGCTGCTGCAGCACACCAGCGGGCTGCGCGACTACGCGGCCGACCCGCGGTTCCAGACCGCGCATGCCCTGGAGAAGACGTGGCGGCCGCAGCAGCTCGTGAACATCGCCTTGCGGCTCGGACCCCCGGTGCACGGCTGGCTGTACTCGAACACTAACTACATCCTGCTCGGCATGATCATCCAGAAGGTGACAGGGCACAGCCCGATCACCGAGATCCACCGCCGGATCCTGGTGCCGCTGGACCTGCACGACACCTCATTCCCGTTGACCAGCAAGCAGATCCCCGCGCCGTACGCGCATGGGTACTACGGCCCCCTCGACGTCACCAACCTGGTCAACCCGTCAGCCACCTGGACCGCCGGGGCCATGATCTCCACCGTCGGTGACGTCGCCCGGTTCTACCGGGTCCTGCTGACCGGGCGGCTGCTGCCCCCGGCGCAACAGCGGGAACTGCTGGCCACCATTGCGGTCGACGACCCGGGCGAGCTGTTCGCCGAGCACTACGGGCTGGGCATCTACCGCGTCCAGCTACCCTGCGGCACCGCGTGGGGGCACGACGGCGGATACCCCGGTGGCTTCAAGACCTTCGCCTACACCAGCCCGGACGGTTCCCGCCAGACCGTCATGATCTATAACGATTTCAAGATGAGCATCCCGCCTCCGGCCGGGACCGGCACCCCCGCCTTCGTGCGCGACGTCAAGAAGGCCACCGAAATAGCGTTCTGCCGGCAGTGATAACCCGGACAGAACCTCAGCCGGACCCGCCTGAAGCCCCGAATGGGCAGTCCAGGCGTGTGGTGGAAATGGAAGCGCCGCCGCCGTTGACCGACGGCGGCGGCGCTTGTACTGGTACTAACCCATCATCATGCTCCCGGCATACCGCACAGCGCCGGTGCTGTCACCAGGCGCTAACCCCGGTAATTAAAGATCGTTAGCGGGTCCCAGCGGGCCGGGGGAAGCCGGCCGGGACCCGGTGGGGAAACGGCTAATGGCCGTGGCGGCCGCCGGAGAACCGGCGCGGCGCGCCGAAGGCGCCCAGTTGCAGGTCCTGCTGCAGTTCGAAGAAGGCGTTCTTGGGATTGAGGTTCACGTCGTAGAGCGTGGCGTAGCCCTCGCCGGTGAAGAAGCCGGGCACCCAGGAGTCCGCGTCCCCGAAGCCCCAGACGGTGAACGAGATGCACTCGGGCACGGCGAGTGCCGCCTTGAGCATCTGCCCGAACTCGTAGGGTTGCGCGAACACCGCGAGGTTGTCGGTGGGCACCTGGTCGGTGGCGTTGTTCACAAAGGTGCGGACGTCGGCTTCTGTGATGGCGACCTTCAGCCCAAGGGTTGCGTAACGCTGAAAATCCTGGGTCATTTGCGACCCGGAGAAGCCGAACTGGGTGTCCAGGTGCCCCTGGTCGCCGACACCGTCGATGGGCACGCCCTGGTCCAGCATCTGCTGCAGCCATGCGTACACCGCGTCGCTCTTGGCGTTCGTGCCGTCCTCGCCGGCGATGTTGTAGTCGTTGTAGATGAGCAGGGCATGCGGGTCCGCTTCGCGCGCCCATTTGAAAGCCTGCGGGATGATGCCCGGGCCGAGGTTGGCGACCCAGAAGTCGTTCGGGTTGATGCCGGAGGGGTTGGCGTCGAGGAAGAACTCATTCGCGACGTCCCACTGCCAGATCTTGCCGCGGTAGCGGCCCACTTCGGTGAATATGTGCGCTTCCAGCAGCGACATGAGCTGGGAACTGCTGATGGTGCCGTTCGCGACGCCGGTGGTGAGCCAGTCGGGCAACTGGTTGTGCCACAGCAGCGTGTGCCCGCGTACCAGTTGCCCGTGCTGCTCCGCGAAGCTGACCAGCGTGTCTGCGTCCGACCAGTCGAACTGGCCCTGGACCGGCTCGACCACCCCCCACTTCATCGCGTTGCCCGGGGTGACGGCGGAGAACTGCTCGGCCAGGATGGCGGTGTAGGCGGGGGTGTCCAGGTCGAACGGTATGACGGCGGTCCCGATGTGCAGGCCGATCGGCGCGGCCAGGTCCCGCAGGGAGCCCGGTGAGCCAAAGTCGTGCCGGCCGGTAGCGGCCCGCGTTCGCCCGGGAGTGGCAACGGCGGCGCTGGCGACACCGGGCATCGCGAGCGCCAACCCGGCAGCGCCACCCATCGTTAGGAAACTACGGCGTCTCATGGGATTTGCCTCCTGTGCGGGAAGGAGTCATGCCACGATTCGAAACGTTTCGATATCGTGGATGTGCGGGTGAGGCAAACGTAAGCACGCCATTATGCCTTGTCAACGCCTTCGGCAACGGACGGCGGCACCAGTTTGCGGATGCCGGGCCTTCCCGCAGGTGGCGAGGGCACAAGCCATATGTTTCGAAACATTTCGATATCGTGCGACAACGGGACGCAGGCGAAGCGGCTTACCCGGCGAGGCGTGCCGTCGACTCCCGGACGATCAGCTCGGTGGCGAGCTCGACCCGCTGGCTGCGCAGCGGAACGCCCTCGATCAGATCGCCCAGCATCTCGGCGGCCACCCGGCCCATGTCGGCCAGCGGCTGCCGGACGGTCGTCAGCGGCGGCGAGACCCAGCGCGCGGCCGGCAGGTCGTCGAAACCCACGATGGACAGGTCCTGCGGGATCCGCAGCCCCCGCTGGCGTGCCGCCTCATACACCCCGAGGGCCTGCTGGTCACTGCCGGCGAAGATCGCGGTCGGTGGCTCCGCAAGGTCCAGCAGCTCGCCGCCGCGGACGAAGCCGCCTTCGTGCTGGAAATCCCCGTGCCGCACCAGCAGCGGGTCGAACTGGGCACCGAGCCGTTCGAGCGCCGACCGGTAGCCGTCGATCCTGGCCCGGCTGCACAGGTAACCGGGCGGGCCGGTGATCGCGCCGATGCGGCGGTGACCCAGGCTGAGCAGGTGATCGGTCGCGGCCAGGCCGCCTGCCCAGTTCGTGGCGCCCACGCTTGGCAGATCGGGTTCCGGCAGGTTGACCGGGTCGACGACGACCAGCGGGATGCCCTCGTCGCGGACCTGGCGCAACTGCGGCATGGTCAGCTCGGAGGTCACCAGGATCACCCCGTCGGTGTCGTGGCTGGCCAGTGCGCTCGTCCAGCTAGCGGGCCGGGCGCTGCCGTGCCGCACGGCGGAGACCGTCGCACCCATGGTGTGCGCGGCACACCAGTCCTCCACCCCGCGCAGGATCTCCACCGCCCACGGGCTGTCCAGCCCGTTGAAGATGAGGTCTATCAGCCCGGCCCGCCGTCCGCGGCGCAGCCCGGGGCGCTGGTACTTGCGCTCCCCGAGCAGGCGCTCCACCAGGGCCCTGGTGTCCGGCGCGACGTCCGGGCGCCCGTTGACAACCTTGGACACCGTCGGCAGCGACACCCCCGCCTCGGCGGCGATGGCCGCCAGGGTCGGCCGGTGCCTGCGGTTCCCCCGCGCGGCGGGCCCGGTCCCCGCCGGTTCACTGGTTGACACGTTCCTTACCGCCCCTCAGCTTGCCGCGCCCGGTGCCCTTGCCCCGCACCCGGCCCTGGGGTGCGTGGCGTGGCGTTCCTACGGTGGCGCAGGAGCGGCTTCGGCCCTTCCAGTATCCCGAAAACTATCGGCCCGAACGCCAGCCGCCCGCGCCAGATTCATCAAGCCTCGTTGCGCACCGTACGGTAGAGGGTGCGCGCCGCCGCTCCTGCCTGTGCCTGCTTCCTGCTACCGGACCGTGCCGGTCAGCTCACGGGTTGTGTGGATTCGAACGCGCCGGACGATGGGGTGGTCCACACCAGAGTCGCCCGGCCGGGGGCGATGTTGAGGTCGCTGATGCTGAGCGAGGCGGGGAATGACGTGCCAGGCCCGAAGGAACGGCCGGGCCGGCTGGTGAACGCGACCACCGCATGGGCGGTGGAGTCGTTCACCGCCATCACGAAGGTCCCGGCGGCATCGCCGGCGCTGTAGATGCCCCCGGTGAGGAAGTCGCTGCTGAACAGCACGGGGGTGCCCCAGGTGCCCCCGGCCGCGAGGCGGGACACGTAGTAGGACTCGACCCACTGGCCCTGCGGATTAAGGGTCGCTTCCTCGCAGGTCACGATGGCATCGCCGGCGCCGTCGATGGCGGTGCTGAAGGCATAGGAGCAAGGCAGCGCGGCCGGTGCGGTCCAGGTGCCGCTGGCCGTGCGGGTTGCCGCGGTGGCGGTGTTGCCGCCGTTGGTCCAGGCCAGCACGGCCTCACCGGCGGCGTTGAGCGCGACCACGGGGCTGTTCAGGGTGTGCCCGTACAGCGACGGGCCGACCATCACCGGTGCGCCGAAGCCGCCAAGGACCGTGCCGGAATCGGCCCACGCGGCGCCTGCCTTGGCGCCCCAGGCGACGACCACGGACCCGGCGGCGTTGACCGCCATGTGTATCGGGCCGCCGCTGGTGGTCAGCGTCTTGACCGCGGTCCAGTTCCCGCCCGCCGGGAGGCTGGCGGTATACACCGGGCCGGTGCTCGTGGTGCCGGTGGATCCCTTCCACGCGACGATGGCATCGCCGGAGCCGTCGATGCCGATCAGCGGGGCGCCGCCATCGGCGCCGACGGTGACCGGGGCACTCCAGGTCCCGCCGGGCGGCTTGACGGCGGCCTGGACGACGTGTGCGGCGGACGTGCCGCCCACCCACGCTGCCACGGCCCGGCCGCCGGAGCCGAGCGCCACGGCGGCGGCGCTGCCGCCCTGGCCGATGGTGACCGGCGCGGACCAGGTCTGCCCGTTCGCGCTCGTGCTGACCTGTGGCCCGGGCCCGGTGACGGCGACCTGCGCACCGGAGGAGTTCTCTGCGAACCCACTGCCTGCCCCGGCGGGCAACGGCACGGGCGCCGACCACGAACCGGCCGCCGCCGTGAGGGGCGCGTGCGCGGTACCGGCCAGTGCGGGCCCGGCACCAAGTACGACTGCGGCGATCGTTGCCGCTCCAGCGATTAACGTCGGGCGAAACATCATGATGATCCCCCTTTTGCGCATGGCAAGGCGGCCGCCCGTCTACTTTCACGGGCGCCGCGGCCCGATAGTTCAGCGGTACGCCCGCAGCCGCCAGGCGCCCCCGATCGCGGCGGGCTTAATCCGTTGCCGCCGCCGGATGGCGCCGACCAGGATGACGTCATGAGCGAGCGATTCGTAGTCGTGCGTGAGGGATGCGATCTGGCCGGGGAACGCTGGCCGGGCGGCGCCCCCCTGCTTGTGTTGCTGCACGAGGGAGTTTCCGACCGGCGCGGCTGGCGCCAGGTGGCCGAGCGCCTGGCCCCGGAGCTGACCGTGGTGGCCTATGACCGCCGCGGCTATGGGGAATCCCCGGTGAGCACCGCCCCGTTCAGCCACGCCGGTGACCTGCTGGCCATCCTGGACCAGGAGCAGGCCGAGTCGGCGTGGCTGGCCGGCGGCTCGGCGGGCGGCGGCCTGGCGCTGGACACCGCGCTGCTGGCCCCGGACCGGATCGCGGGCCTGGTGCTGATCGGCACGGCGGTCAGCGGCGCGCCAGAACCCGGGCAGCTTGACCCGGACACCCAGCGGTTCGACACGCTGCTGGACGCGGCGATCGCCGCCGGGGACCAGGATGAGGTCAACCGTCTGGATACCTGGCTGTGGCTGGACGGGCCGGCCCAGGCTGAGGGCCGGGTCGGCGGCGAGGCCAGGGTGCTGGCCCTCGACATGAACGCGATCATCCTGGGTAACGCGGGCCGGGAGGACGAGGGTGACAGCGGCGTGGACGCATGGCACCGCCTGGACGAGGTCCAGGTCCCGGTGACGGTCGCCTGCGGTGGGTTCGACGTGCCGTTCATCATTTCCCGCAGCCGCGAACTGGCGGGCCTGCTGCCCAGCGGCCGCTACCGTGAGCTGCCCGGCATGGCGCACCAGCCGTACCTGGAAGACCCCGGTCAGGTAGCGGACCTGCTGCTGGATGCACTCGCCGCCGCCCCGGGTTAGGAGGGCGCGCCCGCTAACTCCGGGCCATTTGCGCCGCTGAATGCCTGAATGCTCAGATCAGCTCGAGCTGGCGGGCGCGGCGGACCGCTTCGCCGCGGTGACCCGCTGCGAGCTTGCGGAAGATGCTCTTGAGGTGCGTCTTGACGGTGTTGGTGGAGATGTACATCTCGCTGGCGACCTCGGCGGTGCTCAGCATGCGGGAGACATGACGCAGCACCTCCTGCTCCCGCTCGGTCAACGGCTCAACGATCAGTGCCATGCCCTGACCCGAGGCACGCAGCGACGCCGGGTGGACATCGGTGCGCTGCGCGAGAGCCAGGGCGCGGGCGCCGTCACGTGCCGCGGCTGCCTGCGACTCGGCCAGGCTCAGCCGCTTTTCCAGCCATATCGGGACCGGCCAGCCGGATCGTGCCTTGGCCAGATACTGGGTCACGGTGCTGGCGTGCCCTTCGGCCAGGCCGCCCCAGGCGACCAGCAGGCAGGCCATGGCGCCGAGCAGCTTGTCCGGGCTCACGGTGAGGGCGGCATCCAGCTGCCGCAGCAGGTCGGCGGCTTCGCCGAGTCCGCCGTTCTCCAGATGGGCCCAGGCGGCGGCGAGCAGGGCGGCAGGGTTGGGGCATTGAGCGGGCGGCCGGCGTTCGCAGTCGGCAACAGCCGCCAGTGCCTCGTCGGCCAGTTCGCCGGCCCGGCCCAGGCGGCCGCGCAGGGCCTCTGCCAGCGCGAGATGCCCCAGGCAGTCGGCTCGTTCGCCGTCGCCGCCCGCGGTGGTGGCCGCGGTCACCCCCGACCTGAGGGTGCGTGCCGCTTCATCGAAGTGACCCGACCATGCTTCGACGGCGCCGCGATGGCACAGCACCTCGGCCCGGATCTCGGGGTGCTGGCCGAGCTTGTCGTAGGGCAGGTCGTGCAACAGCGACTCGGCGCTGGCGGCGGCAGCGGCCGCGGCGGGAAGGTTCCCGATGCGGCGGGCCGCGGCGAGCCGGATGGACGCGGCAGCCAGCCCGCACGTGGCCTGCTGATCGGCGGGAACGCCCGGCAGTGCGCGTTCCGCGGCGGCCAGCCTCGTGACGGCGGTGTCCGGCTCCCCGTCGATCAGCGCCAGCGCCGCGCAGACCAGGTACGGCTGGGGCATGTCCCAGGTATCCCGGTACGGCATGCCCGCGAACTCCGCAGCCAGGGACTGGCCTCCTCCCGGGGCGATGAGCTGGCCGATCGCCAGTGCGTCGATGACCATGGCGGCGGCGAACTGCCAGTCGTCCGCGCGGACGGCATGCCGTACCGCGTCGGTGAGGCGGCCGTTGCGCCGGTACCACGAGGCGGCACGCCGGTGCAGGCCGGGGACCTGGCCTGGCGATCTATGCCGCAGCTTCAGCCGGAGCACCTCGGCGAACATGGTGTGATACCGGTACCATCCGCCGCCGATCGGCCACACGAACGCGTTGGCCTGCGCCAGGGCGGTGAGGATTCCCGCGGCCCGGCCGTTGCCGCTGAGCTCGCTGGCACAGTCGGGGCTGACGTTTTCCAGAATGGATGTGCGCAGCAGGACTTCCTGAACCTCCGGTGGCTGCGCGCCGAGTACCTCCTGGATCAGGTAGCCGGTCAGGGCGTTGTCCTCGGAGGTCAGGTCCTTGACGAACTGGCCGGGATCGGGATGGGAGTCCATGGACAGCGCTGCCAGGCGGAGGCCGGCCGCCCACCCTTCGGTCCGCTGGGTGAGGTAATCAATCAGCTCCGCCGACAGCGGCGTGCCGTGCTGGGCCAGCAACAGGCCTGCTTCGGCGGCGGTGAAGGCGAGATCACACGCCCGGATCTCGGCGAGCTGGCCTGCCAGCCGGTAACGGTGCAGGGGCAGCAGCGGGTCCATCCGGGAACAGATCACCATCCGGAGGCCCGGCCCGCTGTTCCGCAACAGGAACTCGGCCCCCTCCAGCACCTTGGGCTCGGTCATCAGGTGGAAGTCATCCAGCACCAGCGTCACCGGCAGGTCGTGCGCGGCCAATGCTTCGGCGAGCCGCACCAGGAACTGGCGCTCCGCCGTGCGGCCACGGCCAGCGGAGGCCAGTGCCCGGGGGAGCGCGACGCCGGATCTGCGCAGCGCCGCCACGAGGTAGGACCAGAAGACCCCGGGCCGGTTGTCGTGCTCGTCGAGTGACAGCCAGGCGACCGGCCCTGATTCCGCCTCGGCCCACATCGCCAGTGCCATCGTCTTGCCTGCCCCGGGCGGGCCGGTGACAACGGTCAGGGGGCAGCACCGCACACCGCGGGCGATGAGCTCGGTGATCCGCGGCCGGGGCACCAGCCAGGCCGGACCGCCCGGTACGGTGATCTTGGACGACAGGATCGGATCGCGGCCTGCCCCTGCCGGACGTCCCGATCGTGCAGTCACCGGCCTGCCAATGTCGGCCGCCATCGGAATAACCCGCCTCCTCCCGGCTGCCCCCCTGCGGGCACTTGGCCCGTTATCAGGAAATCGCGAGCATGTTCGAGGCGCATCCCACGATTCGTGGTAAGCGGACAGGAGGTGGGCCGCGCCGGGGGGGCCCACGAGGTCAGCCTGCGGGGTCGTGCCACTCATCCCGGTCGGGGAGCAGGCGATCCGCCTCCTCGGGACCCCAGCTTCCCCTGGCGTACGGGTGCACCGGCGTCACGTCGCCGAGTACCGGATCCACGATCTTCCAGGCGGCCTCGACGGTCTCCTGGCGTGCGAACAGCCAGCGCTCGCCGTCGAGCGCGGCACCGATGAGCCGGTCGTAGGGGCGCATGTCCTCGCCCGGCCGCTGCGCGAACGCCAGTTCCTGCGTCTGTGGCTCCCAGCCGGCTCCTGGCTTCTTGCCGGCCAGGGTGAGGCCCACCTGGGTCTGCGGCCACACCTGGAACCGCAGTTCGTTGGCCTCGGGCAGCGGTGCCAGGCCGAATATGTCCCGCGGCGGACGGCGGAACCTGACGGTGACCTCGGTGGCGGTCACCGGCATGCATTTGCCCGCCCGGATCAGCACAGGGACGTCGGCCCACCGCCACGAGTCGACCGCGAGCCGGACCGCGGCGAACGTCTCCACGGTGGAATGCGGCTCGACGCCTTCGACGTCGTGGTACCCGTCATACTGGCCGCGCACCGTGTCCTGCGGTTCCAGCGGGCGCGCCGAGGCCACCAGCCGTGACTTGGCGCCGCGCCACTGGCTGAGCCCCTGCCCGTCCGGCGGGTCGGCCATCACGGTGGCCATGACCTGGAGCATGTGGTTCTGCACCACGTCGCGGATAGCGCCCGTCCGGTCGTAGAAGCGGCCGCGGTCGGCGACGTCGAACGCCTCGGCCATGGTGATCTGGATGCTCTCCACGTAGTCCCGGTTGAGCAGCGGCTCGATCACCGTGTTGGTGAACCGGACGAACAGCACGTTCTCCACCGGGTCCAGGCCGAGCCAGTGGTCCACCCGGTAGATGTTTTCCTCGGCGAAGTACTGGTGCATCAGCGCGTTCAGCTTCCGCGCACCGTCCAGGTCGGTGCCGAACGGCTTCTCCACCATGACGCGCGCTCCCCGCGCCCGGCCGGACGTGGCGATGCCCTGGGCGATCCGGCCGAACAGCACCGGCGGCACTTCCAGGTAGAACAGCACCCGCTCGCCCGCGCTGAGCTTGTCGGACAGGGCGTGGTAGGTGGCGTCGTCGCCGAGGTCACCGTCGACGTAACGGAGCAGCCCGAGCATCTTGATGGCCGCCGGGCTGGACGGATTCATGTTGTTCAGCTTGAGCGAAGCGACGGCGTAGTCGCGGAACTGCTCCAGGTCCCAGCCGCTTTTCGCGACCCCGATCACCGGGACGTTGAGCACGTCGCGCTCGACAAGTCCCACCAGCGCCGGGAACGTCTCCAGCTTGGCCAGATCCCCGGTCGCCCCGAAGATCACCAGCGCGTCCACGCGGTCCGACATGTCGCTCCTCCTGGCGGCCGGTCACCCGTGCGGGTAGCGGAACCTGATCCCGGCGGGGCGCTTCCGGACCTGATCTGGCCCGTTCGCCAGGCCATGAGGATGGGTCCTGCCTCGTCAGTTGTCGCCGAAATCCTCAATGCCGCCTCGACGTCGTAGTCGAGTGCGGTCGCGACCTTGGGGGCGGCGGAGACGACCCGGCCGAGCCCGGCCACCGGGGCGATCGCCAGCAGCACCGCGGCGATCTCGTCCTTGGTCGCCCCGGCCGCGAGGGCCCGGGCGGTGCTCCATTGCAGGCAGACCGCCGACGACCCGAGGGCCACCGACACCGCCACCTGCAACAATCCCACGGTCTTAGCATCCAGCTCCGCCGAGCCGGCCAGGTGCGGCCCGAACCCTGCCCCGGCGAGCCCTTCGTCGAAGATCGCGAGCCTGCGCAGGGTCTCCTGGAATCTCACTGTCTGGCTCATGTTCCTCCGATGCCATCGCCTCCCAGTTCACCTCGCGCACGGGCATTTGCCATCCCACGGATCGGGGGAAACCCGCCAATCCTGCCTCACCCCTCAAGCAGGCCCAGTTCGCGCGCCCAGGTGACCGTCTGGGTCCTGGTGGGGGAGTCCAGCTTCCGGTAGATCGACTTCATCTGCGACTTGATCGTGTGCGGTGACAGGACCAGCTCGGCGGCGATCTCCGGGACCGACAGGTGCGTGGCGGGCCTGCACGGCCAGATGGGGAGAGGCGTAGAGCAGATGCCTCGGCAGCGCCTCACCCGCGGCGGGCGATTTTCAGCCCGCTGCGGGTGGCGCCGGCCCGGGACCGGTGACTGGGCGGATCCCGGCAGCGTGCCGCCGGGCCAGCGCGCGGTATATCTCCGGGTTGTGCTCGACCCACTGCCTGGCCCCGCCGCTGATCTCCCGGACGACCCTGGCCGGTACCCCAGCGGCGAGCATCCCGCCAGGGATGGTCATCCCCGGTGGCACGGTGGCGCCGGCGGCGACCAGCGCACGCGGCCCGACGACCGCACCGTCGAGCACCGTGGCACCGTTGCCCACCAGGGCTTCGGCGCCAATGACCGCACCGTGGACCACGCACAGATGCCCGATGGTCGCGCCCTCGCCCACCTCGGTCACCGGATCGGCGCCGCCATGCAGCACAGACCCGTCCTGAACGTTCGCTCCGCGCCGCACGACGATCGTCCCGAAGTCGGCGCGCAGCACGGCCCCGTACCAGACCGATGCCTCCGCCTCGACGCGCACATCGCCGACCAGGGTGGCCGTGGGCGCGATCCAGGCCGCCGGGCTGATCACGGGCTCCCGGCCCTCAAAGGCAAACAACGGCATCCGCCAATGATGCACCTGTGGCCGTCCGGGCACGACGACCTGTGCGCCGCTCGGCGATGCCAGCCGGCCGGCGATGCCAGCCGGTCAGTAGTACCAGGGGAAACGCGTCCAGTCCGGGGCGCGCTTCTCCAGGAAGGCGTCCCGGCCCTCGGCCGCCTCGTCGGTCATGTAGGCGAGCCGGGTCGCCTCGGCCGCGAGCACCTGCTGGCCCACCAGCCCGTCGTCGATCATGTTGAACGAGTACTTCAGCATCCGCTGCGAGGTGGGGCTCTTACCGTTGATCTTGGCGGCCCACTCCAGCGCGGTGCGCTCCAGGTCGGCGTGCGGCACCACCGCGTTGACCATGCCCATCCGGTGTGCGGCCTGCGCGTCGTAGGTCTCGCCGAGGAAGAAGATCTCCCTGGCGAACTTCTGGCCCACCTGGCGGGCCAGGTAGGCCGAGCCGAAACCGCCGTCGAAGCTGCCCACGTCGGCGTCGGTCTGCTTGAACCGGGCGTGCTCGCGGCTGGCCAGGGTGAGATCGCACACGACGTGCAGGCTGTGCCCGCCGCCCGCGGCCCAGCCGGGCACGACGCAGATGACCACCTTGGGCATGAACCGGATCAGCCGGTGCACCTCCATGATGTGCAGCCGGCCGCTTCGTGCCGGGTCGATGGTCTGCGCCGTTTCGCCGTCCGCGTACCGGTAGCCGTCGCGGCCGCGGATGCGCTGATCGCCGCCGGAGCAGAAGGCCCAGCCGCCGTCCTTCGGCGACGGGCCGTTGCCGGTGAGCAGCACGCAGCCGACGTCGCTGGACATCCGCGCGTGATCGAGCGCCTGGTACAGCTCGTCGACGGTGTGCGGGCGGAAGGCGTTGCGGACCTCGGGCCGGTTGAAGGCGACACGGACCGTGCCGCCGTCCACGGCGCGGTGGTAGGTGATGTCGGTGAAGGAAAACCCCTCGACCTGGCGCCACCGCTTTGGTTCGAAGATCTCAGAGACCATGGCCTCAATTCTGGCCAACCCGCCGGGGACCGTCGACGGCGCACCCGTAAACCGGGTAGGCAGTGATCATGACGCAACGACCGAACCGGAAACTGGTGCTGCTGCGGCACGCCAAGTCAGCCTGGCCCGATGTGCCCGATCACGAGCGCCCGCTGGCAGGCCGCGGCATCAGGACCGCCCCGGTGATGGGACGCTGGCTGCGCGACGCCGGCCTGGTGCCCGATCAGGTGCTGTGCTCGACCGCCCGCCGGGCTCGGGAGACCTGGCAGTTCGCGCAGGCCGGCCTGGCAGCCACGCCGCCGGTCAGCTTCGAGGACCGCATCTACGAAGCCACCGCCACAGAACTGCTTGACCTGATCCGCGAGGTACCGCCGGCCACGGGCACGCTGCTGCTCATCGGGCACAACCCGGCGATCGAAGACCTGGCCCTCATGCTCGCGGCGCCCCCCGGTGCCGCCCGGCTCAGTGCCGCCGGGCCCGGATCCGGTACCGCGAGCAGCGGCGACCTGGAGCGGATGCGGGCCAAGTTCCCCACCGCAGCGATCGCGGTGCTGCAGCCCGCCGGGACCTGGCGCGCCCTCGCCCAGGGCCGGGCACGGCTCACCGCGTTCGTCACGCCCCGCGACCTCCAGAGCCACGGCGTATGACTTGCCGCGCGGACGAAGTTGACCCGGCTTGCTCACGCCGCGCGGCAGGCTGCTGTTCCTGGGCGCTCGCGATCGCCGCTGCCGGTGCCCGCCGCACCGTCCGCAGGGACATCGTCTGAAGATGCTCCTGCGTGGGCATGGTGACCGACGGCATGACATGTCGAAACCGTGGCCCGGCGGTTCGTGGAGTCAGTGAGCGGGACGCCGCCGGGCGCCTCGATGTGCACACGGGAGGCGAGATGAAGTACCTGATTCTTGGCGCGATCACCGAGGCGGGCCAGCAGTTGCCTGGCCCGGGCCTTGAGGCGTGGATGGCTGAGATCGGGGCCTGGTATGAGAAATATGGCGCGGCCGGTGTGCTCGCCGACCCCGGGCACCAGCTCGACTTCCCGCACACGGCCAAGACGGTGCGGGCGGGCGGCGTGACCGATGGCCCGTACATAGAGGCCAAAGAGGTGCTGGCCGGCTACTCCCTGCTGGAAACGCCGGGCATCGACGAGGCGGTGGAGATCGCGCAGACCTGGCCCGGCGTGGACCGGGGCTGGATTGTGATGGAGGTCAGGCCGGTCATGGCCCAGTGACGCCCCGGCGGTTACAGCGCAAGGCGGCGGGCGAGCAGTTCACGTTCGGCTGGGTTGGCAGCCAGCGCAAGCGCTCGCTCGTTCGCCACGCTGGCCTGGTCGTGGCGCCCGAGGCCAGCCAGCAGTTCGGCCCGCACGGCGTGGAACAGCCGGTAGTCGCCGAGGTCGCCGGCCAGCGGCTCGACCTCGTCAAGCGCCTCCTGTGGGCCGATCACGAACCGGGTGGCGACGGCGCGGTTGAGCCGCACCACTGATGACGGCGTGAACAGCAGCAGCCGGTCATACAGCGCCCGGATCTGGCGCCAGTCGGTGTCCGGATAGCGCCGCGCCGCGGCGTGCACCGCCGCGATAGCGGCCTGGATCTGGTAGGGACCCGGGCGGCGCATCGCCATCGCCCTGGAGAGCAGCCGCGTCGCCTCGCCGATGAGCGCCCGGTCCCATAGCGTGCGGTCCTGGTCCGCCAGCCGCACGAGCCGTCCCCAGCCGTCGAACCGCGTCGCGGCGCGGGCCTCGTGCAGCAACATCAGCGCGAGCAGGCCAAGCACCTCGGGCTCACCCGGCATCAGAGTCTGCAGCAGCCGGCTCAGCGCCACCGCCTGTGCGGCGAGGTCGCGGCGGGCGGGAGTGCGCCCGGCGCTGGCCAGATAGCCCTCGTTGAACATCAGGTAGATGACGGCAAGCACCTCGGCAAGCCGGCCGCCGAGCTGGTCGGGTTCTGGGATGCGCACCGCCGCGCCGGCATCCCGCAGCGCCTTGCGCGCCCGCGACAGCCGCTGTCCCATGGCCGGCTCGCTGGCCAGGAAGGCGGCCGAGATCTCGGCGGTGGTCAGGCCGCACACCACGCGCAGGGTGAGCGCGATCTGCGAGTCCCGCGGCAGCGACGGATGGCAGCAGGCGAAGGTCAGGCTGAGCAGCTCATCCGTGTCGTCCCTGGAGCCCCAGCCACCAGGCATCCCTGGGGAGGCGTCCTGGACCACCGGCGGCTGGGCCGCGGCAAGCAGCGTCAGCTTCTCCTGCCCGGTGCGGTCCCGGCGCAGCCGGTCAACCGCCTTGCGCCAGGCGGTCGTGGCCAGCCAGCCTCCGGGGCTGGGCGGCATGCCCTCGGCACGCCAGTGCTCGAGCGCTTCGACGAACGCATCCTGTACCGCCTCTTCCGCCAGGCCGACATCGCCGATCCGGGCCGCCAGCGCCGCCCGGATCCGGGTGGCCTCCCGCCGGTAGGTCCTTTCCAGCTCCGCAGCGTCGTCCACGGATCCAGCCCCGGCCGCCGGGCTAACCGAGCTTGGCTTCGGGCAGGATCGGCTCGAACAGTTCCACGGGGTTGCCGGACGGGTCCTCGGCGAGGATCTGCTTGCCGCCGGTACCGCTGACGATGTCGTTGCGGAACCGGACACCCTGGCTGCGCAGCTTCGCCACGGTGCCGGCCAGGTCGGCGACCTCGATGGCGAAGCGGTTCCAGCCGCCAGGCTGCGGCATCGTGCCGTCCGGCATCGCCTGGCCGCCGCCGGGCCCGCCGCCTGGCGCGCTCAGCACTAGGCGCAGGTCACCGCGCGACAGCATCGCGAAGGCCGGGGCCGGATGCATCACCTCGGCGAAGCCCAGATGCTTGGTGTAGAACGCGATCGCGGCGTCGACGTCGTTGACGATGTACCGCACGCTTACCGTGGCCATCCGCATACCTCCTCGGCCGGGGGTTTCCCCCGGCTACCTCTCGGCGGTCTTGTCCAGCGCCGGCTTCACAGCATCCATCCTGCCTGGGGGAGATCCCCCGCCCGAAGCCGGGTGACAGCCGCTCTCGTCGCCTCGGCCAGCGTGGCCGAAAGCACGTGGCGAGCATCTTCGCCAAGCTGCGCCTGCCACTGTCGGAGGCAGACAATCGCAGAGTGCTTGCCGTGCTGCGCTACCTCCAGCCCTGAGCCATGTCCGCGCGGATGAGCAGGAGGTGACCCGATGACAGATGCGGTCCCGGGACCGCTGATCGGCAGCGGGCGGGCCGCCGATGTCTACGCGCTCGGCGGCGGCAAGGTGCTGCGCCGGTACCGGACCGCGCGTTCCTGCGTCGTCGAAGCGGACCTGATGAGGTACCTGCACAAGGCCGGATATCCGGTCCCTGAGGTGTTCGCCGTGGACGGAGCGGACCTGGTCATGCAGCGGCTGCACGGCCGGGACATGCTCGCCGACCTGGCCAGCAGGCCGTGGCGGGTGGCCCGGCATGCGCGGACGCTGGCCCTGCTGCACGACCGGCTGCACCAGATCGCGGCACCGGCCGGTCTGCGGCAGTTCGGCCCCGGCGGGCAGGTCCTGCACCTGGACCTGCACCCCGGCAACGTCATGCTGACGGACGACGGCCCGTTCGTCATCGACTGGTCCAACGGCTGCGCGGGCGAGGCCGGGGCGGATGTGGCGATGGCCTACCTGATCATGGCGAGTTCGGACATTGAGGGCCTGCCGTGGTGGCTCACCCCGGTCGCCCGCGCGCTGCGCCGGGTGTTCCTGAGCCGGTTCCGGTGGGCCGTGCCGGACGACCCGCGGCCACACCTGGCCCGGGTGGCCCGGTACCGGCTGCAGGACCCCAACGTGCGCCCCGCCGAGGCCGCACGGCTGCGACGGCTCGCCGACCAGGGCGCCGCCGGGCCGGGCGCCCAGAAACCGCCCCACCCTCCCGGAAACCATTCGTGATCATGGGGATGTGGCCCATCCGCCTCCGGTTCTCCCATGATCATGGCCAGCTCCCGCGATCTACCAGCGTGAATGTGGCGTTTCGGATTTGGCGCGCCATGGCCTTGTGACACTCCGCCATGATCATGGCCCGCTGGTTCCTGTCTTGCCATGCGGGCGTGGCAGACGGCGGGCCGCCCATGCCGATGACTGGGGTTCGCCCTGGGCCCGCACAGACAAGGCATGTTGTCTTCGCTTTGGCGTGACACTCGGCGACGCGGGCTCGGGGGTGGCCGGGAGCGGGGTTCAGCGGGCCGGGGTGCGGGGCGGCTTGATGCGGGCCGGCAGGAGCCGGGTTATCTGGAGTGACACCGTGAGGGCGGCCAGCCAGCCGCAGGCGATGGCCCAGGTGAGTGTCCGCTGGCGCGCGGAGGTGGTGTGCAGGGATTGCGCGGCCAGGACGAATCCCAGGCGCGGCTGGCCGTAGGGCTCGATGATGGCGGCTTCGCGCAGGCCCGGCTGGGGCTCCCAGGTGATGCGGTCCTGGCCGTGCTGGGCGGCCCAGGCGAGCACTCCGCCGGGCAGCAGTGGAATGCGCCCGTTGAGGCGCCCCGAGCTGGCCAGGACGTGGTGCCGGCGGTCAAACACCATGACGAAGGGGGCGGGGCTGGTCGCCATGGTGATCGCTGGCGGCAGGATGCTGGCTGGCGGTGATCCTGCCTCCAGCCGGCTGGCCGCGCGCGTCGCGAGCTGCAGGGGCTGCTGGTCACCGCCGGAGCGAAGGCTCACCCCGTAGCCGAGCCAGGCCGCGCCCGCCGCGAGTGTGATCAGCACTGCGCCCGCGATCCACCATCCCCGCCGGGCCTGCCACCGGGCCAGCCGTGCCGGACCGCTCACCTCGCGGCGCCAGGACAGATCATGCCAGGCGCCCCGCACCAGCCGGCTCAGCATCATCGCCGCGGTCACCGCTGGGCGCTCGCGGCGCGCCCGCGCATCCGCAAGCTGCCCATGGATGTCGGCGGCGATCTCCGCGCGGCGGCGGTCGCGGGCACCGGCCGGAAGGCCGGCGGTGTACAGGCGGGCCCAGTGCGCCACCAGGCGCGCCGATGCCACTTCTGGCCCGGTCATGACAGGGCCAGCCCGGGATCCGCACGGCGCGCCGTGCTGCCGGGCTGCGCGGCACAGCTCGCGGCTGCCCGCTCACCGCTGGGAGTGACCCGGTACAGGCGCCTGCGCGGGCGGTGCTGCGCCTCGGCGGGCCCGGGTTCCTCCCAGGAACTGGTCAGCATGCTGCCCGTCCAGCCGGGCCAGTGCCTTGTACAGCGTGCCGTGCGCGGTCAACTGCCTCGCGCTGCTGGCCTCGCGGATTCGCCGGGCCATGGCGAACCCGTAGAAATCGGGCTCACCGCTGGCGGCAAGCTCAATGCCACCAGCCAGGATGGCCTGCTCGATCGGCAGAAGCTCGCCCGCACGCCCGCATACGCCAACTATAGGAAGATAACTTCCTATACGCAAGGCGCCATGGCGGCCTCTCGCTGGCTTGCCCTGTGGTTCGCCCATCCGGCATATGCTTTGTCAGCATCCCCACGCCCCGCGCTGTTGCTAGTGCTCTCCTTGTCGCTGGTGTTGGCGAGGCCGGTGAGTCTGAGCTGAGTGCCTGTCACAGGTCGGCGGTCCACTCGATGACCAAGCGGGGTGCCTGGCCGGTCGGGCCGGAGTTTTGGGATTTATCACGCCACCCCCCAGGTGTCATAGTCCCGTGAT
Source organism: uncultured Actinomycetes bacterium (assembly GCA_963762735.1). GTDB lineage: Bacteria > Actinomycetota > Actinomycetes > Streptosporangiales > Streptosporangiaceae > DASXKD01. Next base: position 100,056 of record CAVXMG010000015.1, on the reverse strand, counting down.
CATGGCCAGCTCCCGCGATCTAACAGCGTGAACGCGGCGTTTCGGATTTGGCGCGCCATGCCGTTGGAACACGCCGCCATGATCATGGCCGCCTGGTGTCCTGTCTTGCCGTGCGCGTGGCAGGCGGTGGCCCGCCTATGCCGATGACTGGGGTTCACCCTCTTAACCGGGGACGTGCGGTGGGAGCACTGCGCGCCACGCGGCATGACACGGGAGGGCCGCGCGAGTTGATGCGCGGCCCTCCCGTGTCAGGTGGTCAGAGTTGCCGGGTCATCTGTAGGCAGGTCAGCCGCCGGTGCATTGCGGGCTGGCTTTCACCGGGGGGCCGATCGTTAGCTCGATGCCGCCTCCGCGCGGTGACTGGCCGGGGTGGCCGGCGGCGATGGCAAGGCCTGCGCCGGCCGGGAAGGCCGCGGGGTGGATGACCAGGACCCGGAGGTTACCGTGGCCGGGGAGCGGCGTCACCATGCTGCGCAAGAGATGACTGCCGCCAAGGCCGTAGGGCTGGCAGGCCGGGTTCGGATGGCCGATGAAGGTGACGCTGGCCGGGACGCCATCGGCACGGAGCGTGCGCTGCAGCCCGGCCGGATCGCGCAGTTCGCGGATGGTCACGCGGATACCGCCGTCGGCCTGCTTGGCCACGGTCCACGCCGCAAGCTGGGCGGCCGCGGGCCGGCCGGGCTGATGACTGGCCGGCAGCAGCGTGGTCATGGCCAGGGCGGCTCCCGCCACCACGGCCAGTCCCCCGGCTAGGACGGGAATCCGCCTGCGGGCCCGTATCGCCCGGCTGCGGAGCACGATCTGCTCTGCCGGTATGTCCATGTGCACCCCGGTGACGGACTCTTTCACCGCCGTGATCAGGTGGTCGTCGCTCATGATGGAATCTCCTGCTGTTGTTCGGGCACAAGGTCGTGGCGCAGCGCGGCGGTGGCCTGGGCCATGTGGGCCATGACCGTGTTCGGGCTGATGCCGAGCACCTCCGCAGTGCGCTTGGTGTCCAGGTCGAGTAGCAGCCGCAGCGCGATGACCTGCCGTTGCCGCGCAGGCAGGCGCATCAGGGCCGCCTTGACCCGCGGATCGAAGGGGGTGTCGGTGGCCACCCCGGCCGCGGGCCGGTCCGCGATCATGCCGGGTTCGGCCACAAGCACCTCCCTGCGGCGGCGCCGCCACCGGGAGATGTTCATGTTCAGCGCGGTGCGGACCACCCATGCCGCCGGGGCCGGGTGCCTGCTGACGGTACGCCACGACGCACACGCCCGGGCGAACGCCTCGGCGACAAGTTCCTGCGCCGTGTCCTGGTCACCGACGCTGATCAGGACGGTACGGAGGCAGTCGTCCCTGGACCGGTGGTAGAACTCCGCGAAGTCCAGTCGTTGGGTACCCACACTCAATCAACGCACAACCGGTGCCCGCGGGATTAGCCGTGCCCGCTACATGCCTGACCGGGCGGTGAACACGGGCGCTCACGGTCACTCATGAGACCAACGCCATGACGATGACCGTCCTGTGATGGTCGTGGCTGGCGGAGTATGGGCACTCGCTGATGGCGGGGACCAGTTTCGGCGCGGCAGGGGGCGAGCCGCAATGGACCAGGCGCTGATTCCTCGTGGCCCTGCCGTATGGGCTGCCTTGGCTGCGGGTCGACATCATCCCGCGTACCGGGGGCTGTGCGGATGCTTCGGTCAGCATCCCGCACGCCCCGGCGCGCTGTTGCGGGTGCTCTCCTTGTCGCTTGTGTTGGCGGGGCCGGTGAGTCTGAGCTGAGGGCCTGTCACAGGTGGGCGGTCCACTCGATGACCAAGCGGGGTACCTGGTCGGTCGGGCCGGAGTTTTCGGATTTATAACGCCATGCCCCAGGTGGCGTAGCTCCACGATCACCGCGGCCGCTCCGCCCTCGGGATCATGAGGGCCGGCTGCCCACTTGATGACCAAGCGGGCGGAGCCGAGGTCTTCGGATTTGTTACGCCACCCCCCAGGTGCGGTAGTCCCGTGATCATGGCCAGCTCCCGCGATCTACCAGCGTGAACGTGGCGTTTCGGATTTGGCGCCATGCCTTTGGGAGACTCCGCCATGATCATGGCCGCCTGGTTCTCCTGCCTTGCATCCGGTTCGCCGGCGTGGCATGGCGCACTGGCGCCCGGCTTATGTACCTTGATAGTTACGTAACTATCAAGGTACATTCAGGCTGTGGAAGCTGTACTGCGGGCGCTGGCGGACCAGAGCCGGCGGACTCTGCTGGAGACCTTGACCGGCGGCCCGGTCACCGCGGGTGAGCTGGCGGCGCTGCTGCCGATTGCCCGCCCGGGGGTATCTCGGCACCTGCGGGTGCTGCGGGAGGCGGGGCTTGTCGAGGTCCGCCAGGAGGCGCAGCGGCGGGTCTACAGTCTGTGTCCCGAGCCGCTCGCCGAGGTCGATGAATGGCTGGGCCGGTACCGGGCCCTGTGGGAGCAGCGGCTCGATGCCCTGCACACCGAGATAGCCCGGGGGAAACGCGAACGAAGGAGCACCAGATGACCGGCAACGCACGTGCGGGCGGCCGCATCCTGGGCAGCCTGCGATCAGCAGACGGCAAGGGCGTCGTGCGCATGGAGGACCGCTTCGACACCGATATCGACGACCTGTGGTCGGCACTCACCGATCCCCGTCGTCTGGCCCGCTGGCTCGGCGAGGTCGAGGGCGACCTGCGCCTGGGCGGTGAGTACCGCTTCCGCTTTTTTGCCAGCGGATCGGAAGGCACCGGGCGCGTGAAAGCGTGCGAGCCCCCGCGGCGGCTGCTGCTGGCCCATGGCCTGGGCCAGCCGGACGTCAAAGTCATCGAGGCCACGCTGGCCGCCGATGGCGACCAGACCATCCTGGTCGTCGAGGAACGGGGCATGCCCCTGGACCTGCTCGCCGCCTACGGGGCGGGGATCCAGGTACATGTCGAAGATCTCGCCGCCCACCTCGCCGGGCGTGAGCGCTGCGACGCCGACGCGCGCTGGGACGAGCTCCAGCCCGCCTATGAAGACCTGGCGGCCAACATCAGCTAAGCACCGGCCGCTGCCGGAAGGTCACAGGTTGGCCGTCCACTCAATGACCAGGCGGAGGGCCTGGTCGGCAGTGTCGGCGTTTGGGGATTTGTTCCGCCACCCCCCACCAGCAGTACTCCCATGATCATGGCCAGCTCCGGCGATCTACCAGCGTGAACGTGGCGTTTGGGATTTGGCGTGCCATCCTGATGGAGCACTCTCCCATGATCATGGCCGTCCGGCTTAGCTTGCCCCCCAGGGTCGTTGCCCCGGTGTTACGGCCGAGGCCATGACCTACCCGCTGACCGCGGCTCAGGCAAAGCTGGCCGAACTCGTGGCTGAGGCGCGGCGAAGCCGCCGGGCGCGATGGCATCAGCCTTGAGGAACTCGATGCCGCGCTCGACCTGATCGGCGCCGGAATCCTCTCCTGAGCCTGACCGTCGTCTTCCGGGAGGCGGTGTTACGCAACCTCGCCCGTATCTGCGGTGAAGACAAGGATCTGTTCATACGGATGCGCCGTGCCATCAGCGCGCTGGCCGATCAGCCATATCCGGACAGCGCAGTGGCCGGGGCGCTCGTTTTCGCGGCCAGGTCCGCGTCGGGGGTGACCGCTAGGCCGATCGAGCCGCCGGGAGCGGTCGTGACGGTGGCCGGTGACAGGGGCGTGATCTTGCCGGTGGCGGGGCTGATCGCGTACTGAGAGAGGTGGTCGGCGACGTCGCCGGTGACGTAGGCGTTCTTGCCGTTGGGGGCAAGCGCGATCAGCTCAGGGGCCGATACGGTGCCCGCGGTCGAGGCGGGCCTGCGGCTGAGCGCGCCGGTGGCCGGGTTGATGCGGTACTGGGAGACGGTGTGATTGAGCACTGTGACGACGTAGGCGTTCTTCCCGTCCGGCGCGATCACCAGGTCGTGCGTGCCGCCTCCGGTGGGCACCGTGGCCGGCGATAGGTGGCTGAGCCTGCCGGCCGCCGGGCTGATGCGGTACTGCCAGACCGTGCCGTCTAGGGGGTCGGTGACGTAGGCGCTCGTGCCGTCGGGGGCTATCGTGACCGACTGAGCGTCGCGTCCGCCGGCCACGGCCGCCACCGGCTTGGAGCTGAGCGCACGCGTCCTGGGGTTGATCCTGTACTGCAGGACGTTGTTGGTCGTGCCTGTCGTGACGTCGGCGACGTAGGCGTACTGGCCGTCGGGGGCGACCGCGATGGCGCCGGGGGAGCCGGGGGGCTTCACTGTCGCGGGCGACATGGGGGTCAGCTTGCCGGTGGCCGGGCTGATGCTGTACTGAGAGATAGCGTCCGTGTAGTTATCGGCGACGTAGGCGCTTGTGCCGTCCGGGGCGATGGTGATCCAGATTGGGCCGCCTCCGGTGGTCACGGTGGCGGGCGATTTGGGGGTCAGCTTCCCGGTGGCCGGGTTGATGGTGTACTGCGAGATCACGTCGCCGTCCACGACGTAGACGCTGGTGCCCTGCGGGCTGACCGCGGTCGCGGTCGGGGTTCGGCCGCTGGGCACCGTCTTCGGCGTGAGCGGCCGGAGCGCGCCGGAGCCGCTCACAGACGAGCCGAACTGGGAGACCTCTCCGGTGTGCCTGTCGGCCACATACACGAACGGCGCCCCGGCCGCCGCCGGAGCGGTCGCTCTCGGCGCCGCAGCCGCCGGTGTGGCGGCCCCCGGGCGCCCAGGAACCACCGAGCACCCGGCAGCCAGCCCGCAGGCGGTCACTGCCAGCCCTGCGGCCCGCCCGGTCCGCAGCCCGCGCCTCGCCCGGTCGCGCTTCCTGGCCCTTGGGATCGGTACGGTGCCCCGCCGTCCTGCGGGCTTCCCATCCATGCCAGGCCCCATTCGCTTGGTTGGTTGTGGCGGAAGGCCGGATTGCCGGCTGTTTCGCTTCATGCCTCTGGATTGTCGGGACGGCCCGGCCGGGCAACAGCATCGCGGACGGCCCCGGGGGAAACCTCGCGAATAACGTGTGAGTTCGGTGTGGCTTTCCGGCTCATCCTCCTCGCGGCCCTTACCTGCACGATCTGATGGCAGCCCGCGTCAGGCTACGGCACGGGTGTTACAGGTCCGCCGTCCATCCGATGGCCAGGTGCCGGCCCTGGCCGGTACGGGCGCGGTTGTACCTTTCTCCGTACACCGTCTCTGGTTACCGCTGGTCCAACCCTGGGCGTGGCAGTCGGAACCCGGCCACAGGGTCGGGTGTTTGCGCCACCTAAGTTAGGCCGCCAGGTCGTGTTGGTAGGGACAACTGCGCGCTCGCGAGAGCGCATCTTTGCCGGTCGCCTTGGTCGCGGCGGGTGCTGCTGGCAGGGACGGGGCGGCGCGGACGCCGGGGCGGGTGGGCGGGCCGCTACGGTAGCCGGCATGATTCCGCATGCCGGGGGCGGTGCGGGTGCCCCGCTGAGCATCCCGCACGCCCGTCGGCGCTAGTTCTTGCGGTCACCTGGCCGCTGGCCTTGGCGGGGCCGGTGAGCCTGCGGGCCTGTCACAGGTCGGCGGTCCACTCGATAGTCAGGCGTCGGCCCTGGCCGGCAGTATCGGCGTTTGGGGATTTATCACGCCACTCCCCAGGTACGGTAGTCCCGTGATCATGGCCAGCTCACGCCATCTACCAGCGTGGACGTGACGTTTTCGGATTTGGCGCGCCATCCCTTGGTGAGATTCCGCCATGATCATGGCGGCTTGGTTCCTGCCTCACCATGCGGGCGCGGCATGGCAGTGCCTGCCTGCGCCAGCGCAGAGACCTGCTTATGGCTGATGACCGGGTTCGCCCTTGGCCCAGACATGGAGCCGATTTCATCCCGCTTCCGCGGAGCCGTCGATCGGTGCCGCGGTTCCTGGGCCGGTGGCCGGGACTTTCGTCGCTGCGGACAGGACATCTGGCTTGCCTGCGGCCGGATGGCCCTGGCGCAGGCTGTCATCTCGTCTGGCATCGGCGCGACCCGTGCGGGTAGCGCAGGCTCAGGTTCGGTCAGACTCGGAACGGGCGCCCATGGTGTGCGGGAGGTTCCTAGCGTCTCGCGGCCTGTTCTTCCTCGACCGCTCGCGGCATGCGGTAGGCCCCGTAGAAGGCGCCTGCCGCCACGAAGACCAGCAACGCTCGCCACCAACCGCCGCTGCCGGAGCCATAAAGAATCGCGGCGATGATGAGCAAGACGACGCCGGCAGCGAATCGCAGGCGGGCGATGACGTGTGCGTGCTTGTACTCGAACGGGGTCCTCGCCAGCCAATTGAGTTTCAGGAACTTGATCATCGGATGTCCCCTGTGGCCTTGGGCGTCCGGCCACTCCGGTCACCTATCAAGGTGATATCACTTTGATATGTGATATGTCAAGGGCGACGACCGCACCGGCCCGCCTGGGCAGACAGCGCAGGCTCAGCGCAAGAACCCGTCCGGCTCGAGATCAAACTGGGCCGGAATCAAAGAAGACACCAGCGTGATGGTGCTTCAGCACCGATGCCCTTGCCCCGCATCCAGGCCGTGACGTCATCCGGGCTGCCCGCGCCGCGGGGTGGCGGGCTGGTTCCGGTGCGGCTGGCGGCGGGTGGCCGCCCGCGGGGCCGCATCGGCCCGGCGCGGCCGGGCAGCCGCCCGGCTACGGCGGGGACCGGCTACGGCCTGCGGGGCGGGCGGGCCGCCTTGGGGCTGGGGTCTTGCTGACCGGTGCACTGCCGTCATGGGAGCGGTTCAGGTGCCCGGCGTCGGTGCCGGCGACCAGGCCAGTTCGGCGGTCCACAGGCGGACGGGACAACGGGTGCGCCCGCAGGGTGCACCCGTGGCCGCACGCTGGGTGCCGGGGGTGTGCGGTCGGTGTGCGGGTGGTGTGCTGGGCTGGTGGTGCTGGGTGTGGCCTTGCCTTGAGTTTTCGGATTGTCGGTGGCGGGGTGAATCCTTTCTGGGTTGCGGTGGCTCTTACTGCATAGCCGCTGGTGATGGGTCAAGGGTGGTGGCGATGGATGGCAGCGCGGGGCGGGCGCCGGCCGGGGATGGTGTTGTTGGGTGGTTTCCGGGGGCGCAGCGGGGTGATCCTGAGGCGGTGGATGGCTTGTTGCGGGAGGTGTTGCCGACGGCTCGGCGTTTCGCGGCCCGTAGTTGCGCGAGCCGTGAGGATGCCGAGGATGCGGTGCAGGACGTCCTGGCGGCGCTGGTGCGGCGGGTGGGTGCGCTGCGGGCTGCTGAGACGGTGACTAGCTGGCTGTTCGTGGCGATCCGCCGTGCGTGTCTGCGGCGGGTGCCGGGTGTTGTTTTGGTCCCGGTCGATGTGGCCGGTGATCTTGCGGGGGGTGACCTGGCGGGTGGTGTGGTGGACCGGGTGGTCGTCGCCGGTGCGCTGGCGGCGTTGCCGGCGGCGCAGCGGGAGATGATTGTGCTGGTGGATTTGCTGGATCTGCCGGTGGCGCGGGCGGCCCGGCAGCTGGGCATCGGTGTGCGCGCGGCGAAGAGCCGGTTGCACCGGGGGCGGCGTGCGCTGGCTGGGTTGATTGGGCGGCCAGGGCTGGGGAGGAGCGCGTGAGCGGCCCGGTGGTGCCCGGTGGGCTGGGCGATGAGGTGGTGGGCGGCGGTGTGTTCCGTGCGGTGCTGGAGGGTTATGAGGCGGTGTATGACGCGCTGCCGCGCGGTGCGACGTTTAACCGGTTGTGGCGGATGTATGCCTATAGCGGCGACTTTCCTGAGCAGTTCGCGCATATCGGTTTTCTGACGGCCGGGGAAGGCCAGCGGTTGCGGGAGTTGCTGGTGATCAGGCCGGGTGAGGTGCTGGCCGATCTGGCTTGCGGCGCGGGGGGGCCGGGGTTGTGGATGGCCAGGGAGTCGGGGGCTTCGCTGGTTGGTATCGATCCGTCGGCGGCGGGGCTGGCGGCTGCCGGTAGGCGGGCTTCCGATGCTGGCCTGGCCGGGCGGGCCCGGTTCCAGCAGGGCACCTTTGAGCACACCAATCTTGGGGACGAGGCGGCCGGTGCGGTGATGAGCGTGGACGCGTTCCAGTATGCGCCGGGCAAGCGTGCTGCGTTTGCTGAGCTGGCGCGGATCTTGCGGCCGGGCGGGCGGGCGGGAATCGTCTGTTTCGAGGTGGATCCGGCCAAGGTGGCGGGCGTGCCGGTGCTGGGTGTTGATCCGGTGGCTGACTACCGGCCGCTGATGGCGGCGGCGGGCTTGCACGTGGAAGCGTATGAGGAGACCCCCGGCTGGCAGCAGCGGGTGTATGCGGCGTTCAGCGCCATCGCCGAGAACAGCGGCACGCTGGTCGCGGAGATGGGTGAGCAAGCCGCAGCAGGCCCGGTCGTGGAGGCGATGCTCACCTTGCAGGTCAGGCCCTATCCGCGCCGGATCATGGCGGTGGCCAGCCGCCCGGGCTGACCGATTGGCACGACTGATCGCCCGGCGCGCTGGGCAGCGCCGACGGAAGGGGCTGACTGGTGAACGGCGACGGCATCGATACCGGCAGGCTGCGGCGTGAGTACGCGGCAAGTACCGCGACGTTGCGCTTCTGCCCGGCCGCGCCTTCGACTTCTGCACCGGGCGGCCACTGGCCGAACAACTGGGCTATCCCCGCTCCATCCTTGAGTGGTGTTGGTAGGGGGACAACTGTGCGCCCGAAGGGCGCGCCTGTTGTGTCGTGGCTGGCGGCGGCGGGTCGGTCGGCTACGACGGGACTGGCTACGGGCCGGCGGGGATGGGCGGGCGGGCCGCCTTGAGCTGGGGGCTGATTCCTCGTGGCCTTGCCGTGTGGCCGGGCTTGGCTGGCCCGGCCACACGCTGGCCGCTGCTGGGCTTGTCTCCTGGCGCTAATCTTGAGGGGCTGGCCTGAGAGTGGTCTGTGACAGGTCCGCCGTCCACTCCATCACCAAGCGGGCGGCCAGGTCGGCGGGGCCGGGGATTTCAGACTTGGCATTACATCCCCCAGGTGCTGTACTCCCGTGATCATGGTCGGCTCCCGTGATCTGCCAGCGTGAACGTGGCGTTTCGGTCTTGGCGTGCCATGCCCTTGTGACAGTCCGCCATGATCATGGTCGCCTGGTTCCTGCGTTGCCATGCGGGCGGATGGTCAGGTCCTCAGGTACCAGTCCGCAGGAGCTGTGAGACGCGCTGCGGCGACACGTTGAGTACCTTGGCGATATCACGCCCAGACAGGCCGGCCTGGCGCAGCCGCCGTGCGGTGGCCCGTGACTGCGCGGCTGCCAGTCGCTGTGCCTGATCGGCTGCGCTCACAGCTTCCCGCGCGGCGCGTGTCTCCTCGTCCAGACCGCCACCTATCTCGGGGGTGATTCTCACCGCGAACCCGTCGCCCGGCAGGTCCTCGCGGCGTGCGATCAGGTCGCGTGCCATGTCCTCGGCGTCCCAGAGCGTGTGTGACTGGGTGACACCGACGCCCTCGATGTGCAGTTCCCAGCCGTGTTCCCAGCGCTTGGCGCGAACCTGGTAGGTCTTCACTGCAGCCACCCCTCTGGCAGGCACTTCATTCGCTCGATGGTGTCGCCGATCACCCCCGCCGAGATCTCCAGGTGGCGGGGAATATCTGCGGTGTGCTGACCGCCGCAGCCACAAACCCACGTGGTGTGGCGGCCTTTGTCGTTTTTGATGGCACAGCCGTTGCGGCGTAAGGCACGGTTGACGTCCCGGCGCTTAACCGGCTTCACCATGACTGAATCTATCCCCTCTTGATGCCGACATCAAGCCGGGCTTGACCTGGCTGGCAGGCCACCGGCCAGCGATACGGCGGCAAGGCCAGCGTGTAGCCGCCGCGCCCGGGTATGAGCAGCCAACCACAGCGCTAAGACAGCGCCAGGGGATCTGCCTGTGACAGGTCGGCGGTCCATTCGATGACCAGGCGGCGTCCCTGGTCGGCGCGGTCGGGGATTTCAGACTTGGCATTACATGCCCTATGGGCCACATCCCCATGATCATCTGAGGCGTGGGTGAGTGTCGGACCCGGGCAGCTAACCGCCTGGCCCTCGACCGCGGTGCCGACTCTAGTGCGAACGCCGACGCGGCGAGCGTCACCCGGTCCACCGCGAGCACGCTGTTATTCGGCACCATGGTCCAGCCGGGCTGGGGCCATCCGGAGCTTGCCACGACCACCGCGTCCGGCGTGGCCCGGCAGGCGAGGTGGAAGTACCCGGCGACCTCCTCCGGCGTGCTGGCGAGGCCGCGCCGCCGCAGCTCATCGGCGGGAATCCGGGCCGGGTCGTGCCAGGAGATCACGTACATTTTCGCTGGCGAGAGCAGCACCGCGTTGAGGCTGTTCACCGCGTAGCGCTCCGCGATGCTGGCCACCGTGTCCGCGACCGCCGCGATCATGTCACCGCGCCGTATCTCCAGCCGCCACATGATGTGCAGCAGGTAGCGCTCGCTGTCGGTCGATCCGGCGAGCCGCCGTTCCCATTCGGCGGGCAGCAACTCGCCGAGCCGGTCCTGCGGGTGGACGGCGCCGTTGTGGGCGAACGTGTAGGGGCCGAAGTGGAACGGGTGGGAATTGGGATAGCCGATGCCCAGGCCCGGTGTTGCCCAGCGCAGGTGCACCAGGCCGAGGTCACCGAGCGGGCGCTCGGCCAGCCGGGCGTATTCCGGCTCCTCCGCCGCGCGGCGCGGGGACTTGCGTACCTGCGGCCCGTCAGCGTCGTACCAGGCCATGCCCCAGCCATCGCAATGAAAGTGCGACAGCGCGGTGAAGGCGCCCAGCCCTTCCTGCGTGAGCAGGCCCGCCACGGACGCGCTGTCGCGGGAGCAGTAACCAAGCAGACGGCACATGCGGCGGCCTAGAGGTACTTGCCCATGCCGCCGGCCACGTCGATCGACGCACCCGTGAGGTAGCTCGCACGGTCGCTTGCCAGGAAGGCGACCAGGCCGGCCACCTCGTCGGGCCGCCCGAACCGGCCAAGCGGGACCTCCGCGGCGGCGAGCTGGCCGAAGAACTCCTCGGCGGGCATGTCCGGCGCACGGCGGCGGTGGATGTTCTCCCACTGCGGGGTCGTGACAAACCCGATGTTGACGCTGTTCACCAGGATCCCCTCGCGGCCCAGCTCTATGGAAAGGGCCTTGGCGAGGCTGAGGCAGGATGCCCGGTTCACCGACGACGCGAGGAAGGCCGGGTCCGGGTAGCGCCCGTACACGGCGTTGATGTTGATGACCCGCGGCGCCCCGCTCTGCCGCAGGTGCGGCAGGGCCGCGCGGGTACAGCGGATCTGCGAAAGCAGCTTGGTGTCGATGTCGGCGTGCCAGTCGTCGTCGGTCAGCGTGCCGAACTGGCCGGGCCTGGCGCCGCCGGCGTTGTTGACCAGGATGTCCAGCCCGCCCATGGCGGCCGTGGCCGCCTCGACGAACTCGGTCACCTGACCGGGCTCGGTCACGTCGCAGGGCATCGCCCGGACCGAGCCGGCGCTCTCATCGGGCATCTGCTTGACCAGCTCAACGGCTGCCGCTTCCAGCTCATCCGGATGCCGCGAGCAGATCGCCACCGCCGCCCCCTCGGCCATCAGCTCGGCGGCGATCGCCTTGCCGATGCCCTTGGACCCGCCCGTGACGATCGCCCGCCGCCCGGCCAGCCCCAGTTCCATCTACTCACCGCCTGGCTGGCCGCCGGGCTCCTGCTCTCCCGCGGCCTGCCCGGCCGCTTCGCCCGCCTCGGCGGCCTGCGCCTCCGCCAGCTTGAGCAGGCTCTCCCGCGGCGGGACGAACACGTCGATCTCCAGGCAGGGGCTGTCGGTCGTCCAGGCTCCGTGCGGGACCCAGGACGGCACGACCGCGACGTCTCCCCTGCGCATGGTGCGCACGTCGCCGTCCAGGTCGAAGGTGAATTCGCCGTCCAGCACGATCACGATCTGTTCTTCCTCGTGCACGTGCCGCGGCGCCTCGGTACCAGGCTCGAAGCTGACGAAGTTCGCCATGCCGCGCTGCCCGAGGACCGGGCGGAACCCGAGCCCGGGCAGGAACTCCACCGGGGTGACCGAGTCCACGTTCACGTAGCGGCCGACCCCGCCGCGCTCGCCCAGTGCCTCCGTGGTGAAGTGACTGGCCGCATCGCCAAGCGCTTCGCTCACTTACCCTCCAAGCCGGTCTTCAGGACCTCGCCGATCCGGCGAATGCCCTCGTCGATGAGATGGTCCGCGACCCGGCTGTAGGCAAGCCGGATCTGCGTGCCCCCGGCATCGCCGGGGTAGAACGGGCGGCCAGGCACATAGGCCACCTTGCGGTCCCTGGCCGCCGCGGAAAGGGCCACCGTGTCTGCCCCGTCCGGGGCGGTCAGCCAGACGTAGAACCCGCCCCGTGGCGTTGTCCATGTCGTGCCATCCGGCATGTGGGCCGCCAGCGCCTTCGTGATCAGCCCGGCCCGGCGAGCGTAGAGCGCCCGCGAAGCGACGATCTGCCGGTCCAGGTGCCCGGCCCGGCCGTATTCCTCGAACATCCGCTGGCCGAGCGCGCCGGAGCACTGGTCGGAATTCTGCTTGGCGACCACGAGCCTGCCAATGACCTGCTGCGGTCCTGCCGCCCAGCCCAGCCGCACCCCCGGGAAGAAGATCTTCGAGCCGGTGCCCGCCTGCAGCACCACGTCCGGCGCGAGCGACCAGAGGCTGGCCGGTGGCTGAGCGGGGGCGGGCGCGAAGCGCGGGGGCGGGGGAAACAGAGCGCCGAAGCCAAGCTCCCGGTACGCGACGTCCTCACAGATCAGGAAGCCGTAGCGGCGGGCCAGGCCGACCAGTTCGGTGCGCCGGTCGGCGCTCATCGACAGGCCGGTGGGGTTCTGGTAGTCAGGGATCGTATAAACGATCTTGGGCCGCAGCCCGCCGGCCAGCAGGCTGGCGAGCACGTCGACGCGCATGCCGTCGTCGTCCATGGGCACGCCGCGCACGTCGGCCTCGTACCCACGGAACGCCATGATGCCGCCCAGGTAGGTGGGCGCCTCCACAACGACCACGTCCCCGGGGTCGACATAGCTCTTGGCGAGCAGTTCCATGCAGTCGATGCCACCGCTGGTGATCATCAGTTCGCCGGAGCCCGGCCGCGCTCCTTCCAGCGACTCCAGGCGCCCGGCAACGTAGTCGCGGACCCCGGCGAGGCCCTCGGTCGCGGTGTACTGCAGGGCAACCGCGGCATCGCCGGCGATGAGCCGCCCCGCGATCTCCCCCAGGATCTCGGCAGGGAACGTCGCCGGGTCTGGGAACCCGCCGGAGAACGTGATGACGTCGGTGGCACCGGCCAGGGCGAGGATGGCGGTGATCTCGCCGCCGCCTAGGGTGCGCGTCCGCTGGGCGAGACCAGCGCTCCAGTCATGCTGCTCAAGGGCTGCGGTCATGTGCCTGTCCCTCTCCGACTGGCCGCGCGTACTCTTGCTCGCCTCTCTTGACAGCAAAGTTTACAAATGTAAAAATCTTGGCCAGTCCGTACTTACATTGATACGTTCCGGCTCAACTATATCTCACACGGTCGGGGTTCACGAGATGGGCTACCTGGCAAATGGCAACTAGCTCGGCTCCCCTTGCCAAGCTGACCGAGGTCGCCGCCCCGTCCTCCCCGAAGGTCGAGGTCGACGAGCTTGACCTGGCCTTGCTGCGCGCACTGGCGACAGACGCGCGCCAGTCCCAGCGTGCCCTGGCCCGCACCGTCGAGATGTCCCCGCCCGCGGTTGCCGACCGGCTTGCCCGGCTGGAACGCAACGGCGCCATCCGCGGTTACCGGGTGGACGTCGACTGGGCGGCGCTCGGGTTCCCCGTCGTCGTCTATCTCGCCGTGACGGCCGGGCCGGGCATGGACCTCAGCGAGATCATCCGTGCCATCAAGGCGATGCCAGAGGCCCAGGACATGAGCGTCGTGACCGGTGGTCTTGACCTGCTGGTCCGGCTGCGCGTCCGGGATCATGCGCACCTGCGCGAACTGCTGCTCACAAAGATTTTCCAGATCAACGGCGTGCAGCGGACCGAAACGTTCCTCTCGCTCGCCGACGTCGAACCCGACAACTTCACTGCCGGCATGCTGGAGATCATGAGCCAGCGCAGGGCAAGGCCCCGTGACGAAGGAACGGGGCCTTGGCCCAGCGGGGGGTCCGGGGGTCGTCCCCCGGGCCAGCAAGACCAGGCAGCGAACCTGACTGGCACGGCCCGCGCCGCGGCGCCGGCCATGCCCGATCGGAGGCCCAGCCAGATGGGAAGCCCCACGCCAGACCGGTCCGGTGTCACCGGGGTGGGCCAGGCCGGATTCGTTGCGCGGCATGGCCTGTACACAGCGGAGCAGGCCGCAGCCGCGCAAGCGGTGGCCAGCCAGATCCGCGAGCACGAGTTGCGCACCGTCCGGCTGACCGTCGTCGACCAGCACGGTCACCCGCGCAGCAAGTCGCTGGCACCGGACGTGGCCATTGCCGCCATGTCCAACGGACTGGACTTCTCCGGGGCGATCTACAGCCTGGACACCGGCAACCAGGTGTTCGTGCCGGCGTTCGCCGCGGGCGGCGGGTTCGGCATCGACGAGTTCACCGGGTTCCCCGACATCGTCCTGGTGCCCGACCCGGCCACCTTCCAGATCCTGCCGTGGGCCGACAGCACCGGCTGGCTGCTCTGCGACACCTACTTCTCCAACGGCCAGCCGATGCCGCTCGACGGGCGCGGGCTGATGCGGCGCATGCTGGGCGACCTCGGCGAGGCGGGGTACGACTTCCTCGCCGGGATCGAGATCGAGTACTACATCCTCAAGCTCACCGGCGAGCCGGTCACCCCGGAGAACGCCGGCTTCACGCCGCCGCCGCCCGGCGTGAGCGTGTTCGAGCTTGGCTACCAGTACCTGTCGGAGGTACGGCTGGACAGCGTGGCCGCCACCCTGGAGGCGATCCGCGACGGCCTGGCCGCGGTGGGGCTGCCACCGCGCTCGATGGAGGACGAGTGGGGCCCCGGCCAGATGGAGTTCAGCTTCAGCCCCATCGGCGGCCTGGCCGCCGCCGACGCGGTCGTGCTGTTCCGCTCGGCGGTCAAGCAGATGTGCCAGCGCCGTGGGCTGCTGGCGACCTTCATGTGCCGCCCGGCGCTGCCGAACTTCTTCTCCTCCGGATGGCACCTGCACGAGTCGCTGCTGTCCCGGCAGGACGGGCACAACGTCGTTCGCCAGTGAGACCGACTACCTGTCCGAGACCGGCCGCCAGTTCGTGGCCGGGCTGATCGAGCACGCGATGCCGATGACCGTTTTCGCCGCTCCCACGGTGAACGGCTACAAGCGTTTCCGCCCCTACTCCTTTGCCCCCGACCGGGTGACCTGGGCGCTGGAGAACCGCGGCGCCCTGATCCGGGCACAGGGCGCGCCCGGCGACGCGAACAGCCATGTGGAGAACCGGATGGGCGAGCCGGCCGCCAACCCGTACCTGTACATGGCGGCCAACATCGCCGCCGGGCTCGACGGCATCCGGCGCAAGCTCGCGCCGCCGCCGCCGGTCGAGGCAGACCCGTACGCAGCGGAGGCGCCGATGCTGCCGACGTCCCTGGCGGACGCTGTCGCGGCGCTCGACAAGGACACCTTCTTCCGCGAGGCCTTCGGCGGCACGCTGGTCGACTACCTGCTCCAGATGAAGCGGGCCGAGCTAGCCAGGCACGACGCGGCGCTGGCCGGGAACCCGCCGCCCGAGGGGCAGGACGTCACCGACTGGGAGATGCGTGAGTACTTCGAGTTCTACTGACGTCCGGCGGCCCCGTGCCGTCGTAATGCAGCGAAAACAGGAGCAGTGATGACCCTGCAGCACATCGTGCTGTTCAGCTTCCCCCGCGAACTCACCGAGGACGAGGCCGCCCAGATGCGCGCCATGGTGGCGTCCTGGCCCAGCGAAATCGGGCTGATGACCAAGTGCCGGTTCGGCACGGACCTGACCGGAGCGCGCACCCGGGGTTACGGCTATCTGCTCTATACCGAGTTCCCCGACGTAGCGACGATGGAGGCATACCGCGCCCACCCGGTCCACCAGCGGTTCCTTGACTGGCTGATCGAGCACGACTGCACGCCGCTGGCCTTCGACTACCACCTCGACTCCGGCACCGTCCTGATGCCGGAGAAGGACGGGTCCGCCGCGTTATCCCAGATCCCCGCGACGGACCGGAGGTGACGCCGGCCGCCTGAGTGAGAGGAACACGACATGGCCAAAACCGACCCCGCCCTGATACCCGGGGCCGCGACCGGCGAGCTTGCGCGCGGTTCGCTGCGCCTGGTGGACGCCATCGCGATCTCAATTTCGGTGATCGCCCCCGGCATGGCGATGCTGCTGAACGTCACCGGCGTCGCCGCCGTCAGCGGGGGGTCCACCCCGCTGGCGTTCCTGCTGGGCGGCATCGCCTGCCTGGCGCTCGCGTTCGTCGTCATCGGCTTCACCCGCCGGATGGCGGCCGCGGGATACGCCTACACCTACACCAGCCGCAGCCTCGGCAAGGACGCCGGCTTCATGGCCGGCTGGCTGTACTTCTTCGGCTTCATCTGCTTCGTCCCGATGACGATGTCCGGGGTCGGCTACCTCGCCGCCGACCTGCTGCATGTCAACCCGGACCTGTGGATCTTGTTCTTCTTCATCGGGATGGCCCTGTTCCTGGTGCTATCCACGATCAAGATCCACGTCACCACGCGGGTGCAGATCGTCGTCGGCGTCGTCACCGTGGCGATCATTCTGATCGTCGACGTGGTCACCACGGCCAAGGGCGGCAGCAACGGGCAGGCGCTTTCAGCGTTCAGCTTCAGCCACTCGCTCAAGGGTGGCTTCAGCGGCGTGTTCTACGGGATCATCCTCGGCGTCACGTCGTACATCGGCTTCGAGACCGCCGCCGACTTCGGCGAGGAGACCTCGAACCCGCGGCGCAACATCCCGATCGCGATCATCGTGGCCACGGTGTTCGTGGTCATCTTCTACCTGTGGACCACGTACTCGATCGACATCGGCTTCGGCGTCAACAACGGCGCGAAGTTCGGCGCCGACCCGATCGCGCTGAAGACCACCGCCACCACGTACGTGGGCCCCTGGCTCGGCACCCTGGTCGAGATCGGCGGCATGTGCGCGGCGTTCATCGTGTGCGTGGCCTGTGCGACGGCCGCGGCCCGCACCCTGTTCTCGATGGGCCGGGAGGGCGTGCTGCCAGCGGCGTTCGCGCGGACCCACCCGCGGTTCAAGACCCCCGTCAACGCCACGCTCGCGGTCACCGCGGTGTCCATCGTGATGGCCCTGCTGATGGGCTACCCGTTCTCGGACCCGTTGTTCGGCGCGCCGTTCAGCAACTACTACTTCTGGGCCACGGTGGGCACGCTGCTGATCATCGTGGTGTACATCATGGTCTGCCTCGGCGGCATCAGGTTCTTCTGGCAGACCCGCGATACGCGCAAGTGGAACCCGATCGCGCACGTGGCGGTCCCGGTGGTCGGCGCGGTGGTCTTCGCCGCGGCGTGGTACGGCTCGGTGCACCCGACCCCGCCGGGCATCCTCAAGTGGACGCCGTTCGTGGCCGTGGTCTGGCTGGTCCTCGGCATTGGGGTGCTGGCTCTGGCTGCGGGCACGGCGGCCGCAGTCGGTGGCGATGATCGGCTCCATCCTCGGCGAGGAGGGCGGCAGCGACGCGGCCGTCCTGGACAAGTAACCGGTCCGGGCCTGGCCCGGGCGGCGGCGGCCGCCCGGGCCGGGTGCCACGTCTGTTGCCAGCGCCGCCGCCGCACACATGGCGGCTATCCCGGTGGCTGCTCGTCCGGGCTTCCCGCAAGCGCGCGGGCGGCTGCGGCCTGTTGGTCATCCAAGCCCAGCTGGCCGTATGCCCCGCGGTGGCCTGCCTGGTGGTCGATCCACCGAGTGTGGGCCTCCCATGCGGATTGCTTGGTGGTGCCCAGCGCGGCGCCGATCTGGGCCCATGAGGCACCTGCCGCGCGCGCGGACCGCACGGTGAGCTGGCGGCCGTAGCCCGCCTTGCGGGCGATCACCTCACTGAGGGCGAGCAGCTCAAGTGCCTCCTGCCGGGACAGTGGGCCGGGCCCGGGCTCCTCGCCCGCGGCCAGGTCGCCGGCGGCCGGCGAGAGCAGGTCTCGCATGCGCAGTTCGTCATAGCGGGCGACAGCCGTGGCGAGAGTGTGCTGCTGCTCAAGGTTGGCCGGTGTCGTCATGCCGCCACTCTTGTCGTCAGGCCAGCCTGACGTCAAGGGCTCCCGGCCTGGTTACGCTGCCGGCGTGACAACCACGTATCGGGTCCTGGTTCGTAGCCGGTCCGCCGGTGCTTACCCGATCGGGTCCCGGTTCGCAGCCGGTCTGGCGGCGGCTAACCGATCGTGATCGCGTCCAGGCGTGTCTTGAGGAACTGCGCCGAGACGACCGGCTCGTAGTCGTTGGGCTTGCCGATCGGCGGCTGCAGCGACTCGATCACGGCGTCGTGGTCGGCCTCGTAGAAGTAGACGAGCGAGACGAGATCCTCGTCGGGCGCCTCGGCCTGTGGCGGGAGCACGCGGTGCCGGTTGGACTTCCACCGGTCGCCGCTCCAGCGGGCGAGCAGGTCACCGGTATTGATCGTGAAGGCGCCGGGCACGTAGGGCGCGTCCTGCCAGCCGTCGTGCTCGGTCCACACCTGCAGGCCACCGCGGCCCGGCTCACGGTCGAGGATGGTGACCGTGCCGAAATCGGTGTGCGGGCCGATCCGGAACTGCCCGTTTTCCGGTGCACCGGCCACCGTCATCGGCGGGTACCGGTTGATGTTCATCGTGTGGGTGGCGTGCCCGGTGTACCTGGTGAAGAAGCCGGGTTCAAGGCCAAGCGCTGCCGCGCACAGCACCAGCAGGTCATCCGCGAGCGCGCGCATGCGGGCCAGGTAGGCCACGACGGCGGGTTCCAGCGCCGGCACCTCGGCCGGGTAGACGTTGCGCTGGAACCAGTACCCGTCGACCTCCGCGTCTCCCGTCGGCCGGTCGGCGCCGACAGCGAACGACTCCTTCATATCCGGCGGAGTCTGCGTGCCCTCGGCATAGCCGTTCGCTTCGACGCCCGGCGGCAGCCAGCCCCGGCCGCCGACGGTCACGGCGTAGCCCTGCTTGGTCTCGCGTGGCAGCGCGAAGAACGCCCGCGCCTGCGCGCGCACCCGCGCGCGCAGCTCGTCCGGTACGCCATGGCCGGTGATCAGGAAGAAGCCCACGCTCTGCAGCGCCGCGTCCACCTGGGTGGCGACGCCCGCGCGGGCTGCCTGTCCGCCGCTGAGCCAGGGCGTGAGGTCAATCACGGGAACTGACGGTTGCATGCCTGAACTCCCATGTCATCGCCGCATGGCTGTCGTCGCGCAGCCACGCCACCAGTGTGCACGCACCGGCGGCACTCACGACAGGCTGGACTTGGCCGCGGTGCTAGTGCCGCCAGTGGTCAAGCGGCAGCGGGCCGCGGGACAGGATCGTCCGGATCGCGAACGTGCTCTGGGCCTCGACGATGGCCGGTATCGCCAGGATCTGCGCCAGCAGCAGTTGCTCGTAGCTCGCGAGATCCGGTATGGCGGCCTCCACGAGAAAGTCGCTGGTCCCGGAGACCAGGTAGCAGGCGACGACGGCGGGGATGGCCAGCAGGGACTGCTCGATCTGGGCCGCGGTCTCCGGCGACTGCCCCTCGACCTTCAGGCCGATGAAGACGGTCAGGCCGAGCCCGGCCCGCACCCGGCTGACCTCCGCGCGGTACCCGGCAATGATGCCGCTGGCCTCCAGCGCCTTCACCCGGCGCAGGCAAGCCGATGGCGACAGCGAGATCGCGTCCGCGAGATCGACGTTGGCGATCCGGCCGTCACGCTGCAGCCTCGTCACGATGGCACGATCCACCCTGTCTGGAAGATGTTCAGGCATGAAATCAAGCTTAGAGCCTCGGTTACGCAACTACGTTGCGCAGAACTGTCTTGGTGGCGGCATATTTGCCATCGCGTGCGGGCCCATTTAGGCGATGGTGGAGGCATGGCACTGACAGGGGTGAGACAACCGGCTGTATCGCAGCACCTGACGACCTCGCGCGGCGCCGCCCTGTACATCGGGGCGATCCTCGGGCCCGGCTTGCTGCTCCTGCCGGGCCTTGCCGCCGCCGAGGCCGGGCCCGCCTCGATCCTTGCCTGGATAGCCCTGCTGGGCCTGTCTGGCCTGTTCGCCGCCGTGTTCTCGGCTCTGGGCAGGCGCAACCCGTCCGCAGGCGGGGTGATCGGCTACGTCACCGCTGGCCTGGGGCCACGCGCGGGCCGGGCGATCGGCTGGATGTTCCTTGCCGGAGTGGTGGGCGGCGCCCCGATCGTGTGCCTCATCGGCGCCGGCTATGTCACGGAGCTGACCGGCGGCAGCCAGCTTGCCCGCGCCACCGTCGCGGCCGCTCTGCTGCTGACCGTCATCGGGCTGGCCGCCGGCGGGCTGCGGGCCAGTGCCACCGCCCAGCTCGTCCTCGTCAGCCTGCTGACCGGCGTGGTAGTCGTGGCGGTCGCCGGGTCAGCGACCGCGGCGCGGGCCGGTAACTGGACGCCGTTCGCGCCGCACGGCTGGCTCTCGGTCGGCAGCGCGGCGGCCACGCTGATGTTCTCCTTCGCCGGCTGGGAGGCCGTCGCCCCGCTCACCACGCGGTTCGCGAACCCGTCCCGGCAACTGCCGCGCGCGGTAGCCATCGCCCTGGCCGTCACCACCGCCCTGTACCTGGGCCTGGCGGTCGCCACGATCAGCGTTCTCGGGCCACAGGCAGCCACCGACGTACCGCTGGCGGGCCTGCTGAGCCACGCCCTCGGCGCGGCCGGCCCCGACGTCGCCGCGGTGGCCGCCGTCGTGCTGACCCTGGGCGCCACCAACGCCTATATCAACGGCGCGGCCGCCATGGCCGGGCCAACTGGCGCCCGCCGGGCCCGGCAGCCGCCGCTCCGCACCCATGCACCGGCTGCTGGCGGCGATTGCCGCGGCGGGCCTGCTGCTGATCCTCGGGTACGGGCTGCGGATCGTCAGCACCACGGACATGGTCGCGGTGCCGACGGTGCTGTTCCTCACGGTCTACCTGGGCGCCATGGTCGCGGCAGCGCGGGTGCTCCGCGGCCCGGCACGGCTCGCCTCCTTGCCGGCCGCGCTGGCCGTCACGGTCATGCTCGGATTCTGCGGCTGGGCGCTCGCGATACCCGCCGCGGTCGCGCTGGCCGTCAGCTGGCGGAGTCGGCCTGGCGCCCGCCGCGTGCCGAACCCGGCCAGTGCCCGCTGCGCGCCCAACCCGGCCAGTGCCCGCTACGCGCCCTACCCCGCCAGGGCGTCCTCGCTCTGCTAGGGCAGGCGCACCCCGGCCGCATGCTCCGCCGGTGACACCGGGCGCCGTTCGGCCTCACACGAACGGCGCCTTCGGGGCAGTTCACCCGGATCAGCCTGCGCTACTGATCTTGACGATGGCGGCGGTGGTGGCCTGGACGGTCAGGCTGATTCCCCCGTGCGGGCCAGCGGTCACGGTGCTCCATGTGCCGTTCCACGGGGCGTCGCCGGTGATCGTGGCGCCGCCAAGGGTGACCTTGGTCCCCTGGGCGTCGCCGCGCTGGGCGCCGGCGAGCGTCATGACCTGCTGCGCTCTGCACCCCGGGCGCGGCGATGGTCACGGCGGCGTCCGGAGCGTTCGCGCCGTGTGCCTTGTTGATGATCGTGACGTAGTCCTCGCCCGCCGCGCCGACGCAGTACGCGGTCAGGTTGACGCCGTTGGGGTTCTGGATCTGGGCAGGCTTGACCTGCCCGGCCGAGCCGAGGGTGAAGGCTTTGATGCCGTATCCCTTCGGGTTGATCACATAGCCGTGGCCGGGTCCGGCGGGATTAGGCACGATCGTGTCGGTGTACAGCCACTGCTTGTTGTGGAAGTTCACGCCCGCGGCACCGTGCGCCGCCCACCAGTGCAGGTGATCGAGGGCCCAGAGCGCTGAGGCGTAGGCGTTGCTCGCTCCAGGAACGCCGACGAGGTAGTCATTCGATTCGGTGAGCCGGAAGCGCAGCCCGGCCTGGGCCACCGGCGCGAGGTTGTTCGCATGCAGCCAGGGATACGGGGTGTAGGTGGTGCCGGCCGGCTGACTTCCGATCTCGGCCGCGGTCACCCACTCGGCGGACAGCATGTTGCTGATCGCCTGCTCAGCGGTCGTTTCCAGGGGGGATCCCCCCACGTAGTAGTGCTGGGTGACCTCGGCCACCCGGCCGGACTGCTGCTCGTCGCTGGCCAGCCGCTGCGTCCACGGCATCCCGTTGTCCGGGTCGGGAGTGTAGGTCACCTTGCTGTATGCGCCGAGGTCTGGCCCGGACATCGGCGCTCCGGGCGCCGCCGCCAGGACAGCGTCGGCGAAGCTCCGCCAGCGGGCCAGGTAGGACGGGTAGGCGCTGCCCGGCACGTCCGCGACATCCTCGTAGATCGCCGGGTCCAGCGGGTGCCCGGGCCAGGTATGAAAGTCGTGCCAGTCCGGCTCGTTGCCGATGGCGAAGCTGGACACGCTGTCCCGGTGGTGAGCCCAGATGTAGCCGGCCACCCGGGCGTTGACCGCTTGCAGGCCGTTGACCGGGTTCGCCGCGGGGCTGAGCAGGCGCAGCGTGTAGACGACCTTCACCCCGGTCATGGCGGCGAAGGCAAACAGGTTGTCAATCCCGGTGTAGCCATCGCTGCCCGTGCCCGCCGGGATCAACTGATCCACCGAGCCCCCGCCGATCCGCAGGCTGTGCATGCCCATGTTGCGGAAGAGGGTGACGAGCGAATCGTTTCCCGGGTCGAACAGGTTGCCCGACACCCCGGCATTGCCAGGGGTGAGCGGCCCCCGTTCGAAACTCAGGCCCGCGAAGTCGCCGGGAATCACCGGCCCCGGATGCGCAGCATCAATGGTGATCGTGACGGGGTGGCTGACCGGCGCGGCCGCCCCATGCACGGGTGAGGACACTATTATTCACCCCCCGTTCCTGACGAGCCCAGGGCGCCGCACAACACGTCATAGTGCGGCATGACGAACTGGTGCCCAGTGGCAGGAAAAGCCTAACCCCGCCAGGGGTTTCGACCGCCGCTCGTTTTTCGGAGAGATAGTTGACATCAACTATTCAGTTATGGATACTCAGTACTTACCAAGCGCTGGTGATTGCCCGATTCCAGGAGGAACACTGAGATGAACGCCACGCAGACCACCCCGGTCCGGATCGCCGCGAACTACGGGGTGACCAAGCACCTGGGCAACTGGACCACTGCCCGCGAGTTCCAGGTCCGCGCCCACCGCGGCCACGCCGTGCTGGACCTGCGCTCTCCGCACATCGAAGCCGGCGAGATCACGATCGACGTCGAACTCGACCACGCCATGCTCAAGCTGCTGGTTCCCGACGGCGCCGTCGTCGAGGACTGGGACCTGCGGCGGCTGGGCCGCGGGCGGGTCAAGGATGCCGAGGGCCGCGACGCGGCAGGCGGCAGGCGCATCGTGCTCACCGGGCAACTGCGGCACGGCGAGATCCGCGTCCACCGCGGCGGGATCGCGCAACTGTCGGCCATGTTCTCCCGCGAGTACCTTGCCGACCTGCGGCGCGCGCACGCCAAGGGCGGATTCCCGACCGTGGACGACCCGGCCCGCACCGCCCGATAAGACGGCACAGCTCAACCAGCACAATGGGGTGTGCCGCCACCGGCGGCACACCCCTTGGGGACGGATGGACTGATGGCCAGCAAACGCAAGGTCGGCAACCTGCTCGCGCTCGCGGTGATGTCATACCTCTCGCAGCAGCCCATGCACCCCTATGAGCTGGGCCGCACCCTGCGCGAGCACGGCGACGCCCGCAGCATCAAGTTCAACCACGGATCCCTGTACATGGTGGTCGGCCAGTTGGCCAAGGCCGGGTACATCACCGAGCTTGAAACCAGCCGGGCGGGACAGCGCCCCGAGCGCACCGTCTATGCGCTGACCGACGCCGGCCGCGCGGAGTTCAGCGACTGGCTGCGGGAACTGGTCGCGGAACCGCAGCAGGAGTATCCGCACTTCGTGGCCGCGCTGTCGCTGATTGCGGCGCTGCCGCCGAGCGAGGTCGTGCCCCTGCTCCGCCACCGGCTTGACCGGCTCCACCAGGAACGCGCCGAGATCCGCAGCCTCGTAGACACCGCGCTCGCCCGCGGCGTGCCCGAACTGTTCCTGGTGGAAGAGGAATACCGGCTGGCGCTGCTGACGGCAGAAACCACGTTCGTCGCGGAATTCATCGAGAAGATCACCGGCACCCAGGGCGGCTGGGGCGCCGAGTGGGCACGATTCCACGACCAGAGCACGGCGCCGCTCACCTGACCCGGCCGATCGTGACCTGGTCAGTTGAGCAGGTCGGCGACGGCGGCGATGCCCGGCTCGATGGCGCGCTCGCCCACCTGGCCGAAACCAAGCACGAGCTGAGGGGGCCCGGCCACCTGGGCCGCCCGGAAATCGCCCATCCCGTACAGGCCGACTCGCCGCTCGCGCGCGGCCGCCACCACGGCCCGTTCGTCCGCGGTGGCCGGCAGGTGTGCGACGGCATGGAACCCCGCGGCAAGCCCCGTCAGCCGGATGCCGGGGGCATACCGGTCGAGGATGGCGATGAGCCTGGCGCGCCGGCTGGCGTAGATCGCCCGCATCCGGCGAAGGTGGCGATCGTACCGGCCGGATTCGAGCAGGGCCGCCAGCACGAGTTGATCCAGGGTGGACGAACCGCGGTCGCTGATCCGCTTCTCCTCCGCGACGGCCGCGGCCAGCGACGGCGGCGCGAGTATCCAGCCGAGCCGTACCGCCGGAGCCAGCGCCTTGCTGGCCGTGCCGATCGTGAAGACGCGGCCCGGAGCCAGCCCCTGCAGCACGCCGACGGGTTCCCGGTCGTAGCGGAACTCAGAATCGTAGTCATCCTCGAGGATGAACCCGTCGTTGCGGTTCGCCCACTCCACCAGGGCGTGGCGCCGCCTGGCCGCCAGCACCACCCCGGTGGGTGACTGGTGTGCCGGGGTGACGACGACGACCCGGGCGCCACTATTGTCAAGTGCCCCGACGTCTATCCCGAGGTCATCCACGGGCACGTGGACCGTGCGCAATCCGATCGCCCCGACCGCCCGCAAGGTCTGGCTCGTGTCGGCGCTTCCGTACCCGGGGTCCTCGAAGGCGACGCACTGGGCACCGGCCTGGGCGAGCGCCCGCAACACCACGACGACTCCCTGCGCGAACCCGGTGCTGACGATCATCTGGCCGGGTTCGGCGGCGGCGGCACGGACCCGCCGCAGGTACCCGGCGAGGACGCCGCGCAGGACGGCACTGCCGCGAGGGTCGCCGTAGTCGAGATCGAGGTTGGCCATGCTGCCGCATGCCTCCCGGGTCGCCCAGACCCAGTCGCTGCGCGGAAAGCTCGCCAGGTCGGGGACTCCCGAGCGGAAGTCCGCGATCAGCCGTGGCGGCGGCTCAGGGCGCGGCGCTGGCTCTGCCGCCGCCGGGTACGCGCCCGCCGCCACCCGGGTGGCCGAGCCGATCTGGCTGGTCAGGTAACCCTCGGACAGCAGTTGGCCGTAGACCTCTTGCACCAGGCCGCGGGAGATGCCCAGATCCCTGGCCAGTTCCCGGGACGAGGGCAGCCGCTCGCCGCCCTGCAGCCGGCCGCTCCGGATTGCCTCCCGCAGGCCCGCTTCCAGCTGGGACCGCAGCGGCTGACCGCTGCCGCGGTCGATCCGCAGCAGCAACTCCGGGCCCAAACCGGACCACTGAATCGCCATGACATTGGAACTTATCAGTGCTCCAGTTCGGACCTAACTTCGCAGTATGAGCACATTGACTTCCGCCGAGCCACAGCGCGGCACCAGGGACGACAGCACTCCGCCAAGCATCGGCACGCCGCGGGGGCGCATCGTCAGCGGTCCGCTCGCCCTGGTGTTCCTCACCGAATTTTGCGCGCTCACCAGCTTCTACCTGCTGCTTTCTGTCACACCGATGTATGCCGCGGCCGTCGGCGCGGGGAGCACGGGTGCCGGCATGGTGACCGGCGTGCTGCTGCTTGGCACCGTGGCTGCCGAGCTTGCCGCGCCGATCCTGATGCGGCGGTACGGGTACTGGGCCATGCTCCTGACCGGGGCGGTGCTGCTGGGAGTGCCGGCCCTGGCATTGCTGGCTGGCGCCCCGCTGACCGTCATCGTGACCGTCAGCATCGTCCGCGGCTTCGGATTCGGTCTCTGCACCGTGATGACGGGCGCCCTCACGGCGGCGCTCCTGCCGCCCGAGCGGCGCGGCGAAGGACTGGGCCTCTTCGGGATCGTGGCCACCGCACCAGGAATCATCGCGCTGCCGGCAGGTGTCTGGCTCGCCGACCACGTCGGCATGGCGACGGTCGTCGGGCTGACCGCCGCGACCGCCCTCGTTCCGCTGGTGGTGTTCCCATGGCTGTCCGGAGGGGCTGACCGCCGCCCGGCGGACGCAGCGCGCGCTGACACCCAGAAGACGGATGGGCTGCTGGACGGCCTCCGCCAGGCCGGGCTGCTGCGGCCTTTCCTGATCTTCGCGACCAGCACCGTGGCGGCGGGCGTGGTCGTGTCCTTCCTTCCGCTCGCCGTCGGGGTATCCGGCAATGTCGCCGCGGCTGGGCTGCTCGCCCAGGCCCTGACCGCCACGATCGGCCGCTGGTGGGCGGGGCGCCGCGGGGACAGGAGCGGTCACGCGCGCCTGCTGGTTCCGGCGCTGGCCATCGCGTCCGCAGGAATGGTCACCATGATCTGGCTGGCCTCCCCGGCCGCCGTCATCGCCGGCATGTGCCTATTCGGCATGGGGTTCGGCATCTGCCAGAACGCCACCTTCGCGCTGATGATCGACCGCATGCCTCCGTCCGGGGTCGGCACGGCCAGCGCCCTGTGGAACCTCGCGTACGACGCCGGGTACGGAGCAGGCCCGGCCCTCTTCGGCCTGGTCGTCAACCACACCGGATACCCGGCCGCCTTCGCGCTCACGGCGGTGCTGATGCTCGCGGCCGTGCCAGTTGCCAAGCGTGAGCGCGCCGCGGCCCACGGCACCGCCGCCCGGCGGCCGCGCTTTCACCGGGCCGGCCCTGGGGATGAGTAGGGATGCCGGAGAGTAAAGACGGCAGTCTGTGGGAAACAGGCCGCCCGGCAAGGAAACAGGGGTGCAAAATGCCGTGGTTCCCGGATTTCGCCAGCGCCGCGGAACTGGCGCGGCAGCTGAGATCCGGACGACCCGCATGCCGATGTGGGGCGTCTTCCCCACCGGTTATCAGACTTTTTCAGCCGATTTGATAGATTTATAGACTTATGTGTCGAGTGCCGTGACTGTAGATGCAGGGCCAGCCGCAACCGCCATCGGCAGGGGAGGAGCAGTCGTCGTGGACTTCAAGCTCGAGGTCGTGGTGATACCCGTCGCCGACGCGCCTTCCGGCCGGTGACCACATGAGCGACTATGACGTGATCGTGCTTGGCGGCGGCTCACCCGGCGAGCATTGCGCCGGCGAACTGGCCGATGGCGGGCTGCGGGTTGCCCTTGTCGAGCGCGATCTGGTCGGGGGCGAGTGCTCCTACTGGGCGTGCATTCCCTCCAAGACGCTGCTGCGTCCCGGTGAGGCGGTGCATCAGGCACGCGAGGCGGCGGCCACCGCGCAGCTCGACGTCGCCGCGGCGCTGGCCTGGCGTGACTTCATGGTCGCGGACTACTCCGACGAGGGGCAGCAGCGCTGGCTTGCGGGCAAAGGCATTGACCTGCTGCGGGGGACTGGCAAGCTCGCCGGGACCGGCGTGGTGGAGGTCGGCGGCGAGCGGCACACCGCCCGGCATGTGGTGCTGGCGACCGGCTCGGATCCGGTGATCCCGCCCATCCCTGGCCTGCGCGAACTCGGCGGCGTGTGGACCAACCGCGAGGTGACCGGCATGAAGGCCGTACCGCGCCGCCTGCTCATCCTTGGCGGTGGGCCGGTCGGCGCCGAGATGGCCCAGGCCGTACGGCGCCTCGGTGCCGAGGTGGCCCTCACCGAGGGCGCCGCTCATGTGCTCGCCCGTGAGCCCGCGGCGCTGGGCCACGCGCTCGGCGAGGCGCTGCGCGCGGACGGCATCGAGTTGAGGCTCGGCGTGCACGCGACGGCCGCGCGGCGCGACGGGGAGGACTATGTGCTGGCCCTGGACAACGGCAGCGAAGTGCGCGGTGACCGCCTGCTCGTGGCCACCGGGCGGCGTCCGCGCGTGGACGGGCTCGGCCTGGAGACGGTCGGCGTGCAAGCCGGGGCGCACGGGATCCCGGTGGACTCCCGGCTGCGGGCGGGCGAGCGGCTGTGGGTCATCGGTGACGCCAACGGCATCCGGCTGCTCACCCATGTCGGCAAGTACCAGGGCGAAGTGGTCGCGTCCAACATCCTGGGCGAATCCCGCGAAGCGAACTACGAGGCCATCCCCGACGTCGTCTACACCGACCCGCAGGCCGCCGCGGTCGGCGCCGACCGAGGCCCGGTTCACGGCCACCGTCCCGGTGTCCGAGGTGGCCAAGACCGCTACCTACACGCGCGCCTACGCCCAGTCCAACGGCTTCCTGACCCTGCTGTCCGACGGCGAGCGGCTGACCGGCGCCTACGCCCTCGGGCCCGAGGCAGGCGAATGGCTGCAGCAGGCCACCCTGGCCATCCGCGCCAGGGTTCCGCTCGCGGTGCTGCGCGACACCATCCAGCCGTTCCCCACGTTCTCCGAGATCTACGTCGCGGCGCTGAAGGCCCTGCACAACGAGATCACGCGTGCCTGATCACTCAGATGGCCAGTCGCCGGCGGTGACGGCGGT
The DNA here is from genome assembly GCA_963762735.1 of uncultured Actinomycetes bacterium. Classification (GTDB taxonomy): domain Bacteria; phylum Actinomycetota; class Actinomycetes; order Streptosporangiales; family Streptosporangiaceae; genus DASXKD01. Next base: position 71,341 of record CAVXMG010000015.1, on the reverse strand, counting down.
ATGCCGGACCTCAACGTGACCCGTGTGAAGTGCCGTCAGATTAGGAAGGTCAGGGTTCGAGTTCGACCGGGTCGCCTATGCTGACCTCGCCCGGTTCCACGGTCGAGCCGTAGACCCCGAACTGGGCGCCGCGTTCGCGCGCGATGGCGCGCAGGATCGCCGGGTCCCGCGCCAGCGTCACCGGGTCGACGGTGACGATCACGCATCGCTGGTCACGCTTGTCCACCCGCATCCGCAGCCCGCCGATGCGCAGCACCCGGCCGACCCAGGCGTCTTCGGGGAACTCGCACCCGGGAGCATCCACGAGGATGTTGGGCCGGAACCGCCCGGCCGCCAGGCGGGTGCCGGCCAGCCGGCCAAGGCCAGCCAGGGCCTGGGTGGTCAGCAGCGACAGCGGCATGGTGTCGAAGACCCCGCGGTCCTGCTTGATGACGCGCACCCCCGGGCCGAGTTCGGCCGCGAGCGCGGGGTCTGCCACGTCGAGTTCGCGGGCCGACGGCGTGCGCACCAGCGTCAGTGAGGCGTTGGGCCGGTCCGGTTCGGCGAAGCGGGGCCGGTAGCAGGCCATCTCGGGTCGTTCCCGGATCGTCAGCCATGGAAAGCCGCTGCGCACCTGCCCGTCGCGGATGAACGCCCAGCGGCGGTCGCCCGCCAGGCCGTGCCACGAGACCTCGGCGCCGTCCAGTTCCTCGGCTGCCATGGATTTCACCGGGTACCGCCACAGCCCGGCAACTCGGCCAACAAGGGTCATTACCGCCTCCATCGGCTCGAAGGCGCCCTTGCCGATGAAGGGATGCCGAGCGTGGCGGACCTGGTCCGTCGCAGCGCCTCTCGACGCTCTCACGATGCCACACCCATGCGCCATCGTGCCCCCTCGCCTGCCGTGCGCTCGTGATGCCGGGGTGCGCGGTGGCCGCGAGGCAGACTGCGCCGCAGAAGCGGTGCACGTTTGACCGATTAGTACGATCGTACTAATCTCGTTGTGATGCCTACTAGCCAGCCGCGCCCAGAGGCTGGGGCGAGCACCTTCACCCAGCGCAAGCGCCGCGACCAGCTCGTGGATTGCACGATCGACGCGATCGCCGAACTCGGCTTCGCGCGCGCGTCAGTCGGCGAGGTGGCGCGCCGCGCCGACGTCAGCAAGGGCGTGGTCACCTACCACTTCGCCGCCAAGGAAGACCTGATCCACGCGGTCATCGCCGACGTGATCGGGTCGATGGCGGAGTTCCTGGAACCCCGGCTCATGGCTGCCGATCCGGCGCAGTTCCCTGAGAGGTTTGTAGCGCCCTATATCACCGCGTGGGTCGAGTACTACCGGACGCATTCGCGGGAGCTGATCGCGCTGGTCCGGATCTATAACAGCTTCCGAGACGAGTCCGGGCGCCCGAGCCCCGACTTCGACGCGCGCGCGGTCGATATCGCCGCTGTCACACAGGTTCTCCAGCTCGGCCAGGAACGGGGCGGCCTGGGCAGCTTCGACGCCCGGGTGATGGCCTCGGTCATGAAGGCCGCGCTCGATGACCTGCTGACCCAGTACGCGGACGACCCGGAACTTGACCTGGAGGGCTACGGCGCGCAGCTGGTGGCCTTGTTCGAGCGGGCGACCCGCCCGGACCAGGATGCCAGCCCCGCCCCACGGCCAGCCTGACCCCTGCCGCCACGCCGCGCGGCACAAGCGCCTCACCCCGCACGCCTGGTGACCTTGACCATGGCCGCATGAGCGAAGCCGGACATGACCGGTGAAGAATGGGATGCTGAATATGGTGCCGGCCGCGCGCTCGGTCAGGAGCAGGCAGCCACGCTGCTGCTGAGCCTCAAGGAGTGACGCGCAGCAGGAGCCGTCCCGACGAGAAGAGCAACCATGAACGACGCTGGCGTCACCCGTGTTGCCGTCTACATCGACTTCGACAACATCGTGATATCGCGGTACGACCAGGTTCATGGCCGGGGCCAGTTCCAGCGCGACAAGGTGCGCGGGTTCAGCAGGGGCGACAAATCGCCCGATCCCGAACTCGCGGAAAAGGTCCAGAGCGCCACCGTGGACGTCGGCGCAGTGATCGACTTCGCCTCATCGTTCGGCACCCTCGTGCTCACCCGTGCCTATGCGGACTGGTCGGCCCCTGTGAACGCGGACTACCGCGGGCAGCTCGTCAGCCGCGCCGTGGACCTGGTGCAACTGTTTCCCGCCGCCGCCTACGCCAAGAACGGCGCCGACATCAGGCTGGCCGTGGATGCGGTGGAGGACATGTTCCGCCTTCCCGACCTGACCCACGTGGTGATCGTGGCCGGGGACTCGGACTACATCGCGCTCGCCCAGCGGTGCAGGCGCCTGGGCCGGTATGTCGTGGGCGTCGGCGTCGCAGGATCGACCAGCAGGTCACTCGCTGCGGCGTGCGACGAACTGGTGACCTACGACGCCCTTCCCGGCATCACCCCGGCCGGCGCCCCCCAGCCGTCAGCCGCGGAGACGGTCGGCGCACAACCGGAAGCCGGCGAGCCCGGCAACGCGCCGCCCGCACGGGGCTCGCGGCGTGGCAAGCGGCCAGCCGCCGCGGCCGACGAGACAGACCTGGAACCCGAGGACCCGCAAGAGGTGGCGACCAGGCTCCTGGAGCGGGCGCTGCGGCTCGGCCAGGAAAAGGACGACGCGGACTGGCTGCACAGCTCGGCGGTGAAGAGCCAGATGAGGCGCATGGACCCGTCGTTCAGCGAAAAGGCGCTCGGCTTTCGTTCGTTCTCCGACTTCGTGAAATCACGCGAAGCCGTCGCCGAACTCGACGAGGCGAACCCGGTGCGGCTGATACGGCTCAACCCGGCCCTGGCCGCGCAGTAGCGCAGTCGACCCGTCACGCACCACCATGCGCGTGAGGTATTGCGTCATGGAGCGTGGGCTCTCTCCGTATCGCGGCGCAGCTGCAGCGGGCCGTGATCATTTGCCCGCGGTCACGGCCCTCAGATCGTCGAGCGATTCCCTGATGAGTTGCGGCAGGTCTGGCTGGCCGGTTGCGGTGACCCAGCGCTCGAACGCGATCTTGAAGACGGCGATCCCCGCCTCGGCGGTCAGGCTCGCGGCTGGGTCGGTCACGCCGCGCTTGCGCAACGCCACGGCGAGCGCCGTGGCTAGCGAGGCGAGCTTGATCAGTTCACGCTCCTGAAGGCCCGTGTTAGCGGTGATGACGGCCTGCCGCTGCCTGGAGTATTCGCGGCGCTCCTGAAGCAGGGCGCCTGCGGCCTCCAGCCCCGCGGCGACCGCCTCGATCGGCGCCGCGGACTCTGGCGCATCGGCGACCGCGCTGACCAGGAACTCCTGCAGCGTGCCCGCGCCCGCGAACAGGACCTCGCGCTTGTCGGCGAAGTGCCGGAAGAACGTCCGCTCGGTGAGCCCCGCCCGCTCGGCGATCTCCGCCACCGTGGTCTGCTCGAACCCGCGCTCGACGTAGAGATCGAGTGCCGCCTGCTCCAGGCGGCCGCGCGCGTTCGGCTCCCACCGGCTCATGACTCCAATCATAGATGATGACAGTCGCTGACATCAGTTGTATGCTGATGACAGTGACTGACATGGACTCCGTGCACACCCAGGTGCCGGGGAGAGTCGACTACCTGGAGGTTTCTCATGCGTGTTTTCGTTACCGGCGCGTCCGGCTGGATTGGCTCCGCCGTGGTTCCAGAGCTCATCGGCGCCGGCCATCAGGTCACCGGGCTGGCACGCTCGGATGCCTCGGCCGCTGCCCTCACCGCGGCCGGGGCAGCGGTGCAACGCGGCACTATTGACGATCTGGACAGGCTGCGCAGTGCGGCCGCCGCGTCGGATGGCGTGATCCACCTCGCGTTCAAGCACGACATTGCCTTCTCGGGGGACTTCCAGGGCGCTGCCGATGCCGATCGCCGCGCCGTGGAGACATTCGGCGAGGTCCTTGCGGGTTCTGGCCGGCCGCTCGTCATCGCCTCAGGAGTGCTCGGGCTCAGGCCGGGGCAGGTGGCGACCGAGCGGGACGGGCGGAGCATGGACTCCGCCGTGGCGGGTCTGGACGGCGGTCCGCGGACCCGCCTGGCCACCGCGCAGCTGACGCTTTCCCTCGCCTCCCGCGACGTCCGCTCGTCGGTGCTGCGGCTCCCGCCGACGGTGCACGGCGAAGGAGATAACGGCTTCATGGCAGCCCTGGTCGGCATCGCCCGCGACAAGGGCGTCTCCGGCTACGTCGGCGACGGGGCCAACCGCTGGCCCGCCGTGCACCGGCTCGATGCCGCCCACCTGTTCCGCCTGGCGGTGGAGCACGCCCCGGCGGGCTCCGTGCTGCACGCGATCGCCGACGAGGGCGTGCCGATCCGCGCCATCGCCGAGGTGATCGGCCGCCACCTGAACCTGCCGGTGGCCGCCATCGCTGCCGAGGACGCAGCCGGGCACTTCGCCTGGCTGGCCGGCTTCATCGCGCTCGACTCCCCGGCCTCGAGCGAGCTGACCCGCGAGCTACTGGGCTGGCAGCCGACTCAGCCCGGCCTCATCGACGATCTCGGCAAGGGGCACTACTTCTGACGGCACCCTCATCCAGCCAGCGCCGCCTGACCAGCGGCGCTGGCCGCGCGACAAGGCCGGCGAAGGCGCCGCGACTGTCCACGGCGCGGCTGATCGGCGCGCTGGCCGCGCGGCGGATTGCCTGGCGGCGGAGCTAGGAGCGGTAGGGCAGGAAGCAGATCCCGGCATGGCCGCCGAAGCCACCGCACCTGTCGGTGCCGTCGAGATTGTCGCTTGCGATCCACAGCCCGGCGCCGGTGACCAGCATGTCGTCCGCGCCCATGCCGCGGCCACGGGAGTACAGGCCCGCGCCGGCCGGACCGGTGAGCAGGCGCCCGCCGGAGAGGCCGGGGGCGTAGCCGCCCATGCCGGGCGAGGCAATGGCGCCGGGCCCGGCCGCGTTGCAGCCACGCGGGTTGTCGCCCCAGCGTTCGTGACCGCCGGCATAGACGGCACCGGAGTCGGCGGCGGCCGAGGACAGCGAGTCGCAGCCGGTGTAGTTGACCCACCTGTGCGTCAGCCCGTTCCTGCGGGTGGCCGGGAACGCCGCGACCGCGTCACACAGCCCGGTCAGCGGAAAGGTCCGGCGCCAGTTCTCCGGATGGAAGCCGGTGGTGGCGACATAGACCGTCGAAGCGTCAGGAGACCAGGCCGCCGCCTTGACGTAGAAGGGGTGGCTGGCCGCGCAGAACCGGCTGAACTCTGCCGAGTACCAGTCGCTGACGTCGCCGTGGCGGCCGAGATTGAGCATGAAGATCTGCTGCCTGGCCTTGCCCTGCACTCTGGTGAAGGTGCCCTCGGCCAGTACCTGGCTGCCATGAGGGGACAGTTGCTGGTTGTAAACGGCGGTCCGGTTGTGATCCGCCCCTGGGAACACGTAGCGGCCGGAGACGTGCAGGTTCAGGTAGCCATCGTCTCTGCCTGTGGCCAGGCTCAGGCTCACGTAGTAGCGCCGGTTCGATCCGTTGACCGAGGTGAATGCGCCGCCTGCAAGCAGATGCCCGTTCGGTGTCCGCAGAACCGTGTCCACCTGAGCGTTGGCGTGGTGCGCCCAGCCCTGGACCATGGTGTCGTTGTAGGTCCGGATGTAGGCGATGTTGCTGGCCGCCGACCCGTCGACCCTGCTGAAACTTCCGCCGATGTAGGCACGGGAGCAGTCTGAGGTCAGCGCGATCGAGTTCACCGTGCCGTTCACGGTTGGCGCCCAGGACGTGACCTTGTACGGAGCCCTTGCACCGAAGCTGAAGACGTTGTCCCGCCGGTAGGTCACGCCGCCCTGGCCGATCCGGGTGAAGCTGCCCGCCGCGTACATGGTCCCGCCACACTGCACCAACTGCCGGACCTGCTCGGTGGTCCCAGACGGCACCAGCGCCGGAGTGCCGGCCGCGGGAACAGGCGACACTGGCGGTGGCTGGGCCGCCGCCCAGCCTTGCGGGGCACTCACTACGCTCAGCGCCAGTGCGCACAGCGTGGGACCGCCCAGCGCCAGCCAGCGCGCCGATCCCCCCATCGTGTCTCCTTCGAATGCAGCTATCGCCTGGCCATGTGATCCGCGCGGACCGGTTCGGTGCCGGAACGTGCTCTTATGTGTACTGAGCGTAACACTCTATGGGACGACCGAGCTGTGTACGGCATAAAACAGACAAATTATCGACCTGGCTTCCGCTCTCTGTGCGTTCTGGGCACGAAATGCTGGGCTGTGGCTCGTTAGGGTGGTCTGGGATGGCAGCGCGGCTGGTGCGGAATACGGGGTGGACGGCTCAGCATGCGCGGCATGCGGCCGGGCTCTTCAAGCAGGGCGGCAATCCGGCCGCGCGGGTGTACGAGAGCATCGGGTCTGACTTCTTCCTCGCGGTGGCGCCTGGCTGGCTGAACCTGGGGTTGTGGGAGGGGCCCGGTTCGGAGGATGAGGCGCTGGCGGCCTGCCAGCGGCTGGTGCGGACGCTCGCGTCCGCCCTGCCCGCCGGGGGCGTGATCGCCGATGTGGGGAACGGGCTCGGCACCCAGGATCCGCTCATCGCTGAGGTAACCCGCCCGCGCCGGCTGGTCGCGGTGAACATCACCCAGTGGCAACTGGCGGCCGGCCGGGACCGGCTGAGGCAGGCCGAAGCTGTGCCCGTGGCAGGCGATGCCGCCCGGCTGCCGATCGCCGACGGGCGGCTGGACGGGGTCATCAGTGTGGAGGCAGCCTTCCATTTCCAGTCAAGGAAGGCATTCTTCGACGAGTGTTACCGGGTGCTGCGTCCCGGCGGCGTGCTGAGCACCTCCGATATCTCGGTCCAGCGCTGGCCGGTAAGCCCGGGTGAGGTGCTGGCTGGCCTGACCCAGCTGCGGGTGTTCGGGCTACGGCGCACCATGGCGATGACGGCCGGGCAGATCGCCGCTGCTGCCCGTGCGGCGGGCCTGGCCGAGGTGACGGTCACCGCGTGCGGCGACAAGGTGATCGCCCCCGCGCTCCGGCTCACCGCCGCCCGGCTGACGCGCGCGACGACCGCGCCCTTCGGGCAGCATGCGGCGGCCCATCTCCTGCTGCGGCAGGTAGACCTGCTCTGGCGGCGCCACATCATCGATTACCTGCTGCTCCGCGCGATCCGGCCGTAACGCGCGAAGACACTGCGTGTTCCAGGCCCCGGCGCACCTGACGTTCGGGTAATGGTTGATGCATGAACACGATCGTTGCCTGCGGGGTGCGCCGGCGGGAGGCGCGTGCCGTGCGGCGGGCTGGCGCAGCTATGGCGGCGGGGCTGGCCGTCCTCGGCCTGGCGGCTTGCCAGGCAGCGGCCACCGGCAGGCTGGAGCGGGCCGATCCGGTGACGCCATCGGTGGCGCCCGCACAGCCAGCGTCCGCGCCGGACCAGGCAGCGTCCACGCCGGCGCGGCCGTCCGGGAACCCGCCAGCAGACGTGGCACCTGGTGTTCAACGGCACGTTCACCGGCCAGGCGCTGGGCACGGCCGAGCTGGTCCACTGGCTGGCTTGCCCACGGGATCACCCAGCCGGTGAGCCAGCCGGAGCTGGAATGCTACGACCCGGCCAATGTCACCGTGTCGGGTGGCGCTCTCCACCTGAGCCTGATCCGGCAGCCGCACTCCTGCGGTGGGAGGGCACGGCCTTACACCAGCGGAATGATCAACACCGACGGCAAGTTCCAGTTCACCTACGGGTTCATGCAGGCGCGAATCTGGCTGCCAGGTCACGCCGGGCAGATCGTCAACTGGCCCGCGTTCTGGGCCGACGGCCAGAACTGGCCGAAGGACGGCGAGATCGATGTGCTGGAGGGCCTGGGCGGCAAGGCCTGCTGGCATTTCATCAACCCCGCCGCCGTGCGCGGCAACTGCGTGGCCGGGACGTTCGACAACGGCTGGCACACCTTCGGCGCCGACTGGGAGCCCGGCTCGATCACCTACTACTACGACGGCCGCGCCGTGGGGACGATCAAGTCCGGGATTACGCACGCGCCGATGTACCTGATCGTCAACAACGCGACCGCGCACAGGTACCAGATTCCCGTCCAGGTACCCGCGGACATGCGCATCGGCTACGTCCGGGTGTGGCAGCATCCCGGGCAGCGATCGGGTTCGTGACCGCCTCGTCGATGGCCGCGCGGGCGGTCAGCCGAGAAACGAGCCGACGGCGGCGGCGAAGGCCGCCGGGTCGTCGACCCACGGGAAGTGCGCGGCACCGGGCTGGACGACGACCGTCGCGTCGTTGAACAGCGGTGCCGCCTCCCGCATCTCGGCGGGCGTCACGATCGGGTCCAGATCACCCGCATACAGCAGGACAGGCGCGGTGAGCTCGTTCAGGGCGGCCCTGATCGCGGGCACGTCGAAGGCGGCGCCGGCGAAGTAGCCCTCCCGCGCGGCCTGGTGGCGCGGGCTGACCCCAGCGGTCGCATGCGCGCGGGCCGCTTCATCCCAGCGGCCGTAATACAAAGGCCTGGAGGCACCGAAGGTTTCCACGGACAGGTCCCCGGCGAGGATCTTCTCCACCGCGGCGAGGGCCGCCGGGTACCAGGGCTCGGCCGCCCGGCGCGCGAGGCCGGCGCGGAACTCTTCCTCGGTGCCCTCCACCCCGACCGCGGCCAGGCCCGGGGTGAGGAGTATCAGCCTGGACAGGTGCCCGGGGCAGGCGGCCGCGTACAGCGTCGCCAGCACAGCGCCGGCCGAGTGCGCGAGCAGGTCCATCCGGTCCAGGCCCAGATGGGCGCGCAACGACTCAACATCGCTGACGAGCCGGGCGACACCGAATGTTGCCGGGTCTGCCGGATCGGCCGACAACCCCACGCCGCGGGGGTCCAGCAAGACCAGTTGCCGTGACTTGCCCAGGCCGCCGAGGTCACCCAGATACTCCGCCGACCGGCCTGGCCCGCCGGGCAGGCACACCAGCGGCCGGCCATCGCCCAGGACGCGATAGCCGATCTTGGTTCCGTCGTAGGACGCGAAGCTGGGCATCGTCACATTCTGCCGGTCGTCGTAGCGCACTATGAATCCCGGCCGGCTCCCGGCAGACCAGCAGATCCGGCGATGGCGCGGTCGTGCCCATTCCGTTGCCATTACCTTTGCTCTAAACTCTGCGTCAGCCCGGGCAGCCCGCTGCCCCCTACCCGCGTAGCACGCCTGGTACGGAGGGAGCCGCAGATGAGCATCAATCCCGATGCAACGGAGGAACGCACGAGGGTCGGGCCAAGCACCCGGGCGCTGTGGCGGCTGGCCGGCCCGTGGTGGCTGTTCCTGGTAACCGGCATCGCGTGGCTGATCATCGCTGTGATGGTGCTGCGCTTCACCCCGGCCTCGGTCAACACAGTGGGCGTCCTGATGGGTGTCTTGTTCCTGCTTGGCGCGTTCAACGAATTCCTGATCGCGTCGATCCGCCATACTTGGCGGTGGGCCCACGTCGTGATGGGCGTCCTGTTCGTGGTGGGATCGATCTGGGCGTTCTCCCGCCCCTTCAACGCGTTCTGGGCCCTCGCGTCGGTGCTGGGCCTGCTGCTCATCTTCAAGGGCACGCTCGACATCATCGCCGCGGTCATGACCAAGGAAGTCAACGGCGCCTGGTGGCTCGGCCTGGTAGCCGGCATCCTGGAGATCGTGCTCGGCTTCTGGGCTTCCCAGCAGTCGTTCCCCGCGCAAGGAGCGCTCCTGCTGCTTGTGGGTCGGGTTCTTCGCCTTGTTCCGCGGGATCTCTGAGCTCGTCGTAGGCTTCGAAGTCCGCTCCCGCCAGCGCGGCTAAGGCGCCTGCCGGGAGTCAGGACGCACGGCGGATGAGCCTGCGCTCGGGCAGTGGCGGGATCCCTGGATCCTCACCCGGGGCCAGGGCCTGGGTCATCGACGGGCCGTAGCGGCGGGCCAGCGGATCGGCGGTCACGCCATGCGCCACCACGCTGAGCAGTACCGTCAGGCCGATGACCGCGATGGCGGACCCGGCTGCCTTTTGGCCTATCTCCTCCAGCGCCAGAAGCGCGAACACAACGGACGCGAGGCCGCGCGGACCGAACCATCCCACGAACGCAACGGTGGTCCGGCCGAGCCGCGCGCCGACCAGCGCGACCGCCACCGGCACCATCCGGATCAATGTCAGGCTGAGCACGGCATACGCCACATCCAGCCAGGTCAGGCTCTCGAACGCCGGCACCACCGCGACGGCTCCGAACGCAAGCCACACCAGCAGCGATACCAGTGCGCTCGTTTCCTCGACAAACGGAACCAGCCGCTCACCTCGCTCGCCGCCGCACGCCCGGTAGGCGAGGCCACCGACGAAGGCGGCGATGAAACCATTGCCGTGGAATGCAAGCGCGCAAGCGTAGGCGCATACCGCCAGCGCCAGCACCGCCGAGCCAGCAAAGCTCCCGGCGACCCAGCCGCGGTCACTGGCGACCTTGACCACGTACCCACCGACGCCCCCCACCACCACGCCGATGGCCACGCCCAATGCCAGCTCGGCGGCGGCGGCCCCAGCCGGGCCGAGACCGCCAGTGTGCTCGCTGTGCTGCACTCCGGCGAGCGCGATCAGCACGAACGGCGTGGCGATCCCGTCGTTGAGGCCGCTCTCGACGTTGATCAGCCGGCGTATCCGCTCCGGGACGGCACGGTTGACCATCATGCCCGCGCCCAGGGCGGCGTCTGTGGGCGCCAGGGCCGCTCCCACCAGCAACGCGAGCCAGAGATTGGTTCCCCCGACCACGGGCAGCGCGAGCAGGGTTCCCAGGCCGATCGTCAGCGGCAGCCCAACCGCGAGCAGGCGAACGCACAGCCCCATGTCCGTTCGCAGGTCCCGCAGCCCAACCCGGGACGCGTCGCTGAACAGCACAAGGACGAGGGTGATCTCCGCCAGCGTCTTGACCACCTCGCCGGAAGGCGCGAACCCCAGGGGCGCCAGCGGCCCGCGAGTCAGCAGCAATCCTGCGAGAACGAACGTAATAGGAGCCGTTACATCAAAGCGCTCCAGCCGTGCCGACAGCGCCCCCCAGATGAATATCAGCGCCGCCACGATCGCAAGATCGGAAGAGCTCATCTGCTCACCCCGCGCGCTGGGACGCGCCGTCGCGCCTCGCCGGCGGCATCCCGCCGTCTGTCGCTTCAGAGTGACGCACGTCCGGGCCCGGCACCTCCCCCTCAAGGGGTGAGGCAGCCTGTCGCGTGGCTGCGATGCCCGGAGGTAAGCACGGGTTTCATCCCTTGTGGGTGAGGCAACTACAAGCCCCGCAACGGGAACGTGGGTTGGAACGCCACGGGCGCACCCGGGCCTGGCCTGGCCGGCCCCTGCACTGCCAGCATGGGCAGCGGTAGGGCTCACCTGCAGCGAGGCGGAGGAATCGCGGTGGACCTGCAGGAAAAGCGCCAGCTTGACCTGGCGAAACAGATGGCCAGCGTCAAGGCACGCGCCCGGCCCTGGCGCGCCATCATCTTTTCTGTGCTGGCCATTGTCGCCGCTGGCACTTCCTATGCGTTCGGCCGTGACCTGACGAGCCTGTTCGAGCCGGGACATCTGGCCAGCTCGATCGCTGCCGCGGCGGCTGCCACCGCGTTCTTCATCTTCGCGTCCATCGCGGTGGTGTCCTTGGCCAGCCGGGCGCGCGAGACGCTCCAGTCGGTCACCGGATCGGCGCACGCGGCGGTCGTGCGGTACGCGATCGTGCTGATCGGCGCCATTCTCACCATCACGATCACGCTGGTGCTGTTCAAGGTTCCAGTCGGGCAGCTTCTGGTTGGCGGGGCGTTCGCCACGATCATCATCACGATCGCCGGCCAGCAGTCACTCAGCAACGTCTTCGCGGGCATTGTGCTGCTGCTGTCACGGCCGTTCCAGGTCGGCGACATGGTACTGCTGCGCTCGGGAGCACTCGGCGGCCAACTGGAGGGCATCGTGACGGAGATCGGAATCACCTACCTGCAGCTCGACACGGGCAACGGCGTGATGTCCCTGCCGAACTCGCAGGTGCTGGCTGCGGCGGTAAGCCGCCGGACAACCACCGGAGTGGAGCAACCATGACAGAACCTCAGCCCCGCAACGATTTCGCCAGCTTCCCTGCGCCTGCCGAGGGCATTCTGGTGGCGTTGTTCATCACCGTCCGCAAGGTCGCGCGGTCGCGGGACTTCTACTCGCGCGTCCTGGGCGGCACTGTCATCCTGGAAGAGAACCCGTGCACTGTCAGGCTGTCCAACTCGTGGATCATCATGAACCCCGGCGGACCGCCCACCCCCGACAAGCCAGGCATCTCGGTGGTCGACTACCAGCCCGGCGGCACCACCTCGATCTTCCTGAACCTGCGGGTCGCTGACATCCAGGCCTGCTACCAGGAGTGGAAGGCGAAGGGGGCAGAGTTCGTGACACCGCCGATCGACCGCGGCGCGGAGATCCGCTGCTACATGCGGGACCCGGACGGATACCTCATCGAGGTCGGCCAGTCCACCGGCCTGCTGCATGGCCATCTCGCGGCAAAGCGCCCGGAGGACCTCCCTGGCTGAGCTCGCCTACCCGGCAGGCCGGAGCCGCGGCCGGGGATCAGGACGATTCGGTGATGGTCTGCCCGGGAGACATCAGGTAGGCGCTGCTCACCGACACCGCGTTGCCGTTCTTGAACAGTCCGGTGCAGCCGCTGCCGACGTAGACGTGCAGGGTGCTGCCGACGGCTTCCAGTTTCAGCTTGGACGGCGAGTTGTGGATGTGGATGACCACCGAGCCGTTGTCGCTGGTGGCACTGGTGCCGTCGATGGTGGCGCTGCATCGGCCGGCCAGGCCGGGGGGACCATCCCGCCCGGCCTGGCGCTAGGGTTCGCAGATAGGCGAGGAAGGTGGGATATGGACGAGACAACCCCGCTCGTGATCGGGGCTAGCACCCGGTGCACCGATGGTGCCTGCGGTGAGGTGAGCCGCGTGGTGGTCGACCCCGTTGCCCGTGCGGTCACCCACCTCGTGGTCGAACCGGCCGGCCGCCAAGGGCTCGGCCGGCTTGTGCCCCTTGACCTTGTCGACAGCACCGGCGGCGAGATACGGCTCGGCTGCACCGTGGCGGAGTTCGAGAAGCTCGATGCCGCCGAGGAGACGCAGTTCGTGCCGGGCACCAGAGGTTATGAGGCCTACGGCCCGGAACAAGTACTTGCCTGGCCGTACTCAAGCCTCGGCGGGATCGACTCGGTGGAGGGCGAAATCGTCTCCGGGATCTCGGAGACCGTCACCTATGACACCCTCCCCCTCGGCGAGGTAGCGGTGCGCCGCGGCGACCGCGTCCAGGCCACCGACGGCGCGATCGGACATGTCGAAGGGCTCGTCATCGATCCCCGCAACCACCATGTGACCCATGTGCTCCTCCAAGAAGGGCACTTGTGGGGCCGCAAGGAAGTAGCCATCCCGATCGGCGCCGTGACCGGAGCCGGCGACGGCATCGAGCTCAACCTCACCAAGGACCAGATCCGGGATCTGCCGCCCGTGGACATGGATCACCCGGCCCGGTAGGCCGGCACACCGCTGAAGCCTGAGGCTTGCCGCGGCTGACGACGCGGACTGCAGGCATGGCACGACCGGCTGTTCGCCACGAGACCTTCGAATGCCCGAGGAATCGCCCGCGTCCAGTTCCGTAGACCGCTGATGGAGCGGCGCGACGCCCGGGCACCGGAGGACGCCATCGCCGGGCCTCTACCGCTGCTGGGTTAGCTGCCGGGCTCGGAGGGGGCGGCAACGGCTTGGCCCGCAGGCGCCCAGCGGCGGTCCAGCTTGGCCAGCTTCCAGTAGATGATGGCGGCGGCCCAGACGACTACGAAAAGCCCGGCGATGGCGAAGCCCGCCTTGTTGATGTCGAAGTTGGCGATGAAGTCCCAGAAGCCGCCGTGGATGCGCAGCTCGCCAGCGAGCAGGCCGATGATCTCGATGGTCCCGATCAGGAACGCGACCGCGATGGACAGGCCGGTGATGATCAGGTTGTAGTAGACCTTGCGCACCGGCTGGGCGAACGCCCAGCCATAGGCGAAGTTCATGAAGCAGCCGTCCAGCGTGTCGAACAGGGTCATCCCGCCGGCGAACAACAACGGCAGGGCCACCACCGCATACCAGGGCAGGCCCTGGCCCGCGGCCGCAGCAGTGGCGGCCAGCAGCAAGACCTCCGTGGCGGTGTCGAACCCGATCCCGAACACCAGCCCCACATAGAACATGTGCGGGGTCTTGGTGATCGATCTCATGAACCGGCCGAAGAACCGCCACATCAGGCCGCGCGCCTGGAGCTGGCGTTCCAGCTCGGCCTCGTCGAGGCGGCCCGCGCGCAGGCCGCGGAACACCTTGACGATCCCGGCGAGCACCACCGCGTTCAACGCTGCGATGAGGTAGAGGAACCCGGCGGCCATGGAGGTGCCCACCACCCCGCCGACGGTCTCATAACCCGAGTTCGGGTCGACTACTGCGCCGAACACGGCCCTGGCGGCGATGCCCAGGCCGAATCCGACTACCACGATGGCCGTGGAGTGGCCCAAAGCGAAGAAGAACCCGGTGCCCAGCGGCCTTTTCCCGTCGGACATGAGCTTGCGGGTGGTGTTGTCGATCGCCGAGATGTGGTCGGCGTCAAAGGCATGACGGGCGCCCAGCGTCCAGGCCGTGAGCGCCACCCCAAGCCCGACGCCCAGGCCCTGGTAGTGAAAGTGGCGCGGCTGGACGGCGAGCAGGAAGATCCCCCACCCCAGTGCGTTGATCGCCACGATGGCGGACATCATGACGGCGAAGCGGCGCCACTCGGCCGGGGTCAGCGCCGCGCGCACCGCCCGTAGCCGCGCGCCAAATTGCCGCAGGCGCCTGGCTTCCGCACGGCCGGGGGATGGCGAAAGCCGCTTGTGGGCTTGCCTTGGTCATCCGCAGGAACCGCCCTTCCTCCGAGGACTGGTCTTCCGGCACGTGCAGCCCAGGCGACCGGACTTATCCCTGCGCAGAGGGCTTCACCGTTGCGGGACAGTGCCGGATTCTCACCGGCTTCGCTGTGCTGCCTGCCACCCCGGACGCTAGCCAGGGCAGGCAGCAAGATAGCGAGACCGCCGACTGGCGTCAAGTCTGATTGGATGATCAGATTTTTAGCAGTGGCAGACTAGGGCAAGGAGCGCAGGGTCCCCTCACCTATCTGTGTGATGCCAGGACAGCATGGAGATCATCGTCTTCCTTGGGCTGCGGATCGGCGTGCACCAGCGCAGCGGCCAGGCGGGGCAAGGCATGCAGCAACGCGTGCTCAGCATCGACCGCCACCCGGTGAGCCTCGACCGCGCTGGCATCGCCATCCACAATGACCTCGCATTCAGCGCGCAAGTCATGCCCGATCCACCGCAGCCGGACCTGGCCCACCCCCAGCACGCCGGGGGTGGCGGCCAACGTCTGCTCCACCTGATCAACCAGAGCCGGGTCGACGGCATCCATCAGCCGACGCCAGATCTCCCGTGCCGCCTGCCACAGCACGGCCAGGATCGCCACCGTGATCACCAGTCCCACCACCGGGTCCGCCCAATCCCAGCCAACCGCGACGCCTCCGACTCCCAGCAGCACCGCCAGCGAGGTGAACCCGTCGGCGCGCGCGTGCAACCCGTCGGCGGCCAGCGCGGCAGAACCGATCTTGCGCCCGACCCGAATCCGGTACCGGGCGACCACCTCGTTGCCGGCGAACCCGATCAGCGCCGCCGCCGCGACCGCCAGCAGATTCGACACCGGGCGCTGGTGCGCCAGCCGGGTCACCGCCGCATAGGCGGACAGCGCCGAAGACGCAGCGATGAGAACAACGATCGCCACTCCCGCCAGATCCTCAGCGCGCCCGTATCCATAGGTGTACCGCCGGGTCGGCGGCCGCCTGCCCGCCAGGAACGCGACCCCCAGCGGCACCGCGGTGAGCGCGTCGGCGGCGTTGTGCAGTGTGTCACCAAGCAGCGCGACCGAGCCCGAGACCGCCACCACCACAGCCTGCAGCAGCGCCGTGGCACCGAGCACCCCGAGTGAGATCCACAGCGCGCGCATGCCCTCGGCGCTGGCCTCCATCGCCGCGTCCACTTTGTCCGCAGCCTCATGCGAATGCGGGCGCGCCAAGTGCCGCAGCCGGCTTGCCACACCCTGTCCATGTCCATGTGCATGTCCACGACCTTGGTCGTGGTCGCCATGGTCGTGATGGCCACCCTCGCGGTGACCATGGCCGTGATCGTCAGCACGGCCTTGCGACTGCGTCATGCCTGCCAGCATGCCCGAGCGGACCCATTGCAGCACGTCGACAACGACCAGTTCGCCGCACCTGCATAGAAGGCGCAACCTGCCAAGCCGGAACGCGCCGGCGTCCATCACCGGGGATGACCTTGCGCCCGGTCCGGGCAGACTGCTGTGGCATGCCGCCTGCTGCCCCGGCTATAACGGTAGGACGGACCACTGTTAGACAGTGAGCGGAGAAGAGTTTCCGCCAGTGCGATACGACGAGTGTGGGAGCAGATATGCCCGAGCAGCAACGGCCCGAGTCGGCCGATCTTACGGACTACGAGGTCCTGGACGCGTCCGACACACTCGACGGCGACCCCGGAGATGACCCGCTCGACCGTGGGGTCGTTACGCCGGAACGGTGGTCGGCCGCCAGCCGGTACGGTTCGACGGCCGAAGAGCAGCAGGCCGGTGAGTCGCTCGATCAGTTGCTCGCCGAGGAAGAGCCGGACGTGGCCGGCGAGGAGGACGATGAGCCGGTCGGGGACCTCGCCGGCGATGAGGACACTTGGCGATGAGGACGTCGACGGGCTGTTGCTCGATGACGGCCCCGATCCCCGGGCGGGCAGGCTGGTGGCCGAAGACGAGGGCGCCCACCCGGACGAGGAGGCTGATCTCGTCGCGCGTGACACCGGCGTCGACGGCGGCGGCGCAACCGCGGAAGAGGCAGCGATGCACGTCGTGGACGACGACGACACCGACATCCGCTCCGACGGTTAACACCCCCATTCGGCTCCGATCGTGGTGCGCCGAGAAGGCGCTGAACTGCGCGGCCTTTGCGCACTCTTCACCCCATTGGGGCGATGCACATGCGAGCCGCGGAGCGCATCGTGATGAGGTGAGTGAGCAACCGGTGTGGGGGTGCCTGGGTTGAGGACGTCGCGGCTCGCACGCAAGCTATGCCTGGACGGCAACCCGCTGCGGCGGCGCACCGACAAGATCGCGACCTGCCTCGGGGGCCTTCTCGTCGCGGTGTTCCTGGTTGGCGCACCCATGGTGGCGAGGGCGGTCATCGGCTGGGTCAGCCGCGTCGCAGCCGCCGAGCAGCAGGCCACGCGATCCTGGCGCCAGGTTCCGGCCGTGGTGCAGAAGGCCGCGCCAGAGTCCGCCGCGGGGGAGATTTCCTGGGTTCCGGCCCGGTGGACCGCACCAGATGGGAAGGCACGGGCCGGTCAGATCCCGGTCGGCGCGAACGTGACCGCGGGCCAGACGGTCCGGCTGTGGGTAGACGCGGCAGGCACGCAGACAGGTCCCTCGCCCAGCCGGGGAATGGTCGTATTTGACGAGGTCGGCGCCGCTGCCGTTGCCGTTGCCGCGCTGGGGCTCGTGCTGCTAAGCCTGGCCTGCGGTGGACGATTGGCGCTCGACCGGCGCCGGCTCGCAAGCTGGGAAGCAGCATGGGCCGACGTCGGGCCCCGGTGGACTAAACGCTTCCGGTCCCGGGGCTAGCGGGAGGCACGTCCGCGTACACGTCGCTCATGATCCCCACCTGCTTGGTGGTGAAGGCGCGTTCCCGGCGCAGGTCGCGGGTGAAGGCGAACCACCAGCTCAGCAAGGCCCCAAACCGGTTGCGGTAGCCGGTCATGAACCCGATGTGGATGAACAGCCAGACGACCCACCCCGGGAACCCGCCAAACTGCAGCCGCCCCACAGAGACCACGGCACGGCCGCGGGAGAGGTAGGCGGCCGACCCCAGGTCGTAGTAGCGGAACGGCTTAGCCGCAGCGCGGCCCGCCACCTCATGGCGGATGCGGCGCCCGGCGTACAGGCCGGTTTGCATGGCGACCTCGGCGACCCCGGGCAGCTTGTTCAGGCTCATCACGTCGCCGGTGATCATGATCTCCGGGTGGCCGGGGATGCTCAGGTCGGGGCCGACCTCGATCCGCCCGGCCCGGTCCTGTTTGGCGCCCGTGGCCTGCGCGACGGCGGTCGCCACCGATGGCGCCGCGATACCAGCGGTCCACAAGACGGTGCCCGCCTCATACCGTGTCTGGCTGCCGTCCTCGGCGCGGACGCTCAGCCCGGTGCCGTCGATCTGGGTGACGATCGAGTGCATGTGCTGCTCGACCCCCAGCTTGTCCAGGGCGCTGGAAGCTTTGGCGGACAGCTTGGGGCCGAACGGGGCCAGTGGCGCGGCTCCGCCGTCGAACAACAGGACCCGTGCGTCCTCCGGCTTGATCTGCCGGTATTCGGAGCGCAGCGTCTTGGTGGCCACCTCGCGGATCTGCCCGGCCAGCTCGACACCCGTCGGCCCCGCGCCGACCAGGGCGAAGGTGAGCCACCGGCGGCGCTCCGCCATGTCGGTGGCCGATTCGGCCATCTCGAACGCGCCGAACACCCGGCGCCTGATGACCAGGGCGTCCTCGATCGTCTTCATGCCGGGCGCATAGCGGGCGAACTCGTCGTGGCCGAAGTAGGACTGTTCCACCCCGGCCGCCACGATCAGGTAGTCGTAACCGAACCCGGTGGTTTGCCCACCCGGGCGCATCACCTGCACCTGGCGCCGCCCCGCATCGATGCCGGTCACCTCGGCCAGGACGAATCCCACGTTCTTGTTCTTGCTCAGGATGGCCCGCAGCGGGGCGGCGATCTTCCCCTCGGACAGGATCCCTGTCGCGCACTGGTAAAGCAGCGGCTGGAACAGGTGGTGCTCGGCCCGGTCGATCAGGGTCACTTGGACCGCGGCCCGGCGCAGCGCCCGGGCCGCGAACAGCCCCGCGAACCCTCCACCGACGATCACCACCCGGCGCGGTTCTTCCTGGTCGCTCATGACACGCCCAGCCTCCTTGTCCTGTCAGGAAAGCCCTTCCTGTCAGCCTGCCGGGTCGTGCCAGGCGTCTCGGTCGGGGAGCAGCCGGTCGGCCTCCTTGGGACCCCAGCTGCCCTTGGCGTAGGGGTGGACAGGCACGGCGTCGCCGAGCACCGAGTCCACGATCTTCCAGGCGGCCTCGACGGTGTCCTGCCGGGCGAACAGCCAGCGCTCGCCGTCCAGGGCGGCACCGATCAGCCGGTCGTAAGGGCGCTGGTCGCTGCCGGGCTCCTGGGCGAACGTCAGTTCTTCGGTCTGCGGCTCCCAGCCGGCACCCGGCTTCTTGCCCGCGAGCGTGAGGGTGACCGCGGTCTCCGGCCAGACCCGGAACCGCAGCTCGTTGCGGTGCGGCAGCGGGGCGAGACCGAAGATGTCGCGGGGCGGGTGGCGGAACCTGACGGCGACCTCGGTGGCGGTGACCGCCATGCACTTACCGGCCCGGATCAGGATGGGCACGTCCGCCCACCGCCACGAGTCGGACATGAGCCGGACGGCGACGAAGGTTTCCACGGTCGAGTGCGGGTCGACGCCCGCCACGTCGTGGTAGCCCTCGTACTGGCCACGGACGGTGTGCTCGGGGGTCAGCGGGGTGAGCGAGGCCACCAGCCGCGCCTTGGCGTCCTGCCAGTTGGCCAGGCCCTGCCCCTCCGGGGGGTCGGCCATCACCGTGGCCAGCACCTGCAGCATGTGGTTCTGGACCACGTCCCTGATCGCGCCGGTCTTGTCGTAGAACGAGCCCCGGTCGGACACGTCGAACGCCTCGGCCATGGTGATCTGGATGCTCTCCACGTGGGTGCGGTTGAGCAGTGGCTCGACCACGGCATTGGCGAACCGGCCGAACAGCACGTTCTCCACCGGCTCGAAGGCCAGCCAGTCATCGACCCGGAAGATGGCCTCTTCCGGGAAGTACTGGTGCATGGTGTCGTTGAGCTTTCGCGAGCTGGCCAGGTCGGTGCCGAACGGCTTTTCCACCATCACCCGGGCACCGGCGGCCCGGCCGGCCGTGGCGATGCCCTGGGCGATCCGCCCGAACAAGAACGGCGGCACCTCCAGGTAGTACAACAGCCGCTCGCCCGGGCCGATCGCATCGGACATGGCGTGGTAGGTGTCGTCTTCGTCGAGGTCGCCGTCCACGTAGCGGAGCAGCCCGAGCATCTTGACCGCCGCCGGGCTGGACGGGTCCATGTTGTTGAGCTTCAGCGAGGCGGTCGCGTAGTCGCGGAACTGTGCCAGGTCCCAGCCGCGCTTGGACACCCCGATCACCGGGACATTGAGCACATCGCGGTCGACCAGCCCCACTAGTGCAGGGAACGTTTCAATCTTGGCCAGATCCCCGGTCGCCCCGAAGATCACCAACGCATCGACACGGTCCGTCATGGCACTCCTCCCGGTGGTCGTACTCCCAGCACATCGCGATACACGGCTGCACGTCATCACCCGTGCGGGTGACCGGACTGCCACATCTGGCGGTACAGGCCGCCGGCGCGCAGGAGTTCGTCGTGCGTGCCGCGGGCGGCCACCCGCCCGTGGTCGAGGATGACGATCTCGTCGACCTGGTCGAGGCCGTCGAGGTCGTGGGTGATGAGCAAGGTGGCGCGGCCCTGGGTAACCGTCAGGATGTCGGTGGTCAGGGCGCGGCGGCTGTCCGGGTCCAGGTGCGCGGTCGGCTCATCGAGGATCAGCAGCGGGGGGTCGGCGAGCAGCGCCCGGGCCAGGGCCAGCCGCTGCCGCTGGCCGCCGGAGATCGCCGTGCCGTGCGCGCCGACGCGGGTGTCCCAGCCCAGCGGCAGGGCGGCGATCCACGGCAGCAGCCCGGCCCGGCCCGCGGCGCTGGCGAGCTGTTCGGCAGTAGCCGCCGGCCGGGCCAGCCGGAGGTTGCCGGCGATGGTGGTGTCGAAGATGTGCGGGTCCTGGGCACAGCCGCTGATAACCGTCCGCACGTCGTCGGCGGCGTAGGCGGACAGGGGCTCCCCGCCGAGGGTCGCGCTGCCCCCGGACAGTTCGCAAAACCGCAGCAGAACGGCGGCCACGGTGGACTTGCCCGCCCCGCTGGGGCCGATCAGCGCGACCCGCCGCCCCGCAGCGAGGTCGAGGTCCACCCCGTCCAGGGCAAGCGGACCGCCGGGCTCGTACCGGACCTGGGCGCCGCGCAGTCTCACGCGGATCGGCCCCGCGGGCACTGGCAGCGGTACGGCCGGGTCGCGGACCGGGTCGGGGGTGTCCACGACCGCGGTCAGCCTGGTGGCGCTGGCCCGTGCCTGACCGAGCTGGATCGCCGCGGCGGGGAGGGTGGTCACCGCCTCGAAGGCGGCCAGGGCGGTGAGGGTCACCACGGCCAGCGGGACCCGGGTCAGCGCGCCGGTCCCGGTGGCGGCAACCGCCAGTCCCAGCACCGCCCATACCGTCAGGCCCGCGGCGGCGCTGGACAGGCCGGTTCCCAGGCCCATCCCCGAGGCAGCCCGATGCTCCATCTTGGCCAGCTTCGCCCCGGTGTCCGCGGTCCGGGCGCCGGCGGCGTCTGCTGCCCCAAATGCGTGCAGGTCCGCCGCACCGGCCAACAGGTCGGTGAAGCGGGCGGTGAACTCGCCCCGGGCCGGGGCGAGGCGCTGGCCTGTGCGCCGGGCCCGCGCGGCGGCCAGCCACGGGACCAGAGCCCCGGCGGCGAGCAGGCCGACCGCGAGCGCCGCCCCGGCCGGGGGGAGGATGAGCAGGCACGCGATCACCGCACCGGCGCCTGCCAGGACGGCGGCCACCGGTGGCGCCACGCCCCGCAGGAACAGGTCCTGAGTGGCGTCCACGTCGCTGACCAGCCGCGCCAGCAGGTCACCCGGCGCCATCGTGCGCAGTCCGGCTGGGGCCAGCCGCTCCAGCCGCTGGAAGGCCCGCACCCTGATGTCCACAAGTATTCTGAACGCCGCGTCGTGGCTGGCCAGCCGCTCCGCATAGCGGAACACCCCGCGGCCAACCGAAAGACCCCGGACCGCGACCACGGCGATCGAGATCGCCAGGATGTTCGGGTGCTGCGACGCCCGGGCGAGCAGGAAGCCGGAGGTAGCCAGCAGCGCGATCCCGCAGCCCGTGGCGGCGGCGCCCGCCAGCACCGCAAGGATCAGCCGCTGCCGCAGCGGCCTGGCCAGCCACAGCACCCGCACCAGCGGATCCCGGCGCAAGCCTGCCACGTGCGCACTCATGACGTCACCCCGGCGGGCATGCGGCCATGGTCCAAGGTGATCGTCTGGTCGGCCGGGCCCGCCCAGCCGGGGCCGTGGCTGACCAGGACGACGGTGCGGTGCGCCATCAGGGTCTCGATCGTGGCGAGGATCTCTGCCGCGGTGATGGCATCCAGGTGCGCGGTGGGCTCGTCGAGCAGCAGCAGCGGTGCGTCCCGCAAGAACGCCCGGGCCAGCGCGATCCGCTGCCGTTCCCCGGCCGACAGGCGGCCGGCCCGGTCTCCCAGCTCGGTGTCCAGGCCAGCGGGCAGCGTCTCGATGAACTCCGCCGCACCGGCCAGGGCGGCGGCGTGCCCGATTGCCTCGCGGCTCGCGTCCGGCTGGCCCAGGGCGATGTTGGCGGCCACCGTGCCAGCGAACAGGTGTGGCCGCTGCGGTACCCAGGCGATCTGTGCCCGCCACGCAGCCAGGTCCAGCTCCGCCAGCGGCACTCCAGCGGCCTCGATGGTCCCCGCTGTTGGTTCGGCGAACCGCAGCAACAGCGCCAGCAGGGTGCTCTTCCCCGCTCCGCTCGGGCCGGTTACCGTGATCCGTTCGCCCGGGGCTATCACCAGGCTCACCCTGTCCAAGGCCGGCCCGTCGCGGCCCGGATAGGCCACGCACGCTTCGTTCAGCATGATTTGGCTGCTGCGCAGGTCGGCCGGTACCGGCGTGCCGGGCCTGAGCCGGGAGCCGGCGGTGGCCGGGCCCGGCGGCGCGGTGTCCAGGATCGCGCAGGCGCGCGCCGCCGCGGTGGCGCCCTCGATGCTGGCGTGGAACTGCGCGCCGACCGCGCGCAGCGGCAGATACGCCTCGGGGGTGAGCAGCAGCACGAGCAGTGCGGTCTGGTAGCCCAGGTGCCCGGCCAGCAGCCGCAGGCCCACCTCGACCGCCACCAGCGCCGTGGCCAGCGCCGCCGCCAGCTCCAGCACCAGCGCCGACAGGAACGCCACCCGCAGCGTGCCCATCGTCGCCTTCCGGTGCGCCTCGGAGACCTCACCGATCACCTGCGCCTGCGCCTTCGCCCGGCCGAACAGTTTCAGGGTGGGCAGCCCTTCGACCACGTCGAGGAAGTGCCCGCCGAGTGTCGCCAGCAGCCGCCACTGGCGTTGCGTGCGCGCCTTGGTGTGCAGCCCGACCAGGACGGCGAACACCGGGATCAGCGGCAGCGTCACCGCGATGACCACGGCCGAGATCCAGTCAGCGGCCGCCACCCGGGCCACCACCGCCACCGGCACCACGACCGCGAGCACAAGCTGGGGCAGGTACCGGGCGAAGTAGGGATCGAGCGCGTCCAGGCCCTTGGTGGCCAGGGTCGCGATCTCCCCTGCCTGCTGCCCGCCCAGCCAGACCGGGCCGAGCCGCAGCGTGTGCCTGGTCAGCTTGCGCCGCAGCTCGGACTTGACCGTGGCCGCGGCGCGCAGCGCCACGGTCTCGCCGCCGCCGGCGGCCACGGCGCGGGCGATCACCACCGCCAGGAGCACGGCCAGGGTCGGCCACAGGGCCGCTGCGCCCGTGCCGCGGGCCGCTGTCGCCAGGGCATGGGCGAGCAGCCCCGCCTGGGCCAGCACCAGGGCGGTCACCACCAGCCCCAGCCCGACCGTGAAGATCAGGTAACCCCGGGCTGCCCTGGCATGCCGCAACAGCCGGGGATCGACGGGCCTCACACCGGCGGTTTCGGGGCGAGGATCAGCGAGATGGACGAGAACACCAGGATGACCCCGCCGAGGCTGATAAGCCCGACGCGTGCCGCGCGGACCTTGAAGTGGCCGCTGATGCCGACCAGGAACAGCACGGTCGCCAGGTACACCGTGGTCCGCACGTAGCTGTCGGCGTTGGCGCCCGCTTCCTCGCCGAGTGCGTAGTAGGCATCGGCCTTCTTGTCGAGCGAGTTGGACAGGTCCAGCTCCGGCTGCCTGTACTGCGGCATGTAGGTGGGGCCCTTCGGCGCGGCCGGGTTCTTGAACGGGTCCGTGGCGAGCCAGGCCTGGAACGCGGCCAGGAACACCGGCCGGAAGCGGCCCTCGGCCACCCGCATCGCGGGCTTGTTGTGGGCGACGTACGCGGTGAACCAGGCGTTGAACGTCAGCGAGTCGAAGTTCTTCAGGTCGGCGGCCTGGTAGGCGTACCGGTTGGCCACCGTCCGGGCCGCCGACGCCTTGGCCAGCTCGAGCGAGGAGTGGGTGCTCCACTTGGCCGAGGCGAAGCCGGACCAGGCGGCGAGGACGGCGACGACCGCGAGCAGGATCGCCTCGGTGATGGTCAGCCACCGCTCCCGGCCCTTGACCTCGGTGGCAGAGCCCTCGCCCCGCTCCTTCTCTTCCTCCTCCACCCTGTGCCGGTGCTCGGCGAGTTCCTTTCCGACCTCGCTCGGCGACAACCCCTCAGGCATCAGCCCTCCTGACGAATCCGGCGGCAGGCATCATTGCTCCTGACTGGCCGTCTTCCCGGCCGGAGCCGGTGGCGTGCCGGGAGGGGCGGGCGCGGGGGACGGTGCCTGCGGCTGGAACTCCTGCTTGCTGATGCGCCGCCGGAACACGTAGTAGGTCCAGGTCTGGTAGGCGAGCACGAGTGGCAGGAAGATGATGACCACGACGGTCATCACTTTGAGCGAGTACCCTCCGGAGGCGGTGTTGTGGACGGTGAGGTTGTTTGCCGCGTGGTGGAAGAGACCATCACGTTGGGGTACAGGCCTACGAACAGTGACACGATGCAGGCGGCGATCGTGACTGTGGTCGCGGCGAAGGCGAAGCCGTCGCGGTGGTCGTAGACCAGCCAGACGGCGGCGATGGCGGCGAGGATGGCCAGCAGTTCAATCGGGTTGAGGAAGAAGGTGCTGCTGTAGGTCACGTGGGTCCAGATGGCGAAGCCGATGACGGCGGCGGTGGTGATGGGGGCGATGCGGCGGGCCAGGCGCCAGGAACGCTCGCGCATGTCGTCGGTGGTTTTCAGGCACAGGAACGTCGCGCCGTGCAGCGCGCAGACTGCGACCAGGGTGAGGCCGGTGAACAGCGGGTAGGGCTGGAGCAGGTCCCAGAATGACCCGGTGTAGTTCTGGGCTGAGTTGATGGGCAGCCCGTGCAGCAGCCCGGCCAGTGCCACGCCGATCAGCAGGGGCGATAGCAGGCTGCTCGACGGTCAGCAGCACATCCCAGGTGCGGCGCCAGCGTGCCGCGTCGCGTTTGCCGCGGTACTCAAACGCCACGCCGCGGACGATGAGCGAGAGCCAGCAGCAGCACCAGGGCGAGATAGTAGGCCGAGAACATCGTCGCGTACCAGCCGGGGAACGCGGCGAACATGGCGGCCCCCGCGACGATCAGCCAGACCTCGTTGCCGTCCCACAGCGGCCCGATCGTGTTGATGGCGGCCCGGCGCTCTGCGTCGTCCCTGCCGACGGCGCTGTGCAGCATGCCGACGCCGAAGTCGAACCCCTCCAGGATGAAAAAGCCGGTCCACAACATCGCGATGAGGATGAACCAGAACGGGACGAGCGTGCTCATCGCGGCCCCTAATACTGGACGGCGGGCACGGGCGTGTCCGGCTCTGCGCTGCGGGGCGCGGGGGCGGGAGCTGCTGGCGGGAGTACCTCAGCATCAGCAGCAGGTCGACCGTGGCGATCACGGTCGTACAGCAGGACGAATACCGTCAGGCTGATCGCGATCCAGGTGGTGGACAGCGATGGTGAGATGCCGTTCTTGGTCAGCATGATGCCCTGGACGATCCACGGCTGGCGGCCGCTTTCGGTCAGCAGCCAGCCGGCGGTGTTCATCAAGAACGGCAGCACCACCGCCCAGGCCGCCACCCACAAGAACCGCCGGGAGGTGGCGAGCTTTCTTGCGCCGGATCAGCCACAGCCCCCACACCGCCGATGAGCAGGACCACGACCCCCAGATAGGCCATCACCCGCATGCCCCAGTACTGGATGAACACGTTCGGCACGTAGTTGCCAGGCCCGTACTGCTTGCTGTACTGCGACTGCAGCGGGTCCAGCCCGACCACCTTGCCGTTCCAGGTGTTGGTGGCCAGCAGCGACAGCAGGTGCGGGATCTCGATGATCTGGGTCGGGGTCTGGTCGTTGTTGCCGCCGCCGATCTGGAACAGCGAGAACGAGCACGGCTGGCAGGTGCTCCACTGCGCCTCGGACGCGGCGATCTTCATCGGCTGGTACCTGGCCTCGATCACCCCCAGCTCATCGCCCACCAGCATGGTGAACAAGATCGCCGGGACCAGGATCGACCAGGCTCAGCCGCGCCGAGGAGCGAACACCTCCTTGTCCCCGCCGCGCCGCAGCTGCCACGCCGACACCGCCAGCATCACCATGGCGCCGGTGACCAGCGACGCGAGCAGGACCTTGGATACCCCCAGACGAACACCGGGTTGGTGAACAGCGCCCAGATGTCGTTCAGCACCGGTTTGCCCTTGACCATCTGGTAGCCGACCGGGTGCTGCATCCAGGAGTTGGCGGCCATGATGAACGCCGCCGACAAGACGCGCTGCCGAACGACACCGCCCAGATCGTGGCCAGGTGTACCCGGCGGGGCAGCTTGTCCCAGCCGAACAGCCACAGCCCCAAGGAACGTCGACTCCAGGAAGAACGCGGCCAGCCCCTCCATCGCCAGCGGCGCGCCGAAGATGTTCCCGACCAGCCGCGAGTACGCCCCCCAGTCCATCCCGAACTGGAACTCCTGCACCAGCCCGGTCACCACGCCGATCGCGACGTTGATCACCAGCAGCGTGCCGAAGAACCGGGTCAGCCGCAGGTACTCCTCCCGCTTGCTGCGATACCACGCCGTCTGCAGCAGCGCGGTCAAGAACGCCAGCCCGATCGTGACCGGGACGAAGAAGAAGTGGTTGATCGTCACGAATGCGAACTGCCACCTCGCCAGATCGACGTTCATGCGTCCCTCCTGGTCCCGGCTGCCGACGCCTGGCTCACTCCGTCGCCCATCTGGCCGCCCGCACGGCGGCGGCGCTCATCGCCCCCCGAGTACCCCTCCGACCTGTCCGGCGCCATGGTCGAGCTGGTAGTCGAGGTTGACCGCGGCGCTGATCAGGGACAGATGGCTGAACGCTTGCGGGAAGTTGCCGAGCTGCTCCCCGGTGCTGCCGATCTCCTCGGAGAACAGGCCCAGATGGTTGGCGTAGGTGAACATCTTCTCGAAGACCAGCCGGGCCTCGTCAAGCCGCCCCGCGCGGGCGAGCGCGTCCACGTACCAGAACGTGCACAAGGTGAAGGTGCCCTCGTCGCCGGCCAGCCCGTCCGGCGAGGCGCTGGGGTTGTAGCGGTAGACCAGGCTGTCGGAGACCAGTTCCCGGTCCATCGCCTCCAGCGTGGACAGCCACATCGGGTCGCGCGGGGAGATGAAGCCCTGCAGCGGCATCATCAGCAGCGAGGAGTCCAGCACCTCGGTGGTGTAATGCTGGGTGAACGCGCCTAGTCTTGGGGTTCCAGCCGCGTTCCATGATCTGGTTGTAGACGCGGTCGCGCTCGGTGGTCCACCGGGCCACGATTGGCCGGACGGCCCCGGCGCTGGGCGATCCTGATGGAGCGGTCGAGCGCCACCCAGGTCTGGAACCGGGCGTAGGTGAAGTCCCGCTGGCCGCCGCGGGTCTCCCAGATGCCCTCGTCCGGCTGGTCCCAGTGCTCGCACAGCCAGTCGATGAGCTTCTCTATCGCCACCCAGCCCTGGTGCGCCGCCTGCAGGCCCTGGCTGTCGGCGAGGAAGAACGCGTCCGCGGCCTCGCCGTAGATGTCGAGCTGCAACTGGTCGGCGGCGCCATTCCCGATCCGCACCGGGCGGGAGCCGCGCCAGCCCTCGAAATGATCGAGGGTCTCCTCGACGAGATCGGAGCTGCCGTCGACCCGGTACATGATCTTCAGCGGCCGGCCTTCGCCGGTGTACTCGGCCGCACGATCGCGCAGCCAGGCCCCGAAGGCCGCGGCCTCCTCGGTGTAGCCGAGGCTGAGCAGCGCGTAGATGGAGAACGACCCGTCCCGGACCCAGGTATAGCGGTAGTCCCAGTTGCGCTCGCCGCCCTCTTGCTCGGGCAGCCCGGCGGTCGGGCGCGGCGACCAGGGCGCCGGTGGGCGCGTAGGTCATCAGCTTGAGCGTTATCGCGGAGCGGGCGACCATCTCCCGCCACCGTCCGGTGTAGGTGGACCGGTGCAGCCAGTTACGCCAGAAGAGCGCGGTCTCGTCGGCCAGCCGCTGGGCCTCCTCGGGTGGCACCAGCCTGGGCGCGCCCCCCATGGACTCCAGCACCACGCCGCCGATCTCGCCTGCCCGCAGCGTCCGCGTCCACCGCACCCCGTCGCCAACCCGCTCCAGCGTGATGTCCGCGTCCTGGATGCTGGTTCCCTGTGGTGCGATGCCATGCACGGTCAGCTCCAGCCCGTCGGACTGGAACACCCCGCCGCTGTCGGTGAGCTCCAGCTTGTGTGCGGCGCGCCCGTAGTCGAAGCGCGGCTGGATCTCCATCGCGAACCGCATGGTGCCGCGTACCACCCGGATGTTGCGCACCAGCCGGTGCCGGTCGGTTGCCCCGCCCTCGGCGATGGGCATGAAGTCGTGTACCTCGCCGACCCCGTCGGGGGTCATGAACCGGGTGACCAGGATCGCGGTGTCGGGCAGGTACAACTGCTTGGTCACGTAGTCGTCCCGGTCAGGCCGGATCTTGAAGAAGCCGCCGCGGTTGGCATCGAGCAGCGACGCGAACACGCTCGGTGAGTCAAACCGGGGGCAGCAGAACCAGTCGAGGGTGCCATCGGTACTTACCAGCGCGGCTGTCTGCAGGTCGCCGATCAGCCCATGGTCGCCGATGTTGGGATAACTGGACAACGGTCTCTCCTCACTGTCATATCCGTCGGATGGTGCCCTGGATGAGCCCGGCCGCGTAAACGGCGTTTGTCTCGGCCTTGGTCGCCATGTGCTCTGCTGTATCAGGCGGTGAGCCGTTGCTGGATGTGGTCGGCGACGCGCAGGGCGTTGGCCATCGCGGTGAGTGCGGGGTTCACCGCGCCGATGCTGGGGAAGAAGCTGGTGTCCACGACGTAGAGGTTGTCCAGTTCGTGGGCCTTGCAGTTGACGTCGAGGACCGAGGTGGCCGGGTCGGTGCCGAACCGGCAGGTACCGGCCTGGTGGGCGCACCCGGCGACCGGGATGCTCATGTCCATGTAGAAGTTCTTGCCAAGCACGTGGTGCTCGGCCATCCCGGTGTGGTTGAGGATCTTCTTCAGCTCCTCATACAGCCGGTCGGCCTCGGCGTCGTTGGTGGGCTGGTAGGCGAGGTGGACGTTGCCGTCGCCGTCGACGGTCACCCGGTTCTCCGGTAGCGGCAGGTCTTCGGTGGTGAGCCAGAAGTCCACCGCGTGCCCGGCCACATCCGACAACGTCCACTCCGGGGACAGCTTGGTCAGCGTGGGCTTCTCCCCGCGCATCGCCTCGGCGTTGGACTTGCCGATCATCTGGATGTTCCCGGCCGGGTACTCGTAGTCTTTCGTGGCGAAGTAGAAGTCGTTGATCCCGAGCGTCTTCTGGAAAACGGTGTCGTTCTTCTGCTTGGACAGCGCCACCACCGCTTTGCAGTTGTGGAACATGTAGTTGCGCCCCACCTGGTCCGACCCGTTCGCCAGGCCGTGGGGGTGGGCGTCGCTGGCCGAGTTGAGCAGCAGCTTGGCGCTGTTCGCCGCGCCGGCGCACAAGGCCACGATGTCACCGGTGAACACCTCACCGCCGCCGCCGCGGGACACCACGACCCCGGTGACCGTCCGCCCGCCCGGGCCGGTCTGCAGCTTGGTCACCTCGGCCCCGGTCAGCAAGGTGACGTTGCCGCGGTCCAGCACCGGGCGGACGGCGATGACCTCCGCGTCGGACTTGGCGTGCACCAGGCACGGGTACCCGTCGCACCAGGTGCACCGGATGCAATTACTGCGGGCCCGGTCGGCCTCATCCAGCAGGATCCCGCACGGTGCGTGGAAGGGGCGGTAGCCGCCCTTCTCCAGGCCCGCGGCGATCTCGGCGATCCTGGGCTCGTGGGAGACGGCGGGCCACGGGTAGGGCTGGCTGCGGTGGCCCTCGGTGGGGTCCTCACCACTGTTGCCGTGCACCTGGTACATCTGCTCGGCCCGGCTGTACCAGGGCTCGAAGTCGTCATAGGACAGCGGCCAGGCGGGGGATGTTCCATCGACGTGCCGCAGTTCCCCGAAATCACCCGGGCGCAGCCGGTACAGCGCCGCCCCGTACAGCTTGGTCGCCCCGCCGACGAAGTAATGCACCTGCGGCTGGAACGGCTTGCCCTCCCCGTCGAACCAGGTGTCCTTGCTGATGTACCGGCCGTCGACGAACACCGGTCGCGGATCCCAGTTCTCCGTCTCGCGGGGCAGGAAATCCCCCCGCTCCAGCAACAGAATCCGCTTCCCCGAGCCAGCCAGCGCATGCGCCAGCGTCCCGCCGCCCGCTCCGGTCCCGATAATGATCACGTCAAAGTGCTCAGCCACGGCTACCTCCTTCTACGCTGCCATGGTGAAGCCCGGGGCCTGGCAGCAGCATCACCCCACCCGGGGGGTGCTCAGATCAGCCGAAGCTGGCGGGCCCGGCGGACCGCCTCGCCGCGGTGAGTCGCCGCCAGCTTGTGGCAGATGTTCTTGATGTGCGATTTGACGGTGTTGGTGGAGATGTACAGCTCACTGGCGATCTCGGCGGTGGTCAGCATGACCGAGACCTGTCGCAGCACTTCCCGTTCGCGTTCGGTGAGCGGCTCGACGACTGGGTTCGCGGCCTCATTGAGGGCTGGCGAGGCGGCGGGAAGCGAACCGTGACACCCCGGCCGACCCGAGCAGGTGCCGGTGAGCGCCCGCCAGTTCCGGGTCACGCTGTAGCACCGGCCCGATCCAGCTCCGCTCCATGGCGAACGGCAACCGGAGCTGCTCACGTTCGGCCAGCCGCAGCGCACACCCCAGCGATCGACGGCCTCGTACCCGGTCGGCGCGGTGATAGCTGAGCCGGGCATCCACCAGGCATGCTTGGACGCGCACCCATTCAGGTACTCCCTCATGCGCCGCCAGCACCGGGGCGAGCGCGCGCCGCGCGTTGTCACCGTCTCCGGCAGCCACCCAGGCATGCGCAAGCGTGACCGCCGCCTCGGGCGAGCTTTCGCAGTCGGCCCGCTTGGCCGCGGCGAGCGCTGCCTCGATGTCGCCGGCGGCCGCCAGCGCCCGCGACTCGGCCAGGCTGAGCCGCTGCTCGAGCCACGACGGAACCGACCAAGCCGATCGTGCCCTGGCCACGAACTGCGTGGCTACTGCGGCACGCCCCTCGGCCAGGGCACTGTATGCGCCTGTCAGGCAGGCAACCGCCCCGATCAGCCTGTCCGGGCTCGTCCGAAGGGCGGTGTCCAGTTGCTTGAGCCGGCTGCGCGCCTCGCGCAACTCATGGTGCTCCAGGTGCACCCACGCGAGCGCGGCGAGCGCGGCAGGCCTTGGCTGCTGGCCTTGCGACCGCTGCCCGGCGCCTGCGCAGCCCGTCGTCGCCTCGCCGGCCAGCTTGGCGGCACGGGCCAGATGGCCACGCAAGGCCTCCACCAGCGCCAGATGACCAAGGCAGTCGATGCGTTCGTGATCTTCTCCTGACGCCGCTGCGGCGGTCACCCCGGCATCGAGGACACGGGCTGCCTCGCCGAAACGGCCCGACCACAGCTCGGCAGCTCCACGGGCGAACAGCACCTGGGCACGGATCCCCGCATGCCGGGCGGCCCCGCCTCCGCAGACCCTGCCTGCCAGGGCCTCGGCACAGGAGACGGCCTCCGCCGCCGCATCCAGATCCCCGCTGCGGCGAGAAACGGTGAGGCGGATCATCGCGACGGCCAGCCGGGCCGCATCCTCCTGATCTGCGGGAAGCCGCTCGAAGATCTTTTCCGCCGCATCCAGCGCGGCGGCAGCCGATTCAGGCCGGCCAGCGGACAGCGCGATCGCGGCGGCGACCAGGTATGGCTGAGGCTCGGGCCAGGCTTCGCCGTGTGGCATGCTCGCAAACTCATCGGCCAGGGACCGGCCGCCTCGCCGCTCAATGAGCTCACCGATCGCCAGCCCGTCGATGACCACACTGGCGGCTAGTGGCCAGTCGCCGGCTTGGGCGGCGTGCCGCACCGCGTCGGTCAGCTGGCCGTGCCGCTCGTACCAGCGGGCGGCTTGCCGGTGCAATGCGGCGATCCGGTCCGGACACTCGAGCCTCAGCTTGAGACGCAGCATCTGGGCGAACAACGTGTGGTAGCGATACTGCCCGCCGCCAATCGGCTGGACGAACGCATTGGCGTGCGCCAAAGCCGCCAGGATCTGGCCAGCCTGTCCGGTGCCGGCCAGTTCGCTGGCGAGTTCGGCGTTGACGTGCTCCAGGATGGACGTGCTCAGCAGAACTTCCCTGACTTCCGGTGGCTGGGTGTCGAGGACCTCTTTCACCAGATAGCCGGTCAGGGCGCTCTCCTCGGTGACCAGTTCCGTGAAGAACCGATCAGGGTCGGGATGATCGGCCATGGACATGGCGGCGAGGCGGAGGCCGGCCGCCCAGCCCTCAGTTTGCCGCGTGAGGCACGCAAGCGGGCCGGACGACAGCGTGCACCCGTGCTGGGCCAGCACTTGGCCCGCTTCTGCCACGCTGAAAGCCAGATCACCAGCCCGGATCTCAGCCAGTTCGCCAGCCAGCCGGTAGCGATGCAACGGGAGCGGGGGATCTGCCTGCGAGGAGACCACCAGGCGCAGGCCAGCCCCCGCGTTCTTCAGCAGGAAGTCAAGCCCGTTGAGCACTCTTGGCTCGGTGAGCAGGTGGAAATCATCGATGACCAGCCTCACTGGCGTGTTCTGGGCAGCCAGCACCGACGCGAGCCGAAGCAAGAACAGGTGCTCGGCAGTTCGCCCTCGCAGGGTGGCGGACAGTGTCGTGGGGATTGCGACGCCGGACTTGCGCAGTGCCGCGACGACATAGGACCAGAAGACTCCCGGCCGGGTGTCGTACTCATCCACGGAAACCCAGGCAACAGGACCGCACTCAGCCGCCCACAACGCCAGGGCCATCGTCTTCCCCGCGCCCAGCGGGCCGGTGACGATGGTCAGCGGGCACCAGCGCATACCTTGGTCGATCAGCGTGGTGACCCGCGGACGCTGGACCGCCCAGTCGGGCACATTCGGCACAGTGATCTTAGAGGCCAGGATCGGATCGCCAGGGGAAGCCGCCGACCGTTTGGAACTGGTCACCATGTGCTTGGCAGTTTGAGCTGCCATCAGAACCTCCGCTGGGATGCTGACCGGACCCACTCGGCCCAGCAACCAACGGGCATCTCACCCGTACAACCACGAAATCCCAACCCGCACCGACTGCGCATCCCACGATTGGTGGTAAGCCGTCTTACCCCCCAATGGGGATGAAGCTCGCCCCGCCGTGCGGTGGACTAGCGCCGCACGGTATCAGAGGCGCGCCGGTCACCTCCGGCTGGGCTGATCAGCGGTGCGACTGGCCTGGGTCACCGGGTGCGAGCCTTCGCCACGTGCCCCGGTCCGGGTCGTATTCGTCGCGCTCGAACAGGAGCATGTCGTCACCCAGGAGGATGAGTGAGTAGGGGCTGGGACCGGTGCCCCGGACGTGGCCATGGTTGTGTACATCGTCGGGTGGGATCAGTGTCACCACATCACCGCGGCGCAGGGCGCGCTCGCCGGTGAGGCTCAGTTCGGCGCGGCCACCGGCATGGCGGATCGCGTTCCAATGCTGATGAGTCTCCACGCCGCGGACCGGGGCGATCGCGACCCAGCATCGGTGGGAATGGGTGTAGGCCATCACCCCTTCTGGCCGGTGGACCAGCACCAGGCGCGGGCCTCGTTCGGGCCTGGCCAGCCAGTGCACCCCGGGCGACCCAGCGGGCATCTGCGCGATCAGCGGGGCGAAGTACTCCTCGTCGGCGGCCAGTCCCATCAGCAGCCGCCCGACCTCGATCATGTCGGGCGCACCGCCCGGGCGCAGCTCATCCAGTTGCGTCATCAAGTGGCGCACCGGGTCGGGAAGAGCTCCGGTATTCATCTGTTCCAACCTAATCCGTCCCTGCCAGCACCGCCGCGTGGCCGGAGCGGATCACCCAGTGTGGGTGATCTGCGTAGGCCCGATGGGTACTTACGCTGAATCACCGGTCAGCGTCGCCCGGCGCTGGCTCATTGGTGCCCGTACATGGTGAAGCATGTCCTGAAGAATGAGGCCCGGGGTCATCGGTGTGTCTCAGGTGATGTCTGACAGGGATCACAGGACCGCTGCAGGGCCTAGCTTTCCGAACTGTCTGAGCCGAAATTCCATCCCCCTGGGGCACGGCCGGGAATCGTCGTCCGGACGGCTCTGATCGAGCGCTTGGCCACCTCGCCGGCACCGGTCATTACCGTGACCGCGCCACCCGGCTATGGCAAGACGACGCTGATGGCGCAGTGGGCTGAGCGGCTCGGGTCCCGCGTGGCGTGGTTGTCGTGCGACGACGCGGACAACGACCCCGTGGTACTGCTGAGTGCTCTTGCTGTCGCACTGGACCGGATCGGGCCTGTCGACCCGGCGATTTTCCCGGCGCTGGCCTCCTCGGGTGCCGGCGTCGCCATGGTTCCCAGGTTGGTATCCGCTGTCGCCTCGGTGCGGCCGCCCGTGACTGTGCTGCTCGACCAGGCCGAGGCTGTCACGAACAGGCAATGCATGAATGCGCTTGCCGAGTTCGTGCTGCGCCTTCCGCCTGGCTGGCGGTTCGCGCTGGCTTCGCGCACCGCGGTGCCGCTGCCGACGGCAAGGTTGCGTGCTCAGGGAGGGCTGCTGGAGGTCACCGCTGCCGACCTGGCCATGGGACCAGTGGAAGCAGGCTTGCTGCTGAAGGGGGCAGGAGCCGAGGTCGACGAGACCGGGCTGAGTGATCTCCTGCGGCGAACTGAGGGATGGCCAACCGGGCTGTATATCGCGGCGCTGGCGATGAGGTCCGGCACCCAGCGGAGCGCGGCCGGCTTCACCTTCACCGGCGACGACATCTTCATGGGTGACTACCTGCGCTCGGAACTTCTCGACCGGATCTCAGACGCGGAGGTGTCGTTCCTCACCCGCACATCCGTCTTGGACCGGATGTGCGGGCCGCTGTGCGATGCGATCTTGGGCGAGAAGGGATCCGGGGCTGTCCTCGAACAGATGGAAGCCAGGAACCTGCTGGTGGTACCGCTCGACCGCCACCGGGAGTGGTACCGCTACCACTACCTGCTCCGCGAGCTGCTGCGGGCAGAACTCCGGCGCCGAGAGCCCGATCGGGCCCAGGATCTCCATTTCCGGGCGGCCGTCTGGTTCGAAGCGAACGCGATGCCGGAGACGGCGATCGACCATGCCCAGGCGGCAGGAGACTACGACCGGGTGGCCCGGCTGATTCTGGAGCTGCAGCAGCCCGTCTGGGCCAGCGGACGCGTCGAGACGGTGCGGCGCTGGATGGAGTGGATCAGGGAAGTCACGGCGGCCGAGTACTACGGCGCGATCGCCGCACATGGCTCGCTGATCTTTGCCCTTCTCGGCCAGCCCGGCGAGGCCGAGCGCTGGATGGCCGCCGCGGAGCGCGCGTCCCCCGCCGGGATTCTCCCGGACGGAAGCACGATGGCAGGCACCCTGGCCTACCTGCGCGCGTGCCTGTGCCGCGACGGCACGGCCGGAATGCGGCGTGACTCACAGATCGCCTTGGACGGGCTCAGCCCGGCCAGCCCCTACCGGGCGACCATGCTGTATACGGAAGGGCTTTCCTACCTGCTGGAAGGCGAACCGGCCCGGGCTGAGCCTGCCCTGGCCCGCGCTCTGGACGTCGCGGCTCATATCGGCGCCCCGCCCTTGACCGCTCTCATCCTCGCCCAGCAATGCAGCTGCGGCCGCCCAGCGCGGCTCCTGGTCAGAGGTGACGTCGCTGGCCCAGCGCGCAGCCGCGATCGTGCAAACCGGCCATTTCGACGACTACTGGAGCAGCGCCCTGGTCTACGCATGGGCGGCCCGGGCCGCGCTGCACCAGGGAAACAGCTCCCAGGGCCGCTTCTACCTGGGGCGTGCTTCGCGGCTCAGGCCCCTGCTCACCTACATGTTGCCCGTGGTATCGGTCCAGGCACTTCTGGAGATGGCCCATTCCTACATCACCCTCGCCGACCGCGCCGGCGCCGCAGCGGTCCTGACGCAAGCCCACGGCATTCTCCAGCAACGGCCAGACCTCGGTAACCTGCCCGCGCAGGCCGACCAACTGGAAGCCGAACTCGCCACGATCGAAGCACGCGCGGCCGGCCCGTCGGCGCTTACCGCGGCCGAGCTGCGGCTCCTGCCGCTGCTGTCCACGCACCTGCCGGTCCCCGAAATCGCGGCCGAGTTGTTCCTCTCACCACACACCATCAAATCGGAGATGAAGTCGATCTACCGCAAGCTGGGCGCCACCACCCGCACCCAGGCCGTCACCCGGTCCCGGGAACTAGGCCTCCTCGGCCTTTAGCAGCCTGCCCCCCGGTCCCGGCGTCCCAAATGCGCGGACTGCGGGCCGGCCCGCGGGCCGGCTTGTCCCGCTTGGTTCAGTCGCCCGCCTCCGACAGCGTGGTGATCTCGGAGCCACCAGGATCGGGGGCCGAGCCCACCGCGGTACAGACGCTGGCCGCGCCGCACGATACTCCGCTGAAGGTGTCCTCTGACGGATAGGGGTTGGGCGTGGACTGCACGGTCCATGACGTGCCGTTCCACACCTCCGCCAGCGTCAGCTCGGTTCCCGAGGCGTCGAAGTAGTCACCGGCCGCGGTACAGGCGCCCGCCGAGGTGCACGACACCCCGGCCAGTGACCCGGCGACCGCAGCCGCGGGCAGCGGCGTGACCTGGGCCGCCCACGCGGTCCCGTTCCACGCCTCCGCCAGCGGCCCGGAGCTGGAGCTGCTCTCCTGGAGGCCGATCGCCTCACAGGCGCCAGCGGCCGGGCACGACACTCCGTTGAGCACAGTACCGACGGCGCCCGCGGGGGCGGGGACCGTCTGCAGCTTCCACGAGGAACCGTTCCAGATAGCGGCGAACGCGGTGTCCTCGTTGTAGGTGCCGACCGCCTCGCACAAGTTCACCGAGGTGCAGGAGACTCCCGTCGCGGCGCTCAGTGAAGCGCCTGCCGGGGCGGGCAGGGCCTGCGTGCTCCAGGCGGTCCCGTTCCACTTCTCCGCCAGCGGGCCGGTGCCGGATGTGGTGACCTTCGT
Organism: uncultured Actinomycetes bacterium; assembly: GCA_963762735.1. GTDB lineage: Bacteria > Actinomycetota > Actinomycetes > Streptosporangiales > Streptosporangiaceae > DASXKD01. Next base: position 33,873 of record CAVXMG010000015.1, on the reverse strand, counting down.
TCCGACCGCCTCGCAGAAGCTCGCCGAGACGCACGACACCGCTGCGAGCGCCCCCTTACCTGGGACGGACTGGAGCTGCCAGGCCGTGCCGCTCCACTTCTCCGCGAACGCGGCCGAGCCGTTGTCCTTAGAGCCGGACGGCCTCGCAGAAGCTCGCCGAGACGCAGGACACGCCGGTCAGCGTGCTGCCAGATCCCGCCGGGTTGGGCGTGGCCTGGATCTTCCACGAGGTCCCGTTCCACGCCTCGGCCAGGCTGACCTGCTTGGCCGCGGCGTTGTAGTAGGAGCCGGCCGCCTCGCAGTCCTTGGCCGAGACGCACGACACCCCGCTGAAGGAGTTGGACGTGGCCCCGGCGGGCTGTACCGGGGCCTGGAGCGTCCACGAAGTCCCGTTCCACCCGTCGGTCAGCACGTTGGCATTGGCTGGCACGGCGACCTGGCCGGCCGCCTCGCAGGCGGTGGCGGCGGCGCACGATACCCCGAAGAGGTCAGCGGTAGAGGTGCCCGCGGGCTCGGGTATCTGCTCGATTGCCCACGACGTCCCGTTCCAGCCCTCGCCCAGGGTGCCGACGCCGGAACTCGTGGTGTAGCCGTCCGCCGCGCAAAAGCTCGGGGAGAAGCAGGACACGCCTTGCAGCTCGGTGGTGTTCGCGCCGGCCGGGTCGGGCGGCAGCGCGCCGGTCCACGACGTGCCGTTCCACGCCTCGGCCAGCGCCACGAAATGCGAGGCGCTGTTCACGCCGAACCCAACGGCCTCGCAGAAACCAGCCGACGTGCACGAGACTGCCTCCAGCTGAGGGGCGCGGATCCCGGCGGGGGCCGGAGTGGACTGCGCGCTCCAGGTGGTCCCGTTCCACACCTCGGCGAACGGCCCCAGGCTGTCGGCGCCGACCGCCTCGCAATAATCGGCCGCCGGGCACGACACCTCGCTAAGAGTGGCGTAGCTGGACGCCACCGGGTCGGGGATGACCTGGATGCTCCAGCTCGTGCCGTTCCACCTCTCGGCCAGGATGGCCGGGACGGTGGAGCTGTTGTAGTTGCCGACCGCCTCGCAGTCATCCGCCGAGGCGCAGGAGATTCCGGTCAGTGAGACCTCCGCACCGCCTGCCGGGTCTGGTACGGACTGGACGACCCAGGCTGTGCCATTCCACGCCTCCGCGAGTGCCGTCGTCCCCGAGCTTCCCGCCTGGGAGCCGACCGCCTCGCAGGAGGCCGCCGCGGTACATGACACCGCGGCCAGGCCCGAGGAGTTAGCGCCCGCGGGGATCGGGGCGGCCTGCAGTTTCCAGGCGGTGCCGTTCCAGCTCTCGGCCAGCGGGGCGGTCACGCCGGCGGTGTTGCGGTAGGCGCCCACGGCCTCGCATGCGCCGGCGGACGGGCACGACACCGCCGAAGCCGTTCCGGTCGGCACCGTGTGGTTAGCCGTCTTCTGGATCTTCCAGAGCTGGCTGGACGCGACCGCAGCGCCGGCGGGCATCGCGACCGTGATCAGTGCCAGAGCTGTTGCGCCGAGCAGCGCGGTGCCGCGCCTGCCTGCCCGCGCGCGCGTCAGTATGCCCATCTCGCCCCCCCGGGAAATGGCTGACCCGGCTGCCGGGCCGCACCTCTCCCTGGTCGAAATGTACCGAAATCAGCCGCTCAGCGGTAGCGATACTCCCTGCTGGGAACGCGCCGGAGAGGCCCCGGGCCAGCCATCCGCCCAACGCGCGACGGCACAGGCTTCCGCCTCCAGGAGCCAGCTATTCGGCCAGATGCGCGAAATTCATGGTGAAGACACGCACATCGTCGGCTGGAATCTCGGCGAAGCCTACGTGACGGTAGAACCCGGCAGCCCGCTGGTTGCCATGCCTGACGTGCAGATGCAATCCAGGTGAGCCCTGATCACGAAGGGCTGAGATCACTGTCGCGATTAGCTGTCGCCCGATCCCCTGCCCCTGCAATCGCGGGACGAGGTTAATGTGCAGGTGCGACGGGAAGCCGCTGGCAAGCTCGTCCGGCGTGCCCAGCGGGTGATGGATCCAACGCAACGCAAGCTGCTTCCTGCGGTGACAAGCTCTTAGCCAGATCCTGCGCCGGTTCCGGGTGGCTCGCGCGCAATGCTGGCCACCAGTCACGCTCAAGGCGCTCGCTCGAAAGCCTGGCTGTCCAGCGCCGCGACGATGTAGCCGCCCACACCAGCCGCGTCCTCGGCCACGAAGGCGAGCAACGGCTCGAAGACGGCGTACGGCGCCGCATACACGTGTCCCGGCAGCCTGGGGTCGCGGAACAACGACGTACCATCCTGGCCGTTGTCCGCGGTCTGCACGCAGATGCGGTACAGCTCATCGAGGTCATCGGGCTGATAAGGGCGGATGCGGGCCGGTTCGCTGCTCACGGGATTTGTTCTACCGCACTCCCGGCGGTCTGCCGCCTCGCACCGGAAGCCTGCGGAGCATCACCGAAGATCGAACCTAGGCTGGGGCCATGAGCGAGTCGCTCCCCGTCGCGGTCCGGGGTCGGTGGCGGCCGGGCGGCCGGTTCCTTTTCCACGCGGTGCGCCGCACGCTCGTGGAGTCGCTGTATCTGCTCACCGCACCAGTGATCGCCGCTGCTGGCCTGCTGCTTGTGCTGGGTGGTCTGTGCGTCGGAACGGCCGGCTGGCTGTTGCCGGGCGGCGCGCGGGTCGCGGCTGGCGTTCTGGCGCCGGCGCGGTGGCTCGCCGACTTGGAATGGTGGCGGATCGCCAAGGTGCGCTTCCCCGCTCCGGGGGCGCCGGGTGCGGGCCGGAGGCCGAGATCGAAGGAGCAAAGCCGCCGTGTCCGACCCGGCGCTTTGGCTCGACGTGGCGCACGCGGTGGTGGTGTTCCCTGTTGCTCTTGTCACCTCGGTGGTGACGGCGCTGTGGTGGTTCGTCGGCGTCGGTGGCGCCACGTCCGCCCTGCGGGGCGGGAACACGCCAGGGTCGCTGCGGCCCATGACCCTGTACGCGGGCAGCGCCCAGTCCCACATCGCCTTGAGCCTGGGGCTGACGTCACCGCCCGAGCGGCTCGCCTTCGGGACCGTGGTTGGCTTGCTGCTGCTGTTCACCCTGCCGCTGGTGACCCGGGCGTGCCTCGCCGCCCAGACCGGGCTCGGGCAGGCACTGCTGTCTGACGCGTCCGCGTTGCACCGCAGGATCAGCGGACTGGAGCAGGAACGGGACACCGCCAGGGCGCAGACCGTCGCCGCGGTGACGGCCGAGGCGGCCGCGCTGCGCCGGCTCGAACGCGACATCCACGACGGGCCCCAGCAGCGACTGGTCCGCCTGATGATGGAACTTGGCCGCGCCCAACACCACTTCGACAGCAGGCCGGAGGCTGTCCGGAAGGCGCTCGCCGACGCGATCGTCCAGACCCAGGAGGCGCTGGATGAGTTGCGGGCCCTGTCGCGTGGCATCGCCCCGCCGGTCCTCGTCGACCGCGGCCTGCGCGCGGCGCTCACCGCCCTGGCGGCGCGCTCGACCGTGCCCGTTGAACTCGATGCCGACCTCCTGGACCGCCGGCTGGACGCTGCCGTCGAGACGGCCGCGTATTTCGTGATCGCCGAGGCTCTGACCAACGTGGCCAAGCACAGCCATGCCCACCGGTGTGAGATCGGACTGCGCCACACCGCGGGAACCTTGCGGGTCTGGGTGACAGACGACGGAGTTGGCGGTGCGGCGCTGGACAAGGGATACGGACTGCGGGGGCTGGACGACCGGCTGCACGCGGCCGGCGGCCGGCTGCGGGTCACCAGTCCCTACGGCGGCCCGACGACGATAACCGCGGAACTGCCGTGCTGCTGACGCCGCCCGAAGCAGCGCCCGAGCCGCCGCCGGACCGCGCGGCCCGCGGCCGGTTGCGGATCGTCGTGGCCGACGACGCGGTGCTGCTGCGCGAGGGCCTGGTCCGCCTGCTCGCCGAGGACGGGCACCAGGTGGTGGCTGCGGTCGGTGATGGCCCCGCCCTGGTCGAGGCGGTGCTCAGACACCGCCCCGACGTGTCGGTTGTCGACGTGCGGATGCCGCCGACCTACACCGACGAGGGCCTGCGCGCGGCGATTACCGCACGCTCGCATCTGCCCGGTGCCCCGATGCTGGTGCTCAGCCAGTATGTGGAGGCGTCCTACGCCGGCGACCTGCTCGCGGACGGCTCCGGCGCGGTCGGCTACCTGCTGAAGGACCGGGTCGCCAGGGTCGAGGAGTTCCTGGATGCTCTGCACCGGGTCGCCCGCGGCGCGGCGGTGCTCGACCCCCAGGTCATTGCCCAGTTGCTGGCCGGGCAGCGCCGGGACAGTGCCCTGGGGGCGCTGACCGCGCGCGAACGGCAACTCTTGGCACTGATGGCCGAGGGCCATTCCAACACAGCCATCGCGCAGCGGCTGGTGCTCTCCGCCAGCGCGGTGGAAAAACACATCGGCAACGTCTTCACCAAGCTCGGCCTGCCGCCCGACGACACTCAGCACCGTCGGGTTCTCGCCGTCCTCGCCTACCTCAGGGCCTGACGGCAGCTCCGCTGTGCCACCGCCCGGCTTGCCCCACCCGGAGGGGTAGGGCAAGCCCCACCCCTAACTCTCCGGCGCACCCCGGTGACCTGACGGCGCCGCTGCCGAACGATTGTCGGCATGGCAACAGCAGCAAACCGCACGGTGGCCCTGGCGTTCCTGGCCCTGGCCGGCCTCGCCTGCGCACCCGGCCAGCCAGGAGCGGCGGCCGCCGCTTCAGCCCATACCCTGACCGCCGCCGCTTCAGCCCACACCCTGACCGCCGCCGAGGCGGCCAGCCTGGTGGACCGGGTGCCGCCGCCCGTCCTGCACTGGACGACGTGCCGGAAGACCGACCAATGCGCCACCGCGGAACTCCCGCTGGACTACAACGATCCGCGCGGGGCGAAGATCAAGCTGGCACTGCTGCGAATCGAGGCGAAAGACCCCCGGCGCCGCCTGGGCACCATATTCGTCAACCCCGGGGGACCGGGCGACTCAGCCAGGGACTGGGCCGCCCTGCTGCCGCAGGGCCTGCCCAACGTCATTCTCGACCGGTTCGACATCATCGGGGTTGACCCGCGTGGAGTTGGCGGCAGCACGCCGATCCGGTGCTTCGCCACGAGGGTGGCGCAGATCCGTGCGCTGGCCCCGTTCAACGTCACCCCCTTCCCCGCAACGCCGCCGCAACAGCGCTCCTGGATCGGCGCCGCGCGGGCACTCGGCCGGGCCTGCTCCACCACGGCGGGGCCAATCGCGTCGGCGATGTCCACCACGGACGATGCCCTCGACATGGACGTCCTGCGGCGCGCAGTGGGCGACCGCAAGCTGACGTACTTCGGCGAGTCCTACGGTTCCTACCTCGGGCTGGTCTACGCGAACCTGTTCCCTGACCGGGTCCGGGCGATAGCGATCGACGGCATCGTCGACCCGCAGGCACTGGTCGGTACGCCCGCCACCGCAGACGTGCCGGTCTTCGACCGGATGGGCTCCGCCGCCGCCAGCTACCGCGCGCTGCACGAACTGCTAAAGCTCTGCCAGCGGGCCGGCCGGTCCCGGTGCTCTTTCGCCGACGCGGACACTCCGGCCCGGTTCGCCCGGCTGGCCGCCCGGCTCGAGGTCCGCCCGCTGCGCCTTGCCGCCCCTGGCATCAAGGCCACCACGTTCACGTACGCGAACCTGATCGCCGACGCCGAACACTGGCTGCACGACCCCAGCGGATACCGGGGCCTCTTCGCCGAGCTGACCGACCTGGCGCGGCTCACCGCACCCGGCGGGGCAGGCCCCGGCCGCGCCGGCGTGGTGCGGCGCTTGCTGCGCCTCCACCTCGCGGTACAGCCGGGACCGGGTTACGACAACCTGCTCGAAGCCGAGTCCGGGGTGTTGTGCACCGACGGCCTGTCGGCTGCGGATGCCGCCTCGTGGCCCGCGGCCGCCGCTGCCGCCGACCGTCGTACCAAATACTTCGGGGGGTACTACGCCTGGGTCACCGCCCAGTGCGCGCGGAATACCTGGGCCGCGCAGGACCAGGACGTCTACCGGGGACCATTCGACCACCGCACCTCCGCACCCGTCCTGGTGATCGGCGACCTGTGGGATCCGGCCACCAGCTACAACAGCGCTGTGAAAGTGGCGCGAATGCTGCCCAACAGCCGCCTAGTCTCCAGCGACAGCTGGGGCCATGAGGCTGTGGGGACGTCCGCGTGCGTCGACGACACGCTATGGGACTACCTGATCCAGCCGCTGGCCCCGGCGCCGAAGATCACGCACTGCCGCGGCAACGTCCAGCCCTTCGCCCCATCGGCGTCCACCCACTGAACGGACTGCCCCGCCCGAGGCGGCCCGTCCATCGCGCTTGCCCGCGAATCGGCTGCCGTCGCCGCGGAGTGAAATGATCGCCACATGCCGGTAGTGCACAGGCGTGTCGCGTTGGTGACGGGCAGCTCGCGGGGCCTGGGCGCGGCGATCGCGCGGCGCCTGGCCAAGGACGGCCTCATCGTCGCGGTCAATGGCCGGCGCGGTGACGGCCAGGCACATGAGGTCGCCCGCACCATCCGCGACGCCGGCGGTACCGCCGAGGCCTTCGGCGCCGATATCACCGATCAGCAGCAGGTTGCCGAGCTGGTCGCCGCCATCACCGGCCGGTTCGGCCCGGTTGACGTGCTGGTGCTCAACGCCACCGGCCCACAGCCCGAAGCCCCGGTGACCGACGTGGCATGGGCCGACCATCTCGCCCAGCTCGACTTCTTCGTCAAGAGCCCGGTGCTGCTCGGCGGCGTGGTGCTGCCCGCGATGATGGCCCGGCACTATGGCCGCATCGTGCACATCGACTCCGAGATTGCTGACCGTCCGCCTCCGGGCAGGTCCGCCTATGCCACCGCCAAGAGCGCACAGATAGGCCTGGCCCGTGCCTGGGCCCGCGAACTCGCCCCCTCTGGCATCACTGTGAACACGGTCGCACCCGGCTTCGTCCCCGTCGAGCGGCACGCCGACGTCCCAGCCGACATTGTGGATGCTTACCTGGCATCGGTGCCCGCCGGGCGGATGGGAACTCCCAGCGACATCGCCCATGCCGTGAGCTTCCTCGCCTCCGAAGAGGCCGGCTTCATCACCGGCCAGCGCATCGTGGTCGACGGCGGCCGGAACCTTGGCAGCTGACAATCGGGCCTTGACAACCACCGTAACCAGCCATCCATGGCGACCTCGGGAACTGGATCAACCCGCGCCACGCGCCGCTCGGTGGCGCGCGTGAGCGATCATCCTTGGCGGGACAGCCGGGAGCCCTTGACTGATTAGACCTATCTGTCTAACATCACAAGTGTACAGACCTGTCTACTCAATGAGGGTGGGTACCCAGACATGACGATGCACGACGATGCAGGGCCCGGAGCAGGCGTCGCGCAGGTCACACCGGTCCCCTATCCGGCCGAGCGGGCCGCGAGTGCCCAGGCCCTGGCGGTCCGCCGTCCGGCCAGCGAAACCGCCGCGGCCCTCCCGGATGACCCGTTCGCGCGCCGGCCTTGGCTGCGCGGCCGGGGCGGTCACCGGCTGAGCGGGCGGCGTGCCGTCTTTGTGCTGGCCTCGGTGATCGTGGCGCTTCTGGCCTCCTCCGCCGCCCCCACACCGCTGTACGCGATCTACCAGACCCAATGGCACTTCACGCCGATCACCACCACGGTGGTGTTCGGGGTGTACGCGATGGCGGTGCTGGTCGCCCTGCTGACCCTGGGCAAGCTCTCCGACCACGTCGGGCGCCGGCCGGTGCTGCTCACCGCGATCGCCGTGCACGCGGGGTCGCTGGTGATCTTCGCCACCGCCACTGGGGTGCCCGCGCTGCTCACCGCTCGGGTGGTCCAGGGCCTGTCCACCGGCGCGGCCCTGGGTGCGATCGGCGCGGCCATGCTGGACATGGACCGCGAGCTCGGCACCTTCGCCAACGCGGTGGCGCCGGGCATGGGCACCGCGAGCGGCGTGATCTTGTCCGCGCTGGCGGTCCGCTTCCTGCCTGACCCCACCCACCTCATCTACCTGGCCTTGATCGGCGTGCTCGCCGCCCAGGCCATCGCAATCGCCGCGATGCGCGAGACCGTCAGCCGGGCACCGGGCGCGCTGGCCAGCCTGCGGCCGGAAATCACGCTGCCGCGGGCGCTGCGGGCCCCGGTGCTGACTGCCGTGCCCGTGCTGTTCGCAGTGTGGGCGCTGGCTGGGCTGTATGGCGCTCTCGGCCCGGCCCTGGTGCACGCGCTGACCGGCTCGGGCAACGTGGTGCTGGGCGGCCTGAGCCTGTTCATGCTGGCCGCCTCGGCCGTCATCGCGATCATGTTGCTGCGCCGGGCCGCCGCCCGGATGGTGATGGTGTTCGGCATCCTGGCCCTGATCACCGGCGTGGCCGTGACCGTGATGGCCGTGAGCCTAGGGTCCGTGGTGGTCTTCTTCGCGGGCTCCGTGATCGCCGGCGCCGGGTTCGGCAGCGGCTTCCAAGGAAGCATCCGCACGGTGGTCCCGCTGGCCGCGGCGCACGAGCGGGCCGGCCTGGTCTCGCTGCTCTACGTGGTGTCCTACCTCGGGCTGGGCGTGCCCGCCGTGCTGGCCGGGTTCGGCGTGGTGCATGGCGGAGGGCTGGTCAACACCACCCGCTACTACGGCGCCGCGGTGATCGTGCTGGCCGCGCTGGCCCTGTTCGGCCTGCTGAAGAACCGGCCCGGTCGCGGCGCGGAGTCGGCTGCCGCCCAAGCCCCGGGCGTACGATAGACAAGTCTGTCTAGGAAGGTGAGCCATCACCATGGCTGTCAAGGAAACGACCGCGGCCCGGGGATCGGCGCGCGAGCGGCTGCTGGCCGCGGCCAACGAGCTGTTCTACAACGAGGGTGTGCACACGGTCGGCATCGACCGCATCATCGAGCAGGCCGGCGTGGCCAAGGCTTCGCTGTACAACACCTTCGGCAGCAAGGACGAGCTGGTCCGTGCCTACCTGCAGACCCGCCATGCCAGCGTCACCCAGCGCATCACGCAGGCGGTGGAACGCTACGACACCCCGCGCGAGCGCCTGCTGGCCGTATTCGAAGGCCAGGGGGAACTCTTCGCCCAGCCGGACTACCGTGGCTGCGCGTTCGCCCGGGCCAGCGCGGAATCCTATCCCGGCGACCCGGCCGAGCAGGCCGCCGAAGCCTACCGCCGCTGGGTGCGCGCGCTGCTGACCGAGCTGGCCGCCCGCGCCGGCGTGCCCCAGCCCGAGGTCCTGGCCCGCCAGCTGCACCTGCTTTACGACGGCAGCGGGCAGTCCGCGCGGATGGACCACGACCACACCGCGGCCGCTGCCGCCCGCGCCGCCGCGGCCACCCTGCTCGACGCCGCCCTCGCCAGCAGCACGGAGGCGCACGGCGGCGCGGTTCGGTAGGCGGCAGCGGAGGCAGCCGGGGGAGTTCCTCGCCGCCGATCGCGGCCCTTGTCACAGGGCGCGCAGGAAGCCGAGGAGCGCCCAGTTGATCTCGGCCACGTGCGTCCAGATGATCGCGTGCGGGACGCGAGCCTGGTCGGCCGGGAGGAGGAACTGTCCCGGCTGAGGGAACTGGTGGCCCCGCCGTATGCGGAAAGCCGGGCGCTGCTGCTCCTGGGCGATCCGGGCGTAGGCAAGACCATCCTGCTGGCTGAGACCGCGCGGGAGGCCAGGTCGGTCGGGATGCGGGTACTGGCGGCGGCCGGCCGGGAGTCGGAGCAGGACCTGGCGTTCGCCGGGCTGCACCAGCTGCTGCGGCCGGTACTCGACCGAGTAGCCTGCCTGCCGGCCCGCCAGGCCGAGGCGCTACGCGGCGCTTTCGCGCTTTCCGAAGATCCCTTGCCACCCGACGCGCTGCTGACCGGGATCGCCGTGCTCACCCTGCTTTCCGGGCTGTCGGACGACGAGCCGCTGCTCGTGGCCGCTGACGACGCGCAGTGGCTAGACCGTGCCTCGCTCGACGCGCTCGCCTTCGCCGCTCGCCGCATGGAAACAGAGCAGCTCGTGCTGGTGGTCGGTGCACGCGTGAACGCGCCTCTCCCTGGTTTCGAGCGGGACTTCCCGCAGCTGCTGCTGCCACCGCTGAGCCTGCCGGACGCCGGCCGGCTCCTTGACGCGCAGCCGCACCCGCCGCGCGGCCGACCCCGCGAACAGGTGCTCGCCCAGGCGGCCGGTAATCCGCTGGCACTGATCGAGCTGTCGAAGATGATCGCCGCGGACCCGGACGCAGGACGCCACTGGGCCGCCGAGCCGCTCCCGCTGACCGGGCAGCTGACCGCCATCCTGACAGAGCAGTACGTCGCCCTGCCCGGGGCAACGCGAGCCGCGCTGCTGCTCGCCGCGACCGCCGACAGCCCGGACCTGACCGCGGCAGCGGTTCCCGGGCTTTCCGCCGGCGCCCTCGCCCCGGCGGAAGCAGCGGGCCTGATCCGGCTGGACTTGCCAGGCCCCCGGTTCACCCATCCGCTTGTCCGGTCGGCCGTCTACTATGCCGTGCCCTTCGCCGAGCGTGCCGCGGCGCACCTGCAGGTCGCGGACGCGCTCCGCGACCAGGCTGACCGCTACGCCTGGCACCTGGCGGCCGCGGCGCTAGAACCCGACGACCGGGTGGCCGCACTGCTCGAGGACAGCGCGGTCCAGGCGCAGCGCCGCGGTGGCACCGTCGCGGCGGCGCGCGCCCTGGAACGCGCCGCCGAGCTCAGCCCCGGCGAGCGGGACAAGGTCCGGCTGCTACTGGCCGCCGCCGATCTCGCCCTCCCCGCCGGACAAGCCGACTGGGTCCGCGAACTGGCGGGCAAGGTCCTCACGCTGACATCCGATCCGGACCTGCGCATCGCCGCCCGGCTGGATATCGGCTGGTCGCTGCTGTGGTCGAACCGGCACGCCGACGCGCTCGAAACACTCATCTCCGTTGCCGCCGAGGCATCCCCGAGACGGCCGGCCCTCGCGTGGGACGCCACCGCGCTGGCCGCCACGGTCGCCCACCAGACCGGGCTCCCCGAAGCCTGCGCCAAGGTACGTGCCGCCCTGGACGCCCTCGACGCCTTGGGCGAGCCGGTGCCGTCGGAGGACTGGCCGGCCAGCCGCGCTGACGAGTACCGGATATGGATCACCGCATGCACGGACCCCTTCGGCGGACGAGCCGAAACCGTCCCCCACCTGCACCGGATAGCCAGCGGATCCCCCTCTGACCTGGGCAAGGCAGGCGGGGCAGCCTGGATACTTGACGAGACCGAACTAGCGGTCAGGGTGCTGCGCGAAGCCCTCAGCCAGCTGCGTGCCCCCGGCGTCCGCGGTGCCAGCGGTGCCGTGCTGTCGGTGCTGGAATGGGCATGCATCGATAGCGGACGCTGGGACGACGCGCTCGCCGCCGCCCGCGAGGCAAACGACATCGCCGCCGCCTACAAGATGGAAACCGTCGCAGCTTCGGCCGACCTGGTCACGGCCAGCGTGGCGGCCATGCGCGGTGATCACGACCGGGTAGCACCGCTACTGGCCCGCGTCCTCGCCGCCGTCGACACATCCGAATACCGCGGGTTCGCCGCCAGGACCCGGCACGCCGCAGGCCTCGCCGCGATCGCCGAAGGCAACTACGTGACCGCCTACGCGCAGCTCGGCCAGCTCTTCGCCCCCGATGGCACACCCCTGCACCATCACTTCTCCTACCTCGCCATGGCCGACCTCGCCGCCGCCGCGGCGCGGGCCGAACGGCACTTCGAAGCCAGGACGCTGGTCGAGCGCGCGCTGGCCCGCGTGGACCCCGCGCCCGGGCCGCGACTGGAACAACTCGTGGCCCGAGCCCGCGGACTCCTCGCCGAGCCGGCCGATGCCGGGGCGCATTTCACCGTGCCCCTGGCCGATCCCGCGGGCGAAGCGTGGCCATTCGAACGAGCCCAGCTTCAACTGGACTACGGGGAGTGGCTGCGACGGCAGCGGCGGATCAAGGACGCCAAGCCCGTCCTCGGGACCGCACTCGATACGTTCCGCCGCCTCGGCGCGGCGCCGTGGACCTGGCGCGCGGAAGCCGAACTGCGCGCTTGCGGGGTAGCCTCGCAGACCCCAGCCGCCCCAGGCGCGCTCGACGAGCTCACCGCGCAGCAGCGCGAGATCGCCATCCTCGCCGGACGCGGCCTGACCAACGGCGAGATCGCTGACCGCCTGTTCCTGTCCCCCCGCACCGTCGCCTCACATCTGCATCGGTCCTACTCCAAGCTCGGCATCGTCAGCCGCCACCAGCTCCGCGACCTCATCGGCCACGCAGGCACACCGCAGGCGTGCGCTTAGCGGACCCCTGGAGCCGGCGATTGCAGTCAGGTTGTGGATACCGCCGCCGCTGGGCCTGCTGTAAGGATCAGGCTGAGCGTCTGTTGAGGGAGCTGCGATGGCCTATCTGCCGCTTGTCGCCCAGGCGGGCGGCACCGGGTACGCGGACTGCGCCCGGCGCACGCGCCTAACCATGTCCGTCCTAGGCCCGAGTCAGGTACGGGGAGCGTACGCGGCCATGTCGAATCCGCTGCGCGGCCGGGACGGCGAGGTGGCCTCGATGCACGATCACCTGGCCCGGCTACGGAGCGGGACAGGGACGAGCTGGCTGATTGAAGGCGGCCCCGGACTCGGGAAGAGCCGCCTGGTCGAGCAGGTCGTGTCGGCCGCACGGGAAACCGGATTCGCTGTCGGCCAAGGCGTGGCCGGGCCCGGCGATGCGGCCGTGGAGCTGGCAGTGCTGATGGACGCGTTGTTCGGCGGGCCGGAGCCTTTGCTGGAACGTTCTGCACTCGGGGATTCGCACGCCTCCCGCGAGCAGCGTTACTGGCTGCTGCAGGACATTCAGACGCTGCTTGAGCGGTCCGCTCTGCGCCAGCCGATCCTGATCTGCCTCGACGATTTGCAATGGGCTGACGGCGGCACCTGGGCAGCGATACGCAGCCTGCCGGCTCGCCTGGCCTCCCTGCCTGTCGGCTGGGTGCTGGCCTTCCGGCCCATCGAGCCGGGCAGCGATCTGGGGCGCGCAGCCGCAGAACTGCTTCGCAACGGAGCAAGCCAGACGGTTCTCGGCCGCCTCGACGAGGCCGCTGTCGCCGAGGTTATCGCCGACGTCCTCGGCGCCGCTCCCGACGATTCCCTGCTGGCCCTGGCCGAAGGCATGCGGGGGAACCCGTTCTTTCTGATGGAGCTGCTCTCTGGTCTCCGTGAGGAGCACCTCGTCAGCTTCGATGCTGAGCGCGCCACGTTGACCGAAGCCCGGCTCCCGCTCCGGGTGCGCGAGGGCATGCGCCGGCGTCTTGCCCGCATGTCGCCTGCCGCCCGCAACGTCGCCGCCGTCGCCGCGTCGATGGGACGCCGGTTCACCGTGGGCCAGCTCGCCGCGGTCCTCGAGGTGCCCGCCTCGCGCCTGCTCGACCCCGTCCAGGAGCTCATCGGCAGCGAACTGCTGGCCGAGGGCGGGGAGATGCTGAGCTTTACCCATGACCTGCACCGGGAGGCGGTGCGCGCCAGCCAGCCCTCCTCGGCCGTGCACGCCCTCGACCGCCAGGTAGCCTCCGCGCTGCTGGCCGCCGGCGCGCTGCCCGTGGAGGTCGCGACCCAGCTCGCTTCGAGCGCCACGCCTGGCGACGAGGTCGCCATCACCACGTTGATGAAGGCCTCTGACACCCTGGGCAGCACCGACCCCGGGCAGGCAGCCGACCTCGCCCGCCGGGCCCTCGACCTCACCACCGACAGTCACCCGCTGCGCGGCCCCCTGGTGGCCCGCACCGCCATCCTCCTGAACGCCGCCGCCAGAAGCGAGGAGGCGCGGGCCTTCGCCGACGGTGCGCTACGCCAGGCGCTGCCCGCCCTGCAGGAGGTCCAGGTCCGTCTCAGCATCGCCAGCTTGTTCACCATCTCCCCCGAGGTGCGGGCGGAGTCGTGCCGCCGGGCCCTCGACCTCGCCGGGGTGCCGCCGGACCTGCGGGCGCGGGTGCTCGCCCTGCTTTTCTACAACCTCGTGGTCGCCGGTCGCCTCGAGCAGGCGCAGCAACTACTCAAGGAGGTGGAGCAGGCCGTCGAGGAGACCCGCGACGGCGCCGCACGTTTCACCCTGGAGCTAGCTGAATCCGCGTTCCAGTACACCCGCGGCCACTTCGAGACAGCGCTCGCCCTGGCCGACGCCGCTCTGCGCAACAGCGCCGACCTCGGCGAAGACCCCCGGCAGTGGCTAGGTCGTGCCTTCCGCTGCGGGATCCTGGCCGTCATGGAGCGCTTCGGCGAGGCGCTGGCCGCGGTTACCGAGGGCATCCGTACCGGCCAGCAGGGCCGCCAGGGCCGGGCACTGCAGTTGTTCGAGGCCAGCCGGGCCCGCCAGCTACTGCAGCTCGGCAACCTGACGGACGCCGCCGCCGCGCTCGAAGGGCGCTTCAGCCTCGACGAAGCCCACCTCGTCCTCAGCGTGCTCGATGCCGACGGCGTGGTCGTCCTGGGCCGTATCGCCCTGCACACCGCAGACCAGCGGCAGGCCGAACTTACCTCCGCCATCGCCCGAGTGATGCTGAGATCCGGGGTGCCGGGTATCGAGCGGCACGCCGCGTGGCTCCTGGCCCTGCAAGCCCAGGCCGGCGGCGACCCCGCCCAGGCCCGCCGGTGGCTAACGGCGCTGGGCGAGAAGGAGCGCCTGTCCCTCTTCCCGCTCTTTCCGCTCGACCCGGCTGACGACCCGCAACTGGTCCGCATCGCCCTGGCCAGCGGGGACCGGGAGCTGGCCGAGTCGGCGACGGCCGCCGCCGAGCGGCGAGCCGGGATCAACCCGGGGGTACCTGCCATCGTGGCCAGCGCCGTCCACGCCAGTGGCCTGCTCACCGGGAACCCCGGCCTGCTGGCCCAGGCCGTCACCATCCTCGAAGCCGGCCAGCGGCGGCTGGCGCAGGCCTCCGCCCTCGAGGATCTCGCCATGGCTGAAATCCGGGCTGGCGGCACCGATCAAGCCATCGCCGCCCTCGACCGCGCCCTGGTCATCTACGCCGCCTGCGGAGCCCGCTGGGACCTGGCCCGTGTCCGTCGGCGCCTCAGGCAACTCGGGATCCAGCGCCGCCTGCCCACCGAGCGCCGGCCCGCCCTGGGCTGGGCGGCCCTGACCGAGTCCGAGCTCACCGTGGTCCGGCTGGTCGCCGACGGCCTCACCAACCGCGAAGTCGCCGAACGGCTCTACGTTTCCCCCCACACCGTCAACGGGCACCTCCGGCACTCGTTCGAGAAGCTGGGCATCAACTCCCGCGTCGCCCTGACCCGCATCGCCGCCGAACACACCTGACCGGCGCAGCAGGATCAGTCCCGCAGCCGGGAGCAAACATCGGGGCCATCGGTTCGTTCCTTCGCGTCCGGGGCACCGCCCCAGTGGATGCGGGTGGTGCCGGGAGTGGTTACGTGCGGCCCATCCCGGTACTGCCGGCCAGGTAGCCGCCGTTGACCCAGGCGGCGATGATCGAGCTGTACTCGCCGGGCGCCTCTTCCCAGGCCAGGTGCCCGGTGTCGAGCACGTCGAGCCGGCTGTTGGGCAGCCGGGCGTGGAGGAACTCGGCGTTGGCGACCGGCACGATGAGGTCCTTGCGCCCGGTGATGATCTGTACCGGCGTGAAGATCTTGGGGAGGAGCCCGGCCAGCAGCGGGAGTTGCTCGGGGTAGCTGCGCACATAACGGGCCGACTCCGCGAAGCGGTCGCCCATGTTGGACTCGACGTAGTCGGCGACGATGTCCGCGGGTGGCGCGGCCGGGCCGAGGGGGGCCATCAGTCCCTGGATCAGGGCCTGGGGGTCCTGCGACCGGAAGGCGTCGATGCCCGGCGCTTCGATCAGCTGCTTCAGCGCCCCGCCGACCTCTAGCGGGTAGGCAGTCCCCCCGCCGCCGACGACCAGGCTCCGGATCCGCCCGGGATGGCTGGCCGCGGCGAACAGCGCTGCTGGCGTGCCGACATCAGGACAGACCAGGTGCGGATCGCGGATGTTCCACTCATCGAGGATCAAGATCAAGAACTCGCTCATCGCCATCGGTGACAGCAGATCGGTTCGCCGTTCGGAGCGGCCGAAACCTGGCAGGTCGATGGCCAGCAGCCGCGCGATGCCCGACAGCCGCGGCCACATCCGGTCGAAGGCGTACAGGCTCTCGGGCCACGGGCTGGTCAGTACGAGATGCTGGCTGGCTGAGCTGTCGCTGTCGGCATAGCGGATCTGCAGCCCGCCCACAGTGCGATCCTAAATTCAGCGGCATACTTCGCGAGGGAGCCCCGGTGAGCGAGTAGTACGCGTTCATCGAGGCGGAGGATGCCACCACCGCCGCGGGCGGCCCCCGCTCCGACGATCACGCAATGTGGCCTGGCTGCGGGTATCCCGGTCGGGGTTTTATGATGGAAATCCCGGCCGGAGTCCGCGGCCGCGAAAAGAAGGGCGAGCTGAAGCTGCTGATCGCGAAGGCGTTCGAGGATTCCGACGGCACGTATGCGTACCGCCGGGTCGCGCTGCAGCTCGCCCGTTGGGGCATCCGGGCGCGAGCCGAGCTGGTCCTGCCGCTGATGCTGTAGCTTTTCCTGGTGTCCTGCCAGCCACTTCCCTGTCTTCCCTCCACCACCATTCATTTCCAGTCCGTGCCTATCCCTTATCTGTTTTCCCTTGATTTCAGCGCTTCCGTGCCGGGTGAGAAAATGGTCGGGGATATTACCTATATTCCGACGTCGCAGAGATTGTTATAGTACCCAACCGTCAGCTCGTTGTTCATGCTTGCTCCCTTGGCTAAGAGGGCCGCGGATCGGGGCCCTGCGGTCGAGCATCGCCGCGCGGCTCCGTCGCCTGCACGACACGTTCATGTCATTCGCTAACGGCCTGCAGCCGGCACAAAGAAAGAAATGACACGAACGTGTCACGTGGAGGCCTGGTGCGCCCGGTCATCGTCGTCTGGAGGCTCCGACTTCCGGGGCAGCGGATCACGAGAGGTCCAGCTAATGCCGATGATCGATGTGTACGCCGCGACGGGAACCTTCGCCGACGAGCATCAGCTCGCTGTCGACCTGGCGAGCGCGGTGATGAAGGTCGAACAGGTCCCAGACATTTCCCTGTTCCGGAAGAACACCGCGGCGTTCATCCACCTGCTGCCCGCGCAGTGCCTGGCGAACGTGGACGGCGACAGCACGTACGTCCGGATCCAGGTCCTCACCAACGCCGGCGCTCTGGACCGTGACAAGCAGCTGGCCGTCGTCGCTCAGCTCACCGCCATCGTGGCCGCCGCAGCGGGGGACCCGTCACTGGCGGGGCGTACCTGGGTCCTGCTCACCGAAGCGCCGGACGGCGGATGGGGCCTGGCCGGCCACGCCAACACCAACCAGGAGCTGGTCCAGGCTGCCCGCGCGCAGCTCGCCACCGGCCAGCCCTGACCAGCAACTGAGAAACAAACCGAACGGGAAGGTATTCATGTGCCCACCATGACCACCGACGATGGCACAGGCTCGGCAGACCGGGGCTGCCCGTACGCCGCCCTGCCGAACAAGCTGGTCAGGGCCGCGAATGGCATCGCGTACGCGTACCGCGACACCGGCCCAACGGCCAGCGGCGGTGTGCCCTTGGTCCTTCTCCAGCACTTCCGCGGAAATCTCGACAACTGGGATCCCGCACTGATTGACGCGCTGGCGTCGGCCCGGCATGTCATCACATTCGACAACGCCGGGGTCGCCGGCTCCACCGGGACAACGCCGAACACGGTGGAGCAGATGGCGCACGACGCCATCGCCTTCATCGCCGCCATGGACTTCGGGCAGGTTGATCTCTTGGGGTTCTCCATCGGCAGCTTCGTCGCGCAGCAGATTGCGCTGACCAGGCCAGCCATCGTAAGAAGGCTGGTCCTTGCGTCCGCAGCGCCGCAGGGCGCCGCCGGCATGCACGGCTGGGCCCCCGATGTCATCGGCGCCATCGGCACCCCAGAAACCAGCCCCCAGGAGTACCTTGGCGTCTTCTTCAGCCGATCCTCCTCAAGCCAGCAGGCCGGCCAGGAAGCCCTGCAGCGCATGTACGCCAGAACCGAGGACCGGGATGCGGCGACGACCTGGGCTACTCGTGAAGCGCAGTATGACGCGGTCTGCACCTGGGGGATCCCCGATCACGGGCGGCTCCAGCGGCTCAGCTGCCTGACGATGCCGGTGTTCGTGGCGAACGGCGACAGCGACCCGATGATCCTGCCGCACTACTCCTACCTGCTTGCGGGCCTGATCCCGCAGGCCCGCCTGAAGATCTACCCGGACTCAGCGCACGGGTTTCTGTTCCAGCACCACGCGGATTTTGCCGCTGACGTCGAGGCCTTCCTCAGCGCTCCGCATTGACCGGTACTGTTCGCGGTCCCTCCGGGGCTGAGGCGGCGGTATCGGTGCGCTCTCCTGATAAGGACTGACAATGAGCTTCTCGGTGGACGATACGCACCTGATCGTCCTGCCCGGCGGCGGGTATACCGAACACACTCCGCATGAAGCCGAGCCAGTGGCCAGGTGGCTCAGCGAAATAGGGATGCAGGCGAGCGTGTTCCGTTATCCGCTCAACGCCCAGCACCCGATGCCGCTGGACGCGCTGCGTGCAGAGATCGGCCGTCGGCGGGCCGACGGTGCACAGCGCATTGGCTCATAGGGTTCTCCGCAGGAGGCCATCTGGCCGGGCTGGCCGCCCTTGCGCCAGGTGCTGCGGCCGACGAGACGGTGCAGTTCGCTGTGCTTGGTTACGCCATCACCTCGATGGAGACCGAGACTTACCGTCCCGCCCGGCTGATCCTTCTCGGCGAGGACGCCAGTCCACAGCTGCGCCGGTCGACATCGCTGGATTCACTGGTACACCTCAGTCGCCGCCGTTCTTCGTCTGGCACACCGCAGAGGACCCCTACGTCCCCCCCGAACACACCTACCGCTTCGCCTCAGCACTCGCGGCCAGCCACGTTCCCCATGCCGTGCACGTGTTCGCCCACGGCCCGCACAGCCTTGGCCTGGCCCAGGGCGCTGGCGAGGCCGCGATCTGGACCACGCTGGCGAATGCCTGGATCCATGAACAGGCGTCACCGCCGGGATGATTCGGAATTGTTTCCGGAGACGAGCAGGCCCGGCATATTCGCCGTCGGCGACGTGCGCAGCGGCTCCGTCAAGCGCGCCGCAGCCGTCATCATGTGGGCATGGCCGAGCCGTACAACCGCTTCACGGGCCAGAGCCTCGAGCGCCTGACCGCCCTGAGCGACGGCCTGTTCGCCGTCGCCATGACGCTGCTGGTCCTGGATCTGCGGGTACCGGTCAGCACCGCCGGATCGATGTACTCCGAGCGCGGGCTTGGAGGGGCACTGCTGAAACTGGGCCCGAGCTTTGCGGCATATCTGCTGAGCTTCACGATGCTGGGCACCTTCTGGCTTGCCCAGCACACTCTGCTGGACATTCTCGGTCGTTGCGACCGGACCCTCACCTGGATCAACCTCGGGTTTTTGTTCGTTGTGTCGCTGCTGCCATTTTCCACGGCGCTGCTCGCTCACTACGTCCACCTGCGCCTGGCGGTGGGCGTGTACTGGCTGAATATCTTGCTGCTCGGCGCGGGGCTGGAGTGGGGCGCCCGGTACGGGCGCAAGACGTTTGTGCCCGCCGACGCCCAGCCCGCTCGCTCCTGGCTCAGCACGTTCCGGCGCCGGATCTTGCTCGCGCAAAGCCTGTACACGCTCACAGCGCTGATCTGCCTCATCAGCACCCAGGCGAGCGTAATCGCCCTGGCCATCGTCCAGCTGTACTTCATCGTCTCGCCCCGGCTGCCCGCGCTCGGGCACAGGGCCGCCTAACAGCCGTGTTTGCGTGGCTCCGGCGGGGTCAGGCTGCGCCGGGTTCGGGTTCGATGCCATGCTCGCGGAGCAGGGCATGAAGGTGCTCGATTTCGTCGCTGAGCTGGCGGACCTTCTCGGCCAGGGAGGGCAGGTCCGGGTGCGCGGCGGTCCACTGCTGCCAGGCCGAGGCCTT
This sequence comes from uncultured Actinomycetes bacterium, assembly GCA_963762735.1. Classification (GTDB taxonomy): domain Bacteria; phylum Actinomycetota; class Actinomycetes; order Streptosporangiales; family Streptosporangiaceae; genus DASXKD01. The sequence goes on along the minus strand of CAVXMG010000015.1, from coordinate 13,915 downwards.
CTGGGCAAGCAGGTCTTTTTCCCGGTCGCGCAGCGACGCGGCCCGCTCATAGTCCTGGGCGTCGACGGCGGCGTGCCGGTCACGCCGTACCTGCTCGATCTGCTGATCCAGCTCCAGCGTGCCTGGCCCGGTCCCCGTGCGCTGCTCGACAGCCGACAGCCGCGAGCCGATCGCGTCGAGGCCGGCGGCGATCTGCGGCGGCAGCCCGGCGTCCCGCCCGCCCGCGGCTGAGCCCGCCGCCTCCTCGCCCCGGTGGCCATGCAGCAACTCGATCACCTGCTCGCGCACCCGGTTCAAGTCCGCGCCCAGCCTGACCAGCACCTGGGCGGCCACGCCCTCGCCCTCCCGCAGCAGGCCCAGCAAGAGGTGCTCGGTGCCGATGTAGTCGTGGCCAAGCTGCCTGGCCTCACGCAGCGACAGTTCAAGGACCTTCTTGGCACGAGGGGTGAACGGGATATGCCCCGACGGAGCCTCCTGGCCCTGGCCGATGATCTGCTCCACCTGCGCGCGCACCGCTTCCAGGCTGACCCCCAGCGACTCCAGGGCCCTCGCCGCCACGCCCTCACCCTCGTGGATCAAGCCCAGCAGGAGGTGCTCGGTGCCGATGTAGTTGTGATTGAGCATCCTGGCTTCCTCCTGCGCCAAGACCACAACCCTCCGCGCCCGGTCAGTGAACCGCTCGAACATCTTCCGCCGCACCCTCCTGGCAGCCGCTGCCCGACCGCGCAGACACTCACCCGGCAAGCTCAGCCCGCGCCCGGGGCGGCACCCTTCCCACCATAAGCACCCAACCGGCCAGCACAGCACTCGCAACTTCGACAATGGGCTGGAGCCGTAAGTACCGGCGCCTCAACCCCATCATTCGTAGCGGGGGCACACCCTGCCGATTGCGCATATCCGCCCAGGCGCGCCGTCCATCGTGTGGCTGTGCGCAGATCATCCATATTTATATGCCGACACGATGGCTTCGTGGGTTCTCGCACTATGTTGAAGTTATGCCAGCTGCGAGCGGGCCCACTGCCAGCAGGGTGGCCGATGCCGCTGCGCGGACGGTCGCAAGCGGCACCGCCCGGCTGTTCGCCGCATGGTGCACGGGCTCACCGCTGCCCGAGGCTGCGGACCGGCGTTGCGAGGGGGTAGCCGACCTTGCCGCGCGCCGGGCGCGCGTGTCGCAGTCGCTGTTGTTCACTGACCGCGTCGCGGCTGCGCTCAGCGAGCCCGGTGACGACGATCGGGGCCTCCGCGAGGGCGCTGGGCAAAGTGAAATGATCTACGACGGCGCGAATGCCTATGTCCGGGTAGCCGATAGCTGGACCGGCTTCTTCCTAGGTGATCCCGGCGGGCCGCGCGGGCCGAGTGACCCGTTGTGGGCCTTGGATTCCCTGTTTGGTGCCAGCGATGACCCGGCGGAAATCGGGCCGGAGAACGTGCGGGGTGTGCCTGCCACGCGCTACCGCCTCACCGTCGACCTGGCGCGAGCGGACGCGGCGCTGCCGGCCGGGCTGAGCGTGCCTTCCGGGCCGTATCGCTCGCTCAGCAGGCTGCCTGCCGAGGTGTGGCTGGACGCGGCTGGCCTTGTCCGTCGCCTCTCGGTGAGCCCGGAGCCGACCGTCGCGGCGGATGCCCAGGTCTGGTCCATCGTTGAGCTGTGGGATTTCGGCGTGGCCGCTGACATCACGCCGCCCAGGCCCGATGAGATCCTGGCACCAGCCCAGGCCTACCGCTTGGCCGAAGAAGGAGCGCCTGAGCAGGACGCCTGATCCAGCTTGCGTCCCGCCGCTGGTATCCACCAGCGAGCGCCCATCCACGGTCAAGGCGCCCGCCGCAGGGGGGTCGTGCGCCGGGCGGCCTAACTGGCCGGGTGCCAGGGCAGCAGGTAGGCGCGGTAGGTGCTGACCCCGGCCGGGAGCTTTGCGTTGAACAGCAGCTTCCCGGAGGGGCTGAACTCGGAGATGTAGGGCAGGTCGCCCCAGCCGACGAACAGGTCGCCGCCCGGCGTGGTCTGCGCATTCCCCATGATCTGCACGACCTGGCCTTCGGGCTGGTCATCGGAGTGGACCAGGGTGGCCACCCGGGTGGCGAGGTCGAGTCGCACCGTCACTACCCGGCTGGAGCCGAGCAGGTTGCCGCCCGACTCGTCGTCGAAGAACGTGTACTGGCCGCCGCCGATGGCCTCTGGGTCGTGCTGCCAGGCGAAGATCTTCCCGTCGCGGTCGAGGACCTGGCCGGGGGCGGCGCGCAGGCTGAAGGAACTGTGCCTGCCGCCGAGCTGCCACATGATCTGCCCGGTGTGCCGGTTCACCTTGAAGATGGTCCAGGTATTTCGGGAGCCCACCAGCAGATTGCCGTCGGTGTCCAGGTGGACGGCGTTGATGTGGAACCAGTCCCAGGGTGTGATCGGGGAGGACGGCCGCGGCACGTAGCTGTCGGCGTAGGGGACGTGGGCGGCGCTGTCCCACTGGAACAGCACCCGGCCGGTCCTGATATCGATCTCCTGGACGAGGCCGTCGATGACCCGCTGGTCGGCGGGGCCACCGATGGAGGTCAGGTTCGCGGTCGTCACGTTATCGGCCAGGATCAGCGCGGTGTTCCACGGCGTGATGAGAAACTCGTGGAAGTTGGTCGCGTCCCCGTTGCCCGTCTTGACCGTGGCGATCTGCTGGTAACGGTTGTTGTAGATGTAGTCGGTGCCGCCGGGACCGTCCGGGCCAGCCGGGCCAACCGGGCCTCCCGGGCCCTCGTGGGCCCCTTGGCCACCGGACTGGAACCAGGTAAGGACCGGCTGGCCCAGGTAGGTCTGAGTGCGGAAGTCGGTGGCAACGTCCCCGGCGGGCAGCCGGTGGAACCAGACCACCTTCCCGGTGGTGGTGACGATCTCCGGGCCCGCCGGGTAGCCGCCTCCGGCCGGGGCGATGAAGATGTCCCCGTTACTGCCGCTGGTGCCGCGGGCCAGCACGGTCAGCGGCGGCGGCGCGTTGCCGGCAGCCGCGTTGCCGGCGATGAAACCCCCACCGGGGCGTTCGACCGGGCCCCGGGAGCACCCCGAGACGCACGCGACGGCCAGCGCGCAGGCCAGGCCCGTGACCAGGACAGTCCCCAGCCGCGGCCGCGACGGCCGCCTGCCTGTGGCCCCGAGCCCGCAGCGGACCCGCGGCCAGGATGCCATCATGAACCTCCGCCGACAGCCCAGCTCGCGCCTGAGTGCTTCTGTGGTGCGCCATCTTGGACCGGAGCCCGCTCAAGTGTAGAAGGTCTTGGGCTGTTGGTAGGCGGCGATCGCGCCGGGGCCCAGCTCGCGGCCGATGCCGCTGGCCTTGACCCCGCCCCACGGCGGCCGGTCCGGCAGGTAGCCGTTGATGCCCACGGTGCCGGTGCGGATGCGCGTGGTCGCCGATACAGCATACAGCCTCGCTACGTCGCGCTTGAGCTTCCCACAAGGCCCGGAGGTGGACTACCCCAATCAGCCAGCTCCTACCTTTGACCGGCTCGCTGCCGTGCGGAGACATCCGCACCGAGCTGCGGCAGCCAAGTATGACGTCAGCTCAGGTGTACCGCGTCGAGGCCGTTCGAGTCGTCGGTGAACGGGTCCCCGTTGATGAAGGAGATCCTGGTATGGCTGGACGCCGCCTGGATGGTGAGCGTGAACTCCTTCCACGCCTGCTTGTGGTTGGTTGGGTGCAGCGAGTTCACTGCGGTGAGCTTCAGAACCCCGTTCACGAGGACCTTGACCGTGCTGCTGACACCGAAGATGCCACCCGGGTCGTTGACGTTGCCTACCCAGAAGGTGAGCTGGTAGCTGGTACCGGGGGTGGTGGCGACGCTCTGAGCAACGCCGGTCGCCGTCTTGCTCCCATCGCCGGTGAGGTCGATCCACTGCGCGCCGGCCTTGGCGTTGAAGGTGAATCCCTGGCTCTGAAATGTGCCGCTGACGACCGAAACCCTGCCCGCGGCGCCGGCCACCGTCCATCCGTTAAAGGACTGTCCCGTGGCAAAATCCTGGAAACTGCCGACAGGCACGACCGGCTTCTCGAAGCTGCCGTTCTTGACGAGGTTAGTCGCGGCCGATGCCGTACCGCCGCTGGCGATCACCGTGCCGACGGCGAGCGCCGCACAGAAAATCCCCCGGTGAACTGACATTCGCATGAAGATCCCCTTCGCCGCGCCCAAGTATCAGGGGCGGCATTTCATAGTGTCAAGGCCGAGTCGACCTCGATGTAGACGGTGCCGTCAGCCACCTTGACCGGGTAGGTGCGCACGTCGACAAGCACCGGAGCGCCGAGCGCCCTGCCGCTGGTGTAGTCGAACCTGCCGTTGTGCTTAGGGCACTCGATGACGCTGCCGATGACCAGGCCGTCGCAAAGCAGCGTCTGCTCGTGCGTGCAGTGGCCATCGGTGGCGTAGTAGCCGTCGCTGGGAGATCGGTAGATCGCGTAGTCCTTGCCGCCGTGCTCGAAGGGGATGACGTCCTCGGGATCGACGTCGTCGGCCGCGCACGCGGCGATCCACTGGCCCATCTGTTCTCCCGGCTAACAGTTCAGGCCGCAACCGCGCCGGCCAGCGGCAGCGCCCGGCCGTCTGCCAGCGGCACTGGCTCGTTGTACGGCGCGGCACCGGGCAGCAGCTCGCGGCGGATGTAGTACTCCTGGTCCCGCAACTGGCGCAGCACCGCAGGGACGATCTCCTTGTAGGCCGCCCACATCGACGGGTACGCCGGAGCGCAGTCGTGCTTGACCTCCTCGTGCAGCTCCGGCAGCCGGTAGTACGGCACCATCGGGAACATGTGATGCTCGACGTGGTAGTTCATGTTCCAGTACAGGAACCTGTTGACCAGGCACATCTTCACCGTCCGGGTGTTGAGCCTGTGGTCGAGCACGTTCTCGCCCATGCCCGCGTGCTGGGTGAACCCGTAGAGGTTGAACAGGAACGCCCCGTACAGCCGCGGGCCGCCGATCAGTACCACCGGCAGCCAGGTGCGCAGCCCGATCGCCAGGCCGATAGCGGTCGCGTAGATCGCCAGGTCGATCCGCGCAGTGCGGTACACCTTGTGCCGCTCGGACTCGGGCACGTAGTCGGCTTCGTCGGCGGTGAGCTGTCCAAACGCATGCCGGAACATCAGCCGGAAGGCCAGTGGCACATCCACCAGGCCCACCAGGTTGGCCAGCAGCCTGACCAGCCGGGCCGGCCGCATCACCGCGATCTCAGGGTCCCGCCCGACGATCAGGGTGTCTGTGTGGTGCCTGGTGTGGCTCCATCGCCAGGTGGTCGGATCCCGCATGATCATGAAGGAGGCGATCTGGTACAGCCCCTGGTCCATCCAGCGCGTCTTGAACGCGGTACCGTGCCCCGACTCGTGCCAGCGGGAATCCGAGGTCGAGCCGTACAGCACGCCGTAGGCGGCGAAGAACGGGACCGCCCACCAGGTGCCCCAGAACGCGATGCCGAGGCTGGCGAAGCCGAAGATCAGCCCGAACCAGATCGCGGTGTCCCGCACGGCCGGGTAATCGGAACGCCGCATCAGTTCCTTCATCCGCTTGCGCGGTATCGCGCTGCGGAACCAGGCACCCCCGGCCAGGCCGAGTTCCACTGCCGCGTCGTTTTCCGGACTCGTGAGGCTGTACCGCGCCAGCCGATCCATGCCCATCCGGGCCATCCCCTTCAGTCCGAGCGCCTGCCAGCCCTGGTGCGTTGAACGCTCCAAACGAGTGTCATATACGTTCGGCCTGGTCAACAAGGCCTACTGTTCGAACACCGACCAGCAGATCTCGTTTCGCAACCGCTGATCCTCCAGGACGAGTTGGCGAATCGCATCCGGAAGCTGTTCGCGCTGCCAACGGCACTCGATCCGGCCGGCGCTCTCACCCTCGTCTCCGGGGGCCGCCGCACGCGCGGCCTTGATCGCGTAGGCCGCAGCACCGAGCTCGTGTGCGGCGACATGCGCCACCACCGCCGCCTGGCCGGCCGCGTATGCGGCGTGCCGAGCCGCTCCGCTCAACTCTCTTGCCGCAGCCATGGCATGGCCACCCGCCGCGCGGGACTGAGACATCCTGATTTCGCCTCGCGCCCATGCCCGAATCTGCTCGATCGCAAGACGGGGCCGCGGGTCCGAGGGCTGCACCGACTCGAAGAGGCGCAGAACGTGCTCTGCGCACGCGGCAGCCCACAAAGCCAGGAGCCGGTGGTCGGAGTCCGTGAGCGTCCCCCCGCGGCGGATGGTGATGAAACGGGGGTCGCGGTCTTTTGGCAGGATCACGGTTCCAGAGTGCACCTTCCTTAACAACTATCCCTGCGCAGGCTGCTGGTTGTAGAACGGGCCAGAGTCCTTCCTGAAGATGAGCACAATCGCTGCGAGTCCGACGAGCCATATAACTAGGCCGATGATCAGCGTGGCAGCGGCGTGCACTAGGAAGAAGGAGACGAGCAGGTCCAGGGTATTGATGCCGAAGAAAACGGCGGAGACAACTCTGGCCCAGCTGTGCCCTCTGCCGTTCGCCCGGGCCATCCACAGCCACAGGCCTGTTGTGATCACTGCGCCGACTGCCAAGGGGACCGTACGGGCCACCTCGGCGCTGTGCAACTGCGCTGCCGTATAGGTCGGGTGCCTCGTCAAGATGGCGGACTTGAGGCTGCCGACGGTCGACAGAGTGATGATCAGGGCGAGAACCTCAAGCACCGCACCGGCGTACATGAGCCTGACAGCGCTGAGCACCGGGCGCGGCGGCTGGATGCGCGTAGCCTCCTGCGCAGGTTCCGAGGCCGGGTATGGCTCGTACATCGCTGCTCCCCGTTGACTACCGACTGGGAAACGTGTGTCACGCCAACCAGCTCAGGAGCGTACGAGCCTGGCGATGGCCTCGGAGGCTTCGTGGACCTTGGCGGTGGCGGTGTCGCCGCCTTCGGCGATGGCGCCGGCGACGCAGTGGCTGAGGTGTTCTTCCAGCAGCCCGAGTGCCACTGATTGCAGGGCCTTGGTGGCGGCGGCTACCTGGGTGAGGATGTCGATGCAGTACTTGTCGTCCTCGACCATGCGTTGCAGGCCGCGGATCTGCCCTTCGATCCGGCGCAGCCGGATGAGGTAGTTGTCCTTGTTCTCGGCGTACCCGTGCATGTGGCTCTCCGGCCTCGGTGCGGCGCCTTCCGCGCTGGGGTTTTCACTGTATGGCGATGCCGCGAGGTGACGGCCATGCATGTGCTAATTGCAGGTCAAAGGTTCGCCCGGGCCACGAAATCAGGTGACCCCGCAGCCGGCCACGGCGAGGCGGCAGCCATGTCAGCCCGACGAGCCGAACTGGACCGGAACGTTCATGGCTTGCGTGGCTCGCCAGGCAGTGGTCCCGGGTCCGAGTTGCCAGATGGTCAGCCTGGTGCGGCGGACTGCCAGTGCGTCGAATCCGCCCGAGGGCCCGGGAGCCAGCGTGGCCGTGCCGGCGGGCAGGGCGGGCAGTGACCGCCATGCGGCTCCGGCGCCGGTGATGGTCTCGGCGCGGTTCCCGGTGAGGACGAGCGCGGCCGCGCCGCCAGAGCCGAAGGACGCTGAGGTCAGCTCGGCGCCATGGAGCCGGACCACGGGTGACAGCGCCCAGTGACCCCCGTTGCCCGCCGACCATGCGGCGAGCAGGCTCGCATCCGGGCCGGTACCCGCCTCCAGCAGCGCCACGTTGCCGTTCGATGTCCGGGTCAGCCGGAGCACGGTGGTGTGCTGGTGATCCAGCGTGGCCGGGAGCGCGGGCCCCGCGGCCTGCCAGGTGCCGTTCTTGGCGGCGAAGATGCCGGCGGTCCCCGGGCGGCTGCACCGGCCTGCCAGCAGCGGTGTCCCCGAGGGGGTGAACGTGCCCGCGGTGAGGGCGGTCAGGCCGCAGCGCCGGCCGGCGGGTGTCGTAGCCAGCGAGCTCTGGGTGGCGAGAGTGGTCCACCGGGTGTAGCCGGGGGCGGCGGCCTTGACGGTGCCGTTGGTGAGCAGGGCGAGCAGGCGCCCGGTCCCTGGTGCCGCGGCCAGCGCGTCGGGGGCGTTGGCAAGGGCGGCGTCCAGCGGCCCGGCCGGTGACCATGCCTGGCCGCCGTTACGGGTGATCGTCAGTGGCGTGTAGGTGAGGTACTGGCTGGGCCGGATCCCGGTGATCAGTGATTGGCCGCCCGTGCCGGCCGTGACCAGGCCGCCGTTGTCGGCCACCCCGGGCGGGGTGACCAGCTTCCACTCGGCGCTCCCGGCCGGGCGCACGAAGAGCTGCCAGAAGTTGTTGTGGCTGGCGGCCGAACCGCCCATGACCGTGATGGCCCAGGTTCCGGCCGCGGTGCCGAGGGAGGTGGCCAGGAATGATGCCCCGGCTGGTGGTGCCTCGAGGCGCCGGGCCTGGCGCGGAACTCGCCGTGCTGCCGCAGCCTGCGGTGAGCGCCGCGGACACCAGGGCCATCGCGATCAGGGCCGGGCGGGCTGTCCTGTTCATCAGTGCCCCAGCAGTTGTTGCGCGGCGTCGGTCAGTTCGGCGGCGAACGACGACTTGGTCGCCTGGGTGCCGGGGCCGGTGTCGAATCCCAGTTCCCGGCGCAGGTGGCCGGATTGGTCGATGACGAACGCGTAGTCCCCGTGGCCGATCATTGAGCCGGCCGGCAGGATCTCCGCCGGGGCCGCGCCGTAGTGACGCCAGACCTGTTCGAGCTGGGCGCGGGTGCCGGTCAGGTAGAGCCAGTTCGGCACGGTGGCCAGGCCTTCTTGGCGGTCGAAGGCCTGGATGTAGCTCACCTGGGTGTAGAGCGGGTTGTAGTTGATCGCGACCAGCTCGACGTGCCGGGTGTCGCCCAGCAGCTGGCCGGCGTCCCGGAACTCCTGCGCGATCAGCGGGCAGTCCGACGAGCAGGTGTCGTCGAGGAGTGTCAGCAGGACCACCTTGCCGCGCAGGCTGGCCAGCGTGACGGTCCGGCCGTGCTGGTCGGTGAGGCGGAACGCCGGAGCCGGGATGTTCAGCGGGGCGCTGGAGCCATTGATCGCCTGCGCCAGGATGGGGTCGGCGACCGGGTTGGCCTGCGCAGCGGCCATCGGCGCCGCGCCGAGGATGATCATCCCGACCGCGGCCGCCGACGCCACCGCCTGGAAGCTGGCCGAGGAGACCGATTGGCGCAGCGACGCGGGCCGCACCCGGTCCCGCCAGCTCACCCGGGCCCCGGCAGCGGCCGGCTCCGCCTGCGGCACGGCGGCCTGGGTCAGGGCCAGGTACCCGGCGACGGCCAGCAACGCGAAGGGGATCATGCTGTTGGGGTCGGTGCCGAGCCCGCCGAAGAACCCGAAATCCTCGATGAGCAACCAGTCCGCCAGGCACAGCACCGTGAAGAAGACCAGCGCCGGGCGGACCAGCCGCGGCTGCCCGCTCACGAATGCTGCGCCGGTCACCGCGAGGGCAGCCACGGCGAACAGGTTGACCGCGAACCCGTGCGCGGCGGTGAAGGTGCCGAAGGCATTCACCCAGGCCGACAAGACATGAGGCTGGGAGGTGGTGGCCATCGTCTGGACCATGCCGGCCAGCGTGCCCGGCTGGCCGTGCAGGCTGCCCTGCCAAAATCCCCGGCCGGGCCAGGCCTGCAGGACCGCCATGCCGAGGAGGAACACCCCCATCCCGGCGAGGACCAGCCGTCCCAGCCGCGGCGTGCGCCATGCCCGGTCGGGCAGTGCGACCAGGGCGCCGGCCACGCAGTAAAGGAGCACCGCCCCCGGAGCGCCGAACAGCCAGGTCAGGCCCGGTGCGAAGATGCCACCGAAGGACTCACCGAACACCCAGACCACAAGCCCCCAGCCGACACTCGCCAGCCCGGCGAGCCGGGACCAGGTGCCGTGTGAGGCAACGAGCATCCAGATGCCGATCCCGGCCTGGATCCACACCGCTGACGCCCCGGCCTGCATCGGGTGGTACGACCAGCTCGTCCCGGCCCAGTTCACCAGATGCTGCACCCATTGCGGGGACGACGCCGCGACGGGCGCGAGCACCTGGGAGGGAAGGCCGACCGCCATCTTGGGCTGGGCCTGCAAGATCCCGTCGAAGACCCACAGCAGGCCAAAACCGATCCGCAGCACCTGCCGCCAGGCAGGCTCGGCCTGCACAGGTGCCGGCGTGCCGGGCGCCTGCGCCGCGCTGTTCCGCGCGAACGGCTGCCAGGCCCGCACGCTGACCCAGGCCAGCCCGAGCAGCGTAAAGATCAGCAGGGCGATGAGCCCCTGGTGGAGCAGCACCGCCTTGAACGCCGCGACCACGGTCGGGTCGTTGACATTGACGCCGGAGTTCATTCCAGGCATGACGCCGTGTGCTCCTTTGGTTTTGTTCCGGTGCCGTCGCCGGGCTGCTCCTCGTGCGCCGGGGCGGGGGGCCGCAGCCGTGCGGCCAGGCCAGCGGCAGGCATGCCGAACCGGCGCAGCCGCACGCTGTTGGCCACCACGAAGACCGACGACGCGGCCATCGCCGCCCCCGCGATCAGCGGGTTGAGGAACCCGGCGGCGGCCAGCGGGATCGCGGCGATGTTGTACCCGAACGCCCAGGCGAGGTTGCGCCGGATGGTGGCCAGCGTCGCGCGGGCGAGCCTGATCGCTTCGGGAACGGTGCCAAGGTCGTCGCGGAGCAGGATCACGTCGGCGGCGCAGATGGCCACGTCGGTACCCGAGCCGATGGCCAGCCCCAGGTCAGCCGCGGCCAGCGCGGGGCCATCGTTGACGCCGTCCCCGACCATGGCCACCGACCGCCCCTGCGCCTGCAGGTCAGTGATCACCCTCACCTTGTCAGCCGGCATTGCCCCGGCGATCACCTCGGCGACGCCGGCTTCGGCGGCCACGGCGTCGGCGGTCGCCTGGTTGTCGCCGGTCAGCAGGATGGTCCGCAGGCCCAGACTGCGCAGCGCCGCGACCGCCCCGGCGGCGGAGGGCTTGACCATGTCGGCTACCGCGACGGCACCGCGGGCCTGCCCGTCCCATCCCGCCAGCACCACGGTGCGGCCCGCCCGCTCCCACGCCACGCACTGCGCGGCCAGCCCGGCCGGGAAATCCATCCCGCAGTCCCGCAGCAGTTTTTCTCGCCCAACGATCACGTCGTGGCCATCCACAGCGCCGCGTGCGCCGAGTCCCGGCAAGGCCGTGAAGCCATCGGCGTGCGGCAGTGACCCGAGTTCGGCGCGGGCGGCGGCGCTGACCGCGGCGGCCACCGCATGTTCGGAGGCTTGCTCCACCGCCCCGGCATGCCGGAGCAGGTCGGCGCGGCTGGTGCCCGCGGCCTGCGTCACGCCGGTCACCGCCATCACGCCCGTGGTGACCGTTCCGGTCTTGTCCAGCACTACGGTGTCTACCGAGCGGGACGACTCCAGGGCCTGGTGTCCCTTGATGAAGATCCCCAGCTGCGCCCCCCGCCCGCTGGCCACCGCCAGCGCCGCCGGGGTCGCCAGGCCGAGCGCGCACGGGCACGCGATGATCAGCACCGCCAGGGCGGCACTGAACGCCTGCTGCCCGGTGCTGCCCGCCGCCAGCCACCCCGCCAGGGTCGCCGTGGCCAGCACGAGGATGGCCGGAACGAACACTCCCGAGATCCGGTCGGCCAGCCGCTGGATGGCCGCCTTCTGAGCCTGGGCGTCCTCCACCAGGGCAACCAGGTGGGCGAGCTGGGTGTCGCTGCCGACCTTGGCCGCGCCGACGATCAGCCGACCGCTCACCGCCACCGTCCCGGCGGTGACACTGTCGCCTTCGGCCACGTCGACCGGCACCGATTCGCCGGTCATCATGCTGCGGTCCACCGCCGACTCGCCGAACAGCACCGCACCGTCGGCCGCGATCGTCTCTCCGGGCCGGACCACGAACCGGTCACCGGGCCGCAGTGCCGCCACCGGGACCCGGCGCTCGGTCCCATCGTCGGCGAGCACGCAGGCATCCTTGGCACCCGCGCCGGCAAGCTCGCGCATCGCATCACCGGCGCTGCGCCGGGCCCTGGCCTCATACCAGCGGCCGGCCAGCAGGAACGTCGTGACCGACGCCGCGACTTCCAGGTAGATGCCGCCGCCGGAGGCGTGCAGCAGCTCGTACATCGCGGTGTGGTGGACGGTGCCGCGGTCCAGCACGAACATCGCGTACACCGACCACCCGCAGGCGGCGATGATGCCGAGGGACACCAGCGTGTCCATCGAGGACGAGCCGTGCCTGGCGTTCTTCAGCGCGGCGCGGTGGAACGGCCAGGCCGCCCATCCGGCGACCGGGACCGCCAGCGCTACCAGGACCCATTGCCAGCCGGGGAACCGGTAGGCGGGAAACAGTGACAGCAGCACCGACAGATCGCTGAGCGGGACGAAAAACACCAGCGCGACAATGAGCCGCCGCCACAGGTAGGCGACGCGCGCCGCGTCGGCGGTGCCGCCTACGTCGGCTGGCTCGTCACCTGCGCCGGCCACCTCGGCGCCGTAACCGGCCCGCTCGATTTCCGCTACAAGCAACTGCACCGGAACCGACAACGGCGCGGTCACGGTGGCCTTCTCGGTAGCGATGTTCACCGTGGCGGAGACATTCTCGATGGCGTTGAGCCTGCTCTGCACCTTGGCCGCGCACGCGGCGCACGTCATTCCCTGCACCAGGAGCTCAACGCGCACCGGCCCGGACGATTCGCCGGGCCCCGGTGGCTGCCCGCTACTCACTGCCGCCGACACGCCACATCACATTCCGGCAATACCGCGAGTCATGAATATAGGCACAGGGTGTCACCTCAGTTAGGGGACGGCTTGCGGTCCTGCTGCTGTTAGCCAGGGTGAAGGCCACATGGCGGGCCGCCGCACGGAGAATCTACACACCCCTGGACCGCCAGGCAACATAACAGGAAAACCCGCGCTGTGCGCCGCACCCCAGCCAATACCCTATGGGGGTTCCTAAAGTACCCTGGCGGGGTTTACTGGATACCCCCATATGGTTTCCAGGAACGATGTTACTTGCTTTGGAAGCTGGCTTGGCGGCCCATGGAATCAAATTTGAGGCAGGCCCGATTGCGTACCTGGCTGGACCCTATTACCCTTTTACCGTTATGCATAGCTGCGAGGTTCCAGCCGAGTTGCCAGCGCTGCGCGGGGGCATCCCACGGGGGGCGGCAGGCGCCCGTGCGTCCCGGCAGGGAGTTCGGTGCCGGCCTGCGCGATCGGGAGAGCGCTGACATGGCTGGGCCTTCCTGGCTCGCGGCGGCGCTCGCGGCGGTCATGATCGCGATCGCGATCTACTGCGCGGGCCGCCTGGCTGCCGCACGCCTATGGCGACGCTTCACCGAGGTGGACGCCGATTCGCTGCATGTCGTCATGGGCGTTGCGATGGCCGGCATGCTGCTACCGCGGCTGAGCCCGCTGCCCGTCACGGCGTGGCAGGCGGTCTTCGGGGCCTCGGCGGCATGGTTCGCCTACCGGGCAGTCCGGAGCCGCCTTCGCCGCAACGCCGCTGGCAGCCGATGGCGGTGTTCCCATCCGGTGGCACACCTGGTCGAAAGCGCAGCCATGGTTTACATGCTCGCGGTGCTGCCCGGCTCCTGGCCCGGCTGGCCAGGCCGCGCGATGGCGATGCCCGGCATGGGCGGCGGCCGGCGGCCGCTGGCGGGAGCCTCTCAGCGCTCGCCGTGATCCTGGCACTTTTCATGATCGGCTACGTGACTGTGGACAGCCGACCAGCTCAGCGCACTGGCGCGCGCCACGGCCGCGGCGACTTCAGGAGCGGTGCGGGATCAATCCGGCGTCCCGGCCGTTGCCGCTGGCCCCTCCGGTGTCGCGGGCATGCGGGATGCGGCAGGTGCCGCCGGTGCCGTCCGTCCGGGCCTTGCTCACCGGCCGGGCGGTCCCTGGCTCGCGCCCCGGCTGGCCGCGTGCTACAAGATCGCGATGGGCCTCACCATGGGCTACATGCTCATCCTCATGCTCTAGCCGGGCCGGGCCG